>NZ_AUYC01000025.1:0-124021 GCF_001625685.1 Pseudoalteromonas luteoviolacea CPMOR-1 | reverse complement strand
CCTGCGCCGTATGAATCACCGGCGTAAAACTGACCATTCAATTCTTGATTTTGAAATCCTGTGCCTACTTGAGCAGGCCTTTCATCCGAGCTAAAGTGCTCAACCGTTTGCGCCACAGTCTTTCCCGAGTGGACTGCGATTAAAGCAATAGGTAGAACTGCTTTTAAATTGAACTTCATTAGTTTCCCTTAATTTACGTTGCTTTGGAGTGATAACTTAGCAATGACTACGTCACACATAGAGTCGAGCTCATTGCGTACAATCCGTTCATACTCAGGCCATTTATCTTTCGATAAGTGATTAATATGACTAGAAATTGTCGCAACTGTATACTTCAAAGATCCGCTAAGTAGTAGCTTGCTAACTTTATCGTTTTGATTACTATGTAATTGAAAAATAAACTGATTAATCACTTCCAATATAGATTCTATGGAAGTAGACGCAGTGAGCTTTTGATGAAGATTTTGTACTTGTTCCATACAATTATTTATGGCTTTCCAATTTGCCGTATGTACAAATTTATACGCTTTATTATAAGCGATAACCTTATGCAAAATTTCATCTTTTGCAACAGGTTGAAATAACAGGTCTTCGAATTGTACTGCTGTAGTACCTTGAATAAAAGCCCCATCACTTGCATTGAGCACATTCAATTCTGGATTGATTTTAAGTAGGCGCTCTTGTGCAATGCGTGCTTCATTAAAGACACGAGACGTGAAAACATATTCACGAAAATTGCCAGCTACTTTTAGCTCAGCATTAAAGCGCGCCAATGATAGATCACTGCTCTTATCGAAATAACCCGATAACTTACTGTGGTGCTCATTCGGATCTGCGTAGCCATAATCACACCCTAGCAAAACCAAATTTCTTATACCCATACGCTGAAGCGCAGTCGCAGCCATGTTAGTCACTGTTGGGTTACAGTGGTACAAAGGTTGTACAGGGTGCTCAGTATTAGCATAAATCTCAGTTCCCACATCATTCCCTTTTGCAAACACAATTTTATGCTTAAAGCGCTCAAGGAGTTTCGGGTATACCGTACTTAATGTCACCAATACCGTATTTTCTAATCTAGGGTCACTGAGTTCAGACTCTTTTAAGTAGTAAGTTTCTAATACTCGCTCCATTTCAATGTGAAAATCAGGAATGATGCCGACTTTCAGTAAGGTGCTCAGTGAAGTACCACATGACACAACAATCACTTGGTCTTTGATAGTCTGTAAATGTGCAATATTCTGGTCCAAAGAAGGCCCAGTACCCACAATAACTGCTGACGCTTTTTGATGTGCTTTTAAGATATTGGTGTAACTTTTAACACCTTCTTTTTGATTATTGATCAAGCCATGTTTGAGCCCAACTAACTCATCTTCTAAAAAACCCCACATACTCGCGAAGTTATTTCGCCATTGCTTAAATTGTTCAAAAATCTGATCAAATGTTGGCGTGCTGTAATGCCGATACACACTGATATCAACAATAAGATGACTCCCCAACTTAACCATCAATTGCCTAAAAGCCTGATTAAATGCTTCGAAGCTATCAATGCTCAAGATGGTGAATGAACCCTGCCTTTTTTCACACTCGTGCTTTATTTGTGCTAAGTCAACATGCTTACTTGCCATCGCAAATTGCACAGCGTTTGGCTCAATAATCACAACATCAGTATATCGTATCGCATTGAGCAACTTGCTAATGTGTAGACCAGAGCCAACTCCAAGTACAACAAGTGTGCCTCTTTGCGGTTTTGATGCTGGCTGGCAGCCCAGCTTTTTTGCTGCGACGTTTAGATTGTTGATACAAATTTGATGGGCATAGTCCCTTCCCTCTATTGTCGTAAAATTCATGCGTAAATGAGAGGGGTGTTTTAAAAACAAGGAGGCTTGCGCTTCGCAGCTTTTTCTCACTTCTGAGCCATAAAAATTCTGCTGAAAAGCATTCACTTCTTTTTCACTCAAGTCATGAATTTGTTTGAGAAGATAAGGGGGGAGGTGTTCTTCTAAGAATAGATAATTTTTCCTGACTATATCCATATTTCAATAATATTCCTGCGTATCCGACCGCAGATCATTTCATAGCACTATTTTTTCGTCAATCAGAATTAACTACCATAAATGTAAAAATAGAGATATATGATTAATATAAATCAATTACAAATTAAATATTCGCTGTAACTTAGTAATGGAAGTCGTAAAAAAAGCCACGCAATTGCGTGGCTGGAGAAAACATTGCATGGGTATATTGCAATGAATAAAGTCAGCCGAGCTCCTCGGCTTATAAGGGAAACTAGGCAGCGGCGGATGCCCCCTCTTCACGGATCAAATACTCAAACGCCCCTAAACTGGCAGTTGCTCCACTCCCCATCGCAATCACAATTTGCTTAAAAGGAGTTGTGGTCACGTCACCCGCGGCAAAAACACCTTGCATATTAGTAGACCCTTTGTTGTCTATTTCTATTTCACCAAATTTATTTAAATTTATATCACTATTACTTAGCCACTCTGAATTAGGGACCAAACCAATCTGAACAAAAATACCTGACACACTAATTAACTGTTCTTCACCCGTTATACGGTCAAGGTATTTTAGGGCATTAACTTTATTTTTATCGCCGATTATTTCCGTTGTTTGCGCATCTGTGTGAATTACAATATTTGGTAAGCTTTTCGCTTTATCAATTAAAACTTGATCCGCTTTTAATTCGCTTGCAAACTCCAATACAGTGACATGCTCAACAATGTTCGCTAAATCGATAGCCGCTTCAATACCTGAATTGCCACCACCGATAACAGCGACTGGTTTACCTTTAAATAAAGGCCCATCACAGTGTGGGCAATACGCCACACCACGACCTTTATATTCTTGCTCACCGGGCACATTTACATTGCGCCATCTAGCGCCAGTTGAAATCACAACTGACTTTGCTTGCAGTTTTGCGCCATTTTCTAATTCAATATCCAAATATTCGTTGCGTTCGATGTTTGTGACTCGATTACTGTCCATCACATCGACGTCGTATTGCTTGACGTGCTGCTCCAATTGGGCCACGAGTTTCGGACCCTCAGTCTCTTTCACTGAGATAAAATTCTCTATGCTCATAGTATCCGCGACTTGACCACCAAAACGCTCCGCAACAACACCGGTATTTAACCCCTTTCTCGCTGCATACACTGCAGCGGACGCACCCGCGGGGCCGCCACCGACAACTAACACGTCAAACGGTGCTTTTTTGTTGAGTTTTTCCTTCGTCTTTTGTGCTGAGTTGCTATCTAGCTTTTTCAAAATATCTGCCAAGCCAATTGCGCCTTGGCTAAATAGCTCGCCGTTTAGGTAGACGCTCGGCACAGCCATGATGTTGCGCTCTTCTACTTCTTGTTGAAATAACGCGCCATCTATCATTGTTGCGATAATATTGGCATTACTTGCGGCCAAAACGTTTAGCGCCTGTACAACTTGAGGGCAAGTTTGACAGCTTAAAGATACATATACTTCAAAGTTTAATGGCTTATCAATTTCTTTAATGACTGCGAGTTCATCACCGGCCAATTTCGTATCATGCCCACCACTATGTAAAAGCGCTAAGATCAAGCTCGTAAACTCGTGCCCCATCGGCACACCGGCAAAGTTTATCTCAGTATTAGTCTGTTGCGATCTGACTTGCAATGATGGTCTTCTGGCATTGATATCGTAATTTTCTGCAACCGATATATGAGGGCTCAACAAAGCAAGATCTTGAGCGAGCGAGTTCAATTCATTGGACTTACTGCTGCTATCGAGCGCGACTCTTAACTCTACCGGTGATTTAATATTTTTAAAGTGCTCAGTGAGCTGCTGTTTAATTTGCGCATCTAACATTTTTATAATTCCTCATTGAAACGCAAAGCTCTTGCTTGCTTGATAAAAGATATACAAATTCAAGTAATACCTACCAGCAATCGCTGGTAGGTATTGACTAGGCACGATTAGATTTTGCCTACTAGGTCTAAAGATGGTGCTAGTGTCTCTTCACCTGGCTGCCATGATGCTGGGCATACTTCACCGTCATGCGTTGCGATATATTGTGCAGCTTGTACTTTACGTAGTAGCTCGTTTGCACTTCGGCCAATACCTAAATCGTGAGTTTCAACAACTTTGATTTCACCTTCTGGGTTAATAACAAAGGTTCCACGCAGTGCTAGGCCTTCTTCTTCAATCATCACACCAAAGTTGCGTGTAATTTTGCCTGTTGGGTCACCAATCATTGGGAATTGAATCTTTTTGATTGTGTCTGAAGCATCGTGCCATGCTTTGTGAGTAAAGTGTGTGTCAGTAGATACTGAGTAAACTTCAACGCCCATTTCTTGAAGCTGCGCATAGTGGTCAGCTAAGTCACCTAGCTCTGTCGGGCAGACAAAAGTAAAATCAGCTGGGTAGAAGAAAACGATACTCCATTTACCTAATAAATCTTGTTCTGATACTTCTACAAAGTCACCCTTGTGGTAAGCAGTTGCGTTGAAAGGTAAAAGTTTTGTGTTAATCAATGAAGTGCTCATGGCTATCCTCTTTATCAGTGTGTATTTAGTGTTGGCGACTGTCCTCGCCTTGCTTGACTACAAAGATAATGGCTTAGAGGCTTCAAATAAAATTGATTAAAACTATTATTGCTATCGATTAATCCGATTAAATAAACTCAATGACATTGTAAACCTTAGGTATAATCAACTCGTAACAATAAGATGAAGCGGTTTGTCCGCTCCGTTAATTTTATTTATAAACTATTACGAACTAAGAGACTTTATGCACCCGTACTTCAATCACATCCAGTTAGGCTACTTTGGCTTTGTGCCTTTTTTACTTTGTATCGCATCAACATTGATGTTAGGCAGCTCGGAAACACTGGTAAAAACATTCACTTTTTATAGCATGGGTATTTTGGCATTTATGGCGGGGACACTGTGGCGAGCGGGCGAGCAAGCTAAAGTGCACGCGATATTAGCTGTGCTGGTTGTTATTCCTTTTCCTCTTTTAGCTTTGGTGTCTTTAACCGGGCAGTTAACCTACCTTGCTGCAAGCTACTGGTTAGTATTGTGGTTTGAAAAGAGTATGCCCAAATGGCAAGAAACACATAAAGATTACAGACAAATGCGCTTTGTTCTGACCTCCGTTGTGTTTGTTTCTCACCTGTTTATGATCTCTCAAGCTATTGAATTAACTAGATAGAATAATCACTTTAAACGATTAATAAGCCGGCACAACAAGTATTCCTTTGCTGCAATGTAAAAGCACTGTCCGTTTCGCAGAAGATCAATTACCATATTCGAATAGTGTTTAAGGTGTCGGCAAGCTTATACCTTTATTTTAGCTAGCATAATTTATAACTTCGAACGTTTTTTATTGAATAATTTACAACTAACTATTTCAAATATCTGAATCAATGCGGTAAATTAGTTTTCAATCAAGCAGAGCGATAATAAAACTGCTATAAGTTAAAGGGGAGCGTTAGGAGTGGAAATATGATTCAAAAGCTGCTTTACGGGTTCATTGGGATATTCGTGGTCTCATTCTACCTGTGGATGAGGGAACAGCCTGGAGATTTGTTAGACTCTATTGAAGAACTTTTTTGGTTCGCTATCGCGTCGGTGATGATTGTTTATTCTGCTCCACACCTCAAAAACAACATTTTGATATGTGCATGGTCAATATATTGCGTTGGGTTACTTCTTGACTTACTTGACGACTTTATTGCTGTTGATATTTTCCCTGTCATTGCATTAGATACGTCTTTAAAACAGTTTGGCTTTTTACTGATCTGTTACTCCCTTTACACCATGATTGTCAGACAAAGAGAATCAATATCTTTGCTTAACAATGAAATCCAACAACGCAAACGGCTAGAAGAAAAATTAAAGTTTGATGCAACCCATGACGAGTTAACCCAAATAGGTAACCGCAGAGCATGCTTCACCCAATTCCCTTCACTATGCAAAAAATATACAACCCTCTTTTATTTTGACTTAGATGACTTCAAATGTGCCAATGATAAATTTGGACATAGTTGTGGAGATTTAATTTTGAAAAAAGTCGCCCAATCACTGAGCGAGTTATTTGGAGAAGAAAACTGCTTTAGAATTGGTGGTGATGAGTTTGTCGCTTTCGGCACCTTTGATACTGAGAATGACGAACAATTACGAAAGAAGTTGCTTGAAGAAGTATTCGAATATGGCGTTGGGATCAGCATTGGATTTACGGCAACAGATACAGATGTGGCACCAGATAAGCTTTTGCACTTGGCTGATGCGTCTATGTACAGTAATAAGAGCTTAAAGTCTGTACGCTCAAAGCCTAGAGTGAGCTAACTCTCTTGAAAATACCCAGCTTTTTCATTAAAAACTTTTCCAATATAAAACCCTTTGAATTATCATTGAAAAAAGTACCTTCTATAAAATTATTTATGGCAGGCTTTAATCGTGCTGAGTCGTCACTAATACAAACGCAAAAGCGGCTCTAGATTTTGGCCAATTTGAAACCATTAACATAATAAAAAGTACTCACAATCAATTATCAGCGCACTCATATTACAAAGGGGATTGACTAGTGCTCAACAATCTATTTTCAAGCTCAGAACTGAAATCCGAACTCTCACAAGTCAAAGCAGAATTAGCGCAGCAACGACAAGAAAATGAGCGTTTAGCTGCTGACAATAATAGACTTCAGTCACAGCTTATTGAGGCGCAACAACAATTAAATGACAATACGGACAATCAATTACTTCAATGCGCTTTGTCTGGTATGAGCCAAATTGAAGGGATCAGAGAAACCGTACTGCATAGCTTTCAGAATATCGAACAAGACAGTGCTGCAATTTCTCAAGTCAATCAATCTTTTGAAACCTCAGAGCAATCTTTATCAAACATTTTATCCGGGATGGGTCAGTTATCCGACAATATGTCTAGCATGACTGATAATATATCTGGACTGTCACATATGGCCGACAACATACATACATTTGTCGCGACTATCTCTAAGATTTCAGATCAAACTAACCTACTTGCACTCAATGCAGCGATTGAAGCCGCACGAGCGGGCGAAGCAGGTAGAGGGTTCAGTGTGGTTGCGGATGAAGTGAGAGCCTTGGCTAACAACACCAGTGCTTCTGCCAATGAGGTATCTGAATTAGTGACTAAAATCATTGATACAACACAGTTGACAGTGAAAGATGTCTCGGTCATTCAAGACTCAAATAAAACTCTATCAAATAGCATAGAGCACCTAAATGACGAGTATGGACATATCGTTGCCAGTTGCGGTTCTATGAAAACAACCATTACAAACGCAACTAAACAAACTTTTATTCAAACGGTTAAGCTTGATCATGTGGTTTGGAAAAGCGAAGTTTATGCAGTCATCATGGGCAGCAGTAAAAAAACAGTATCGGACTTTGCAGATCATACTTCTTGCCGACTAGGAAAATGGTTTTCAGGGGATGGAGCGAAACTATACTCTGATAACTCGGCCTACAGACGCCTAGAAAGTCCCCATAAAGACGTTCATAAATCGGGCGTCGAAGCGATTAGAAAGTTTCAGACAGGCGATAAACAAGGCGCAGTTCAACAACTCAATAAAATGGAACAAGCCAGTGTTGATGTGATGCACCTGCTTGATGAACTTAGAAACGCATAACCCAAACCTAACAGATTGTCAGTAAAAGTCGCTGACATCTAGCGACTTTGGTATCTAAATTTTGATATAATTCAGCACTTTTAATCAGTCAGTATTTATTCATGCAGTTAGATCCAAAGTGGCGTATTTTAACAGTGGGAGATGGCGACTTAAGCTTCTCCTACTCAATAAAAAAGTATCTAAACCCGACACTCATTGTTGCGAGTATTTATGACAGTGAGACTGTGCTAAGAGAAAAATACCAAAATCATGCACTTGATAAGCTGCGAGAGCTAAATACCCAAGTTATAACTGAGTTTGATGCCACAGATCCAGCCTCATGGGGTCAATTAAATGAGCAAAAATTTGATGTGGTCATTTTCCAGTTTCCTCTAATACCTGCGTTTTCTTCCCATGATGAGTTTAAACAAAATAATTTGAGTATTAACACGCTTAATAGGCGTCTACTACGTCACTTTTTAAATTACTCTCAATCCATCGCATTAGACACCACGGGGCCAATGCTAAGCGTAATTACTTCGAAAGACGTAAAACCATATTGCGAATGGAACCTAGAAGAAACTTTACATCAAGGCCTTAATCTTGAGTATTTGGGTCAAATGCCATTCGATATCGGGCGCTTTCCTGAATATAAGATCCGTAACGTCGACAGAGATAAGCACGTCAAAGACACTCGCGGGATCAGTTACTTTTGGTCTCCCAAATCTATAGCAAGTTTACCGTTATTAAAACCTCATTATCTTATGCCTTCACATTGCCCTATGTGCCGCGTTGGCCCATTCTTAACTGAGCAGGACAAACAAGCCCATTTAAACTCAAAAAAGCACAAGCAAATGTCAAAACATGAACATGCATGGCAGACATACCTGGCTCAAAAAAACATAAAAACAACATAAAAAACAAAGTTATCACATAAAATACATATAAAGAGTCAATTTAAGGCTCAATATAGAATAATGTATACAAAAGTATTGAGAGATTAAATGTAACGCTTTAGACTAGCGCCCTTTTTGTAATAACAGGCTCAATTATGCAACTTTTAGGCAAACGCTTTTTATATGCAATTGCATGTTTACTACTGGCCATGGTAACTATCCAATCAGGGGCATCAATTGCAAAACAATTGTTCCCCCATGTTGGGCCTGAAGGCACCACCGCCTATCGCCTAGGTTTTTCAGCCCTGATACTGTGCCTTGTCTTTAAACCATGGCGAAAATTACCAACAAACTGGCGACCAGTTATTCTCTATGGTTTATCTCTAGGTGTCATGAATTTAACTTTTTATTTTGCCATTGCTCGTATTCCCCTAGGGATTGGCGTTGCCTTAGAGTTTACCGGCCCGCTCGCGGTTGCACTGTTTGCGTCGAAAAGAAAACGGGACTACCTCTGGGTATTGCTAGCCATTGTCGGGATTTTCTTATTGCTTCCTGATATGAATGAAGTAGACGGATTAGACCCAGTTGGCGTAATACTCGCCTTAACAGCAGGCGCTTGTTGGGCTGGATACATTGTGTTTGGAAAAAAAACCGGCAGTCAAGGCTCTGGAGGTATGGCTGTTGCTCTGGGAATGAGTATAGCCGCCATCACGATTGTCCCATACGGAGTAATATCACAGGGCAGCGCATTACTAGACTGGTCTCTTATACCGCTAGGCATTGCTATCGCCTTGCTTTCGAGTGCTTTACCTTACACTTTAGAGATGATTGCACTGAAAAATATGCCCGCACAAGGGTTCAGTATTATGATGAGCCTTGAACCTGCTATCGCAGCGCTCGCTGGGCTACTCATACTGGGGGAACTGCTCACATTTTGGCAGTGGGCAGCTATATTATTGGTCATTACTGCATCTGTAGGTAGCTCTATCACCACCAAAGAAGCCTAATTTAAAGGCCCACAAATGGGGCCTTTCTATCTATCCCCAAGGAGAGGGATATTCAAGCTGTGCCTCTTCAGAGACTGGCTCAAAGCGCAAGTGCTCTGGCACCGACTCGTCTGTCTCAATCTCTGGTAACGGGTCAAAATGCAGCTTCAACCATTGTTGTTGCTCATAAAGCATGTGCAGTAAATCTTGCTCATTGCTAAAACGATGATCACTATGAGGAAGTAAAACTAATCTTGCGGTTTTCCCCAAGTCATTCAGAGCACTAAACATACGTTCAGACTGAATAGGAAAACGACCTTCCATGCGGTCTTGATAGCCATGCACTAACAACACTGAGCTGCGAATATTATGCGCTGAAAACAACGGAGAATTGAGCAAATATTTTGATTTATCCAACCACATACTATGCTCATCTCCATCAAATATAAATGGCGCAAGTGTTAAATTATACAGCCCACTACGTGCAATGCCCGTCACAAACAACTCTGTTTGAGTCAGCAACTTGAGCACATTGGTAGCAGCAAGCCCTTGCCCACCGATTGCAATTTTATCTTTATCAGCAATGCCCTGCGATACCAATGTATCTACAATCACCTTGGCAGCATCTCGCAGGTACTTATCAAGTTGCTCACCTTGGTGAAGGTCACTTAGCACAGGCATATTTTGAACATTGAGCACAGCGTACCCTTCATGTACAAAAGGCACGCCATTCATCGCATTTAACTCTGGGAATAAATACGGGGACTTTTCACGCTGGCTACTCGTTTTCACTGCGTCATGATTTAGCCAAATTACAACGGGAATACGGCCCAAACTAGGGTCAAAGCGGTTGGGTAGATAAAAGTCTCCTTTTATTTTTTCCCCACCGCCGACGACAAATTGCATTTCCTCTTTTCGGATCCCCTGCATGCTGGGATATGGATGCGGGTATTTTGTAAGTTGCTCAACCACATCGAAGGTCAAGTTTCTTGAAAAATAATTTGTTGGATTGTCTTTAGACTCTTTACGGGTAACAAATTGCATTCCATCATTCGACAATAGGGCAATCACTTGCTCAAAATAAGGTGCACTAGATTGCCATATAAAGGTAAGAAGATTACCTCGCGTATCGAAACGAGCTAAAAATGGTACGTCTACACCCTCGTTATGTTTATTGCCCTTAATAAAGAGGTATCTACCCCCTGCCACTTTTACGACAGGTACACCCAAGTCATTCTTTGTCATCACCAATTCGCGGCGCTCATTCGTCGCCATATCGTCAAATAAATTCAACCTAATTTGCACGCGTTCTGGCGTCAGTGGAGAAAAGGCACGGTATTCTTTTTTTCCATTCCCTAAGTCAATCACTATTAAGGCAAGTTGATTGTCGCCCCAAATTATCTCTAACACACGACCATCAACCTCAGCATACAGTCTGGGCTCACGTCTAAATGGTGCAGAAATACTGTATAAACTGTCACTTTCAGAGGCTATGTCAGATTGAGCCCATACCAAAGTCGCTCCTTTATCAGCACGCCATTGGAAACGACTTTTCACCGTCGGGTCCGAAATTGTCTGCGCAAGTAGAGCTTGTTCTGACAGCGTCTGTTGCGGCCGATATACCTCATACAAGGGAGCCCCTCTCATGCCCCAAATCTGCCACACACTATAATTTTGTTGTTCAAAGTCTTGCTCAGTCATTTGGGATAAATTCTGTACATCCATCATAGCAACAAGCAAATTCGTTGCGTCTGGGGAAGAGCTAAACTCACTGAAGTAAGCCGGCTGACCAATCGGTACTTCTTTTCCTTTGAGCGGGATTTTATATAATTGGCCGAGCGCTAATGCCATAAACTGAGCATGCTTTTTTGCATTGAATACGCTGTCTTGTTCAAGCGCTGGTTGCGCCATTGAGTTCACCACTAAAGGCCCGTTCGACTCTGTGATTGGTTGCTTTGGACTAGAGTGGGTTTTCAGAGAATTTACTCGCACATTGGCAATCAACCCCGAGCCATCTGCCAGCCACTCATAAGGTTTTGCCACTACAAACCCGTTAAGCGGAAAGTTTGATAAGCCCACTGGCTTTCTCTGCTTTATATCATACACCCACAAATGGGCGCTTGTTTTAGTTTCAAGAACAAACGAGAGGTAACGACCATTTGCACTCCATGCGGGGTATACAATTTGACCTTGAGGTATATTTGTAACGCGAATTAAAGCACCTGTATCAATGTGCTTAAAAGACAGGCCTGAATATCTTGGCGCATCGCTGTGTAGACTCGTTACAGGATTATACTGCACACCCAGCAGCGTGTTTGCTGGTGTGTTGTACCCAGCGTGTTCAGCAAGCTCAAGGAGTGCCATCCAGCTCCCTTTTGCATTTACAAGCGCTTCGGGAACACTATGTTGTTGTATTAATTCTGCAATTTCAGGCGATGGTTGCTTATAACTAGAAGCATCTGCATAAACAACATTACTTAATATACATGCACTTACAAATAGCATTAATGCCCGGATAATTATCACGTCTGTAGTCCTAATCAAATAGCCACAACGGGACATCATATCTTTATTTTCAGACCAATGCAGTATTTTAGAGACATTTTGCAGTCAAAAAGCTGTTTTTTAAACTATTGTTTTATACAGTAACGCGACTTTTGAATTGTAAGTTGCAGAGTCTAAGTTGATAGGTTTAAACTATGCAACCGTCATCAGCACAACGTATGCGATCAGGCACTTATGAACAACGACAAAAAACCAGAAAAAATAACAATTTTTGATGTTGCCAAAGAAGCGCAAGTTTCCAAATCTACAGTTTCACTCGTATTAACTCACTCGGATAAGGTAAGCGATAAAAGTAAAGAAAAAGTCCTTAAGGCGATTGAGAAACTCGGCTATGTCTACAACCGAGATGCAGCAGCCCTTCGCAGTAAAAAATCAAATTTAGTCGCGGTCGTTATTAACGACTTAACAAACCCATATTCAGCTCAACTTGCTGTCGGTCTTGAAAAGCACATTTACGCGCTAGGCATGGTGCCAATGCTAGTTAATACCGGTGAAGACTTTAAACGTCAGCAACAAGTGGTAAACACCTTGAAAGAGTACAATGTGTCTGCGTTTGTGATGGTCCCAGCACCAGGAACAACTAAAGAATGGGTCAACCAGCTTGTATCATCAGGTTTTCCTGTCATCAATATCATGCGTGAAATACAATTTGCAGATGCGCCCTGTATTTTGCCAGATAACCAAAAAGGGACACATTTAGCGACAGAGCACCTGCTTAATAAAGGCCTGACCTCTTTAGCTTTTTTAGGCGGCACTGAGGAAATATCCGATTATCATGAACGTTTAAGCGGTTTTCGCTCTGCCATATCTGCACACGCTACTCCAGTGAAATCATATGAAATTATGGCACCCACTAACCGTCAGGGTGGCAGAGATGCATTTCATGAGATCTATCGTACTAAGCCTGATATTCAAGCTGTGGTGTGTTTTAGTGATGTCATAGCATACGGGGTTATGGAAGCCATGCGAGAACATAATTTAACGCCCGGAAAAGATGTAAAAGTCATTGGCTTTGATGATCTTGCAGACTCTCGCTTAATGCGCCCTGCACTATCATCAGTTCGTATTGATGCCAATGATATTGGTAAACGAACTTGCCAAGCCCTGAGTGAAATCCTCAACCAATCCCAACCTCCAGTGAGAACACTGGTAGATATTTCTTTACAAATTCGAGAATCTTCATCATAAATGAATAAAGTTTTAGTTATTGGCTATGTATGGCCTGAGCCAAATTCATCGGCTGCTGGTATGCATATGCTCTCCTTGTTGCAGCTATTTAAATCACAAGGCTGGCAAGTGGAATTTGCAAGCCCTGCGCAACAGACTGAACACATGGTACACCTGCCTGACTATGGCATTTCAAGCAAACAAATTGCGCTTAATTGCAGCAGCTTTGACAGTTATGTTGAAGCGCTAAATCCAGATATTGTTCTGTTTGACCGCTTTATGATGGAAGAACAATTTGGCTGGCGAGTTGATAAGTTTGCCCCACATGCTTTGAAAATCCTAGATACAGAAGATTTACAGAGCCTCAGAGGAGCGAGGCATTCAGCCTTAAAAGCAAACGTTGACTTTAATACGGATCAGTTATTAGATAGCGAATTAGCAAAACGAGAAATTGCCGCTATTTTACGATGTGACTTATCTCTTATTATCTCGGATTATGAACTAGAGCTGTTACAATCAACTTTCAACATATGCTCTGAAATACTGCTCCATTTGCCATTCTTAGTTGACTTAAAATCACTGCCTTCTACGCTGCCTACATTTGATGAACGTGCACATTTTATGACCATTGGTAACTTTCGTCATGCCCCCAACTGGGACTCTGTATTGCACTTGCAAAAGCTCTGGCCTGCAATCAAAAAGCAACTCCCTGAAGCGCAGTTACATATCTATGGTTCGTATCCCCCTAAAAAGGCTACGGCTCTAAACAACCCCAAAACAGGTTTTTTAGTTAAGGGTTGGGCTGAAGATGCCATAGAGGTGATGAAAACAAGTCGAATATGTTTATCGCCGATTAGGTTTGGCGCTGGTATCAAAGGTAAACTTTTAGAAGCGATGCTCACTCAAACTCCTTGCATTACAACTGAAATCGGGGCTGAAGGTATGCATGGTACGCTTCCTTGGCATGGAATAATTACGACTAGCGATGAAGAGTTTATTGCTGCAGCCGTCGCACTTTACAAAGATCAAGCAGCATTCAAGCAAGCACAACAAAATGGCTTAAACATTTTGCACGACAGGTACAACAAAGACACTTTAAGTACCCGTTTATTAAACAAAATATCCAATATTCAAAGCAATTTAGCAGCTCATCGAACACAAAACTTTTATGGGCAAATGCTCAAACACCACACTTTACGTAGTACCCAGTATATGTCTCAGTGGATTGAAGAAAAAAACGCAAACAAAATGCGTTGAAAATAAGACAAAACTGGTTAGAATGCGCGGCGTAACTTATTATTAGTTTTATAGAAATGAATACTGAATTGGTTTCTTATTGTGCTTAAGCGCTAATTACGCCGCAAACTATGTGTATACTAGTTTTTGAAGGTTTTTTTAATCTCAGCGCATCCGGTTGAGACTTCAAAATTACAACATAATTTAGCTGTACTATAAGTTACTGTAATTTGGGATTTAAGTGAAAAACACTTAAATGTATGGGCTCGCCCTCAACCTCTCAACTATTAGGTATTGCACAGTTGAACTCAGCTACATTTACCCAAAAGCGCAAGTTTATTGTAAAGCTTGGCAAAATGCTTCATCAATACGGCACCCCTGCTTTTCGTTTAGAAGCTCATTTGATGGAAGTTGCCACACACCTTGGTTTAAAGTCTTCTTTTGTTATGTCACCAACATCGGTGACGTTTGTTATTTGGACAGACGGGCACGAAGAGGAATATACTCACGTTGCAAGGGTTGAGCCTGGAGACCACGACCTAGGTTCACTTGCTAATACCGATGATGTCGTAAACAAAATGCTTGCCGGTGAGTTAACTATCGCTGAAGCGGACGAAAGCCTCGATCAAATTCAAAATGCTGACTCCCCATACACAAGATGGCAAATGGCTTTAGCTTTTGCGGTGTCAGGTGGTGCGTTCGCTATGCTCATGGGTACAAGCTGGAGTGATGTGATATGGTCCGGCATCATCTCGATCTTGGTTTACTTATTCATCTTATGGTCAGAGCACTCCAAGCGTGTCACTCACATGCTTGAGCCTATGGTAGCCATTGCCTCTGCATTTGCAGCGTGTGCCGTGTCAGCTTATTTAGACCCTCAGCTCAACATCCGTCTAGTCGTTTTATCTGCGATCATCGTGTTTATACCTGGACTGGCATTGGCATTAGGGTTCGCTGAACTCTCAGCACGCCATTTGGTATCAGGCACAGCCAGAGTTATGGATGCCTTTATGCTGTTGTTCAAGCTGTATTTTGGCGCGTTTCTAGGTATTAGTATTGGTTTTTATGTATTTGGGCAAGTCGACTTTGTACAACCAGATCCTCTGCCAAAATGGACTGCTTGGCTGGCAGTATTTTTACTTTGTATCAGCCTTGTTGTAATTTTCAAAACCAAACTGAAGCATGTCCCTTGGTGCATAACGTCAGGGTTTATTGCCTATGCAGTTTCTGTCAGCGCCGCAATTTACTTTGACTATGCGCTTGGGACGTTTGCAGGGGCATTTGCCGTTGGTATTTTCAGTAACATATTTAATCGCGTCGAAAATGCGCCAGCGTCTATCGTAACCATGAAGGGGCTGATCGTCCTTGTACCCGGTTCCAAAACCTATATCGGCTTAAACTCTTTGATTGAAGGACAAAGCTTTGTTATGGCAGATCACATTGGGCAACAAACCTTTTTAATATTTATGTCACTTGTTGCAGGACTCATTTTCGCAAACGTCACGCTACCACCCAAAAAGAGTTTGTGATCTATTCTTAAGCCCCCTAAATAATGGGGGCTTCTCACACAGTCAACCTTAGCCAAACTTCAATGTTCACAATAGCCGCCCTGCTTGCAAAACATAAACTCTACGAAATCTCACCGTTGATGACAGGCAATTAATAACAAGAACACAGCTAACACTGCAAACATCTAACACCCCACAAAATAAACGATAGGGCTAAATGTACGCCTTGCAAGACATCACTTACCGAGCAAGTATATGACTATTCACTGATCATTGATGTTCTTATCAGCCCTATAGAAAAGTACCCGTTACTTCAAAATATAAAAAAATTCAAAATTTATGTATCACTAGTTGTGAATGTAAACAAAATTAGCAATATGGTTTTTTGAGTAAATTTACTTATTAGAACTTAAAATATAAAAAACACAATATTTACTGTTATTTTTCAAATATATAGAAACTAAAGCAAAGGTTTTTTCTAAATTCACAACTTTTAATCTATATTCAAGATTTAACAACTAGACATGATGTTAAATCCTTAGTGCACAAAATTACATTTAAGTGATTACGTTCATTTTTCATCCAAGGGGATTGGTATCATGTTTAACAATAAGAATAAGTTGTCGTTAGCTGTGAGTTCAGCATTAATGACCTCAACTTTATATTTTTCACCATACGCATTTGCACAAAATGACAGCGCTGTTTCAAATCAAAAAGAAGTCGAAGTAATTCAGGTTCGTGGTATTCGCGGCAGTGTGGTGAAATCTTTAAATACAAAACGATATGCAGACTCAATCGTTGATGCCGTCACTGCCGAAGACATTGGCAAATTCCCTGATCAAAATGTGGCTGAATCACTTCAACGAATTACTGGTGTATCGTTAACACGCAGTTTCGGTGAAGGTGAAAGAGTCAGTATCCGAGGCACCAGTGAAAGTCAAAACCGTACATTATTAAACGGTCAAGCGGTCGGCTCTACGGATTGGTGGACAAACTCTGCGGCAAGTCGAGGCTTTAACTACACAATGCTTCCATCAGAAATTGTATCTGGTCTAGAAGTTTATAAATCACCAGAAGCAGATATTGATGAGGGTTCAATCGGCGGCACCATCATTGTTAGAACTAGAAAGCCACTAGATTTAGAAGCCAATAAAATCGCAGGTTCACTGTTGGCCCAACATAGCGAAGTTTCAGGTAAAACTGACCCTCAAGCTTCTATTATGTATAACTATAAAAACGACGATGAAACATTCGGCGCACTGGTCTCTGTGATAAGACAAGAAAGAAACCTTCGTCGTGACGGTATTGAAGCATGGAGCTGGACTGATAGAGATATCACGATGGCGGATGGCACCGTTCATAAAGATGTTTACAGCCCAGGCGGCGGCGGATCAGCGATGTTTTCTCAAGAGCGTGTCAGAACGGGGATCACACTTGCATTACAATATCGACCTAGTGAAGCAACAGATATTTCATTTAACCTATTAGATTCAACACTAGATGCTGACAATGAAAACCAAAACTTTCTTTGGTTACCTGAGCGCGGTGACTCTCAATACACAGACATCACGATCATAGACCAAAGTAAAGTTGGTAAAATGGTTGTTGGTGGCACCATGGGTTTATCACCTAACGGTACGAACATTCTAAATGAAACCAAGGTTAGAAATTCCAAACTTAAAACAAAAGCATACGACTTGAAGGTTGAGCATGAAGGAGAGCTTTGGCAATCTAGTTATCAGCTAGGCTATACCGAGGGCTCAGGTGGCTCACAAGCTGATCGCTCTGTCGGCTGGGTTGGCAACTATGTGCACTCTTATGATACATCTCACATTGAAGATGTTAGAACGTCTTATGGTGCGGATCCTAAAGATGGCACAAAGTGGAACCTCGGCTTTTTGCGTTACGACAATAATGACGCCAAAGATGAAGAAAGCTATTTCCAAGCTGATTTCAAACGCCCCATTGATGTCGCCGTATTCAGTGAAATCAAAATGGGGGTTAAATACAGAGACCACAGCCGTTTCAATACCAAAAACACCACCACTGCACGCACAGATCTCAATTGGAGTCTAGCAGATTACTCACTCGCTATGCCAAGTGACTATCTGTCTGGTTTAGGATCGTCTGGTACGCTTCGCGCATACGCCATTACCGACTCAGATAAAGTACGACAGGACGGTGATGCACTGGCTTGGAACTATACTGTTTTAAAAGCAAGCACATTTGATATTCAAGAAAAAATATTAGCAGGTTATGTTAAAACCACCATAGATGCAGATGGCATGCGTGGTAACTTAGGTGTGCGGCTCGTGCAAACCAAACAGGAGTCTTCCGCATTTGCTGGTGCAACGGGTGCTGAAGTCTGGACTACACAAGATAAAGACTATTTCGATATTTTACCAAGTATCAACCTTGCAATTGATTTAAACGATGACCTACTGATGCGCTTTAGTGCTGCCCGAGTTATGTCACGCCCAGACTATGCAAGTATGACTGCTTCAACGTCTTATAATGTTGAGACCCAAACAGGTACGGGCGGTAACCCAGATATAGACCCGTTCCGTGCAACACAATTTGACACTGGTATTGAGTGGTACTTTAATGAAGCAGGCATATTTTCAGCCGTATTCTTCTATAAAGATATCCAATCTTTCTTAGACAGTACCCCAGCACTTGAAATACACGAAAATACACCAATCCGGATCAGCCGCCCTTCTAATGGCCGTGCTGGTCAAATTCAAGGTTTAGAGTTTGGATATCAACAAGAGTTATTTGAAGGCTTCGGCGTCTCAGCAAACTACACTTATGTTGATGGTGAAGCCAAAGACAAAGATGGCAACGATGTTACTATCCCTGGTAACTCTGAGCACACTGTCAATTTAAGCGCATACTACGAGAATGAGACACTCAGCGGTCGTATTTCTTACAACCACCGCTCAGGTTACGACTCAGGTAATGATTGGCCAGGTTACATTGATGCATATGGTCAGATCGATGCCAATCTGACATACAACATTAATGAAAACATCTCTGTTGTGCTGGAAGCCATCAATTTGACTGATGAACATACATTTAGTTATCAGGAAGAGGGTGTCGAACAAGCGCTAACAGGTGTGTATGCCGACGGTAGACGCTTTGTCGCCGGAGTTCGTTTTAATTTTTAATATAAAGCCCCGCCTCAACATGCCCAACAAGTGTTTTGTACTTAAAGCATGTTGAGGTCTACATAAAGTTCGTTGTAATCAACGCGACACCGGCAAAGGAAAGCCACTCCTGCCCAGGAGATTTGAGCTGAAGACTATTTGCGTAGGCCTTCAGCTTTTCTTTTGAAACACCTTAAACTTTGAGATATGGTAATTGTTTGTAAAAGCTGTAGAATCGGTAATTTAGGTACACAGATTAATATAGTCAACACGTAACATAATGCCTCATTCAGGCTAGATAATTATCATAAGGTGCCAATTTAGTTAGCATGAATCAATTTAGGCCAATTAAACTACTCGTATTTATTCTAGCGCTGTTATCACCTAGCAGCTACGCCGATCTCTATACGGCGACTAAGTACTACCAAGAGCAAAATTACGCTAAGGCCTATAATGAATTTTATCAACTTGCTCAGCTTGGCAATGGAGATGCGATTTATAACTTGGCTGTTATGTCATTACATGGCCAAGGTACCGAAAAAAACCTCTCCCTTGCCCATGCATGGTTCGCGTTAGCCGGAGAATATGGCATTGCCGAAGCGCTGAAAACAGCTCACTTAATCGCATCGCAATACCCAGATCAACAAGTGTTGGCACAAGTGCTACAAGAAACAAAAAACCGCTATGGTTATCAATATATTAGCGATAAGTACCAGCCTGACCTAACACTGCCTTTGTCTTCAACCACAAGTCTCTCTCGGGTATTTGACAAACAGCCCGAGTACCCAGAACAAGCAGCAAGGCAAGGCCTTGAGGGATGGGTCTGGTTAGAGTTTGACATCGACAACTCAGGTGTCGTGAAAAACCTAGTTGTCATTGATGACTATCCAAAGAATATCTTCACATCTGCACTTATAAACGCTGTCAGTGTGTGGCGCTACGACTCTGGTAACCCTAAAAAAAATCATTCTCTTATTTATCACTTTACAACATATAAAGGGAAAGAATATAAAAGAACCTTGGCTTTCCAACAACAGGATTATCATAAGGAAATTAGACGACATATCGATGCAGCTGAACAAGGTAACGCTCAAGTTCAGTACTATATTGCAAATTGGTTGAGCTCCAATGATTATAACGCAAGTCGATTACTGAAATACCACTGGCGAGACGATAGTGCTTACCTAACCATGTTACTGGCGTCTGCAAAAAATAACCTACCTATTGCACAATACAAGCTCGCAATGGAATTACTCACCAGTACAGAAGATAAAACACAGTTCAATGTTGCTTTAAACTGGCTAAAGCGAAGTGCGGCTTCCTTCGCGCCTGCACAATACAAGCTAGCAACATTACACAGCCAACAAAACAGTAAGATATTTGCACCGAATGAAGCAACAAAATGGTTTAAACGCTCAGCCGACAATGACATAAGGGCGGCCAAAGCATTGAGTTTACATTTGTACGACCACCCTAATGACGAAGAGTCACTACTTGATTGGTTAAACAAAGGCCTCAGCCAAGATAAAAACGACCCTGAATTACTCTTATTACAAGCAAAGTTATTACGCAGTAGCAACACCAAAGAGTCAATTAAAATCGCCAAGCTAGCACTCAAACAAGCGCAAAAGAGGGGTTGGGACACAGCACAAATTCAAAAATTTATGGTATCTCTGTAGCCTGAACTTAATTGTTTCCTATAAGCTTGTCTTAAACCTTCGCTCACAACCATTCTCAATACTGGAAATAATTAGCAAATTAACCCGTGAATTATCCTTCAGCTGAGTTGTACAACACTCTAAATATACAAACCTATGCAATAATAAAATTACGCAGGTCCTCTCACCCATCTACCAATACTGAAGCAATGCTTTCGAAGGAGTAAATCTTTACAGAAATATCTATGATTTTTCAAAATCATTGACCCTCTAGAGTGAGTCACAAAATAGCTGCTTTATCATTAATAGCATTGTTGAATTAGTGGGTAATAACAACACGTTATCACTACATTTATCTGATGACTTTAAAACACTTTAAACGCTTGTAAAGTAAAAAACCTGCAAAGTGTACACAGTGGCAATAATATCGATGAAAAAGCAATGGCTTTACTTAACTTACTTACGGATCATGGATATCAATACTTTGAGGCAATTGATTCGAGGCTATGAGCAGCTTTGGTGCTCTACTCAACCATCACTACAAAGCCTCGACACATATGACCCTAACTATCGACTACTGTAGCTAACGTATTTGTGCTGGAGTATGTATCACCTGAACATCACACGCTGCACATAAAATAATATTTTCTGGTAAATGCTCTGCCACATGCCGTGGCATGTTTATATCTGGGTAAGACATTCGCCACAGCTTTACGTCTGCTTCATATCGATTACTTATTGACGCTTGAATGTTTGCTTGCGGAGAATTCGGTGCACTTTCGGAAGTAAAGTGAAACTTACCAAGGTAAGTCGGTGCACTCGAATCACTGTTAAACAGCTTTCTCGTTTCGCCATCACTATATCTTGAAATGTACTGTTGATTGACCCTCCAACCAGTAACACTATAGACGCCTTTTGGTACAGTCATCGCAAAAATGCCATGTTCATTGACATTTGAACCTAATGTTATAAATCCACTTTCTCCCGTATGAATATTTTTAAAATGTAATTGATAGTCTGCATATTCACCTTCATAAGACATACTCCCCCAAATGATACCACTTTGAGTCTCTCTCAATTTATGCGC
This sequence comes from Pseudoalteromonas luteoviolacea CPMOR-1, assembly GCF_001625685.1. Lineage (GTDB taxonomy): Bacteria > Pseudomonadota > Gammaproteobacteria > Enterobacterales > Alteromonadaceae > Pseudoalteromonas > Pseudoalteromonas luteoviolacea_K. The sequence continues at coordinate 102,134 of NZ_AUYC01000025.1, read as the reverse complement.
CTCAATCGTTGATTTAGCACAGCCGCCTAACATTACGCATAACAATAATATGTGTACATTTTTTATTTTTTTCATATATACCGCCTTTTTAATACACCACTCTACATTGCGCTTTTGGATTGCTAATTGCAATAAGTAAGTGTGGTTTAAAGTCTAATCAAGTGTAAACTCATGAAGTACGATATCTTTTTCTAAATTTTCTACTCGATTCATTATAATATATGAACCATCGTAGTTTGTGCTCAGGCTCAAAACCGCATTTACATCATATAAATAAAGACCTACATCTGAAACAAAGTGATTATTTTGTCCCTTTATCTCATAGTTATACAAAGATAGTTGATGCCCTTGCCTCACAACATAATAAATTCCACCATCATAGATAGCTGGCTTATAAAGCTGTAAGGAATGTGATAATTGCTGCAATGGCACCTCACCACCAAGTGCATTAAATATATAATCTTCCACATCAGATAAATACGTTCTAAAACTCTCATTTTTATTCATCAGCGGGATATACTCTTGGCTTGAATCAGGTAGTAAATAGTTGCTTGAATTTGCAATATCATGACGCCAAAACTGTAAACGCTCATCTTCTTCTGTTTTAAAATGAAGGGACTTACCGTCACTTGACCAGTATATATTCTCTAAAGTCGAGTTTTCTTTAATAACTGAGCGAGGTATTTTTGAAAAGGTATTGATAATAAATAGTGTATTAGACTCGCTTAATACAGCTAAGTATTCGCCATTAGGGGAAAATAAAAGCAGTTTAGGCTTATCATTTTTAGGTAATTTAGTTAATAAACTGGGGCTTGATTTATACCTGTGCTTTAGCCATATTTCTACCTCTTCAATTTGCAGCGCTGCATGCGCTGCTTCAGAGACATACGCAGTTTGCATACCATCAAGTGAAATACTCGCATGGGTATCTATTCTGGCGTTGGATGAAATCGCAGTAAACTGTTTAGACATGGTAGAATATTCATATAGATTTACTTCGGCTTTCCCTTCAGTGTGCGCAATGAGCCCTTTTTTTCTGTCTATAGAAATTTCTGATATTTCACCATAGGGTTGATATAAAGTAGTTGAATTTTGATCCAAAAAGTGCAATTTAAGATCACTACCTACAGCAAACAAACTGTTATCTGAAAAACCAAAATAAGGCTTGCCTTGCACTTCGATTTCTTCTGAAGACACCAAGCTACCCTCATTATTAATTTTAGCTTTATACCAGTTACCCTCTGACAAATAGATAATATTATCTTCAAAGAGGTCATATTCTGAAGCCTCTACGATTACCTTTCTCTCAGACAATACCAAGGCATTATCTTGCAGCTTATTTATATTATATTTAACCAATACCTTTTTGCCTGAGTCGACCTCATTAACAAAAAGCGCATTTACATGATCCCACATAATCGTTTGAGGGTTATAGGCGCTATTACATTCCAATAAAGCCATATCTCGATTCAATCGCCATAACTCAATCGCATTGTGTACCGACACAGCACGTATCTCACAACTAAACGGGCTATATCGATAATATAAAAGCCAATTTCCGTCTTCAGACCAACTAGGTGCTTGCTCGCTATACCTTGACGATTTGATTGTATGAGACGTATTCGTTTGCAGATCGTGTACAACCAGATCATATTGGCTTTCACCAGTTACAATTTGGCTATACGCTAAATAACGACCATTAGGTGAAAAGTTAAGGTACACTTCAGCACCGGGTGAAGAAGTTAATCGAGAAACATACTTAATTTTATGTTCATGCTTAAACAGACTGACATCAAAAAATACAATGCACGCAATTAAAAAACCAACCAAGACCCCACAAAAAAGCCAATTAAAAGGCACATTTTGTTGAGGAGTTTTCCCCCGCTCTATAAACGTAGGTGCCTCTGCAACGACAGCTATACACTGATATCCGACTCGAGGCACTGTTTTAATAAATTTAGGTTCTTTAGAAGTATCGCTCAGCGTTTTTCTAATTTGCGCCACTAGTTGGCTTACCGAATTATCACTGACAATCAAATTAGGCCAGAGCTGATTGATTATTTCATCTCGACTGACCGGTTCTGGCGCATTTTCTATCAACAACTTTATTAAGGAGAGCTGTTTGTGCTCTAGAGGTAGCCAACTTCCCTCTACTTTGACACTCATCTTTTGGGTATCTATCAAAACATCATTTAACAGAAAACGTTCAAACTGCATTTACTGATCCAATCCAAAAAGCGCGTCATAGTTACATGGCCGAATACATAACAAGCTATTCCATTATGATCATACTATGTTATGATGGGGACAAAAATATTTTACCTTAAAGCAACTTTACAGCACTTTGTGTTGCACTTAAACAGAAATATAAAAGCAAAGTTTCCCGAACGTTAATTAAGAATAGGAGTAGGAAACAATGGTCATGAAACGCATATGTTACTTGTTTCTTCTCTTCACGCTTTTATACACATCGATGACTTACGCGCAAAATAGTGGGCAAAGAGCCTCAGAAAAATCGCCAGACAACGACCAGAACGAGTTATTGCACATAGAAATTCGCGCCTTTCATGACAGCGTTATCAAGTCACTTAATGTAAAACGATATAGCCAACAAACATCAGATAGTATTAGTGCACAAGAAATCGGTAAATTCCCTGACAAGAATGTGGCCGAAGCATTACAAAGGATCACCGGGATATCATTATCACGAGTTCAAGGAGAAGGCGAACGAATAGGTGTGAGAGGCACCACCCCGGAGCAAAACCGCACCTATCTCAACGGACAATACCTGGCTTCTGCTGATTGGTGGATCTCTTCTTTGCCCAGTCGCGGATTCAATTTCACACTGTTACCAGCAGACATTGTTTCAAGTTTAGAGGTGTATAAAACCCCCAAAGCCAATCAAGATGAAGGGTCGCTCGGTGGTGCAATCAACATTAAAACACTGGATCCATTCTTTTCAGACCCTGGCGTGCTGGCTATTACAGCTCAAACGCAATACAACGACCTTTCACACAAATATGATCCGCAACTTTCCGCTGTGTACAGTTGGATAAATGCAGACCAAAACTTCGCTACACTATTTACGATTAATCATCACAGTAGAAGTTTACGCAGAGATGGACTCGAATCTTGGGGGTGGCACGAAAGAAGCTATTTCACCAATGAGTCTGGACATTTAACGTCTACAAATAATGCCCAGAGAACGGCTGATTTACAAAACATATGGTCTCCTGGGGGAGGTGGTTCAGCTGTTTTCCAACAAGACCGAGCCCTAACCAGCTTTACCACTAGTGCAAGCTACCATATTAATGAGAATTGGACTTTAAAAGGCCATTTACTTCATTCTCAACTCAATGCGGACAACACGAATCAAAACTTCTTGTGGCAACCTGGCAAAGCTCTGGACGCTGGCAGCCAAATCAACGACTATCAGATAAAAGACAATACGCTTGTATACGGCTCCCTCACTCCTGCTCAAACACAGCCATTTAATACCAGTATGGAAGCAATTTGGCGCAAAGCCGAAATACAAACTCAGAGTATTCACCTCGACCTCAATTACAGTGGCCCGTGGTGGCGAGCACAATACCAGATAGGCTACACCCGAGGCAGCGGTGGCACCAGCGAAGATAACACCGCGCAATTTGCCACGAATACGCAGTACAGCTTCGATACACGAGACGCTAAAAATATCCAAACAGACTATCAAACTTCACCTTTGAATGGCCGACAGTGGTTCCTAAGTGAAGCGCGTAACGACAGTCAAGATGGCAATGATACAGGCTACTTTTTACAAAAAGATTTTTCTCGAGATCTATCGTTTAAGCACTTAAGTACCATTCGTTTTGGCGGTAAATATAAACGCCACAAGCGAGATTTTCAAAGACTTAGATCGCAAAACGGCGGCCTTCAGGGATTGGCAGGTAGGCTGAATACCACCTTATCAGATTACCCTGCTCAGTTTGTCAGTGGTTATCTAGATAAGGTTGGAAATGACAATACATTGAAGGCGTATAGTTTTGCGGATATCAATGCATTATCACGTGATTTTGCAACGCTCAATTTTGAACAAGAAGAAGAAAAGACGAGTCGCTTCACAATCGAAGAAGAAACTTTAGCAGGCTATGCAATGATTGAGCTGGCTGGAGATGAATACCAGGCTAACTTGGGTGTGAGAATAGTATCAACGTGGCAAAAAGCAGGCGCTTATGAACGAATAGCCACTTTACCTGCAGATGTACCAAGTTATAACTGGCAAGCAACATCAAAAAATTACACCGATATTTTACCGAGCCTAAACATTCAATTTGACTTAAGTAATCAACTTATTTCGCGTTTTGCTGTTGCACGCGTCATGTCCCGCGCGCAATTTCACCACTTAATGCCTTCGACTAATTACAATGTCACCCAAGCACAAGGCCAAGGCGGTAATCCAAACCTAAACCCTTATCGGGCCACACAATATGATTTTGGCTTAGAATGGTACTTTACAGATTCGGCATTGGCTTCTATCGCTATTTTTAATAAAGATGTTGAGTCTTTTATTGAATTTAATAGAAACATAGAGTCACATGAAGGTATTTTAATGTCGATAGACAGACCAATAAACGGTGCTGGCGGTGTGATCAGAGGCGTCGAATTGAGCTATCAACAAGCCATTGCCTATGGATTTGGAGTCATCGCAAACTATACCTTCGTTGATGGTGATAGAACCTCTCAGTTAACAGGTAAAACCGACTGGGTGCCAGGCACATCAAGACACAGTGCCAATCTCACTGCCTACTATGAAAATAGCGTGCTTAGCCTGCGCCTTGCGTATAACTACCGCACGCAATTTGCCACTGGAATTGGCGAAACAAAAATGGACGATTATGGGCAACTTGACGGTAGTGTCACACTAATGTTCAGTGATAATTTGGATCTCGTCTTTGAATTTTTAAACCTTAACGATGAACAGATTTACACATACGATAGAAATGAGTACGCACCTACTGCAATTTACCAAAATGGAAGACGTTTTTACTTAGGCGCTAGATATCGCTTTTCAACTCACTGATCAGCCTAGCTCACCATGCCAGAGCTGCTTCAATCGTTTAGTCTCAGGTTGCGTCAAACACAACAAGCCTATTTTCGATACAAAAAGCCGCAGCTCATTAATCTCCTCTCTAAGATATAAGGCACATAAAATATACCCAACGATGACCTCTGTCCCTATTTATATGCCTGTGATTTAAAAAAACAGCATATTTATCTACTCAAGTATTATACTTATTTATGCAAACTTTGTAGTTTACCGCATACATGTGACAGTTAGTCGCAAACGCTGGTTTTCTTTAGAGCCAATCGTAAAATAGCGTGATTTTTTAGCTCGACGTTTCACGTCTCTCACAATTCTCTTTTTCAAGGCTAGTAAAATGAAATTGATAAAATCCACAATTGCACTGGCAGTTGGCTTGGTGAGTACAAGCGCCATTACAAGCCCTCAGTCAAATACAATCACCCTAGAAGACATCCCTAAAATCCAAAAAGTTGTCAGCGCCAAAGTGAGCCCTGACGGCGAGTCAGTTGCTTTTACACGTTCAGTTCCAAGAGAATTATACATAGATGAAAACGGTAAAAACTTTAATGAGCTGCACCTTGTGGATGACGAAGGTGTTGAACGCCCATTTATTACTGGTCAGGTGAATATTCACAGCATTGCTTGGTCGGCAGATGGTCAATTTATATATTTCTTAACGAAGAAAAAGACTGATAAATTTACGTCGCTTTATCGTATTGCCGTAAACGGTGGTGAAGCACAAAAAGTCTTCGCTTTAAAAGATACTTCAATTTCTAAGTATCGACTAAGCCCAGATGGCAAGCAAGTTGCTATCTTGGCTATGCCACCTAAAGATAGCTCAGAAAAGGAACTCAAAAAGCTCGGGTTCATGGCTGAAGTCTATGAATTAGGCCTAAAAAACAAGCAGCTTCATATTGTAAGCCTGCAGCCAAGTGAGAAAGCTCTTACTCCAGACGTAGTTGCTGTGCAAGGGTATGTCAGTGACATGAATTGGTCAGATGATGCGAGTAAACTGCTTGTCAAAACTCAGCCTACCGCGTTAATTGACGACCAGTATATGAAGTCGCAGTGGCACATTATGGATGCCAAAACACAGCAGATGACCACCTCTTTCAAAACAGAAGGTAAGCTTGGCGAAGCTGAGTTTTCTCATGATGGTAAATACATTGCCATCTTAGGTGCCGAAGACAAGCATGACCCAGCTAAAGGCAGACTATTCTTAGCCGATGCCACAACAGGGGAAATCGAAGAGTGGATCCCAAACTTTATGGGACATATCGGTGACTTTGAGTGGTCTAACCGTAAAAATACGCTTAACTTTGTTGGTCATGTTGGCGCGGAAAGCTTTGTTGGTCAAATAAAAGCGGGCTCAAACAAATACAAAAAAATGGTAAAAGACGGCAAGCTCATCGCTGGTAAGCTGTCAGTGTCAGACTCAGATAAAACCATTGCGCTCACTGCGAATACAGCGAAGCACCCAAATGAAGTCTATATGTTACGTTCAAAGCGCACGACTCGTTTGTCAAACTCAAACACTTGGCTCGATAGTAAGCGCTTCGCAAAACAAGAAGCTCTGACATTTAAAGCCCGAGATGGCGTTGAGATCGGCGGTGTTCTTATCTACCCACTTGATTATGAAGAAGGCAAACGTTACCCATTGATCATGTCCGTTCATGGTGGTCCCGAGTCTCATGATAAAAATGGCTGGTTAACAAACTACTCAGATCCAGGTCAAATGGGTGCCGCTCGTGGCTATGCGGTATTTTATCCCAACTACAGAGGCTCTACAGGTAAAGGCGTTGACTACTCAAAACTAGGTCAAGGTGACTATGCTGGTAAGGAATTTGACGACCTAGTAGACATGAAAAAATACCTAGTAGATGATTTAGGATTGGTTGATAGCAAAAAAGTAGGGATAACAGGCGGTTCCTATGGCGGTTATGCATCGGCGTGGGGCGCTACAAAGTTAACTGAGCACTTCGCAGCAAGCGTTATGTTCGTTGGTGTTACCAACCAGTTATCAAAGTTTGGTACGACTGATATCTCAAACGAAATGTTTTTAGTACACGCGCGCTCTTATCCATGGCAAAAATGGCAATGGTACCTCGAGCGCAGCCCTATTTACTGGGCTGGCCAATCAAAAACTCCACTGTTGATTATGCATGGTAAAGACGACCCGCGAGTACACCCAGCACAATCTATGGAATTGTATAGATACATGAAAGTGCAAGGTAAAGATGTACGCTTAATTTACTACCCAGGTGAAGGACACGGCAACCGTAAAGTTGCGGCGCAATATGACTATAGTATTCGTCTGATGCGTTGGATGGACAATTATCTAATCCACGGTAATAAAAACATGCCAGATTACAAAATAGACCATGCGGCAAATTTAAAAGCAGCTAAAGAAGCGAATAAATAAGCCTTTTCCATGTCAAAAGAGTAAAGCGAAGGAACTCCGTTTTACTCTTTTATTTTGATCACTCAAAAATATGCTTACCGTAAATCCATCACTCTTTGAATATCTTATGATCCCTTCCATGCGCTTCAAAGCACGAGGTTGTTGACAACCCGCTCAATAAGAACAACAAATAAGGCAAGCTTATTTTTGAGTTGTACCTATACTATATCTAAAACATGCAATTTAAAACCAAAAAATTTTCATGTAACACATCATTTTAACAATTTAAATTTGCGGGTCGAAAAACACTTCTATCGGCTCTACTCTGCCTTTCAAGCTGACTTCAGCCGCTTTTTCCAAATTCTGTTTCTTTGATTGTTCAACACTGACCTTACTGATCAATAACGCTTTATTTAATTCTTTTGTTTTGCTTTCAATTCTGGCAGCAACATTGACGGTGTCACCTATAACGGTATAGTCCATACAACTGACACTCCCGACGTTACCAGCAATTGCGTCACCACTGTGTATCCCTATGCCAATTTCTATGCGCGGTAATCCCTCTTTAATGAACTCCTCATTTAATGCAGTCAGTGCTTCTAGCATTTCTTTTGCCGCATTAATTGCATTGCTGGCGCTATTCCCCTCACCCTGAGGGGTGCCAAATACGGCCATAATCGCATCACCGATAAACTTATCTATCATGCCGTCATATTTAAAAACAATCGAACTCATAGCCGAAAAATATCGGTTCAATAAGCCTGTGATAACTTCGGGTTCATGAGATTCACACATGCTGGTAAAACGCCGAATGTCAGCCATCAGCACAGTTACATTTCGCCGTTCGCCGCCGGGCTCGATATCAACTTTGCCAGTTTCTACTGCACTTACCAGCTTTTTTGGTAAGTATCGAAGTAATCTCTCTCTATGTCTAAGCCTGGTATAGGTATTTGTAATGTAACTAGAAATTGACCAAGATAGCAAACCTGAAAATAAAATGATGATCTGCTCATGCATCTCTATCGCTCTGGCGGTCCCACTGTGCTCAAGAATCACTGTCCCAGTTGCCAAACAGCACAAAGTGGAATAGTAAATAATCAACTTACCTTGTCTGAATGCACTCATTACATTAAACAGTATCAGCGCGCTGATAAGCATTAATTCAAACTCAGTATTGTGCATATCATGCAAAAAGTGGCCGATTTCAGATAAAAACTCCATTTCGAGTGTAATAGCTAAGATAATCAGGTAATCAAAAAGGATCGAAACATATTTAAGCCAGGGTTTGTAGCCATCACTTTTTGCCCACTTAGATACACAGAAACACCAGATAGCTGTCATTATCATAGTGCCTAAATCAACAACAATTAATGTCCAATCTAAACCTCGATTTAACAGCCCTATCAGCAGTTCTAATAAAAAGAGCGCCATCAACCCGACAAACCGGATCTGATTGATGTGATACTCCATTTCCATTTCTCTTTGCTGATAGCAATCGGTGAGCAACACATCGAAAGACCCGTCGATATCCTTTAACCATTTCATAAGCACTTGCCATCATTTATTGAATTATCTGTGACCCGCACATTGGGCACTCACTTTGTTAAGTGTAGCTTGGCTTTTTTTTGTTACCTGTGTAATGAAAAACTGACCTCTTGTTTAAGCCATTCACAAACCTTGGTGACTAGGCTACTATTGCTGTCATGACAATGGAGTGACTATCTACAATCATGCTGTATTTTCTAGACTTCGAATTTGACACTCAACAAAAACGATTATTCAAACATCAAAGTGAAATCCCATTGACGCCTACCCAAGGGAAGTTGCTCACTTTATTAATTGAGTCACGCGCACACGTTTTAAGTAAAGAAGAGATATTAGATCACGTGTGGCAAGGTCGGATTGTCTCGGAGCAAGTCGTTTTTCAAAACATCAGTCAACTTAGAGCTTTGATTTCAGATGCAGCCATAAAAACTTTTCCAAAGCGCGGTTACCAATGGCAAATCGAGATCACAACACAACTGACGCCCTCGGGGACGGCTTCTCCATATCGTTCACCGACACGAGTAAATGCACGCCATATTTTCTTCTCTTTTGTCGTAGCCGCATGCTTATTCGTGGGAATAGCTGGAGGTTATTGGTTATGGCCACATCACAATGTCGGTGCAAACTCGCCTGTGCAAAAAGCGCAGCACGAAGTCTTACTTATTCCTTTCTCAGCAAGGTTTGAAGGGCATTTAATAGCGCAAACCCGTCAATTGAATAACGCACTTTTAATCAATTATGATGCGTCAGATAAGTCTCATAACTCTGCCCAAGCTATTTTTAATTCCCCTTACACTGAATACAAGAAACTCATACCCAAGTCGGATAAGCTGCTACTCAGTGGGTTTATTTATACTAAGAAAGTGTCAAACAAAACAAAATTCTTACTAGAATACCGCCTACAGAATCAACTCAGACATTGGCAAGGGTATATTTATGCCGACTCAATCGAAAAACTTGAAGACCTTGTCGCATCTCGAGTTGATCAGATACAGAAATCTGATTATTTCCAAGTTCAAATTGATACATTTACGACCACTGAACTGGAAAAGTTAAACAGCCAAACGCCCGAAGATTTAGACATCTTAAAGCACCTTATCGAGCGCTTACTGGCAGAATATAACCACAACGTCGCCAGTGCCCATATTGAGCAAATGATAATTCTCAGCGAATCGCAAAATCATCCAATTTATAAGGCATATGCTCAATGGCTTAAAGGGCAGCTCTTGATGACATTAAATCAGTATGACCAAGCCAAACGGCATCTAACTCGGGCCAGTGAATTAATGAATGAAGCAGATTTCAACGCGCTGAATAGCGAAATCAGCAAATCCCTTGCCGACATCGCCGCTTATGATCGCGATTTCTCACAAATACAAAAACATTTGTATAAGGCTGCAAGCCAAGCTCGATTAGCTAATCGCCCCGTGCAAGAAATAAGAGCTTATACACTTTTGTCAATTAAAGCGTTTAAACTGAAATTAGAAAAAGAAAAATATGATTACTTATATCAAGCAAAAACCTTATTAGCCGACCACCAGCTAGATAGTTCGCATTATATGCTGATATTTTATCACTTTGCGCTTTTTGCAAAAAACATAGAGGAAAAACAATCTTATTATTTAAAAGTGCTAGAACAAGAGCTCACTCCAGAAAACTACTGGGTTTACTTTTCTGTCAGTGAACAACTTGCAAACCTCTACCTAGAGCAAAACAAACCTGATTTAGCCATGGCTCTGGCAAAAAACATCGATGAGCCAGCCAGAAGAGACATGTTATTTGCACAGATTTATCACAAACTCGAGCAAACAGATGACGCTAAGCGGTATGCACAGTCGAGTTTTAACACTGCCAGAATGCAACATATAGACTGGGTTGGATTAGCAATGGCAATTAAGTTACTAGAGCTCAATTTTCAGGCTGATGACGATTCTGATACGATGATATATCGCCACTATATTCGGGATACAGCCCACCCAAGGTGGCTCAATACACGACATGAGAAATTGGTTAAATTAGGGGTTATTTCTAACCCCTATGAACAGGATAAAAATCAGTATTAAATATTTATACTTTATTGATATCAAACCAATTTACGGCGAATAGGGGCGTCTCTCCTTGTATTGTTAAGGTATGATGCCCTTTATCAAGCCGAACTTTAATATTTTTAATGGTACGCCACCCTCTTTCACCAGATAATTCGGGTGTTTTTATCGGGCGCTCGTCCAACATCAACGTATAATTTTGTGTAGGACCTGAATGAAAAAGGCGAATTGACATTAAGTACTCACCTGAAGAATTTGCTTCAAGTGTATAACTGGCCGTACTGGTTCCGATAGAGCCGATAATTTTATCGCCTTCTGGCTCAAAACTAGAGTTAACAACCACTACACCGGGAGCAAAGTCAAAAGCTTCACCTTCTATTCGTGCAGGAACTTGATATACTTTTTTAGGGCTACTATCAACATAGTGGCTTGGTAAGCCTTTTGCAGCGCCATTTAGTGCAACAACATAATACCTGCCGTTGTGTTTTAGCGGAGTTTCATCGATAAACGACATGTTTTTGTTCGTTAGTTTTGTCAGTGCGACCACGTTATTACTCAAGGGGTCTTGCCTAAACACTGCATAACCCGTTACGCCAGATTTCTGAGCCGCTTGCCATGTAATGTTTATATGACCATTTGCCATAATGCTAAGGTCAATATCGGTCAGTTGTTCAGGGTAATGGGGATTTTCTATCTTATGTTTCATTTTTGCTTTTTTTTGAGCTTGCTCCAGCAGCTTTACAAACCAGAGTGAGCCACGGCTCGCCTCAAGTGCTTCGCCTTGGGTATCTTTTACTAGCCGAAATCCCTCAAGGGCTGCAAAAAAGTCTTCATACATCATCATTCTTCGACTGGAGCCAAACACTGGCCAATGCCAACTGCCCCCTCGGGCAACAAATACCTCACATTCTTTTTTGATGACCGCACTGCCATCGACAGGCGCCCCTTCGTAATTATCTTGATAACAATCCGCAAGTCGCTCAACCACATTGCCTTCCATATCATGTAATCCAAAGCCATTTGACTTATACAACCCCACCGTTGAAATCATCACTTCATTGTCATTGCATGTATTGATTGCGTCTTGAGAATAAGGGGCGTTATATAATTTATCTGATAAAGAGTAGGCATGAAGATCTGCAATATTTGCATAACGACATGCTTCTTTTGCCCTATGTTCACCGCCAAAGAAGTACTTTGACGTGGTGCCAGCTCGTGCCGCATATTCCCATTCAGCTTCAGTAGGCAATCGGTACTGTGCACCAGATACTTTTGATAACCATTTGGCATAATTAATCGCATCTATTCGAGACACACAGACCACTGGATGAAACTCACTAAGAACATACATGTTGTCATCCCATGTCCCATCATGTTCACCGCTACCAAACCACTGCGGACCGATACGATGAACGCACCCTTTGCTGGATTCATAGCCAGTCGCTTCTATAAATTTTCGATATTCGGCCACGGTCACTTCATATTTACCCATTTGAAAGGCGGGCACCGTGACTTTGCGCACCGGCTTCTCATCTGCTCTCCCCTGCTCGCTTCCCATCATGTAACTTCCTGTTGGGATACTGATCATAGGGGGCTCAATGTAAGCACTTTGTTTGCTGTGAGCAGGTAAAGGGATAGTGACTGAGATCAGTGAAGCTGCACTGATAAACATTGGAAAAAAACGCATAGTAGCTCCTCAATTAAATTCATAATCACTATGAAATTGGCAGCACTTTTTGTCTTCATAGTTATCTATTAATTTAAGTAAATAGAATTTCAATAGAGGTAACTACATAATAAATATGGATATATTTTTAACATTTCGAATTTGGCTGTTACGTTTTAATAACCAAATAGCCATACACTGAAGGGGGACGTACACCAAAACAGCGATGCACGTCCCCTCATTTATGTTATTTCGTATATATCTTCACTAGTTATATTGCACACCATATCGATATAAATCAGCAGCCAAACTATCTAAAACAGGTTGGATGGTCTCTTTTCCGCCTATAAAATCTTCTCCATTCGCAAGCATAATCACACCTGTTTTTGTCAGTGCGTTATAAATCATCAACGCGTTTGTGCCAGGATCTCCGCCATTATGACCAAAAAAGGCACCATCCCAATACCAGAATACGCCTTGCTGATATGGAATGTTAAATACGTCGCTTTGCGACCCAAGCAACTGCTCAACACTTGACGCACTTAAGATCTGTGTATCTTGATAACGACCATCATTGGCAATGGCAGCTAATAACTTACTCAAATCATGACTACTGATATTCAACTCACCGTCGTAGAAAGTTGCATAACCGTACTCAGGCATGGCATGAAGTACCTCTTCTGAGTCGATATTGTACTGCACCGCTTTGGGGTTATTTTCTGGTAACTCTGTATGATGCCAATTTGTATTATTCATCCCCAGAGGCACAAAAATCGCTTCATTCATATGCTGTGCTAAGTTTAAATTGGCCTTTTTTTCTGCTGCATGAGCCGCAAGCGCCGTACCCATATTTGAGTATGACATCACACTGCCGGGATAACCCTGCTCACCATCCAAATACACACCGCTCCCCACGTAGCGTCCATTATCAGCGAAATAGTCTTGCGCTAGTAACTGCTCTAAGCTCGTGGTAACAGGCATATCATCTTCACAAAAAGAGAGTCCAAACATGGCTGCCAACGGCTGTTTATTTTCATGAACGTAGTAAGTACAGAAGAACATATCGCTGTCTTTTATCCCTGAGGTATGTGTTACTAGGTGGCGTAACGTCATTTTGGGATCAGGGTTGAGCGGGTTATTCGGATCGAATGACAAATTCATATCAGCCACTTCGTCATCCAAACTAAGAATGGCGTTTTCCACCAATTGCATTATGGCGACTCCGGTTACTGCTTTACTAATAGATGCTACGTTATAAGGCGTATGAATTGTGGCAGGCAGTTTTTCAGCTACATTTGCCAACCCTTCAGCATGTTCAAACACAATCTCATCACCTTTTATTACCGCAACAGATACACTGGGTAAGCTCGTATGTGAAATCACATCTCGTACTTTTTGCCTTAGATTGTCAGCAGTTATGCTATGTGAAGAGTGCACACCTTGTTGCTGCATCACGTATTCTATAGGCGTATCGGTCATATATTTTTGATCTACGGAAGCGTAGGAGAAAGTGGCAATATCAGGCTCAATACCTACTCCTTCAACTACCTCACCTGCCTGATTTTTATAGACTTCGTGACTTAAGGTCAGCTCCCACCCGTTAGGCAATTGATGCGTTAAAGTATCGGATACACTGCCATTTGTCGCCTCACCAATTAACTGGCTTTGTGGTAAGGTTTGCAACGCCATTGCAAGCACTTCCCCGCCACTGATTGTATGCTCACCAATAAGCACATAGATTGGTTTAGTGAAATTCAAATCCGCATTTGGCTCTACATTAAGGGCGATCTCTTCACCTTTAAAACTTTCATTATTCAGTTGCTTACTGCCAAATGTATAAGTCGAGTCTGTAAAATAGCCTGCTATTTTTTGAGATACTTTATCAAAACCACCTTGGTTATATCTTAAATCAATAATGATTGAGTCAACGTCTTGAAGTTGCTCCAAAGTATGAGCCATCACCAAATCGGTGTTACGCAAATCACTTTCTACACGGGATAGAATATTGTCCTCAGCTTCATCCAAAATCATCCCAGCAACCCTGTCTATACGAATATAACCAAGCTTGGGAGAAATTGTGCCGAAACGTATCGCATCGGTACCTTGGTAACTATGTAACTCACCATCCGACATTAGGTGTTTTAATACAGCAATCTCCTTAACTTGTAACTCAGCTAAACTGCCGCTTATATCATCACCGCCATTAAGCACCCCCTCTCTGATCCAACTATCAATTTTACTGCCATCTGCTTGTGCCCCCTGAGGCCCCTCTAAACTCAAATGACCATCACCAAATTCAGTAAATATCGTATCCATCATACTCATAAATTCAGCCTGGGTCGTAGACTCCGTGACTTTTGGCTTATATGTCTCATAAACGGCTGACCAATCAATACCACGTAACTCAAAAAAGCCGTAGTACTCGTTCAGCGTGTGCCATACATAGTCAAACGTCTCTGGTAACGACATGTCTGTCGTAATATTTTTTGCATCGCATTGCAATGGAAGTGACTCCAGCTTAGACAGCTGCACCTTTGATGATGCAGGGCTGATGAACGTAAGCTGATCTTTTTCATCATTAAGCGACAAATACTTTACGAGTGGTTTTGTAAACTGTGCATTTTCTTCATCTGCTTTAATGCATGTTTTACTATTGAAGTTATAGGTTATTAATCCGTTTGCGGATAGATCCCAAACTTCTCCAGAACCTTTTATTTCCCATAGCCCATTAAAGTCTTCAATCGTGGCTGGTTTCTCTGGCTTTATTACGATTACATCATTATCTTTATCACAGCCAGACAATAGTATGGCTGCCGTAATAATACTTAGGGTTAATCTTTTCACATCTATATCCTTAAGGTTTATTAAATCACGCTTACAGCATATGAGACATGTATCTAAAAAAGTGTTTTTATATAAGGTAATGATGTAGAGATAAGTAAGCAGACATAAACACATTTAAACGTTTTTTGAGTATTAAAAATCAAAGCTGCTTAATGCGTAATTGCTCAGCATAACAAGCGATATGCCATTGCATTTTTTTAATGGAACACTGGCAAAATACACTCTTTATTTAACATCAAGAATACGTTTCGAACAGGACTTAGAGCAGGTTAAAAATGGAAAAAGTGATAATTGTATTGGGACATAAAAATGACCAACACGGTAACTTGTCTTCACTTTCAGTCGCAAGATGTCAGCTTGCGCTCAAGGCACTTCATTCAGCACAAGAGGCGAAATTCATTTGTACAGGCGGGTTTGGCGAAAACTTCAATCCAACATCAACGCCACATGCCCACTTTAACAGACAGTACTTATGCGCTCACGGTGTGGACCCTGCAGCATTTTTACCTGATACGTTAAGTCGCTTTACTATTGAAGATGCTACTTTAACTTTGCCTGTACTTTCACAACTAGGTTCACCAGATGTGTCTATAATCAGCTCAGAATTTCATATACCCAGAGTCAAACTCATATTTGACACCATCATGCCTTCCATTAAAAAAACCTATTTATCTGCACTAAGTCCATTATCAGCTAAGGCGCTCTCTCAACTGGAGCAACATGAGGTCTTTGCTAAGCAGAGAGATACACATACCTTAAAGACAGCATGTACAAAATTTAGAACATATACAGGCTGACTCGATGAAATAATTAACGCGAGTAAGTTACAAACGATAGCTTCAGCAACTCCTTCTCCAACGGCACAAAATCTCAATAAATTATTAATTTGAGAAAATAATTCTCCACCTTGTTATTTTCTGAAAAAAGCATCGTTCATTAAGATGACTCACACAAAAAAAGCATCAATAAGGAAGATAAAATGAAAAAAATATTCGCGTTGTGCGTTGGTCTGTCGGCCATCTCACTGACGGCTCAAGCAGCCCCCACTGAATGGCAAGGTTTTTTTAAGGGTCAATGTGAACTACTAGCACCGGGTAAGGGCGCACTATACTCTTTCCCTATGTCACTTGAAGTTGGCAGCCCAGTAAATAACCGCGCTGACTGGATCGTAACTTATGGTGAAGGTGCACAAGCTAGGCCACGCAACTATACATTAGTGACAGTTGATACAGCTAAAGGCCATTATGAAGTTGATGAAAACAACGGCATCATCATCGACCAATACTTGTTCGACAACAAATTTGTCAGCTTATTTGAGTTTGGTGACACCAAGCTAAACGCCGAATATGAACTACACAGCGATGGATCGTTAGACGTAGAAATTATTAGCTACACCGCAGATAAAATTCGCGAAGAGCAAGTCGGCCCTTACATGGTGTCTAATTATGGCGGAAAACGTATCCAGAAATGTAAGCTGTTTAAGTGGTAATTACGTAATAAAGCAATGACGATTATCGTCTATCATTTCTGCCCGCCTACTCGGGCAGAGTTGATAAAAAACCAAGTACATGCCCGTCGCTTGGTTTTTTGTGCGAACTGCTTGGTAAGAATATACTAATAACAATAAACGCCTTCTTACCAAGCAGTATCCACTTTCTTGATAACCAATACTACCCCCTTTCAACATGATCAAGCAGTACACTTACCTCAGCACTTAAATTGTATTTTGCCACAATCTGAACTGTCGAATATGTTCACGCCTTCTTCTGAACACACCAAATATCAAAATAGGTAAACTTCGTAAATAGCGATTATTAGAGACGACCAGCATAAGCACGCTTGTCAGTGCGTACAAAAGAGCCCGCTTTTGATAGGGCTAGCATAATTAGCCCTGTTCTAAGCAGAATTAAAAACCCAGTCTCTTACAATTTGCTTTTGACAAAGCGATACTGTCCATTCCAAACTAACGCCTTAATCTCACCTTGAGTATCTCGCTCAATATCCACTGTTGAGCCATCATTTATATCAATGAGTTCGCCATCACTGGTGGCAATTAACTGGCTCGTATGATCTCTTGATGCATCATATGCCAATATGTATTGATTATCATACGTTAACTTAAATGAATACTGGCTATCTTTGTCATAAATATATTGTCCTGTCATTTGCTTTAATTTTGGCGTTGTGAATTCATGCTTTTGCACTATTTTGGGTGTTGAAAGGTCCCAACCAAAATGATCGCTCATTGCGATTTCTAATTGACGAATAACAGGCCCTGCAGAGTCACCATTGGTCATGATTATCAAGGCATCTTTTTTATCAGCATAAGCTTTAAATATGTTGGTGAAACCCTTATTTTTTCCACCATGAGAAAATGCTAACCCCTGCTCATAACTTTTGAGTACGGGTCCCAGCCCCCAATCGTTATCATGAAATGTAAGCATATCTTTAACTAACTTCGGTGTTATTGGCCCCACCGACTTTCCTGCACGCGCACTTTGAATGGCACCGATATATAATGCAAGATCACTCGGAGTGGTCCAAAGGCCTGCGGCGGCCTGTTCAGGATAGACATGCCAATTACCTTCAATTTGCTGCCCACTACCATCAAATGCAGCACTTGCCATTGACCACAAAGGCTTAGGTAATGGCTGTGCGAAAGTACTATTTGTCATACCCAGTGGCTGTAAAATATGCGCTGATGTGTAGTCAATGAAAGATTGTCCCGTCACACTCTCAACAAGTAAATCCAAGACCGTATAACCCCCACCAGAATAGCGGAAACCTTCTCCTGGGGCCTTATCAACGATGACTTTTCCTGTATTGCCAAGTCCATTTAGTACATCAATATCGGTGGGAATGTTTGTGCCTCGCTGATAACCGGGAAAACCATGCTGTGTTAAACCTGCGCTATGGGTTAACAGCTGACGAACCGTCACCTTATTGGTTTTGGTAAACTTGTTACTTGGGATCTGCCAACCCTTTAAGTACTGATTAACATCGGAATCGAGTTTTACCTTTCCCTCATCCACTAATTTTAATACTGCCAAGGCGGCAACGGGTTTACTGATAGACCCCGCTTGAAATAAAGTGTCAGCAGTGACTTTACGACCTGTGAGCTTATCAGCTAACCCAAACCCTTGAGCCCAAACTACTTGTCCATGTTTCACAGCAACCACACTTAACCCTGGCAAGTTGTGTTTTTTCATTTCGCTTTCAATGGTACTGGCTATGTACTTTTCACCCTGAACTTGGACAAGTGGCAATAAGTTAAGCTCTTGGTCGGATAATTTGGACTCGCTAGCCATACTCGATTGCGACAACAAAGACATACTCGTAAGCAAAGCTAAACAAACTATTTTTTTCATTATTCTAATCCTTGTTTTACTTTCTCAATCATTTAACAACATATAAACGAGATTGTGTATAGGCGTTTTTTACTCGCTTACTAAATCATCTTGATACTTAACTCAGTAATTAATTTATTTTTTATATTTGTTTCTATTTTCAATCATAACGTTACAAGCAAAAACCAATACTTTTAAATCAACAAAAAACAAAAAAGCAATAAAAAAGAATTGAAATAGTCACACTCTATGCTATAAAAAGATGAAGGTTTAATGAGGCACTCATTATGAAAATGCGCTTACTCACTTTGCTCGCTGCGTTGATTTTATCTGCTTGTGGTGGAGGCGGAGGGTCTGCGAACAGCACAGGCACGAGTCCGAACAATCAGTCATCTTCAAGCACCACACCAAGTGAAAATAACAATAACGAGAATAGCGATACTAATACGCAATCTAACGATGAGCTAGACACTCAAGATCAATCTGCAACAAACGATCAAGGATCAGCAGAAGATATCAGCACATCACCGGTCGTTGATATCAGAGTACCCAGCGAAGTTGTCAGAAAAGGAAGCGTTATCACCATTGATAGTGTGGTCAGGGGGTCGACAGAAGGTCTAACTTACATCTGGACACAGACCAGTGGACCGGCGGTCACCTTGAGCGGTGCTAACAGTGCAAGCTTAACCATCACACTGCCCAGCGCAAGCTCTATAAATAAAGACAGTTATACATTTTCACTCACGGTGACTGATAGTGCAGGCACGAGTACATACACTGAAACTACGCTAGAGTCTGTCAATGCAATGAGCGAACTACAAGCATCTGCATTAATGCAGCAAGCAACACTTGGCGCCACTTATTCTGAAATCCAAGCTGCATCAGGCTTAAGTGAAGAAGAATGGCTCAATCAACAAATTGCCCTAGACCCGACATTGCACACCCCTTTACTAGAAAATTACCCCGATAGAGACAACCCAAACCACATTAATAGAATTGACGCATGGTGGAAAGCAAGTCTTAATGCACCAGATCAACTTAGGCAAAGAGTCGCTTTCGCATTGAGTGAAATATTTGTCATTTCAGATGCTAATACCTCTTTGCGCGGCGAACCTGAAGGTATGGCTGCCTACTATGACATGCTACTAAAACATGCCTTTGGTAATTTTAGGACGCTGTTAGAGTCAGTGACTTTATCTCCTGCGATGGGAGTATATTTGAGCCATTTAGGGAACGAAAAAGCCAATTTAGAGCGTAACATCAGGCCTGATGAAAACTACGCACGAGAAGTGATGCAACTTTTTACCATAGGTTTAAATGAGCTCAACCTCGATGGAACCCTAAAACTAGACACCGATGGAAAGTCCATTGCAACCTACTCCCAAAAAGAAGTTGCAGGCTTTGCCAAGGTATTTACTGGGTGGACATTTGCTTACTCAGCAAGGTGGGACAGACCCAGCCGAAATTATACGTTACCCATGCATGCTTTTTCTGCCTACCATTCAATGGAGCCAAAAGAGCTACTCAACGGAGAGGTTATCCCCGCAGAAACCGGCCCCCATGAGTCAATGCAATTAGCACTTGATAATCTATTTTCGCACAGCAACATCGCGCCCTTTATCAGTAAACAGTTAATACAAAGATTAGTGAAATCTAATCCAACGCCGGCATATGTCGCGCGTGTCGCCACCGTGTTTAACGATAACGGACTCGGTGTTAGGGGTGATCTTGGCGCAGTAGTTAAAGCGATTTTACTTGATGAAGAAGCGAGAAAATTTTCTCAAGTTCAGTTACACAGTGGGAAGATAAAAGAGCCCATACTCACTAAAGTACATTTATGGCGAGTATTGAATGCGCGGTCTGAACTGAACCGCTATTACACATGGAACCTGTCTACTACTTATGGCCAAGGGCCTTTATTGTCACCTTCTGTGTTTAACTTTTTTAGACCAGATCACACACCAAATGAATTACAAACACTCGAGCTAGTTGCGCCTGAATTACAAATTGCAACTGATTCGAATATGGTCGCCACAATCAACGGTCATTATGGCGATTTGGTATGGAGAATGGCAGAACGTAAAACAACGCTCAACCCCAATACCGTTTATATGTTTGCCCAAGACGACATTTCTATGTTGGCTAACCATGGGCTGCAAAGCTTACTTGATTATTATGATCTGGTTTATTTTGCAGGCACCATGTCAGATATCACGCGTACAGCATTGGTTGATTTAGATAGTTATTTTGTCAATAAAGACGAAGCGCAACGTGTCGCTCAGCTACTGTATATGATTTCTTTATCCCCTGATTTTAACTATCAAAACTAGGAGCTGATTACATGTCATATCGCAATGAGCAATCTAGACGCGCTTTTTTATCTCTCTGCCTAAAAGGAGGGTGTTCAGTAGCGGCACTCACCAGCCTACAATTACAAGCCATTAGTGGCTCATTGAGCAGCCAACCGATCAATGATTACAAAGCCTTAGTTTGTATATTTTTGCATGGTGGCAGCGACTCCTTGAATATGCTGGTTCCCTTAACTGGAGAACACCGTACGTATTATGAACAAAGTAGACAAAACCTCGTTGTTTCCGATGCTTTGGCTTTAAATACCAGCACAATCTATGAGGGTGGTGTTGGGCTTCACCCAAGTATGGCCTCATTATCTTCCATATTTGATGCGGGAACTCTCGGTTTTGTTGGCGGTGTTGGCACACTCATCACCCCCACTACTCTCTCAGAGTATCAAAATAAGACAGTGCCCTTGCCCAATCATTTATTTTCTCACAATGATCAACAAGCTACTTGGATGCATGGCCAAGAAAAAGTGTCGCTAAACACCGGCTGGGGCGCACGGATGTTAGAAAGGCTCAATCAGCATAGTAGTTTTACTAGCAATATCTCACTGGCGGGCGCAAACCCTTGGCAAGCTGGTATTGAGACCACGCCCTATGCCCTCAACAAAAGCGGTATCATGAAAATCAATGCGCTCACAGGCTACCAACCACAAGTGGATCATGTCAAAAGCATTATGGATAGGTTGTTAAGTGCCAAAACAACCCCTTTGCAAGATGCTTATGCCAGTAGACTGGCAAATTCAGTCAATAACGTACAAAACATGAATACTTTACTGGAACAAGCACCGATACTGACCACACAGTTTAGTGATAACAGCTTATCGGAGCAGCTAGCCGCAGTGGCTAAGTCTCTGAGCATAAGTGGTCAAACAGGCAACAAACGGCAAATATTTTTTGTTTCATTAGGTGGGTTTGACACGCATGATGATCAGGCAGTCAGACAGCCTGCTTTACTTTCAACGTTAGCAACTGCACTGACTGAGTTTAATAACGCCCTAACCGAACTATCCCTGCAAAACAGCGTAACAACCTTCACAATGTCCGACTTTGGCCGCACGCTCTCATCTAATGGAGATGGTACAGATCATGGCTGGGCCAGTAACCAACTTATAATGGGCGGCGCAGTAAATGGCCAAGACCTTCATGGTGCAATGCTCTCTCAGCAAGTAGGAAATAGCATAGATGTAGGCGGAGGTCGGCTTATTCCTCAGTACTCTAATGAGCAATACTTTGCCCCAATTGCAAAGTGGTTTGGATTAAATGACACGGAAATTAGCGATATCTTTCCAAATTTAGGAAACTTTGACGCAACTATATTGAACTTATTCAAATAATACCAAAAAAGTAAAAGACAAGTGGCGTATTGCCACACAGCGACCAAGCAACCGAATTAAAATAGTATAAATAATTTAATGACATACTTTTTGGCTACAAGTTAAATCTTTGCAGCCTGCTCAATGACGATAGCATGACGTTTCGCCAAACGTTCATGGTCTTTGTCATATCCTCCACCGATCACGGTCGCCACTGGCACGCCTTTTTGATTGCACGCATTAAGTACAATACGGTCGCGTTTCTCAAGCCCTTGCCAGCTAATATCTAATTTACCTAACGTATCCTCTTGCCAAACATCAACGCCAGCATCATATAACACTAGATCAGGATTTAGCTGCTCCAGTAAATCATGGATTGTTGCTTCTACAACTCGCAGGTATTCATGATCACTGACATTAGGGTCTAACCCAATGTCTAAATCACTCTGTTGCTTTCTAAAAGGAAAGTTCTTTTCACAATGTATTGAGCAGGTAAATACAAAAGGGTTGTGTGTGAGCATCGCGGCAGTGCCATCTCCTTGATGCACGTCGCAATCAAAAATAAGCACATTATGAACTCGCTTTTCTTTGATTAATCGCTCTGCTGTGTATGCCAAATCATTCACCATGCAGTACCCAGAACCAAAATCGTAATGAGCATGGTGGGTGCCACCCGCCAAATGACACGCCACGCCGTTTTTAAGCGCGAGAGACGCTGTTAGATAAGTGCCCAACGGGGCTGTAAATGTTCTCGCCATCAACTCTTTAGACCAAGGGATCCCGATTCGTCTCATTGCTTTTGGGCAAAGCTCATTATGGTATAAGTCTCGAACATACTGCTCACAATGTACTAGCTCTAAGTCCGCATAGTGACCAACAGGACCCTGATGCAAGTTTTGACCAATGAGCCCTTGTTGCTCTAGATAGCTTTTTAATCTTGCAAATTTACTCACCACAAAACGATGTTTAGGATCAAAACTGAAAGAATAGTTAGGGTGGTAAACTAAAGGTAAGTTTGGGTTATACATGGGCAAATTCTTATATTACTAATTAAAACATACCGACAGGCATACGGCATGATACGATAAAAAATGCTGTAAGCGTTATATTAAGTACTCAGTACCAAAAATGTTTTGATAGTCTCGTACAGACAACCTTGAACCTAAAGGGGGCTATAACAAGCAAGTTGAAGCATTGGCTTTATTGTTTTTTATGGTTAGGGATTAAATAGGATGGAAATAAACTCGGTGGGGGCTTAAGTTCCAAAGCATCGTTAAACTTGTTGTATTCTCGCAGCTGCCAACCATCATTACTCTTTGATAGATAATGTACAGAGCCATCATCACTGTAATAAAACCATAATCTGTCTTGCTTATCCCACACCCAATATAGGGAGAATGCGCTTCTCATCGCCGTATTTTCATTTTTATATATGGTCTCCCCCAAGGCGTTTTCCACCTCAATATGCCAATAATTAAACGATGCAGATACCCGGGCGATAAACTGTTCAGAACTAGAAATATTCATAGAGCGCCTATTCTCTTCCATATTGGGAACCGGTGCAAAAATACTATAAGTAAGTAATAATAAGGCAGGTATCATCAAGACCAATACTTTAAAGCGCTCTATTTTAAACACTTTATAAACTAGCAAGACACTCATATGATAGACGCAATTAGACAATGACAAAATGCAAAATATCACCAGTAAGATAAAAGATAAGCCACCATTAGCACTAGAAATTTGATGCCAAAAAATAGCAACAAATACGATGATAATGTTAATACTAAAAATCAAATATGGGGCAGCTTTAACTTTTCTCACGGCTTACTTCAAAGTCCTTGGCAACTTAGTTTGAGTCAAACAAAGTTACCACAGAATAGCTACACCGCTAAAGATTTCTGCCTCCTAGCTCGTACAATACCATCACACACATACTTGTGAGCACCAGCGCCGCTGCCTTGTTAAGCCAACGCACATACTTGTCGTTCGAGATATGGCTAGACACTTGCTTACCAAACACTGCCCACAACAATAAAGAAACAAAACACACCAAGGAGTAAATGAGTACAAACACAAACAATTTGCTGGTTTGGCTAGGCTCAATAAACAAACTATTGCCCGCGATAGCAGCCAACCACGCTTTTGGATTCAGCCACATCAACATCAAGCCTGCCCACCATCCCGAGCGCACCGCTGTCGTTTGGCCTACACTTGGTTCAGATTTAAACAGTTGCAAAGCAAGATACATCATAAAACCACAACCGATCACTGTAGAACCATATACTAACCACTTATGTTGCTGCACTACCAAACCAAGCCCCAGCCCTGTTGCTAAAAGCAACAGACTAAACCCAATTGTTGCGCCTAAAATAAATGGCAACGTGGCATGGATACCACGATTCATGCCACCTGAAAAAATAATCAAATTCACCGGACCCGGTGTAATAGACATAGAAAATGCATATAAGCCCATTGCCAATATTATCAACATTGCTCACTCCATCGCTGTATAAAATTTGAGTGTATACCCCTGTTTAAAATTTGATTAGATGGTATAAATGAATATCACTGTTCTAAAAACTTACTCAATATGATTGACGAACTCAAAAGCATCGCCATTTTTTCAACCGTTGTGGAACAAGGATCTTTTCGCGGTGCGGCGCGCGCACTTAACTTGTCGCCCTCAGTGATCAGCTATCACATTACTTTGCTCGAAACAAAGCTCGATACCGCCTTGCTATACCGCTCGACCAGAAAGCTCTCGTTAACAGAGCAAGGACAGCAGTTATTCAAAATGAGTACAAACATGTTAAAAACCGTTGAGCAAGGCCTATCCGATATCAGTGCCCAGCAAGAGGCGTTATCTGGCCGGATCACCGTCAGTTTGCCGACTGTACTTATACGCTCCCACTATACTCATGCATTGGCAGAATTTTGCCAGCAACATCCAAGGTTAGAGGTCAACTTTCACTTTAGTGATGTATATGAGAACTTAATAGAGAAAGGAATCGATATTGCAATTCGCCTTGGCAACCTACCAGATAGCGAATTAAAAAGTAAAAAACTAGGTAATATAAAGCGAAAGCTCACCTGCTCACCCTTATTTTTAAAAAATAACACGCTCCCAAAGACACCAAAAGATCTTGAAAACATACCATGGATAAGGCTTGCCAGCTTACCCAATAAGCGTACGATCATACACCCAGAGCTCGGCAAACAAGACATTCATTTTGGCTATCAAGTCACAGCGAATTCGGTTGAGGGCATGACACAATTATGTATGGAAGGGCTGGGTATTGCGACACCTGCGGACTTTCTTGTTGAGCAAGCCCTAAGAGAAAATAAATTGATTGAGTTACTGCCCAATTGGCAAGTAACCCCTATACCGGCCTATGCTATTTGGCCTAATAACATAACAAAAAAGAGCGCAACCATGGCCATGGTTGCGCATCTTGCTAAGGCTATAACTTAGAAGAATCCAAGCGGACTTTCGCTATAGCTGACTAGAAGGTTCTTAGTTTGCTGGTAATGATCCAGCGCTTTTTTATGTGTTTCACGGCCGATGCCCGAGCGCTTGTAACCGCCAAAAGCGGCATGAGCCGGATACATGTGATAGCAATTAGTCCATACCCTACCCGCTTCTATTTTTCTACCAAAGTGATAAGCACGGTTCATATTACGGGTCCACACACCCGCTCCTAGACCAAATTCACTGCTATTAGCCATTGCGAGTACTTCCGCTTCATCTTTGAAAGTACACAAGGAGATCACTGGACCAAATATCTCTTCTTGAAATACTCGCATAGAATTATGACCTTTTAACAACGTCGGCTGAATATAATAGCCTTCATGATATTCCGTACTGAGTTTTTCTGGTTCACCACCGAGTAGTACCTCTGCACCTTCTTGCTTACCAATTTCGATGTAGCTTAAAATTTTGTCAAATTGTGCTTGGGAAGCCTGTGCGCCTACCATGGTGTCTGTGTCCAAAGGA
Source organism: Pseudoalteromonas luteoviolacea CPMOR-1 (assembly GCF_001625685.1). GTDB lineage: Bacteria > Pseudomonadota > Gammaproteobacteria > Enterobacterales > Alteromonadaceae > Pseudoalteromonas > Pseudoalteromonas luteoviolacea_K. Next base: position 75,554 of record NZ_AUYC01000025.1, on the reverse strand, counting down.
TTGCCACGTTTTATCTGCTGCGTGCGCGCTATCACTTTTGCAATGAACTCATCGTAGATATCTTCTTGTACAAACAATCGAGACGGGCATGTACATACTTCACCTTGATTGAAGTAAGCCAATACAGCCCCTTCGACACATTTACTCAAAAATTCATCATCTTTTTCCATTACATCACTGAAGTAAATATTGGGAGACTTGCCGCCAAGCTCTACTGTTGATGGAATGATATTATCCGCCGCACATTTCAAAATATGAGACCCCACTGGCGTTGAGCCGGTAAAGGCAATTTTGGCAATGCGGTCGCTGGTCGCCAGTGCCTCTCCGGCTTCTTTACCAAAGCCATTTACCACGTTAACGACCCCTGCTGGAAGCAGATCTTCTATCAGTTCCATCAATAATAAAATCGATACAGGTGTCTGCTCAGCAGGTTTTAACACCACACAATTACCCGCAGCAAGCGCTGGCGCAAGTTTCCAAGCTGCCATGAGCAATGGAAAGTTCCATGGAATAATTTGTCCAACAACCCCTAACGGCTCGTGGAAATGGTACGCCACAGTATGCTCGTCAATTTCCCCAATGCTGCCTTCTTGCGCACGGATACACCCTGCAAAATAACGAAAGTGGTCGGCTGCCAAAGGCACATCTGCCGCCAACGTTTCACGTACGGCTTTGCCATTGTCCCACGTTTCGGCCACGGCGAGATATTCAAGATTGGCTTCTATACGATCGGCGATTTTAAGCAAAATATTGCTGCGCTCTGTCACTGACGTTGTGCCCCAAGACTCTTTGGCACTATGTGCCGCATCCAAAGCTAATTCAATGTCTTTTTGCCCAGATCTGGCGACTTGACAGAAAACAGCACCATTGACTGGGCTGATATTATCAAAATACTGCCCCTCGACAGGTTGGGTCCATTTTCCGCCAATATAGTTATCATAAACGGGTTTAAAATTAACAATTGCATCTGATGTATTTGGATTTGCATAAATCATAAATGCCTCTTCAACTTAGTTGTTATGTGACTGCGGCACTCTCTCAATGAGGTGGCTACTTGTTGTTATTCTGTTGACATTAATTTAAAGGCAGATTAAAAACTTAACTCTGCGTATAAAATGTTTGCGTTTGAGTCCAAATAAGGAATAAAAATGCTAGAACAGCTTCATAAAAAAAGACAAAAAGTCAATTCACTGGTTGAGAATCGCGTTCATTTTGCAGGCGATGACGTCGAGCTCAGTATTTATGATACTTATGAACATGCAGAGCATATTCGATTGTTTTCTAACAATGTGCTGTTTTGTGGCATGCTCTCGGGAAAAAAGGTCATGCATGTAGAAAGCTGCGACTATCATCATGCATTTTTACCCAATGAAAGCTTCGTACTAGCACCTGAACAAACTGTACATATCGACTTTCCCACCGCCTGTAGAAATCAGCCGACAACCTGCTTGGCCATTGATATTAGTAAAGACAAAATAGCCTCTGTCGCAGAGCAATTAAACCAACTTGAGAGGTGCTCTGAACCACAGTTTAATTACATGCCAGAGCTTGTTCATAACGAGCACAACTCGCAAACACAGCAACTGCTCATGCGCTTAATGCATTTATTTTGCGAAAATACGCCACAAAGAGATTTTTATATCGACCTTGCGTTAAACGAGTTAGTAGCTCGTTTACTGCAACAGCAGAGCCGCGACCTCTTATTTAAACAAATCGCGAAATATGAGTTAACAACGGGGATCCATGCTGCGGTTGAATATATGCAAAGAAACCTGGATGAACAGCTCGACGTCGATGAATTATGCAAAATAGCCTGCATGAGCCGCAGTAAATTTTTTGACCAGTTCAAAAAGCGCATTGGTACGACCCCGCAAAATTGGTTGAATGGCCAACGAATGATGTCAGCACGCAAGCGCTTGGAGCGCGGTGAAAGCGTGACAAGCATTGCTTTCACCTTAGGGTTTAATCACCCAAGTCAATTGAGCCGAGGGTTTAAGAAGACCTTTAAACAGACACCAAAACAATATCAAACTCAATTTCTTCAAGCGAAAACAAATTAACCTTCATAGGGGTATTGCTTGTGATATTGACCTTTGGGTGTCATGCCTAAGTATTCAAATGTTTTTTGCAGCATCTCAGTAAAAGGCTGCGGCGCAGCTTCGTGAATAGACGTGGATAATATTGAAAACTGTTTGCTTCTAAGCTCACGTAATTCAGGCTTGAGCTGTTCATCATCCATAAATTCTGTGATTCTATCAATAAATGCCTTCATTCTCGGTGTTACCGCATACCAGTATACGGGCGAGGCAAAAATCACATGGTCAAACTGTAAAATACGCCTAAATACGCTGCGAAAATCATCATCTTTATTTTTGTGATCATAACTGTAATCGTGGATCACATAGTCATCCAAAAATAGTGTTTGCGCATCAAACTCCGTAGCTAACTCCTCAACCGCATTGCCAGTATTGCCCATTTTTTTAGCGCTAGAATAAACAATGATTGTGTTCAAAATGATTCTCCTTTTGTAAATTTGTTGATAGGCTAAAACCTCAACTTAACCTTAGGTAAAGCGTTATTTTAAAAAAGGGGCAAAAATGACAACGCCAACAACCCGAGACGAGCCGCGTTTAAGTGTAGGGCAAGTAGCAAAGCGCGCAGATGTGGCAGTCTCTGCGCTACATTTTTATGAGACCAAAGGCTTGATAAGAAGCTGGCGTAACGCAGGTAACCAAAGAAGATATAAAAAAGATGTGCTGCGGCGTATTGCGGTCATTAAAGCGGCACAAAAAATGGGGATTTCACTACTAGAAATCCAAGAAACCTTGTCTAAACTACCTGAAAGCCGTACACCAACCAAGGAAGATTGGGCCAGTATGTCACGATTTTGGCAAACCAAACTTGATGAAAAAATAGCTTATATGACACGCGTTCGCGACATGGTGGACGGATGCATAGGCTGTGGCTGCTTATCTATGAAGTCTTGTCCTATTTATAACCCAGATGACATCGTAGCGAAAGAGTGCAACGGTGCAGTGATCTTAGATCAGCCAGAACGAGCGCGCGCTGCGAAAAATTGATATGATAAGGAAAATTAAAATAGGAACAAGCGAATGAAAAAAACAGCGCTCACAATGGCTGTTGCAGCGGCTTTAGCTCTAGTTGGCTGCACAACAACAAGTACTCCTTCACAGTCAACAACTCAGGTTGTTGCACAAGAGTCTCAAAATCAAGCATTTACTGATTTTTCAGCACAGCTTATCGAAGACATGTGGCGCCAGTACCCAGAACATTCTCTGTATGTTGGGTACGGCAAGTATGATCATATTATGACTATCCCTAATGCGGAATCACGCGCAAGTAGTGTTGCTTTCTCAAAAGCGAAATTAAGTGAACTGCGTGGTTTTGATCTAAATAATTTAAGTGACAATCAAAAGTCTGATTATTATCTAATTGAAAATAGTCTTGAGAAAAGAATTTGGGAAGTTGAAAAGTTTAAAGATTGGCAATGGAACCCGTCTAATTACAACATCTCCTATGGTTTCGCGACCATTTTAAATAGCCGCTTTAAGTCAGACGCAGAAAAATACAAAACAGTATTAGAGCGCTTGAAGTATGTTCCAGATTTTTATCAAGCGGCAAAAAACAACATAGATACACCTACGCTTGAGTACACTCAACTCGCTATCGCGCAAAACCAAGGCGCATTTGCAGTATTAAAAGATGACCTATTAGATAAAGTCGATGCGTCGAACGCACTTACTGCTGATGAAAAAGCGCTGTTTAAGACCCGTTTTGTCAACGCCAAAACTGCGATTAATGGTTATATCGACTTTCTGACTCAATTAGAAAAAGAGTTAACTGCCAATGGTAACGCACGCAGCTTCAGAATTGGTGAAGAGCTGTACGAGGAGAAGTTTGCTTTTGATATCCAATCTGGTTACACAGCTAAAACCATGTACGAGAAAGCGCTTGCTGACAAAGCACGCGTAACACAAGAGATGGTAAAGCTAACCGACCAATTGTGGCCAAAATACTTCCCAAATAAAGCACGCCCATCGGATGACGCACAAGCCATTGCTGAGCTTATTAAGCATTTATCTGTAAAGCATGTGCCAAAAGAGCAGTTTGTTGATGAGATTAAGCGTCAAATCCCGCTACTTGAAAAGTTTGTTATGGAAAAGGACTTAATTTCACTTGATCCTGAAAAGCCGTTAGTTGTGCGCGAAACACCTGAGTTCATGCGCGGTTTCGCGATGGCATCTATTTCAGCGCCAGGTCCATACGATGCAAAAGAAAACACCTATTACAATGTAGAGCCGCTTGAGCTGAGAACAGAAGAACAAGCAAGCTCTATTTTACGCGAGTACAACCACTGGATCTTGCAAATTCTCAACATCCACGAAGCAGTACCAGGCCACTATACTCAGCTTGTTTATGCCAATAAGTCACCATCACTCATTAAAACTATTTTAAGAAATGGTGCCATGATTGAAGGCTGGGCTGTGTATACAGAACGCATGATGCTTGAAGAAGGCTATGGTAATCATGAGCCTGAGATGTGGTTGATGTACTACAAATGGAACTTACGCGTTATTTGTAACACAATTTTAGACTATGCTATTCAGGTTAAAGGGATCAGTCGTGATGAAGGTCTAGACCTACTGATGAATGGTGCTTTCCAAGAACGTGCTGAAGCTGAAGGAAAGTGGCGCAGAGCGACTCTGAGTCAAGTTCAATTAACGAGCTACTACAGTGGCTATCGTGAAATTTACGATTTACGTGAAAAGCAAAAAGAAAAACTTGGTAAAGACTTTGACTTAAAAGCGTTCCATGAAGAGTTTTTAAGCTATGGCAGCGCTCCGGTTAAGTACATTAGCCAACTAATGCAATAACCGTCACGCATAAAAAAGCCCCAATTCGGGGCTTAGTTAAAGCATTAAAATAAAGCCACTTAAGTGGCTTTATTCATTCTTATTCTGCTTCTAATCCTTCAAGATTAAAACCAATCTGAGTATTAACCACACCATTTAAGCGCGCTACTTGCGCTTTAAAAGTATGCAAAGCGACGTTTGCATCCGCTTGGAAAATAGCGCGATTGCCACGAACATAAATCAGGTTTAGTTGATTTGCTTGGGCAAACTCTTGTGCATCGATTAAAGACTCAAGCTCAACAACCAGCTCACCTGTTAATACGATCGTCTCATCAGTTTTGATATCGACAAGTGCTGCACCTGTCACCAATTCTTTATCACTCTTCGCAGCAACAAGTACGTAGTCTTTACCGTTGACGTTCACAGTCACACCAGAGTCGCTGGTCACTGGCGTCGCTTCATAAACAGTTTGGGCGCTCGCTTGTACTGCATATAAACTGCCAACCACAGCGAGTAAAGGGATTAATTTAGATTTCATTTTACGACTCCTTATTTACGTCCAAAAAAGCGAATATCCCAAGATTTAAGCACACCGTTTTCTGTATTATTGCGGTGCACCATATTCACGTTCGGCTCACCAGACGTACGCGGGTCAAAAATATATGCTTCATCTTCAGACGCCGTATCAATTACACGTAATGTCCATTCACCCTTCGCTTGCTCTCCATAGAAATGGTGAGATAGCATTTGGGTGTTTTGCATGCCACTTTTGCCCAAAATAGTGCCCGTTCTTGGTGTCATAACGACACTACGAGTGCCTGAAGGAGAAATAAGCTCAATGGCCAAGTCACGTGTGCTTGTGTGATCAATATTCACTCGAATTTGAACCGCATCAACAGTTAGCGTTTGTTCGTTATTGAATGTGCTTTGTGCACCACTTAAGTGACCATCAGGGATCTCAGTATCAGCCGTCACAAGTACGCGCTCAGTTTTAACAAACTCACCTAAATTCTTATCGTAGAATCGTGCTAGATTAACTGCCGCATCGACATCAACAGCACCAAACCCAAAGAAGTTATGGAATTGATAACCCGCCGCATTCGTCTGCCATTTATCAATTGCTTGGTAACTTACTTGCTGACCTTCCGAGTCTTTGAATGACAATGCAACACCAGGATGATCCGCATCAATGCGACGTGAAGTTGTTGCAAGAATATTTCTCACATCCAACCATGAAAGCGCTGGGTTTGCAGACATAATGACAGCAATTGCACCTGCTACGTTTGGTGCTGCTGCAGAGGTACCATTAGATCTGGCACTGTAATCACAGTTTGGATCAAGTGGATGACCGCCATGCAAATCGTTACCTGATCGAAGGGGGTTGTAACCTGCACTACAGCCTGAGACATCCGTTGTGATAATAGCTGGCGAAGTTGTACCATACTGACCACCAGGTGCTGAAACAAATACACTCGAGCCAACAGTAGAGTAAGATGAAAGCTCACCGTCTGCATTGTATGCTGAAGCAACCAGATTCCAGAAACTGGTATCCATGCGCTCAAGGTTTACATTTTGCAGTGGTAAACCATGGTTTTTGTTATCAAACCACAGATAACCACGGCCTAACTCACTATGTGTAAACGTTTGTCTTTCGTAGCCATTACCTGCTGATTTAACAAAAATTGCACCACGTCCACCATGGGTAGTACGTGTGATTTCTTCTTGAGCATCTTCATATGTTTTCAGCCATGGCGATTCTTCATAGTCAAAACTTCTTGGTGAAGATAAGGTACGGCCATAGCTTTGGTTAAATACACGAGGGAAATCAAAGGACTGTTTCGCAAATCCATCTGAGTACATACCATGAGATTGAAGCCAATTCGCCGTAGTTTGGTTACCTGATACAAGATAGTTAAAACCAACCAAACCCGCTCTTGGTGCGACACCACGACCACCAATACCATTAAAAGCGCTTGATGCTATGATCCCTGCTACCGCAGTACCGTGCCTGTCCGTTGGGCTGCCTGGTGCTAAATCAGGACTATTGGTTGTAAAGTTCCAAGAACCAGGACGAGCATTGTCGATTAAGTCTGGGTGCTGTACTTCTACACCACCATCAATAACAGCAGCTGTCACACCTGCGCCCATGATACCCATGGCATGTGCCAAGGACACATTCATATCTTCACCAGCTTTACCACCTCTGTCTGAAAAAGCGGCTTGACCTGTGTTTTTAAGGTGCCATTGCTGATCGACTAGTGGATCACCTGGCATCAGTGGATACTCAATATTTGCAAATGCGTTTGCAGACAATGATGCTGCAACAACCAATGCTAGTTTTGTTATTTTTATATTCATAAATCGCTACTTACTTTTTGTTTTAACGTATGTACCCAAAAACTCGTATTTTATATAAACATAAAAAACACCAAAAAATAACACCCAAAAAACAAAAAAGTTACCAAAGTGTCATTTTGATGACAGCTATTCTTGAGGGTTCACACTATTTTATTCAGTAATTTGCACTTATTTCATTCACCTTAACAAACCCTATCCGTTACAAATAATTACAAAAAACAAAATAATAAAAAACGCCTAAATATCCGAACTAAAGACACGTCACTACAATCAGTACACCAACAAGGACCTTTTATGAAACATCTACCAAACCTGCTAAGTTGTCTCGCATTATCGATGTCAGCTGTTGCAAGTGCATCAATATTCCCAGATCCACAGGCGCTGCTTGCGCACTATCTGCAAGGAAAACCAACCGAAGGAAACCCAGCTTTAGCTGCATCAATGGGGTATTTTGCTCATCATGACGCCGCACTTAAGGACATGCTAAACAGTGGCTCTGCTGAGGTAGAGAGCATTGTGACAGGTGCCAGCTATTGCTTTGCCGCCGTTGCGAGTAAACCATCTCCAAGCTTGCTACCAACACTGTATAGTCAAGACGGTCAATGTAATGCGATAGACACTGCTTTAGCAAAAAGGAGCTGGTATTACACAGATCCTCAATGTAAAACAGCCATTGAATACAAAAATGAGTCTGACACCGAGTTTTGCTTAAGAGAGTTTGATTACAAGGCACAGCGATACGGCAACAGCGAAGAGTTAAATTTCGTTCAAGATGCATGGATGCCTGGTTACACAGCAACTTTGCCTATTACTACTAAGCCACAGAGCTTTGGAGAGATCCCTTTGGTGCAGCGCACTACGTATAAAACCACGTTTAACGAGCGCGGTTCGTGTCATTTAGAAATGCGTGTTTACAAAAATGCCAATAACCACAATGCCACACCTATTATGATGATCCACGGAGGAGGCTGGTTAGAAAGGCTCGGCACAGCACGTACTGCTGAGGCTCAACTTGCACAATTCACTGATGCAGGTTTTGTAGTATATATGCCATTTTACCGTTTAGTGGAAGACAGAGAAGCAGGTCCTGCTTGTAATCAGGTTAATATAGAAGACAGCAAACAAGATATTCGCGATGCATTTTTGTGGGTGCAGGCAAACAATGCTAACTACACCAGCAGCGACAAATCAGTGCGAATTACGGGACAATCAGCAGGCGGACACATGGCTGTATGGTTATCTCAGCAATTCCCGAATAAAGTCGATAAAATCGCCCCTATGTTCCCTGTTGCCGATTTTGCTCATCAGTTAAAAGAAGTACAAGACGGTACTTATGTACACGGCTATATTGAACGCATGATTGCCATTTTATCAGGTAAAGCCCACTGGCAAGATTTAACAGGCGACGAGCCTGTCGTGCTCAACAACAGTTTACTAGAAGCCATCGAACACGCACCAGCCCAAGCCCCAGAAATGTTTATCAGCCACGGTATGGCAGACACCATTGTTTCGCCAAGTCAGTCATTGAGACTGTGTAATGCCCTGTCAGGCAGTATTGCAACGGGTCCTGCACAAGCAAATAGTCTTGTCTTTAACAAGCAATATGCTCAGGTTCAATGTCGCGACGGCAGCGAATTGCATTTACTAGAAAAAGCCGAGCATCATTTTGATGGCTGTGGCTTAGGTTTGTGTGATGTTGGTGGACAAGATGGCTTAGTTGCAGCGCAAGCCTTGATGACCAATATGATTGAGTGGTTAAAGTAATCAAAGCCATTAAAGCACTCTCGCTGGGCCACAACAGTTAATTTGTGGCAAATTATGATACCAACCAAAGCAAGGCTATACCTTGCTTTTTTACTCTTTAAGTTGTGTATCTACTGAGCTAAAGTCATGGTTGTAAACCACGCAGTCCAGCCACCAAATAAACTGACACTCGATAAGGCAAATGCCATAGTACGCCTTTTAATATTGGTTGAGCGAATATGTTCATAGCAGTGCCAATAACGCGCTACAACGAACACACAGGCAAGTGCATACCAGCCAACTCCAGACACAGATTCAATATGTAAAAGGGCTAACAGACAGATAAACAAGACCGGTTGCTGATACTGGTTATCATAGCTGTTGCCATAAAGCCGTGTTCGCTCAGCCATCTGCTCTTTAAGTACAAAATTGACAGCTTGCAGTGACAATTCGCCGCGCCGAACGGCCTTAATACGTAAACATGCCGTTGCAAGCCATAACCACAAGAATAAAAGTACCAATGCGAAAATGGGGTATTGGATCCACATATAAATTTCCTTACTCAATGAATATGCAACCACTTTACAGTAGCGTCACACCCCACTAAAGTGTCATTAGTGACAATTTTTAAGGTGAAAACGACATGAAAGTTGCAATTTTATGCCAACAAGGTGTGATGGCAAGTGCGTTAACAGGGATCATCGATGTTTTAAATGTCGCCAATCAAGTCATGAAAACAGCATTCTACCAATGGCAAATTGTCTCTTTGAAAGAGGAGGTGGTTATCAGTAGCCAGGGTGCGGCGTTTAATGTCGATTGCCAACTTAAAGACCTGCAACCAATTGATGTATTGGTCATCATTGGAAGTCAATATCAAGGAGACAAGCACCTGTGGCAAACGTGCCAAAAGTTAAACCGCTATGCTCCCATACTGAGTGAAAAACTAAAAATGAGTAAGTCTCCTACTCTAGTTGCAGGATGTTGCGGCGTTGCTTATGCCGCAGCGCTTGGCCTTTTGGACAAGCAACGCATTACCGCCAGTTGGTGGCTTGAAGTATTTTTTAATCGTTACTTTCCACAATTGGAGTTAGATACCTCACCGATTTACCTTTGCAACCAAAAGCTTTACACCGCAGGAGCTGCACAAAGCTATATATATGTGATGCTGGCTTTAATTAAACAGCAAATAGGCACTGATGTTGCTGAACAAGTAGTAAGTTGGTTAGCGATACCTGAACCACAATTATCGCAAACAGCGTTCATCACCAGTAGTGCGCTTGATGCTCATCAAGACGCTACGGTGCATACCGTGCAAACTCATATCAAAGCACAGTTGCGTCAACCATTCACACTAAAGTCGCTTGCCAGTTTAGCCTGTGTCTCTGAGCGTACTCTCATCAGACGCTTTAAATCGTCAGTCGGTATGACACCGTTTGACTATATCCGTTTACTTAGACTGGAAAAAGCCAAAGAATTACTGATTTACTCAAATCATCCGTTTGCTGATATTGCACTATCCGTTGGGTATCAGGATCATCAAGCCTTAGCAAAGCAATTTAAGCGACACTTTGGTAAATCAGTCGCTGCTTTTAGAGAGCAACTCGTTCATCTATAACTAAAGTTGTATTCTATTTTATGCGCTAACTGGCCAGTATCTTATTTTACAACTAAACTTTAAAATTAACATTAATTTCACAAAAGATATGTGCGTGGTCAAAACAGAACGACTTTATTCTCTTGATATACTAAGAGGCTTTATTATTGTGCTCATGGCGCTGGATCATACTCGGCGCTACTGGGCTGAAACCCCCTTTTCACCGACAGATCTTGATCAGACGACACTGGCATGGTTTTTAACCCGCTGGGTAACCCACTTTTGCGCCCCTTTGTTTATATTTTTAACTGGCATAGGCGCTTACTTATATGCAGACAAAGTGCGTTCAACTGCAAAAGTACGTAACTATCTGCTCAGCCGAGGGCTTTGGTTGATTTTTTTAGAGCTCACCGTGATCAACTTTAGTTGGCAGTTTGGTTATGACGTGGTGTTTTTACAAGTGATCTGGGCCATTGGCTGGTCAATGATTATTTTGGCTGCACTGATTTACTTGCCTCTAACATGGATCTGCATTGTGTCAATTGTGGTGATCGGTGCACATAATGCCTTGCCAGATCAAGCCATCTTAAACTGGTTTGGACAAGACTTTGCGTGGCTATGGCATATTTTACATAGCCCGACGACATTGACCTTTTCGACGCAAGTTGACGTACTTGCCCTTTACCCCTTGATCCCTTGGTTTGCCGTCATGTCTTTAGGGTACTGCTGCGGATATTTGTTTCAGCTCAGTGCGCAATATAGATATAAGGTCTTTGCACTGTTTGGCACTTTCGCTGTGGTACTGTTTGTATTGCTCAAATTGGGCAACATTTATGGAGAGCCGAATTTATTTACACCTGAAGCGTCTTTCGCAGAGTCCGTCATGTCTTTACTGAATAACAGCAAATATCCACCGTCGCTCGTTTATCTGTTAATGACTTTAGGTCCGGGTTTACTGATTTTGGCCAGTTTAGAGTATTTACAAAATCGCGGCTTTAAACTGACCTTATTAGATGGGTTTAAGATTTTAGGCGGCGTTCCGCTATTTTATTACCTGCTACACATTCCTGCGATAAACCTCAGCGCGCAAGCTTATAGCTGGCTTGTCTATGGACAAACAATACACTTTTTCAGAACGCCAGAGGAGTGGCCAAGTCGCTATGAACCCAGCTTAATACTTGCTTATGTCGCTTGGCTTGGGATCACCTTGGCTTTATACGTGCCTTGCAAACATTACTTGGCCATTAAGCGAACCCATCACAGTCCGCTACTCAAATACTTATAACCTAGTTCAGTGCCGACTTATTGGGTGCCTGCGCACATGTCGGCACCCACTTGATGGCAAAGCACGTTATAACCCCGCAGGTAAACCAAATCATGGTAGCGACAAAAGAATACACCGTTACCATATCAACATAAACTAGGCTAAAGCCAATGCCAACTATCCCCCGTAAGGTGCATAACACGCCAATGGCCCACAGTGCTATATAAGTCAGTGGTAAGCGCTTAATGAGCCCTGCGCCTGCAAGTGCATATGCACCACATAAAGCAAACAAAAACGAGATGCCTACCGTGGCAATTGGCGCAAACAAGGTACCATTTTTAGCAGACTCCACCACCTCTTTTGGCGCTAATTGCGCTCGATAGCAGGCCTCCCCAAGCCAGATACAAGACATATGTGCAACCACGGTCACAGCCGCCATCAGCGCAACAAAAACTAAACCCCATATCGCAAACTTCTGCTTTTTATCCATTCACTACTCCCTAATAAAGCACGATTAAATAAGACGTTAGGCTAAACCCAAATATGACCTTGTAAGTAAAGTACAGCTTCACCGTTGATGGTGACTCGCTCAGTACTAAAATCAACCTCACACACTAAATGTCCACCCCTGTTTGAGGCTTGATAGGCCTTGAGTACTTGCTTATCAAAACGCTTTGACCAAAACGGCGCAAGACCGGTATGAATTGAGCCTGTAACCGGATCTTCCTCGCCCCCATTCGCGGGCCAAAAATACCGAGAAACAAAATCATGTTCAGAACCCGGCGCACTCACCACCACATCCAAAGGCGCCAGTTGCTTTAATTGTGCCGCGTCATAAGCCACTTGATGCACATCGACTTCATTGTCATAAATTGCAAAATACGCTTGGCGATTTTTAAGTACTTGGCTTGGCGGGATTGATAAGCCCGTCAGCAGCGCACTTGGCACGTTTGATATAGGCTCAGGCCTTTGCATCGGGAAGTTCATAACTAACTTCGACTCAGCCGTTTGCGTTACAGTTAAGCTACCTACCGTTTGCGTGGTAAATTCGACACGCTCAGAGACGCCAAGGTGATTAAACAAAACAAATGCGCTGGCAAGGGTAGCATGGCCACAAAACGCAATTTCAGTTAACGGAGAGAACCAACGGATCTGATAGCTGTTTGGCGTATTTTTAACTAAGAAGGCGGTTTCTGAGAGGTTATTTTCAGCAGCAATACGCTGCATGAGTTCATCACTAATCCAAGCTTCTAATGGCACAACCGCGGCAGAATTACCTTTAAATTGCGTATTTGTGAATGCATCAACCACAAAGATGGGTAACTGGGTCATGATGGCTATCTCCTTGATAATACATAGACCATGACTGTACCTGAATCCGCCGTATAAAAATACACCTGCTAATAAAACTTCCGCGTCCAAAAACCAGAAGTTAACAAATATTATAAAATATTTACAGCCGTTCCCAACAGGTGATAGCATAATACTAAATCATTAGCTAACAAGGATTGTTATGTATGCGCAAAGTCGCGTTGATACGCAATCAGGAATCGAAGATCTGATCACAAAACTAGAAGCCTTTGACAAGGCTAAAGGTGAACAGGTGACCGAGCTCTATTCAGCCACCAAACTACCCGGAGATATTCGCCAAGCGCTTAAGCCCCATGCCAGCAGTTGGGTTGTGGTCAAAACCCCAGAAACATGGCGTGAACTTAGAAGCACGCATGATACTCAACTGGTTTTAAAAGAAAAAAAAGGTCATGTATTAATTGCCCATGCCAAGCACGCCAACACCAAAGATGAACTCATTGTACTAAAAAAAACCACCGCGATGCCCAGAGCACAAGCACTGCAAGGCAGCGCTGGAGCACTCAGTTATCATGACACGTCGGCTACACCAGATACACAGGCCCATGTGCCCGTCGATTACACCCAGTCACCTGATTTAAACGATCAACGCCTTATCGTGACGATTGAAGGAAAAATCCCCATCAGTATCGTGATGCGTGGGGGACCAACCGTTTTGTCTCGAAGCAATAATGGCCTTGCACAAGATCAACTGCTGTTTCCACGCTTAGAAGATGACACCCATTATAGTCTCAGCGCCAAAATACTCGGCGTCCCTGAGCAAGTATTGATCCCCAATATGGCATTCAAGGACTTTAAAAGCCTAGATAAATTAAAAGCCCTCAATATAGGTCAGCGCGGTGGTGTGCAGCTACTTGATCACCAAGTCACCAGCGAAGGCCATGTCAAACTTAGTCTTCTCAGTGAACCACCGAGCTTTGGGCTCTTTTTTGATGGCACCGGCAACAACCGCACCAATGACAATAAAGTGATTGGGGATGACAAAGAGCCAACCAATGTCACCAAGTTATATGAGTTGTATCCAAGAAATGAGGCATTTATTAGAAGGTTATACATTGAAGGCATTGGTACCCGAGACAATAAAAGTGATATCACCATGGACTTAGCCTTGGCGTTTAGTTTTGATGACAAGGTGAAGCGTGGCTTAAATGAATTACAAGACTACTGTATTTCAGAGCTTTCAAAGCTAATTCAACTTATACATATTGACGTATTTGGCTTTAGCCGCGGAGCCACCGCAGCGCGCTGCTTTGTCAATCAAGTTCATGAGAACACCCGCAATAACCCGGATTATTGGGGCGGCATTACCCCCATGATACGGTTTTTAGGGCCTTTTGATACCGTGTCTTCCATTGGAGGGGATGGAGACGATCACCACAACGAGTATTATGCCAAGCAAAAGCTGGACTATCCGGTCAATTTAGATATTAACGAGCACTCTGCCGGCTTTGTCTACCATCCCGTTGCCTATGATGAGCGCCGCGACAGCTTTCCTCTACACAGCTTAAAAACACCAGATGGCAATACCGCCAGTAATATAAAAGAAATTACGCTACCCGGAGCCCATGCAGATGTCGGTGGTGGCTACAGCCACCACAGCACCACCATAAAGTACCCACGGCAATATATAGAAGGGCCCCCATCACACCCACATCATGATACCCGCCTCGCCGCAAAAAAAGCGGAGCTTGAGCAAAAATATCATTGGCCAGGCATAGACATTACCTTTGTAAAAATGGGCACGGGATTAAACCAAAATAAACGTCTTAAAAAACGGCCTGAGAATACCGTGGTCACCACCTATAAGCCCCGTTGGTACCGTCAAGTTAATAACCAACTGCCCCACTATGCACTGCACGCCATGTATGAACAGGCTGTTAAATATGGCGTGCCCTTTAATGACATAAGCCGACTCGCAAAGATATACCAACCGGATGGAAAGCGTACCTATCAATATGAATTACCCGATGAGTTAAAATCGACAGTCGAGGCAGCTATGCGTGGCGGAGTCAACAGCCAAGATTGGCAGTGGCTATATCAATATTATATTCACCACAGCCATAAGTATGCAGGCTTTGTCGACACCATAGCTTACTCGGTGGAAGATGATGCAGAATTTGTCGCCGACAATGGTATTCGGGAAATCTTTTATAACACCCCAAGCAACAGCGTATCCAGTCAGGGGCGTTGGCAGGTCTATAACATAGGAGTTAATCCACAGTGGCGAAAAGAATAATTATCTCAATTGGTATCTTGTTATTAATCATGGGCTGCAGTTCACGTTATCAAGTCAAAGAAATGAGTGTTGGAATCGCCGCAGAGGATAAATCTGACTTAATGGTCGGCACGGTATTATTTGATGACGCTTGGTCCGTACCTGCTGGTTCTATAGGGTGTTGCTGGAAAAATGCAGGTGCCCTGTCATTTGTAGATGGAGTCAACTTCCCAAGCAAAGTCGTTGTCGCATGGTATGACATGGATACCGACCTATTCAGGGTGGGTGAAGCAAAAATAGATAACAAAGCTGGCTACGAGTTTATAAAAGAGATGAAGCCTTTTAAAGACCGTAGAACTGGTCAGTATAAAGCCAGAAAATTACCCTACCTCATCGTGGGCATGAAGCGAGATGGCTTGATAAAAGTGTGGATATCGAATGCGCCGGGCAATTACCTCGGCCGGCAAATTCTAGAAATAGGCTCAGGCATGGCACAAATTAAGGAACTTCCACCTGAAGACGAACGTTAGAGATAAAAAGTAAACTCCAAGGAAGGAGCCTACATTGGCGAAAAGAATAATTATCTTGATTAGTGCTTTGAATTTACTCATAGGTTGCAGTTCACGTTATCAAGTCAAAGAAATGAGTGTTGGAATTGGTGCTGAACGTAGCGCTGACTTAATGGTTGGTACCGTATTATTTGATGACGAATGGACTGTACCTGCGGGGTCTATTGGCTGCTGCTGGGGAGATGGCGGAGCCAGATCTTTTGTTTATGATGTTCCATTTCCAAGCAAAGTCGTTGTCGCATGGTATGACATGGATACCGACCTATTCAGGGTAGGTGAGGCAACAATGGATAACAAAGCTGGTTACGAGTTTATAAAAGAGATGAAGCCTTTTATAGACCGTAGAACTGGTCAGTATAAAGACAGAAAATTACCCTACCTCATCGTAGGCATCAAACGAAATGGCTTGATAAAAGTGTGGATATCGAATGCGCCGGGCAATTACCTCGGCCGGCAAATTCTAGAAATTGGCTCAGGCATGGCACAAATTAAAGAGCTTCCACCAGAAGAAGAACGTTAGAGATAAAAAGTAAACTCCAAGGAAGGGGCATAGAGTGGCGAAAAGGCTTTTTTTGTTATCTATTTTAATAGTCATTAATACTGCTTGTTCAATAACAAGAGATATTGATGAATTAGGAGTCGTTGTCAGTGCGCAAAATGGCTCTGACTTTATGGTAGGAGCCGTTCAGTTTGATGATGGTTGGTCGGCACCCGCAGGGTCAGTTGGTTGCTGTTGGAAAGATGGTGGAAAAATGTCATTTACTTATGATATCCCATTTCCCAAAAAAGTCTTTGTCGCATGGTATGACATGGAAACCGACCTATTCAGGGTAGGCGAGGCAACAATAGATAACAAAGCTGGCTACGAGTTTATAAAAGAGATGAAGCCTTTTATAGACCGCAGAACTGGTCAGTATAAAGACAGAAAATTACCCTACCTCATCGTGGCCATGAAGCGAGATGGCTTGATAAAAGTGTGGATATCGAATGCGCCGGGCAATTACCTCGGGCGGCAAATTCTAGAAATAGGCTCAGGCATGGCACAAATTAAGGCACTTCCACCTGAAGAGGAGCGTTAAAGTCAATCGATATAATGGGCCAATATATGCAAATAGAGTGGCTAAGAAACTATCAGTAAAAGTGATTTAAATTGAAGGTGCTAGAACTAAGAAAAAGTAGAAAGAGGAAAGCAAGAAATTAGAAGAGAGTGTGAAATAGCAAGGTGCAGCTTGATGCCGCACCTAGACATAACTGATTAAAGTACAGTTACGTTTTCAGCCTGAGGACCTTTAGCGCCCTGAGTTACTGTGAAGCTTACTTTTTGACCTTCAGTCAAAGTACGGAAACCTTCAGACTGGATAGCTCTGAAGTGAACAAAAACGTCGTCGTTACCATTTTCTTGTGCAATGAAGCCAAAACCTTTTGACTCGTTAAACCATTTTACAGTGCCTGTTACTTGAGACATAAATTACCTATTTATATAAAAATTAAAAAAAATGTGTACAGTATCGGAAGTAAAGTGAGTGGCTAAAATTAGGTTTTATGACAAAAACAGAAACTTAAGCAAACAACAACAAATAAATCAAATATCTTCATACGCTGCGTAGGATACACTGAAATTCTGTTTTGTCGAGCTTTTTTACAAAAAAACTGTTTAAAAAACACCCGAATTTTAATCTTTCCTATTCATTCCTTAAATAAGGGCTTAAAAACCCCATCACGCGGTCTGCATATCTTGCCAACTCATTATAAGTTGCCCCTGCCCTGTGAGCTGTTCATCGTCTTGTGCAATAATTTCAAAACCTTGCTGCTGATAAAGTACCACGCTCGCAACAGTACGCCGATATACAGATAGCGCCAAGGTATTGCGTCGAGACTTTGCATCTATAATAAGCTGCTTACCCCTTGGCCTTGTTTTTCTGGTAAATCAAAAATTGCCGCAAGGGTGTTCTTTGCCAAAGCATAAAAACCGATGATTTCTTGATTATCCAAATACACATAATTATCTGAACTAGGCAAATACACCTGTCGCATAGTATCGAGGTGCTCACACCAAAAACGCTCTGGCACAAAATGATGTGCTTGCTGAGACGAAGCAAGCCACACCATCAGTACAGGTTCAATATCGAATGCCAGACCTTTTCTAACCATACTAATCTTCATGGTAAGCGCATTGATACCTCAATCACTCACGCTGTCTATATACTCAAAGTTCAATATTTATTTTTTTACGCTCAGTATTAAATGCCAAAGCATAATATCGTAACCTAGGATGTTCCACGTTCCATAAATTTAAAAACTCTTCATACGTTTGCACTACACGTCGAGCGCCCTTAGCATCATTTAAATACACTAGCCGTTTAGCTTCGTCATAACCAACAACAACACGGTAATGACTTTGGGATTTTGGAAGCTCCCAATATTGAAACACGATAACAGGAATGCCACTGGCAATATAAGCCTTGATATGATTGAACAATTGCGCACGCTTTTCATCAATATCGTCAGCATTATCACGCACTTTGTCTAGTGTAATGCTGCGTGTTTTGCCAAAGCGCTGCAAAAAACCTTGTAAATAAGTCACCTTAGTCCCTGGGTAATCTGCCCAATTACGTGGATAATTGTTTAATACACCTGAGCGAACAAAAATTGGCATGTCTTCGTACTGATTTAAAAGAGACTCCGCAATATCATATTGTGAATAGCCTTTTATTCCCCAATACTTAAAAATCATTTCGATGGTTGCAGGGCCGCAAAGTTTTTTCCCTTGCTCAACCAAGGGTACGTTTAACACGATTTTTTGAGAGTTTTTTGCATTTATAACAAAAGAAAAGCTCATTAAAAATAATACAAATACCCACCTAGCCACACTGCACCCTTGATTTAACTGAAATATTCAAGAAAATTAATAAAAACCGAATAATACAAAAAACAAAATAATCCATTTTATTAAAATAAAATAACCATTAAGAAGCACTCACCATAAAGCTAAATATTGTTACTAAATATCTATTAAACGCCATCAACATTAAAAACTTGAGTACATAATAAAAAAGCGAACCATACTATGGCCCGCTTTTAAAATACTAGTCTATTAACTTAAAAAATTTAAATTAACCCATTTTAGGTAATTAAACTGTGTAGTTTATAGCTTAAACTGCTCAACACTTGCTTTTAACCCATGGGCAAGCTCACTGATTTCATGACAAGCTTGTGACGTTTGATTAGCGCCTTCAGTCATTTCAACCGCGGCAACATTAATATTTTCAATATTGCGATTAAGTTCTTCAGATACGACAGACTGTTCATTACATGCCGCTGCTATTTGCGTGCTCATTGCAGCAATACTGTCTATCTCTTGCTCAATTTGAATAATGGTATCGCTGACAGTCTCTGTTTGCTGCACGCACACATCGATGCCTTTTTGACACGTTCTGGTCGCCTCGCCCGTTTCTTTCGATTTAGACTGCAAATCACTCACTATCTCAACAATCTGAGTTGTAGAGTCTTGTGTACGCTGTGCTAAAGAGCGGACTTCATCCGCAACCACCGCAAAACCGCGCCCTTGTGCCCCCGCTCGCGCCGCTTCAATCGCGGCATTTAATGCAAGTAAGTTAGTTTGCTCGGCGATTTCACGAATAACATCCACCACAACATTGATGTTTTGTGAGTTCTTTTCTAGATTATGGGCTAAATCCCCCGCGTGAGACACAGTATCTGCAACGCTAGAGATCTGCACAATGTTACTTTTCAGTGCAGCACTGCCTTCACGAGACTTAACATTGGCTTGATTGGCAGACTCAGCGCCCATTTCTGTACTTTTTGCCACTTCAGATACCGCAGCCTGCATCTGCGTCATAGCAGATGCTACTGACTGTAACTCATTTTGTTGATTCTGCATGCCTGTGGCATTTTGAGCCGAGATCATATTCACTTCTTCTACGGCTGTTGTCAGTTGGATAGCGCTATCATTTATCTTCACAACAAGGCTATTTAACTGTTCACGCATTTTCTCCAAAGACATTAGCAAAGCGCCAAGTTCATTATTACCTACTGAGCGTATATCAATACGTGAACTTAGGTCACCATTGGCAATGCTACCAGCTAGATCTTTCGCCTTTTCTAGAGGCTTTCTAATTGCGCCGCTTAGGGCAAAGCAAATGAGCGCAATCATCACAGCAGATACAAATATACAAACCACTATTACGGTGATCACTGTTTTTACTGCTCGTACAGCTGATGTCTCGGCCATGCCCACATTATCGCTATTAATTTTGTTCAGCTTGCTCAATTCATCCATAGCTTCTGAGTAGAAGTTATAGCTGTTTAAAACAATTGAGTTAGCTTCACTCACTTGGCCACTTCTTACGAGTCTATCAAAGCTTGATGTTGCCGATGCATACTTGCGCCATGCTCGTTCAAAAGCTTGAAACTGCATACGCTCTTGGTCTGAAACACTTAAACTACTGTATGCTTGGATCTTATTATCTAGACCAGATTTCAAACCACCTAAATCAACTATCCATTCATTGATATCTGGGTGCTCCGAATTTGTGACAATCAAAAACTCATCTTTTCGAATGGTTGCCATCTCAATTTGCAGATCTTTTACTATCTCAACCGATGGAATGCTGGTTTGTACAATCAGTTCAAGGTCATCATTGATCCCCTTTAAACCATTGTAGGTCATCAGGCTCACCCCGAAAAAAACCATAAAAATCGATGCAAAGCTCAACCCAATTTGCTTTGAAATAGACAAGTCTTTAAGTGCCATATGCTGTTTATACATCCCTAAGTTAATGATTACCGTAAAGCACAAAAACCAGTAGAAAGCGTTAAGATTTTGCTCTTTACTGGTTATGAGATATTTGAATAAATATGAGTGTTAACCTCAAAGTGTATGTACCAGAGGTAACGTATGAGACTTAGCTTATAGGTCAGCAAAGTAATACAGCTCTTTACTGACGAATTGAAGTGCCCTTTTATTAAAATACTTTTGCATACAAGTGCTTAATTAAGGGCACATTATAATTTAAGCAAATCAAAGTTGGAATAATTTAGTTATTAATATTTATATATTTATGTTATTAAATTACTATAAAACATAAAAAACTGATCATAAAAGGATCAGAAAGATTAACTGAGAAAAGTAATTTTTAGCTTCCCATATATAATTTGTTGCATTATAAATAGTTGTAATAGGTACAGTTACAATACCATCGCACCTATTTCAGAAAATAAAAAAACACAAAAACAATAAAAAGGAATTATAAATTAAGCTAGAGTAACCCTTCGCTGTATAAGTTATCGCTTTTTTCTCTGTGCTATTTTTTCTGCTTTCTAAACGCCTTGAGCTCCATGAGTAACCACTCACTACTCTTTATTGGTTTATTATTACGGCAATGAATAAAGTATGGCTTACCAGACAAGCTACTTTTGGAGGCCGTTAAACTTATAAAGTCTTCCGCCGATTCAATATCATCTTGATAGTAATGATACTTTTTACTAATGTGCTGCTTAGCATCATATGCTGAATGTAGTGACCCATTGCGCTCATACTGACAATGAGACGTTTCAATGAAGGTCAATAAATGCTGTATTTCAGCCACTGTTGAGGCAGCGGTTTTTAGCGAATATGTCGCACTCCACAATATAAATATTACCAAATAAAACTTCATTACTTTCCTAAAAGTTCACATACCTAGTTAAAATAAATATTATGACACTTTGCATAAATATGAAGAATTAGACGTTATAAAAAGCTAAATAGTTGCACTGAGTTTAAAATAAAAAGCGCAGCCAGTTGGCCGCGCTTAGTTGAGGCTATAAAACTTAATTTATTGAACGCTTACTACACCTGTTTTTGTGTTGTAGATAATGCGACCTGCTTCACCGGACGCATAGCCGTAATAGCAAATGCCTTTGCTTGCTTTAACGACTTTATATTGGCCGTCAGCAGTAGAGAAATACCATTTTGTACTGCCATCAGCTTTTTTCCGGCCTTTCCCATTGCGGTTTAATACATACTGATGGTCTAGCATGTTATTCCACATCCGTGCACAGCGATTAGCGTTGGGGTTTTTAGTGAACTTGTTGTGCTTGTTCAACTTATCTTTTGACTCAACAGGGAAGCCCTCTGCATTAAAGTTAAAAGTACCATCTTTGAATCCAGCCAAGTTTGCGATTTTGCCCTCGACCGCCTCACCTCGCCAATACTGATTGGCTTTGTTGACTTCTTGCTGCAACGCGTTTGCAATAACAGGTAAGGTATTTCCACACCCTTGTACATAAGTCAAATCAGCGATATGTTCGGGCCCATCCATCAAATAGGTGGCCTGCGCTGTTTGAGTATCTAGCGTGTATATTTTAGCTGTCTCGCCGCTGTTTCTCGCAGACACATAAATCACACCATTCTCATCCACAGCCAAACCCGAAGCCCAGTTTAAGTTGTGCTCACCTATTTCATTGAGTGTCATTGATGCTTCGTCCAACACATACAAAGCTTTCGCGTTTAACACATAGACAACATTACCATCTGCCGAGTAGGCAATATCGCCATGATCAAAGTCATCGTAGCTTGCATCGTCTGACTTCATTTTTCCAAGCACTGTTTTTTCACCTGTTGTCAGATCAAATTGATACAGGTAGGTTTGGCTTGTAGCCAGCAGAAAATCACCGGATGGGGAAACTGCTGAGCGCTTTATGGGGTAGCTTATCGTGTCGGCCACTTCGCGTTGCTGCATGGTTTGCATATCAAACTCATACAATTTCGAAGCATTTGTTTCACTGTCTAAACGTTGCATAGCGTAAAGCTTTGAACCAGACCCAGCTAAGTTACTTGAAGCGAAAGATGCGCCGGGTACCTCTCGGCTCGTTTTAGTGCTCGTATCGATATGAAAAACCGCGCTCTGCCCATCTGCTGCGAACCTGTCAATTGCAAAAAGTCCCTCTAAACAGGCGTTATCGTCAGCTAATACAGAGAAACTGGCTGTAAGTGCAAGTGCTGCTGCACCCAGCTTAGTTGCTATGCTCTGTGTTCTTGTCATAAATACACCATTGTTTAAGTAAGTTAAACGTACTCATGCAATAATTACACCGTAAAAATAATATCTTTCACACTTCTTTGATAGCTATGGGTATTTTATTTCAACCTCATTATTAATTTGCTTATTTCACTGAAAAATAAAATCGACGACAGTGTTAGTGACAAATTGATGTCAGTTCAGCAAGCAGCCTACATACTTATAAAAGTGCTAATTCAAAAAACACTAAAGCATTGAATAAATTGCTTATATATTTCGTTCATCTCATTTTTAGCGTATTACTCACTGATTCTCAGCATGATTGAATTATTTTTTCATTTTGCAAATTGCAATTCGCAAAATGAAAAGATTCCTAAAATGCAAAAAACAAAGCCAAATACTTTTCTACTCATTCTATTTCCAACTCAGGTAGTCCATCAAGATTGAGATAATTGCATTAATTTTAATCGTACCTTTATCGTCTACAGATCGAGTGACACGCCTTTTTTATAAAAAATGTCACCACGACCCAAAATCAATAAGTAAGGATTACCATGAAAAAAATCACATTGCTTGCAAGCTTAATCGCAGGATTATCACTGAGTAGTTATACGTTTGCTTTGGACCAATCTGATATACAGACGATCTCTCAACACATCGAACAACGCTTAGCTGAAGGAGAAACGACCGGTATCTCTATCGCAGTGGTGAAAGACAATTCGCCAATCATATTAAAAGGCTTTGGACTTGCGAACGTAGACACACAGCAACTTGTGACCCCAGATACCCAGTTTCGAATTGCCTCTATCACAAAGACCTTTGTCACATTGGCTGTTTTGAAGCTAGTTAACGAAGGAAAGCTTTCTCTTGATGACAGTGTATACAAATACCTATCTGACTTTAAACCCAAAATTCTTCCCAATAACAATGGTCAACTAACTGTTCGAGACCTCTTAACCCATCAAAGTGGTATCCCAACGGGTTGGTACCGTGGTGATGAGCCAACGACGACGCCTATTAAAGACCTTAATTCATTGACAACGCTACTAAGCAACGACTACCTAGTTTGGAACAGAGGGACAATTTCTGCGTACAATAACAATGCATTTGGATTAGCAGGTTTATTGGTCTCCAGAGTAAGCGGGAAAAACTGGCAGGACTACTTGCAATCGGAGTTCTTCACGCCGCTCGCAATGCATAATACCTTGAGTCATTTACCAAACGGCCCACTGCCAGAGCACATGGCACAAAGCTATGATGGTAATACGCAAGAGCCTAAGTTTGCCTCTTTGCTCACACCTGCTGGCGGTATCATCTCGACAGGCAATGATATGGCTCGCTACATGCAAGCAATATTGGATAGTTGGAACTATGACAGCCACGCGATATTACCATCTCAGCTCATTAAACAAGTTCGTAATTTGCAAAATGATCATATCCAGTTAGACGGTGACCACGAAATGGGATTAGGCTTCTTCATTGACCATTTTAATGGCCACATTGCAATTAGTCATGATGGCAGTTACCAAGGCTACGAAAGCATGATGTATATCGTGCCCGAACTAAACTTTGGCGTATTTGTCACAACGAATAACAGAAACGGCGACGATACGGTTTTCGATATCGCCGAAATGGTGACAAACATGGTCACTCAGTCCGTAAAAGGACCATTTTTAGAAAATAAAAGCACTCAAACATCTTCTTCTCAGTCACCCCAATCGAAAACACTAGAAGCTGGTTTTTATACTGGTAGACGCAACATATTCATTGAGAAAACACCCAATGGAGAATTCGTCATGTTCAGTCCTGGACAAGCGATTAAACAGCTCAAACAAGTTGATTCAGACAGCTACCAGATAATCGGTGAAGAAGGCGATGTAAGGATCAAGCTGACTCAGGCTATTGATGGGTTTCGCTTTACGTACAACGGGAAAGACTCAGCCAATGTTTTTAGCAAACTCGTTACAACAAAACTGACTCCTGAGCTAGAAAAGTTATTGGGCTATTACCAAGTTGAAACTACCAACCCTGAGATAGGTGATATTGAGTTAAGATATTCACCAGAGTTTCAAGCGCTGCTAGCCGTGTCTGTCAAACATGGATTTGTACGCGCTTTGAAAGTGGTTGACGAAAACCTGCTTCAAGTTCAAGGGTATGGGCGTGGGATTGGCACTGTATTTGACTTTCAAGAACCAAACAAACTAAAAGCACTGGGTTACCGATTTAAAAAAATAACGGTGCAGATGCAGTAATTGCTAACATCTAAATAAAAGGACCTCGTGGTCCTTTTATTATCTTATCTCAGAACAATTTTCATCCACGCTGTTCAAGTAAGGTCACCACATTTTGCTTGAGTTGCTTGCGGCTTAAGAAAATCCCACCCAACGCTATGACCGCAACGATAGTGATGGCCTCAACTAAAAGCATGAAATCGTTTGGTCTGTATGGCATACCAAAGCCTTCTTGGTAAATCTGCCCAATGAATAAATAAATCGACGCCAATGCGCACGCTACTGGTATCATTGTCAAAATGGTCCATTCGACTATTAACATATTTCGGCTTTGCTTTTCTGACAGCCCAAAGCTTAATAGCAAGCCATTTTTGAGTTTATCTCGCTGCAAATGTGTTTGAATTGAAGCAATGACTAATAAGTTACTCATCAAAGCGATAAATATTCCGTACGCTAAAGTCAAATAAATGAACGTTTGCACAGAACTTCGCACTCGGGCAATTAACTCCTCGACACGTAGCATGCGAATATCTGGGTGTGCCTGCCAGATCTCCCCGAGTTTTGCTAACCCTTGCTCAGGCAAATCGACGCTTCCCATAAAATAAGTTGACTCACTTGCCACAGGGACACTCGATTGATGAACCACAAACCAAAATGTGATCATGTCTGAGCCAGAACGATAATGGTGTACTGTAGCAATGTAGAATTGTTGACTCGTATTGCCTACCTGCATCGTGAGCACATCCCCTAGTTCGAGGTTCAGCTCATCGAATACCTCTTGCTCCATTGAAATGGCAGGCACGTCAGTCTCCACTTTTTGCTGCCATTGGCCTGCAATCACATTTATATTGTCGGGCTGTGCCGCTTGCCAATGTAGATTGATATTTCTCTCAAGGCGAGACTTGGAGTCGCTCGATGGGGCATCTATATCAGTCAATAAAACACCATTAACATGCGTTACTCTGGCGCTTTGAAAGGCCTTAAATTGCTTAACATCCCCACCATGCTGTGATGTAAACTCGGTCAATGCCTTTTTTTGAGCAAGGGTCGCTTGTGTGACAAAAATATTTCCTTGATCTGCAAACAGCGCCCTATCAAGCACCTCACTCACATCTTGTCCTACCCGCAAGCATAAGAGCAACAGTGTCGCACTTAACCCCAAAGCCAATATTTGCACTGTCTTGACGCGCATACGTTGCTTCATCAGTAACAAAACAAAAGCCAAAATACCACTTTTACCGGCCAGTGTTTTATTGGCAATACTCAACCCACCCCATGCAAGTATCAACAATAACAATAAACATACACCAAGACCAGACAGTAAAAGCCCAGTTAACACCCAATTATCCGTATTAAAAACAACCACAATCAATAGTGACAGTAGTGGGCACAAACCACTAATAATAAATGCTATGGCGCCATCTTCTCTCTTTTCCAGTAAATCTCTTACATTGCTTCGGATCAATCGGATCCAACTTGGTATAGTCAACAAGCTATACAGAAGTACGCTCATCAAAAGAGCTTGCCCTACGCCTGTCATATCCCACATCAACTCAAACGTCGCAAAAAAACGTTGTTGGATAACCTGCTCCAGAATCATCGAAATGCCAATAGCCATAAAAACAGCAGGAACAAAGCTAATAAACAAGATACTCGCCATTAACACAAGCACCAGTATCGGAACTTGTTCACGTTTAACGCCATTTGCCAACATCACAGCCAGCGCCATTTGCAAAGGTTCTACATGACTCCTTTGACTGAGCCAAAGACACAAACATGTAAGTAACACAATCACAAAGCTAATTAGACCCATAAAGTTTTGTACACGCTTCCAAGCATGTGCCATTGGGTAATTATCGAGTAATTTACTGATCACTTTTAGGTCTGCACTGCTTACTTGCAGCTGATTTAACTCACCCTGCTTGAAGTCATGGCGATGATTAAGTAACACTTGATAATCAGTGGGTGACAAAGACAGATTAGCTAAGCTTTCTTGTGCAATCATCGCGCGCCTATCGCTGCTGTAGCCTTGAATGATCCTGTCGGGCTCATTCAACAGAAAAGCACTGACCAAAAATAACTCGCGACCTAAATATATTTCATTACCGACTTTCACGTTAAGTGCCCGTGCTAAGTGCGGTTCAAGCCAAATTTCGCCCACATTTGGACCAGTTGACACTTTCAAAGGTGAAAGTAATTCATTATTAGATATAGTGACTTGACCGTTGAGCGGATAATTTTGATCGACGGCTTTTAACTTCGTATGGCTATACGCTTCGCCATGATTCAATGTTACTTCATAGCTATTAATGTAACTTTGTGAACTTGCGTGTTGGCGTATCCATTGCGACTCCCGATTGTGCCAAGCACGAGTTGCAGTTAATTGCGTATCTGCGCCGAGCATTGTTTGTAGGTTATGATTTAGATATGCGTCAACGCCCTGTCCAAGTAGACTTGTTAAGCTTAAATACAAAAATAATAACGCCAAACTCAATAATGTGATCAGGTGTTTACCTTGTTTCACTTGTATCAATAACAGTTTCACAAGCAGCTTACTTGTCGCGCCAAGCTGGCACTGTTTTTCAGTTTTATGCAGTGTGCCTAAGTCAATCATAATTTCAACGCTCCATTTTCTAAATCAAATGTCCTGTCTAATTTGGCGGCTAAGTTCAAATCATGCGTTACAACAATCATGGTAGTACCAGCTGCTTTTGCACCTCTACGCATAAGCTCAAACACGTGATCAGCGGTCTTGTGATCGAGATTTCCTGTTGGCTCATCCGCAAATAAAATTTGTGGTTCACTGCATAACGCACGTGCTATGGCAACACGCTGCTGCTCTCCACCACTTAACTTTGTGACAGGCTGCTTAGCTTGTGCTTCTAGATCAACCAGTTTGAGTTTTTCAAATGCACGTTGCTCTGCATCTTTCTCTCCCCGTAACAACAGCGGTAACGCCACATTTTGCAAGGCATTTAGTTCAGGTAGTAAGTGAAAATGTTGAAAAACAAAGCCTGATACACAATGGATGTTCTCAAGTGTTAGGTTTTGTTTTTTATAACTGATCTGGCCTGTTTGTATGACTTCCAGGCCAGCAAGCAATGAAAGTAAAGTTGATTTCCCTGAGCCGGATGCACCGACAATAGCAACATGCTCCCCGGCCTCAATTGACATTGAAACATCCTTTAATAGATGTAATGTATCACCATTCACCAGATTAATCGTGTGCTCCAAATTGAAGACATCCAATTTAACACCCATGCTCACTCCTTAATACGTTTAAGCTAATTTATGGCTTTAGTGTCGAATAAGTGACGTGAAACGCATGTGAAAAAATCAAACTGTGACACATACAGAAGTAGTTCTGTGACCTCCCCCCCCAGCAACAACATTGATGATTTAATACCTGCTTGATGAGTTTTCGCACAACGCTCTGATTTTTCTGAACGAACTTTTGTGACAACAATTAGATTGATTTACTTTTAAACATAGGTACAACACAAAGTATTTTCTCATATTTACAACAATGTGCGCAGAGGCTTACCAAGTAAGGCCTGTTTTCCCAAAAGAGGAAATAGTAATTAAATTTAAGGAACCCACAATGGAATGTGTATATATCGGTCTTAAAAAGTTAAGCAGTATTCGAAGGAAAAGCGAGAAGAAAAGAGTTTTGGATGTTCTCTTTATTCAACGTTATTTTTTCAATCGGATTAAGCTTATTCGATTACATATTAGGCACGGCATTGCTAAGTTTTATTTATGCAGTCGTCGTTTTTATACCTAGCCTCGCAGTCAGTGTTCGACGCCTGCATGACACTAATCGTTCTGGATGGTGGGTATTTATTGCAGTAATCCCTGTTATTGGCAGCATTGCATTGATCATATTTGCTGCTTTTTACCATCAGTACAGTCTGCTTAAAATAGGCACCGATTAGAGTAGAGAATGCGAGATAAGATAAAAGTTCAGCTACGGTAATAGTCACATCACTCTTAAACCCAGAATTTTTGTGTTACGTATTCAAAATTTAAATCCGCCACTGAACCAAATAAGTAAAATAGATTATTAACATAAGTATATGTCGAGGTTCAAAACCAAAATCGTCGCTTGAACAGCAAATCAAACGACGAGAATAGTCAATTCAAAATTTAAAAATGCGACGATCCACTCTCAATTTCTCTGAATGACATACCGCTCATAATACCGTCTTTACCAAAGCGGATAGTGACGTGTTTACTCGTTCCTTTGGAACCACCCGCGTATGCACCAGCAATCGGTACGTAATTTAGGCCACTACTTTTATTTTCATGGAAATAATATTGCCATGCAGTTTCACCATCTACCAAGTCATCCATACCACTTGGATCTCCAATGGCCTCTCTTACATCTGCTTGAGTTGTTTCACCTTTTTTAAACGACTTAACGACGTCCATATCAAAGTCTTTGCCACTTTGAGTACTGCTACAAGCGGCTAAAATAAATGTGGTAAAAAATATGATGAGTAAGTTCTTCATTTATCTTCCTTTTTAAAGTTCGTCCTATACTCGTAAGTCGGTTATAAATTATAAGACTTAAGAGCAGGCGCATTATCTGCGCATTTAATGATCATTTCAATGCTTTTTACTTATAAAAAAGTCTTATAAACTGAATTTTTCTCAAGATAAATTAACACTGAAAACTTGAAAACATCTTTATAAAATAATTAATACCTAAAAAATCAACAATACATTATCTGGCTTACCCTTCACTATAAAATCTAACCATCGATTAAATAAAGCCAATGAAGATATAACCCGGATTTTCAACCAATTATTTTACTAAAATACAAACCAATGATAAAATCATAACAAATTTTTAAAGTTACCTCTTAAAAAACACTTTCCCAATATAATAATTAGAATATTAATTTTACCGTTTTGACAGGATGAGATAATGAAGACCTCAATAAAATCAAAACTCCCCCTTGCTTTTCTCGCTTGCATGTCTACACTATGGTTCTTTTATTACAACACTGAAAGCGCCTGGAATAATTATGGAAATGCTAAATGGGAGTGGTTATTTCTTATTGATGTATTTATTGCGCTGCCCATAATTTGTTTTATATGTATAAAAAACAAAAAACAGGCATTACTCAAACTGCTTGTATTGACCACCTTAGCAATTTTTATTGGTAGCTATATCATTCCTGAGCAACATAAAGTACTTTGGCCCTACTTTGAACAAGGTCGCTATTTTATAGTCTCTTTCATCATCCTTTTTGAACTCATAGCCTTATTGACTGTGTGTTTGGCAATAAGCGTTGCACTCAAACAAAAGTTAGACCCAGACCATTCTATTGAGGAAGCAATAACACGTTATGTTGGTAAGGGTGCTATTGCAACACTACTGTGCTTTGAAACTCGTATGTGGACATTTGCCCTGTTTGCTAAACAGGTTAAAGCAACTCATTTTCATGGCAATATTCACTTTAGCTATCATGAGAAAGATGGGGCTAAAAGCAATCTATTAGGCTTCATTATTTTAATCGCCTTCGAAATACCTATTGTGCATTTGTTGCTTCACTTTATTTGGTCACCAATGGCCGCCAATATCGTTACGCTTCTCACTGTTTTTAGCTTAATCTTTTTTATAGCAGAATATAGGGCGATAAATAGAAGACCAATTTCTCTTTGCGATGAAGTTTTACACATTCGATATGGCCTTTACCAACCAATTCCTATTCCGGTTAACAATATCGCTCGATTAAAAGTCAACGCGGAATATATTAACCGCGAAAAACATATAAAGCGTTTAAACTACTCTGGCGTACCAAACGTAGTCATTGAACTCAAAAAGCCAATTGGCAATACACAAACAATTTATATAGGCCTCGACAACCCTAGGCATTTTATCAACTCAATTGAGTCGAAATTAAAACAGAAAAAAGACAATCATTCACTCTAATTACCCTTTTAAAGCCCAGTAAACAATGAGTATCATGGCAATAGAGCACGATGACGATTGTAATGATACTCACACTCCATAGCTCGTGTTATAATTGTGCTTTATTTCTTAATAGATGATACTCGTTTTGTCTCAGCCGTCATTCTCTAGTTTGCCACTTTCAAATACTTTAATAGATAACCTTAACACGCTTGGCTACACTGCCATGACAGAAATTCAAGCTCAAACACTGCCAAAAATCCTCGCAGGTAAAGACTTGATTGGTCAAGGAAAAACAGGCTCGGGTAAAACCGCCGCTTTTTCTCTGGGTTTACTTCACAACCTCAATGTTAAGCGTTTCCGTGTACAAGCATTAGTTGTGTGTCCAACGAGAGAGTTGGCCGACCAAGTGGCTGTTGAAATTCGTAAGCTAGCCAGAGCTATTCACAATATCAAAGTGCTGGCATTATGTGGTGGCGCACCTATGGGTCCACAAATTGGCTCTCTTGAACATGGTGCGCATATTATCGTTGGTACTCCTGGACGAATAGAAGAGCACTTACGTAAAGGTAGGCTGTGTCTAGATGAGGTCAATACATTTGTATTAGATGAAGCAGATAGAATGCTAGAAATGGGTTTTGAAGACGCGATTCAATGTATCCTAGATCACTGTCCTAACAATAGACAAAACCTTTTATTCAGTGCAACTTACCCACCTCGTATTGAGCAGCTAGCAAAACATATCATGCACAATGCCGAAAAGGTCACAGTTGAAACAACACACGACCATAGCTCCATTGAGCAGTTTTTCTATGAAGTGCCGGACAATGACGCAAGACTTGTGGCAGCGCAAAAGCTATTACTCAAGTTTCAACCAATGTCAGCTGTGGTTTTTTGTAATACAAAAGCTGAGTGCCAAACGGTCTGTGATAACCTTAAGCAGCTTGGCTTTGATAGTGCAGCCTTACACGGCGACCTAGACCAAAAAGACAGAGACCGTACCCTTGTGCGCTTTGCCAATAAAAGCTTAACTATATTAGTCGCAACAGATGTCGCGGCGCGAGGCATTGACGTTGACCATGTAGATATGGTTTTGAACTATCATATAGCCCATGACCCTGAAGTGCATGTACACCGTGTTGGTCGTACTGGACGAGCAGGTAATACAGGCACGGCCTGTTCAATTATGAGTTACAAAGAATCCCACAAAGTAAACGCCTTAGAAGACTACTTAGCTCAGACAATAGAGCCTACGCCACTGCCAAATGACGATGTTTTTGGCAATCAAATTGCCAGAGCGCCTATGGTTACTTTGCAAATAGACGGTGGCAAGAAATCAAAATTACGCCCTGGTGATATTCTTGGTGCACTGACCTCTGATAAGTCAATCCAAGGTACTCAAATTGGTAAGATTAAAGTGACAGCCATTACCGCTTATGTTGCGATTGAGCGTAAGCTTGCCAATAAAGCATTGAAGATTATTTCCGAAGGTAAAATGAAAGGTCGTCACTTTAGAGCCAGAAAAGTAAATCAGTAAATTACGCTTCGGCTTGAAAATAATGATGTGGCAGATAGAGATCTCCACATCATATACCGTTAAATATTATATATTTAGTTTAAAAATTTAACTGAAAAAACTTTATCTCAATAAAGTAAAATGCCTACGATAATTTTATTTGAACAAATAAAATATCAAAATCAACCCCTACTCTTATGCAACTTTTGCAATTGAAAAGCATGTATCTCCAGTCATAAAATAGTATTTAGTATGTGGTAGGGAATCTCATGGTTTTTGATTCAGCTTATTTTTGGTTTGTGTTAAGTGTTGTTGGCGCAATAAATACACTTTTTTTAAGCCTATATTTTTTTACTTTCCGTGGCGCTAATCTAGTTAATAAGTTACTGGCTGCTTTTATTTTTCTGATCTTCATACGGATCTGTAAGTCGAGTAGTTTTTTCTTATACCCAGAGTTAACTAAAACCTATTTACAGTTAGCACTCACAGCTAACTTCCTGTCCGGACCACTACATTATTCCTATATTAAACAGTCGTTTAAAATAAGAACAGCAAAAAATATCAACTGGAAAGTACACTTACTTCCACCAGCGGGGCTTGCTGTGATAGTCGGCATAACTTGGCCTTACACTGGCTTCCCGACACTGTGGAATATCCATATCTCCACTGTTATTGTTTATAGTTGGTTTGCCTATTTATTAGCTTCACTTATTTCAGCCTATCCAGTGTTAATCAATAAAAGCTTCGATTTATCAAAAGACCAAAATATTTTAAATGCTATTGTCGTGTTATGCACATCAATTGCACTATTCTTAGCCTATATTTTCACCTCGTATGCCTCTTACTTAATCGTGGTACTATGTTTTATCGCGCCGATTTACTTCAATATCATTATTATTAAATCCACTTTTAAAAATAAAAAGCCTGAAAAATATGCCAGCAAGAAAATTTCTCAAGTCACCGCGACTCCCATTCTTACTAAACTCGATAAATTAATGATAGAAGATGAACTCTTTAAATGCCCCAACCTATCTTTATCTCAAGTCGCTGAAAAATTGAATGTATCAGTACCTCAACTGTCACAGATATTAAATGATAATCTAGGTACTTCATTCACATCCTATATAAATCATCACAGAGTAGAGCTGGCGAAAACCCTATTGCATGACAATGAAAAAATGAGTTTGAAACAAGTTTCTGAATTATGTGGCTACAACAACCAGTCCACTTTTTATATCGCTTTTAAGAAGTTTGCCGATACCACGCCTGCAAAATATAGAAAGAGTAAACAGCAAGAAACAGCGAAGGAGTGAGTGTTTCATACCCCCACAATCAACATTTTACCTTGTGCCATCCCCTCTCTTTCGCAACTTAAGTCGATGCGGCTGTCTAAGGGGTATTTATACATGAGCTCTAGTTTTGGATGGTGAGTGTAAACACACTTGCAGCTTCTGACAAACAAGCTCATTTTGCTCTGGTTGTCTAAAAATGCGTATGCAGTTTTACCTAGCGCCTCTTTACAAGCAGTCATGATATGCGAATTTATTTGATTCATGTGTATGGCTCTTTGCGCCTCATCTTCTGGGATCACTTCTACGCTGCTTGCTAACACACAAGTGGCGTAAACATCCAATACACAGATCACGCGAACCTTTTGACTCCCCCTCTCTGCATACACCACCATGACACAAGGTAATTTACTTTCATCTAAAGATTGAGCGCGAATGGGTTTTAGTGTCAGCGATTCACTGATGTTCTTTTGCATTAGGCGCTCCAAAAAATCTGTTTTGGGGAGTGCGAGCCCTTCTTTTATTGGTACCTCTTGCTCCAACATAAACTCTTTGGCTTCTAAATCCTTAACCAGCGGCATCATGATTTTTCTTAGCTCGCTGTCAGCGAAAGGTTTAGATAAGAAGAAAGCACAACCCATAGACTTGGCGTAATTGATTTGCTCTTCTTCATCCACCGTGGATATCATACCAATTAGGATCTCAGGGTACGCTGTGCCAACCACTTGAAGTAGTTCAATGCCCGTTTTATCTGGCATATGCCAATCCGTCAATATAATCTGAGGTTGCCACAATTCAATGCGCTCAAGTGCATCATCAACACTATTTGAACAAGAAATAAATAACTTGCGATACGTAAACTGTTGAAGTGCACGCCTGATAATTTCACATGTTGCATGGCTATCATCCACTATCAGTACTTTCACTTTCACCTCAATATTAAATTTTCATATTCAGTATAGGCAGAATTTTGCAGTAAAACTAAACTTATCCTATTGATAATCAATGATGCGATGAAAAGCCAACATGCTGCCGATAGAAGTTTACCAATATATTGCCTTAAATTTCGGCCTGCTTATTTTAGCGGCATGGTTTTATATTCTGTTATTGATATTAAGAGAGTTTAGAAAATTCGCAGGCGTGTTCATGGGTAATCAAGTAAGCAGCCCTGAGTCAAATGAGGTGATGGCCTTGTGTAAAGACTCAGTAGATCGGGCAACACAATTTAACAACCAACATGAGCAAACCATCACTGAACTCCTTCATGTACAAGCAAATCTTGAAAACCAGCTCGCCCAGATCCGTGCCTCAACCGCAGACCATATCACTAAAGAAGAGCAAGCCTCTATTAACGAGCTCAATAAAAAACTCTCTCGTTCTCAAAAGCTGATTAAACGACTCAAAGGGGATTTAGATATCAGTGGTAAAAAACTCAAATATGCAAAAACGAAGTTAGAAGATCAGTTTCAATCGGTAGGTAGTCTCAAACAAGAAAACACCGATTTACAAAAAGAAATCGAGCAATTAAAAACACAAATGAAGTCTGTACAAGTCAGTGAACAGTCACCAAACGAGCAAGAAATCCAAGCCTTAGTGCAACAATATGAACGACAAATAGCAGAGCAAAACCAACTTATTGATCAACTCTCAGTGAATTTACCCGAGCCCACAGGGGGGGCAGATACCAAAGCACTCGAAACGGAATTACAACAAGCCAAACAAAAAATTAAGCACCTAACCAAAGAAAACCAATTTATTGAAAGTCGATATCTTGAAGCAGTTAAACAATCTGAGCCCAATAACGGCAACACTTAGCAGGGCTGTTCAGGCATTAAAAAAGGAGCCGAAGCTCCTTTTTGTATTACTATCTGGCCCGCTTGTTACTCAGTACACTGACCAACAGAGCGGGTAAGAAAGTTAAACTAAGCAACATCGAGAATACGATGCCACACAGTACAATAATACCAACACCGCGATATAATTCAGTGCCGTCACCAGGAATAAAGACCAGTGGCGCAAGACCAAATAATGTGGTCGCTGTCGACATCAAAATTGGCTTTAATCGCGTCGCTACGGCTTGTTTAACCGCCGTGACAACTTCCATCCCTTGATCAACAATCAACTTACGGGTTTGATCAACAATTAAGATTGGGTTATTTACCACCGTGCCCAATAAAATCAAGAAACCCAGCATGGTGATCATATCAAAAGGTTGATGGAAAGGGGTCATGCCGAAATTAGCTAATAGCGCATTGACGCCATTCACCAAGATCAATCCTAATAAGCCGCCAGCCATACCAAGCGGTACTGTTGCCAGAATAAACAACGGATAACGCCAGTGTGTGAAGATAGCTACGAGCAGCAAGTAGCTCAGTACCAGCGCAACAACAAAGTTGCTCGACAAAGATGCTTGAGTCGCCTCAAGTTGATCCGCCGCACCACTGATAGACAGCTTAGTCCCTTGCGCGATTTTACCTTGCTGCCATAAAGTTGGCAGCAACTCAGTACGGACTATTTCTTCAGCTGTTTCAAGTGCTACATCTCTCGGTGGAATAATATAAACCGTCACGGTTCTTTTGCCGTCTACTCGACGTAAGCTATCACTGTTTTTACTCTCTACTAAATCTGCCAAGGCACTCAATGGCAATACATCACCTGACGGTGTGACTATAGGCGACGTCGCTAACTGCTCAATAGTCTGCTTTTCTTTTTGATGACTAAAGATAAACATATCTATTTTGTCATCATTCAAAATAAACTCATCAACATAAGCGCCATCACTAAGTGATGAAATCGTGTAGCCAAACTCATTTGAACTAATACCAAGTTCAGCCAGTCTTTGCCATTTAGGTTTAATCTCAATTAAAGGCTGATCTAAGCTCAGCGCCCGCGGATCTGAGTTAATTTGAGGATTATCAAACGTGATTTGTGCCTGATCGTAAACCGCTTCAGCTGCACGATATAAATCGGTTAAATTACTCCCCGCGATATCTACCGCAACCGCTCTGGTGCCCCCATCATTACTAGAAATAATTGAGCCCCTGGCCGAGAACGCACGCATATTGTCATAGCTTCTAAACTTAGCGGTAATCGCGTCCATCATCGCTTGTATATTATCAGGGTCGGTCGGTGCACTTAAAAACCAAATACGGCCGATTGACACAGACATCGAGTAGTATGCCAATGGTGGCATATCCGTCTCGCCGTTATCAAATGCGTCACTCGGCGCGTTTATATGACCGTTAAAATATACTCTCAGCTCATCACCTATCTCTTTCATTTCTGACAAGTTGTAGCTGGGCGGCGCAATCATCATAGAAAACGCTTTTGGCTCTTCACCTTCCGGTAAATATTCAGCTGCGGGCATCAAAGCATAAGCCGCCCCTAAAATGACAACGACGAACCCGACAGTAATACCAGTCGCGCGCGCTTTGGATGCCACACAAAAAGACACCAAAGCCAACCAACGCTTTGACAAGGTCACTGTTTTCACTTCCTCTTTGCGATTAGGTAAGTTAGCAAGTGTCGTCGGAACAATGAAAATAGCCACCAACATTGAAGCGATAATCGCTGAAGACACCGCTATGGCAATGTCCGAGTAAAGCTGCCCAGCTTCTTGCTCAACAAATAAAATCGGTGCAAACACCAAGACAGTAGTCGCAGTGGAGGCCAATACCGCAGGCCAAACTTCCTTCACCCCTTTAATGGCAGCATGTAATTTACTGGTACCGCGTTTATTCGCTTGCACAATGGCTTCAAGTACAACAATGGTGTTATCTACCGTCATACCAATGGCAAATGCAACACCTGCCAATGAGATCACATTGATAGTACGGTCGAACAGTGTTAAACCAAGAAATGCCGCAACGGTACAAATCGGAATACCAATCACACCGACCAAAGTAGCCCGCCCTGAACGCAGGAATAAAAACATCACTAACGTTGCTAGCAACGCACCCAAAGCTAAGTTAGTCCACACATTTTTAAGTGAGCTTTCAACGTACTGAACATCATCACTCATCAAGATAAGCTCAAGACCATTTTGTGCCAACAGCTCCTGATTAATTTGCTCAATCACAGGTAACATCTGCTGTTTGATATCAATCACATTTGAGCCACTTTCCCGACGTACAGATAGTCTGAGCGTACGCTCACCGTCTGAGTATGAAATACCACGCAGTTCAAAGTGATCGAGTGAAATGACGGCCACATCTTTGAGCTTAGTGGTAATCCCGTTTTGCTCTGAGATGATCAAATCTTCCAGTTCATTGAGCTGCTCAAATCGACCTACCATACGCAACAAATATCGGCTCGGACCGCTTTCAATATCGCCCGCCGAAGCATCACGGTTGCGTGCTCGAATTGCGCTTCTTAAATCAGTCACACTCAAGCCACGCTGTGCTAATCGGCTCGGGTCAACATTGATTTGAATTTGCCTTGCAGCACCGCCGCCAACGCCCACTTCTGAGACGCCTTGAACACTTTCCATTCGCGGCCTGACAAAATCTTCTGCAAAATCGCGCAACATATCTACGTCAAGATCAAGTGGATTACCGGCCTGTGGTTTAAGTACGAAATGCATGAATGCATTAGAAGAGAACGAACTAGAGTAAAGCC
This sequence comes from Pseudoalteromonas luteoviolacea CPMOR-1, assembly GCF_001625685.1. GTDB lineage: Bacteria > Pseudomonadota > Gammaproteobacteria > Enterobacterales > Alteromonadaceae > Pseudoalteromonas > Pseudoalteromonas luteoviolacea_K. The sequence goes on along the minus strand of NZ_AUYC01000025.1, from coordinate 36,974 downwards.
TAGGTTGATCTACGTTTTCAGGATAACCAGGCACCTGGCTCAAAGCATTGTTGACTCTAATGAGCGCATCGTTAACATCGACACCAAATGGAAATTCTAGTTGTATTCTTGCCGACCCCATTTGCGAATATGATACCATGCGCTTTAAGTTAGACAGACTACGTAAATATCGCTCCTGCTCTACGAGGATTTCTTTTTCAACATCCTGAGGGGTCGCTCCAGGCCAGCCAGTCTGAACGGTAATGGTTCGAACTTCTAGATCAGGGATCATCTGTACGGGAATTTTCAGCGCAGTTACCAAACCCAAAATACATATGATTAAAGAGATGACGGCAACCAGCGTGCCACGCTTTACGGCGCTTTCAATCATATCGACTAACCCTTATTCACAGAAATTTCACTGCCATTTTTAAGCAGCTGCACAGCTGTTGTAATAATGGGTGAGGTTAATACACGACTGTTTCCTGATACAGCGGAGATCAGCACTTGCTCACCGCGCTGCTCTAATAGTCTTACCGTGTGTCTTTGCGCTGTACCTTGGTTATCAATAAATACGCTTAGTGCGCCATCCGGATGATATTTAAGTGCCGATTTTGGTACCCAGACAGCCTGAGTGCCGGTACTTGGTAATTCAAATTCAGCTTGCGCAGACATGCCCGCGACAAATCCCGCTTGCTGTGGCACTGCTATATGTACCACAAAGCTACGAGTTCCCGCATTGATCACTGGCACAACAGCCTGAACTTGACCTTCAACTAGCTTGCTTTGATCGTGGTCTGGGATAATATTTAGCGATTGGATTTGATCGTTTGAAAAAGCGCCGATGTACTCTTGGGGCACAGCGACGTTGAGCCTTAAATCCTCTGCCGAAACCAAGGTAAAAGTGTGTGTCTGAGTGGTTACCCACTCACCTAAATCCACATTACGCTTCATGACTACGCCTTCAAATGGCGCGAACAGCGTCTGTCTTCTCAATGTCTCTTTGTTAACAGCCAAGTTTGCTTTAGTTTTTGCAAGCTCAGCTTTGGCGGCTGCAACATTTGCACGTCGCTCTGCCAATAGGGTTGGAGCAACAAACTGCTTTTTAGACAGCGATTCTACTTCTTCTAGCTGTCGTTTTGCCTCCAAGAGTGCAACCTCTGCAGCCGATACAGACGCTTCACTTTGTTCCAGCTCCAGTTTCGCTAAAGTTGGGTCAAGTCGCAGTAACGCCTGACCACGTTTGACCACATCACCGACTTCCACCATTAATTCATTTACTACGCCAGCTTCTAGGCTAGCAAGGGTTGCATTTTGGGATGCCTCAACAGTACCACTCAACGCTAATTTATTTTTATATTGAAGATCCTTGGCTTGAAAAACCGCGACTTCTACTGGCGCGCTCCAGGTTGGTGTTGACCACGCCGCAAATACGGACATAGCAACAACGGATACAAACGCAGGCATACAACGCATTTTTACACCTCAAATGATAATTGTTTTTAAACAAGATACACTGAATGAGTTTGTCTAACGCATAAATTGCGACAAACTCACCAATCTAACGGACGATAATCTAATTATGGTGCTGGAGTGTAATACTCATGTTACGAAAACCCGCTTCTCACATATAAATTATCGACGAGTCATATACGTTGACGGATATGAAAACGTTTATTTCAGTGCCGACGTTAACGTTTTTCCATCCCCATCCACCTTGGACATCAATTTCAACCCTAAAATGTTAGCAACGGTGGGGTAAATATCTAAATTATTAACTTCGGGAAGTTTAACCCCTTGTTTAAACGCAGGCCCAATGGCAACAAAAGTTGCGGCTAAATCCTTTGAATAAGGATATCCGTGCGCGCCAACGTAATCTATTTTCTCATGCGTGCCAAATGCATACGGTGGAAATGCTTCAATGATGATGTCTGCCGTTGTGTCATCAATTTTGACGCCTCTTGACGCCAAAACCGTATTATTAAGCACTTCAAAACGTCCTTCACTTTGCGCGCTCAGAGATAACTTTAAGCGAGCTATATTCACCTCAGAATTTGGTTTTTTGTATAGGTGTGTGCGAGTGCCACCATTTTTGACATAAAAGTGTTCTAAATTAAAGCCAAGTTTATCTAAAATAATGGTTTTTTCGGGATCAACAGACACCATGCCATGATCAGAAACCAACACTAGATTCACATCATGGTCCACCTCTGTTTTAAGCCTACTCCACAACTGACCAATTAGCTTATCTACCTCTTGCACAGCTTGATAAGTCTCTATTGCATCTGGACCAAAATCATGTCCCATATCATCAACCAGTGAAAAGTAACCAGCCACAAATCTCGGCCTTTGTGACTTTTCAAGCTTTAGCCAATCTATCATTTGATCTATACGCTTTTGATAGCTGCCTTTTTTGGCATAACGCATGTAATAACTGGGTGTCCGACCATTAAAACGCGCTTCAGATTCGGGCCAAAAATACGTTGCAGCTTTCACCCCTTGCATCTCGGCCAAATTCCAAAGCGGTACCCCACTTAACCAAGTGCTGTCTTTGCCGCCTTGACCCATTTTATAACACTCTTGACGGCGCTTATTGCAAAAATAGTTATCGATAATGCCATGATTTGACGGCAATAGTCCGGTGACGATTGAGATATGATTGGGAAATGTTTTCGTCGGATAAACGGGACGCATATGGCTCGCTCGTACGCCACTTTTTGCTATCATTGCAATATTTTTTGCATCATGCTTTTCAATATAGTCCCAACGAAAGCCATCAAGAGAAAATAGCACAACACTTTGCTCGCCTTCTTGCGCTATAGTATTAAAAGAGAAAAATACAAATAAAATAACAGCCAGTATTTTTTTTGAATGGGTCATCCAAAACCTCAAAATAAAAAATTTTCCTTATTTTATCTTTTTAAAATGACAAATTAAAAAGGCATGAGGTAAATAGCGCGCATTTGAGATATATAACCAATACGCGCATCAAGACTAAAAAATCACTAATATATTTTTATCGTTACTCTTTAAAGATGATGATTAAATCAGCTTTTGAGTTATCTCGCCCATACCATTTATGAGCTTAACATTCGCCATTGCACCGTTAATCAGGGTCAAATTAGGTGCTTGATGGCTAATATCGACATCATATAATACGGGTATATCAAGATCTCCCAGCGCTTGCTTTAACGCCATCAGATCATCATAGCCTTCCCCCCGTTTGCCCTGTGCTGCAATATTACGACCGATTAAAATGCCAGCGGCATGTTTGAATGCCCCTTTGAGCTTTAAACTTTGCAATGCACGAAAATACTGTGTTGGGGTTAGTTCGCCATTTTCAAAGTAATAAATCGTTGGTTCAAACTCATTTATCAGTCTGTCATAGGGGGCAAAGTAGTCTGTGCCATACAGCACCATATGTGTATCTATACATCCGCCAACTAATCGCCCTGAAAATTCAAGAGCAGAAGTATTATTACAATTTGTATTGAGCGCTTTCCAAAAACTCGGCTCTGTTAAATTAAATACGGCATTAGGGTGTTTACTATAATCCGCGTGGTGCGGCTCATAATGTGTTGCGGCGCTTTGCTTAAATTCTGAACCTGCGGGAGTTGCCAAATAGGTAAATACGTTCGAAGTTAAGCTATCCTGCTGATTCAATCCCAGCTGCATCAAATTAGTACAATGACATGTCGCCCAGCCAAGCTTGGAGCTGATAGCACTCAACACCGTACTTATATCAGAAAACCCCATGAACCATTTAGGTTTAACTGTTTCCAAACGTTGCCAATCAAGCAACGACAACACATCCATCGCCACTTCCCCGCCCCATGGAGCCATAATCACATCAATACGGTCATCACACAGAAATGCCATAAGCTCTTTCGCGCGCTCATGAGAAGGTGCACTTACATGAAGGTGATTGTCCCTCAAGCATTGCCCCTCGATAACGTCGAAACCGCGCTGAGTCAATCCCTCAAGCACAAAATCTAGTCTAGAGTGATATATGCTTGGCACACCGGAGGAAAAGGCAGTTACCGCGATACAACTGCCAGATTTTATTGGAGAAGGATACAACATCGAACATTCCTGTTTTAATCTTAATTGTTATATTATTTTTCAGTACAAAACATTGAATTTTAAACTAATCTAGTCAGTTCACTCTGTCAATTATCAATCGCGCATTTTTGCCACAATCACTTCGCAGATAAACTAAGCTCTAACACAATCTATCTACGTTAATTTCCTATCAGGCATTACTTTTTCAAATGCACAGAGTAATTAAGCTGTACGAATTTCATCCTTTTACTATGCTTACTGAACCCAATAAATATTCTCAAAACCTGCACAGTTTGTATCGTGTGTTGCGGAGGAACAAGAACATGTTTTATTCACGTAAACGGATGCACCTTCTATTCGCTTGGGTGCTAGGTATTTCACTGGTTGGGTGCGGTGGCGGCGGCTCAGACAGTGGCACACCTTCAACGCCATCAAACCCAAGTACACCTCAAAATAGCGCGCCAACTGTCACTGTCAGCGGTGAAAACTCAATTCAAGAGAAACAGCAAATTTCGCTAACGGCGCAGGCTTCTGATAGCGACGGTACGGTAAACACGTATGCTTGGCAAATCGTTTCGGGCCCTTCAGCTACGCTCTCTAATGCCGCGACTAATACGGTGACATTTACAGCACCTGATGTCACAGAAGACACCGCAATGACACTGCGTGTCACGGTGACTGATGATGACGGAGCGACCGCAAATGCAGACTTCAGCCTAAACGTAAACAGAATTGTAAAATCAGTGACCATTACAGGTCTAGTAACAGACGAACCAATTCCAAATGCCGCACTCACTATATTTATTGGCGATCAAAGTTTTGAGTTATCTGCTGATGAAACTGGCACCTATAATTACACACTAGATATTGATGACTCCATGATCGACGATTTAGTCAGGATCAGAGCAAAAGGGGGCAGTTCGCAATCTGAAGTGGAGTTTTACTCTCAACTGCCCAGTTTTTCATCAATAGAAGCCCAAGCCGGCGAAGATGGTATCCTAAACAAAGACGACAATTTTGGTGTAAACATCACCAATGTAACCACTTCTGAATACGCCTTGATCACCCGAGAGGTGGGTACGCCACAAAGCGAAACATCACTTAACAACGCCCTTGTGGGTATTGATGCCGATGAAAAACTGACGCTCGCGGCTTTAATTAAAATCGTCGTTGATGGTGAGGGAGACAACGCATTTAGCTTACCTGAAGGGGTGAACTCAACATTTGAGTTGGTATCAACACCTACAGCAGTGACCGAGCTCACCGACACCATTAATGACAAAAACCCGACCCTAATCGACAGCACAAAAAATAATATAAAAGAAGACGATAACTTGGTTGATAACAGTCAATCGGACATCATTGGGGATTACTTGATTGGTTCAACTAAAGTCTTCACCCAACTCTTTTACGAGGCTTCTTTTAATCAGGACAATACCGGAACTTTTGCCGATTACTCCAGCGGTGGCATGACTTGGTCACAAAACGAAGAAGGCTTAGTCTCCTTGGTTTTTGAATCAGGTATTATGAGCAAAACGTATAGATGTAAAGGTGCGAGTGATCAGGAATATGATTGCCAGTATCGATACAAAAGTGGTTCTTTTTCTATCTATGATGAAAACCCCATTGCCAAAGCCATCAGTATTACATTCATCGGTGATGAGTTCACGATGGACAGTACTGGTAATGAAATGATCGTAAATAGTGACGTAAGTCGTAACCATGAGTTGTCAATGATTGGTAAAACGCAAACCATTACCCCATTGCTAAGCCAGTTTAGCGGAGATTGGTATATCAATGCGCTGTATTACTCTGTATCGGGTAGCTTTGCAAGTAAGGTAACATTTAACCAAGATGGTACAGGCAGTGCGCAAATGCCTGACGACACGTCTCGTTCACTCACTTGGTCAATAACAGATAACATCTTAACCCTCACGCTTGATAAAACAGACCTAATGGTAGCAAAGACGTTTAAATACTGGCTGATAAGAAGCCTTGATTCAGGTTATCAATTCTGGGCAACCACAGACAAAACCGATACCGAGCATTACAGAAGACGTTCGGGGTTAATGGTCCCTGAGCAAGCGGTTACATTGACAAATAATGATGTCATAGGTCGGTTTAGAGCGTATCAAGGTGTCGCCGAGCCTCAAAACTTTTTTGTGGACAATTATATTAACGGTACATCCTACAGGTTCATGTATAAAACGATGAACACGTGGGCGCAATCAGGCAGAACACTTAGCATACAATCTCTGAGTTATGGCCCAACCACTCCTCGTCCCTTGGTGCACCAATGCCCAGAAGGCGCTAGCGCCGATATGTGCATAGTCAACTGGACACAACAACTTGAGGTAATTGCACAAAATGGTGACACTTGGTATGTAAGAGAAAGCTACCCAACAGACAACTCATATACAACCGGTGGCTCTTATGTTCAACAGTACAAAAAATCAGTGTCTACCGTTGATAAATTTGAATATTATTGGTTACCAAATAGAACGCTTTATTTCGTAGAGAACCAACAAGTATTAGATAACTTCTTCTCTGAAAGCCAAAATGATGACGGCTCAACGTCACGTAAAGTGCGCTTAGGGACTGGAGACGTTGCTGATTATTCAATTTCCGACGGTAAATTACTGATTGACCAAATGGGGTCTGTCGGTGTGACCGAGATCCAAGAATTTGATAGAGACTACTTCAAAGTCTGTGGTTACTTTGAAGGCACAAACTGTGAACTTGGCGAAGTCAGAAACCTCTACGTTGATCCCAATATCGCTTCAAGAAGTATGTATACACCGCCTGCTCCAATGCAATATGCAATTGATGGTGCTTGGTATCAACCCAACTCACCAGAATTTGTCATCATCATTAGAGACGGTACTTGGGTGCATATGGAGCTCAAAACTGACAATGACCCGCAAGGCTTTGCCGGTTTGGAAATTGGCTCTCTGAGCTGGGATGAATCAACCGGCACCTTGCTAGTGAACAAGGTCGTAGACACCAATGGCGTATACGGATTTGATGAGAACTTAGCGCATAAGGCAACCGTGAATGGGAATACCATGACCCTAGAGGTTGAGGGAGAGTCTCCCATCACCTTTGAACGCTTGTTAGACGAAAACGAGCCAAGAGTGGGCGGCTTTGTAGAATACCCTCTCACAACCAGTCGAGTCTGGGTATCTGTGTTTTTGCCTGGCAATAAGTTTTTCGAAGCTGAGTACGACCCGGCCAACTCTGACGGTCCAGGCATTAATTATGGTTCTTACACCTATAATGGAGAAACAGGCTTAGCAACGCTGACTTTTGAAGTAAATCAACTTAATACTGATGATATTTCCTTCTTTATGTATCAAGCAGGCCCTGATGTGATCCACTGGAAAGACATGGATGAAGTTGGTGCAGTCGTTCGCACCAAATCAAATAGTGAACAACCCTATTTTGATAGCCATAAAATTGAATATGAGCGCTTTGCCCTCATTAATGGTGACAACTCCTATTACGTTGATTTTAAAGTGGGTGGAACCGCAGACTTTGTCAGTAATGGACAAACTCGTTCATTCACATGGAAAGTCGTACTTGGACAACTCCATTTAACAGCAGTCACACCGAGTGCAGGGCTACAAGTAGAGGCCTACGTTATTACACCGACCAGCTTGCTTGATGACGGTTGGAACGTCGATGTTATTAAACTAGAACACCCTCTTGATTCTACTGACAATGACAGTCCAGATAATCACTCTAGATTTAGCGGCAGCATGCGTCGTTAAATAAACGACCCCAAGTGAAAGCGCGACCATATAAGTCGCGCTTTTTTATGCTGCACAGGTACGTATTTTGCTTAGTTTTATGTAATTGCAATGGATGGTTGCTTGCTATGATGAAACTAACACCTGAAGAGCTCAAATTACTCCACGAAGTAGAGACAAACCACTTTGATAAGTACGACCACTTTGCGCAGCAAAAGCACTGCCTAGAAGAGCTAAAAAAGCGTATATACCAATTATGGTTAGTGGAACCCCTCGCGCTTTATTTAGCGCACAATCAATACTTCGCGAACAAATCTTATATCGACCGTATTTTGTTGGGAGAAGAGGCATATCGCGATGATATAAACGCGCACAAAATCACAACGCTTTTGACGCTTATCAATAAGCTCCCAGATATTGTGGATACGAGTAAAGGTCCAAGAAGCTGGCGTTTTTATCCATCGCCCTCAATTACGTTTTCTCTGACCTATCCAAAAATTATTTGTTCGGTACAAAGTCTATCGTTGTCAGGGGCTTGTGTTGCCTCATTTCCTTTGAGTGGATCAGCGCATGTGAAATACTTTACAAATAAACATGCATACCTTGAGCTTTCTGACAACTTGCATATCCATGTCTATGTAGAGCGTGCTATAGCGCGTAATCAAGATTATATCGCGCTACAGTTTAATCATCACACAAGAGAAAACCCGATGTTAAAGCTGCTCATACTCAGTCATTATCTCAAATCTAAAATATGAAAATATTCAGCGGCATTTTTATGCCGCTGATAATGAGCAATGCTATAGCGTTTGATATAAAACACGCACAGCCAGCAGGATGAATGCAATGCCCAACACTTTAGAAATAAAGCCCTGCTTTGACTGTAAGTTAAAGCGTTGTTTTGCAGTAGAGGCGGCAATAGACACACCAATAAACCACACCGCATCTATGATAAACACGGTAAAACACATTAAAAACGCGAGTGTAAAAGTCATTGCCTCAGGATCAATAAACTGAGAGAACAGTGCAACAAAAAAGATGGCTGTTTTTGGGTTTACAAATGCAACTGTAAAGCCTTCTTTTGCGGCAATAATCCAATCGGCGCTAGCACTGAGAGATTCGGCTGAGTCGCCCCCTTCTGACGGTTTACTTGTCAGTATTTTATAGCCCAAATAGGCTAAGTAAGCAGCGCCAATATACAAAAGAAACGTGTACACCGCCGGGAATTGCGCAATTAAGCTGGCTAGCCCTAATATTGATAGCGCGGCATAGCTGCCTACGCCTAATGCATGCGCAACACTTGCAGAAATGCCAGCGCTAGGACCGTTATTAATGCTATGACGCAGTACCACTGCTAAACTCGGGCCAGGCGACATCGCACCTAATGTACAGATCAAGGCCAAACTTAGCCACGCTGATAAATCCATCATTACCTCCAGAAAACTTCAGGCGGCGAGTTTACCTAAGTTACCGACTCAATGTGAATAAAAAATTGCACTACAGTCTGTTATTCATCGAATACGATGATGGTTTAATTATCACTGTATTCATAACGCAATGAAAAAAGGATATTTACATCAACGTATCAGGGTGCTTCAATAAGCCTTACTTTTGTGTTTAAAAAATAGCAAAGTGGTTGAAAGTGCTCACTTATCAGCCATTAGAACAATAACTAATCAGGCTATTTTACCAGTGAAAATCATAAAAATGACGTTACTTTTGACTGTCATAGCTATCGCCATTACGGCTTACAATTCCAAAAAGTCATCTCCGAGGTGTTACTACCTCAATACATTGAATGGGCTCATGGTATCGAAAAGGAAGGCGTGAAATCGGGCGAGCCTTTAAATAATAAAGAGCTTACTCTAGCTGCCCAAATAGGCATACGCCACCCTGAAAAAGTCAGAATTGTGTATGTTGATGAAGTCCCCTTCCCGCGTGAAAATTTTGCACTAAAAACCTTAGGTGAAGCGCTCGGCTTTATCGGAGACGGCATCATTAACAACGCACAAGTATTTGGCTATTCAATTTATGTTAGGAAAGGGTTTGACCTGAATCGTGCAAAACTTGCACATGAATTAGTGCATGTTTTACAAATTGAGCGTTCTGATCTAAATACCATTGTGACACAGCACTTCTCTGATTTAGCAAAATATGGTTACAATAACTCGCCGCTTGAAGTTGAGGCCTTTAAAGCCAATAAAAAAATATAGTGAAGACTGGTAAGCTACTAACAGTTATCAAATATTAATAACAATAATACGAATACATTTATGAAAAAAATTCTTACATTAATACCGCTTCTATTCTTAACAGCTTGCTCAACGACCCCAACAAAAGACGAACTCATGTCAGGTGACGCCTATGTGCAACTCTCTTTTGATGTCAATGAACAAGGAAGAACAGAAAATATCGTTGTAATCGACTCTAGTCACAATGGTTTTTTTAATAAAAAGGCCATTGAAGCAATCAAAAAGTGGACGTATAAGCCCAAAATGGTCAATGGTAATCCGGTAAAAAAAATAGGTGAAAAAGCACAACTGGACTTTAAAATCACGGACAAATAACCTTGTTAAATCAATGAGCTAATCACGTTGAAGTTTAGCTCACCTACAAATTAAGAAAGCCACTTTTTAAAATTAATCCACCATTACATAACCAATCGCACTCAATGACGCAATAAAAGATATCTACAATTTCTTTTAAGGTGTTATTTACTCAAAATATAGCCGTTATTTATTAATGAGTATGGTAGATAAAGCTATTCTCATCTGATTTTATGTTACACACATCGAGTAAAAGAAAATCATTTAATTTCCTTGCAAAGGCTTGCCGCTTCAGCAAGCCTTTTACAATTAAACTATTAAGTATAATAAAAACGCTATATGATACAGCATCTTTTCTAGATAAAGTTTACATTGTGAACAAGCGCCATACACAGCCTATTGCAGAAAATAAACGCATTATATTATCGAGCTTATTGCTTTTCTCTGCCCTTTTACTAACCGCATATCATTTTTATAATAAACCGAACACGCAGGCTGAACACATTCAAAACAACGCCCGTTTGAGTAGCGACGACTTATCCTCGAAAAACAAAGGCGAAACAGCGCTTAGCCCCATGCAAAATCAACAACTTGCAATTGAGTTAACCCACACAGTCGTTCAGAGTCATCCGCGGCTGTTAGTTAAGAGTAAGCCAACCTGGCGTCTAGAGGACGATTTCAAAACGCATTTTGAAAAACTGCTCGAAAAGTCGAAAAGCGGCAATTTAGAATCAAAGTATATTATTGCCCAAAACCTCAAGTACTGTTTGTCCTCACCCAAGAATGATGACCAATTAAATACTAAGTTAGAGCAGCTAGCACAATTTAGTGATGCAAGTACATCCATAGATACAGCTTTAAATCAGTTTACCTACTGCAAAGGTTTAAGCAATGATGAGACAAAAGCCTATTACGCTTATCTTGAAGATGCTGCGAAAAGTGGGTTTGTGCCAGCACAAGAAGCTTTTGCCAATATACATGCTGAGTTTTACATGAAATCACAAAATATAACGACGGAAAATAGAGCACTGTATATTGCGACACGAGATAAATTTAACGACCAAAGATTGGGATTTTTACAACGCGCAAGTCAGCATGGCAGTGAAAAAGCCATAATGGCATTGTCAAACCTATACTACACACAACAACAAAGTGATGAACATAGCTTTGCCAAGTCTTATGCCTTAAATAAACTCATCATGGAAATAACGGACAGTGACGATATATACAACCGTTACAGTTGGTATGAACAAAAGCAGTACCCAAACATGTCTGAAGAAGAGTTAGAATATGCTCATGCGATGGTTGAACAGTGGCTTCAAATTATTAAGACAAACGGTACACTTTATCCGAACAGTAAATGATAGTCTTGCTATCCAGTCACTACAATAAAGTCCACAAACCTAAGCTTTACAAATTGAGGCTATGACTTAGCGAGATAATATACGCTGAAATATGCCGCAGTTAGCTTTTATAAAATGAGCAGGTATCGCGTAAAATGCCACACTACTGACGCTCCCTGACATAGCCCTTTGCTCTAATTGTGAGACCAATATTAAGGAGCAAGCTATTATGAATCAAAATGTCATTAAAATCGTTTCGTTCACATTGAACAAAGGCGTATCGCTAGAGCAACTTCTGGAAAAGAGTACTGCATCTGGAGAGTTTGTGGCGAAACAACCTGGCTTTATATATCGCTCATTAGCACAGCAAGCCAATACAGATACGTTCGTTGATATTAGTTATTGGCAAACCATGGAAGACTGTCAACACATGCAACTGGCGTTTGAAGACACAGCTGTATGTCAGGCATATTGTGCGTTAGTTGATTCGGAGTCAGTTGGGATCAGCCATCACTCGGTGCTATCACAAAGTGACTGTACTGCTTAAATTATTAGTGGAGTAAATCGTGCATAAATCAGAACGATTGTTTCAACTCGTCAATCACTTAAAAGGTCGCAAAGTAGCAGTGACCGCTAAACAGCTAGCCGAGCGATTGGCAGTGTCTGAGCGCACGATTTACCGAGATATTCAAAATCTACAAACTTCTGGTGTCCCCGTAGAAGGCGAGGCTGGTATTGGGTATTTAATCCGAGACTATGATTTACCGCCGATGATGTTTTCTCCTCAAGAGCTTCAAGCTTTGCTTATCGGCAGCCAAATGATAAAGGCGTGGACTGACCCACAATTATCACAACACGCTCAATCTGCCATTGCTAAAATTGATGCAGTTTTACCACCTCACCTCAAACAGCTTAACGATAACCTACCTTTTCTTGCAGTAGGCTACGCTCATGGTGAGAAAGATCAAAATCATAGCCAGATAATCCGCTTAGCAATAGAGAGTAGAAATCGACTTTGTTTATATTACGAAGATGCCCATGAAGTGCAAAGTACACGAGATATCGAACCGCTCGGGCTGGTCTATTGGGGAGGAAAATGGACCATTATTGCCTTCTGTTTACTGCGCAATGCATATCGTGAGTTTAGACTGGATAGAATAAAAGCCGTGGAGAAAAAAGAAGAAACCTTTTTGTTCGAGCAGACAAAAAGCATGGCGCACTACATTGAGATTGTTCGCTCAGCGCAATGTAAACAATAAGTTGTGCAATTTTCATTCTTATAAGACCAGTAACCAACAACGCAATCATTGCAACAAATCAAACATCCTCCCCCCAAATAAAAAACGATAAAAACACAAACAAAACAATTAAAAAACCCATAAAGCACATATACAAAACAAATAAACAAACTTGCTACATTGATTAACTTTGGCAACTTTTATTAAACGCAAATGAGAGTTGTTATCATTTGCCATCGCTGTTAGTATGCGCCCCCTCTGCGAATAAACAATCATATTGCGAAGTATGGAGTGTAATATGCAATTCTCTCTTTCACTAAATTCAAAAAGTGTTCTTGCAACTGCGATTAAAGTTGCTTTATTAGGTGGCGTTGTCGCAACAGCTCAGGCTGCAGAACAAGCCCAAGAAGACATCGAGCGCATCAGCGTTTATAACAAGCACAATGCACTGATTTTAGAATCAGGTACTGCCACCAAATCAAACATGGCCCTGATGCAAACACCAGCTGCAGTTGTGGTTGTTGATAAAGAATTGCTAGATTCTCAATCTGCAATTACGCTACAAGACGCCATCAGAAATGTGAGTGGCTTTACACAAGCCGGTAACAACTATGGTATTGGCGATAACCTTGCGATCCGAGGTTTAGGTGTCAACTATACATACGATGGTATGTACGGCGGTGCGAGCTTGGGTAACAATTATAACCCGACTCGCTCTATGACAAATATTGAGAGCATGGAAGTGTTAAAAGGCCCAGCAACAGGCTTATATGGTATTGGCGCAGCGGGTGGTGTGGTTAACTTAATTGAGAAAAAGCCACAGTTTGAAGAAGCTTATGCACTTAGTGCAAAAGTAGGTAGCTGGAACACCTACGGACTCATGCTAGATGCAACCAACGCAATCACTGATGACTTAGCATATCGCGTGGTGCTGAATCATGAGCGCAGTGATGGCTACCGTGATTTGCAGCAAGACCGCGATGAAGTGTATGCGAGCTTAAAGTTTGAAGCATCGAAAGATCATGCTTTGTTATTCTCAGCGGCGTATATTAATGATGCCATGCAAGTTGACTCAGTAGGCGATCCGGTACGAATCGTTAACTGGGACAGTATTAATGGCGATCCAAGAAAGCTTACAGGCGCAGATCTACCAAATGACCCGAAGTTTATCACTAACGAAGCAGGCAAAATTGAGTACTTAGGTATCCAATTGACCGAAGCGCAACGTGAACAACTTGCTGCCTCTATTAATACAACAGACGGCCTTCGACCGATTGATTTAGGTGACTCAAGCCTTATTTCTCCGTTATCTACGCCTAACGACGGCCAAGAATTGCGCTTTAAACTTCGCCATGACTGGCACTTGGGTGAAGAGTCAACATTGACTCAGCAAGTTCTGTGGCGCGAATATGATTCAGACTTGGTGCGTCAAACAGGTGCTTACAACTATGTTTACTGGAACCGCTCAGACCGCGCACACGGTTCAATCATAAACGCGAACCCTCGCGCTCCGTTAGTCACTGACGATGGTGAGCTACACCCTTATGCAGCGCGTCGTCAGGAATACCGACGTGCTATTTCTAATGAACAAACATGGCAATACTTTGCGGACTTGCAGCTTGGTTGGAGCCATGGCGATATCAGTGGTGAACACCTTATCAGTGCAAACTATGAACAACGCGATATGTCATTCAAGCAATGGTCTGCCTATGATGCTGATGGTAATAAGTCCGGCAATGCAATCCCATATATTTTAGACATTCGTAATCCAAACTGGGGCGCGGGTGATTTTATGGATTACGACCCAAGTGTAAGAAGTAACTACAATAAATCACTTACTGCATACGGTATTAGCGCTCAAGAAGTCTTATATCTAACAGACGCACTAACTGCGAGAGCTGGCGTTGCTTACACTACAATTAAGCAAGAATATCAGCACCTGGGTACTGATAGAGTCAAAGGGATGAGACCTGAATATGATACTGATGATTCTGGCCTGACCTATTCACTTGGTATTAACTATCAAATCATCCCAGAAGTTTCGGCATTCGTGAACGTTGGTAAAGGCCGCACAGCTTTCGGTATTTTATCTACAATCACAAATGGCGTGGAAACGCCGAACCAACCAGACTCAGAATCAGAGACTCTAGATATTGGTATCCGCTTTACTGCATTTGACGAAGATCTACTTGGTTCAATTGTTATATTTGACACTAAACGTACTAACTTACGTTACAGCAACCCTGAGTATGATGAGCAAAAAGGCGCTGAGTTTAACGCTGGTATTCCAGAGTTCAAATACGATAACAATGAAACGACTAAAGGTGTCGAATTTGACCTAAACTTAGCACTAGCTGAAGCTTGGAAGCTAAACGTGAATGCAACATATCAAGAAGCGTTATCCATTCATCATCAAGAATCAGATCCAGACAAAAGAGAAGCAGCCAAAAAAGGGATACCTGAAAAAATGGCTGGCACTTGGTTAACACATACTGTTAATCAAGTATTTGGAGGTGATCTTGAACTCAGTTTAGGTATGCAATATGTCGGTGAACGTACCGTAAACCACCCTTCATTTGGTTTACCAACGGCGAAAATCGATGGCTACACCCGCTGGGATATGTCAGCAGCTTACTACTTTGACAATTATCACCTTCAGCTAAATATTGAGAACTTAACTGACGGCACACACTACAGTAAAGCGCTATTCTTAGGCGGTTTACCTGCTAACGAACGCAACGCTGAGCTCACGTTCAACTACCAGTTCTAAATATTTTAAATATTTAATCGGCGGCAAATTCACTTGCCGCCTTTTTTATATCACAGCGTTTGTCTTTAGCTTTATCTATAAAGTCTATCAGACTATACCGTTCTTTGAGCTGCATAATAAAAGCATATTACTTCTTTATATCGGCATAAACTGGCCTATTACTTGCTAAAAAATTAAGGTTTTTATCACTGTTGCCGCTTATAAGGATATATCAATGAGTATCATCTCTGTCATCAATCAAAATCGAGCATTTCAAAGCCAACACAATGCAATAAATAAAAGCATTGAAAAACACGCTGAGTTCGCGTCACTGTTGAACAAAACAATCAATAGCAAACCTGAAGTCACCGACCCCGCTCTCATAATGCCAGTGTCTCTTAATCGAAATTATGACGAAATATCAGATCAAGCCCGCGAGTATTATCAACTCGCACTCGAGATAGCTAAAGAACGAGTCGACCCCGAACTCGAAGATGAACGTTTGAGAGAAATTCAGCTGTACAAAGAAACCACTATTGAAATTATGGACATGCCCATCGAGGTTGAAATTGAACAGCATGAAATCAATGAGGCCCTCTTGTTTGGAAGCCTCGGCATTGATTTTTTAAAGTATAAAGAAATGGGCGTACGTATTGATATGCTCAACTTAATGGAACAAGACATCAACAGCTCTCAAACTCTGCTGAGCAGTGATAAAGAAAAGCTCAAAAGCGTATTGAACGAAAGGCGACAGGTATTGGAGCGGCAACGAGAAGAAATGCTTGCAGGCACCTATTTAGAACAGAATACAGATCACAAAGACGCAATTCAAAAGCGTTTTGATACCATTGACTTTAAGCCTTGATCATATCGACACCATACTTTAATTAAATAACCACTAAATAAGGATATCTATGAGTAGTATTTCAACTTTAAAACACATGCCTTTCGTTGAAGCTCAACAATATTCGATGCGTAACAAGTTAACGCAGCACGCAAATTTTGCCTCAACCTTGCAAGATGCATTAACAGAAAAGCCTAATCAAAGTAACTCAGATCATTTGATGGCACTGTCACTGAATGTCAATTTTGATGAAATTAGTGAACAAACAAGGAGATACTACTATGAACAAGTCTTACCTAATGCCAGAGAACGCGTAGATAAGAGCCAAAGTGTAAAAAACCAAAAAATCCAACTCTTTGAAGAAGCCGTCATCGAGATAAGAGATATTGCAATAAAAGTCGACATTGAAATTGATGAGGTCAACGAAGCATTACTGTTTAGCAGCCTCGGAATTGATTTTTTAAAGTACAAAGAAGCTGGCGTTCGTGCCGATATGCTCAGTTTACTAGAAAAAGACGTTTATCAATCTGAGGCGTTAACACTCCCTGAAAAACAAATACTCGTAGACACTATTTCGCTTGAAAAGGACAAACTGACACTATTACAAGAAAGTATATTAGCTGGTACTTATTCGCCCGACGAACACACTTAAAAAATGTCCAACAAAGATACCATGATAATTGAAGGCAACGTGGTATTTTATAAATAAAAATTTAAGTATTTAAGACTTTTTAACAGCCATATTAATATTGTTAATTTTAGTTTTTTTGATCAAGCTATCTATACTATTAAAATCAATTACCCATGAAAAATCAATCTTTAATATCATGTTTTATATATTAATATTTTTCAGTTCACCTTAAATAACAAACATATAACAACATAACAGTAAGACCAATTCTAAACTTAAAGTAACGGCAGAGTCATAGAGGTGTTTATGTTAAAAAAGCTCATGTTGGTCTTATTATTACTAGTTAGCATTGGTTTCGCATTTTGGTTTTATCAAGATTACACAAATGAAGATCGTTACTTTGCCGTTCAAAACAAAGCGCAGCCGAAAGATAACTATTTACTTGATTTTAATACTCATATTTCTCAGATCATAAGACCTCCAGAGCGCTTTTCATTCCCAATATCAATCGGAGAGATAGGTCCCACAGAAAGCCTGTACTCAGGTCCAAATCAATACCCCTTTTATTGTATGACACGAGACTCTTTGCTCGGCCAACCTGAAGTAGACAACCATAAGATGCTAGGGATCCCTGTTTATAAAAACAAAAAAATAATCGGTTATAGCAAAGACTGCTCAATAAAAACGCGAATTAACTATTACACATTGGGAAATGAAGGCGACACATTTAAAGCCAGCAAAGTAACCGACTTAGACCAAGCAAAGAAGACAACTCAGCCCCTATTTAGAGTAGAGCAAGGGTCCATTAATCGTTTTATCTACACCATAGTTATGCCGATAACAAAGACCGAGATAGGCAACCGTTTAGCAAAGAGCAAATGGAACAATCGCTTGATCTATCAATTTAACGGCGGCTCTGGAATTGGATTTAGACAAGGTCGGCAAAAAGCCGCTCGGGTCATGACTCGTCAAGCACAGCAATTGCTTGATGGCTATGCTGTCATTAGCTCTAGTGGTAACAAAACGAGCTACACGTACAACATGCTTTTGGCTGAAGACACGGCGCGCAGAGTAAAACTGCAATTTACCAGTTTATACGGCTCACCTCTTTACACTGTCGGTGTTGGTGGGTCCGGAGGTGGGCTTGCCCAATACTTGATAGCTCAAAATAGTGAGGGAATTTTAGATGGGCTTATCCCCCTATACAGCTACCCTGACATGATCACACAAACAACCTATGCATTAGACTGTGACTTACTCAACAACTATTTTACGTTTAGAGCAGACAACAAAAAATCATGGCGTGATTGGGAACGACGTCGTCTCATCGAAGGTATGAATGCCATCAATGGTTTTCCACAAAAAGGCGGGTTCTTGCAGCCCATTAATCAGTTAATGTCAGGGTTTGTACCTAGCTTCCCTAAAGGCAGTAGCGAATGCATCAATGGTTACTTTGGCTTATCCGCATTCATTAATAATCCAAGGCAAGGCTTTATCAGAGAGCACTTTACCAGTCATGTTGTGACAGAAACCAACTGGAGCTATTGGCAGGATATGTCACATATCTTCGGCACAGACCAATTTGGGTATGGGCTGAGTACTTGGGACAATGTGGGCGTACAATATGGGTTGAATGCCCTAAAGGCCAAAGAAATCTCAATAGATGAATTCTTGCACCTCAACGCGAATATCGGAGCTTGGAAGCCCCAACACCAAATGCAACAAGAAGAAATAGTGCTCCCTCTCGGTCATAAAGTGCCTATTTGGTTAACCCTATGGGGGAATCATAATATCACAACACCTATCGATAAGGTCGCACCAAGGCATGTCGGTTCCATTAAAGCAATGAACAAAGCGTACTTATCTGGGCAAGTATTCATAGGTGATATAGATATTCCAGTCATTGATGCAAGACACTATTTGGAAAACGAGCTCGATATGCACCATATGTCCGCGTCTTTCTACAGCCGACTTCGGATAGAAAATCGCAAAGGGAATAGTCATAACCACATCATTTGGGTTGCACACAAAAATTTTAATCCAACCGAGCAAGCATTTGCAATGATGGACTTGTGGCTAACAAAGCTAGCTTCTGTAAAGCATGCGGATGTTGCTGCTGCCAAACCAAAGGGCTTAAACGATACCTGCTTTGGCCCTGATGGAGCGATTTTCGCTCAAGGTGAAGGCGTATTTGATGGTAAATGGAACGACAAAAGTGAAGGGGCTTGTCAAAATCGATTTCCCATGTTCAGTACTAGCAGAATTGAAGCGGGCGGTAACTGGGATGGCGCTATATTCAAATGCCCGCTGATGCCTGTCTCACAAGCGATTGAGCAAGGATTATATGGCAATGTGCAAATGTCTGATCATATTGCGAGCCTAGAGCAGATTTTCCCACTTGGTGTTTGTGATTACGGTGGAACGGACGTTGGCCTGCCTAAGCAGCCTCACTTTCAAAACGCCAACCTTAACAATACGCAAAAATATATAAACTCCCTCTCTGTGCAAGTCTCTCATGATTAATAATTTGGATGGAGCCAATTAAGACCGATTAAAAAAACAAACTTATTTACTTATACAAAGTTGATTAGCAATACAAACGGATTAAAATTTATTTGTTAGGACGTCACCAAATTCGCTATCTAAATACTTGTATAAATACATCTATAAATTCTGAGTAATATTAAACCTATTTTCCTTGTAAAATTTGATTAATTAAATTTTTTCATTGCCATAGATTAAAATCCATTTTATATTCATATTGTTCCAATAAAGTGAACTAGATTTTTACCTGGACATGGATGTTCAATTTAATCATTTTACCCTGAAGTCAGTTACCTGCACCTAGTCAAAATTAAGAACTGTTTTAAATTGTGTAAAAGTGTTAATTGTTATTTTAGTTTAACTAAAACAGCTCTACTATTAGGTACACACTTTAACTGCGGGTACACTCATGAATCTTAAAACTTTTTCGGCAATTCCTTTATCGCTTTCTCTATTAGCAGGCTGCTCTAGTGAAACCACCGAATCAGCAAATGTTAAAACAGAGGCTATTTGGGCTGATATTTATGTTACGTCACAGGGAGAAGATAGCCGTGTCATTGCAGAGCTCAACGTCAGTTCAAGAAACGGGAATAATATAAAACTTTCAGATAAGGATAAATTACACGCCACGGCCGCAGGCATCACCAAAGATTTAACAATTGATGATGGTTTTTTAGATATAGACTACCGAGCCACTTTTAACGTAGCCGAAAAAGACACACGATTCGTTGTCACGCTGACTAGAGCCGAGAGCAACGATACGCTGCAGACAGAACTCTTATTACCAGCACCATTTACCATTATTACACCGCAAAAAAATCAATCTTACTATAAGCAAGATACGGTCGAAATCAACTGGACACCTGACGATGCAACCGATACTCGATTAGATGCTCTACTGACTATCCGATGTAAAAACAAAGACGGCAATGAAGAAAGCATAGCCCAGTCGTATACTGATTTAACAGATGACGGCAACCTCAGTGTAGACTTGTCATCACTTGATGGTTTCGACTCTGAAACACTGAATGACAAAAAGTCATGTGAAGCTGACATATACATGGAAAGGATCAGATACAGCTCTCTTGATACTAAATATGCAGAAGGTAGTCGTGCAAGGGCCATTCAAGAACGCTACTCAGATAAATTTGAAGTAAGACTATTTCAATAGAATGCTCAGATAAAAGTCTGCAACTTTTCTGAAAGCATCGCTCAAACAAAATAAATCTTCTGGACGATAAAATTGTGCTGTCAGCCATTGTGAAGTAGAGCTTATAGCCAATTTTAAGTCCTGTCGCATTTTGACAGATAAATTCGGTCGTACAATGAGACTTTCTTAGAACCTCATCAATCATAGCACCTCGTTAAGCAGCACAAGATACATCACTCAGCAGGTAAGATACTACTTGAGTGGCGCGCATCCAGTTAATTTATGATGAGCTATAAAGCGAAGGGGAAGACTTTACAACATTACCGATTAGATAAATTTTAAAAATGGTGCTGTATAATAAATTCGAGCATTGGCTGCACAGTATTCGAAAAAATAAATTCTGTGGAGCTATTGAAGAAATGAGCAATAAAAAAGCCTATTCGCTGAATAGGCTTTTCTTTTTAAATTACTTTATTGCTGAACACAATATAATCTTGCGTAAGCGCTACAATTGGCTGTTCCATTATCTAACCAAGTGTTTGAAACAGATTCTGAGTCACCTATTTTTGCACCTGTAGGAGCATAATAATCCCAACCATTTGAGCTCGTAAAGTCGCGACAGGCTTCCCAACTGTATCTCTGCCCATTAGACTCAAGGTTAGTCCAAACAGCCCCCGTTACTGCATTACCATTTTCATCGTAGTTAAATGCGATTGAGCGACTGCCAGATAAGAAATCTCCAAATTTACCCACAACTAAACTACCGTCTGTTCGATAGTAATTATAGCCAGAGGCCAATAGAGTCATTACCGATGACCTTGAACCTGAGCCTAAGATGGCTTTATAAGTTCCTTTAGGCACTACACTACTGCTATCAGCTGCAGCTTGACAGCTCGCATCAGCACCCGAAACCCTTCCTAAATTAGCGCTGTAACGCTGACTTGTTGTAAACACCATTCTGTTTTCGGTGCTCGGGGTACCCTGAACTAAAAGCATCCAATAACTAGTATCAAAAACCGGATTTATTCGCGAGCCTCCTTCGACATCCTTCAGTGCGATGTAAAGGTGACCATCCAAATATCTAGCCACTTCTCCGGCTTGATAGGAAATAGTTGTACTCCATGCTAATTTAGCGGGGTTGAGCTTCATTGAGTGCTGTACTGCATTGTCCACATAAGTTGTGCTGGCTTTCTCTGCCAAAGAGGCATCTACGGATGTCTTATCTGCTTTAAGCGCCAAAGCCGTATTCATATCCGCTTGGTTTGCTTTGTTATTCAAAGCTGCATCAATGGTCGTTTTATCCGCTTTAGTTGCAAGGGCAGTGTCTACCGCTGCTTGATTAGCCTTCCCAGCTAATGCTGCGTTCATCGCTGTTTGATCCGCTTTGCCCGCAAGTGCTATATCAATCGCAACTTTGTCCGCTTTATCTGCTAATGCAGCATTCATTGCTGTCTTATCTGCTTTATTCGCAAGCGCAGTGTCTACGACGGCTTTGTCCGCCTTACCTGCTAACGCATCATTCATGATTGCTTGATCTGCTTTGCTGGCAAGGGCCGTATCAACCGCTGTTTGGTCCGCTTTGCTGGCAAGGGCTGTATCAACCGCAGCTTGGTCCGCTTTGCTAGCAAGTGCTGTATTTACAGCCGTTTGATCTGCTTTGCTGGCAAGGGCTGTATCAACCGCAGCTTGGTCCGCTTTACTGGCAAGGGCTGTATCAACCGCAGTTTGGTCCGCTTTGCTCGCAAGTGCTGTATTTACAGCCGTTTGATCTGCTTTGCTGGCAAGGGCTGTATCAACCGCAGCTTGGTCCGCTTTGCTCGCAAGTGCTGTATTTACAGCCGTTTGATCTGCTTTGCTGGCAAGGGCTGTATCAACCGCAGCTTGGTCCGCTTTGCTCGCAAGGGCTGTATTTACAGCCGTTTGATCTGCTTTACTGGCAAGGGCTGTATCAACCGCAACTTGGTCCGCTTTGCTCGCAAGGGCTGTATTTACAGCCGTTTGATCTGCTTTGCTGGCAAGGGCTGTATCAACCGCAGCTTGGTCCGCTTTGCTCGCAAGGGCTGTATTGACCACAGCTTGGTCCGCTTTACTGGCAAGGGCTGTATCAACCGTAGCTTGGTCCGCTTTGCTCGCAAGTGCTGTATTTACAGCCGTTTGATCTGCTTTGCTGGCAAGGGCTGTATCAACCGCAACTTGATCCGCTTTGCTCGCAAGGGCTGTATCAACCGTAGTTTGGTCAGCTTTAACAGCCAGCTTAGAATCAAGTAAAGTTACGTCGGCTTTTAAGCTAAGCGCTGAATCAAACGCTGTTTTATCTACTTTCGTATCAAGCATACCTGTAATTGTAATCGTATCTGCTTTAGACTCTAGTCCAGCGGTAAACTCTGCTTTAGACACATAGACAGTCATATCAGGTAAATCAGCTTTCAATGCAAATTGTGATTCATCATAACTTGCGCCTTTAGCTAATAGCTGCCATGGCTGCTGTAAATTACCCTGTGGGTCTGTAGGAGGCACAGCTACTGTGCTTTGTGTTGCAATATAAGCACTCCCCATATATGTGATCACATCACCCGCATTGAATTCAGTAACTAAGTTATAGCCCTCAGCAATAAACGTAATACCAGTATCACCTTTGGACGCAAACAACGTCCACTGTGTTGTCGCCTCTTTTGGTGAAAGGTTTGCTTGCTCACTTGCAGAAATTGCAACTTTTGCAATGTATGCACTGCCTTCAAAGGTAACAACATCGTCTATCGCATAAGCTGATACAGAAGACCAAGCACCTACTACTTGTAAACCTTTGTCTCCCTTATCACCTTTTTGACCAGGATCGCCTTTTTCCCCAGGCTCACCTTTCTCACCGTCTTTACCATCTTTGCCGTCGATACCATCGGTGCCGTCTACACCATTGATCCCATTGATACCATCTGCACCATTTAAACCGTCTTTACCATCAGCACCATTTAAACCGTCTTTACCATCAGCACCATTTAAACCGTCTTTACCGTCTAATCCATCTTTACCGGCCAAGCCAGAGCCAACGCCATTAAACAATAATAACCAGCTATCATTGGTGTTTGATGGAGGCAGATTTGGCTCACCACCTTCTACTACTGCAACCACGACTTTTCGGGCAATATAGGCATTGTTTTCGTGGACAATGACGTCATCGATTTCGTAAGCATCGGTTGCGCTCCAATTGCCTTTGATAGATAAGCCGCGATCACCTTTGTCGCCTTTCTCACCTTTCTCACCTTGGATACCCTGGATACCTTGAATACCTTGCTCGCCTTGCAGACCTCGCTCACCTTTTTCACCTGGAATGCCTTGAATACCTTGAGCACCAGTATCACCTTTTTCACCTTTGTCGCCTTTCTCACCCTTTTCACCCTGAATACCTTGGATACCCTGAGCACCAGCGTCACCTTTTTCACCTTTCTCACCTTGAAGGCCTTGGTCACCCTTTTCACCCTGAATACCTTGAGCACCTGGTAAACCTTGTAAGCCTTGCTCACCTTGGAGACCTTGCTCACCTTTTTCGCCTTTTTCACCTTTTTCGCCTGGTAGACCCTGAATACCTTGCTGACCCGGCGCGCCATCACGACCATCTAGGCCATCTTTACCAGCTAGACCTGAACCCACACCGTTGAATAACAGTAACCAGCTATCGTTAGTATTTGATGGAGGTAAGTTAGGTTCGTTCCCTTCAACAACCGCTGCGACTGCAACTCTAGCAATATAAGCATTGTTTGCATGCACGATCACATCGTCGACTTCGTATGCTTCTGTCGCGCTCCAATTGCCTTTCATAACAAGGCCACGGTCACCCTTGTCACCTTTGTCACCTTTTTCACCTTGGGTACCCTGAATACCTTGTATGCCCTGCTCACCCGTGTCGCCTTTATCACCTTTTAGGCCCTGAACACCTTGGATACCTTGGACACCTTGGATACCTTGGTCACCTTTATCGCCTTTATCACCTTTTAAGCCTTGAAGGCCCTGGTCACCTTTTTCACCTTGAATACCCTGTGCTCCGGCATCACCTTTGTCGCCTTTGTCACCCTTCTCACCGACTTGACCTGCTTCACCTTGTTCGCCACGAGCAACTAATAGGCTCCAAACATTAGATGCAACAACAGGATTGGGGTTTATTTCTCCCTCTGGTGCGCTTATTTCTGCAATAGCGATATAAAGACTACCGTCAAACGACACAACATCATCGATGACATAGGCAGCAACTTCACTCCAAGCGCCTTTTACCTGAAGGCCTTTATCACCTTTTTCACCCTGTGCACCTGTTTCACCTTGTGGGCCAACTTCACCTTGTGCACCAGTTTCACCTTTTTCACCGCGCTCACCTTGCGCACCGGTATCACCCTTTTCGCCTTGAATACCGGGCACACCTTGCGCACCCGTATCACCTTTTTCACCCTTTTCACCTTGGGCTCCAGGCAATCCATCGGCACCATCTTGGCCGTCTGCACCATCCGCGCCTCGAAGACCAGTACTATCACCTAACCAACGACCGTTTTCATCAATAATTACATTGCCACCAATTGAAACTTGCGTTGCATCAACATCACCTTCAACTCTACTTGCAACATCCGCATGATAAGCACTCGGTGCCGTGTCAATGCTAAGGCGAGGCGACATTTCAGTATCGTCACCAACGGTAATGCCAAGTTCTAAGTCTTTATTTTTAAATATTGACGCATCAATATCATTATTTTCACCTAACCTGATGGTGTAAGCACCATCAACGACCTCGACCTCTCTGGTAGACTCCCAAACAACAAGGTCTTGCGAGTACAACTTAAATGTCATTGATACAGTGCCGTTCACAGCTTCTTGTGTATTGGAATTAGTCAACGTACCTTGATGGTTTAGTTGAGCAGCTATGGCCGGAGCAGAGATAACGCTCACAGTAGCAAGTGCTGCTGCGATAGCATTTTTAATAAACATATATTCCCTTTAATATTTTTTAATTTTAATTAATTGGTTGCAGCGTTAGAGAGGCTAAAGTTCTCTGAACTAGATTTTTTAGTCACGATCGACACAGTTGCAGCTAAATCATGGGCACCAGAGGTCGTTTTCTGGACTCGGCCACCCCCTAATTTAGACTTTTCCATTTTATGTTCAGCTACTTTTTTCCCTGGCTCAGGTTTGGGGTCTGGCTTGGGATCTGGCTTGGGGTCTGGTTTAGTGATAGGAGGTTTTCCTAAGTCATTGGCAGCTTGGTCATCACTGCCACCACAACCGGTGAGGCTGACACAAGCAAGCAGTGTCAAAGTAAAGCAATGTAATTTTATTTTCATCGTTTTCCTTTATTAAAATAACGTTCATCAATGAACTGTCTGTATTCAAAATTGTATTGGGTAAATATTTACAGTCGGGTTTTATGTTCCCCCCGTATCAATCACCGAAGCTCTATAGTTACTTGGGTAAATATCTAAGGCTCGTTGCTTATATTGCGCCGCCTTTTCGGTTAAACCTAATTGCAACGATAGCTCAGCTGCTCTTATTAAAAGATAAACATGATAAGGGTATAAATTGATTGCATGCTCTAAGCTTTTTAAAGCAGTACTCTTATTACGCTCTTTATATAAATAAAGATCAGCAAGTCGAACAGCTGCAAAATAATCGTGAGGGTTTATCTTTAATGCTTTTTCAACAAGCTTAGTTTCTCCCAAGCGAGCACCTTTTGAAGTCAAATACCCTGAAGCTGTTTTTACTACAGATAGATAAGTCAAGCTCAGTGCTACAGGTAAAAAAATTAATATTGAGCTTTTCTTTCCAATCGAAGTAAATCGTGTATCAGGCTTATCTCTGGAAAAAACAACAGAGAATAAAATAACTGAAAAAAATAAACTAACTGGGGTTAAATAGACTGAGCTAAACATGGCATGAAACGACAATGAGAACACTGCCATAAAAATCCATGCATCTATAAAGTTGCCATTTAATAAATTCCTTAATGCTCTAAACAGAACAAAACCATAAAGAAGTGCAAATAAACTCCCCCCAATCAAACCCAGTTCACTATAAAATTTTAGAATTATATTGTATGGCGAAAGCAGCACTTGATATCTAGATACATATGGTGATGACTCTGAGGTGCCAGCTTTCGAATACTTTTGATGAACAAACTCAAAGTTATTAACCCCAACACCAAAGGGGTTTTCTTTCACCATATCCAATGTATTTAAAAATATATTATCCCGACCGGTATCCATATTCTGAATAGATTGAACTTGCTCTTCTAGTTTTTCGGTTCCAGCATTTTTCCAATAACTGAAAGTTACAACAGCCAACACAAACACGAATGAAATCGAAAGGTATTTAAAAGCAAATTTCTTTGTTTTTATTAGAACAAGCAACAAGACTAATATTTCGGCACTCAACAACCCCAAAATAGTGCCTCGAGTGTTTGACTCGACTAATAGGTTCATAAGCAACATTAAGCTAGCCAAGCCCAATACTAAGTGAGCTATGGACTTACGCTTAATATATATAGATAGAACAAGTATGGGGATCCAAATATTTAAAACTTGTCCGAGATAGTTAACAAACCCAACCGGCGAAAAGTTTGTATCACCGTATGTTATTCCTAACAAATAACGTTCGTAGACAAGCACTAAACTAAATACAACTGTACTGTAAAAAACACTTTCTGTGAGTATGTCAATTAGGCGTTCTTTTTTTATTAAAGATGCTAATGTAAATATCGATATTACAGTCGCCAAGAATCTAATAATAAACTGTATGCCTTCGAATCGGTTCGGCACCCACATTAGACTAAAGAGCATGTATAGAGACAATAACCCTACTAGTAAACTAACAATATTGACACTAATTCTAGGTGAGAAGTAAACTGATAAAGATATAAGAAAGATACAAAAGAGATCAAAAACAACCCATTTGGGATAGTTGTACTGGTAATAAAATGCTTCAACATGTACAACCGAAATTGCACATGAGAATAAAATAAGAACAACTTTTAATAACGCTACCTTTGAAACCTTTATGGTTTCAAAGTAACTATCATCCGCTAACAGACGCATTAATTCCCTTTAAATAAAAACTCAAATAAAAATCACGAGATTTATACACTTTAACTAAATTAAAATCAATCAGAAAACGACATCAAAAAAAACATATTAAATTTTTCATTATTAAATATAATTTAGTTACAAATTATTTTCAGTACAATAAAAATGCACAGCTAAAGTTATAAAGTCAGAACCAAAAACTTGATAACAGCTGCAAAAGGCAGTAAATATAAAGTTAATTAAAACGAATGGGGTTGCAAAATAAACAATTAAATTAAAAATTCCCCAAGTTACCTTACCCACCTAACAAGATAAAATTATGACAACACACCTGTTATGGATGATTAATTTAAGTTGTTAGTTATTTAGTTCTCGATTGAGGTGAGTTATAAATTTTAAATTCAAAAGAAGGAAAGAGAGATAAGGAGTGCTTGATATTTGTACTGCCCGATATTATAAGTCTGCACTTTTAAAATGAGCGGCCTAAAACGTTCAAAACATGGTGAAGTTATTCAAAAAAATGAGAGCACAATATAATTTATCGTGCCCTCACTTAAAGCGTGTTAGAACTCAACCCCTATAAACAACGAAAACTCATTAATATTATTTTCACTGATATCAAAATAACGGTATTGTGCCCCCACTTCTAAGCGCTCACTCAATTTGTAGCCTAGCTCTGCGCCCATAAAGGCATTCGTTTCTGCAGCCTCATAGGTTTGTAGAAAGCGAGTATCTCGTGTGCTGGTAATTTTATACTCCCAATCAAATGCACCTATGAACACTTGGCCACTGAGCTTTTGCCATTTAAACAAGTCATAATTTACCTGTACTGTAAACCCCTCTGGTAATACAGGCGCAATGCGAGAAACAGCCAAGTGCGCCTCATTTGGCGATAAGCTTTCTCCAACAAAATTTACCCTTCCTTGCCCTAAATCGACATAGCCAACACCAATATGCCAGTTTGGGAGTAATTCGTAAAAACTACTTACAGACCAGGACCCACTAGTATTATCAATGTCTTGAATTTGAAGGCCGGAACTATTATCTAATCGCTCTCCTGCACGGGCTTCACCAACAGTCCCTTTTAAAACCCAATTGTCTGCATAAGCAGATGAGGGCAAAAGGCAACTCAAAGAGATCATGGCAAAACTCGGTAAAATAGATTTACGTCTACGAATTAACAGCGCTGAAAGTATCACAATAAGGCCCCCTCCTAAGCTACCTGATGATTTATTTTCGACAGCAATCGTTTTGTAAGCGGTCACCGTCACTTGTACAACTCCTTTTGATATCGCCCCTTTACTGTCCACCACGGTATATGTAACGATATCAACGCCTTCAAATCCTAGTTTCGGCGTGTAAGTAATTGTGCCGTCTGAATTTAAAGCCACGGCACCTTGTTCTGCTACCGCCTCAATGACAGAGAGTGCATCTCCATCCGCATCAAAGTCATTTTCGAGCACATTTAATGTAATAGAAGCTTTATCAGTAGTAGAAGCTTGGTCTAACGTTGTTGTAGGTGCAGCATTTACAGTTAAGTTAACGGCTACTGTACTACTTGCTGTACCGCCTTGCCCATCTGTGATGCTGTACTGGATCGTAGCTAAACCAACAAAAGTTTCAGGTGGTGTGTAGAGTAATTTGTTCTCTTCAATAACCACAGTACCGAAATCAACTGACGCACTGGTAATAGTCAATGTATCTCCATCAGCATCGGTATCATTGGCAAGAACATCTATCTGAATAGATTGGCCAGATCCAACTATTTTTTCATCGGCACTCGCCACTGGTAACGTATTACCATTATTTATGACGGCAACACCACCAGGATCTATAATGCTGCCGTTCGCTATGCCATCATCATCGTTAGGTCCACCATCCACGATTTGAAGTTTTACACACCAGTCTCCCTCAGTGAGACCTTCCACCCAAACATCACTGCCAGGAGGGGCACAATAGCCAGGTTCACCAAGCGATGAATAAATTTTGTTTTGCTCATCTATAACAAAGTCAACCCACTGCTCGCCTTTCAACTTGCGATATACTGCATTTAAAGGTATTGGGTTTCGCTGTGGAATAACAATACTATAACTATCACCAGCTTGAGGTAGCCCAAACGCAATAAAGTCAAATAGCCCCCCTATATTTGTCGCAGTGTCATCTTGTTGTAGCTCTTCTGGTAAAAGTTGAACACCACCAGTGCTATTTTGCGCAATCGTAACGCCTTTTCTAATACAGACGCCGGGCTCACCTTCGATCAAAAACTGTGATGACTCGAGTACTTGCTCTTGCATTACATTACAATCAGTGATCGCATCTTGATAATCAGGTATACCGTCATTATCAGAGTCACTGTGCCCCTCTTCATTGTCTGGGATGAGGTCGCCATCCGTATCTTGCGCGGTTAAAACAGCAAGCTCAGGGACTACTTCTAGATAAATCTGAGCAGTACTAGATAAGTTAGGTTCTCCATCATCAGTCGCTGTGATAGAAATGCCATAAATACCCGTCGTCAATGATTGCGGCGAGAATGCAAACTCACTATCTACTGTACTAATATTTTGCAACTCAGCATCTAATGCGCTCCATTGTAACTGCACAGTATCACCAATATTGGGGTCGCTAATTTGTGCAGTAATCGTCACCAATTGTTCATTTGCCGTAACCGTAGTACGCAATTCATTATTTTGTGAAGCATTCAAAACAATATCAGGTGCGACATTTTGCTCTACAATGGTGATCTGCGTAGTAAACTTAGCACCTCGATTCAATGACTCATCCAGAGTTACAATGATCGTTTCATTTCCTTCACTCAATCCATCTTCGAAAACACTAAATGGGATCTCTCCCTCAATGCCAGCACGTATGGTAATCGTACCACTCGAGAGTGTATGATCTGCACTATTCGCGGTCCCTGATACCGTATACGGAATTTGCACAGGGTATTGCGCCGCTTCACCATTCAAAAACACACCTAATGTAAAGTTTTGCCCTTCAGATAACTGCATATCTTTTGATAAAGAAATCAATGGATTGACAAATACATTTTGAGTTGCAAAGGTGCTTAATCCATTACTATCTTGGGCTTGCCACGTTGCTAGGTGACGCCCTGGAGGGAATAACACATTGTTGTCCACCAGTGATACGCCAATAACATTGCCATTACTGTCTGAAGCCGTTGCATTACCAAGCTCAACTTTGGTAAATAGAGCCGTTGCATTGACATTAATATCAGCAGGCACATTAATGGTCGGCGGCGTACCTTGCGCATCATTTCTAACCACTGTCAGCTCAGCAACAGCCCTGCTGATTTCGCCAGCCTCATCTTTGATCACATAATCGATGATCACTACACCATTAAACGTATCTTCTGGTGTGTAGACCAGTTCATTACCTTCAACGGTTACACTGCCCACCGACGCCTGAGCACTTAAAAGTGTCAGTAAATCCCCAGTATCCACATCGCTGTCATTGCTCAGCACCGCTAAGCGATATGTGCCCGTTGCTTCATCAAAGGTTTCTTCTGAATAGCTATCATCTTGGGCATCTGGCGCATCGTTGACATTATCTATGGTCATTGTCACAGTGGCGACATTGGACTCTAGGCCTGAAGTGTCTTTGACTGTGTAAGTAAAGGTATCATTACCCACTTCATTGGTATTGGCGGTGTATACAATTCGCCCTAAACCATCGATACTGACTTGCCCTTTTGCAGGAGAACTCACAATTGTCACACTTGATGGGTCTATTTCATTGTTACCATCCACGTCTGTATCATTGCCCAGCACATTCACCGCAAACGCCCCTTCCTCTTCAAGGGCAGCAATATCGTTAATGGCCACTGGCGCATCATTTACAGCTTCAATCGTCAGATTGACTGTGGCTGGTAAGGAGCTTAACCCCTCACTATCATTCAGGGTATAGGTGAAGCTGAACTGACCATTTTGGTCTTGTGACGGAGTAATTTGCAATTGACCATCCGTTAAAATAGCCACAGTTGCGAAATCAAACACCCCATTATTTTGTAACGTAATATTCGCGCCGTTAAAGCCTTCGTCTTCCACGTCGGTGTCATTTGATAAAACATTCAGCGTGATTGGTGTATCTTCTTGCGTTGTCACACTATCATCTGCTGCGATTGGCGCATCATTGATTTCACCGATATTAATTGACACAGTGGCCAACTCTGAAACAGCTCCGTTGCTATCTGCAATTGTATAAGTGAAGCTATCGGTACCTTCATCGTCTTCAAACGGCGTATACTCAATTGAGCCCGTATCGCCATTAGCAACTGCATTGCCTTTTTGTGGTGCCGTGACGACTGAAATATCGCCTGTTGGGATACCATCTTCAATATCCGTAGCAAAGGCCCTGACGTTGATGCTGGTCTGCTCAGCATCTTCGTCAATGTTTACCGAGATATCTTCAACTTGGGGCACATCATTTATCGCCGAGATGGTGATAGACACTGTGGCTTTGTCTGAATTATTGGCATCTTGGTCTGATATGATATAGGTAAATAAATCAGTGCCATTTACATCTCGATTAGGTGTATAAGTCGCTACTCCGTTTTCAATTAATACAGAGCCAATAGCGGGTTGATCAACGACTACAGCAGAAGAGGCCACAATATCCCCTTCAGGATCCGTGTCATTGCTTAATAGATTTACCGTCACCGGCGTATCTTCATTAGTTTGCGCGCTGTCATCCAAAGTAACAGGAGAGTCGGACACTGGCGTGATTGCAATGGTCGCAGTCACAACCGCAGATTGAGCACCAAAGCTGTCTTGTAATCGATAGGTAAAGCTATCGCTCTGCGTTTCACTGTCGTTATGCGCGTAGGCGAAGCTGCCATCTGCATTCACACTCAAGGTGCCAAACGTTGGCTGAGTTAAATCAACAATCGACAATACATCATTGCTATCTAAATCATCGTCAAGGGCAAAGTTACCGCTCAGTAGGCCTTCAGTACTGCTGACATTCAGAGTTGCTCCCTCGCTAATATTAAAGCTTGGTGCAATTGCTGTCGGGGCATCATTGGTATTATTAACAACAATATCAAACGCCGCTAAAGACGCGCTTATCTGACCATCGCTGACAGAGACAATAATGTTGGTGCCGGTACCAACATTGGCGTCAAGCGGTGTGCCTGTCATTTCCCCTGTGGCAGTATTAAATTCAATCCAAGCTGGTGCATTTTGAATGCTAAAGGTTAAGGTATCCCCATCAATATCCGTTGCGATTGGCGTAAAGCTATACGCACTGTCTTCATCGATAGAAGTTGAAGGAGCGCCGCTTATCGTTGGTGCATCATTGGTATTAACAACAGTGATATTAAACGCAGTGAGTGCGGCCGTTTCTGTACCATCTGAAACACTGATCACAATGCCTGTGTAAAGACCAACATTTGCATTGACAGGCGTGCCTGATATCGCACCAGTTGTGCTATTGAAAGACATCCAACTCGGTAAGTTTTCAATGGTAAATGTTAAATTGTCGCCATCTTTATCTTCGGCGGTAGGCACAAAGCTGTATGCACTGTCTTCATTAACTTGGTTACTTGGACTGCCTGAAATCGTTGGCGCATCATTGATATTATTGACAGTAATATTCACCGTCGCTAATTCTGAGTCTGCCTGACCATCG
Organism: Pseudoalteromonas luteoviolacea CPMOR-1; assembly: GCF_001625685.1. Taxonomy (GTDB): domain Bacteria; phylum Pseudomonadota; class Gammaproteobacteria; order Enterobacterales; family Alteromonadaceae; genus Pseudoalteromonas; species Pseudoalteromonas luteoviolacea_K. The sequence continues at coordinate 3,441 of NZ_AUYC01000025.1, read as the reverse complement.
TTCACTTTAAAGGTAAAGCTATCCGCTCCAAAGTAATCTAAGTTACTTGTATAGCTCAACACATTACCATTGAGTGAGTAGCTACCATTGCTTGGTTCACCAACAATCTGATAAGTGAGGTTATCATTGTCTATGTCTTCTGCATTTAGAGTGATATTTACCTGTGTCTCTTCATCTACGCTAACAGCTTGTCCTGTGACCGTAGGTTGGTCATTCACCGCGTTGACAGTCAAAGAGACAGTTGCAGCCGCAGAGTCATCAGTGCCGTCACTTGCTACGAACGTAAATGTGTCTACCCCGTTGAAATTTGATGTCGGAGTATATAACCAAGTCGTATCTGATTGCTGCACCAATGTCCCGTTAGACACACCAGTGACAACACGGTAGCTCAGCGTATCATTTTCCTGATCAGTCGCACTGAGCGTAACAAGTAAACGGCCATCTTCATCTAAATTCAGGTTTTGAGCCTGCGCAATCGGCGCATCGTTCACAGGGGTCACCGTCATTGTTACTGTGGCTTTATTAGACGTTGCGCCCGCTACATCTTGAACCGTATACGTAAAAGTATCATCGCCAAAGTAATGCTCGTTCGGGGTATACACAATCCCGCCTTGCGCATTGACAACCGCCTGACCAAATTGAGGCTGGTCAACCACAGTTACACTTGCAAGATTAAAGCTGTCATTTTCATCTACGTCCGTATCATTACCCAAGACGTTCACTTCAAATGAGCCCTCTTCTTGCAAACTCGCAGTGTTATCAACGGCCACTGGCGCGTCATTCACAGGGGTTAGAGTGACAGTTACTTGGGCGGGATCAGAGGTTAACCCTTCGCTGTCAGTCAGGGTATAGTTAAACGTGAAGGTGCCATTTTGGTTTGCAACAGGCGCAATATTAAGCTGTCCGTCGGCTTGGATAGTCACCATGGCTTTTTCATAGCTACCAGCGCCATTACCTTGATCCTCAAGTGTAATATTCGCCCCGTTGAAACCTTGATCTTCTACATCACTGTCGTTTGATAAAATCGACAACAGAGTGCTCACATCTTCATCGGTTGTGACACTGTCAGCAGCGGCCACGGGTTTATCGTTTATCGCGCCAATATTGACGGTAATTGTCATCGCTGCAGATACAGCTCCAGCGCTATCTGCTACCGTGTAAGCAAAGCTATCTGAGCCTGTTTGATTTGCAGCAGGTTGATAAACAAACGTACCCTGCTGTTGGTCGATAACAACACTGCCTTTACTCGGCTGAGTCGATATTGCCAAGTCTCCTGTTGGTATACCATCCTCTATATCCGTGGTCTGCGCACGAACTTGCAGCGGATCTGAATGAGTATCCTCAGATGTATTAATCACCAATTCTTTCGCTACAGGGAGGTCATTATCAGCGGTAATAGTCACCGTCACCGTCGCCGTGTTAGAGGTGTTTTGCTGCGCATCTTTGACTGTATAAGTGAAGGTATCTACACCATTTTCATTGGCATTTGGTGTATAGGTCGCAACCCCATTTAATAGGCTCACACTCCCTTTGCTCGGTGCCGTAACAACCGTTGCAGAGGAGGCCACCATATCTTGCTCAGGATCGCTGTCGTTAGCCAATAAATTGATGTTACCTGCATTATCTTCAACCACGGTCAACACATCATTCACCGCTGTTGGCGCATCCGCAACTGGCGTGACATTAATCGTCACCGTATACGTCTCAGATGTCGCGTTTGATGCATCTTTAACCCGATAGGTAAATTGATCAGTATGGTTTTCACTACCATCATGCTGATAGGTAAAGCTACCATCTGTATTCAGTGTCAACTGACCAAATGAAGGAGCGGCGACCTGTTCTACAGTGAGCGTATCTCCGTTATCAGTATCGTCATCTGTTGCAGTGCTGAGTAAACCTGCTTGCGCAGTTACGCTCAGCGTGCCTGCTTCTTGAGTCGCAAAATTAAACGCTGTGCCACTTGGCGCATCGTTGACATTGGTCACTTCAATATTAAAGCTCGCCAATGACGCCGAATCAGTGCCATCATTCACCGAAATCACAATGCCATTGTAATCGCCTACATCAGCATCCCTTGGCGTGCCAGAAAGCACTCCTGTCGTCGTGCTAAACGTCAACCAGCTAGGCAAGTTGGTGATACTGTAAGTGTGTGTATCTTGCTCATCTGGATCAACCAAAGTAGGGGTAAAGCTATAAGCTTGGCCTTGCGCAATCGACGCTGTAGGCTGGCCAGATAAAGTCGGCGCCACGTTATACTTTTTAGTCACTGTATCTGAAATCGGATCTGCGCTGTTTCCAGCTACATCTGTTACAGTCACCGATACCGTCAAAGTACCTTCAGCCAGATTACTCACATTAATCGCGGATACTTGAGCGGTAGCAGCTGTAATATTGCCATTACCAGTCACCGAGGCATTATTTGTATCTGTGATGCTGTATGTAAATGTACCTGAACTCTCAAGACCAGTTAAACTAAAGCTTAGAGCAGACTCATTATCTCTATTGATAAGTGCTTGATCTATATTGACGGCTTGCCCTGTCGGCGCACTGGTATCGACACTCAAGTTGATTTGTTGCGCCGCTGTATTTGGGTTGCCTGCGCCGTCGGTAAACTTATCAGCAAGAATATCAAGCGTGGCATTCGCTTCTGAATTTTCACTCGGCGTGAACACCACGCTATATTGCGTGCCAGAAGTAGCTGTAAAATTACTTAAAGTCCCTCCTGAAACACTCACATCATCTACTGTGAAATTATCACTCGACTCACTCAACACAATAGTAACCGTTGCGGTTTCACCAACCTTAAGTGCAGTGTCAGATGCACTGAATGTTGTCACTGATGGGCTAGATGTATCTAGTTCACTGGTTGCGGTAACCGCTGATGCAGCGTTCCCTGCGGTATCTGTCAGTGTCACTGACAGCGTGAGTGTACCGTCATTCAGTGCACTTAAATCTATATTAGAAATAGTTTGGCTTGCAGAGGTTACCGTGCCATTGCCCGTTGCTGACGTGCCGCCATTGCTACTCGAAATAGTATAGCTGTAGGTTGCGCCTACTTCGGCACTGCTAAAGCTAAACGAGGCTGCAGTTTTTTCAGTGTTGGAATATAACGTATCGCCCAGTGACACACTGTGACCCGTTGGGGCTTTGGTATCCACCGTTATGGGCAGCTGTGTTGCTGCGGTGTTGTTATTGCCTGCTGCATCGCTAAAAGTATCTGCTGCAATGTCTAACGTGGCATTGGCCTCTGAATCCGCCGTTGGCGTAAAGAGCACACTATATTGTGTGCTTGAAGTCGAACTGAAATTACTCAGCGAGCCACCAGATACGGTGATGTCTGATGAAGTGAAAGTCGTACTGGCTTCACTCAATACAATGGAAATCGTCGCCGTTTCACCCGCTTTGAGGTTAGTATCTGAAGCACTGAAAGTGGTTACCGTC
>NZ_AUYC01000024.1:0-6708 GCF_001625685.1 Pseudoalteromonas luteoviolacea CPMOR-1 | reverse complement strand
CTTTTTGGATAAATCAATAAACAAAGAACACGTTATCAACGCAGGTTGGATCGCTGTTCCTTACCAATTCGATATAGACGAATCATTCGCGGGTGACCTTTTCAGTCAATTTGGCGCTTTTGATGCTTTAGCAAAGTGGGAGTGTGCAGCATGACACAAAGAGCAAGATTAAAAGAAATTATAACAGGTCCTGAATATTGGACTCTTGAAGAAATATGTAATGCTAGTGAAACGATTTTTCATAAAAAGGACACGCCTGCGGCTATGTCTGCACGATGGAGAGAGATTGTAGATGGTCCCAATTTACAAAAGCTAAAGCGTGTTAGAAAAGGCACTAAAAACCTTTGGGAATACAGAATACAAGCCGAACCAGCTAACGACGATTAATTGGGGGGGGCAATGAAATCATACGAGAAGGACCAAAAAGAGTTTGTTGCAGAAGTAAAGGCGATACTCGGTTGTGATTACAGCATTGCGCTGGTGGAAGCGCGAAAAGCAAAAGAGGATTATTTATCAGGGATAACTAATCCAACAGCGAGAGACCTAAACCTTGCGAAAGCTGCTGGTAATCGAGTTTTGTTAAAGCATGCAAAACTCCATGGTGTCCCAAGTGTTACGCAACAGATTAAGGATAAGAAGCAAGCCGAAGCTGATAGAAGAAATAGGCCAAAAGTCCAAAAAGAGCGGTTTAAAAGCCTTAAAAGTGCTAACGATGTTGCAGCAAATGCAGGCAACTTTAAGCATTCTAGAAAAGTCCCACAAAGCCAAGGGTTTTCTTTGAATTATTCACTCGAACAAACATATCAGCAGAAAGCAAAAAGACGAGCATAGGTTTATGACAGTAAAAGTTTTAACGTTCAAAAACTACGTACAGGCAATGCCGATTATTGGCTCTATGATCAGAGAAATGATCAAGGCTAAGAAGGTTGTAAGACTAGAATTTAAAGAACAAAACACTATCCGTTCAACGGCGCAAAACAGATTAATGTGGAAATGGAATCAAGCAATTTCAGAGTTTTTAAGAGAGCACCACGGTCAAGAGACAAGCTCCGCAGATGTACATGAAGTACTTGTGCGTAAAAAGTTTGGGGTGCGTGTTGTGCAGGTTGGAGTAGAAGAACCGATCATTGTCAGAAAGCAGACGCGAAAACTAGGAACTAAGCAGTTTGCTGAATATCTAGAGTGGATGGATATGTATTGCGCCGAATACTTGGGTCTTATGCTACCTAAGCCTGAAGACCTCTATATGTTGGCGGTTTACGGAGAGGGGGAAAAGCGTGTCCTTAATTAGCTCTGCGATTCGGGAAAGTGCAAAAGGCAAAGAATGTCAGGTTCGATTGCCTGGCATTTGCAACCATGACTCGAGCACGGTTGTGCTCGCCCATGTTGGCGGAGGATCAGGCATTGCGCAAAAATGTGATGATATTCATTCTACTTACATTTGCTCTGCTTGTCATGACGTCATAGATGGGAGAGCAGGGCCTGTATTGTTGTCTGAGGTGACAATTAGGCTCTACACATTAGAGGCAATGATAAGAACGCAAAGGATTTTTTTAAAACTTGGATTGATACAGGTGCCTGATGAGCAATAACAATAAACTCCCATTAACCGGCGGGCGTATTTTGCGTTTAGCTCGGCTTGTCAGACAAATGACTTTGGACGAAGTGGCTGTGGCTTACGGCGGAATATCAAGGGATACATTATCCAGATGGGAACGCGGCGTAACCGCTGCTCCATTTGATGACGTCAGAGGGATCGTTGAGGACGTACTTAAGTTTAAGCTGGTTGAGCTTATAGGTGTGGAGAGCATTCATGACGAACATTAAAGTTTTAAGAAAAGAATTACGGACATGGGGCGAGTTTTGGGCCTCGAAAGAAAGTACAGAGGGTTACGCTAGAAAGTCCAATGTTGAAAAGGTAAAAGAAAGTTGCGAGCTCGGTGGGATCTTTTCTTCCACTCTATATCTACACAATCAGGGGGCAGACAATATTTTTATCCCGCCTCATATCCAAAGGTTAACAGATAGGGTTGAAAGGCTTAGTAAAGATTGCAAACTGGCAATAGTTGGTAAGTATGTGAAGGGTTTTAACAACAAAGAATTAAAATCATGGGCGTGTTTTCCAGAGGTCAAAAGCGTTGAATTTTGGATTTTACGAGCAGAAACCGAGCTTTTGCAATAAATAACGGGTCTATACGGCAGATTTGCCGTACAACACGGCACATATGCTATTTTTATTTACGCGAAAACAGGCATAATTTAACTATGCTCGCGAGAGCTATATAAAATAAACCTCGTAATTAAACCCCGCTTTTATGTGGGGTTTTTTGATGGTGATTATATGCAAGATGTAAGATGTACTTGCTGCGATAAACTACTATGCCGAACTATTGGAGTAGTAGAAATCAAATGCCCCCGTTGTAAAACAATCAATGTAGCAGAACGCCTAGAGCGTCACGAACCAAAGGTGACGCATGACAGATATAAAACTGATTAACGGCGACTGTGTAGAAGAAAGTCAAAACATTCCTGACAACTCAGTCGATTTAGTTCTAACAGATCCCCCTTACCTTATTGGCGCCAGTAGTGTTGGCAAACCGTCAAGGGCTGGCTCTTGGACTGACTGGATGAATGAAGCACACTTCTACAAGTCTTGGATCGAACAGGCTCAACGCGTACTGAAAGACACTGGCTTTTTAGTGTCTTTCTGTAACTGGCGCTCTATGCCTGTGATTACCAAAGCACTTACCGATTTAGGTCTATCAATCACATCAGTTTTAGTGTGGGACAAGATGTGCTTTGGCCAAGGTAGCCGCAAAGGTTTAAGGCCACGCTATGAGCTGGCTGTGTTTGTTGCCATGAAAGACGCGGGAATACCTAACCGGGCATTACCTGATATTTGGGAATGCAAACGAGTAGCGCCACAAAACAGAGCAACAGATCATCCAGCAGAAAAGCCAGTCGAGTTATTTAAAAAGCTGATATGCGAGACAACACCTGAAAATGCATTGGTTGTAGATATGTTCACAGGCAGCGGGACGGCAGCTATCGCTTGTCGTGAAACAGGACGTAACTTCATAGGGTTTGAACTTGATACCCACTGGTACAACGCAGCGCTTAATAGATTAAAGCAAGAGCCAGAGTAAAAGAGCTTCCCTAAAAGTACTTGAGTGCGCATGGATGCGGCTCCTTTTTCTTCCATGAATAAAAACATACGCAGGAAAAAACATGTCTATGAATTTAGTAGAGCAGCTTAAAAAACATGAGGGGTACAGACAGTACCCCTATTACTGTACAGGCGGCAAGTTAACTATCGGCTATGGGCGTAACCTTGAAAGCAATGGCATGAATGAAGAAGAGGCAGAGCAGTTACTAGTTAACGATATAAGGAATGCAGAGGCAGGAGTTAAACGGCGTATAGACGTAACTCATTGCAATAGAGCAAGACTCGATGTGCTTGTGAATATGGTTTTTAACATTGGCTTAGATGGACTAATGAAGTTCAAGCGAATGATAGCAGCAGTAGAGGCAGGTAACTTTGCCGATGCAGCCTACGAGATGAAAGATTCCAAATGGTACAAGCAAGTACCTAACCGTGCTGAAGAACTAATAGAACAAATGATTAAAGGCGAGTACTGATGTCTGATAGCAAGTGGAACAATAAACCGATTGATATCGCACACATACTTACAACTATCACAATGATAGTAGCAAGCATCGTATACATAACTGGATTGGACAAACGAATCTCAATTAATGAGAAGCAGATAGAGCACGTCAAAGTTCAGAGAGTAGAAGACCAGTCTCGAATCGAGAAGCAGTTAGACACAATCAACGAAAAGTTAGACAAACTTATCGAGTCTAAGTGATTGATTCAAAATTCATTTGAATGGGTCCTTTCTGGGCACCCCCCTTTGCAATGCGGGTAGAAAACACGCGGGCCTTCTCGCATTTTTAAAAAAAATTTTTTCTAGCCCTTTTCCGTTTCCGCTTTCTTTAGCGTGTTTGGAGTGTGATTTAACTAGCTAATTCAGGTTTCAAGATGGCGACACAAAAAGAAGTAGCAGCTTATTTTAGCGTCGAAGATCGTACAATCCGAAACTGGTCAAAAATAACTGGATTCCCCGCCAGCAAAGGGCGTGGCGGTTATTGCATTCAGTCAATTTCAAAATGGTTAGCAAGTATTGCTATGGCAAAAATGGGGAATGCTGCACCTTGTCCTGCTGATACAAACGAAGAAGAAAAGCAGTTAGAAATAGCGGAAAAGCGCAACAAAGTGCGTAAAGGTGAGATAGATATCTCCAACAGAGAATTTGATCTCGCTGTTAAACGAAAAGAATATGCGCCAATTTCAATCATCACTAGAACACTCGAACAGGTAAGCGTGGCAATTGCAACGAATCTAGATGCGTTATTGCCAAGATTGAAAAAGGCACAGCCTGACATATCCCAAGATGCATTAGAAGAAATTAAAAAAGTGATTGCCACTAGTAGAAATGAGGTCGCACGGATTGAACCAGATAAGTCCAGAATCTTGGGAGGCGATCAAGGAAGCAGTTAGCGCAGGACTTGGACCATTAAAAACCCAGATACCTCAGAGCGCAGTTGAGTGGGCTGACGAGCACTTTTATTTACCCGAGGGGGCAAGTCAAATACCTGGTAGGTGGTCAACACAGCCGGTACAAAAAGCGTTGCTCAATATGATGGGTAATGACGCTATTGCTAGCTTTACACTGAAAAAACCGACTCGCTTCGGTTACACAAAAATGCTTTGTGCGGCTATTTGGTATCTAGGCGTTCACAAAAAACGAAGCTCTGTAGTTTATGAACCGACAGACCCCCTAGCTAAAAAGTTTACTTTAGACGAAGTTGATTCGTTGTTACCGATGGTTCCCGCCATACAAGCGGTCTTCCCTGATTGGAATGTCAACAATGAAAAAAACAATGCTAAGAAAAAGTCTTGTATTGGTTTTTCAATTGACATATTAGGCGCTGAGTCTCCAAACAACCACCGAGCTTTGACAAAACAAGTGGTTGTTGGTGATGAAATGTCTGCTTGGAAAATAAACAGCGGTGAAGGTGATAATGTAAAAAACTTACTCAAACGGATTCAGGGTTCTAGTTTTGGTAAAGCGTTATTTGGGTCAACTGTAACGTTCACAGGCGATGTTATAGAGCGGCTTCTTGATGAAGCGGATTGTGTTTTCAACTTCCATATTCCCTGCCCACACTGCGGAAAAATGCAGCGGTTACTATGGGGGGATAAAGATTCAACCTATGGCATGAAGTGGAACAACTCACTTCAAACTGACGAAGAAAAGTCAAACTCTGCTTATTATCTCTGTGAAGACGCCAAGTGCCAGCAAAGCGAATCAAAAGGCAAAATTTATTATCGGTCCCTTTCTAAAATGGAAGAGTTGGGTCGGTGGATATGCCAAAAAACAGGGATATGGACTGAGGACGGATTATCGTTTTTTAATGAGGCAGGTAGCAGGGTAAAAACCCCAAAAAGGGTAGGAATTGAGGTATCTGCTCTTTACTCACTAAACCTTACTGAAGGTTGGATTGAATTAGTCCGAGAATGGCTGGACATCAAAGGGGATCCGTCAAAACTTCAATCATTTTGGAACTTGGTTTTAGGTCTTCACTGGCAGCCACAACACACTAAGCGCATGAGTCATGAAGACTTGCTCGATAGGCGTGAAAAGTACAAGGCGCAAGTGCCAAAAGATGTGGTGTACATCACTGTTGGCGGGGACACCCAAGACAATCGCATGGAAGGTTATACATGGGGGTTCACGCCTGATTTTCGCAAGTACCTAATTGATAAATTCATTTGCATGGGGGATCCGAGAGATCAGGAGGTTCAGGACGCCGTTGTCCAATATTGTGATACTACTTACACGCGAGAGGATGGCGAAAAGCTAAGAATCTCTCGGATATGCTGGGACTTAGCAGGTCATAGATCTGAGATAGTTTACAAGCTTTCAAAGCGAATAGGTTTACTACGATTCATACCATGCAGGGGCGCGAGTAGTTACGGACAACCTGTGCAAACAATGCCAATGCAAGTCAATAAGAAGACAGGAACATACATTGTTCAAGTAGGTACAGATACCGCGAAAGATACTTTTTACACAGATATAGAAGTTCCTCTCGGCGAGCCCAGAGCGATCCACCTTCCATTGGATGACCGTGTGTGTGATGAAGACACATGCAAGCAATTGGTTTCAGAGGTGCGCAAGCCCAAAAAAACCAAGCAAGGCGTGTTGTTTGTTTATGACAATGAAGGACGCCGAAATGAAGCGCTAGACTGCTTTGACTACGCTTTATCTGCTCTGCACGTTTCAATAGAAAAGTTTTCTCTCAACCTTTCCGATTACAAATCACAACAACAAACGCAAAAAGCCGCCGCTGCGTCTTTTGCAGAACTTGGCAAAAAATTAGGTGCATAATGAATATTGATCAGCTGAAAGCGAACTTGATAGAGGCACAGCAAGCGTATCACGACTTATTGACTGGGCAAGCCGTTGTTTCGTTTGTTCGTAGTGGCCGAGAAACTAGATTTACTCAAGCTAAAAAAGCGGATCTAAAAAACTATATCGACGAATTGGAAACTCTAATAAATGGCACATCGCAAAGGCGCAGAGGACCTGCGAGGTTGTCGTTATGAGTGGGTTAGTCGCAAGTGATGGAATAACACCGCTT
>NZ_AUYC01000023.1:0-4048 GCF_001625685.1 Pseudoalteromonas luteoviolacea CPMOR-1 | reverse complement strand
CTTTTTGGATAAATCAATAAATAAAGAGCACGTTATCAACGCAGGTTGGATCGCTGTTCCTTTCCAATTCGATATAGACGAATCATTCGCGGGTGACCTTTTTAGTCAATTTGGCGCTTTTGATGCTTTAGCAAAGTGGGAGTGTGCAGCATGACACAAAAAGCAAGATTGCAAGAAATAATAACAGGTCCTGAATATTGGACTCTTGAAGAAATATGCAACGCAAGCGAAACGATTTTCCATAAAAAGGACACGCCTGCCGCTATGTCAGCACGATGGAGAGAGATTGTGGATGGTCCCAATTTAACAAAGCTAAAGCGTGTTAGAAAAGGCACTAAAAACCTTTGGGAATACAGAATACAAGCCGAACCTGCCAACGACGATTAACAGGGATGTGCAATGAAATCATACGAGAAGGACCAAAAAGAGTTTGTTGCAGAGGTAAAAGCGATACTGGGTTGTGATTATAGCATGGCGCTAGTGGAAGCCAGAAAAGCCAAAAACGATTACTTACTTGGCATTACGGAGCCAACAGCTAGAGATTTAAACCAAGCAAAAGCTGCTGGTAATCGAGTTTTGTTACAGCATGCAAAACTCCATGGTGTGCCAAGTGTTACGCAACAGATTAAGGATAAGAAGCAAGCCGAAGCTGATAGAAGAAATAGGCCAAAAGCCCAAAAAGAGCGGTTTAAAAGCCTTAAGATTGCTAACGATGTAGCCGCAAATGCTGGCAACTTTAAGCATTCAAAAAAAGTCCCTCAAAGCCAAGGGTTTTCTTTGAATGATTCACTCGAACAGACCTATCAGCAAACGGCTAAACAACGAGCATAGATTTTATGACAACAAAGATTTTAACGACTAACAACTATGAACAGGCTATGCCTGTCATTGGCTCAATGATTAGAGCAATGATCAAGAATAAAAAAAATGTGAAGGTTAAGTTTGATGAACACAAAACAAGTCGGTCTACCGCTCAAAACAGATTAATGTGGATGTGGAACCAAGCCATTGCAGATCATATGAGAGAACACTTTGGACAAGAAAATAGCTCTCAAGATGTTCACGAGGTGTTTGTCAGGAAAAAGTTCGGTGTAAAAGTGCTAGAGGTTGGAACAGAAGAACCGATCATAGTTCGAAAGCGTACACGAAAGTTAAGCACCAAAGAGTTCTCCGAGTATTTGAACTGGATGGATATGTATTGCGCAGACAATTTAGAGCTACTACTGCCAAAGCCGGAAGATCTATACATGCTTGCACTGTATGGGGAAGGGGAGAAACATGTCAGTAATTAGCGAGAAGTTGAGAGAAAGTGCTAAAGGTCAAGCCTGTCAAATTAGATTGCCTGGCATTTGTAATTTCGATTCTAGCACGGTCGTTTTAGCCCATGTCGGTGGGGGAGCAGGTATGGGTCAGAAATGTGATGATATTCATTCAGCTTATACATGTTCAGCGTGTCATGACGTTATAGATGGTCGATCTGGCCCCGTGATGTTGTCAGAGACGACAATTAGAATTTTTGTGTTTGAGGGCATGATAAGAACTCAAAGGTTATTTTTAAAACAAAACTTGGTAATGGTGGCCACATGATGACTGCAGGTAGAGTATTAATTATTGCTCGTACATACAGAGGCCTCACGCAAAGAGATGTGGCCAATGCATACGGTGTTTGTGAGAGAACATATCAGCGGTGGGAAAAAGACAAAACGCAACTTAAGTTCGACACTGTCGTGTCTATTGTGGAGCAGATCTGTAACTTAAAATTGGTCCAAGTTTTACAATTAGGGGCTGACTCATGAGTGATTCACGACAAAACATTAAACAAGTACGCGGAGAGCTTAAAGTGTGGGGCCGATATTGGGCGTTGAAAGAAGAAACCCAAGGCTATGCAAGAAAGTCTAATGTTGAACGTATCAAAGAGTGCTGTTTGCTAGGTGGGGTTTTTAGCTCTGATGCTCACTTATACAGTCATGGTGCCGATAGCATTAGCCCACCAGATCACATTGCACAAATTACCAAGGATATAGAAGCGCTTTCGTCTTCTTGTAGAAAAGCGTTAGTCGGTAAATACATTAAAGGCATGAGCCACAAAGAAATAGCAATCTGGGCAGATGAATTTAGCAACAAACATAGCGTTGAATTTTGGCTTGCGAGGGCAGAAAGAGGGCTTTTGGTATAGCCTCAAGGGTTATAACAGGCAAAATGTCGCTAAACCCGACACGCAATGTCGTTTTCTTCGGCGCTAAATATGCCATAATGTGACTAAGCTTGGAAAAGCTATAAATAAAAAACCTCGTAATTAAACCCCGCTTTTATGTGGGGTTTTTTGATGGTGATTATATGCAAGATGTAAGATGTACTTGCTGCGACAAACTACTATGCCGAACTATTGGAGTAGTAGAAATCAAATGCCCCCGTTGTAAAACAATCAATGTAGCAGAACGCCTAGAGCGTCACGAACCAAAGGTGACGCATGACAGATATAAAACTGATTAACGGCGACTGTGTAGAAGAAAGTCAAAACATTCCAGACAACTCAGTCGATTTAGTTCTAACAGATCCCCCATACCTGATAGGAGCCAGCAGTATTGGAAAGCCGTCACGCGTAGGTTCGTGGGCTGACTGGATGAATGTAACGCACTTCTACAAGTCTTGGTTTGAACAAGCAAAGCGAATACTGAAAGATACAGGCTATCTAGTCTCTTTCTGTAATTGGCGCTCAATGCCAGTTATAACCAAGGCACTTGCTGATATTGGCCTGTCAATCACATCTGTTTTAGTTTGGGATAAGCAGTGCTTAGGTACAGGGCCAAAGAAAGCCCTTAGACCACGATACGAATTAGTTGTATTTGTGGGTATGAAAGATGCCGTAATACCAAACAGAAGCCTCTCGGATATATGGGAATGTAAACGAGTAGCACCACAAAACAGAGCGACAGATCACCCAGCAGAGAAACCAGTCGAGCTATTCAAAAGACTGATATGCGAAACAACATCAGAAGGTGCATTGGTTGTTGATATGTTTACCGGAAGCGGGACGGCGGCAATTGCTTGTCGAGATACAGGACGTAACTTTATAGGGTTTGAACTTGATACCCACTGGTATAACGCAGCATTAGATAGGTTGAAGCAAGAGCCAGAGTAAAAGTAAATCTTTCCTTGAAGTGACTGAGCGCGCATGGATGCGGCTCCTTTTTCTTTCATGAATAAAAACATACGCAGGAAAAAACATGTCTATGAATTTAGTAGAGCAGCTAAAAAAACATGAGGGGTACAGAAGGTATCCCTATTACTGTACAGGCGGCAAATTAACTATTGGTTATGGGCGTAACTTGGATAGCAAGGGCGTGAGTGAAGAAGAAGCCGAGCAGTTGCTAGCAAATGACATAATGGATGCAGAAGCAGGAGTTAAGCGCCGCATCAATACAAGTCATTGCAATAGGGCAAGGTTAGACGTACTGGTTAACATGGCTTTCAATATTGGCTTAGACGGACTAATGAAATTCAAACGGATGATAGCAGCAGTTGAGGTAGGTAACTTTGCTGATGCAGCGTACGAGATGAAGGACTCAAGATGGTATAAGCAAGTACCCAAACGAGCGGACGAACTTATACAGCAAATGATTAAAGGTGAGTATTGATGTCTGATAGCAAGTGGACCAGCAAGCCAGTTGATATAGCTCACTTACTCACAACTATCACAATGATAGTAGCAAGCATCGTATACATAACTGGATTGGATAAACGAATCTCAATTAATGAGAAGCAGATAGAGCATGTCAAAGTGCAGAGAGTAGAAGACCAGTCACGCATAGAGAAGCAGTTAGACACAATCAACGAAAAGCTGGATAAGCTAATCGAATCTAAGTGATTGATTTATCGAATGTTCGAAAGGGTCCTTTCTGGGTACCCCCCGTTACAATGCGGGTAGAAAACACGCGGGCCTCCACGCGTTTTTAAAAATAAATTTTTTTTCCCTTTTTCCGTTTCCGCTTTCTTGAGCGTGTTTGGAGTGTATTTTTACTAGCGAAATTCAGGTTTCAAGATGGCG
>NZ_AUYC01000022.1:0-191247 GCF_001625685.1 Pseudoalteromonas luteoviolacea CPMOR-1 | reverse complement strand
GTGCAGGCTCTGCTTCAGGAGCAGCTTCTGCTACAGGTGCAGCTTCTGCTACAGGTGCAGGCTCTGCCACAGGTGCAGCTTCTGCCACAGGTGCAGCTTCTGCCACAGGTGCAGCTTCTGCTACAGGTGCAGGCTCTGCTACAGGTGCAGGCTCCGCTACAGGTGCAGCTTCTGCTACAGGTGCAGCTTCTGCTACAGGAGCAGGTTCTGCCACAGGTGCAGGTTCTGCTACAGGTGCAGGCTCTGTTACAGGTGCAGGTTCTGCTACAGGTGCAGGTTCTGCTACAGGTGCAGGTTCTGCTACAGGTGCAGGCTCTGTTACAGGTGCCTGTTCAGTCAAAGGTGTTGACTCAATAACAGGTACTTGTCCAGCTAGGGGGGCTTGCTCAATCGTTTGAGTCTCACCAGAGCGTTGTTGTGCTTCAAATTCAGCCGCAGCCTGATCTGCAACAGGGACAAAAGCAGGTGCAGACTGACGATTTGCTGATTCACCGCGTTTACGTCTTTGTCCTGCTGCTCTTAGATGACGAGGAGAACGTCTCGAGCGAGTTTTTGCTTCACGCTTATCCGTGTCTGCTTCTTCAGTATGTTCAGCAACCGCTGCGACAGTCTCTGCTTGCTCACGTTCATCAATGTTATTTGATTGAACAGCAGCTTCAGCTTTTTCCAACGTTTCCGAATCAGTATGCTTCACCTCTTCAACTGCTGGTGCTTCTTCAACAGGTTTAACCTGTTTTTCAGCGCGTACAGTCTCTATAGATGCTTGAGGAGCCTCTGTTGCAACGGTTTCTTGAGTCGTTTCAACGGGGTTTTCAACACGCACTTTCTTACGTAAATTGCGACGCTGACGACGTTGCTTAACAGGCTTCTCTTTTTGCTCCTGCTGAGTATCTTGTTTTTGATTCTCACTGCTAACATTCTTCTGCTTATCAGAATCTACACGTTTACGGTTGTTTTGACGGCGTCGCTTGTTACGATTTTCAGAGCGTTCTTGGTTCTCTGAACGATCTTTTTCTTCGCCTTTGCCTAAATTCTCGTTTGTGGTTGTTTCTTTTTGTGCATCACCACGTCCACGACCTTTACGTCTTTGATTGCGACGACGGTTGTCTTGCTTTCCACGGCGCTTTGGTTGCTGCTTCTTCTCATCTTCTTTAGGTTGCTCCTCTTCAGAAGAGAGTAAGCCTTTTAACCAATTAGTTACGCGTGTAAATAAACTAGGAGTTTGCTCAGACTTTTTAGAAGTTGATGCCTGAGGTGCTTTCTTGGCCTCTGGCTGAGAAGCCGGGGCTGGCGATGTAGGCATTACCACGCCTTTTAATACAGGCTCCTCTTTAGGGGTTGCCTGCGTCATTTGCACTTCTACAATATCAGCTTCTGGTTCTGCTACTTGCTCATAACTAGCAAGTTCAGGTACATCATCCTTACGGAGGCGAATTACCTCATAGTGTGGCGTTTCCAAATGCTGGTTTGGAATAATGACAACATGACAGTTGTGCCTTTTCTCAATACGCTGCACCGCGCGACGCTTTTCGTTGAGTAAGAATGAACCGACTTTGACAGGAACTTGTGCATTGACCTGAGCAGTATTTTCTTTAATCGCCTCTTCTTCGATCAATCTTAGAATTGACAATGCGATTGACTCATTGGAGCGGATCGTACCTTGGCCACTACAACGTGGACATGTATGTTGGCTCGCTTCGCCAAGAGATGGACGCAAGCGTTGACGTGACATCTCTAGCAGACCGAATCTTGAAATCTTACCGATTTGGACACGTGCTCTGTCAGCTCTAACCGCTTCTTTTAAACGATTTTCAACTTCACGCTGGTGACGTGGCGGTGTCATATCAATGAAGTCGATGACAATAAGACCACCCAGATCTCGAAGTCTTAACTGTCTGGCAATTTCATCTGCAGCTTCTAAGTTTGTATTAAGCGCTGTTTCTTCTATATCTCCGCCTTTTGTTGCTTTAGACGAGTTGATATCGATAGAAGTAAGTGCTTCTGTTGGATCGATGACAATTGAGCCACCAGAAGGTAAGCGAACTTCGCGTTGGAATGCAGATTCAATTTGACTTTCAATTTGGTAGTGTGTGAACAGCGGTACATCGTTTTTGTACAATTTCACACGGTTTATAAAGTCTGGTCTGAAACGTTCAATATGCGCTCTGGCTTCATCGAACACTTTTTGCTTATCAATTAAAATCTCACCAATATCACGGCGAAGGTAATCGCGAATCGCTCTGAAAATAACATTGCTTTCTTGGTGGATTAAAAAAGGTGCTTTACGGCTGTCAGCAGCTTCTTGAATGGCTTGCCAATGCACTAGAAGTGCTTTTAAGTCGTATTCAAGTTCCTCAAATGACTTGCCAACCCCGGCGGTGCGAACGATAAGCCCCATGCCTTTAGGCAGCTTAAGGCGGCTTAACGCTTCTTTAAGCTCGATGCGTTCATCACCTTCAATACGGCGAGAAATACCACCGGCTCTAGGGTTGTTTGGCATGAGTACCAAATAACTACCAGCAACGCTGATGAAGGTTGTTAATGCTGCGCCTTTTTGTCCACGCTCTTCTTTGTCGACTTGAACAATAACTTCCTGACCTTCTTTGATCACATCTTTGATATTTGGGCGACCATTAAACGTGTAGCCGTCAGGGAAGTAAGTTTTAGCGATTTCTTTGAGGGGAAGGAAGCCGTGACGCTCTGCGCCATAATCGACAAAAGCAGCTTCAAGTGAGGGTTCAATACGGGTTATTTTGCCTTTATAAATATTGGCTTTCTTTTGTTCGTGACCTGGGCTCTCTATATCTAAATCGTATAGACGCTGGCCATCAACCAGTGCAACACGCATTTCTTCTTGCTGCGTTGCATTGATTAGCATGCGTTTCATATTTTCTTATACTCTATTTACTTTATTTATCTTCCCATACTTATATGTCGTCGGGGCGATAAAATTCTACTTATACTATTCTTGTGCGCCATTGCAGGCAGTTTAAATGTTCCTGTTACTGATGCAGTCTCACGACTGGGGAGAAGGGAACTTAGTCTGTTTTAACACTTATGCCTGAATCATATTGTCGACGGGTTAAAAAAATAGCTTTTACTTTTGCTACAGAACTCGCTCGGGTTAAACACACCCACAAATTTACACAAGACACGATAGTTTTGCTTTTATTTACTCGTACGTCGCGTCTGGCGATACAAGGATGAACTGTTACACGCTTCACCTTATGCCAATTACACGTAATAATTGTCTTGGGTCGGAGATAAAAGCTTTGGAAATCTTAGCTCTGATCTGTATGATCCTCCACCCAAGATGTGCATCACGACAGTTTATTTGCGATAAAAAGCAATGCTCGCAAAATTTGCGAGACGATTATCCCACTAATAACTGTGTGATAGCAACTAAATTATTACTCAAATCAGTGATTAGGCAATGTCAGAAAAGAATGGTTTACAAGTTACCTTTGTAACTATCACCGAAGATCAGTTAGGTCAGCGTATTGATAACTTTTTAGTTACCCACTTAAAAGGTGTGCCAAAGAGTGCTGTCTATAAAATTTTGAGAAAGGGCGAAGTACGCGTTAACAAAAAGCGTGTTAAGCCGGTATATAAACTGCAAATTGATGACGTAGTTCGGATCCCACCGGTTAAAACCGCCGAGAAAACGGAATTTGTTCCCAAAAATTTAGATAGGGTTGCAGGTCTTGAAGATTGCATAATATATGAAGATAAGTACCTGATTGTTATAAATAAGCCTTCAGGAATGGCAGTACATGGCGGGAGCGGTCTGAGCTATGGTTTAATTGAAGCAATCCGAGCATTAAGGCCGCAAGAAAAATCGCTAGAGCTGGTTCATCGCCTAGACCGAGATACATCAGGTTGTCTTTTGATTTCGAAACGACGAGCCGTATTAAAAGGGTTGCATGAGCAGCTACGAGAGAAAACCATGGAGAAGAACTATTGGGCACTTGTAGCTGGAGAATGGTCTTCAAAACATAAAAATGTGACAGAGCCTTTAAGGAAAAATACGTTAAAGTCAGGTGAGCGAGTTGTTCGTGTTGACCATGAAGAAGGCAAAGCGTCTCATACGCGTTTTCGTGTATTAGAAAGGTTTAATGGTGCGACGTTAGTTCAGGCATCTCCTGTAACTGGTCGTACGCACCAAATTCGTGTACACACTCAATGTAAAGGTCATCCCATTGCATGTGATGATAAGTATGGGGATCAAGCATTTGATGCGCAAATGCGTGGAAAAGGTCTTGGGCGTCTGTTTTTACATGCAAGAGAACTTCGTTTCTTTCACCCTAAAACAGAGACAACTGTTCACGTTGAAGCCCCTTTGGATGACGCACTGTTGGATTGTATAAAGACATTAAGAGCAGAGAATGGATTATAAGTTAGTTATATTCGATTGGGATGGCACGGTAATGGATACGGTGCCTAAAATTGTGAATACCATTAACCTAGTCGCAGATCAGTATGGGTTTTCAAGAGAGAGCGAAGAAAAAACCAAAAGTATTATTGGACTATCACTTGAGCATGCTTTAGCAACTTTGTTTCCTGCACAAGCAAAGAGAAGTGCAGAGTTGGCTGCTGCTTATAAAACGATTTATAGAGATGTAGATCGCACGCCTACTGAGCTCTTTAATGGTGTTGAACAGGTTATAAAACAGTTATCTGAGAATAATATTAAACTGGCCGTCGCAACGGGGAAAAGTCGTCAAGGGCTGGATAGATTGCTTAATGAGTCGGGCCTAGCACATTATTTTGTTTGTACGCGGACTGCCGATGAAGCCCAGTCGAAGCCAAGTCCAGATATGATACAACAGATTTTGACAGAACTAGATGTCGCGCCACAAGAGACTGTGATGATAGGAGACACAACAATTGATATGGATATGGCGTCGCAAGCTGGCGTGGCTGCCATTGGTGTGACATTTGGTGTTGCAAATGCCACTGAGCTACAGGCTTTTTCACCAGTTCATATCGTTGATGAGTTCGATCAGTTATTGACTTGCTTGCTCTAAGACATCGACGTCAAATTCAGCAAGTGATTTAGTCAACTCAATGAGAGGAAGGCCAATCAATGTGTTTGGGTCTTCCCCTTCTAATTTTTCAAACAAACAAATGCCTAAGCCTTCACTTTTAAAACTGCCAGCACAATTGTATGGTTGCTCGATGTCTAAATAGTTAGAAATCTGAGCTTGAGTTAGGTTTCTAAAGTAAACGTTAAATGGCACAACTTTAGAAATACATCTTTGTTCTTCAATATTGTATACACTCAACCCTGTATAAAAGGTGACACATTGCCCACTAAACAAAGTAAGTTGTTTGATGGCATTTTCTTTATTATGTGGTTTCCCTAAAATTTCATCATTAAATACAGCTACTTGATCTGAGCCAATAGACAGTCCTTGGGAGAAATGTTGCTGTGCCACTTTTGCTTTATTTTCACTTAAGCGCTTTACCAGAGATTGTGGTGACTCATGCGCTAAGGCTGATTCATCAATGTCGGGAGAAAATGTAGAAAAAGCAAGGCCAATTTTTTTTAAAATTTGCTGCCTAAATGGTGAGCTAGAGGCTAATATAAGAGGTGTTTTCATGTATCTATTTTTATCTGAACTGAGTAATTGAGACAAGGATAAGCGTTAGTCGGCGAAAAACAATAGGAAAGTTTATTTTTACTTTGACTAAACCACTAACAATCTATATGATGCAGCCCCTATGCAAAAGGTGAAAATTCCCATCACTCTTGATCCCGGCAGGGCAGCGCAACGTCGAGCTACTTATGACGGCATTGTGTCGCTTGAAGAACTTTCTCGACTGCAGCAAGTTGTGCAGGATCAGGTAGGTGAAATAGCGGTAACTATTCATTGCGATATTGATCAGCAAGGTTTGGTTGTAATTCGAGGCTCAGCTCGAACGCAAGTGACTTTGGTGTGTCAACGTTGTAATGATGAATTAGGGTTGGATTTGGCTCAAGACTTTGCGTATTCGCCAGTCGGATTAGGTGCAGAGTCGGATGATCTTCCAGAAAGCTATGATGTGGTGGAATTAAATGAAGAAGGTGAAATCAATCTTCGAGAACTGATCGAAGATGAATTGATTTTAGCGATTCCTATAGTTCCTATGCATGATGAAGCTTCATGTTCGTTTTCAAATAAGCCTGTGAGCTTTGGCGAAATCGAAACAGAAGAAAGTAAACCAAATCCATTTGAAATTTTAAAACAACTTAAGAAAGATTCTTAGGAGAAGGCTAATGGCGGTACAAAAAAGCAAAGTGACTCGTTCACGTCGTGGCATGCGTCGTTCACACGATGCTATCAGCGGACCAGCTTTAACTGTAGACCAAGTTTCAGGTGAGACTCATCGTCGTCACCACGTAACTGCAGATGGTTACTACAAAGGCGTTAAAGTAATTTCTAAGTAAGAGATTGCTTTATGCTGACTAATCTAACCATTGCGTTAGATATGATGGGGGGCGATTACGGCCCCCGTTCATCTATTCCAGCTGCTATTCTCGCAGTTGATAAATACCCAAATCTCACTTTGTTGTTATGCGGTAATGAAGCTGTATTGCGACAGGCGCTGAGTAAAGAAAACCAATTAAATCATCCAAGACTGGTAATAAAGCACTGCGATCAAGTTGTCACAAATAATTGTGAACCTGCACACGCGCTCAGAAATAAACGCAATTCTTCAATGCGCATTGCGCTTGACCTTGTGAAATCAGGGCAGGCTCAGGCATGCGTAAGTTCTGGTAACACCGGCGCTTTGTTATCTATGGCACATTACGTGTTAAAAATGCTACCAGGTATAAAGAGACCTGCGCTTATTACCTCTATGCCCACAGAACAGAAGCAACCTGTATACCTGCTCGATTTAGGGGCGAATGTTTTGTGCGACCCTGAAACGTTATTTCAATTTGCCATCATGGGGTCAATCGTTGCTGGCGAGTCTCTAGATAAAGAACATCCAAAAGTGAGCTTGCTTAATATTGGTGCAGAAGACATTAAAGGGCATGAAGGTATCAAACAAGCTGCTAAGTTAATGTCTGAGTGTGAGCATTTGAATTACCAAGGTTACTGCGAAGGCAGTGATATCTTTTCAGGTAAGTCAGATGTTATCGTCTGCGAGGGGTTTGTGGGGAACATTGCATTAAAAACTTGCGAGGGAATTGCGAAGTTGATCATGCTAAAATTCACGAAAGCCCTGAAAAAACACTTTTTTTATAAGGCTCTTGCATTTTTGCTACGCCCAGTGATAAAAAAACTCTATAAAAAGGTGAACCCCGACCAGTATAACGGTGCAAGTCTGGTAGGATTGCGTGGTATTGTCGTAAAAAGTCATGGAAATGCTTCGAATAAGGCATTTTTAGCAGCGATCGATGAAGCTGTTAGAGAGGTTAATCGACGCATTCCCGAAAAAATACAAACAGCTTTTGAAAAAATGACTGATGTGGAAGAAACGTCTATTAGTTAGCACGAACGCCACACTTTCAGCGAAATTACCGGTTTTTTTTAATAAAGTTGTTTTTGAATAACCAAATTTAGTCATACTTCGACAATTGGCGTTCTAGATCAGTCTGTCACGCTGATTGTGAGTGATCAAATTTAAAGACGAGTAAAAGAGCATCTTATGTCACAAAAAATTGCTTTACTTTTCCCAGGCCAAGGCTCTCAGAGTGTTGGTATGTTATCAGAGCTATTAGCGTCTTCTGATATTGTTAAAAACACCTTTGCTGAGGCATCGGAAGCGCTTGGCTATGACCTTCAAGCTTTGGTCTTAAATGGCCCAGAAGAAGAGTTAAATAAAACGCATAAAACGCAACCTGCATTGTTGACTGCTAGTGTTGCCATTTTCCGCCATTGGCAAGCAAAAAATGTAGATGCTGAACTCGTATTAGCTGGTCACAGTTTAGGTGAATACTCAGCATTAGTCTGTGCTGGCGTATTGGAATTAGCAGCGGCAGTTAAGTTAGTTGAAAAGCGTGGTTTATACATGCAAGAAGCAGTGCCTGCAGGCACGGGTTCAATGGCAGCAATTATCGGATTAGGTGATGATGTCATTGCTAAGGTGTGTGAAGACGCTGCACAAGGGCAAGTTGTTTCTCCGGTTAACTATAACTCGCCCGGTCAAGTTGTTATTGCAGGTCACAAAGAGGCTGTTGAGCGTGCAAGTGAAGCATGTAAAGAAGCTGGTGCCAAGCGTGCGCTACCTTTATCGGTGAGTGTGCCTTCTCACTGTGAATTAATGAAGCCAGCTGCAGAGCGTTTAGCTGCTGATCTTGATGCTTTGACTTTTGCAGAGCCTAAATATCAAGTTATTAATAACGTCGATGTTGAGGTAGCAACGAGTGCTGCTGAAATAAAAGATGCGTTAGTGAGACAGCTATTCAGCCCTGTACGTTGGACTGAGACAGTTCAAAAATTAGCAGCGCAGGAAATCACTCAAGCCTATGAATTTGGTCCAGGCAAAGTGTTGACAGGTCTAGCAAAGAGAATAGACAAATCAGTTAAATGTGCTGCTGCTAACGATTTAGCATCAGTTGAAAGTGCAGAATAATAGAGAAGAAAAATGTCAAATATATTTGATCTTAAAGATAAAATTGTATTAGTAACCGGTGCAAGCCGTGGTATTGGTAAGTCTGTAGCGCAGACTTTGGTAGCACAGGGTGCAACTGTACTTGGTACAGCAACAAGTGATTCAGGTGCTGAAAGAATCAGTGAGTACTTAGGCGAAAATGGCAAAGGCTATAAGCTAAATGTCACTGATGTGGAGTCTATCGACGCTGTATTAAAGCAGATTAAAGCAGACTTTGGCGATATCGATGTGTTGGTTAACAACGCTGGTATTACACGTGACAATCTTCTTATGCGTATGAAAGATGACGAGTGGACTGATATTATTGACACAAACTTAAGTGCCATTTATCGTTTATCTAAAGCAGTGCTTCGTCCTATGATGAAGAAAAAATCAGGTCGTATTATTAATATTGGCTCAGTGGTTGGCACGATGGGTAATGCTGGTCAAGCAAACTATGCTGCTGCGAAAGCGGGCGTTATTGGTTTTTCTAAGTCACTTGCTCGTGAAGTGGCTTCTCGTGGTATTACGGTAAACGTCATTGCACCAGGTTTTATTAAAACAGATATGACGGATGAGCTAACAGAAGATCAAAAAGCGGCAACATTAGCAAACGTACCTGCAGGCCGTTTAGGTCAGCCAGAAGAAATTGCAGCTGCAGTTGCCTATCTTGCTTCTGATGCGGCAGCATATATTTCTGGTGAGACATTACACGTAAACGGTGCGATGTATATGGTATAAAGATTACAAAATAATTTAAATTTTTGTGATCTTGCCGCAAACTAGCTTGAAATTGCCCTGAAAATAGGCGATAAAGAGTAAAAAAATTTAGTAACAGGTTTGACCAGACAAAAAAGTCATAGTCAATCCTTGAATCAATACATGATGCGCCGTAAACTACGCCGCAATCTGAAATTAACGCAAAAGCGTTTTAATAAAGGAAAGAAGAATGAGCGACATCCAAGAACGCGTAAAAAAAATCATCGTTGAGCAACTAGGTGTTAAAGAGGAAGAAGTAAAATCTGAAGCTTCTTTCGTAGACGACCTAGGTGCAGACTCTCTTGACACTGTAGAGCTTGTAATGGCTCTTGAAGAAGAGTTCGACACTGAGATCCCTGATGAAGAAGCTGAGAAAATCACTACTGTTCAGGCAGCGATCGACTACGTTACTGCTCACGCTGAGTAATTAACGGATCTGAAGGGCAGCACTCGCTGCCCTCATTCATTCTACCCCCGCAAAATTTCAAATCCCTTTTTGGAGGAAACCGTGGCTAAACGTCGAGTCGTAGTAACTGGCTTAGGTATGTTGACGCCGCTAGGTAATGATGTTCAGTCAACCTGGCAAGGCCTATTAGAAGGTCGTAGTGGCATTTCAAACATTACGCATTTTGATACATCGAGTTTTGGAACTAAGTTTGCTGGCTTAGTTAACGACTTTGATGCAACAGAATACATGTCCAAAAAAGACACAAAAAAAATGGACTTGTTTATTCAGTATGGCATCGCAGCTGGTGTCCAGGCATTAAAGGATTCAGGTTTAGAAATCACTGAACAGAACGCTGCACGAGTTGGTGTTGCGGTCGGTTCAGGGATTGGTGGATTAACTCTTATTGAAGAGAATCACCACAAATTGATCGCCAGCGGTCCTCGTAAGCTATCGCCTTTCTATGTGCCTTCTACAATCATCAATATGATTTCAGGGCATTTGTCTATTATGCATGGCTTGAGAGGTCCAAACATTTCAATCGTTACAGCGTGTACGACAGGCCTTCATAATATTGGTCATGCTGCTCGTATGATTGCGTATGGCGATGCGGATGCGATGGTAGCTGGTGGTGCAGAAAAAGCATCTACACCGATTGGTATGGGCGGTTTCAGTGCAGCGCGTGCTTTATCAACGCGTAACGACGACCCAACGGCGGCATCTCGCCCTTGGGATAAAGATCGTGATGGTTTCGTATTAGCAGATGGTGCTGGTGTGATCGTGCTTGAAGAGTATGAACATGCGAAAGCGCGTGGCGCTAAAATCTATGCTGAACTCGTTGGTTTTGGTATGAGCGGCGATGCCTATCACATGACCTCGCCACCAGAAGATGGCTCAGGTGCTGCACTTGCTATGGAAAACGCACTGAACGACGCTGGTGTGAATGCTGAGCAAATTGGTTATATTAATGCGCATGGTACGTCGACACCGGCTGGTGATATTGCTGAAACATCTGCAGTTAAGTCTATTTTCGGCAATGCAGCACAAGACGTTATGGTAAGCTCATCTAAGTCAATGATGGGTCACTTACTGGGTGCTGCAGGTTCAGTTGAATCAATCATTAGTATCTTGTCATTGGTAGACCAGAAAGTGTCACCAACGATTAACTTAGACAATCCTGACGAAGGCTGTGATTTAGATTATGTGCCACACACTGCTAGAGATGCGAAGTTAGACTATGCATTGTGTAATTCATTCGGCTTTGGTGGTACCAACGGCTCATTGCTATTTAAAAAGATTTAAGTCTATTTAAAGATTGATTAAGCCTGGCATAGCCAGGCTTTTTTGTTTGAGGGGTTATATGGAAATTAGTCATCGCGACCGCGGTTTAAATTATGGGGATGGGTTTTTTACCACTATCCAGGTTAAACATGCCCAGCTACAACTATGGCAGTATCATCTTGAACGATTGAGGCAATGTCAGCAGGTATTGCGTTTTCCGCCGCTTGAAGAGGCAGAACTGTTTGACGCGTGTCAAAAAGCTGCACAAGGCTGCCAGTTAGGTGTTTTGAAGCTTTTAATTACCAGAGGTGAAGGTGGCAGAGGCTATGGTTTACCTGATCGGTCAGAGCCTTCTATCATAATTACTATGAGTGATTTCCCCCTGCATTATCAGCATTGGCAATCACAGGGTGTATCTTTGTCTGTCAGTGGCGTGAAATTGGGCCACCAGCCTTTGTTTGCCGGTTTAAAAACGCTTAATCGTTTGGAGCAAGTGTTAATTAAAGAAGACGCTAGTCGCCGTAGTGGTGATGATGTTCTCGTACTCGATTTGAATGACAATGTTATAGAATGCTCAGCAAGCAATATCATTGCTTTTAAAGATCAACAATTAGTGACGCCAAGTTTAGCGCTTTGTGGGATTAAAGGTGTGTATTTGAGCCTGTTATCAGATCACCATAATATTTCAGCGCAGGCGCTTACTCTGGCAGATTTGCAGGACGCGGATGCGGTATTTATGTGTAATAGTTTGATGGGACTAGTACCAGTAAAATCAATAGACAAAAAAACATTTAACCTGCAAACTGCACTTGAGTTGAAGGCTAGAATAGAAAATTCTTTATGATCAGAGTGTTATTTTTGGGCGTTGTCATTATTTTTGTGGCTATATGCTATGGTACGTATCACTTTTTTGAGCCTATACGAAATGAAACGCTTCAGTTACCCCAAAAATATATAGAGATCCCACAGGGAGAAACGTTTACGCGTTTATGCGCAAAATGGCAGTCACAGCAGGCATTGACAAGTTGTTTGCCTTATAAATTATACAGTAAATTATACCCACAAAAGTTTACGTTAAAAGCGGGTGTATATAACGTGAACGGATTACCAGTGCTATCCGCGATTGAAAAATTAAATAACGGCGATATAGCCGATTTTACTTTTACGATCATTGAAGGTGATACTTATAACACAGTACTTGAAAACCTCAGAAGCAGTGCCTTTTTAGTATTTGATATTGCCGATGGAGATGGTTCCAACTTTACACAGTATGATAATAATCATCCAGAAGGGTGGTTGTACCCTGACACGTACCATTACGAAGGCGGTACGCGGGCGTCAGCACTGATTGCTCGCTCACATCAAAAAATGAAGCGAGTCCTCGCAGAAACATGGGCCAAGCGTGACGACAATATGGCTTTGAAAAACGAATATGAAGCGCTTATATTAGCGTCGATCATTGAAAAGGAGTCAGGTGAAGCGGCTGAGCGAGATATCATTTCCTCGGTATTTCATAATCGCTTAAATAAGGGCATGAGACTGCAAACTGATCCAACCGTTATTTATGGGCTAGGTGCGCGTTTTAAAGGAGATATTACTCGCGCGCACTTGAGAGAGTTTACACCTTATAATACTTATCGAATTGATAGGTTCCCTCCCACACCTATAGCCATGCCATCACATGATGCGCTATTAGCAGCAGTGCAACCAGCGCAAACGGATTATTTTTATTTTGTATCTAAAGGCAATGGCGCTCATCACTTTTCTAAATCTTTACAAGAACATAACCGAGCGGTTCGAAAATATATACTTAATCAATAGTACTCATTGCTGTATATACAGATAAAAGAGGCTAATTGAGATAGACTGCACGATGGTGCAGTCTATTATATTTGAAGGGTTACTGCTTACTAAATTCAACAGTCAATGTTTGGTTGGCTGTTAAGTTACTAAATGTATACTGCTCGACTGAGCCTAAATTGACGCCATTGAGCGTTACACTTTTGACTTGTGCACCGGGAGCTGCGTTGAAGAAGAATGTTTGTGCTTTATCTGGTGCAATCAAGGTATCTCCATAAATATCACCGACCGGCGTTACAGAGCCTAGGTGGCTTACTTTTGTCGCCTGATCTCTGGTGATTAATTTCCACGGGTCATAATCAGGGCTTTGTGAACCTGGCATTGAATCCGCGTACCACTTGGCCTCGTAATATTTACCGTCGTGGTAAACTTGATCGCCTCTTTGATAGATATTGCCTTGGATATAAACAGGGCTTGCACCAATGCTTTTTACCGTAACAACTTTGCCATCAGTAAGCGGAGTAGGATTACGCATCCACTCAATAATGTCTTTAAATGGCACAATACGCACAACAGGCTGACCATTCACTTTGATGCTTAGCGCATATTGGATGAACTCTTCAATGGCTTGTTGACGTTCCAAATAGGTTGTTGCGCGGCCACCTTGATCGTACGCTGGCGCATAGATGTGTGCATGCGCCCCATACAGCAGTGGAGAACGGTTTCCTTCAAGCCTTAAATGTAAGTTGTGTTTAAGCATCTCAAGTACAGCATTTTTGCTCATATTAGTGCTTACCCACATATTGGTATCAAAGCCGACCATTTTGCCGCCTTCTGGCTTTTCAAATACATTAGCCGGAAGTTGCCACAGTCCCGGGTAGCTGCCTACATCTGGTTTACCAACGCGCTTGGTTGGCGTCCCATTATTTAAAGTATAAGGCCACGCATTATTGGTACCGTTAAATTGGCTGTTCCAACCTTCTTCAATACTGGTGTCGTAAACAAAGTTGCCTTTGACTAGAGCTGAAAATAATGCGTTGTTATGATTCAGGTAAGGCGTTCTAAAGCCAATGATTTCACTGGCTGGCACACCAGGACCTGCTGCGTTATTGGCACCATTGGTTACTTCAGTTGGGTCATAAGGTTTGCTCAACCATGTTTGGGTGATACTGAGCTCTTTTGTCCACTCTTGTTCGCTGAAGTTACCCGTATCCGGCCCTCCATCTCTGTGACTAAAAGTATGATTGCCTACTTCATGACCGTCTACATAAGCATCACGCCAAGCATGCTTAATCCCGACTTCATCGCCTGCTTCTTTGACTATATATGATGGAGTATGAAAGAACGTAAATCTCACAGGAGCACCATCAAATGTAGCCGGGTTATTAGTCCCCTGATCATTGTGAAGGTGACGAGTATAATTATTGATCCAGTCCATCCCTTCTTTTGAGCCATTATCGTCAAATCCAATTGAAACAAATAGGGGGACTTGTACCGGCCTCAAATTAGCGGGTGGCATTTGGCTCCATGGCTGATTGTCTGAATAGTCGTACTGACTTGTTGGCGTTAAGCTTGTTTCGGAAGTATGAGTATGAGCTACTGCTGATAAGCTGATAAGTACGCCTAATGATAGCGCTGATATTTTAAACTTCATGGTAGTTCCTTACTTAAAGTTTGTATATTGGCATGCACTAATTGTACATAAAATGGCGTTAATAACAGTGGGTATTGCTTCGTCAATGCACATGACCTTGCGCTATCTCAAAAGGCCTTTTTAAATTTAAAAAAGCATTTAAAACATTGATTTAAATTTATATGGCGTTTTAATTTTTATGCTGAATAAGCTTTTCATTACCATCTAATTGTTCATTATTTTTAAATATTCGAAAATGCGGGTTTACAGCTCAAAATGAGGAATGCGCAATGATTTATCTGTGCTTTGAATATGTGTGATTCTATTGATTCAGGATAACTAGAAAGCTACTCGTTTAATGTTGATGAACTTATAGGTACGTTGATTAACGTTCGTGATGATTTGAGTGGGTGACATGTAACTTCAACTTATGTAGATTACGTTGCAGAATACTTTGAGAAAGTTTGCTTTTGCGTTAAAGAATAAAATGACAACACTCTGGGGAGTTAAAATGAGAAAGGTAAGTATGCTGGCTGCGTGTGTGCTGTTAGCGATCACGGGATGTGCAAAAGACAGTGCGCTATATAAGAAGAGTAATTCTATTGCTGAAACTCAAGAGGCTGTGAGCCGAGCAGATGTTGACGTTGTTGTTGAACAGTACACAAAAGCATTTATTAATCACCAACCAGCGATGGCAACTTCTTTGAAACTTGACAGTACAGAGTATGGTGAATATTCAACCCGCTTACCTGATTACTCTGTTGATGGTATGCAGGCAATGCAAATAGATATGGCCCATGCTGCTGAGCAACTTAATCAATTGCAGACGGCAGGGTTGAATAATAAAGATCTTTTGCATGTTCAAGTTAATGAGGTGATTGCACGTTATTATGCTGGAGATAGTGTTTTTTCTGCTGGCTATATCGATACTTGGGGTGGGCATTTACCCTATATTGTGAACCAGATCTCCGGCCCTTTGATGGATGTACCTGGCATACTACAAAACCAACATGAGGTTAACAATGAATCACAGGCAAAAGCGTACATATCGCGATTGGCCGCATTCGCAACTATGGTGGACCAAGTTAATGAAAAAGTGCTCAGTGATGCAAAACGAGGTGTGATTTTACCTAAACCGCTTTTTCCAAATACACTCTCTTATTTGACGGGATACACAAAACCGAAAGCAGATGAGCATGTGTTGGTGACTTCATTTACACAAAAGTTGAATGATGTACAGAGCATGGATCCTGCTACCCGTGAAGAGTTGGCTCGAGCTGCAGTAAAGGTTATTGAACAGCGAGTATACCCGGCATTTGAGCGTGTCACGGTAACGATGCAGGGGCTGGAACAGCAAGCATCGGATAATGTCGGTATTTGGTCACAGCCCAATGGTGAAGGCTTTTATCAACATGCTATTACTTACTTAGCTGATTCGGATATGACTGCACAGCAGATCCATGATATTGGCCTAGCAGAGGTGACACGTATCACCAAAAGAATGGACGAGATCCTCAAAGCGAATGGCTATACAAAAGGTTCTGTGAGTGACAGAATGAAAAAGCTCAATGAAGAACCGAGGTTTTTATTTGCAGACAGTGATGAAGGACGACAAGCTTTATTAGACTTTCTCGAAGGTGAAATAAAAACCATCAATGATAAGGCGCCTCAATACTTTTCGACCTTACCGCCACAGAAAGTCGAAGTGAAACGTATCCCTGTTGAAGTGGAAGCTGGTGCACCAGGAGGTTACTATTATGGTCCTTCGCTTGATGGAAGTCGCCCAGGTGTGTTTGCGATTAATTTGAAAGATATGAAAGCAGTCCCAAGTTTTGGCTTGAAGACACTTACGTATCATGAGGCTGTACCGGGTCATCATTTTCAAATCGCATTGAATATGCTGCAAACAGATATTGGTTTAATGAGGCAAAACGCTTCATTTAATGGTTATATAGAGGGTTGGGCCCTTTATTCTGAGCTACTTGCATATGAAATGGGCATGTATGATGGAGACCCATTCGGTGATTTAGGCAGGTTACAGGCAGAAGCGTATCGTGCAGCGCGGCTTGTTGTTGATACTGGCTTGCATTATAAGAAGTGGTCGCGTCAACAGGCCATAGAGTATTTTGCCGAGGCAACAGGGTCAGCAATGAGTGATGTGGTCCCTGCCATCGATCGTTATATTGCGTGGCCAGGTCAGGCTTTAGGGTATAAGCTTGGCATGTTGAAATTTGAAGCTTTGAGAAAAGAGGCGCAGCAAGCTTTAGGTGATAAGTTTGATATGACCTCTTTTCATGATGAAATTTTGCTCAAAGGTGCACGCCCTTTAGCATTGGTTGAGCAAGACATTGCTCGATGGGTGGAAAAACATCAAGCCATGTAATATTTATGAATGAAAAAAAGAGGCATTAGCCTCTTTTTTTTGTGTATATCACTCGTTCATACAATAAACGGTTACTGTTTTAGCGTAGTGCCATGAGATCAGCGCGACAAAGATGTCGCGCATAAAGGGTTAGTCTTCAATACCTCGGAACTTTAAGAATTCAGTATATGTGCCCTTAAAGTCAGTCACCTTGTTGTCTTTGATTTCAAGGATACGCGTTGCCAAAGAGTCAACGAATACACGGTCATGAGAGACGAAGAACAGCGTACCTTTATACTGCTCTAGTGCGGTGTTCAATGACTCAATGGATTCCATATCCATGTGGTTAGTTGGCTCATCCATTAGAAGAATATTTGGTTTATGCATCATAAGCTTACCAAGCAACATTCGGCCTTGCTCACCACCTGATAAAACTTTGACAGATTTCTTGATGCTGTCTTGAGAGAACAGCATACGGCCTAAGAAACTGCGTAGTACTTGCTCATCATCGCCTTCTTGACGCCATTGGCCCATCCACTCCATCAGATCCATGTCTTTTTCGAAGTCTTCAGCATGATCTTGAGCATAGTAACCAATATTGCTATTTTCAGACCACTTAAAGGCTCCATCGCGAGGCTGTAATTGACCTGCCAATGTATTTAGTAATGTTGTTTTACCAACACCGTTTTCACCAATGATGGCGACTCTTTCACCCACTTCAAAAATACCACTAAAGCCATTGAATAAATCTTCTTCAAATCCTTGAGATAGGTTTTCAATCTCAAGTGCATTTCTAAATAGTTCTTTAGATTGTTCAAAACGAATAAATGGGTTTTGACGACTTGATGCCTTTACTTGCTCTAGCTGAATTTTATCAATTTGCTTGGCACGAGATGTTGCTTGTTTGGCTTTTGAAGCATTTGCAGAGAATCGTGCAACGAAAGTTTGTAATTCAGCAATTTGTGCTTTCTTCTTCGCGTTATCTGCCAGTAAGCGCTCTCTTGCTTGTGAGGCTGCGGTCATGTATTCGTCGTAATTACCTGGGTAAAGACGTAGTTCACCGTAGTCTAGGTCAGCCATATGTGTACAGACACTGTTTAAGAAGTGTCTGTCGTGCGAGATGATGATCATGGTGCAGTTACGCTCGTTTAAAGTATGCTCGAGCCAGCGGATCGTGTCGATGTCCAAGTTGTTGGTTGGTTCGTCTAGCAACATGATATGCGGGTCTGCGAATAGGACTTGTGCAAGTAGCACTCGAAGCTTCCAACCAGGGGCGACTTCGCTCATCAAACCAAAGTGCTGTTCAGTCGGGATACCCACAGCCAGGAGCAGTTCGCCAGCTTTAGACTCTGCCATATAGCCGTCCATTTCCGCGAATTTAACTTCAAGATCGGCAACAATCATCCCTTCTTCTTCACTCATTTCAGGCAGAGAGTAAATTCTGTCACGTTCTTGTTTTACTTCCCAAAGCTCTTTGTAACCCATGATAACAGTGTCGATCACTGTGTATTCTTCATAGGCAAATTGGTCCTGATTAAGCTTGGCTACTCGCTCTTGTGGGTCGTAACTGACATTACCACCAGTAGGCTCTAACTCGCCGCTAAGAATTTTCATGAAGGTTGATTTACCACAGCCATTTGCACCGATCAGGCCGTAGCGATTACCTTCGCCAAATTTGACGGAGATATTTTCAAAAAGCGGCTTAGAGCCAAATTGTTGTGTGATATTCGCTGTAGAAATCAAAATCTCATACCTTAAAAAGTTTAAATCGGCGCCACGTTACCCGCTGAAGGCTACAACTGCAAGTGCTGAACCATATAAATGTGTGATTTCGTCAATTCGATGTGGTGAAAACTATGGCATTGTTCAGATTCGTTCAATTTTAGTGTCAAACTCGCCAATATGCAGATTGTTGACTATAAGTTTAATTACGTAGACATAAAATGACCATTACAATATGCAATTAACCGTTTCGGCTCGTGTAATGAGTGGGTTTACGGCAGTTGTAGTTTTAGCTTGCATTATTTACATAGTAGCGCTGACAGGGAACATAACTATCGGTGGATCTGTTCAGAAGGTTTCCAAACAAAGCGTACCTACGCTGATCTCTGGCAATAATATGTTGCAGTCTATTTTGTTATCCAGACTGTCTCTTACACAACTCGATCAAGCAACGTCGCTTGGTGCAGTAAATGCGATTCGTACTGAGTATGATACGCAAAGAAAAAGAAATGAAAGTGCGCTGAGTCAGTTATCTGAGCTGACCAAATCAGAACTTACATTAAGCACACCATTTGATAATTCAAGAAAGCTAAACGCACTCTTTTTTCAACGGGCAGATCAAGCATTTGGTAGTGCAATCAATGCAATTAAGTTAAAAGAGAAAACGTCAGAATTAGCCAGCGAGTTTGCAGACATGGGTGACGAAACACTGAGCCTAGCTTACGACTTGGATGGCATATCCGACGACCAAAGCGTATCAGATACGGTAAATGCACTCATAGAAAATGTTGAAGCGCTTGTTGACGAAGTGAATGCTGGGTTGGCCTCGAGTATCACGTTTGAAATCATGAATGTAACCAGTGTCGCCAAAGAGTCGATAGCGGAAATGGAAGGCCAGTTAGTAACATTGAAGCAATCACCTGATATAGCCAATAGCCAGTCGCTGGCTGATATGGAGAGCAACTTCACCCTGTTCAAAGAAGCAATTGTGGGCTCAGATAACGCACTTAAATCAAGGATAGAGACGTTAAATGAGAAAAAACGCTTAAAAACTTTAATAGAAGAAGCCTCTATTACGGCGAACAAACTACAAACACAGCTGAAAGAGCTCAATACGCGTATTGTTGGGTCAACTGAAGAGGCGCAGCAAGCGGCTGAAAATGCGATTGCAGAAAGCCAACAAGTCACCACTGCACTGACAGTGGTCACGATAGTATTGTCTGTGATGATTGCATATTTTGTGATTAACAGTGTGCGTAAGCCCTTACACTCAATTATTGATTCAATAAACCAAGCTGCACAAGGTGATTTAACGGTGCAACTTATTGGCTTTAAACAAGACGAGTTTGGGCAACTTGCTACAAATATTCAAAAGCTGATCACCACGCTTGCGTCAACCCTCAGAGATGTTACCAGCAACACTCAATTACTGGCATCGACTGCCGAGCAGACCAACATCATAGCGGAGCAAAGTTGCAGTAGTGCAACGCAGCAGAGTGAGCAAATGAGCGCAATGAGCAGCTCTATCTCTGAGATGAAGGAGACAGTGAGCTCCGTTACCGACAGCATACATCGCACTTTGGAGCAAGTGCAGCAAGCAAGTTCTGAGGCAGCGTCAGGGGAAAGCCTGCTAGTAACGAATGTACAAAATATTAAAGGGCTAGAGTCATCTATTGAGACCTCAGCTAATGCCATTAATCAACTCAGTAATGAGCTTGAAAATATCAATACTGTCCTTGCGGTGATCAGAAGCATTGCAGAGCAAACTAACTTATTAGCATTAAATGCGGCCATAGAGGCAGCTAGGGCGGGAGAGCAGGGGCGTGGTTTTGCTGTTGTAGCAGATGAAGTAAGAACACTGGCGAGCCGCTCACAGGATGCCACCGAAGAAATCGAGAAAGCGATTGCTGGCTTACAAGATGGTGCCAAGGGCGCTGTGGATACCATGTCGAACTCACAGCGTGAAACGCATACGTGTGTGAGCGGTATCGAGGCTGTTCAAGGCACGTTAGGTTCGATAGTAACCAGTGTCGAGACAATCAAAGATATGAGCCAACAGATAGCTGCTGCGTCTGAGCAGCAGAGCTTGGCTGCTGTGAGCCAATTTGAAAACGTGCAGCATATGCATGACATCACCAATCTCAGCTCAAATCACGCACAAGAAAATAAGCAGGCGAGTCAGCAACTGGCAGAAATGGCAGAAACACTCAGGCTGATGATGAGCCAATTTAAAACTTAGGAGATGAAAATGAAATTACTTTTAGCAATAGGGGCTGTATCACTGGTTTTAAGTGCCATGCCAGTGGAGGTAAAGGCCGGAACATGTGAAATAAAGTACCTCAGAACCGCGTGTCCTGGGAAAGAGAAGATCA
Source organism: Pseudoalteromonas luteoviolacea CPMOR-1 (assembly GCF_001625685.1). GTDB lineage: Bacteria > Pseudomonadota > Gammaproteobacteria > Enterobacterales > Alteromonadaceae > Pseudoalteromonas > Pseudoalteromonas luteoviolacea_K. The sequence continues at coordinate 170,290 of NZ_AUYC01000022.1, read as the reverse complement.
GTTATAAAAAATGTAAGGGCAAACAGCGCTGCTCTAAATTTAAAGAAGCCGCCACAGCAGCAGAGTGTGGAGAAATGGCTGTTAAATCATGCCGCAATAAGCGCTTAACCATTACCGAGTCTAAAGTGATAACCGCATTATTTGATGGGCAGCAAATTAAAGCGAGTAATGGCAGTGAAGACTTTTGTACGGTATATGAAAAAGCGTCTGAAGAATTCAACAAGTGCGGTGGGTAATATACTTTATCGCTTGAACCATTTCTTTTAGGCATATAGCTAAGCTACATGCCTGAACTTTTTCTTTATGAAATAGGTGTTGTTTTCAACCTTGATAGCTAGTGGAATTTCAATACTAAGGTGCTTTTTAATCCTGCGTATGGGGTCTGCTCTTCTCTGACCAAGGTATTGCTAATTAAGCGTTGCTTCGGATTGTCTCAAAGTAAAAAATTAGCCATAATCACCTCAGTTTGATTTTTTATTTAAGAGCAACCAATTAGTTGATTTAGCGGCTAGAGTAGGTGTTACAGCCAAACATGTTGTTAGAAGTTAGCTCATAAATAGTGTTAGATAAGGCCAGAAAATGTGTGAGCTATTAGGCATGTCAGCGAACGTGCCGACAGATATTTGTTTTAGTTTTTCCGGGCTATTAGAGCGCGGGGGGAATACAGGCCCTCATAAAGACGGGTGGGGGATCACCTTCTATGAAGGTAAAGGGTGCAGGACATTTAAAGATCCAGAGCCGAGTTGCCAGTCCGAAATTGCCAAGCTAGTTAAAGCGTATCCTATTAAGAGTGTGTCGGTGATAAGTCATATCAGGCAGGGAAACCGAGGCCGGACGTGCTTGGAAAATACACACCCTTTCACCCGAGAGTTATGGGGCAGAGAGATCTCTTATGCGCATAATGGTCAGTTGTCGAATTATAAAGACCTGAAGCCTGAATATTATAAACCGGTAGGCAATACGGACAGTGAACTGGCGTTTTGTTGGATCCTAGATAAGATCCGAGAAAAGTACCCTAAAAAGCCATCAAATATGGCAACGGTGTTTCGTTATGCGGCGAAATTAGCCGATCAGCTTAGAGAAAAAGGCGTATTTAATATGCTGTTGACTGACGGCGTGTTTGTACTGGCATATTGCAGTAATAATTTGCATTGGATAACGCGCAGAGCACCGTTTGGCAAAGCGACCTTGATTGATGCTGATATGGTGGTGGACTTTCAAAAAGAAACGACACCTAATGACATCGTTTCTGTGATAGCGACTCGTCCATTGACCAACGATGAGCAATGGACCAAGATGGAGCCGGGTGAATCGGTGCTATTTAAGCTCGGAGAAAAGATGTAAAACAGGTGCTTATGCACCTGTTTTTATTTATTTTTTGACTGTTTGGGCAGTCATTTGAATTTGAAACTGCTCAACACCATCTTTGCCTTTGAGCATTTGCACCAGCATGTAATCATATTCTGGTGCAAACCAAGCAAGTGCATGGCGTTTATTATTATCGTACAGGCGTTTGACTTTGACCGTTTTGACATTACCAATTGGCAAGGTTATGGTTTCTTCCCCAACGACTTTAAAATTGTACATGCGTACATTTCCATTTTTGTCGATGATGGGATAACTAAATTGTGTTTTACCTTGTTTAAGCTCGGTTCTCAGTTGGTTTTGGTAAGAAAGTACATCTTGTCGGGATTCATCCCAATCTACTTTTAACGGGTATTCTTGGGCTTTGGAAAATAACTGTTTGTTTTCTCTATCGAACTTAATCTTAAAGCTTTTATCTGGTCTTGTGCCTTCTCGGTTTAAGATATAGTGCAGTGGTTTTGTTTGCCCATCTTCAAATTTAAACAGGCTTTGTTCAGTGCGTTTTTCTGTGAAGATCATCCACTTCACATCAGTCTCATAGCTCAGTGCGTAAGTATTCTCTGCAACTTGTAGAAACTCTCTGGTTGCGGTGCCATGAATTTTCCCTTTTCTAAGTACATTGTACTCGGCTGTATATTCGGTGAGCGTAGAAGCATGAAGGGAAGAAGAGAAAACAGCGCTTAAGCCAAAGAGCAAAGCGCTGTGGATTTTAATTTTAGCTGTAATCGACGCCTTGCGTTGGAAGGGGTTGTTTATCAAAAACTGCATAGTCTGCTTCCATTGTTAGTCTGTGTTCACTGAACCACTTGACCACCAAAGGATAAATGACATGTTCTTGTTCATGCACCCGCTTCGCTAGTGTCTCTGCTGTGTCCTCTGGCAAAATAGCAACTTTTGCTTGGACAATCACAGGACCACCGTCTAGTTCTTCTGTTACGAAGTGAACACTAGCGCCATGGTACGCATCATTTGCGTCAATTGCTCTTTGGTGGGTGTTCAGCCCTTGATACTTAGGCAACAAAGATGGATGAATGTTCAACATTTTCCCTTTAAATTTTTGCACTAAGTCAGGAGTTAGAATACGCATAAATCCAGCCAATACAACTAAATCTGGATTACAAGAGTCAATTAATTTTGCTAGTTGCTCGTCATAAGCCTCTCGACTATCAAAGTCTTTGTGACTTAAAACATGTGTATTGATCCCTGCTTGCTCAGCTCGAACAAGACCAAAAGCGTCCGCTTTATTGCTGATGACATTGACGATTTCGCCATTGATATCACCAGATTGGCAATGGTCAATAATTGCTTGTAAATTAGAGCCACTGCCAGAGATCAAAACAACGATCCGAGAGGGTGCCATTACTGGGCACCGCCTACGATTTCAACCTGCTCTTCACCTTCCACTGCATCTTGGATTTCACCAATGTGCCAAGCGTTTTCGCCTTGAGCGGTTAAAATTTCTAAGCTTTGCGTTAGCTTATCAGCTGGAACAACTAAGATCATACCTACACCACAGTTGAATGTACGGTACATTTCATGTGTGCTGATGTTGCCATTTTCTTGAAGCCAGTTGAAAATTGCAGGCCACTCCCAGCTATCACCTTTTACAACCGCTTTTGCTGATTCAGGAAGTACGCGAGGGATATTTTCCCAGAAACCACCACCAGTGATATGTGATAGTGCATGTACATCAACATCTTTTAGTAATTCAAGAATAGGCTTAACGTAAATGCGAGTAGGCTCAAGTAAATGTTCGCCTAGGGGTTTACCCGCATATTCTTCATTAGTATCCGCGCCAGAGACTTCTAACACTTTGCGAATTAATGAGTAGCCGTTGGAATGAGGTCCGCTTGAAGCAAGTGCGATAAGCTGATCGCCTGCTTTTACTTTAGTACCGTCGATAATTTTCGACTTTTCAACAACACCAGTACAAAAGCCTGCCATGTCGTAATCATCGCCTTCGTACATGCCTGGCATTTCAGCTGTCTCACCACCGATAAGTGCACAGCCAGAAAGTTCACAGCCTTTACCAATACCGCTTACTACATCCGCTGCTGTATCAACGTCTAGTTTGCCAGTAGCATAATAGTCTAGGAAGAAAAGCGGCTCTGCGCCTTGTACGATTAGGTCGTTTACACACATAGCGACAAGATCGATACCTACCGTGTCGTGTTTTTTCAGGTCAATGGCTAAACGAAGTTTAGTGCCCACACCGTCAGTACCAGCAACCAAGACAGGCTCTTTGTAACCTGTTGGAAGTTCACATAGTGCGCCAAAACCACCGATACCGCCCATCACTTCTGGACGACGTGTTTTTTTCACTACGCCTTTAATGCGCTCTACTAATGCGTTACCCGCATCAATATCAACGCCTGCGTCTTTGTAGCTCAGAGACTGTTTTTGTTCGCTCACAGGTTTTCCTCAAAATAACAGTATAGATTTGCTTAGAAACGCGCGTATTTTACAACAATTGCGCCCAAGCGGCTAGTTAAAATAAACGCTCAGGGCAACCTTGTTTGAAACTGGGGTTTAGAGAAAGCGAAAAATAGTTCTTAGCGATTATGTTTCAGGGCATTAAGTGGTATTTAACTTGCGGTAGATCAAGGCTGAAGCCGTATTTGAGCTTAGTATTTGTGATGTGGCATAGGGCGATAATCAGCGAATGGATCATCAGACTAAGGTGTGGTTAGACCAAAATAGCGCGTGATTCCAAAATCAATGAAGAGGGATTGTCAGCAGCTTTCTCTTTTACGTTTAGGCAATAGGGGTCGATTATGTGTATAGAGCGTTGTAGTTTAGTGAAAGAGCTACCCGAGTTTAAGTCCAAAATAGATGAGTTGATATTGACAGATGAGGAGTTTGCTCAGCTTTCAGAGGATTATCACGCACTTGAGCAACAAATAACGGCATGCGAAAAAAGTAATGGGCCAATGTGTGAAGCAAAACTAAAAGAGCTAAAGATCCGATGTTTTACGCTCAAAGATCGGCTGTATATGCGTCTAAAGCATGGGGCATGAATATGTATCTAAATTGGATTGGCATGCCAAGCAGAGTGAAAATAATAAACTATAATAAAGGCAAGTTTCGTTAACAGGCTGCGCTTTTGGAAACTTTGAGTCTTTGCTTAATTTTGATGGGGTTAATTTTTTTACTGCTATCAATCAAGCCTGCTGTAGAGATATGTGGCATAGCGCAATCGAAAGGCTGGTGGTTGCTCCTTTCGTTGATATGCATATTTACCTTTGGATACGCAAGTTTTGCTGCATATGTTTATTTAAGTGTTGATAGCTCACAAGTCGTGATGGCTTTTTCTCTCATCCTAGCCTTGGGCGGTTTATTTGTCATCGTTGTTGTGGACTTGGGGAAAACCAGTCTGGTCAGATTACAGGCTGCTCTGGATTTGGAGAAATATAATGCGCAGCATGATCATCTAACTAAATTACAAAATCGTCCACAGTGTTTTGCTTCTATTGAACAAAGAAAACAGCAAAAAGCAGACTTTGCCGTTGTTATATTTGATCTTAATAACTTGAAACAAATCAACGATGCAATGGGGCACTTTTTTGGTGATCAGCTTTTGGTTGCTTTTTCGGGTGCGATATCCAACAGTTTGCTACCGGGCAGTGAGCTGTTTCGTATTGGGGGAGATGAGTTTGCTGTGGTCAGTGAAGCCCGTAATGAATCAGCATTGTTCGCACAAAATAATGCCATTTTGAGTGCGCTACACAATGGGTTAGTGGTAGAACAAACAGCGGTTGATGTCATATATAGCTCCGGCGCTATCCTCAGCAAACCCAGTGAAGATATTTCTGCGCCTGAGCTGCTTAAGCGTGCCGATATTGCAATGTATGCAGCCAAAAGAAGTAAACAGAGTTTAGTGCTTTTTGATAAAACCTTACATCAAGGGGTTGTATCTGAATTTCACATGCTGAATGACTTTAAAGGCGCTTTGGCACGAGGCGATTTAATGGTGTTTTATCAGCCAATAGTGGATGCGCAGAGTTCTATGATCCATGGGGTAGAGGCGTTGGTCAGATGGCCGTCAGACGATGGCAGTTATATCATGCCAGAACGTTTCATTCCCATTGCAGAAAAAAACAACATGATAAAGTACTTAAGTGCCTACGTTATTAATACTGTTTTCAGTGATTTAGAGATGCTATTGAAACTCAATAGTAAATTGACGGTACACATCAATTTATCTTGCCAAGATTTATTGGGTAAAAACCTTATCAATGTATTAAATAGTCAAATTAGCAGTAAAAAAGTAGACCCAAGTCGCATCATATTTGAGCTCACTGAAAGTATGGTAATGACGGATGTCGAACAAACTAAAACGTTGATAGAGCAACTAATCGAAATGGGATTTTCTGTTAGCATAGATGATTTTGGCACTGGCTTTTCGTCTTTTTCTATACTGAAAGAGCTACCTATATCGCAAATCAAAATAGACAAATCCTTTGTCACTCAGTGCCTTTTGGAAGACAAAGACCGTGCAATTATAGAAACAACCCTGTTTCTTGCTAAGCGACTTGGCTGTTCGGTCGTGGCTGAAGGGGTTGAAAATGACGAGACCACACACTATCTAGCACAGCAAGGCTGCAAATATATTCAGGGTTATAACATCAGTGAACCGCTTGCACTTGGTGAGATAAAGCGCTGGATATCAAGCAATGGCTTAGTGCACACCGCGTTAAGGAAGTATTAAGGTTTAATCTCCTATAATGTCAGGCTTTTTCACTTTGAGTTGTCACTAAAATACAGGCAATTAACGTGTTTTATTAGTCGCGGTATAAATTTATTTTGTGAACTAAATCAATCCACTACTACGTAATAACATTGAGTTTTGGTATTTATTACCACAACGATGAATGTGATTTACCAGCGGTGCGGTCCATTCTGTTTGGGAGAATGTATCATTCTGTAAAATCCCATACAATTTTTGACAACTTTTGCGATCATTAAACCGTAATATATGCCTTAGTTTACTCAGGTCTATACACCTGTTTTGTTATCGTTAAATCCGCCTTCGCATTTGAGCCGTGTGAGGCGTAAATATTTTTTGAGGAATTAAAATTGAAAAAAGTCATCAGCTTTTTATTTTTACTTGTTTGCTCAACGATGGCTATGGCCAATGAGACTCCATATCAACTCATCAATCAAGTGGGTGAAGGGCTCTTTGCGGACATAAAAAAAGTCAATGCAGGAGGCAAAGCAACATCCAAGGAAATGCGAAGTATTGTTAAAGTACGATTAATGCCACATATTGATACGCGTTTTGTATCGAGAAAGTTACTTGGAAAACATATTAAAGGACTTAAACGCCAAGAAGCGATTAAGTTCATTGATGCTGTAACTCATTATCTAGAAGTAACTTATGCAAGTGCATTAATGCAGTATAAAGGGCAAGAAGTGGTGTTTGAGAAAGCGCCAGCTCCCACAGACAGTAAGTACGCTACGGTCAAGGCAGTGATTAAAGAAACTTCAGGTCCAGATATTGACTTACATTTTAAGTTTCGCAAAGGAAAAGACGGTAGTTGGAAAGTCTATGACCTTGTCGCTGAGGGAATATCTTTACTTAGCGCGAAACAAAAAGAGATTGTTTCGCGCATTTCTCAAGTAGGCCTTGCACAGGTTACTGAAGAGCTTAATAAAAAAGCTTAACCTATTTTGTTAACCACGAGGAGATAAAAATTTACCCGTTTCTATCTCCTCACGGGTCTTAAGTGCTAGTTGATTTAATACGCCGATACTTCTGCCACGCGATGTGAGCTCGTGCTCTATATCGATGATGTCAATTTCTTTAAAACCTGATAGTTGAGCAATTCTTGCAAAAGTATATGCGTGTTTGTATTTTTTTTGTTTGTAAAAAATACTTACCAGAGCCTTGTACACCTCTAAATCAGGTGTTTGACCAGCCTGATTAAGTTCTAGTACGCGGTACAGGAAGTCGATGGTTTTGTCATCGTCAAACTTTGCATAGTAGGTTGCCAAAAACATTTGTATTTCTTGGCTTTGACGTACATAAGGCTCATCTTCTTGGCGCAGCAATTTGTTCATTGCAAATTGGCTGTTATTTCGTGACCAATGATAGTAGAGCAAACCCGGATGCGAAGTTTGTTTCGTATCTTGATAAATTCGATTCATTTCTTTCAAGCTGGTGAGGTGACCTTCAACGCGAGAAGTGGTTTTCTCTTTTAGCTTGATATGCTCAATTTTTGCCGCAAGTGATACGCATTCATTATATGCTTCGAATTGTTTAAGGAGTTGGTATTTATTTTCGTCTGTTGGGTCTTTGTACTCAACATAACGACCGATGATCACAGATGCTCTTTCCTCTTTACAATGACTGTCTTTATTTAAATCATTGCAAAAACCAGGGGTTTCCTCACACACCTTTGCCAATGTCAACGGTTCTTCACATCCACTCAGCAGTGTCAATAAAGAAGCGCTAACGATGGCTAGCATCCACTTATTAGCCATTGTTTATCCTACGTAATATTTAAACGCGCACAACATACCACTTTTGCTCCTTTCGAAACAGCCCAAACGCGTTGAACATCACTAACTTTGCTGTGTGGGCTCGCTACTTTACTACTAATTACCTAGTTTAGTCCGATATCTCGAATAAGATATAAGTATATTTTCTCCAATGTTCGGAAAAAATAAGACATTTTTCCTGCTTTTAAATGTTCCCTTTACGAAAACAACAGGAAATGTATGGCTAGGAGTGGAGAATAATTGCAGATTAAATTAGAATGGCTGTGCCCAATAGGGCTATCCGTTCAAAAAAATTGTTTATTAGGCAGAAAAAATGACCTTATCTCACGAGCAAGAATATCAAAATAGCTGGCAAGAACGCCAAGACTACGCTGAAAATATGCAACCTATCATTGGTCGCTTATACCGTAACTTGGGTGTTGAAATTGCTGTTTATGGCCGTCCACTTGTTAACACAAGCACAATCGACGTAATTAAAGCACATAAAACAGTAGCACGTTTTGAAGAGACTAAATTGCGTCTTCGTGAAAGCTTCCCTTTCCTAGAAGCTATCAGCAAAATGGAGCTTGCACCTGGTCGTATCGATTTAGGTAAGCTAGCTTATGCATATATCTACAAAAATGCAGGTGAAGGCCGCTCTATCGAAGAGTATTTAAATGGCGAGCTTGCTGACTTATTAAATAAAGGCACAGGCCCAGAACCTCGCGATGTTGTATTGTATGGTTTTGGTCGTATTGGACGTTTATTAGCGCGCCTGCTTATCGAGCGCGGCGGCTCTCACGCTGATTTACGTTTACGTGCAATTGTTGTACGTGGTGGCCGTGATGGCGATCTTGAAAAGCGTGCAAGTTTATTGCGTCGTGATTCTATTCACGGTCCTTTTGACGGTTCAATTACTGTTGACCATGAGAAAGGCGCAATTAAAGCAAATGGTAATTACATTCAGGTGATCTACGCAAACTCACCAGAAGAAGTTGATTACACAAAGTATGGTATCGAAAACGCACTTGTTGTTGATAATACGGGTGTATGGAAGGACGAAGATGGCCTAGGCAAGCACCTAGCATCTAAAGGCGCGTCAAAAGTGCTACTTACTGCACCTGCTAAGGGCGACATCAAGAACATCGTTTACGGCGTAAACAACCTTGATATCCTTAACGAAGATAAAATTGTATCAGCAGCAAGCTGTACGACAAATGCAATCACGCCAGTGCTTAAAGCGTTAAATGATAAGTTTGGTATTAAGAATGGCCACGTTGAAACTGTTCATTCTTACACAAATGACCAAAACTTAATTGATAACTACCACAAAGCAGAGCGTCGTGGTCGTAGTGCTGCATTGAACATGGTTATCACGTCAACGGGTGCTGCAAAAGCCGTTGCTAAAGCACTTCCAGAGCTTGCTGGCAAATTAACTGGCAACGCAATTCGTGTTCCAACTCCAAATGTTTCAATGGCAATTTTGAACTTAAACTTAAATGCAGAGACGACTGCAGAAGAGTTAAATGAGTTCTTACGTGAAACGTCGTTGTATTCAGATCTTCGTGATCAGATTGACTACACTGCGTCTACTGAAATCGTATCAACAGATTTAGTGGGTAGCCGTTATGCAGGTGTTGTTGACTCTCAAGCAACAATCGTAGATGGCGACCGTGTTGTACTATATGTTTGGTATGATAATGAGTTTGGTTACAGCTGCCAGGTAGTCCGTGTAATGCGTGATATGGCGGAAGTTGCTTTCCCAAGCCTGCCATAATTTCGCTTTGACGATGAAAAAAGCCAGCATTTGCTGGCTTTTTTAGTTTTTGATCTGCGTTATGTATGATAGGCTTTTCAATGTTTTTAGCTACATTTGGCTAACATGAATAACAACTCATTGTTTAGCGAAGAAAGCGCAATATTACGGCAAGAATCTTGCCATAAATTTTAGGGTATATATGAGAATTTCTAGTAATTTTGACAGTGGTAATATCAAGGTCATTTCGGCACAGCAGCCTCACGATATTCAACTTGAAATCAACAAAGACAACAACTCAGACTTCTTTCAGTGGTTCCACTTCCGTCTTGAGTCAACTCCTTTTGTAGAACATAAATTACATATCAACAATTTAAAAGCATCAGCATACCCTGAAGGGTGGGATGACTACCAAGCGGTTGCGTCATATGATAGACAAAACTGGTTCAGAGTGCCTACATCGTATCAAGATGGCCAGCTCGTCATTGATTTTGAACCAGAGTACAGTCATACGTTTTTCGCTTATTTTGCACCATATAGTTATGAGCGCCATTTGGACTTATTGTATTGGGCTCAAAGCCACGATGCATGTCAGATTGAAACGCTTGGTGAAACAATTGATGGCAGAGATATCAGTTTACTCGTAGTGGGTGAGCCGAGCGAAACTAAGAAAAAGATATGGATCACGGCGAGGCAACATCCAGGTGAAACGATGGCTGAGTGGTTTGTTGAAGGTTTACTGCACAAACTATTAGACGATGAAGACCCACATGCGGCAGCATTGTTGTCAAAGTCGGTATTTTATATTGTGCCAAATATGAACCCAGATGGCAGTGTTCGCGGTCATTTAAGAACAAACGCAAATGGTGTTAACCTAAACCGTGAGTGGGAGACACCGAGCGTTGAAAACTCGCCAGAGGTTTATTACGTGCTTGAGAAGATGCGCGCGGTTGGTCTAGATTTGTATCTAGACATTCATGGTGATGAAGCATTGCCATACAACTTTGTGGCTGGTAGTGAAGGGATCCCAAGCTATGATACACGCCTTGAGAGCCTTGAAAACCAATTTAAAGACGCGTTGTTGGCGATTACTCCAGATTTCCAAGATGTGTATGGCTACCCGAAAGATGAACCTGGTCAAGCGAATTTAACGGTTGCTTCTTGCGCTGTAGGCGAAGAGTTTAAAGCACTGTCTTATACAATTGAAATGCCATTTAAAGACAACGCAGACTTACCAGATCCTCATTATGGTTGGTCTGATAGACGCTCTTACCAATTTGGACAAGATACGTTATCAGCAATAGTGAAAGTAGTTGATAACCTAAGATAATCAATAATTAAGGCAGTCTGTAAGGTTGCCTTTTTTAATATAACAACAATTAAAAGAGGATAAGTTGTGGACGTATTAGGAAGTTTTCTTGATAGCTTAGATGCCATGCTGGGGGGCTCGTGGTGGTTTCCCTATGTATTGCTGGGGGTGGGATTCTTTTTCACAGTATATTTAAAGTTCCCGCAAATTCGCTATTTTAAACATGCTTGCCGAGTAGTCTCTGGTAAGTATGATAAACAGTCTCATGAAGGTGATACGACACACTTCCAGGCATTATCAACCGCATTATCCGGCACTGTGGGTACGGGTAATATTGGTGGGGTAGCACTGGCGATATCTATCGGTGGCCCTGCTGCTTTATTTTGGATGTGGATGACTGCATTCTTCGGCATGACAACCAAGTTTGTGGAAGTGACCTTGTCACATAAATACCGTGTTAAAACAGAGGATGGCACCATGGCTGGTGGTCCGATGTATTACATGGATAGACGCTTAAACATGAAATGGCTGGCCGTGTTATTCGCAATTGCAACGGTTATCAGTTCTTTCGGTACAGGTAGTTTACCGCAGATAAATAATATCGCTCAGGGTATGGAAGCCACTTTTGGGTTTGAAAGGATGGCTACTGGCGCGGTGTTATCAATTTTACTCGCTTTGGTTATTTTAGGTGGTATCAAGCGTATTGCGGCGATCACGTCTAAAGTAGTACCTATTATGGCTGCTGTCTATATCTTAGGTGCTTTTGCCGTTATTTTCTACAATATTGAAAATATTGGTCCATCTTTCGCGTCTGTTTTTACTAATGCATTTTCTGGTTCAGCGGCTGCCGGTGGCTTCTTAGGCGCATCGTTTGCATACGCATTTAACCGTGGTGTAAACCGTGGCTTATTCTCTAATGAGGCAGGTCAAGGTTCTGCGCCAATAGCGCACGCATCAGCAAAAGCAGATGAGCCGGTATCTGAAGGGATGGTCTCTATTTTGGAGCCTTTCATCGATACCATTATCATTTGTACCTTAACTGGCTTGGTTATTTTGTCTTCTGGTGTTTGGACTGAGAAGTTTGAAACCGAATTTGAACGCTCTTCGATGACTTTTATTAAAGGGAATTATGATGAGGCGAATGAAGCGGATAGAACAGAGCTGTATAAATACTTAAACGGATACGCAGACCATAAGGTTGAGGAGTACAATGGTGCTATTCAGGTTGTGCAAGGTATAGCAGTCAACAAGGATTTCACAGTCATCCATTCTCGTTCAATCGGTGAAGATATTCGTTTTGGGATCACGGATAAACACCAGTACACCGGTACAGTCGAAATTGAAGGGGGGATCCCAGCGGATCCGAGTATATCTGTTCAGGGTAAATCACTCGTTCATTCGGCCGAGCTGACGACAAAAGCATTTACTCGCGGGTACTTTGGCGACAGTGGTAAATACATCGTATCTATTGGTCTGTTGTTATTTGCATTCTCTACAGCCATTGCTTGGTCATATTATGGTGACAGAGCGATGACTTACCTGTTAGGTCCACGTTCGGTGATGCCATATCGTGTATTTTATGTTGCAGGTTTCTTTTGGGCATCGTTTGCAGACACAACCTTAGTATGGAAGTTAGCAGCGGTGGGGATCGTAGTTATGACGTTACCAAACTTATTCGGCATTATGGTTTTAAGAAAAGAGATGAAAGAAACCGTTGATGACTACTGGGAAAAGTTTGAAAATGGAAAAGGTCAAGCGTCAGATGACGATAAAATAGAAAAATCTCGCGATTTCCAGTAAGACAAAGTAACTCAAAACAAGTAGAATAGGGCGCCATATGGCGCCTTATTTTTTATTCGGAGTAACGAAAGTATGGCAATAGCCCAATGCCCGAGTTGTAATAAACCCATTTCATCAAAGCACACGGTTTGTCCGCATTGTGACGTTGAGATTGGAAAAATAAGTGATGACGAACTTCGTCGAATTGCGGTTAAAAACCGTATAAAGAAACAACAGAGTATTATGAATTACTCGTTTCTGGCTTTGATTTTGTTTTTGGGTGGTTTTTTATACCTATATTGGCAGCACCCAGTTGAAGGCAGTATTGAAATGTATGCTGCAAAATCCGCGATTGGCATCGGTATGGTTTGGTACCTTATCAATCGTGTGATATTGGTTATTTTGAAAAAGAAAAAGTGACGATGAATGTAGATAATTTGGTAAGTAACATTACCCCAGAAGTATTCGAACGCCTTCAGTATGGTGCCTCTACAGGTCGCTGGCCTGACGGTACTGAGCTGACTGAAGCACAAAAAGAGCAAACTGTTCAACTCGTCATGTTGTACCAGGCAAAAGTTGCTAAATCGAACGAGCAATTTACGATTAATGAAAATGGCGAGATGGTTCAAAAGTCTAAACGCGAATTGCAAAAAGAATTTAAAGCAGAAAACGAAATAGCTAGGTTCACTGAAAATGATCTTTAAACACTTATTTACACCTAAATGGAAGCACCCTAAGGCGCAAGTGCGCTTAGCGGCGGTGGATAAATTAGACACAACCAAGGATGTCGAAGCACTAACAACGCTAGCCCTAGAGGACGACTCAATTCAAATAAGAAAAAAAGTCCTTAATAAGATTGATGATTTAGGCTTGTGGTGGAAAGTCTACAAGCAGGATCAAGAGCTTAAAGACATTGCTGAACAACACATCAGCCAAGCAGTCTTATCAGGCTCGAATATGTTGAGTAATGATATTCGCGAAGAGTACATCGATAGGTATGCACCGCAAAAAACGCTAGAAAAGTTAGCGTTTTCTGATATTGCACAGCCACAGCGTGTTAAGTTATTGAAGCGTATTGCCAATGCGCGTTTGATTGAGAAGGCATTTAAAGAGGGACAAGAAGCCCTTCAGGTTGCTTTGCTTGACCTTATTTTTCAATATGACTTAACTAAAGTTGTACTAAAAAGTGCTCAAGGCGAGGCAAAAATTCAATTAGATGAGCATCTTGAACAAGCTAGGCTCGCAAAAGTAATGCCTAAGCAGGTTGCAGAGCAGGTTAAACTCATTTTAGCTAAGTTCAATGCATTGAGAGAAAAGCTTGATTATGAAAGTGTTAGCACTCAGTTTAATGCACTAAGTCAACAGTGGCAAAACGTAGAGCTCAAGTGGTTGGACGAAGAAACGTTAAACGTACAGTCTGAAAAATATCAACTACTTACTGATAAACTCACCACTCACATTGAAAAGCTAAAAGCGCAATTTGACGCAGATGTTGCGGCGCAAAAAGCACAAGAAGAAAAGCAGCGTATCGTTGCAGATTACACCTCTCAAGTGGATGCTTTTGAGTGTTTACTCAATGAAGCTGTTAGCAAATTAGATATTGAGTCTCAAACATCACTGCAAAGCAAGTTCACACAATTGCAAGGTACTTTAAGCGAGTCCCTGTACAAAGATTCTGATCAGCTAAGAGCACTGTCTCAACGCTTAGCAAAGCTTAGTCAACTGTTACAATCACTGCCTGAAATGATCGCTGCATCAAAAGAGTTTCAGGTGGCATTAGACGCTTTAAAAGCCATTGAAGCAAGCGACGACTTAAGCCAATTAGATGCATTATTGTCTACGCAAAAGTCGGCATATCAAGCATGTAATAACGCGTTGAAGTCTTTACCGTCTGAGTTGAAGCAGGTGGCGAAAGTTGAATTAAGCCAAGCTTCGAAAGTATTTTTAGAAGCAATGAAGCCATTAGTCGATAAACAGCAAAAGCTGCTAAAAGAGGCTCGTAAAAAAGCGCGTGATGTGCAAAGGCTCATTGAGCAAGGTCGCTTTAATATTGCATTCGGTGTATTTAATGGTTTATCTGAAAGCTATGATGCGCTCACTGAAGGTCATAAGGAACAAGTAAGTAAGCAGTATGAGGCCTTACAGTCTCAGCTCGCTGAGTTTAAAGATTGGCAAAAATATGCATCGGCGCCGAAGCGCACAGAACTATTGGAGCAATTGGAAGAAAAGTTGGCAGAAACTGACATTGATCCTAAAGTGCGTGCTGCTGATGTAAAGATGTTACGTATTCGATGGAATGAACTTGGACGCATAGAAAGTGAAGAAGAGAAGCAGCAAGCTCAAGTATTCGATGAAAAAATTGAATTGCTGTTTGCACCATGTCGAGCGTATTTTGCTGAACAAGAAGAAGCGCGTAAACAAGTGATTGTTGAGCGTGAAAAGCTGATCAATCAAATGAAAGAGCTTGAGCAGTTCTCAGTGGAAGAAGAGGGTGGCTGGCGTAAGCTGGAAAGCCAATTTAATCGCATAAACAAGCTGTGGCGCGGTGCAGGTAGTCTAGATTCACAGACTTACCAAGCTTTGAACGGACAATATCGTGATGCGTATGCACAGGTTAATGGACGACTTAAAGCGCATCATCAAAATAATGCTGAACAAAAGCAAGCACTTGTTGATGAAGCTTTGGCTCAAGTAGAAAACGAGAATGTAGCTGAAGCGTGTGAAGTTCTTAAAACATTGCAAAAACAGTGGCAAGGTATTGGTTTTGCAGGTAGTAAGAGTGAGCATGTTTTATGGCAGTCATTTAGAAAGCATAATGATGCTGTTTTTGCTAAACGTGAAGAAATGGCTGCGCAGCAAAAGCGTGAAAATGCCGCGTTGGAAGCACAGCAGCGACAAGAGTTAGCGAATTTTGATAATTTAGTGATTGAAGCTAAAACGCAGTCAGAGCTTACTCAGCTACAAGAGCAGATCAGCGGCCTTGATGTGCTTGGTGGTCTAAATAAAGTTAAGAAGTCTTTACTTGAACAAGTTGACGTTAAGCTGAATGAACTGTTTTCGACATTGAATCGTGAAAAGTTCTCAGAGCTAGTCAGTGCTGTTGAAAACAATCAAGAAATTCCAGCATGTTGGCAAGGTAAAAATGTATCTGGGATAAGTGCTGCGCAGTTGCTATTAAGGTTAGAGATCCTCACAAATATAGAGTCTCCAGCAGATGAGCAGCAGGCGAGAATGGCTGAACAGGTTGCATTATTAGATGAAAAGCTTCAAGGTGAGTCTCACAAACTTGATTTTTACTTGGTCAGCTATTTTGCACAAGCTAAGATCGAAGGTATTGAGTTTGACTCAAGCAGAATCTTAAGAGTATTAAACGCATAATGTTAAAGGGCCCTGTTTAGGGCCTTTTCTTTTCTTTTCTTTTCTATCTCGTGTTGTCTACGTCGAGTGTAAAATCACATTTGTTTTACATGCATTGCACAAAGCTTTACTTTGTTTTGTTTTTATCAATTAAACGTTTCTCGCCTTTTTTAATCAATTGCTGTCGTTTTTATTTTAGGTATTGTTTTGAACAGCAAGCTCATCTTATCCTCTCAATTTATTGATTTAATTTCATATATTTATATCTCTATAGCGTGTATAAGGTTGTTTGTGTTGAAGCTTATGCTTTCAATTGTGCAGTTATTGTCATCAATTGGTTTGAAATTGGGCGCTCTGTCATCTACTTTTAGCGAGGAACGTGACAAATATTTATCTCGGAAATAATAATCATTATCACATAATTGGTATTTATACCGCCCATTAACTTTATAAATTAGCGTAACCTAGTGAATTTAGTGTATTTTGCGGCGCAAACTAATACTAAAAAGTGCTTTTTAGTTAAATGATTACTAGCGCTTTAAATTTAGGGTAAAATAACCCTGATTTATATATGCGTATTACTGCCTGACGAGGTTCATATGAGTTTGTATACTGAGTACTTGGAAGAAATCCAAACCCGTAAAGCGGAACTTGGACTTAACCCAAAACCAATTGATAGCGCTGATTTGCTATCAGAAATTATCGCCCAAATTAAAGACACAGAGAACGAGCATCGCGAAGATTCTCTTAAATTCTTCATCTACAACACACTTCCTGGCACAACTAGCGCAGCTGGTGTAAAAGCACAATTCCTAAAAGAAATCATTCTAGGTGAAGAAACTGTCGCTGAAATCTCAGCTGAGTTTGCGTTTGAACTACTTTCACACATGAAAGGTGGTCCTTCAATCGCTGTGCTTCTTGACCTTGCTCTTGGCAATGATGAAGCAGTTGCAAAGCAAGCTGCTGATGTACTTAAAACACAAGTATTCTTATACGATGCGGATACTGCTCGCCTACAAGAGGCTTTCAAAGCAGGTAATGCCGTTGCTAAAGATATTTTAGAAAGCTACGCGAAAGCAGAGTTCTTCACTAAGCTTCCTGATGTTGCTGAAAAAATCGAAGTTGTTACTTTCATCGCAGGTGAAGGTGATATTTCTACTGACTTACTTTCTCCAGGTCACCAAGCGCACTCACGTGCAGACCGTGAGCTTCACGGCCAATGTATGATCACACCTGAAGCACAACAAGAAATCGTTGCGCTTAAAGAAAAGCACCCTAACGCGAAAGTGATGCTTATCGCAGAAAAAGGCACAATGGGTGTTGGTTCTTCACGTATGTCTGGTGTGAACAACGTAGCACTTTGGGCTGGTACTCAAGCAAGTCCATATGTTCCATTTATCAACATCGCACCTGTTGTTGCGGGTACTAATGGCATTGCACCTATCTTCCTAACTACGGTTGATGTAACCGGCGGTATTGGTCTTGACCTTAAAAACTGGGTTAAGAAAGTAGATGCTGATGGCAACACAGTGACTGACGAAAATGGCGACCCAGTATTAGAAGAAGCATACTCAGTAGCAACTGGTACAGTGCTTACTATCGATACCAAAGCTAAAAAGCTTTTCAACGGTGAAGAAGAACTAGCAGATATCTCATCTGCGTTCACACCACAAAAAGTTGAATTCATGAAAGCGGGTGGTTCTTACGCAGTTGTATTTGGTAAGAAGCTTCAAACTTTAGCTGCAGAAACACTAGGTGTTGATGCGCCGACTGTTTATGCGCCTTCGAAAGAAATCTCACACGAAGGACAAGGTTTAACAGCTGTTGAGAAAATCTTTAACCGTAATGCGGTAGGTGTTGCTTCAGATGCACCACTACACGCTGGTTCTAACGTTCGTGTTAAAGTGAACATCGTAGGTTCACAGGATACAACGGGCCCTATGACGTCACAGGAGCTTGAAGCAATGGCTGCTTCAACGATTTCTCCACTTGTTGACGGTGCATACCAGTCTGGTTGTCATACAGCGTCTGTATGGGATAAAAAAGCGCAAGCGAACATTCCAAAGCTAATGGCATTCATGAACAAGTTCGGTCTTATCACAGCGCGTGATCCGAAAGGCATCTACCACTCAATGACTGACGTTATCCACAAAGTACTGAATGACATTACAGTGGACGACCGTGCTATTATCATCGGTGGTGACTCGCATACACGTATGTCTAAAGGTGTAGCGTTCGGTGCTGACTCTGGTACTGTTGCACTTGCATTGGCAACGGGTGAGTCTGCAATGCCAATTCCTGATTCTGTTAAAGTAACCTTCAAAGGTAAAATGGCAGAGCACATGGACTTCCGTGATGTTGTACACGCAACTCAAGCGCAAATGCTTAAGCAGTTTGGCGGCGAGAACGTGTTCCAAGGCCGTATCATTGAAGTACACATTGGTACACTTATGGCTGACCAAGCGTTTACTTTCACTGACTGGACTGCAGAAATGAAGGCGAAAGCGTCAATCTGTATTTCAAACGACGAAACGCTTATCAAGTCAATTGAACTGGCTAAGAGCCGTATCCAGATCATGATCAACAAGGGTATGGAAAACGAAGCGAAGACACTACAAGGTCTTATCGATCTTGCTGACGAGCGTATTGCAGGTATCAAGTCTGGTGAGCAACCAGCGCTTGCACCAGATGACAACGCGAAGTACTACGCAGAAGTTGTAGTTGATCTTGACGAAATCGTTGAGCCAATGATTGCTGACCCTGATGTAAACAACGAAGACGTATCTAAGCGTTACACGCACGATGTAATTCGTCCAGTTTCATTCTACAACGATAAGCCAGTCGATCTTGGTTTTGTTGGTTCTTGTATGGTTCACAAAGGCGACATGCAGATCATTGCACAGATGCTACGTAACCTTGAGAAGCAAAATGGTTCGATTGAGTTTAAAGCACCACTAGTTGTTGCGCCGCCAACATATAACATTGTTGACGAGCTTAAAGCAGAAGGTGACTGGGAAGTGCTAGCTAAGTACGCTGGTTTTGAATTTGATGATGAAAAGCCAAAAACAGCAGCACGTACTAAGTATGAAAACATCCTTTACCTAGAGCGCCCTGGGTGTAACCTTTGTATGGGTAACCAAGAGAAAGCTGAACCTGGTGACACTGTAATTGCAACGTCTACACGTTTATTCCAAGGCCGTGTTGTAGCTGATACATCAGAGAAGAAAGGTGAGTCACTACTTGGTTCAACACCATTAGTAGTACTTTCAACTGTATTAGGTCGTTTCCCAACGATGGACGAGTACAAAGCTGCGGTTGAAGGTATCGACCTAACAGCATTTACTCCGCTTGAAGAAGAACTAACAACTAAGTTTGGTTCTGAGCAAGCAGTGCCAGTAAAAGTCGTTTAATCTATACAGATTGACTAAGAAAAAGCGCGTTTCAAACGCGCTTTTTTTATGGCTGAATTTTAAATACGCCAGTACAGTCTTCAACTCGTCTTCATGTGTTTGGCATCAAGATGCTACTCCCATCATTTCCCATCACGTATGTAGCGTCAGTCAGCATATAGCTTTATATGTTTGTTGTTTTAAGAAATACAGCTGTTGCTCGTCTCGGTTCATCATGAAAGAAAAGGGCTATACATTAATCTAAAGTCGAATTTGATGGGTATTTTTACTTTGTAAGTCTAAACTTTACTTCTGCAAAATCGTTATATAGTAACATAAGTTGTATGCTCTACTGTTCCAGGGGGCAGTTCAGTACTTTTCATTACGCGCTAATATAAAGGAGTCTGGGTATTATGAATGATCACAGCAGTTTTTATTTTCAAAGTTATGAGCAGTGGCGCCATGCTATCACTGTACGATGCAAAATTAATTTGACCGCTGAATATGCAAGGACTCGTATTAGTGCTTTGAGCGATCCAACAGACCTTCACACGCAAGAATTTGCGGCTAAGTATGGAGATGCATACTTAAAGCAGGTCATCGCTTGGTTTACACGTGCTGAGCAAAGTGCATAGCTGCTATTTTAGCAGTGTGCGAGCGCGGGGATGAGTGAGAACTGAAATATAAGGATGATTTTAGGTGATCGAGCAGGTTGTGTTCGACCACCCTCATCTTAAAAGTTTTTATTATAACCCACCTCTTCAAGTGACACTAAAACAGCTTCAACAAACATCCAATGTGCCTCAGTGCCAAACTGACTATCCCAAGCGATAATTCTGATGTTATAGGGCTGAAAATCGAAGGCCAAGGCGCCCCAAGAGCCTGCGTGACCAATCATTTTAATTTGCGTGTCATAGCTATCGAGCTCGCCAATAGCGGATTGTAACCCTAAGCCATAAAACTCAGACCCTTGTTCATTCGTCGGTATTTTCCAAGACAGCCACTGTGCTTGTAACTGAGGGTCTTGAATAAGAGTGCCATCATGTATCGCGCGATAGAATTTAGTTAAATCTTCCAACGTTGAGACAACGCCGCCACCAGCCCAAGCGAAGGAGGTATTCATATGAATTCCAGGTATATTGTGATTACCGTAAAAGTATTCGGGATAGTCTCCTTCATGGCTTTCTTTGCTAAAAATATAGTAGTGGTCGACAGGTGCGAGGCCTTTATTGTCTTCATGAAAGTCCATAAAAGTATCGTCCATTGCCAACGGGGCAAAAACCAGCTGCTCCATTAATCTGTGTAAGGGAGCTTTGCCTATTTTTTCTAATACAATACCTAGCAACACAGCGTTACTGTCAGAATATACGTGATGTTCTCCTAGAGTGGATTGCAGATCACGAGTTAGCTTCCGATCGAGCATGTCTTTTAGTATGTCTTTTGGGTTCCACATCTGCGCATTTTGCTGCGTGCCTTTTAGTGCACTGTCAAACGCTAAATAGTCCGGTGACATAGGATCATTAAGGTAAGATATATAATCTTTAATGCCCGTACTTTGATCGAGTAATTGGCGAATGGTAATTTCTCCACCTCGTTTCACACCATTGTGCTCGTGTAGATCGGCCACTTGGTAGCCTGTTGGCATATCTGAGTCCGACAGTAACTCTGACAGTTGAGTATCCAAGTCAAATTTGCCCATTTCTATCATTTTCAGTGTGACAGCAGCCGTTACTGTTTTTGTAATACTCGCAACTCTAAATGGATGTGAGGGAGTCATTTTTAGTTGATCTTTCACATTGGCAAAACCGGTGGCGCCTTGCCATGTATAGTCTAAGTCATTAAAAGTCACAGATAGTGCCATATTGGCAATCAGTGGCTGGTGCATTTTATATAGGCTGTCCATTAATTTGGTGAGTGCAGGTTCGGCGAATTCGTGTACAGGTTTAACCTCGATATTGATGGTTGCTTGAGATTGACTGCCTTGTTTATCGACAGCTGTTAGACGAAATTGATATTGTCCTGGTAGCTTCGGCGCTAAAAAACGAGTAGAGGCTTTATTGGGGTTTTCAATGACGGCTTGTGCCTGCCCACCAACTTGTTGCCAATGTAGCATCTCGAGGTTGTTTTCATTGTCGCTCACTGTAGCAGACAAAGTGCCCTGACTATTTTGAATGACAGAGAATTGTGGTGTGCTTACTTGAATATTGGGCGCGGTGTTTTCATTATTTGAGCCACATGCGGCCAAATTG
Source organism: Pseudoalteromonas luteoviolacea CPMOR-1 (assembly GCF_001625685.1). GTDB lineage: Bacteria > Pseudomonadota > Gammaproteobacteria > Enterobacterales > Alteromonadaceae > Pseudoalteromonas > Pseudoalteromonas luteoviolacea_K. The sequence continues at coordinate 148,606 of NZ_AUYC01000022.1, read as the reverse complement.
TTTAAGGTGAATGTGATAAGCGCTAAGCGCACATATTTATTCGTATATGGTTGAATCATTGAGTCTAACCTCAAGTTTATTAATGTTGTATTTATAAAATATATGAGCATAGCGTTCAGCGTCTGTATCAAACTGTCGCTGGCTGTATGAGGGTGTATGTTTAGTTTTTTTGTTTTGTCAGGGGAAGCAGAACGCGAATCATGCGGGTTGTTTTTTGTACGTATATCTGAGAGCTGTTATTAAGTGTAATAGTTATTCTTTCGCGAGAGGCTAGTCTTTAATTTACTGAACATTATGAAATTAGGGAAAGTCATGTATATAAAATCTTTTTTATTTTTAGTGATTGGGTTTTGGTTTTGTGAGTTAGGTGCATATGAGCTAAAGCACAGTCAAGAAGCGGAGGTATCTAGCATAGTTGATACACAAGCATTTAAGTTTTATACCATGTTAGGTAAAGGTAATAATTGGCATATCGCTCACTATGCGAATAGACGTTTGGCTGTGCACATACTTAGTGCTTTAAATGCCCGAGAAGACCGCAGTTTGTATGGATTTCAGGCCAAAGACATAGAGGGAATGCCACTTTCCTCAACGCAAAGCTATACTGTGTTTATGAATGGCAATGGTAACGGTTGGTACGAATGTGCTAGAGGCTTTGTTGTCACAGGCATGTATTTTTATGATCAGGGCGATAGAAGTGTTGAACGTTTTGAGTGTACTAAGGTATTGGGTAAAACCACTTATCCATTGTTTGACTTCCAAAATGCAGACATAAATGGTCCTGTTGTTTGCGGAAAAGTGCATGGTAAAGACACCTATACGACAGGTTTCTACTACCAAGATAGCGGAGATGACCGTATTCGGTTTATGCTGTGTGGCTATTTTTTTGATGAAAATTAAATAGGGTTGAGTGTATCGCATTAAAACAACCCTATATTGTTTGTGGTGGTTTTTTCTACTTGAACTGGACTGTGCCTGTAAATGATTTATTTGATTTGCTTACCCTGATAAAAGCGGGTGTCGGCAATACCTAACATGGCATTGTCCTCTTTGGTATCACCATACGCATAGATATGTTCATAATCTGACAAGTTGATTTGCTTTTTGAGTAGGTCAACTTTTCTCGCTTCACTACAATCTCCATGAGTGTAGTTACCGGTATACTTTCCATCGACACATTCAAGCTCACTGCATATCAAGTGAATGCTATGTTGTTTACACCACAACGACAAATAAGGATTAAGCGATGCAGAGACGACAAACACGTCATGCCCCTCAGATTGGTGCCATTGTATTTTTTCAAGCATATTCTGTCTTATTAACGGTGGCAAAATCTGCTCGACATAACAGTATGCTTTGTCCATCACATCACTTTCAGCGCGACGCCAAAATGCAACTTTAGATAGAATTGGACGGGTTCTACTCGCAGGTAACATACCCAGTTTATATAAAAGGATGATTGGTAGCACAATAAAGTAACCCAAATACAGCCGAGTCTTGGGTGAAGCAAAGAATAAAAACTGGGTATAACAGTCTTGTGTTGTGATGGTGCCGTCAAAATCGAATAAAGCGAGTACCATATTTTTCCTAAAAATGGCCAAAGCTGTGAAATTGAATGTGTGTCAGCATAGCGCAATTCGTGTCTACAATCACTGTTCAAGGCTTGATTTATACTTGTCAGGCCCTTGAAGGGCTATAAACTGTCGTCATCAGTACTGCGCGTTGGTGCGGCCTAAGTACATCCTTAACTGTTATGGGAAGAGAAATTCATTAGATAAGATCTAATTTCTTGCTTGGGTAAAGCTTTTTGGTAATACCATCCCTGTACGGTTTCAATCTGCAGACCGCGAACAAACTCTAATTGACGTTGAGATTCGACCCCTTCGGCGACTAAATGTTTATCCATTTTATGAAGTAACTCAACTACATAGGTATAAAAGTCCGCACCTGATTCCTCTTTTGCATTGTCTAATAATGATTTGTCTAACTTAACAATATCGATAGGTAGATCTGCTAGCATCGATAAGCTGGAGTACCCGGTGCCAAAATCGTCAATGACAGTTTCTATTTTTGAGGAACGTAGTTTAAGGATATTTTTGATGACTTTGTTCTTATCGCTTAAGTAACCGGACTCGACAACTTCTATTTTGAGCTGATTTGGAAACTGATGAAACGTTTCGCATAGGTAGTTAATGAGCACATGATTGGTCATCACTTTAGGGTTTACATTGATACTAATGATTGGGAAAAATCCTTGTTTTCTAAAATATGCAAGGTCGCGTTGGGCTTGCTCTATAACCCATTTGTCAATGATATCTGTTTGGTCATGCTTTATTAATGTGTCAAGAAAGTAAGGGCCAACTAAATTGCCATTTGGTTTTTGCAGCCTTAAGAGTGCTTCAAACCCATTGACGGTTGCTGAGATCTGACAAATTTGTGGTTGGTAGTATAACTTGAGCTTGCCTTCACTTATATCATTAAGCACTTGATTAAGCTCTTTACTGGCATAGTCAATATCTCGCTGGTGGGCGATAAAAACAGATTCCCCCGTACTTCTTAACTGCTCAGAAATTTTTAATTTATCGGTCAGTTTGTTAATCGCCTTTTCAAAGTTAACTTGGCGGTTGTGCCAGTAGAGGAAAGGGTAATAGATGACTGCACTGATGAGAATTAAAGCGCCTTGCAAAATGGCACCAGATAGGCCGCCTGATACTTTATAGCCGCTGATCAGCGCAGGAGTCATCCAGCTGAGCTCAATATTTGAGACTTCAACCCAGCCATGACTTAATACAAAGTAGGCCAATATAAAATTAATGCTCGGAACTAAGATAAATGGGACGAGCATGATTGGGTTTAAGAATATAGGTAGGGCGAAAACAATGATCTCGCAAAAGTTAAATACGGTAAAAGGAATAGAAAGCTTGGCGATGTTGCGTTCATGGCCGCTACGCTGAAGACATAACGCTGCTAAAATTAGACCTGCGAAACAGCCTGTCCCACTGATAAGCACAAAGGTGTCGTAAAATGTTTTTGCTGTGATCCCTGGTATGATTGGCTGAGATAAAAACTGAGGGCTAAGTAACATATCAAATGTATTGTCGCCATGGATTCCCAGAAACCATAAACCATGTGTAATGATCATCCTTTGATAGGTTAACCAAGCAACAGAGGTGTTGGTGGTATCTGGGGTGATCCACAAGGCAATGATGTCACCGATGGCAAAGAGGAGTGGCATAAACAGGTAGAAACTGAAGAAGACCAAAGAGAAGGGGAGAATTGTGCGGAGCTTTTCACTCAAGAAGTGACTGACGCGATATAAATAGCTATCAAAGCTTGGCTGAAGCCGCATACATAGGACTAACAACAAACTGCTGATACTGGGGATAATAATGGCAAACGGCGTTGCGCCTGTGGGATTGAGTTCAAAGCTAGTTTGCACGAAAATGATATACTGTCCATGCAGTGAAAAGCTGAGTAAGGCAAGCATAGCGCCAATGATCCCGCTCTGCCCATAATTTTTGCAGATAAAGAAGCCGATTGAAGTGGCAACGATGAGCGGAAATAGACTTAAAATTAGTGCTGCACCATTAAATAATACCGCATATAATCCATTATCTTTATTAATTAAATTGAAGAACAGTGCGCTGTTAATGATAAGCAGTGCAAGCGCGCTACTGACAAAATAAGGTAAAAGAGCAATAAATGCTTCGCGCAGCGAAAGTAAGTACTTGCTGTGTAATATGGTTTGAATGGATTTATTGAATCGAGAGTAAGGCAATCATACGGCTCTTTATAGATGGTATGTTTAAGTATAATCATACTCTAGAAATCTGCATGTTCATGTGAGTGAATGTAAATGATTACTTTATAAAAGGGGACAAAAAGGGCGCTCAGATTGCTAGCCCTTTTTGTGGGTACTTATGAGTTAGTGCATTATTTGTTTCAATGCTTCTTCTAATGATTGATAGCGGAATCTGTAGTTAGCATCGAGCGCTTTTTTTGGGATTACTTTTTGGCCATAAATTAGAATATCTGACATTTCTCCAAATGCCCATTTTAAGAAGCTTTCAGGTAGCCAGAAAAAAGCAGGGCGGTTTAGGACCGTGGCAAGACAGTCTGAGAATTCTTTATTTGAAACAGGCTGAGGCGCGGTCGCATTGAATGCCCCATGAAGTTCAGTATGGCGAATAAGGAACAAAATAAGCTGGATCATGTCATCGATATGTATCCAAGACATCATTTGCTTTCCTGAACCCATCGGTCCACCCATGCCCCAAGAAAATGCAGGCAACATTTTTTTGAGTGCTCCGCCCCGACGAGACAACACGACACCGGTACGCAGGAGGCAGACTCTTGTTTGCTCACTTTGACTCTTTAATGCTGCTTGTTCCCAGTCACGACACAACTGGTGGCTAAATTCGTCATAGGGTTTGTCGAATGTTTCATCGACTGCGATATCGGCGTTTTGTCTGCCATAAAATCCAATGGCGCTGCCGGAGATGAATGTATGGGGTGGCGTCTCAGCTGCATTGACATAGTCTGTGATTTGTTGCGTAATGCCCACTCGACTCTCGATGATCGCTTGTTTTTGTTTGTCGCTCCATCTTTTGTCAGCTATGGGTTCTCCTGCAAGGTTAATGATGATGTCAATGTCATTAAAGTCCACTTCCGATAGACAAGTGACAAAGCGTGAGTTTTGTCCTATCAGCTGTCTTGCCTTTAACTCATTCCTAGTCAACACGACCAAGTTGTATTTGTTGATTAAAAACTTACAAAGTTCCTGCCCAATTAGTCCGGTTCCACCCGTGATCAATATATTCATTCCACGCTCAATTATGATTTGGTTTATGTATGTTTTTTAATTAGCCCTAGTGCTTTGAATTTAAATTCAATTACAATAGTAGCAGATACATATAAAAGTTAAGTGTTAACTTTACCTTCAACGTTGCGACCTCGCATAAGGATCAACAGTGTCATCATTGACCGGCATAAACAAGAGCTTAGTTGTATTGGCATCATTATTCATTGTATTGGCAGGTGTAAAACTTGCAAATGACATTTTAGTGCCGTTTATTTTAGCTGCATTTATTGCGATTATTTGCAATCCCTTACTTAAGTTTTTCGCCAGTTATCGTATTCCAAAAGGGGCTGCAATTGTCATTATTATCGCGTTAGTAGGGCTATTAGGGATGAGTTTAGCGGGCTTGGTAGGGCAGTCTTTAAATGACTTTTCCCAGCAGTTACCAAGTTATAGAGAAGCGCTTCAAGGCAAATTTATTTGGCTGGTTGATACCGCAGCAAATTATAATATATTGATTGATAAGCAGCAGCTCATAGCTTTATTTGATCCAGGGAAAATGATTGATGTCGCTACCAATATGCTTGCGGGCTTTGGTGGTGTAATGGCAAATATCTTCTTAATTTTACTCACGGTTGTTTTTATGTTGTTTGAAGCACCTATGCTCAGTAAAAAAGTACATATTGCGCTAGATGATCCACAGATGAAAATGCAACAGATTGACCGCTTTTTAAATTCAATCAATAGTTATTTGGCGATTAAAACAGTGGTCTCTTTAGCCACCGGTGTTTTAGCAAGTTTTTTATTATGGCTGCTTGATGTTGATTATTTTGTACTGTGGGGCGTATTGGCTTTTTTACTCAATTATATCCCAAATATCGGCTCTATTATCGCGGCTGTGCCACCCGTTTTGTTAGCTTTAGTCACACATGGCCCTGTTGTCAGTGGTTTGGTCGCAGCGGGTTATTTATCTATCAACACCATCATGGGGAATATTATTGAGCCAAAGTATATGGGTAAAGGTGTTGGATTGTCGACCTTAGTGGTTTTTGTATCATTAATATTTTGGGGTTGGTTACTGGGTACTGTAGGTATGTTGTTATCGGTACCATTGACGATGGTGGTCAAAATCGGCTTAGAAAATAGTGAAGATGGCCGCTGGTTGGCGACCATGTTAGGTAGCTATGAAGAGCCTAAAAGTTAGTTTGTAATTCTTTGATATGCAGCTGTAAAAAGGAAATTTTACAGCGCTTGAACACTTTGGCTGCTCGCGTCGAATTTGGCAATTCTTTTAAATACCTCCACTTACAGGCATCATCCATATATCGACTTTGATTGAGAATGCCGCGTTGTATTATGGGCATTAACTGTGTATTACCTGTATTTTTCTCAAGTTCTTCGGTGTCCATGATTAATTTCGTGATCCAGGTCTGACGATTTCGTTCAAGCAGCTCAATGTTGCTGTCTAAGCACATCAAATATTTTTTGGCTTTTTGAGGATGATCTGACTCCAGATGGCTGCAGTCTTTGAGTGTCTCAGTGCGAGCCTGCGCCTCAAAACTGAATGTAATAGCAAGAAACAGAAAAAATTTAATGGTTTTGGTCATCGCTAAACTCTATTGTAAATTGGGCACCGCCAAGCTCACTATAGTCAATAATGATTTTGCCATGATAGGAAGCAACCAGATCAGAAACAATTGCCATCCCCACACCGTGTCCCGCTTCATAGGTGTCCAGCCTAGAGCCACGTTGTAAAAGTTCCTCTCGTTTGTTTTCAGGAATACCTGGGCCATCATCACTTATTATGAATATAATCCCTTTTTCGGTGTCCGTTTTAACAGTGATATCAACTTTATGCACACATGCTTTACATGCATTATCGATGATATTACCTAAAATTTCCATTAAATCAGTTTTATCACCAAGAAATGCAGCACTCTGATCACAGTCAGCTGTGAAGTCTATTCCCTTATCCAGGTAGACTTTTCCCATGGCATTGAGGATAGAGTCTAAAACAGGTTTTACTGTGGTTTGCTTTTTCCAGGTATCCGAACCACCTGTCGCTGCCCGTTTAAGCTGGTGTTCAATCATTGCATTAATACGATCTAATTGCTCTTGTGCTTCTGAATCTGCTGCAAGTGGGCTAGATTTAAGCACCGCCAATGGTGTTTTCAAAGCATGAGCTAAGTCACTTAAAGAGGCACGATAGCGCTCTTTTTGTCGCCTTTGTGAATCTAGCAATAAGTTAAGGTCGGCTTTTATCGTGGTCAGCTCTACAGGATATAAACCCGAAATTTTATCTCTCTCACCTGCTTCGACCTCTGTTATCTCTTTGTCTAAGCGCTGCAGAGGGCGTGCATTCCATACAAATCCGATGGCCATCAATGCGGCAATAACAACGCCCATTATCAGCATCCAGTTGACCAAGGTATTTCTAAATTCTGACATCAGTGCTAGCAGCGCTGAGTTTTTCTTTAATAAGATGAATTTTGCCTGCTGAGATTGCTCTGCATTACCTAAAATAACGGTTAAGCTCAGCTGTCGATAGTCCTCGCCGTTATAACGGACTTTTTTGAATTCAGATGCACCAGCTTGTGTCTGAGATACATCCGGTGTGACGGTGAGATTGACTGCAGATTCGGAATACCAAACGAGGGTGTTTTCTTGGTACACTAGAGCGTAGGTATCTGAATTTAGGCGGTTTAGTTCTGGGGCGAGGATTGTCCTTGGCATTGATATACCATCAGATAAAAACTCAACCTCTGAGATTAATGAATAAAGATGCGCTTCAAGGGTTTTTTCAGTGGCATCAACTAAGGTGGCATAATAAGCGCGACCGATAGAGAAAAACAAAGCGGGTAGCGCAACGATTAAAACAAAGACAAGGATGAAACCTTGCCTTATTTTTAGAGAGATCTGTGCGCTACTTACCACTGAGTTTTGAACCTATAACCTCTACCGCGTAAGGTTTCCACTGGGTTTAATGAACCATCAGGATCGAGCTTTTTACGTAATCGCAAAACAAATACTTCAATGACATTGGAGTCTAAATCAAAGTCTTGATCATAGATATGCTCTGTTAGCTCAGATTTAGAAATCACTTTATGAGGGTTGACCATTAAGTATTCGAGTACTTTATATTCATAGGCGGTCAGTGACAGCTCTCTTTCATTCACGAACACTTGCTGAGAGCGGGTATGTAACGTGATAGGGCCAATACTAATCTCAGGGTTAGCTTGTCCTGCACTTCTTCTGATAAGCGCATTACAACGTGCGATTAACTCTTCAACATGGAAAGGTTTAGTAAGATAGTCATCGGCACCTGCATCCAAGCCTTCTACTTTTTCTTGCCAGCGATCACGGGCTGTGAGTATCAAAATTGGGATCTTGATATCTTGCGCACGGGCACGTTTAATTAACTCTACACCATCAAGCTTAGGGAGACCTAAGTCGACAACCGCTAAATCAAGCGGGTACTCTGTCAAATGAAAAAGGCCGTTTTCACCATCATGACACAGGTCAACGCTGTACTTTTCTTTTTCTAGCACATTTCTTAGGTTTTCAGCCAGTTGCACGTCATCTTCAATTACTAAAATTCGCATTGTCAGTCCTTCTTCACTTCACCCGTTATTTTGTGGACTTTTACATCAACTATCCTGCCGTCGCTTTGTAAAATACGCACAATAAAGTAATCACCTTCAAGGGAGATTTTGAGTGTTTTCCCTGGTTGTTTGGTGGTTGCTAATTGTACGGCTTCTTTTTTACTTATGGTGTTTTGCCCAGTCGCATGTGCCTGATTTATAGTCAGGATAGAAACAAGCGCTAAAATAGCAAAACATAAAGGCAACTGCATTCTAAGCTCCACGTTTGGGTTGCTTAACATCTTGTAAAGCAGGTTAAGCTCACTTGTCTTAACCCGTGCTGAACTTTGTTAAGGTAGTACTCTTTTATATGGTTTGACTACGCTACTTGCGTATACGCCAGCTTCGATATAAGGGTCGGCAGCAACCCATGTTTCGGCGTCTTGTAAAGAAGCAAACTCAGCAATGACCAAAGAACCGGTAAATCCAGCATCTCCTGGGTTTTCATCATCAATCGCTGGCAGAGGGCCTGCTGCAAACAGCCTACCTTCTTCTTTTAACGCGTTTAGGCGCGCTAAATGAGCTGGTCTTGCTTTCATACGTTTTTCTAGAGAGTTTTCCACATCCGTTGAGTAAATCATGTAAAGCATAATAATCAGAAATAATGCGTAATTAATTTTGTGTTTCGTATCATAGACTGGATTGTCCCTAAATGTAAATGAAATGACGTTATCTGAGGAGAATCCCTATTTATACTTGAAATCCTCAGGGCATGGCTGTTACAGTCCTTCGACTATCATGAAAAAATAATAATAAGGTTGTTTTAATGAGTGCAAATCGCGAGCAATTTAGCTCTCGACTGGGTTTCATTTTGGCAGCGGCAGGGTCCGCTGTGGGGATCGGAAATCTAGTTGGATTCCCAGTTTCTGCTGCAAAAAATGGCGGCGGTGCATTTTTAATCGTATATGCGCTGTTTGTTATATTTATTTGTCTACCCGTTATGATTGCTGAAATGGCCCTTGGCCGCAAAGCACAAAAAGATCCGTATGGTGCCTATCACTCTTTGACTGGAGGTGATAAAAAGTGGTCGTTTGCGGGGGCATTAGCCGTATTAACCCCGTTTATGATTGCGGTCTTTTACATGGTCATCACTGTTTGGATTTTTGGTTATTTGGTACAAACAGTCATGGGAAACTTGGATCAGCTGGCAAACCCGAATAACTTTGGCGTATTCATTAACGAGTATAGTGTTTTCGGCTACATGGCTGGCGTCGCTATCTTAGTGAATCTTATTTTAGTCGGTGGCGTAAAAGAAGGGATTGAAAAAGCTGCAAAGCTGATGATGCCTGCTTTATTTGTCCTGTTAATCGGCTTAGTGGCTTATGTACTGACGCTCGATAATGCCATGGCGGGTGTGCGTTATTACATTGTCCCTGACTTTTCGAAAATGGATGCCAGTGTTCTCAATGGCGCACTGTCACAAGCGTTTTTCTCATTGTCTCTTGGCATGGGTATTTTGATCACCTACGCATCTTACATCTCAAAGAAAGAAGACATTGTAGGCAGCTCTAAAATGGTGGCAGTTACAGATTCTTTGGTGGCATTCATCGCAGGTCTGATGGTACTTCCTGCTATTTTCAGTTTTAACCCTGACGTTAAACTTGACGAATTATCAGACTCGTCGGTATCTATGATTTTTGTTTATTTACCGCAGTTATTCTTAACTATGCAGGCAGATATTGGGTATACCGGCGCATCGATTGTTGCAGGTATCTTCTTCTTATTAGTGTTTTTTGCTGCGATTACCTCATTGGTGTCGATTGTTGAAGTCCCGACAGCGAGCTTAATGGAAGCTAAAGGTTACAGTCGTAAGAAGTCATTGACAGTGTTGGCTGTATCGACAGGTGTGTTAACCGTGATGTGTACAATGTCATTTGGTATGGTCGAGTGGTTAACGCAGTTTACTTATTACGGTGGTGCAGATAAGAGCTTCTTTGATATTGTTTCCGATGTATTCTACGACACGATTTTACCATTTAATGGCTTACTACTTTGTTTGTTCGTGACATACCGCTGGAGAAAAGCAAACCTTTCAGATGAACTGTCACAGGGCTGTGAAAGCTACAAAGGCAGCTTTATGGAGAAGTATGTCAATTTCTCACTGTCGACTTTTATTCCAGTCATCTTACTTGTCATATTTGTAAACACAGTGGCCACTAAGTACTTCGCCGTCAGTTTATTTGGTTTTTAACATTTAAAAACGTGGGGCTTTTGCTCCACGTTTTATGTAAACGTGACGCCAGCATCTAAATATTTTCCCGCTCCAATTGTAAATATCCAAAGCCCCCATAAACTATGCTCTAAAACACATACAGCTAATGACCGACTGTGTGCATAGGTATATGAAAACAGCAGTCCGCCTAAAAACGACAGAATGATGGCCATCCAGTTATCATAAACGCAGTGAGCCAATGCAAATACACTGGCACTGAGAATGACTCTCACAGTTTTACTGGGTAATATGTGCTTGTAGCGATGAAAAAAGTAACTTCTAAAAATGAGCTCTTGCGGCAAAACAGATAAAATAGGATAGGCGATTAATAGGACTAACCAATCTAATGTTGAATTGATGGGTAACGAAAACCAGCTTTCTTGGCTGATTAATCCATACAGCATGCCAGAGAAGAGTGCTCCGATAAAAAACATTGAAAACAGTCGTTTTTTAATGGCTGAGAATTGCCCGAGGCTAGTGAGCCTGAACCGTTTAAAGTGCGGATCGGTGAGCAGCAGGTAAGTACATACCACCATTAAGGTTATCAGCGCAGGGAAGAGCCAGTTGGCAAGCTCTGCGCGAAAGAAATAAGCGATACAAGGGAGAAAAATAAAAACAGAGAATAATTCAAACCATCGATATTGATGTGCGTTCAAAGGACCACCTTAATGAAAATCTGCCTTGCTTAAAATATAGCAAGGGGTGTCATTTTGGCTGGATCTTTTACTGAGTTATTTTCACTTTCATATGGCGAGTTATTGTATAGACATAGGTTGAATTACCGCATTTTCCTTATTCATCTTCTGGAAGGTATTTAGATACCTTGGCGATGGTTAACATGACGGCGATAAAGGTGATTGCCATTAAGCCAAAGACCTTAAAGTTGACCCAAAAGTCGAGCGAAAAAGTATAAGCTACGATTAAGTTTAATATTGCAATGATGAAAAAGAGCGCTGACCAAGCGACGTTAAGCTGTACAAAGAGAGAGTCAGGGATCGGGAGATCTTCTGCTTTTTGCTGGTTGGAATGTTTTTTGTCGTTTAGATCAGTTTGATGCATTTGCTTCATTGCGCTGTTCAGTATACCAAGCAAGGCTTTTCTTGTGAGGTTTTTACCCAAAACATGGTGTGACACCAGCAGTGTGATACCAAGCGCAGCGTATATGATAGTGGCTTTCCACATAATGAACTGTTCGTCTTGGAATAGTATGGTTAGTCCGCCGAGTAATAAAGCGATGGTAAAGAAGATCCAATGCCTTTGTGAGATTGCGCCATCTTTAAAATATTGCCATGCCATTTGTATTAAAGATGCGACAATTAAAACACCCGTAGCCCAAAATATATCCATAAATTTATAGACAAGAAAAAATAGGATTAGGGGTAAATACTCAACAATAAATGCCATTTAAAACCTCGCGCTACCATACCTATATTGCGTTGTATCAAGTTATGTCCATAAGTTCAAGATTGACTTTTAGCTGCTAAACTTCTAGCCTCCGCACACCTTAAAAATAATTTGAGAACTCAATGAATAAGAGTGAATTAGTTTCAGCGATGTCTGAGCGCAACGAACTGACTAAAAAGGATTCAAAAGCCGCGTTAGACAGCATTTTAAACGCCATTACAAAACGATTGTCAGAAGGCGATCCTGTTGCTTTATCTGGTTTTGGCTCGTTGACGCTAAGTTATCATCCAGCAAAGCCGGGAAGAAACCCAAAAACTGGGGAAGAAATTATCATAGAAGGTCAAAATAAAGTGTTATTTAAACCAGCTAAGGCATTTAAAGATGCCTTAGCTGATTAAGTAAGCTTACTTCGCTGTTGCAGCCTTCATGGTTGCAACAAACTCACGTAAACGCTCGCACATTAGTGCCGGCTCATTCAAATTATCTTCAATAATTTTCACGACTGCTGAACCAGAGATTGCACCCGCCGCTCCAGACTTAATGGCTGCTTGTACATGCTCCGGTGCAGAGATCCCAAAGCCTAATAGTGTAGGCGCTGCATTATATTCATGCAGTTTATTGATCATGGTATCTGCTGGCATTTCTGCTTTAGTTTCTGTACCAGTTACACCTGAACGTGATAGCAGGTACGTGTATCCGCGGCCATAGCTTGCACATTGACGAAGCGTATCATCGCTGGCGTTTGGTGTTGCGATGAAGATTGGTTCAATTTCAGCTTGCTGAGCAGCTTGTCTGAACATTTTTGATTCATGCAGAGGCACGTCAGCCACTAAGATAGAATCAACCCCAGCATCTTTTGCCTGCTGATAAAAGTTTTCCAGACCTTGTGCAAAGATTAAATTGGAATACAGCAGTAGACCAATTGGAATGTCTGCATTGTACTCTCTGATCTCACGAATGATATCAAAACAATCTTGTGTGTTAATTTTACTTTCAAGTGCACGGATATTCGCTGCTTGAATGACTGGGCCATCAGCAATTGGATCTGAGAATGGGATCCCAAGCTCTAGTGCATCAGCACCGCCGTCGATCAAGCTTTTCACGATATCAATACTGATCTCTTTTGTCGGATCGCCTAAAGTAACAAATGGCACAAATGCACCTTCTCTGGCGTCGTTTAGGCGTGTAAATAAGTTGCTGTAACGGCTCATAGTGCACCTCGCTCGTTCAATACGTTGTGTACATGGGCAAGATCTTTGTCACCACGGCCACTTAGGTTTACGACAATCACGGTTTCTTCAGTTTGTTGCTCCGCGTACTTTAATGCATACGCAATCGCATGGCTTGACTCAAGGGCAGGAATAATCCCTTCATGTTTTGCCAGTGCTTGGAAGGCGTCAAGTGCTTCGGTATCTGTGATCCCAACGTATTGAGCACGACCTGTTTTATGCAGGTAGGCGTGCTGAGGACCAACAGCAGGGTAATCAAGACCAGCAGACACTGAGTAGGACTCTTCAATTTGTCCATCACTGTCTTGCATTATGTAGGTATAGGCACCGTGTAAAATACCTGTACTACCTTTACACAGGGCTGCACCGTGTTCGTCTGTATCTAAGCCTTTACCTGCAGGCTCGATGCCTATAAGCTTAACGTCTTTTTCATCAATAAAATCTGCAAACATACCGATTGCATTGGAGCCACCGCCAACACACGCCATGACGACATCAGGTAAGCGACCTTCGGCTTCAATGACTTGTTGCTTTGCTTCCTCGCCGATCATACGTTGGAAATCACGCACGATTGTTGGGAATGGGTGAGGGCCTGCTGCCGTGCCTAATAGATAGTGTGCTGTTTTGTAGTTTGCAGACCAATCACGCATAGCTTCATTCACCGCGTCTTTTAACGTCCCCGAGCCTGCTGTGACAGGGATAACTTCAGCACCCATTAAGCGCATTCTGAATACGTTAGGTTGTTGACGCTCTACGTCTTTTGCACCCATGTAGACTCGACATTTTAAGCCAAGTAGTGCACACGCCAGAGCGGTTGCTACACCATGTTGTCCCGCACCAGTCTCAGCGATGACTTCTTTTTTACCCATACGCTTAGTAAGCAGTGCTTGGCCTAATACTTGGTTCGTTTTATGTGCACCGCCATGAAGTAGGTCTTCACGTTTTAAGTACAGTTTAACTTTCGGGTTTTTGACTAAATTACGAGACAGCGTCAATGGCGTTGGACGGCCCGCGTATTCGTTTAATAGTGCATAGAACTCAGATTTAAAGCTTTCATCCTGCTGTGCTTTTTCAAACTCCTGTTCAAGCTGTTTTAGTGCTGGTACGAGTAACTCTGGGACATACATGCCGCCAAAATCACCAAAATATCCTGTATTCATTCTATCCACCTCAGTATTTTCGAATATTGTTAAAAGCATCGCGTAATTTTTCAGGACACTTTTTACCGGGGCTCGTCTCCACCCCTGAATTAAGATCAAAGCCTGCTGCACCTAAATAGGAAGCGTCTTTAACATTGTCTGCATTAAGACCGCCTGCAAGCATAAATGGTTTTTTTGCACTTTTAAGTAGTTGCCAGTTGAAAACTTTTCCAGTTCCGCCAAAAGCTGATGCGGTTTTTGTGTCATATAGGTGCTTGTCTACTTCATCAAAAGGCACTGGAAATTCGTCAACAATGCCCTGAGCTTTCCAAATCTGGCAATTGACTGGCAATTGCTTGCGCAGTGCACTGATGAATTCTTGCGTTTCATGACCATGTAGTTGCACCACGCTCAGCCTAAGGCTTTGCGCATATTCAACAACTTGCTCAAGTGGCGCATCAACAAACACGCCAACATATTTGAGTGGGGCACTATCCACTACGGCACGGGCGCAGTCATAGTCGACAAAGCGTGGAGATTTTGGATAAAAAATCAAACCACCGTACACTGCGCCAGCTTGATATGCCGCAAGGGCATCATCAACTCGGGTTAAACCACAGACTTTATTTTCACCCAATATCAGTTTGCGACAGGCACCTTCCAGGTCGGTTTCAGCCATTAAAGAGCTACCGACTAAGAAGCCGTTGCAGTGTGTTGTGAGTCGCTTAACATCATTATGTGTGTAAATACCTGATTCAGAGATAACGGTCTTGTCACTCGGGATAAGCTTTCTCAGCTGCTCAGTCGTTGCCAAGTCAGTACTTAGATCTCTCAAATTGCGGTTATTGATACCGATAAGCTGTGCATCCAGATTCAGTGCTCTGTGCACTTCTTCTTCGTTGCTCACTTCTGTGAGTACAGCCATGTTCAGAGAGTGGGCAAGTGCGGCCAGTTTTTCATACGTTTCATCATCTAATACAGACAGCATCAATAAGATTGCATCGCCGCCTTTTAGGCGAGCGAGATATACTTGGTATTCGTCGATGAAGAAGTCTTTGCAGATAAGTGGCTGTTCAACTTTACTGCGGACATAACTTAAGTAATCGAAGCTACCTTGGAAGTATTTTTCATCGGTCAACACACTGATACAGGTTGCATATTTGGCATAAACTGAAGTAATTTCATCTAAATCAAAATTATCTCTGATCAAACCTTTTGAAGGAGATGCTTTTTTACACTCTAAAATGAACTGAATGCCTGGTTTTGCCATTTCGCCATAAAAGTCACGTTCACTTGGTTTAACCAATGATTGAAACTCACTTAATGGCAGTGTCTTTTTACGCTCAACGAGCTCAACTTTTTTGTCTTCTACGATCTTTTCTAAGACGTTAGCCATGACTGACCTCCGCAATTGTTTGCAGTGTTTGAACACATTGACCTGATGCTAATACGTCTAGGACTTGCTTTGTGCCTTCTTTAAGGTTGTCTGCCTTGCCTGACATTACCAGTAATGCGCTGACATTGGCGGCAATCGCTGCATTGTGTGCAGCCTTTCCGTTGCCTGCTAAAATATCGCGTGTCGCTTGTGCGTTATATTCAGGGGTATCGCCGGCAATCTCTTCAAGTGAGTAGTTATCTAATCCGAAATCTGCCGGTGTTAGCGTGTATTCAGTAATTTCACCGTCTATAAGCTCAGTGACTTGTGTCGTTCCGTGCAATGCGATTTCATCACATCCTGCACCATGTACTACCATCGCCCGCTCTGTGCCGAGCATTTTAAGCGTTTCAGCCATTGGACGGCATAGGGCAGGATCATACACGCCAAGTAATTGAAGCTGTGGTTTTGCAGGATTTGCGAGCGGGCCTAAAATGTTAAACAAAGTTCGTGTTTTGAGCTTGGTACGTACTGGCATCGCATGTTTAACCCCACTGTGATAAAGCGGTGCAAATAAGAATGCAAAATTGGTTTTCTCTAGGCAGTTTGCCCCTTGCTCTGGTGTCATTTCTAGGTTGATACCCAGTGTACGTAGTAAATCAGCTGATCCTGATTTACTTGAAACACTGCGATTACCGTGTTTGACCATAGGGATACCGCAAGCAGCAGCAACAATGGCCGCGGTTGTGCTGACATTGATGGTATTGGTACCGTCGCCACCGGTACCACAGCTATCTGCGCAATATAGACCGCGATTATCAAAAGCGACGGCATGGTCACGCATTGCTTTAGCTGCGCCAGCTATTTCTGCTGCTGTCTCACCTTTTATTTTTAGTGCGATGAGGGCGGCGGTTAATTCAACTTCGGATAGCGCACCTTGCATAACTTGCCCAAATAGCTCTGTTGCTTGTTCAAAGCTAAGTGATTGCTGATCAATCAGCTGATTTAAACTGTCCATGTTGCCTCCTAACAGGTCAAGTAATCGATGCTTTGCTTTAACAGCTTCGCACCATCTGGCGTTAAAATTGATTCAGGATGGAATTGGTAACCAATTACTTTGTCAGTTGAGTGGTATACCGCCATCGGAATATCTTGGTATCGAGCAATAATCTTTAGTGACTCAGGTACACTTGTCGCCATCAAGGAGTGATATCTCGCGACAGGAAATTTCCTACCCAGACCTGCAAAGACAGGGTGTTCTTCAACGTCAATTTGTGATGATTTCCCATGCACCGTTTCACCCGCATGGCCAATAGTACCGCCATAACTTTGTGTGAGTGCTTGCTGGCCTAGACAAATGCCTAGCATTGGGAACTTACCTTTGCATAACTCAATCAGTTCAAGTAAACAGCCCGCTTCACTCGGTTTTCCTGGACCGGGTGATAGTACCAATACAACAGGGACGGTTTCATTACACATTTTGTCGTAGATGGTTCGTGCGTCGATATGATTACGATATACAATTAATTCGCTACCAAGCTGGGATAGTTCATCAACAAGGTTATAACTGAATGAGTCGAAATTATCTAAAAAGTATACTTTAGGCGTCATGACCCACTCCTTGATAACTTGACTGAATCGCTTTGATCACTGCGCGCGCTTTGGCTTTAGTTTCATCGGCTTCGGCTTGTGGGTCTGAGTCATAAACAACCCCTGCACCAGCTTGCACATGGGCGGTGTTATTTTTTACAAATGCTGATCGAATGACGATACACGTATCCATCGCACCATCACCGGTTAAATAGCCAACGGCGCCACCATAACTACCGCGACGTTGTTTCTCTGTATCGCGAACCAGTTGTGCTGCTTTTACTTTGGGCGCGCCTACTAGGGTTCCCATGTTCATGCAAGCTTGATAGGCGTGCAGTGCATCAAGGTCGGGTTTTAATTGGCCAACAACACGAGACACCAAGTGCATGACCTGTGAATAGCGGTCTACTTTCAGTAACTCTTTTGCATGACGGGTACCTGGCACACTAATTCGAGCGACGTCATTTCGCGCTAAATCAACCAGCATTAAGTGCTCTGCACGCTCTTTTTTGTCGTCACGCAGTTCTAGTTCAATACGGCTATCCAAGTCAGGGTTGATGGAGCCGTCTGCAAACTTTCCACGAGGGCGAGTGCCTGCAATTGGATATACTTCAACTTGATTACTGTCTTGGCAGTATTTTAAGGCCGACTCAGGAGAGGCTCCGAATAGCACAAATTTTTCGTCCCGCATATAAAACATGTACGGGCTTGGATTTTGCTTCTTTAAATGCTTATAAGCCGCGAGTGGTTTGGCACAAGGCAGTGAGAAGGTACGAGAAGGAACCACTTGAAAAATATCACCATCGACAATATTTTTCTTCAATTGGATCACCTGATCTTTGAATAACTCATCACTGATATCAACATTGACCTCATTTGAAGTGTTTTCAGGTGCTTCTTTATAGGTCTCGTATTCATCACATTGGCGATTGAGTTCTTCTAGTTGCTTGCCTACTTCAAAACAGTTTGCATGAACATCAGGCCCGTTAAACACGTTGCCTATTAGCTCAGTGGTTTTGGCTTGATGGTCAATCATGACTAACGTTTCTGCCAGGTAAAATACATAATCTGGGCAGTCATTCTTGCCATCTGGCACCGCTGGCAAGGTTTCGAAGTTGGCCACCATATCATAAGCAAATACTCCGCCTAAGAAGACAGAGAATGGCGTATCTGAGTTACGTTTAATCGAGTTGATACAAGTACGTAATGCGCTAAATGCGTTGTCTGCTTTTAGTTTACTGTACTCATCTAATGTTAAATCTTGAGCATTATATGTCAGAGTAAGTACTGCATACTCTTTTACAACAGTGCAGTTGCTTACTTGATCTGCCAAATAATTTAGCAATTGCTCACCATTATTTGATAGTGCACGTACTTTCACTTCAAGTCCGTTGCACTCAATACGAAGCGCTGCGTCTGCCAAGATAATACTCTTTACATTGTCTTTAGAGTCTATTTCTGCAGACTCCAGCAACAGTGTATTGGGCTTGTTGAGGGCGGCATATAATGACAAAGGGCTTTCGATATAATCGCGCCGCTGCCTTATGCTCGTCACCTCACCCGGTGTTGTAGTTATATGACTAAAAATCAAACCTCATTCCTCTTTAGTACAAAAAACCCCCCGAAGTATTTTTACTTGCGGGGGGTGTGTATTTAGTTACAACAATGCCTTCCCGCTATTTCAGGCACCACCACCAAGATTTTGTAGATGAATTGTTGCAAAAATTGTTAATCACTAAAAAAATTCCATAAAAAAACCCGCGTACTCAGCGCGGGTTTAAAAGTTGTTAGACACAACGAATCACACCCGCAGTTACGAGCGCCACCACCAAACGATTTTTGTTTTTTGTGTTAGATTCATTTGTAAAGTTTTCGTTATGTCAATTTAAGTGCCTACAGTAAACCCTACTCGGGTGCAAACTGTCAAGCACTAAAATCAAAAAATAAACAATCGTCTGTTATCTACCAAAATAATACGATTTTTGGCCGAGTAAAGTAGTCTGTACAGTTACTTGCTTTTGGGTCTAACTAAATAAAAGCGTACTCGGCTTTATTGGCATGGTATACTGCGCTCGATTGGTTTTTAAGGGGAAAATTTTGATTAAATATGACTTACACAGTCATAGCACTTTTTCTGATGGGCGTTTAGCAGTACCTGAGCTTATTGAGCGGGCAACAGAAAAAGGCGTTGATGTACTGGCGTTGACTGACCATGATACTGTGGCAGGCGTACCTGTTGCACGTGACTATATTGCAGAGAAAAATCTAGACTTAAAGCTCATTTCAGGCGTCGAGATCTCTACTAAGTGGGAGAGCTTCGAAATCCACATTGTTGGCCTGAATATAAATATTAATGATCCATCCCTTTTGGCACTATTGACTACACAGCAGCAAAAACGTCGTGAACGAGCCAAAGAAATTGGAGCTCGGCTTGAAAAGCGCGGCTACGAAGGTATTTATGCGCAAGCCTTAGAGTTGGCACAAGGTGCAGAGATAACCCGTGCTCATTTTGCTAAGGCGCTGGTGGAGCGCGGTGTGGCAAAAAACATTCAGGGTGTATTTAAAAAGTTTTTAGCGCGCAATAAGACCGGCTATGTGCCCAGTGTTTGGTGCTCTATGCAAGAAGCCATAGAAGCCATACAAGGGGCGGGCGGCGTTGCGGTGTTGGCTCACCCCGGGCGTTATCAGATGTCCAATAAATGGCTGCGAAAATTACTGGATGAATTCACCGATGCTGGTGGTAAAGCGATGGAGGTGGCTCAGCCGCAACAAGCGCCAAGTGAAAGACAGTTTCTCGGTCAGCTATCGCAAGAATATAATTTATTAGCCAGCCAAGGCTCTGATTTTCATTACCCTATGAGCTGGTTAGATTTAGGAAGAAATCTATACTTACCAAAAGATTGCCAAGGTGTATGGCAGTTTTGGGGAGCCACAGAGGAATGTTAGCATGAGTCAATTTTTTCATATTCACCCAGATAATCCGCAAGCCAGATTGATCCGTCAAGCGGCTGAAATCATCCAAAAAGGCGGGGTGGTTGTGTATCCAACTGACTCGGGGTATGCGATCGGGTGTAGTTTAGGAAACAAGCAGGCAAAAGAACGCATTGAGCGCATAAGAGGGATCGAAAAGCATCACAACTTCACACTAATGTGTCGCGATCTATCCGAATTATCGACTTATGCGCGTGTTGATAATCAAATGTTTCGTTTGATAAAAAATAATACGCCGGGACCGTATACCTTCATTTTAAAGGGCACCAAAGAAGTCCCTAAAAGATTGATAAACGACAAGAAAAAAACCATAGGTATTCGCGTCACTGAGCATCCAATCACTTGCGCGATATTGGAAGAACTCAATGAACCGTTGATGTCTTGCTCGCTTATTTTACCTGGCGAGCACTTCACTGAGTCTGATCCTGACGATATCCGCATGCAACTTGAAAAGCACGTTGATTTAATTGTGCATGGCGGCTACTTAATCGAGCAAGCAACGACAGTGATTGATATGTCTGAGGACAATATCGAGGTTTTACGCCATGGCTGCGGCGATGCTGCACCATTTGAATAGTCTATGACAGACACCTCGACTCAATCATCACCACTGGCTTTTTTAAACGGCGAAGCGGTTTTAGAAAAGCCAGAAGATCTTTATATCCCACCTGATGCCTTACAAGTGATCTTAGAGAGCTTTGAGGGTCCATTGGATTTGTTGTTGTACCTGATAAAGCGTCATAAACTGGATATATTAGAGTTACCGATCCTTAGCATTACTCAGCAGTACGTGCAATATGTTGAGATGATGCAAGAGCTACAACTGGAATTGGCCGGTGAGTACTTGGTTATGGCGGCTTTACTGGCGCAAATTAAGTCCCGTTTATTACTACCTACCCATGAAGAGCTTGAGGAAGAGGAAGATCCGCGTGCCGAGCTTGTTCGGCGTTTGCAAGAGTACGAACAGTTTAAAGTCGCCGCTGAAAATCTCGACAACATTCCCCGTGAAGAGCGAGACATTTTTGTTGCTCGTGCATTGATTGAAGATACAGAGCAAAATGATGAGTCATTACCCGATGTGGACTTAAAAGAGTTGCTATTGGCGATGAGTGAAGTGATGGCTAGAGCTAGGCAATTCGAGCATCACCAAATTAGCGCAGAGGCTTTGTCTACGCGTGAGCGGATGTCGATGATACTGCAATATTTAAGTGAGCAATCAGAACCAGTAGAGTTTGCTCGGTTATTTAGTGTGCAAGAGGGCCGTAGCGGTGTGGTAGTCACATTCATCGCGATGCTAGAGTTGTTAAAAGAGCAGTTAATTTCGATCGTTCAAATCACTTTAGACAGTGCAATTTATTTGTCATTAAAGCTACAAGAGTAGTCTCAGCTCTGTCATAATACCGCGCCTTCTACTAGCCTTATGAAGTAATAGAGACATGAAACGCCGAGTCAGTGATGAACAACTTGTCGAATTGGTTGAGGCTGCAATTTTTGTTGCAGATAAGCCTTTATCGAAAAAGCATATGAAAGAGACCGTGCTGCAAGATATTCATGTATCTGATCAACGAATAGGGCAGGCGATAGAGACAATTTTCGAACACTACCAAACACGCGGTGTACGACTTGTTGAAGTAGGGACAGGGTACCGCTTTCAAGCATGCCCAAGTTTGAGTCCGTGGCTCAATATGCTTTGGCAAGAAAAAGCACCTAAATATTCGCGGGCAACATTGGAAACGCTGGCATTGATTGCCTACCGCCAACCAATAACGCGTGGTGAAATTGAACAAGTCCGTGGTGTAACCGTCAGCTCTAATATTATGAAAAGTTTACTAGAGCGACAATGGATAAAGGTGGTTGGACATAAAGAAGTGCCGGGTAAGCCTGCACTGTATGCGACGACCAAGTTATTTTTAGATTACTTCTCATTGAATGGTCTGGATGGGTTACCAAAACTGCCAGAGCTGCAAACTGAGAAGCTAGATCAGATGTTAAATGATCCTTCTGTGAGAGAACCATCAGAATGAGTGAAAAGCTACAAAAAGTATTAGCGCGTGCGGGCGTTGGCTCGCGCCGTGAAATGGAAAAATACATTGACTCAAATCGTGTCAGTGTTGACGGTAAAGTTGCTAAATTAGGCGACAGAGTCGAAGAAAATGCGGTGATCCGTGTTGATGGCCATGTGGTTAAGATTGAGCAAAAAGAAGAGCGCATTTGTCGAGTATTAATGTACCACAAGCCTGAAGGTGAGTTGTGTACGCGTAAAGATCCTGAAGGCCGCCGTACAGTATTTGATAGATTACCGCGTTTGGAAGGCGATCGTTGGATTGCCATTGGCCGATTAGATATCAATACATCCGGTTTATTACTGTTTACCAACGATGGTGAGTTGGCTAACCGTTTAATGCACCCTAAATATGAAGTAGAGCGTGAATACTCTGTACGCGTATTTGGTGAGGTGACGAATCAAACCTTGAAAACGCTTTCACAAGGTGTTGAGTTAGAAGATGGTCCTGCTAAATTCTTAACAATTAAACCGCGTGGTGGTGAAGGCATCAACAAGTGGTTTAATGTAACGCTAACAGAAGGTCGTAACCGCGAAGTTCGTCGATTATGGCAATCACAAGAGGTTGAAGTGTCACGCTTGATCCGTGTGCGTTACGGTAAGCTTGAACTGAATAAACGTCTACCACAAGGTGGCTGGGAAGAGTTGGCGTTAGAAGACGTAAACTACCTAAGAAAATCAGTGAGCCTAAGACCTGAAACACAAACTAAGTTATCTGTGATGCCTGAAAAGCGCAAAGATAAGCGTGCTAAAGTAAACCGTATTAGAAAAGCGGTACACAAGCATAATCAACGCTTGAAGCAAACTAAGCGTCGATGATCGCGAGTATAGTAAAAAAGGGCCTATTGGCCCTTTTTTTGTTTTAAAGTATGTATAAACGCTTATTTGGGCTGAGCATCAATAGATTGGCCGTTCACTTCAGATGAGTCATCTGACATCAAATATAAGTAGGTTGGCATGAGATCTTCCGCTGTTTTTAGCTTATCTCTGTCTTCGCCCGGGAAGGCTGCTTCTCGCATACTAGTGCGAGTTGCGCCAGGGTTGATGCAATTTACTCGTATATTGGTTTTGCCCACTTCACATGCCCATGTTTGCATCATCCCTTCAGTTGCAAATTTAGAGATGGCATAAGCACCCCAAAACTCGCGCCCTTGGCGTCCTACACCTGAAGAAGTAAAAATAATAGAGGCACTGGGGGCTTTACGCATGACTGGAAATAAAAAGCGTGTGATCATCGCCTGTGCGGTAACATTTACTTTCATGACATTTTCAAATGTCGATACGCAGAAATGCTCTAACGGGCCCATAGTGCCCAAAATAGCGGCATTATTCAGTAGGCCGTCTAATTTACCAAATTGTTGCTCGATGGTTGAAGCCAGATCTCGGTAATGTTGTTTGGTTGCGCCTTTAAGGTCCAATGGTACGATGGCTGGTTGAGGATAACCTGCATTGATGATTTCATCATAAACCGCTTCTAGTTTGCTGGTGGTTTTCCCTAACAAAATCACAGTGGCACCATGCTTGGCATAGTGGATTGCGGCAATACGACCGATACCGTCACCCGCACCTGTGACCAAAATCACTTTATTTTCTAGTGCATTACTAGCTGCATTATATGTTTGCATATTGGACCTCGAACAAATACATTTGCTATATTTTATCATAGTCACGACGCAAGTTATCGAATTTATTGCAAATATGAGTGGCGAAAGGCTACACTTTGCGTTAAGTTAAACTGGTCTAATGTCTTATTAAAAGCAAAATTACATAGTTTTAACGAATTATTCTCGGCGGCTTATTTATGCTTACATCTTAGAGGCAAGGGTAGGCGCTGGCCGAGGGAACAAGAATAATAAAATTATGTCGGAGCCAATACAATGAAGAAACTGTTACTACCACTCGCTGTTTCAGCTGCATTAGCAGGCTGTGGTGGCGGTGAAACGCTAGAAGATGTAAAGCAAGACACCAAACCTGTAACGCCAGTTGCATCGGTTAAATTTGATCCCTCCAATGGTGTTATTTCCGTACCGAATGATATTCTCTTTAGTGGTACACAAGATGGTACACTCAATATCCCAGGTGAGCTAGATGGTGATTTTAAGCCTCTGCTATCACGCGCAGGGTATGCTGATCCGTCTCTAGCACTGGGTGGTTTAGACGGTTGGTCTACACAAATGCCATATCAAATTGGCTTGAATACACCGACAGGTGTGACAATCGATGCCGCAACCGTTGCAGCGCCAGGTGCTGTGCGTATATTTGAAGTGGTGATGGGCGATGATACGCAAACAGAAGCGTGTCAAAACTTTAGCCCAGCTTTCGCTTGTCGAGTGGTGAGTGAGTTAACATTTGGCCCAACTGGCGACTTTGTCTCTCAACTAAGTGAAGATGGCCAAAACATCAATGTTATTCCAGTTAAACCGTTTAAGTCTAATACGACTTACATCACGGTGCTGACTACCAACATTAAAGACACGGTAGATGGCGGCAGAAGCCTAACGCCTTCATCGACTTATACATTGCTTCGTCAAGAAGCGCCGTTAGTAACTGATTCACAGAAATCTTTGCAAGCAGTTATTCGCAGTTATGAGCAAGCGCTGGTTTCTAGCGAGTCTATTGGTGCTGATGAGATAGTTTACACAGCGGCAATGACAACACAAGCAACAGGCCCTGTTGTTGGCACTATCAAGCAGTTGTTAGCATCAACATTTGGGACAGCTAAACAGCCAGTTGTAGCCGTCCCTGATCAAGACTTTATGTCAGTTGCTGATAAATTTACTGAGCTAGGTTTAGCTGCGGCATTGCCGCCTGAGTTGTTGCAAGCAGCTGGCGGGATCCGTTACCTAAAAGGTAATATTCAACTACCTCAATATTTATCTCAGCCAAAAAATGGCGAAGATGCGGCGCTAGCTGATACGTATTGGCAAGCATTATGTGACAACGGCGTTGCTGTTGCGGCTGCCAAAGGCGCTGCAGAGGCTGCTGGTGGTCAGTTACCAGAGCCGGAAGCTGGCACCGTCGATGCGCAGTGTGATGCGCTTTCTGGTGGCCAATTGCGTGACTTAGGTCTTGATGCACAAAAATTTGTGTCTAAATACAATGTTATTCCTAGAGAGCAATGGGTTGCTAATGCGCCAGTGCAAATCACATTCCCATTGTCAGAAGCGCCTGAGACTGGCTTCCCTGTTGTGATTATGCAACATGGTATCACCAGTAAAAAAGAAGACATGCTTAGCTTGACGTTAGCATTGTCTCAGGCTGGCTTTGCAACTGTGGCGATAGACCACCCAATGCACGGTGAACGTGGTATTGACGTAGATGGTGACGGTGTTGATGAGTTTAATGCCACCACTAAGAGCGTTTTACACTACATGAACTTGCAATCACTGCTTGTTGCCCGTGATAACCTGCGCCAATCAACGGCGGACTTACTGGCATTACGATTTGGTTTAAATGCAATTAATGCATTTTCTCAAGTACCACTTAACTTTAATACGAATGACGTGAGCTTTGTCGGCCAGTCTTTGGGTTCAGTTGTGGCACCAAGTTTCATAGCACATGCAAACTTACCGTTTGACAATGAAGCGCTTAAAGCAGCAGAGCCATTGTTTAAAATGGGCCCTGCGGCGCTGTCTAGCGGTGGTGCAGGCATTGCAAACTTCTTAGTAGAGTCTGCCTCATTTGGACCTGTTGTAAAAACAGCTGTGGTTCAGGGGGCCTCTGACTTAGCAGTTTCTAAGAAATTTGTGAGTTACCTTGAAGAAGGTGCGGTTGCTGATTGTGGGGCGTTTGCTGGCAGCGCGAGTGCGTTTGCTGCATGTGCATACAATACATTTGTTGCAAACCTAGAGGCTGAGGGTGACCTTGCGTCAATTGCGGCCATTAACGGTACCGTTGATCAGTTCGCTTATGCGTCACAAACCGTGTTAGATACGGCAGATCCTCTGAACTATGCGCCACTGGTACGTGCGGTAAACACACCAATGTACATGAGTGTTGTTGTCGGTGGTGAGGGTGAAAACAAGGGCGACCAAGTTATCCCTGCGACTACGTTGCCACGTAACCCACTGGGTGGTAGCACGCCTTTGGCAGCGTTGATGGGATTGGAGACAGCCACTGAGTCGAAGCAATCAACCGATGGCACTGCTGGTCGTTATGTTGTGAACTTCTCTCAAGGACATCACAGCTCGTTGTTAACACCATCATTTGATGAGCGCACGGGCGGTACAGCACAAGGCCATGCTCAGGCAACAGCGGAGATGCAAAAGCAAGTTGCTACTTATCTTGCATCTAAAGGCTTGTTGTTACCAATTACGGATGAAAGCGTGATTGCCAAGTAACATCGTTGCAAAGAAAAAGCCGCTAATTAGCGGCTTTTTTTATGCTTATCATTTGATCGAAATGAGAGTAGTTATTATGGTTTTATTGCAATGTAGCGTTATTTAGGACAAGATTAATGCTGATTGTTTTTGATTATATAGACTGATAAATAAGGGTTTGGGAGATAGCGTTG
This sequence comes from Pseudoalteromonas luteoviolacea CPMOR-1, assembly GCF_001625685.1. Classification (GTDB taxonomy): domain Bacteria; phylum Pseudomonadota; class Gammaproteobacteria; order Enterobacterales; family Alteromonadaceae; genus Pseudoalteromonas; species Pseudoalteromonas luteoviolacea_K. The sequence goes on along the minus strand of NZ_AUYC01000022.1, from coordinate 121,652 downwards.
GCTTTTTTGTTTGAATATGGGTTATTTTTGGCTAAAGCAGTAACAATTGTGATTGCTGTGGGTGCCATTATTGTACTAGTGGTGGGCGCAAGCCAAAAACCAAAAAGCAAAGCAGGTGAGATAGAGGTCAAAGACTTATCTTCTCAATTGGCGGAAGCAAAAGAAGAGTTTCTACATCAGACTTTGGATAAAAAAGCGCTAAAAGCACATCTGAAAGAGAGTAAAAAGAAATCAGATGAAAAGCCACAGAAGAAGGCATTTGTTATCGACTTTTCGGGCAGCGTTGATGCGAATGAAGTGGCGAGTTTGCGCGAGGAAATTACGGCAATTCTAACGATTGCTGATAAAGAGAAGGACCAGGTATTGGTCAATGTTGAAAGTGGTGGTGGTGTTGTTCATGGTTATGGTTTAGCGGCGTCTCAACTGATCAGGCTAAAGCAAGCAGGCTTACCGCTTACAATTAGCGTTGATAAAGTAGCGGCAAGTGGCGGCTATATGATGGCGTGTGTGGCAGATAAGATTGTGGCAGCGCCTTTTGCTATCGTCGGCTCCATTGGTGTACTTGCTCAAATACCTAACTTCAATAAAATTTTGAAGAAAAATGACGTTGAGTTTGAGCAGATCACTGCGGGTGAATATAAGCGCACATTAACCATGTTTGGTGAAAATACCGAGCAGGGTCGTGACAAATTTAAGAGTGAAGTTGAGCACACGCATACTTTATTCAAACAGTTTGTTGCTGAACATCGACCGCAGATGGATATCGATAAAGTGGCAACCGGTGAGCATTGGTTTGCAACGCATGCTAAAGAATTTGATCTAGTTGATGAGATCAAAACCAGTGATGATCTGCTATTAGATTTAAATGAATCACACCAACTTTATAAAGTGAAATATAAAACTAAGAAAGCGTTGGCTGAGCGTTTTGGTTTAGGGTTGAGTGTCGTTGCGGAAAAGCTAGGTGTTAAACTGCTTTCTCGTATTCAATCTAATAAGTTGTAGTCTTTTAAAGCTTGGTTTCGGCCTGTTAAACATTTTTAATGAGTAACAGGCTGACGCAATATATTATTTTTTTTTATGTAGTCTTATTTTAATTCCTCTCACGCAGCCTCAACTTATACGCGCTGTAGAAAGCCCCTTATATCCTGAAAAATCGGCATAAAATTATGTTTATATGCGTTTTTAAGCTTTGTCTATTATTACGTGGCGAGATTTTTAATTTGGTATACAGGTGTAGAAAGGGCTAGATTTTACACAAAATGTTACAATATAACTTTAGACTCTATTTTCTGTAATCTCAGCGAATATTTACATACGTATATCATTTTTTAAGTTAATGTTGATTTGAAAAAAACAAAAACCAACATCGGTGGGAAAATGAATGTACTACTAAAAGCAGCAGTTGCTGTATCTTTAGCTTGTGCCAGTTCAAATACGCTGGCTGCTAAATCAGATGAAGAAAAAGCCCTCTTTAGCAGTAAAACCTTTGAGGCAATGAAACTTCGAAATATTGGTCCAGCATACATGTCAGGACGTATCGCTGATATAGAAGTGGATCAAAACAATCCGTCCACATGGTATACAGCAGTGGGCTCCGGTGGTATCTGGAAAACAGTGAATGCGGGCACAACTTGGACGCCTATTTTTGATAAACAGGCCGTTTATTCGACTGGGGATGTGACCATAGATCCGAGCAACTCAGATATCATTTGGGTGGGCACTGGAGAAAACAATGGTGGTCGCCATATCAGCTTTGGTGACGGTGTTTATAAGTCAATGGATGGCGGTAAAACTTGGAAAAACATGGGCTTGAAAAAGTCTGAACGTATTTCTGACATCATCATTCATCCAACAGACTCAAATACGGTTTGGGTTTCTGCACAGGGTCCGCTTTGGACTGATGGCGGCGAGCGCGGTCTATATAAAACCACTGATGGCGGCGAAACTTGGAAATTGGTATTAAAGCCAGAAGATGAGTGGACTGGTGTGACATCGCTGCTGATTGACCCAAGAAACCCAAACAAATTATATGCTGCAACTTGGTCACGACAAAGAAAAATTGAGGCTTACGTTGGTACGGGCCCAGGATCTGGTATTCATACCTCTGATGATGGTGGCGAGACTTGGACAGAGCTTAAAACTGGGTTGCCAACAGGCAATATGGGTAAAATAGGTTTAGCCATTTCTCCTATTAATCCTGACGTTGTGTATGCCGCTGTTGAAATTGATAACCGTAAAGGTGGTCTTTATCGTTCTGCCAACCGTGGTCAGAGCTGGACTAAGATGTCTGACGAAGTAGGTGGCGGAACCGGTCCGCATTATTACCAAGAAATCTTCGCGGATAAGCATCAATTTGACCGTATATATATTGCTAGTAACTACAGTAAAGTCTCTGACGATGGCGGTAAAACTTGGACGCCAATTAATACCAAGCGCAAGCACGTAGATGACCATGCGATGGCATTCCATCCAACCGATCCTGATTTTGTGCTGATTGGTTCTGATGGCGGTATTTATATGTCACATGACCGCATGGCAAACTGGCGTTTCATGGCGAACTTGCCACTAACTCAATTCTATAAAGTCGCGCCGGATGATTCCAAACCATTCTATAAGGTTTACGGCGGCACACAGGATAACTCGACACAAGGCGGCCCATCTCGAACCATGCGTTCAGAGGGGATCAAAAATAAAGATTGGTTCTTAACCTTGGGCGGAGACGGTCATCAGCCAGCAGTTGAGCCGGGTAACCCAGATATTATGTATTCTCAATGGCAGCAGGGTAATTTAGCTCGTCATGATTTTAAAACGCGTGAAAATGTATATATTAAACCTCAACCTTTGCCGGGCGACCCTGCTGAGCGTTTCAATTGGGATGCGCCGGTAAACGTATCTACTCATGATCCTAAGCGCGTGTACTTTGCATCACAGCGTGTTTGGCGCTCTGACGATCGTGGTGATAGTTGGACACCTATTTCAGGTGATTTGACTAAAAATGGTAACCGTATGCATACTCCAATGATGGGCCGTACATGGTCTGTCGAAGCTGGCTGGGATCTCTATGCAATGTCTGAGTACCATACGATTGCGAACTTCTCCGAAAGTCCGGTGGATGAAAATATCTTATGGGCAGGTACTGATGATGGTTTAATTCAAGTAACCAGTGATGGTGGCAAGAATTGGAAAAAAATCGACCTCAAGCGTGTTAAAGGCGTGCCAGCGACTGCGTATGTGAATGACATTCGCGCGGACTTGTTCGATCCGAATACCGTATATGTCGCGCTAGATAATCACAAATATGGTGATTTTAAGCCATATCTGATCAAGTCAACAAATCTAGGTAAAACTTGGAAATCACTTGCTAAAGATTTACCTGAGAATCACTTAGTTTGGCGTATTGTCCAAGACCATGTAAATAAAGACCTTATGTTCATTGGTACTGAATTTGGTATTTTCTTCACTGTTGATGGTGGTAAAAAATGGATTGAACTCAACGGCGGTATTCCGACGATTTCTACACGCGATGTGAAAATACAGCGTCGTGAGAATGACTTAGTTGCGGGTACTTTTGGTCGCGGTATTTACATTCTTGATGACTATACACCATTGCGTACATTGACCGAAAAAGCCATGGAGCAAGATGCTATCTTGATGGGCCCAGGTCGCCCTGTTAAGTGGTACCAAGAAGACACAAATCACAGTCGTACAGACGGGGATGATCGCTTTGTTGCGGATAACCCTAAGCATGGCGCGACATTAACTTACTTCTTAAAAGACAGTTTATTAACAGCCAAAGAGCTGCGTCAGCAAGCTGAAAAGGAACTGGTTAAGAAAGAGAAGTATCCTAAATACCCGACTTGGGAAGCGGTTGAGAAAGAAAACCAAGAACCAAAGCCTGCTGTTTATCTTGAAATTCGTGATGCAGAGGGCAACTTTGTGAACCGTGTCACTGGTAAAACAACTAAAGGCATACACCGTGTAACTTGGGATATGAAGTATGCGGCTAATCAGGCTATCACTGGTGAAAAAGCGTCGATGTGGGACCCGTTTGCGATGACAAGTATGGTTATGCCTGGTACTTATACAGCCACACTGTATAAGCGTGTCAAAGGTAAAGTATCCCAGTTAGCCACGCCTGTTGAGTTTGAATTGCAAGCGATCTCCGAAGGTGCTGTGTCAGGCCCTACTGCAGAGTCCATTGCTGAATTTAGCGAGCAACTAAAAAGTGTGCAAAGGCGTTATACGTCAACAACGGCAGCGCTAAATGAAGTCACTAAGACAATGCAATCATTGCGTACAGCGATAGATCGCACGCCTGGTAATATCAGCTCACTTGAGTCTGCATACGCACAAGCTCAGGCTGATATCAATGCTATCAATTTTGAACTAACAGGATTGAAATCGCGTGATCGTAAAGGCGCGAAGCCTGCAAATATTTCTAGCCGTCTTGGTTATGCGATGTCTGCGCTTTGGTCTTCTTACGGTCCTACCAAGCAGCATCGTCAGCAGTTTAGCTATGCGCAACAAGGTCTTGAGGATGTCATGAGACGTGTTTCAACGCTGCAGGAAAGAACAATTCCTAACCTTCAGCAGTCAGTGATTGACGCCGGTGGACCTTGGACGAGCGGCGCAGCTGTTGTGACAAAGTAAGTTCACTCGACATGATGGCGTCGTGCGGTTAGCGGCGCCTATTTAATACCAATGCTAAGCTTTACGTCTAGTGCAGGTTAGACGTGAAATTCCAGGACGAAAACGGTTAGCTTTTTAAAAAATGAATGATGAAGATGTCCTGATGAGATAACGATAACACACCGTATAACAAGTTAATTGAGCAGTTTATTAACGATGAAAACGATATTTTTTTTTCTGTTTGCTGGCACGCCGACTATGGTCAGCGCACATGGCGAACAGCTTGAAGTGATTGAGGTTTTAGCACCTAAAGAATCACTGACAATTGCTTCTGCGAATCATACCTCAGCCTATTTGGATGAGCGCTTTACTTTTTCACTCAATAGAACCGTTGCAGATCAACTTATAGCCTTACCTGGTGTGAGTTTAAACGGACAAGGTGGGCAGTTTCAAAGTTATGCCATTCGAGGTTTTAGCCGTGGCAGAATACGGACTGAAATTGATGGCATTCCCATTATTACAGATAGGCGAGCAGGAAATTCTGTGTCATTTATCGCGCCGACATTGCTCAACTTGGGGCATGTCATTAAAGGGCCTAGCTCATCACTTTATGGCTCGCAGGCTATGGGGGGCGTCGTTAGCTTAAGCTCTGAGATGCCAGACAAGACGCAATTTTCAGGTTCAGTACAAAGTAATAATCAAGGGGTTAATTTTGCCTTTAAACACCAAAAAAATGACTTAACCTCTGCCTTTGCTTACCAGCATGCTAATAATGATAATGCCCCTAATGGTGATGTGCTAAACACTCAGTTTGAGCGTGCGTCAGGGCTTGTGAGATTTAAAACGCAACATCAAGGCTATACGGTGACTTACTCTTGGTTGCCTAGCTATGGTAAGCATATTGGTAAGAGTAATACAAAATATCCTACTGAGCAGATAAGCGATTACCCTGAAGAGATACATTCTCTTGCGCAGGTTCAGTTAAATGGCGAGGAAAATTGGATAGCGAAGCTTTATCATCATTACCAAAACTGGGATAGTAGGACAGCAAGGTTTGAGCGCTACGATGGCTTGAGTCAATATCAGGGCCATACGTTGGGCGGACAATGGTTACAGCAATTTAATTTGCAGGGCCTAGAAACCCATTGGGGGGTAGACTGGCTTTCACGTAAAGGGGTGAAAATTACCAGTGATTATTTAGTGGTGGATGAGTTTGCACTTAGTACACTGGGTAATGAAATGAATGCTGAAGAAGACAATCTCGCTTTGTATGGTAAAACCCATTGGCAATGGGGCAAGGTCAATTTTGACTTTGGACTCAGATATGATTGGATTAAGCAGCAAAGTAAGCAATCTGAAGATGCGACTGATGGTCGCTTAAATGCTTCTTTTTCAGCCATGCTACCACTGTCAGAAGCTGTCGATCTTGGGATCGATATCGGCACTGGATTTCGATACCCAACTCTGTCTGAGCGATTGTTTTATGGTCAAACGCCGAGAGGACTTATTGTGGGTAATCAAGCTTTGGACCCTGAAACCAGTGTGGGTAGTCAAGTTTCTTTCAATTGGCATGTTTCTGACAAGGTGAGCGTGTATGGTGCCATTTATCATTATGACTTGGATAATTACATTGATCGTTATGAAACCCAGTCGGGCTATCTGACCTATCAAAACTTAAGCTCCGCTCAGATCAGTGGGTTTGAGGCCGAACTCAGGTGGTACGCCAGCGAACATTTTGAACACATTTTAAGTTACCAGCAACAGTCCGGGGAAGATAATCATCAGCAAAGGTTAGATGATCTACACCCAAGAGAATTGAGTTGGACCATGTTAGTGCATTTTGACAATTGGTCGCTTTCAAACGCTTATCGATATACTTTAGATGCTGATGAGGTGGGTGGCTCTGAGCTGGAGCGAGACGCTTTTACCGTGTGGGATGTGTCAGTTGAGCATCAATTAACGGACAGACAAACAGTGACCGTTGCGATTAATAATCTTACAGACGAAGCCTACTATGGAAGCTTAGACGAAGACGCCGCCTTGCAGCCTGAGCGCAGCGTTAAATTATCAACGAGTATACAATTTTAAAGGAAGCAATGAGTTTTAATAAAAAAAATAGAAGTATTCATAAGTGGGCGAGTATTATTATTTCTATCCCTCTACTTGTGATTATTGTCACTGGTATTTTATTGCTAGTAAGAAAAGAGTTTAGCTTTATCCAGCCGCCTTCTGCAAAAGGAGTTGGCACTGTGCCTGAATTGACGTTTACGCAAATTTTAGACATTGCTAAGTCAGTAGAGTCGGCTGAAATCAAAAACTGGGATGATGTGAATCGCTTAGATGTTCGCCCTGCAAAAGGGATAACAAAAATTCGCAGTAATAATAAAATTGAGATTCAAATTGACAATCAGACCGGCGAAATCTTACACAGTGCAAAGCGTAACTCCGAGCTGATTGAAAGCTTGCATGATGGCACTTTCTTTGAAAAAAACGCCAATTTATGGCTGATGTTACCAGTTTCTTTTGTGACTTTAGTTATTTCTATCACTGGTATGATTTTGTTCTTTTTCCCTTATATTAAAAAGCGCCGAAAACGACAACACGTCGCCTCATGATTTGTAATTTACTGGCCTATTTGAATTTTAAAATCACGTTTGCAGCCAGCAGTTGCTGAAAAAACTGGCTGCAATTTTCTTCAAATTAAGCTTGATAGCTTGACCAATCTCCTCGAATTGCCAAGGTCTTGGTGGGCGAATAGATATTGACGAATAAGGTTGACCCATCAGGAGAAAAGCAGGCGCCTGCAAGCTCAGTTTTAGCGCGCAGTTTAGCAAACGGATATACTTCGCCCTTGGGCGACACACCACGTAGATGATTGTCTGGCAATAAAGTATATTGGTCCTCGCACACCAGTAGGTGTCCTTGCGGTGTGACCGTAAGATTGTCGCCAAAGTCATACAGTGATTTATCACTGCTCTCTAAAAACAATTGAATTTGACCCGGATGCTTGGTTTCTTGTGCGGTGCCTTCATAGGCTGAAGGTAGATAACGCATGATTTGCCCTAGTTGTTTTTCTCCGCCATTGGTGCAACAAAAATAAAGCTCATTGTCGCCAAAATGAATACCTTCGCCTCGTGCAAATACAGCTGCACCTAAATCATAACCGCGCAGCCGCAGGTCATCTTCAGGACTTTGCGGGTTATCCAAGGTGATCCACTCGGTCTCGAACCAAGTTGATAAAGGCATGTCAGCTTGTGTCCAGTTACGGGTGTCAAAATGTGGTGTGTTTTTAACCACGAGGGCTTGCAAAGTACCGCCTAACGCCAATTGGCCTTTTTGTTTAGGAATAAAGCGATAGAAGAGACCATCACCTCGGTCTTCGGTTAAATAAACAGTCCCTGTTCTTGGGTCTACTGCGGCAGCTTCATGGTTAAATCGGCCCATATCCACAAGCGGTACCGGTTGAGTTAACCCTTGTTGATTTGCTGGCACTTCAAAGATGTAACCATGATCTTTATTCAGTCCATCTCCAGCCAGTTGTACCGTTTCTTCGCAGGTAAGCCATGTGCCCCAAGGGGTTGTCCCGCCAGCACAATTTCTAATAGTGCCAACGAGACTATAATATTGCTGTTCAATACGCTGAGTCTCAAGGTTATACACCATGGTTGTGGTGCCCCCGGGCAGTGCAATGTCTTTATTTAAGCTGTCATAAGCGTTATTGGTACGATGCGCAGCAATATCTGGTGCCGCATTTTTTAAATGTTTTGGGCTCAGTTCATGGTTTCTGATTAAAGCGACGCGTTTTTCATCTAATCCGATACACCCCATGCCATCAGCATTGTCTGGCACACTGAGCCCATCATCCATTTTGTCATGCAAACTAGAGATAATTTGGTAACTAAACCCATCAGGTAAGTCCAACAGGCCTTTGGGGTCTTTGATGAGCGGGCCATAACCTGTGGTTGTTGGTGTGGGGGTGATAGAACGCTTTTGCGCGCAACCCAAGATACTGTTGTTCAACCCGACAAATGCAAGTGCAACTGTCCCTTTAGTAAATTGTCTACGTGTGACCATGCTTACTACTCCCAAAGTCGTTAACGTAATTATTTTACCCATGTCTTATGTTTTTTTCGTGGCATAACGGTGGATTGCACGAAAATAAGTGATTCATTTAGGTATTTTGTGATATGTTATATTGTAACATTAAGTGTTGGGTGGCAAGTAAATAGGGTCTTATGAGTCAAAAAAATAATAAAAATAACCAAGAAAGTGAGTTTGTCGAAATTTTTAATTACGCAGGTATCAAGCCTACTGAAAAAAGAATAGCTATTTTCAAGGGGTTAAAGATGGCGGGCAAAGCGCTATCACCCTATGATCTGGTTCAGTATTGTAAGCAAAATTTGGGACTGACTTTGCCAGCTGTCTCCATTTATCGTATCTTAGATTTGTTAGTTGCAGCTGATTTGGTCCATAAGCTGGATACCGTCAACAAATACATCTGCTGTACGCATATCGATTGTCATAAACCTCATCCACATACTCAGTTTTTAATTTGCTCCCTGTGCCAAAAAGTAGAAGAAGTGCATATGCCTGCTGAGCTAATGGCGCAATTATCTGCGCAAATTCAATCGCATGGCTATCAATTAAACTCACCTCAGTTTGAGTTTCAAGGTATTTGCACAGATTGTCAGGCACTGGAAGAAGAGGCGGCATCGAACGCCTAAATTGCTTTTATTTATAAATGCCACAGAAAATTTTATTGTTAACGCGTGTCTTAAGGTGAAATAGAAATGTCGAATATTCTATTAAAAAATGCTCAGCTGATAAATGAAGGTCAAGTTGAGCACTGTGATGTACGAATTATCGGGCAAAGGATTGATAAAATTGCCAGCAGTATTACACCAACGGATATGGACCAAGTTATCGACTTGCAAGGAGACTTTTTAATTCCGGGCATGATTGATGATCAAGTGCACTTCAGAGAACCCGGCCTTGCTTGGAAGGGCACTATAGGCACTGAATCTCGCGCCGCCGTTGCTGGTGGCATTACAAGTTTTATGGAAATGCCCAATGTGAGCCCGGCAACGACGGATAAATTGGCTGTGGTTCAAAAGCATCACATTGCTGCAGAAACATCAGTAGCTAACTATTCGTTTTATTTGGGGGCAACACCAGATAACTTAGATGAAATTAAAGCCTGTGATCCAAGTTTTATATGTGGTGTGAAAGTATTTATGGGCGCATCTACAGGCGACCTGCTGGTTGAGCACCCAAGTGCCCTTGAAGCGATTTTTAGAGAGTGCCCGGTACTGATTGCTACGCACTGTGAAAAGGGAGATGTGATCAGCGATAATTTGGCAAAGCTGGGTGACCGAGTGCTGACCATCGAAGACCACCCTGTTATTCGTGATGCCAATGCATGTTATGAGTCGTCTTCTTATGCGGTGAGTCTTGCCAAAAAATATGGCACTCAACTGCATGTACTTCATTTGACGACTGCTAAAGAGCTGGATTTATTTGCCCCAGGGCCAATTGATAATAAGCAAATTACCGCAGAAGCCTGTGTGCATCATTTATGGTTTAATCAGGATGATTACGGCAAATTGGGGAATTTGATCAAGTGCAATCCTGCCATTAAAGCGGAATCAGACAGACTTGCTTTGATAAACGCTCTAAATGATGGTCGTTTAGATATCATAGCAACAGATCATGCACCACATACTTGGGATGAAAAACAGCAAGCATTCGCGCAAGCCCCTGCGGGTCTTCCCCTAGTACAGCACGCGCTGCTGACTTTATTTGACCAAGTGAAACGTGGCACCATGAGCTTGACTCAAGTAGTTGAAAAAACAGCGCATAACCCTGCTAAACGATACAAAGTGCAGCAGCGAGGTTTTGTCAGAGAAGGGTACTTTGCCGACTTAGCTGTGGTGAGTGCGAAAGCAGGAGAAACTGTACGTCATGACAATACGTTGTATCATTGCCAGTGGTCACCGTTTGTGGGGCATCAGTTCTCTCATCAGATCCGCTATACGTTTGTTAATGGTCAATGTGTTTACAAAGATGGCGCGGTCATTGAAGTAAAAGACAACGCAATGCCATTGGTATTTGAGCGAGACTAGTTGTATTTATTCTCAGTGAGCGACGACTAAATTGTTGCTCACTGAATTATTTTACGCTCTGTCTAATCAAAAGTGGTAAACAGCCGACAGTTGTAGCGTTAGCGTATCGTAATCAAGGTTATTGAATTCACCTGTGCCGCTTTCTGCATTGAGTGTTATATCTTTCATTTGCCCATACCGGATTTCGCCTTGCCAAGACCAAGCATCATCTACTTTGAACAACATACCAGCAAATACTTGGTATCCGGTGTCGCCATCACTGGAGTAGGAGCGCTCAGATCCTTGCTCTTCTAAATCAATGTCTACTTCTTGTGCCCAGCTTACCCCAGCGCCAATATAAGGCTGCCATGAGCTAGGTGTATTGAATACATAGTAAGTATTTAGAAAAAATAGATTTGAAGCGATGTTGCCTTCATAGAGGGAATTATTAGATGGCAATGCGGTTGTTGATTCATTGCTTCGATACTCCCATGCCAACTCTATCGCCAAATTGTTATGTATGACATAACCGACACCAAGCCCTGATACAAACCCGCCATCAAGTTGTATATCGCTATTGCCCGTCTGACTTTCTACATTTTGTGCGACGAGCGTCATATCTGACATCTGACTCAGTCCAACGTAAGGCTTGACAAACCAATCATGTTTTGCGCTGCAGATTGGAGAGAGTACTAAACAACAGCAACCAAAAGAGAGTAATTTAATATTCATGGCTAGGGCTCCATTATTAGCTCAACCTGCTATACGAGAGAATAAAGTATTTAGATTAAAACTTGACCGGTGCTATTTAAATAAATCTTTAAATTGGTCCCACACGCCCAAAGATTCATTAGGGAAAAGATCAATGCCCAGCCAAGATTTCAGTAAATACAAGATAACGAAAACAAGCCCGAGGACCATCATTCCAACAATGGTTAATGCAGTTACAAATACCATGGCAGCAGTAAAGCGCTCCGTTGAGTTTAAGCTGCGCTTATTCACACCGCCAAGAAAGACGATATAAAAACTCCATGGTAAAAATGGAAAGGCGAGCGTCGGCCTAAAGTCAATCTGGTGATTATTCCAACCTCGCGTATTAATGACTTTATCCAGCGCTTTTCGCTGTTTATAGGTAAAGCTGGCGGCAACTTCGGGGTCCATCTTGCCAAGCAGTTGTTTGACGTGAGTGTGGCGTTGCTGGGATTTATGCACTGTCATTGAGTCTCCTTAGCCTAAGATCAAGTAAAAAGCTGCATGTGTAAAAATGGCTTTGCTAAATACTCACATGATCCATCGACTGTCTTTTCATATCGATCGGTTACATCCTGCTATCATTAGCAATGATAGTCGCTATTTTCTCACTTAACCCTGAATTTACTTTTAGCTGTGTGATTGTGAGGCTTATAATTTCATCATGTTGATGACATATTGAATATCAGCCCCTTTTTCGAGGCTAAAATCCTAATGCTTGGTCAACTTTGCTTTTAAAGCGACGAAACATCACTGACGCCCTGGAAGGCATGTGTGTTTTTCTTGAGTAATCTATAGGCATTATTTGAGGTAGCTGACCTTTTCGCGCAAAAGGGATCGTTTGGATTGCGAGATTGTTATTATAGTGACTGCCAAATAAATATGAGAGCGCTGGGTTTGCATTGTTTAATAAAGCGCGAGTTTGATGAAACCCATCTAGCTGTGCTTTTGAGTGTGCCCAGCCATTGGTCTGCACAGATAGTTTTAAAACACGTTGCTTTGTTGAACCGTTCTTTTCATGTAGGCGGTGGTATAAATCTCGATTCCATAAAAAGCAGGTGCCTTTGCGCCCCTTTAAATTACAGTAGTTTAGATTACTTTCAAGCGGGCCTGTTGCATATCCAGGTATAATCTCAAAAGCACCTTCATTGGTCTGTTTGACATCATTAAGATAGATATATATTGAGAATGGTCGGCAGCCATAAACCGATTTGATATTTGGGTCACGATGGTCTTTGTGCCAGCCCTCTAACAGGTCACAATGAGTTTGGCTAATCGCTTGACTCCAATCTATCTCAAAGCAGTGGCATTGAAAAAGTATGGGGCAAGGGTCCAGCACGGTAATAGCGCTGAGCAATTTGTTGTTTAACACATCATCGAGAATGCCGAGTTCAACAAGCTCACCTGAGTACACATAACTAGTTTCCGGCGATTGACGGTCATGAAAAATGGGATCTAACAACCCATTCCATTTCTCAATCATTTGCTGTGTATACATGTTTTGAAAAGGGAGCAGTCCATGCTTTAAATACATTGTTTGTAAAGACAGCTCTCTCTTATCTAATTTCATTGTGATGCAACCATGGCAATTTATCTAGCGTGTATAGAGATGAGCGAAACTCATGCCATGATGGACGTTTTGAAAATGTTTATATATGTTAGCCACTTATAACTTTTAGGTGGTTTTTAGCTGTACGTGGTAATTGGATGTTTGCAATCTAGTAATGCAAAATGCGAATTTTAGAGAGTGTAACGAGAAACATTTTATCTTGATGCAGGAGGAGAATAGTATCAAATAACAAACGACACTATTTCCTCTGATTACACTGCGAGTCTTATGCTTTTTTGATTGCCCAAGCGGTATAAAGCCCCGCACTGATGAACATAAATAGGCCGTAAATACTTGGCGCAATCGACATGACTTCACTATTTAATAAGCCGGTTGTCACCAGAAGTGCTAATGTCCCGTTTTGTAAACCGACCTCTAAAGTAATGGTCCGTGTTTGCGTGGCGTTATACAGTAAAAAATGGGCGACTAATAACCCTGCGACCATAGATAGCAAATTTAACGCGATAACGGCAGGGCCTGCCATGACAAGATAATCAATTAGTTTATCACCTAATTTAAAGCAAATACTGATGATCACTAAAAGCAATACCGCAACAGAAAACCAACTAATATACGGGCTTGCTTTTTTTGCAAATTCGGGCCATTTGGCATTAATCGCCATACCAATTAAGACCGGCACAACACCGACAACAATGAGTTGTAGCCAAGCTTTTAGAATTGGAAACTCAATCAAGGTGTCATTTTTGCCGTAATAACCAATTGCCCATGCCGCTAAAAAGGGCAGGGTAAATGGGGTAATAAAGCCCACAACAGCAGTTAAAGACACAGAGAGCCCAACGTCTCCTTTGGCCAAATAGCTGTATAAATTTGAGGTTGTACCGCCAGGGCACAGGGCTAAGATAAATAAACCAATGGCAAGCTCTCCTGTAAGCCCTGTTAAGGCAATCACGGCAATCGCGAGTACAGGCAGTAACAGTAGCTGACAAAAAGCACCGATGAAAAAGCTTTTTGGTTGCAGGTATACACGCTGAAAGTCTGTAAGTTTTAAGCTTAACCCAACGCCAGCCATGATAAAAATGAGCGCGATGGGTAAACCTATTTCAATTAAAGCGGGTGGCATGTTGTTATCCTTGTTAGGCCAAATTATATTTATATTAACAAGTTATTTAACATGCCGTCATACCGAAATGAACAGGTAGGATGTGAAGGTTATATGACGCAGTGAGGTGGTGACAAGCGTATGCTTGTCACCAAAGGCGCTTAAAACTGATAAGTGGCTTTGAGATAGCCGCGTCTGCCAACCGTGTCGTAAGTAAATACATCTGTATTGGCATCATTCCAAGAGGTCAAAAATGGCGGTCGCTTATCAAATAAGTTGTCTATGCCCAAGGACACAACAAGTGAGTCAGATACCGCATAACCCAATTGCACATCATGATAAAGGATACTGGGTACTTGGCTGCCAATTGGACCGCCTTCGTTTTCGTCTTGGGCTTTACCGATATACTGAATGCTATAGCTGCCTTGCCACTGTGCAGCAGCGACATTGGCAGTTAGATTAGACTTCCACTTCGCAAAGCTGCCCCTGTCTGAGGTGATTTTGCCAAGTAACACTTCGGTTTCTGCGCCGTCGAAAGCGGTGTTTTCATGCTTGAGCAAGCGCGTTGTATCCCAAGTGAGTTTGTAGTCGACATGCTTATAATTAGACGCAAATTTGATGTTTAAATCTATTCCAGAGACTTGCTCACTGGCGGCGTTCATGGGGCGCTTTTCAAGCAAGGTGACTTGGTGTGTAATAGCGTCTCTAGTAATGCTATCGCAATAGGCTTTGTAGGCGAGTGGATCGCTGTAGCAAAGGCGCAGCATATTAGAGCCAGACACACTATTGATGGCGTTATCAACGTCAATATCAAAATAGTCTAGCGTGGCTGAAAATAATGCGTTTTGGTATACCACACCCAGTGTAAAGGTGTTCGCAGTTTCCGGGCCGACCTCGGTGTTGCCGCCCACACCTGTACGAATTGTTGAGCCATCTTGTACAAAGCTACTAGGTACGCCAGCTGCGAGACAGTTATTTAAAATCATGCCTGTTGCGCCATCGCATGGGTCCATAGTGATGAGGTTTTCGATGTTGGTGCCGCCAAATTGTTCGGTAATGGTTGGTGTTCTAAATGCACTAGAGCGGACGCCTCGTAACAGCCATTGGTCGTTAACACGCCAAGTTAGGCCCAGTTTATAGGTGGTTTCGGCATCAAAATGTTGATAATCAGAGTAGCGCAGCGCGACATCCGTTTTAACGGATTGCGCGTAGGGTAAGTCACTTAAAAGTGGGATGGACAGCTCCAAAAATGCTTCTTTGACTTCGGAGTCACCAGAAATTGCATCTTCTTCGCCGTTTTGCATTGCAATCGGATCTGGGTCACGCCAGCCTTTTTCTTTACGTAGAGTGATACCCGTTGCAAAGGCTAAGCTGCCTGCTTTAAGCTCGGTGATATCGCCCGTCAAATCAAAACTAAGAGATTGAAGTTGGTTGCCACCCGTTCCTTCGCGTTGGTAAGTCACATAGTCTATGACGTCTGAGGTTAATTCACCGATACCAAAATAGTCTCCACAGGGAATGGCGGCATTACTTGCTGTGCTACATACATTTGCATCGAGTGTTTGCGCAACTTTGGCATCGTTAAAATCATAGCTCCAGCCATCGGTTCCGGTATTTCTGCCCCAATTATAGCTTGCCTGCCATAACCAGTTATTTGCTAGTGTGCCAGAGAGTGCAAATGTGGTTTGCGTGGTATTGGTTTCTTGATAGAACTCAGGGTTGGGGACTTCAATATTTCGACGACGCTTTAACGTGAGATCTTGTCCAGTTGGGTTGTAAGCAAACAACTTAGAAACGTTGACAGAGTTAAACCCTCTCGGTGTGACGACTTGATCTGACTGTCGATTAGCGTAAAGCACAGATGTATCAAGCACAATAGAGTCGGAAAGCTCGTAAGAGACAAAAGTCGCTAAATTCAGGCGCTGCATTGGACTGTATGCATTGAGCGCTTCAAACCAATTGTAGCCGTGCTTGTCATTGTCATAGGCTTCAAAGTGATCGCCATTTTGGCCAGCGACTTGGTTAAATTGCACTTCTTGCCCATCAGCCAACAGTGCGCGCCCGCCAATGGTTGAACCAGATGAAATACACACAAACTCGCTATCCACTTCGCTTAATGGGCAGAGGTTACGGGTGGATTGCAAGGCGTTACCGTTGTCGACATAATTGATATTAACGGTGACATGGCCTTTATCAAATGCAGTACCATAAGACAGGTTTAGCTCTGCATTCTCGGCATCTTTTTTGCTGCTTTGACCTACTTTTGCAACAAGTGTCGTGCCTTCAAAATTAGACTTGGTGATGATATTGACCACACCCGCGACAGCATCGGCACCATATATCGCTGAAGCGCCATCTTTTAAAATATCAATGCGCTCAACGAGTCCCATTGGGATCATATTAAGATCTGGGCTGTCATTGGCACCTGTGCCTCCTGCTACGAGGCGCTTGCCGTTAAGTAAAACCAGAGTGCGTTTAATGCCCATGCCGCGCAGGTTGACTTGCGCGGTGGCGTAGCCATTGCTAGTCCAGTAGGCATTAGTGGCATTTCCTGCCGGACCTGCTGATGCACTTAAGCTTTGCAATACCTCTTCTAAGTTAGACATACCGGTTATTGCAAGATCTTCAGCGGTTAATGTGGTTACTGGGCTAGCTGACTCTAAATCGATATCTTGAATTTTAGAACCCGTTACTTCAACACGTTCAATATGGGGTGTTTGCTGCGCAGAAACAACATGAGAGAGGCCAAGGCCGAGCAGCGCAAGAGATAATTTTGAATACGAAAACATAAAGAAAACTCTGAAAAAAACTGCGGCGAGTATAATGAAGTTGACCTTGTTTGAGATGTGACAAATTGTCGCAGTAGAGGCATTTTCTAAAAGCTTTACAATCACTTATTAAAAATAAGTAACAAGAGTGTTGTGGTGTTGATAATGTAAAAGTGAAGTTGAAGCGCGATTGGAACACGCGCTTCAGGAGCTGAGTTATTGATGCTTTAAGCGACCAAATGCCGTTTTACTTAGCAAGAAAAAGCTGATAGCACTGGCTATCACGGCATTTACAGGGGTGATCCCTGGTAGCCAATGGCCCGCAGCGATACCGATAAAAACGCTGATGATGGCAGCCCAATTTACTGTCTGGCACTGTGCATTTTGCATATTTTGATAGTGCGTTTTATGGGTCAAGTAGTGCGTGATCAGCACACCACCAATAGGGGGAATTGCTGCCGATAGAAAGGTTAACCAGCTAACAAAATGATTGTAGAGCCACAATGCGCAAAGTGTGCCTATGAGACCATTGATGACGCTAAGGTATTTGCTTGAAAGCCCGGTGATATTGGCAAACCCAAGTCCAGACGCATAAAGCGCATTATCATTGGTGGTCCAAATATTTAGACCCAGCACAATCACTGCGGGCAGTAATAACCCTTGCAGCATCAACACCTCCGAAACATCCGATTTGCCTGTTGTTGCAGCGCCTACACCACCAAATACGAACATTAAGCTGTTACCGATTAAAAATGCGATAACTGTGATCAGCACTGCTTTTTTAGCATTTTTGCCAAAGCGCATAAAATCTGCTGTGAGTGTGCCCGCAGAGATAAACGAGCCTACTACCAGAGCGATCGCTTGAGTTTGACTCAGTGGTGAAGTGATAGGCTGAGCTGCCAAACCTGATAACCCGCCTGCATCATCAATGGCTATCCACACTGAGAACCCGCCAAGTACGGCGATGGCTGGCACTGCTATCATTGAGAGTACCATGAGGGCAGAGATCCCAATATACGCCGTTGCGGTCATTAATGCTCCCGCAATGAGAATGAGCCAGTCAATATCAAATCCGGTAATTTTGCTCACAGGCAGCGCAAACATGGCGACACCAACGCCAAACCAACCAACTTGTGTGCCAGCAAGGAGTGCGGATGGCAGCCAAGAGCCTTTTAAGCCAAAAGAAAAGCGCGCAAGTAAATGGGTCGAAAGCCCTGTTTTTGCGCCGATATAAGCTAAAAATGCAGTGTATACAGCGAGAATAAGGTTGCCAGCAACAACAGCAGTTATGAAGTCAGCTTGTGATAAACCAACGCCGAGTTTGCCACCTGTCCACATACTCGCGGAGAAAAAAGTCAGGCCCAGCATTAACATCGCCATGGCAATGGATGCGCGCCTTGCTACTGTGGGTACAGGTTTTAAATCGAATTCATGCGCTGACATAAGGACTCCATTTTACTAAGTAAATATAAAGTGTATTGTAAAATTGCAGCACAATTATGGAGAGTTAACTTTATTGCACTGTACACAAGTGTGTTCTGGGTTTGTTATACTGGGCGAATCTTTGGCAGTACTAACGGGCACATATGTCTTTCCAATCTTTAAATCTTGCAGATGAACTCAATCAAGCGCTAGCACAGTTAGAGTTTACTGAGCCAACACAAATTCAAGCGCTGAGTATTCCGCTCATTCTAGAGGGTAAAGACTTACTGGCTACAGCTCAGACCGGCACAGGTAAAACTGCGGCGTTTATGCTGCCGATTTTGAATACATTATTAGAAAGTGAATTTGATACGCCAGCGGTACGCGCTTTGGTACTTGCACCGACTCGAGAGCTGGCGCAACAAGTTGCGAAAGACACCAAACGCTTGGCTAAATTTAGCCATTTAAAGGTTGCTTGCTTGTATGGCGGTGCCAATATTGGTCCTCAAGAAAAGATCTTAAAAGAAGGGGTCGACATCGTCATTGCCACGCCAGGTCGTTTATTAGATCACATGATCAAAGGAACTTTGTCTCTTAGTGCCATTTCTCACTTGGTGTTTGATGAAGCTGATCGCATGTTGGACATGGGCTTTATCGGCGAAATTAAACGCATTATGCGTAAAATGCCTGAAAACCGTCAAACAATGCTGTTCTCGGCAACAATGGATGAGAGCGTGCTGACGCAGATAAAAATGTGGCTGAATATGCCAGAGCGTGTTGGTGTTGAACAGCAAAACAGCACGGCTGACAAGGTGGAGCAAGTTTTTTATGCGGTGGATGAAGACCGAAAACGTGAACTGATCTCGCACCTGATTGGTAAAAATAACTGGCAGCAGGTGCTGGTATTTACACGGACTAAAAAGAGTGCAGATGAGTATGCAAGTGAGCTTAATAAAGATGGTTTGGCGACGCTATCTATCCATGGTGATAAGTCTCAAGGCGCACGAGAACGCGCATTGGAGCAATTCAAATCAGGTAAAACACGGGTGCTTGTGGCAACGGACGTTGCAGCACGCGGTATTGATATTAAAGCATTAATTTATGTCATCAATGCAGAACTGCCTTATGTAGCAGAAGATTATATTCACCGTATTGGACGTACAGGCCGTGCAGGAAACAGCGGCCAATCGATTTCTTTAGTGAGTATTGATGAACAGTGGTTATTGGAAGAAATAGAAGTATTGCTCGATACTCGACTCACACCTCAGTGGTTGGCGGGATATGAGCCTGATTTAACTAAAGAGCCCAAAGACAATCGTAAAAACTCTGCGAAGTCGAGAAAGCAAAGGGATAAGAAGCGTGTTCTAGGCCAACGCACAAGGCGCAGAAAAAAGTAAATGAGAAAAAGGGGCTTTTGTAAGCCCTTTTTTTATTGCAGGTGCTGGGTTAAAAATATGACGTGTGCCATCACTGTAAAGTGGTGTTGGGACAATTATTAACAATTTAATTTATTCTTATCGACACAATAATCTTTCTTGAACATGAAAGGTGTTGCATGTACTCTGCGCGCAATTTTTATCATAAATTGGGAACAAGCGAGTGGCATCTACAATCTCAAAAGCATGTTTATTTGCGTTTACTTTATTGATCCTCGGTTGCGGTGGTGGCGGTGACAAGCAGCAGCCTGAAACTCCATTGACGGAAACACCTGTGATCACGCCTGATCCAGGGCCTGAACCTAGTCCTCAGCCTAACCCAGAGCCTCAACCGACGCCTGAACCAAAGAATGAAGCGCCAATTGTGGGTATAGAGGGCACATCCACAGGACAAGAGCGACAACCGATAGTATTACAGGCCAAGTCTTCAGATGTGGACGGTTCTATTGTCAATTATCAGTGGCAACATGACTCGGATTTATTGCTAAACCTCTCTGGAAGCGCAACTGAACGGTTAACGCTTAGCACGCCCGATATTCAACAAGATGTGACAGTGACCTTCACTGTTACAGTAACAGATAACCAAGGTGCATCAGAGAGTGCTTCACATACAGTGCACTTCGCACGAAATGAAATCACGTTCCAATTAAGAGGCCTGGTGACAGATAAGCCAATCCCTAATGCAATAGTGACTGCGACAGTTGGCAAAGAGACGTTTAGTACAACAGCCAATGCATCAGGAGAATATACACTCGATATTGCTGCTGATGAAGCGAGTCAGTCAACGCTTGTTCAATTGCATGCGCAGGGCGTTGGTGCACAGTCTCGTGTAGCGTTTATTTCACAATTGCCAAGTGTCAGTCTGATACGCAGCAAGGCCGGTGAAGATAATGTCTTGGACGCTTCAGAGATATTCGGTGTCAATGTGACCAATGTAACAACGGCTGAATATGTACAATTGTCCGAGCATGAGGGAGCTTTTGACTCGCTAGCTCAGTTGCAAAATGCACTGCTGCTGGTTGATACAGCGGATAAGATCAAATTAGCAACCTTAATTAAAGCTTTAGTTGATGACAATATCGACCTGATGCCAGTAAAGTTCAGCTCAACACTTGCACTGGCTGAGGATACCGCAGGGGCAGCGCAACTCTACTCAGAACTAGAGGTGGCACATCCTGAACTGCTCAAAAAAGCCGAGGACGCTTTACTCAAAGATACGACGCTATTGCCTGGTTTAACATCTGAGTTGCTGGGTGACTATACGTTAGCAATCCCAAATACAATGCATGGTTTGCTCGTCAACTTGTCATTTAATGACGATGGCACGGGTCAAATTATAGCTGAGGAAGTGAGCAGCTTTGATTGGGAAAAAATAGGTCAAACGGTTACTTTATCTTTTGCTGAGCCTGTGACCATCTTACCTGCGGGTATTAAATCTGATTATGGTCCTAGCGCCAAAACAGTGCTAAATACACTAACTTTTGATGTTTTAGAGGAACGCAGCGGTCTCATTGCTGCACGTGTTTCGTATCAACATGGGTTGGTTTTAGAGTTTTTATCAGAACCAATTACCGATGTTACAGAGGCTTTTGCACACCTTTATAAAACAGTACCAGACCTTTCAATTAATCGCGATGAACTTATTGGAATTTGGCATCTCCAACACCACCTGTTGGGGCATAGCTTAGGTGAGGCTGTAAAATTAGATCTATTAGAAGATGGTACGGCTAATCAAATATCAACTAATACTGCTTGGCAGTGGCAGCTTAATGGCAATACGTTAACGTTAGAAAGTACCGATAAGACATTAACTTACCAGGTTCTAGAGTACGCAAATGGGCAATTACATACCATAGTGAAAGGCCATGTTTCAGAAAACCTGAATACACGAAATGGCGCTGTATTTGTAAAGCATCAAAATGTAGAGTTTGATGCTTTAAATGTCACCGGAAGTTGGTCTATTTCACGTTCACAATATGATGAACAGCAGTATTTCTTTTTTGACAACAATCGTTATTTTTCAGAGCTTGGGCGATCTAGTGCATGGGTACTGGAGCAAGGTAAACTTGAACTGGGTGAGTATTTATGGAATGGCACACACGTAGAACAATGTGATGTGAGTCAAGCATCTTGCATTTATAACGTCACCGATGAGTTTGAACTGGTTGGGGTTTATGGCAATGATGTGGTCGTTAATCATAATAAACTTCAAACAACGGGTGTTGTAGAGGATCAATCTCGGTCATTGTTGAGGTTTTTTACCCGTGATCAAAATCATGGACATCGGTTGAAAAAAGTGTCGCATTTCGGTTCGGAACAAGTACTGTATGGTGCTGAAGAAACACTGACATTCGACATGCATTGTCCTAGTGGGCCATGTTACTCCGTGGTTGAGTATCAAGGGCTGAGTTATCGAATTGAAGAGCAAGGCTCAGTGATGTTGCTGTCTAATGACGAAACCGGTGAGCAATTGGTATTGTCAGTGAAAGTGTTATCAGCAACGGAGCAAGAAGTGTGCATTCGCTCGACTAATGGTCAATGCGATACGTCAAATACTTCAATATTCACTACCCTAGGTCCTGAATTAGATTTCAATATTACGATTGAAGGTGAAGGAAGCATGCTCGCGCATACTGATAAGCCAAGGCTTGGGGAGACATTGTCATTGACTGTCATTCCGAGTGCGGGCTATATGGTCAGTAAAATATCGGGCTGTAATGGCTACTTTACAGAACAGAATATGACGTTTTATGTTCACGCACCAGCGAAGTCATGCCATATCACTGCTAAATTCATAAAGTATAATGAGTTTGTTGGTGAAAATCGCTTGGTGAGAAAAGGTTTTTATGCGCCTTCTTCCTTTGACTTTAATGTCTTTGCTTCTGGTGATGGCACTATCTTTCGGTCTGGTTTTTATTCCCCCTTTACTTGGCAAACAAAGGCCAATGGTGGACTAACCGCGCAATTAGAACAACCAACATTTGCAGGTCAAGAGTTCTCCAATTCAGATCCTAGTATTTCATATGATATTGAAATTACTGGTTTTGAATTAGTGCGCCACCCTGAAGGTGTTGAAGTAACATGGCATCGTCAATTGAGTATAGAGGGTATCGTTCAAAGTTCAGATAGCATGAGAGAGGTGTTAGACGACATACGTGATTTTGAAAAGATCACATTAACTCATGCCGAAATGGTAGGTACTTGGTCACTGGGGTATGGAAGCAACGAGTTTGATTATTTTTCTCAAAGTAAGAACAGAGCTTCTTTACGTTATTTGTCGACATATAAGCTTATCTTAAATGAGCAAGGTGATGGAGAAATCATAGACGCACTAGGTCGGACCCCAATTAATTGGGTGCTTGGCGATGACTATCTTGAGCTTCAACAACTTAATGGTCAAAATCATGTTATGCGTATCTTTGTGTGGAATGCATTAGATGGCAGCTTTCAATTTAACACCCAGTTGGTCACTGGGAGTTACCTGACGCCTTTGAACAGAGGAACAGGTGCCATGGTAAAACATCAAGTTTCAGCCCCTGATATTGTAAGTAAAGTGGGCATATGGCGTTTTAAGGAAGGCGATCATTTTGATGTACTGAGCGGGTTGGAAGTCTATGATAATGGCGTGATCAGGCTGGGTGCAGATTTTAATTATCACCATGTTTCAGTGGAAGGTAATGTTATATATATGGAAAACCTTTGGGATTATAAACAAAATATCATCGATCCAAATTGCTCAATTGATAAAATTGAATGCTCATTGCACTCATCCTTAACATTTGAGCTGGTCGCAACAGGCGACAACAAATTGTATGTTTTAGAAACATCCGTGTTTGTGCCAAATGCTTTTCCATCATCGGTGCTGAGAGTGGTAGAGTATAACTCCACTGGGTTGGAAAAGTTTGAGCATTATATGCTAGCAAATTTAAAATTGAGTCAGCAGGTTGGGGATACAAAATTAGTATGGCGCACCGATGTGGACAGTAGTAATAATGCGGTAACTATCACTACACCAGATGGTCAGTTTTCAGCAATTCTCGATGAACTGGGTAGAATTGTTTATGACAATCAGGGGGAAAACTATTATTTGCAAGTGGTTGACGCCAGCCATGATGGGGTAAAAGTATGCCATTACTCTGAGCATGATGTATGTAATGTCGATAATGAACTGTTTTTAACCTATCAATAATACATGCCAAATAGGCAACAGCGAGGCCTCGCTGTTGCCTAGTACTTAGAATCACCATGATGTGGCTTGCCTGTTTAACTTAGTGAAAAACTCAATGGCTTTATGCAGCAAAATCAGAAACTTAAAAAATCGCCTTAAATTGTCTAAAAATCAACCTTGAATATATTTAAACTTACGTGTAACCTGCGCGCTTTTTGTGCAAATTAGTGAGGTTAATACAATTGTATAGGTCGGTAATTCGAGTTTGTCTCGCGGGCGTTATGGGCTTGGTTGCGGGGTGCGGAGGCGGTGCTTCAGAAAACACCAATGAGGAAGTAAAGCCTCCAGTGATAACAAATAGTGCACCAGTAGTTTCTATTGAGGGTCAAGTGCTAGTGCAAGAAATGCAAGCACTGAATTTGGTTGCCAAAGCACACGACAAAGAAAGCCAATCACTGAGCTATACATGGTCTCACAACGGTAACGCACAGATCACCCTTGACGGTGAAAATGAAGCCAATGTTACTATTCGCAGTACTGATTTAACTCAGGATACACCGATCCTACTTTCGGTGACTGTCTCAGATGCACACGGCGCGACAGCCGTTGCAAAGCACGTTGTCACCGTTATCGACGCACCTGTGGTATCAGTTGACATTCAAGATAAGACGATTGAACAATCGACCTTTTCATTATATGCCACTGCAAACAGTAGTAAGGCCATTAAATCATACCAGTGGTCGGGTCATACTCCAGATAGCATCGAGGTGAGTGGTTATGAAACCGACACACTCGTTATTAAAACTGGGGACTTAACAGAAGATGTACCGCTCATTTTTGACCTGACAGTCATCGATGAAACTGGGGGCCAAACAACGGTATCTAAATCTGTGCTTATTAAGTCTTTTGCACACCAATTGACAATCATGGGTAAGGTAACTGATCAGCCTATTGAGCATGCCCATGTCCAAGCGCAAATAGGTGATAAGGTCTTTACGTCGATTGCTAATAATTTGGGTGAATATGCACTTGCGATTAATTTAGAGCAAAGTGAAGAAGCCTACATCCATGAATTGGTTAAACTAACCGCAACAGGGCAAGGCCAACTGGACTTTGTCGAATTTGTCTCGCAGTTAGGCGCCTTGTCTCAACTAAATTTGGCCGCAGGTACTGATGCAGTGCTCAATGCAGAAGAATTATTTGACGTAAATGTCACTAATGTAACAACTGCTGAATACGCGTTATTATCTGAGTTTGATGACGCATTCGACTCCGCTGAACAGCTTGAAAATCGCAGGTTAGGTATCAGTGCCAAACAAAAGTTAGACATTGCAACTGTATTAAAGGCGATTGTTGATAACGATTCGGTGGATTTGCCCGAAAGCCACGTCACTACACTTGATTTGGCAAAAGACAAAGAGGCATCAAATCAGTTTCTCTCTAAATTAAAAGAAGAACAACCAGACCTTGTTCAAAGCACTGTTGACGCGTTGAAATCAGACGCTGATCTACTACAACCTGCTGTGCTCACTTTAGAAGAGGTTTTATGGGTTACTGAGCCTGATTATCAAAATGGCTATTATTTTGGCCTTGAGTTAAATGATGACAACACCGGTTATTATATTGCCGAAGAGCGTCATAAAGTGTCTTGGGAGCGTGAAAATAATCGCGTTCTGGTTACTTTTTCTGACCCTTTGTTGTTGAGCTATAGCGCGCATATGGATGGGTATAACCACTTAAATTTAAAGTCAATTATATTAGATTTTTACGCGCAAAATGAGCATTATAACTCGGCAACAGTGACGTTTATTGGCGATGAATATGGCACGACTCAGTTGACGCCTCGCCAGTTTTCATTTCACTCACAAATCTACACTAAAAGTAGTTTTGCACAATTATCACAGCACATGCTAGATGGAGATTGGTCTTTCCTTAAACTTGGTGTGTCTCAAAATGTCTATCACGAGTATGTATTTGATGACAGCGGTAAAGTTATAGACCGACAAACATCTAACCAAAGCGAATGGCTCATTTCTGGTTCTGAACTCAGAATTAAGGATGGTGAAAGCACTCAAATATTACAGCTTATCGCGCACAGTGAGTTTGGTTATCACTTGATGGGCCATACCTTAGAAAATGAGCAAATAACCAATGCATACACGGCCTACATGGTAAAGCGTCAAGATGTGAGCTTTGATACATTTGATTATCAACGTACTTGGACTAGGTTACAGAGCACTCAAAGCAGTGTGTTTAATATTGATGAGCAAGGGGTGGTTAATTTCGGGCTTAGCACAGGAAGGCGGTATGTATTAGAGTCAGGTGAGCTTGTATCTTATAGTTATACCTTTAATGGGGAAGGTCGTTATGATAATTGTGAGCACCGCGAGTTATGTGCTGTTAATTCTGTATATTCCTATCAATTATTGGGTGTTGCTGGCGATAGAATAGCTGTTAAGTTCACAGCCAGACTTTTCGAGCGCGATTATACATTTGAGGTGATAAGGTTCATTGATGTAAGGGATGATGAAGGCGCACTATCTTCATCTTTTAATGACGCGCTGTTACAGAACACGCTGAAGTTATATAGTGAAGACGGCAGTATCATTGATAGCGTTAATTATTGTCATGAGGATGAACCTTGCGCGCTTCACTTTAGGCTCGCTAAGCATGGTGACTTTAACTTCTATCAATTTGAGCAGCGACAGGGCTACTATGAGCTAACCTCAAAACTTGACAATAGTGTGTTGTATCTCGAAGTAACGGAGCTTGGTGATACTCGCTTTGCCATATGTCTAAAATCAGAACAATCTGCTGTATGTAATGAGTTAAATACGACGACTTATACTGCAACACCAATAACTTACCCTATTTCAGTTAAAGCTTCTGACGGTGGGCGAATAGATTTGCGTACGGCGAGTGTGACTATTGGTGAGAGTGTTAATTTTCGTGTTTTAGCTGATGAAAATTACTACATCTCTTCTCTTAACATATGTGGGCGTGACTATTCTGCTCAACTAGCGAAGCTGAATTCCGAATTTTTTCACTCAGAAACGGTTTATGATGCTTGTCACATTGAAGCTACATTTGAAGAAATATTACCAATATATGGCCAGCATCTTCTATATGATCCGTCGTTATACCTACCTCTTTTACATGAATTAGACTTTTACCCCAATGGTAAAGGGGAGTATAAATACACTGGGGGTGTATATAACTCAAAAAGGGTGCAATTTGATTGGCATACCTTATCGGAGTATCAGTCTCATGTAGAGCTTGAATACGCTTCATCCTTTGTTTTGAAAAATTACTATAACGATGTTTTTAAAAATACTGATCTGTATGTTGCCATCAACGCGTTGAAGTTTGATTATCTAGATGGCAAATCTCTGAGTTGGGAGCTAGAAGGGGATTTAAATTACTATGGTCTAACAAGTCAAATTGGCCCAGTCACCCTCAATGATACGGCAGATAGCGCAGTCTACAATGTCGTTGATTGGGTAGGGAAGTGGGTATTTGTATATCAATATTCAGATACCTATTATGAGCTTAATCTTGAAGCTGATGGTCAAGGCACTTTTTTAGCGGTGTCAGATGCGGGTGTTCAAACACATCCGACGGAATTGACTTGGGAAGTTGATGAGTCAGGGCAACTGAAGTTGAGCGCTGTGGGCATTGTTCAGAGCCCTTATATTTTAAAACCGATTCAACAAAACAGTGGGTTTATTCAAATAGAGACGCAAGGCCGACACTGGTTTGATAACTCAGAGCATTTTAAAACTGGCGTTGGTATCATGGCAAAAGCAATGGAGGAGTCATTAACGCTTGATGAGGTAGTTGGAAAGTGGCACTTCAAGTGGGGACCTGAATCAAATAGTTACCATGGCTTTGTCATTAATGATGATGCATCAGTCGATAAATACACTGCACTCGGCAATGTTATTGTTGAAGAAGATACATTCACTATTCAGTATTTTTATGATTATGTAAAAGGGAATTATGTTCCGAGTTGTAATAATGACTATACTCACTGTTCGTTGAGCCATTCGGAGCAATTTAAAGTCATATCAAAGCAAAATGGGATGGCATTACTGGCCAGCGATGGTGGTGAATATCATGTAGCGCAGTACAGTAAAGATCTTCACGTTGACCACTTTATCCCAAGTTTAATAGAAAATTTCACCTATTACTTTCTGGATGGTGAGCACTATGGTGTGGGTCTGCTGAGTCGACATCATAACCAAGTTGATGAATATAATTGGTCACTTTCTTCGCCCGCTATGTATAGTCAAGATACAGTTAAATATATTGATGGCAAGTTCTTTCATCAAACATCACAGGGGGCTTATTGGATTAAGCCTGTGATGTATGTACCACAGGGTGTTCAGGTATGTATCTATGAAGATGGGCAAAGCTGTGAGCAAGGTACTCAGCAAACATGGTTATACCAAGCGCCAACTTTTGATATCACTCTTAAAGTTGGGCAAGGCGGTGCTGTAAATGCTGATACTACATTAGAAAACGTGCTTTTTGGAAACTATATTCATCTGACAATTCTCGCGGATGAAGGTTATCGTATTGCCGACTTTGAAGGCTGTAACGCTCGCTTTTTATGGGAAATAAGCTTATCTGAGGCTCTCATCGAAGTCGCGCCAAGCGTATCTGATTGCACATTGACAGTGTCTTTTGAACGAGACTCTGGGCAGTCTGTAGTCGATTCATTGGGTATTAAAGATCCTGGGCTTAAATCCTGCGTAGAAAGTCAAGGCCTAAGTTACCCTCAGTTTTTGGCATTTCTCAATTGTAACTCAAGTACGATTGATAGTTTTTCTGGTATAGAAAACTTTAAATATTTGCTATCTATTTCATTATACGACACAAGCTTATCTGCACAAGCGAAAGCAGATCTTGAGAACATGACGCAATTGAAGTCTCTGCATCTTTATGATGTTGACTATACGGTGCTTAACCTCAGTAAACTTAACCAATTGACAAACTTATCCTTAAGTCAGGCATCGACAGTCTCTAATATCGTATTACCAGTTCAAAGTTCATTGTATACGTTAGATATAAGTAATTCATCGGTCACTGAAATAGATTTATCTAATCAAGTTAAGTTACGGTCTTTATCGGTTGGAGAATCAGCACTCACTCATTTGGACTTATCAAACAATCTTGAGTTAGAGCTTTTGAATATTAGCGGCAGTAAAGTTGAGGACATTTCGGGGGTGACTACAGATCACAAAATACAGCGTTTAAATGCAGCGTCCTCAGCACTTGCTACGTTGGAACTTCGTAATTTTGATGATGTTGAGGTAGTTGACTTATCAAATACGTCGATTTCTCTGCTAGAGCTAGGTGGAAATGCACAGCTGCATACACTTAATGCATCCGACACGCCATTAGCGCGCATAAATGTAGAGCCCGGCCAGTATACTTTGACTGATTTGGCACTGAACAATACTAATCTCAAGGAACTAGAATTGAGGTATTTTGAGCAGCTGTCTAATTTGGAGCTCACGTCCACTTTCTTGACAAGTTTAGATTTAACGAATAATCAGCAGTTATTTTTTCTTGAAGCTGGTCATGCTCAGCTTTCGGAGGTAATTTGGAGTACTCTACCGAGATTATTCTCAGTGAATTTAGCTGCAAACCCTTTAACAGAGTTTATATTTGAGCAGAATATGGTGAATTTGCATCAGTTAGACTTGTCAAATACGGGTATTCGAGTGCTACACATACCTGATGGAGCGACATTGAGATCTTTAAAGTTCTCTGAGAATCAGTTAGATAATATAACGGGTGTTGAGTATTTATCGACAGTGGGTTCAACCTTTGATTTGACGAATACGACTTTGAGTGCAGAGTTGTTACAGTATATTCAAAGTCATAATGTATCCGTTATTCATTGATCATTAAAAGAAAAAACCAGCATTAAGCTGGTTTTTTCTTTATTAGGTAGCGATCATATACCTTAATCGACGCCATTCTGAACGAGGTTATTTATTTCTTTTTCCACTTAGCATTGTCGGGGAGTGATTTAGGTGGCACGCGAACTTGTATTAATGAAGGGCTGTCTAAGTTTTCAAGCGCGCCTAAAATTGCCTCGTTGAGCTCTTCGTACGTATTGGCTTTCCAGCCTTTACAGCCGAATACATCGGCAAGTTTACAGTAATCCCACTGGTGCAAAATACATGACTCAAAGAAGGGCTGATCGCTTGAGAATATTTCCGCATCATATAGCCACTGCTCTACACCGTATACACCGTTGTCCATGACAAAAATAATTGGGTTAAGCTTAAATCTGGTTTGTGTGGACAAACACTGGGGGGTCATTTGAAATCCACCATCCCCCGAGAATACAAATACACGCTGGTGGTCTTGTTTAGCAAGGCTCATGCCTGTTGCTGCTGGACCAATGTAGCCAATGGACGAGTAAGTCGGTTGGGCGACAAACCCTCTTGGTGTGCCGACTTTGAGCAGTAGGCTGCCAAAAAAGTTTAAGCTGGCGTCACTGCCAATAAGCACGTTGTCGTTAATGTACTCTTTGCTCTGGATAAAGTCATAAAAGCCTTGGTAGCTGATATCTCCGCTAAATTGCTCGCTACTCTCTGGTGCTTCGCTTGGGATTGCACACGCAGACAAATTTGAGAGTGGCTTTTGATTAAGTTCATCGATAAAGTTTGCCAATGGCACCTGTGGCACAAAGTAGGTGCCCAGTTTCACTGTATCCCATGAAATAAGAGCCGTTTTATCATAATCAACCGCCTGGCCCAGTGAGTTGATATCTGACAGCCAAACACCTAGAGCTAAAATGAAATCTGATTCATTGACTAGTTTTTGTGTGATCTCAGAAGAGGCTTGACCATCAAAGACACCCGCAAAGAGTGGGTCGTTTTCGGAGAATACCGCTTTGCTGATGAGCTCTGTCACATAAGGTAGGTTCAGTTTTCTGATTAAAGCGTTGGCTTCCTCATGAAGGCCCATGCGGTCCACTTCAGCACCTAACCAAACAATAGGGCGCTCAGCCTGTGTTAAAGCTTGCTGAATTTTATCAATGGCTTGGTCTACATTGTCTTGCAGCGGGATAGGCGTAAGCGGTGTAAGCTTGCCTTGCGGCGCTGCACAAGGCTGTTCTACCATATCTTCCAGTAGCTCTATGTAAGCGGGGCGCTTTTGTGAAATACACTCTGTTAGTGCATAGTCAATCAGTCTTGGCGCAAGTTCAGGGTTATCTATTTTGATTGCTGCTGTGGTGATATTTTTGTAGATATTTAAGTCGGTTTCGCCATCAATCATATGGTGGTACGTAAAGCCTGTTTGTTGGGCAGTGAGACGCTTTTGTATGCTCGGTGCACCGTTGACCACAACCACTGGGATTCGCTCTGCATAGGATGCCGCAACCGCGTTTACCGCGCTGAGGGTACCGGCAGAATACGTAAAGCACATAGCGCCAATGCCTTTTAATCTGGCATAGCCATCGGCCGCATAACCTGCGTTAAGTTCGTTGACCTCTTCAATAAGCTCAATACTGCTTGGCTCAATATGTTTGTTGATCCATTCAATGGTGTAGTCCCCCGCGATTGAAAACAAGTGACCTAGGCCAAGCTCTTCAAGTCTTTGAGTGAGGTACTGTCCTACTGTATATTGTGTATCCATGCTGATCCACCTATTAATTTGGTTAGTGTTGATTAATATTCGCTAGCGCCGTCAAAGAGTCTGGGTAGGTAAATGTCGAAAATGGCTGGACATTGCCTAGTTGGAAATTTGTTGAGCATAAACGCTTTAAATTCCTGATTTTTCAGTCCATCAGCAATGGCTTGCTTAGCAGCAATTAGATACTTGAGGTTTTCCAGTACTTCATTTTTATCTGCAGGCGCGCCGTGTCCCGGTAAAAACAAGTCATAGTCAGATGTCAGCATATCTTCATGTTGCTCCATCCAATGATCGAGATATTTAGTCAGATAAAGATGCGTGCCGCTATAAAGCAAATCTTGGGCGATAAATACGCCAAGGTCGGGGAGCTTTAAGGTGATCCCATAGTCAATTTCCGTATCGACAATACGCTCGATGACGTATTTTACTCCATCGATGATTTCAATACCGGGGCTGACCGCATGCTGTGGGATAACGACTTTCTCTGGCGCAAGATCGCCTAATTTACCCATATGATCTTCACGAGACTCTTCACCATGAGCTTTTAAAAAGTCGATGGTTTCGGGCAGTGTATATATTTCAATATCTGCAAATGCATCCCCAAGGCCAAACCAATGATCTGGATGGCGGTGCGATAAATACAAGCGCTCGATGGGCTTTTTTAAACTGTCGGCGTATTCACGAAACTTTTTCGCGTAGGGACTTAAAAACTGGCCATCAATCAGTACTAGGACATTTTCACTTTCAATAATGTGTGTTGCATTGGCAATATTATCGCCTTCGTATGAAGAGATGAAGGTGTGAATTTTCACACTGCCAGTGTGTTTAACAACAATTTTGATTGGGTTGGTAATAGGTATATTCATAGCATTTACTCGCTGTGATAGATAAAAGAGACAAAGCACATGCACGGCGTGCTTTGTAACAGCTAAATAGATAATGAGACGGTAGAACTATTGGCCAAAGGTAGCGGGTATGACGATTAAAAATGTCTGGTTTACAAGGTGATGTGGCAGTAAACACAGATACTATGCGCAACTTGCGCTGCGCATAGTGTGGGTAAAGTTGTTGTGCTTTTACCATATCAACATCCGCTGTTACTGTGTGCCACATCCTAAAAGCGTGATTATTTGCTTTTGGTCAAGTACGGTTTAATAAACTCTAATAACGACCGTAACCTCAGTGCTTGCGGCCGTCGGTGATTTCAAATCTTTAACGCATTGCGTAAATCAATGGCGATGGCTACGGATACATAGCTCCAAGTTAGGTGCTCAGCACTGGTCATGTAGCCGTCGTAGCGACTAAATTGCTCGGACAATGACGTGTGCTCGCCTGCGTGGATCTGTATGCGGCGAAGATACGCGTCTCCAAGCGCTTTTAAGCCAGAGATGATGGACTTGAAGGTTTTGGTTCTGCTACTGAAGCATTCGCCCACCTCAAGCTGGCATTCGGGATCGACCAGCTTCACTGCCAGATTCAATTGGCCGAGGTTATATTTATTGATTTCAATATTTTTTTGCTCAGCAAATAGGGCTGCGGCTTTGTAGCAAATACTGCTCAAAGAGGCGGTACACAGAAACCAAGGATTCCCCTGCCCAAGTGGCGCACTGCCTGCGTATTTATCCTCTGGGTAGCGTCCAATTCCCGGTGCGACAGGGTCGCCAGATGTGGTGTGCTCTATGGCATTGATCAGATAAAGTGGGTCAAAAGCTTGGTGGAGTGCATAGGCGGTTGCCAGCACTTTATCTTCGTGCGGGTTTAGGAAAGGGTGGGTGTCTGACAGTGCTTGGCAGATGCCTAAAGTTGTCGCAACATCAAGGTTTGACGACTTGTAATCTAGCCCGCCAACACGGTTTAACGTGGTTAGAAAATAGCCCTGTTCCTCACTCCAAAAATCATCTATTGAACTTTCAATTAAAGCCGCCTGTTGGTTATAGTAATCAGCTGCCCCTGGATCATTAAGCTTATTCGCTAAATCAGCACCTTCGCGCAGCGCTGTGCGTTGTAGCAGTCGAGTATAAAAATGGGTGCCATCGACTTCCTCCCACAGATCAAAGCAAGGGTCCTGCCAGTGGTTCGCAACAAAATCTAAATCCGCTTTGATGATGCTGAATGAAGGCTCTTTTGAGTCGTATAAAGTGCCTGTGACATAGTCTTTTTCGCCATTCTCTAAAAGAGTATTTGCCCAGCGAGAGATAGTGAGTGCGCGTTGTGCTGGACCATCATTTTGTGGTCTGCCCCAAGGTCCGTTGAACGCTTGTCCAGTGACGTAAAACTTGGGTTCGCCCAAACTATTACTGACGGTTGGTGTTGTTTGGTTTATTTTGGTGAACTCGACATAGTCAATCATCATGTCGTAGTAGTTATCTTTAAAATTTCTATGATCAAGACCATTGAGCTTGGCAATTTCGCTCATTGTTCGTGCCGCATCTCTTACCCAGTGGTAATAGTAGTTTGGGTTGGTGCGAGAGGGAGAGGCGAGTACAGCTCCACGCTCTCCATCGTCGGGTGAAATATTCGCAATCATTCTATCTAGCACATGTTGCCTTGCCACTTTTACCCACTTTTCAAGTGGTTGTGCATCAATAGCCGTCGGGTATTGTTGCTCTGATTTGAGTACCGTGTTCGTTTGAGTTGTCATAAGTGTTCCAAGAGTAAAGGTGTTAATTGTCTCGGAATGTCGGTGTGAGAAATCAAACATACAACCAAGTTCATTCACTAACTGTCTCACATTAGCAATCCGTTGTAGTCGCACTGAGTGCATCAGAAAGTATATACACAAAAAACAGCTACCCGCTTAAATATTTCGATTTATTTAACAAGTTATTAATTTGGCAGGGGAAACCAAAGCGTAGTCATGAAAGACGAGTTTCAAGATGTTTGGTTTTGAGTTTTTATACTTATTTGCTTATTTTGTCTACATAAACATCTATTTTAGGAACCTATTTCTGCTATATCCATGTCGGAGTTTTTTCGGGTACTTATTTTATAATTGCCATTTTGTAATATCTGCTACACTGATTTTTAGCTTGAATGTTAA
The DNA here is from genome assembly GCF_001625685.1 of Pseudoalteromonas luteoviolacea CPMOR-1. Taxonomy (GTDB): domain Bacteria; phylum Pseudomonadota; class Gammaproteobacteria; order Enterobacterales; family Alteromonadaceae; genus Pseudoalteromonas; species Pseudoalteromonas luteoviolacea_K. The sequence goes on along the minus strand of NZ_AUYC01000022.1, from coordinate 87,013 downwards.
TGCTGTTGTTAATGGAATAAGATGGGGACACTTGAATGAGTGAATCAAATTCAACAATAGAGCAAGTAACACCTGAGCAAGCAATTCAAAATTCGAATGACGGTAAATATGATGCAGTGATCGTTGGCTCAGGGATTAGCGGTGCGATTGCCGCGAAAGAACTCACTTCTAAAGGGTATCAAGTACTTGTGCTTGAAGCTGCACCCGCAAAAAGCTTAAGTTATGACGGCTTCAAGGAGTATGTATCTAATTATTATGTCAACGCGTCAAAAGATAATAATGCGCCATATCCTGACAACCCTAATGCACCTATGCCTAGGTCGACTGATGTTCGCAAACTATGCCTGGGTCAAATGGATACCCAAGGGTACATGGTGCAAAATGGTCCTTTGGCACTAGATAGCACCTACACGCGGGTTACGGGTGGCACAACCATGCACTGGGAAGCCAAAATTCTGCGCATGTTACCAGATGATTTTAAAATCAAAACCCACTACGGTGTCGGGTTAGATTGGCCCATCAGCTATGATGACTTGATGCCCTATTACCGCATGGCTGAACGTGAAATTGGCGTATCTGCTAATGTTGAGGAGCAAGGCTTTTACGGGCTTAAGTACGAACCTGGCTACGTATACCCAATGCATGGGTTGCCGGCCTCCTATCTTGACCAAGTGGTGGGAAAAGGCATTGATGGGGCTGAGTTTGAGTTAGCTGGCGAAGTACACACGGTAAAAGTGCGCCCGTTTCCACAAGGTCGAAATGGGATTCCTAATGCGGATTATCAAAACGGTGCGGGGTTTAACCCTGTCGGAGCTGTGGGCGCAGTGCAGAGCGAGCAAGGCGGGCGCTGCCAAGGTAATAACAACTGTGTGCCGATATGTCCTGTACAAGCCAAATATGATGCACGTAAAACCCTATACAATGCGGCGCAAACAGGTAATCTTGATTTTTTACCACAAGCGGTTGCTAGCAAAGTCTTTGTCGATGGATGTACAGACCAAGTCAGTCATATTGAATTCAAGCACTATACCAAGACCTCTTCGCCTGAGCATACGACAGGCAATATCACTGCAAAAACCTTTATTTTGGCGACCAACGCGGTAGAAAACGCCCGACTCATGCTCGCGTCTGATTTACCCAGCTCTAGTGGGTTAATGGGCAAAAACTTAATGGACCATACTTATTTGCTCGCTTGGGGTTTATTGCCAGAAGCGGCGGGGACAATGAGAGGGACAAAATGCACCTCTGGCATTGCGGACTTTAGATATGGACAAAGCAGAGCCAAGCAAGCGCCGTTTGGTGTAGACATTCATAATGATGGTTGGGGCTGGGCAACGGGCTCGCCTTTTTCTGATATCGAAGAGTTAGTCGATACGGAAAATAAATTTGGTAAGGCACTTCGCCAAAGTACCGTTGAGAGAATATCAAATCAATTGCTGTTTGCTTATATGGTCGAGCAGCCAGCAGATGAGAGCAACCGCATTACGGTCGACCCAGAATATACAGATGCGCTTGGTAACATGCGCCCAATCGTCAATTATAACTTATCTGATTACTCCAAAGCGGGCATTGCCTACGCACGTGAAACGTCAAAGGTATTCTTCCAGCGCCTTGGCGCACAGGACTTTTCAAGTTATTCATTGCTCGATTATGGCTCGTTCAATTACCAAGGTGAAAGTTATTACTTCCGGGGGGGTAACCACTTTTCTGGTACGCATGTTATGGGCACCTCTGCCAAAAACTCAGTGGTGAATGAGTATCAGCAATCATGGGATCACAGTAACTTATACCTGATTGGCTCAGGCAGTATGCCGAGTATTGGTACGTCTAATACCACCCTGACACTTGCAGCCCTTTGCTTTAAAACCACAGAACATATTTTGACACATTTGAGCAGTTATCGCGTGAATGTCGTAGCTGATGATGCCTTTAAACTGGCTAAAGGAGCTCGCTAATGAACGAACGTATTATTAATACCATTGATGATCTATATCAGATGTTAGATGCCGCTATTCAGCTGGAACATGCGACAATTCCGCCATATTTAACGGCATTATATAGTATCCATCCTGAAACCAATTTAGAGGCCACGGCGGTTATTAGAGCAGTTTTGGTTGAAGAGATGCTCCATATGACGTTGTCTGCAAATGTGCTCAATGCATTGGGTCGACATCCCAATTTATTGAGGGAAGGCTTTATGCCTTCATTTCCAACCTACTTGCCTGATGGTGAGAAAGACTTCCAAGTCTCGATCGCTGCTTTTACACCAGAGACCCTGGAGACTTTTTTGAATATTGAGCGGCCTTCAAAGGCTCCAAAAAATACTTTAAGTACTTACTCTAATGGCTGTATCGCACGTGCAAATCATGCGCGCTTTCATTTGGATGCGATAAAACCGCTAAAATCGCCAACATATAGTTTTTACAGCATTGGAGATTTTTACGATGCCATTATAGATGGCATTAAATTTTTAGAGACGCAGGCCAGAGAGTGCGGAGAAACGATTTTTATCGGTGACCCTAAATATCAGGTTTCGAATAAGTACTATTACTCCGGCGGTGGCGAAGTCATAGAAGTCACGGATGAAAAATCGGCCATTGCTGCGTTGAATTTGATCAAAGAGCAAGGTGAAGGGAAGGCAGAACAGGGCGAAGATACAGAGAACCAAGAGTTTGATAGTGAGGGAGAGATTTCTCATTACTATCGATTTAAGCAGTTACAGTTTGGTCGTTATTATCGAAAAGGTGATAGGCCAAATAACCCCACTGGCGCAAAGTTTGAAGTCGATTTCAGTAAGGTATATCCGATTAAGACAAACCCCAAGCTGTCGGATTTTGCAGAAAACCCTTCTTTATTAAATGCCGCGAAAGATTTTAACCATAGTTACCGTGAGTTTTTAGGTATCATCAATGCCGCGTTCAGTGGTCATCAAAATCTTCTGTTGGGTGCAGTATGCGACATGTTCAGGTTGAAAGAGTACGCCAGTCAACTGATCCGTAACCCGATTTCGATTGAGTCAAATGTGAACGCAGGCCCTACATTTGAGATAGAGGCTAGTCGTTACGATTTGTCATACGGTGCAACTGCACTGACTGATGCGTGTAAGGAGCGGGCGTAATGAATACTCAGCAAAATCAACAGCGGCAATTTATTGATCTATCAGGTGCACTCACGGATTTCAACGCGTTTGCACTGCATGGTACAGGACAAGTTGAACATTACTATAAAACACTTAATGACATTGTTGGCCGTGACACGGTTGAGCAGTTACTTTGCGTGTTTCAAACCGTGTATGAATGTGCCTGTGACGAGCAAATGTTTTTGACCGGGATACGACAACAGATCATGGGGGATGTGAAGTTGGGGCCCGTCGCCAGAAATATCATCAAGCTTTGGTATACCGGCACTTGGTATCAATTACCACGTACTTGGCGAGAGGCTTATGGCAAAAGCGAGCAGGATAAAACGTTTTTTGTCAGCTCTGCTTCGTATACAGAGGGTTTACTTTGGCAAGCGATTGATGCCAATCCATCAGGCGCAAAAGGACCGGGTTACGGTTCTTGGAGTGAGCCACCTAGAATTCATTTCGACAACAGCTGGCAGTTTGTAAAGCAGCAAAGTGTTCAATCAAAATAAATGTAAGTATTTACTTTCATTTATGTCACCAACAGGATGTTTATCATGAGCAGACAAACAATGTTTCCACAAGGCGCTGTAAAATTTGGTATTACCCCAACTGGATGGGTCAACGATGACTTTTTAGATATTGATATCGGGATCCCATTTGAGCAAATTGTCAGTGAAATGGCATTGGCTGGCTTCGAAGGGTGTAGCCGTGGCCATAAATACCCATCTGACCCTGCGGTATTAAAACGTGCATTAGATATGCGCGGGCTAGTGATTTCTGAGCCATGGGTTAGCACTTACTTCACTATAAATGATATGAAAGAGCAAACGTTTCAAAGTTTTGAGCAAGAAATCCAGTTTTTGAAAGAGATGCAAAGTGGGGATTTAGTACTGGCTGAACTTGGCGGTTCATCTCATCAGCAACCCATTGCCTTAGTGCCTAATGCACCTAAGTTTACAGAAGAGCAGTTTCGTAGACTGGCCGATGGCTTAAATGAGCTTGGCCACAAAGCCAATTGCCACGGGGTGAAAATGTGTTATCACCATCATATGGGCACAGGGGTGATGACGATGGACGAAATTGCGCGATTTGCGGAGTTAACTGACCCTGATTGTGTGCATTTTTGTTTGGATACAGGACACCTCTTTTTTGCAGGTGGCGACAATTTAGAGTTTATTCGACTTTATGGTGAGCGGATCAGACATGTTCATTTGAAAAATATCCGCAAAGACATTATGGATTACAGTTTGGCTAATGACTTGTCCTTTAAAGAGGCCATTTTAAAAGGGGTGTTTACTGTGCCGGGAGACCCCGCGGGTTGCTTAGACTTTAAAGAGATATTACAGGCGCTGGCAGATAAAAATTTTGCTGGGTGGTTGATTGTCGAGGCAGAGCAAAATCCTGCCAATGCAACCCCACTTCTGTATGCGCAAATGGCGCGTAAGTATCTTCAAGAAGTTACTGGCCTTTAAGTGATAAAGGAGTTATCACATGCAGCATAATACGGAGATGTATTTTAGCTTTTTTATGTTTGGGTCAAACTTCTCAATAGAGGATGATGCATTTTTGGACCAAGCGATGACTCATATTCGACGTTTGGCTGAAATGGGTTACACCGGTTTTGAGTTTCATCCGGGTAGAGAGGACACCACAGCCTATGCATTTGCCACTTACGAGGATGAACTCAATGCCTATAAGGCTTTTCGTCAGCGTATGGATGATGAGGGGTTCGGGCATATCAAAGTCGCGACCAATGTCGGGGCTACGACCTCGTGCGATCCAAGCTCTGCGATTAAATCTGTTCGCGATGCTGGTATTGCTTACTTAAAATCTCGAATAGATATTACCGCAGCATTGGGTGGTGAGATCATGATGGGACCCTTGGTGATCCCTTATGGTGGTTTTGTGTTTGATGCGCCAAATGGTCAAGCCGTATGGAGTGACAAGTTACAAGATGAACTTGCGCTACGTTATCAAATGGCACAGCCAAGTTTTGTTGAACTTGGCGCTTATGCCTCTTCTAAAGGCGTTAAACTGGCAATTGAACCAATTAGCCATTGGGAGACGCCAGGGCCGAATAAATTGGCGCAATTGATCACGTTTTTAGATGGCATAGAAGATCCTACTGTGGGGGTGGTACTCGACAGTGCGCAAGAGACATTAGATGGTGATGGGCCTGAGGTATTTACACAGCAAATTAATTACTTGGCTGATCAAAATCGTTTGCACTACGCACAAGCGTCACCGCCAGATAGGGGGGATTTAGTGCATTGTTGGTTACCATGGGAAGGTATATTTACACCTATTTTGTCGCGATTTAATGGTCCCATTGCGGTGGAGATTTTTAATGCGGTGGGGGCATTTGATCAGGGTCTTCGTTTGACCCGACGCAAGTTTTGGGTGCCTGAAGTGGATACGCCGAATCAATATCCAGATGCCTATCAAATAGCACAGCAAGCTTATGAATTTACGCAAGCGAAGCTCAATGAGGTAAGAAGTAAGTTGCAGCAGAGCCGGTGTTGAACGGATAGCTATATTGCTGATAATTAGGCTTTTCAATAGAAGTGACAACTCTGTCACTTCTTTTATTTTCACTTACTTATTAACAAAAATCTTTTGTTGGGGGAATCGTACAGCAGTCATCTACTGAAAGTGTAATACACATAGTGCCTGATGCACCACCGCCCACGGCAGGGGTATTTTTGTGTGAAAGCGCTTTATTTTTAAGTGACAAAGATTTTAGTTGGGTCTTTTTCAATATCATGTTTTTCATCATATAATTCCTTTATGAACATCAGCCAATTTGCTGAGGTTGAAATTTATCATTAAATCATTTCTTTGTGAATATTTTATTCTTTAATTCTGTTATTTTTGCTTCGTTTATTTCTCAATGGTTATTCGTATGTTTGCTTTGATGGGAGAGTAGGTAATAATAACGTGAAGAATAGCAGTGAAAAGTTTGATAGATTGCGATATGAAATTTGAAAGGCGCAGCAAGTGTTCGCTGTGCCTTTCACGCTATGAATGTTGTGTTATCTCATCCAAAGTAGTGCCCACTGAGAGCCATTTGGCTCATTTCCTTGGCTACAGACCGCAGAGCCAGATGAGTAAGATTTGTATGTACCTCTAGCTACCCAGCAATATGGAGCAGTTATGTCGCCTTGCCAGCCAACAGTCGAGTTGGAAACATTACCACCCAAGTAAGCAGTGCCTACGCATCCTTCATAGACTGGAGCATCGGGAGCTAAAGAGGTGGTACAGCTTGGTTTATCAGAATTTCTTGGCATCAGTTCTAGGCGGTCTGACGCGCCCCAATTATATCGAACCAGTTCAAGCTCTCTAGGAGTAAAGTTTTGACCGTAAACAGTGTAGCCATCTCCACAGCCGACGGTTGAGCAGCTAACTTGCTCTTTTGCATCAGTAAATACACTTAAGTCACCTTTGTATAACCAAAGTCTGGTGACGTTATTGGGGTCTGTTTCTGGGATGTCTCCGTATTCTTCGATACGATGTATACCACCAGGTTGTGATTTTGGATAACTGCCAACAAGTGTCCAGCCACCGCCGTCTCGGGTCATATCACAGTAAACACTGATCGATTCACCTGATAAGGCGCTAATTTCATAAACACCGTCACCTTGGCTGAGTCCAGCATCTAAAATGTCTTTACAGCTGGTTGCTGTATTTGGCTGAAGAGCAGTCAAATTCCAGTCACCTTTAGTCCCATTGGCGGCAAACCAAGTACCGCTGTATGTACCGTTGATGTCTACATTTCCAGAAAAGTATTGCGTATTTGAGGGGGCTTTATCTGAAAGTTTAAAGTAAATGATATTGCCATTTTGCACTGTACTACCAGATAAAAACTGTGCAGTCGTTTGTGCCATAAAGTGTGCTTTATCACCTGTAATCGTAATTTCTTGTGATGTGCCGGACTCTACTTGGCCATTGTGAAACTCATCTGTTTTGAGTACGTAGGTACCCTCTAAAGTTTGTTGTGCGATGGCACTTTGACTTAATAAAACGGTGCTAATTGTGAGAGCGAGTAATTTCATATATTTCCTTAGATATGACTTATTGGTTGATAGACAAGTTTTATTAAAGCATTATTCCTTATGCATATTTTTATTATTTATTATCTTGAAGTTAAATAATAAAAATTAAATTTAAATATTTTTTTAATTTCGAGGTTGGTTTTATTTGTTGTGGTTATAATAATGTCTAATTTATTTACTTTCCTTTAAAAATTATCATTAGTTATATTCATGACTGTCTATAGAGTAGCCAACTCCCTTAAGCTATCTTAGCCCTAAGTTAAAATTCACTTTACTTTAAGGCATTCTTTATTGTCTTTTGGTATCAGTCTTGTTCATTATGATGACATATCACGTTGGCTGATGACCTAAATCCATGTTTCCATGGTAGATATATAAACAATAGACAGCCTATTTTGAGTTGCTCAGTAAATCAGTTGGCAAACTAAAGAAGTCACCATTCATCAATTTAAGACTGTTAACCCTAGCGGAACTAAAGCCGTAATGTTGTTGCTTACATTAGCATGTTAATCGTTTTACGGTATTGAGGGAGAAGGTGTGTTGTTGCTTTGGGTTAAAAAACGATCAGTCAATATCTATGCAGTTTTAGTTCATAAATATGGTTTTTAATGCAATGGTAGCGGCTAGGTTTTAAGCATAGTAGAGTTGATAAAGTGGCATGTGTCTTGTCAATTCTAAGAAAAATATATAGGGTATCAATAATAAAGTTAATTATTTCAATGGTTTATGTTTTTTTGGCTGTGGTATGAATGTGTGCGTTCGTCTTTATGATGTAGTGTGTTATTACTAATCATTTATCAATACTTATTTGCTTAGATTTTAGAGATAAAAAAAGTTAACCACAGCCTATTAACAAAAACTGTGGATAGAAAATGCTGTTTTGGTGCGATGTTTTTTGCGCTAAGCCTTCCTATTGGAAGGTGACTTATTTAGCCACTATGCGTAATTTGACGTCATTGGCATTTTATCAAGGGAATATCAGACCAGCGTGTGGTGTAATAAGGTGATAAAAACGCGCGGCGCATTTGCCATGCGTTAGATTGCAATTGCGCACCAGTGCGTGCTGTGTGATTGCCAAATCTGGTATTGATTTCATCTAGGCACTTCATCAGAGCTGGGCTATCTTGAGATTGACTGAATAAGTCAGTTTGTAAAAATGTATCGTCTTCAAGCTCAATCGCACCAACCCCCGCTTTGTAATACTTGACGCCAGATTTGAATAGTTGATGAAAAATGTCACTAACAGCATTGGTAAATACTCGAACATCACTCGAAGCGACTGGGAGTTTTTGAATAAAAGACTTTTTGTAATAGCTGTCTTCAAACGGTGAGCTATGTGCAAAAATCACAATATTTTTTGCCAATGAATTTTGCTTTCTGAGTTTTTTACTGACGATGGCACAGTGGGTTGCTAGTGCGGCTTTAAGTGCTTTTGGATCTGTGATGCGCTCGCCAAAGCTACGTGTGCTGTATATCTCTTTTTTTCTTTGTGTGATCTCATGCCAAGATAGGCACGTTTTGCCATTGAGCTCAGATACTGTGCGCTCTAAAACCACACTAAACTGTTTTCGCATCAAACGCGGGTTTTGATTGGCTAAGTCTAAGGCGCTATAGATGCCTTGTTGATTGAGCTGTTTGGTCAGGCGTTTGCCAATGCCCCAGACATCCTCCACGTTTAAATTCGCCAGTATTTGCCTGCGGCTTTGTTGATTATCTATTACCGCAACACCCGTCGCATTTTTAAATTTTTTAGCGGCGTGGTTTGCCGCTTTTGCAAGTGTTGGAGTTGGGCCAAACCCCACGCCAACTGGAAGCTTGGTGGAGCGCCACACGCTGCGCCTGATGACATGTCCGTATTGTTCCCAAGAGTCAACAAGGTCGCCAAACCCCTCGAATTTTAAAAATGACTCATCGATAGAGTAGATATGATGATTATCACTGAATTGATTAATCACCTTCATCATCTTATCTGACAGATCTGCATACAGCTCATAATTGGAAGAGCGAATAATGACATTGTGCTCAGCCAAAACCGACTTCAGTTTAAAGTAGGGCTGAAACTTGGGAATATTTAAACGCTTAGCCTCAGGCGAAGCCGCCACAATGCAGCCATCGTTATTTGACAACACCACAACAGGCTTATTGCGAATACTCGGATCAAAAACTTTCTCCGCAGAGGCATAAAATGAGGTGGCATCGACTAGCGCATACATCTAGTCAAGCCCGGATTTGTGCGATGCATGCGTATTGAACCTGTGACCACGCCCTCTAGTTGGAATTGATCACACTCACTGATCTTGACTGGTGCATAAAGTGTAGATGCTGATCGCAGCACTCTATTTTGTAAGTCGAGCAGCTTGCAGACAAATTCATTATTAAAATTTGCAACAATCACATCATTCTGCTGAGGGGAAACAGCGCGATCAACCAATAACAAATCACCATCAAAGATCCCAACACCTTGCATAGAGTCGCCTGATGCGAGCCCGATAAACGTGGCGTTGGGGTGGTTGACTAAGAGTTGATCTAACGACAAACCAAGTTCTTTATATTCTGCCGCTGGTGATTCAAACCCAGTGATACCTGCTTGGGCTTTGATGGGGATTACTTTCATACGTTACCTATACTGTTTATATATACAGTATAGTGTGAGGCCTGCGTGTCGTGCAAGTAGCACAGTCATCAAGTGTCTAAAAAATTCATAAAAGCTAAGAAGCTGTGCACCTTGAATCGACTTATCTGATGCAGCCAACCTGCTATTTTAGTTATTAATATTAACAAGTTGAGTGTTTTTACATGAACTGATACGCAGTTTTGAGGGCGCGATTTGGGGCTCGTATTATTTAATCTTAATATCTTTTGTGGGTATTTATTTGACCATTACATATGTTTTGATTACATTTTTTTAACTTTAAATTGTTTGTGAACTGTCGGAAAGCGAAAAATATGTGCGCTTTGCACACGTTTTGAGTTTTTACGGTCAGTGCCATCCATAAAGTAGGTTGTCTAGGTTGTCTAGGTTGTCTAGGTTGTCAGCTACAGCCACACAGCTATCGGATAACTGGAATTTGAACAGTGTCAAAAAGGAATATGAATATGTCTGCTAACTTAACCGACTTGCTTGCCAATAGAGGTGACTTAACGAGAGCTGAGCTTGATAAGTTTGTTCTATCGCAGTGGCAGCAGGGCAATCACTTTTTGCGTGTGCCCACACATGTTTTGCCTAACCACAATGAGTTTGAGTCAGTTGCATGGGAAAAAATAGATTGCATGTTGACTAAAATTGTCATGCAAAAAGCAGATGGTTTGTCATTTGGATTTGATATGTTTCCGCCAAAATCTGCGGCAAAAGGGGATGTGCATGTACATCCTTTAAGTAGTCGGCTGATATCTGTTTTGGAAGGCTTTGGTACTGCTATTGTGCAAACACACAAAGGAAAAATGGCGAGAAAAGAGGTCGGCCCGGGAGACGTGATTTTATTTCCTCACGCCACGCCCCATTGCTTTTGGGGCGCCGAAGACGAACCTATGGTGGTTGAAGTTGTACTTGGTCCATATGTGCCATTTGAGCACTCTTTGCATACACTTAGTCCAAAAGTCGCGAAGGCAATTGCTGCAGTTTATCCAAGTTTAATGAAGCCTTGTGCAGTTGATGAATTAGAGCTGATTGACGCCAATATAGTCAGCTTAAAGGCGCAAGGATTGATCGAATTAGAGGTTAATACAGTTATGGATTGGGGAGATGAGTTTTTAGCTGTTATGGAAACCGAAGGGGAAAGTACTTTGTAACAAGCTGATAAATACTGAAGCGTCTAAGGATATAATATTTTAGATACGGAATCGTATTGATAATAAGCAAGGATAGCGGCAAAAAATGATTTATTAATAAGAGGCAAAGTTGCTTGCCTCTTATTTTATAACTAAGCAAAGTGCTGTTTGAATTACGCGTCTACTAGGGTTTTCTTATCAAATGAGATTCGTATATCTATAATTTTATCCCTAAGATTGAAAATAGTTTTAGAGTTCTCTATATATTGATAAGAAATAACCGATACAATATGAGTTAGTACAGTGATACCAATTAGTACTCCAATTTCTTCCATAAAGGTAAGTGTATTCCCGAATAGATTGAAGAACACACAAATCACTATAATATGAGAGAGGTATGTAGAGAATGAATAATCACCCAGCTTTATGAGTTGTTTGATTATGATGTTGTCTCTATTACATAAGTCATCAATAAGCAGAAACCCTAAAACTAGCGCAATTGCTGCCAGTGTTTTGTATATAAGTGCGAACTCACCCCAGCCAAGAATTTCTGAGAGCAAAACAGCGGATGAAAGTATTAAAGCTAGACCTAGAGACGTTCCTGCTTTCGGTGAGATAGTCATTTTTGAATATATAATAGCCACCAAAAAGCCACATATAAATTGATACATCTGAGGGCTTTTCAGAACTTCGAAAATCGAGGCTTCTATATTTAACATCCTTAATAGCATCGGTAACGAGATAACAATCACTGAGCATAGAATGATAGCGCGGCTTTTCGAGATAAAAATACATATAGATAATATCGTATAAAAGGCTACCTCAAAATTGAGAGTCCAGCCAACAGTAAGAAAAGGAAATACACCTAATCCAGACGGGTTTTCTGTGGGTATAAAGAACAATGAACTGATAAAGGAGCCGAGTGTGAATGAAGTTAAATTCAATTCCATAGCAAATATACTAGTAACAGCTAATAATATGAAGGTATAAAACCAATATGCGGGAAGCACACGAAATAACCTTTTCGTGAAGAATGCAAAGCCACTTGCAGAGGCTCTATTTGCTGAAAGGTACATTACAAACCCGCTTAATACGAAAAATACATCAACACCAAACCCACCCTTGATACCAACTAAATTTCCGATTTTGCTTTGGCTATTAAAATCATAAAATAGTTGCATATAGTGATGGTATACAACTGCCCACGCTGCAAACCCTCTTAATATTTGTAGAGAACCTATCTTCATAATACCTCCTTGTATTCGATATAAAAAAATGAAGTTAAATCATGTGAAGTATCTTTGGCTAATGTCACGCTACACCTATTCACGAGTAAGTGAATTCTTCATAAAATTAAATTAATAACTATGAAATCTATAAAAGTCAGTATGTTAGAACTATTTACCTTATAATGGAACATTAGAGTTGAAAGGTTTTATTTATTTAATTTTTTGTGCACATTAAAGGAACTTTAAATTTACTTTTATTTGTTTTTCTTAATCTAATATTGTATTTAACATTTTTTTAAAGTGTTTTTGGTGTTTTTTTATTTTTACTTAGGTGAGTTGGATAATATTTTATTTGGTTGGTTGCTTTTTAATGTATTGGTTTTAGGTGGTAAAAAGTTTATTTTTTGGCTCAATATACAGTAATAAAGGAGGGAGGTGTGAATGTCCTGTATTTTTACAGGACATATTTAGAATCTCTGTATATTTATTAGCTAACTTTTATACTTTATCGAACAGCCATAAGGTTTTGTTAGCTTTTGTTCAATTGGTTTGCCAGCGAATAAGTTGTTTAACCCAGCGGTGACATAATTGGTTGCTTTTGCAATATCAGCAGGGTTGGCTGATTTAATACTGTCTATAGCACCTGCGTAACTTAACTTGCCTTGAGGGTTTATGATGTACATATGTGGGGTGGTTTTTGCTTTATATAATCGCCCGACTTGTCCATCTTCATCAAACAATACGTGTGACGGGGCTGCGCTGCGGCTTTGGGTCAGTTCATTGGCTTTTTGAGCATTCACATGACCCTGTTTACCCTCTGCGGAAGAGATAATAGATAGCCAGACAACATCTTTCTTGGTGTATTGACGCTGTAAAGATTGCATGTTGTCACTGCCATAATGTTTGACGACATATGGGCATAAGTGATTTGTCCACTCAAGTACCACATACTTACCTTTAAAGTCAGATAGGCTGACGGTTTTGCCAAATGAGTCCTGAAGTTTAAAGTCAGGGGCGTTTGTGTCTATTTTCGCTGCTGCCACACTCATCAGTGGTGCAAATAACATAGCCAGCATGAGCCATTTAGTTAAACGTTGCATGGTTAATCTCCTTCTTTGCTTGTTGAATAGCATTAATGACAATGTCAGGTGTTAAAACCTGAGGTAATACTTGCTTGCTCTGGTTACCTGCATACACAACGTATAAAGGCACGCCAGAGCGTTGATACTGTTTTAAATACTCGTAAATTGCTTGGTTTTTGTTGGTCCAATCACCCACTAAATAGTCGACTCTACTGTCTTCAAATAATGCTTGTAGCTCAGCATTGTTCAAAGCCACTTGCTCGTTTACTTTACAGGTAATGCACCAATCTGCGGTCATATTCACCAACACCACGTGATTGTTGTTACGTAGCTCGGTGAGTTTTTGTGCACTAAAGTGATTGTTTTTTTGCTCGCTGACTACTTTGCTTGTTTGTGCGCCTTTGATACTGCAAAACGTCGCAAACACAATTGCAAGCAATAGACTCATAACACCACAGACCCGATTGACTTTTGCGGACACCCAAACAAAAAATACAAACCCTAATAGTCCTGATAACAACCACAGCTGACCAAAACTGCTGGTCTGGGACAGAAATATCCACGTAAGCCAAACAACAGTAGCCAGCATGGGAAAGCCGAGAAAGTGCTTAAATGTTTGCATCCAGGCTCCGGGCTTTGGGAGTAGTTTAGCAAACCGAGTCGACAGCGAAAGTAGTGTCATAGGCAGTGCAAACCCGACTGCGAGTGCAGTAAAAATAGCGAGGGTATCTAACATTGGGCTTATCATGGCTACACCGAGCGCTGTAGCCATAAATGGCGCGGTGCAGGGAGAGGCGACAATGACAGCAAGTACTCCAGTGAAAAACTGCTGAGTAAAGGTACTTTCGCCCGTTAACGATTGCCCCACGCCTGCCAGATTGATGCCTTTTGGGAGTAAATCCCACAACATCATGGCAATAAAGGTGAATAAAAACGCAAGCCCAGCGATAAGCAATGGCTCTTGTAGATGAAAACCCCAGCCAACAGCACTCCCAGCCTCTTTTAGTACCAGAATGATGCTCGCGAATAACCAAAAGCTGATTAAAACACCGACAGGGTATCCCCAGTGATTTACATGTTTGGACTGTGTGAAAGACAGCGCTTTCATGGACAGAATTGGCAGTACACAAGGCATAATGTTAAGAATGAGTCCACCGATAAACGCGAATAGCAGCATTAACCAAAGGGATTGTGATGGGGAATTGTTATCCGCGCTACTTGTATCATTTGGGATGGCCTCAACGTAAAAGCCATTTTTACCATCGCTGATTAAAAAGTTGAGTGGTTCGCTTGGAGTCGCAAAGTAGTCTGATAAGGATATGACCACTTGTGAGCTATTTGCTTGATGCGCCCAAGCTTGATCTGCGTTGTGCGAAATCACGTCTCCTTTAAAAGGGAATACGTGCCAGTCAGATTGATAGGGTAGGGTGGTTTGTAATCCAAGGTGCGTGCTTGTAAGTTCAAACTGTGCGGTGTCTTTGTGTTTTTCTGGTAACGTTAATCGCGTTTGCTCAAATAGGTTTGCGTGTTCTGATGGCGTTATAGAGTCTGCGATAGGCAAATCTATCGTTAATGTTGCCCAGCCGGGAATGCAGTCTTCTTTACAGACCAGCCAGGATAGATTGGCGATAATAGAGACGCCATCTTTAGTTGCCTGTTTGAGGTTGATAGGGACCATGAGCAAGGTCGCACCTTCGTAGCCATAGTTAACCAGGTGAGCGACTTGAATGGGCTTTGGAAGCGGCCAGTGAATATCTCCAAATTCAATGTCTGCATCACTTTGCCATTGTATGGTGGGCGCCTCACCTGAATCGCCGGGGTTTAGCCAGTAGGTATGCCAGTCTTTATCTGGGTTCAGTAAAACTCCCACCCACTGTATTTCGCCAACACGTACTTGATTATGTTCTGACACCAGTGCTACTTCAATATGCGGTCCGGTCGCGGTATTTTGAGCGAACACAGCAGCGGAAAACATCAATAATAATACGTATAGGAGTCTAACCATGACGCTACTTTATCCTATTATTTTGTTTTAACTTTAGTTATACCCATAGAGCGAAAATAAGATCATAAAATGACCATATAAATGAGCTTACTATGTAATCACGACGTATTAAATCGTTTTGGGAGGAAGTATGCTTTTAAATAAAACCGTGTTTCACCTGGTGGTCGCTATCAAGCTTGGCATGGTTTATCCCGTTTGGGCTGATACATTTACATTAGAGCAGTTGCGGTGGCAAAGCAGAGCACTGGTTGTGTGTGCTCTGCAAGAGCGCAACCTGACGCGGTTGGCTGCGAAATTCAATCAGCAGGAGTTAGAGAAACGGCGGTTACGGATCTTTGCAAACTCATATTTCGGTGTTTTTGAGCTCAATACAGATCATATGCAATCGAGTCATTTGGAGTTTCAACTTTGCGATGACATGCCTGAAAGTACTGCTCACTTAATTGGCTTGGATGGCACGATAAAAGCAAGTTATAGATTTGAAAACTTGAATGAAAACACCATATATCGAGACATTGACGCTATGCCAATGAGGCAGTTAGAGCTAAGTCGCTTAAAGGCAAGGTAGCGCGATCTTGTTGCTAATATCGTTACTTTGTTTGGAGCATCCAAGGTCGGCCACAAATAAATTTTCACCCTTTTTTTCATTTTTGCACGTTATATCTCGATCAAAACAATAACAAGACCCAAAGGATATGAGCATGATGAGAAAGTGTGTAATAAATATATGTGTAGGACTGTGTGCATTTGCGAGTTATGCGGATGAAAAAGCGTTTGATGCTGTTTTACAGTGTCACAGTGCTGCTGATGAACCGGGGTTGATTGTCCAGCTGGTGCAATCCGATGAAGTCATATATAGCGGTGCGGCTGGTTTGGCAGACCTTAAGACAAAGCGACCGCTTAAGGTAGATGATGTGATGCAGATAGGGTCGGTGACAAAAATGTTCACGGCCGCTGCCATTTTAAAATTAGCTGAAAATAACGCTTTGTCTTTGCAAGATTCGATAGGGAAGTTTATTCCTGATATTAATCCTAAATATAAAGACTTAACGCTTTTTAGTTTATTAACCCATACTTCTGGCCTATCCGATTACTTGGGTGATCCCGTTGTGAACAGTGTTTGGGGAAACTACGCATCACTAGATAAAGTGATAAAGATCATTACAAGGCTGCCGCTGAGTTTTAACTCGGGCGATACACATATCTATTCTAATTTAGGCTATATCCTGTTAGGTAAAGCAATAGAAGTAGCCGCTGGTATGCCTTATCACCAATATATGAAAAATACATTTTTTAAGCCTTTGGGAATGGATAACACATTTGTTGTCACACAAGGGATACGTGTGAATGACGTGGTTGGATATACGACAAACTTTGATGAGCCGAAAAAGCACATTAAAGCAGAAAAATCAAAAGACAGGGCATGGAAAGTTGATCGTAGCTGGATCCATGCATCAGGCGCTATCGCTTCTACTTTACACGATATGAAGGTATGGAATAAAGCGTTGATGTCTGGGCAAGTTGTCAGTGAAAAGGGCTTGAACTTGATGACCAAAAAGTGCGACTTAATGACAACTCAACTGCAAATTATGGTTTGGGGTTGAATGTTTTTAAATTAGGAGGGGCGCTGAGTTACAATCATGCGGGTATGGTACCAGGCTTTTTTACTTGGCATGTGTATTTACCTGAGTACGATTTGGTCGCCACCGGTATGAGCAACCAAGATAAGTACTTCCCGGGCCTTGCGATACTCGATATGGTTGCAATTCAGTTAGGGTTATCACCTAAGCTTCTTGAAGATGATGAAAAGATAACTGCGTTGGCTAATAAGTTGATAGGCAATTATCACAGCTCGGATTCATCCGTCCTGACAATTAGCATGGAAAACAATCAGCTTTACGCTCAGCATAAAGGAAAGCCGAAGCGGCGGATTATGCTTCGTGAAAACAATGCATATTCCTATGAATGCACCGAGCATTATTTCACTTTACAGGAAAATAATAGTCAAATGTCGATTGTCTCTACACACCTTATCCATGGCAAACAAGAAACTTATGTTAAGTTATGACTATAGTGAGTAGGTCATGTTCAAGGCTACGTATAGGTCTTGCTCTTTAATGTCATGAGGTGTAAACCAGCTTGAGCCAAGATAATGGAAGCAACACGAAAAATCAGCCCCGGAGGCTTTATCCATTATGGAAAGCCGTATTTTTATGTGTGCTACCAGTCGCGGTGATGTATCAGATAGCGTGGTCTTTGTATTTTTCAGGCACTTCGTCCCAGTTTTGGCTTAGCGATATTTCACAACATACTTTGATTGTGAAACATATGGGAGAAATCGTACTGTATGTGATAATGTTTTTGCTGATTTTAACCAAGACGAACGCCAAAAAAAAGTATATGAAGTCTGCTGTATTACTGATGTTGAGTGTCATTGTGTTGATGACACTACGCGCTTTAATTTGGCCGGACTTTATTTTTTTGTAATGGTTGTATGTGTAGTGACTGCGTCTTAAAAACAGGCGGGAGAAAATGTAGAGGGGGGTTATTGTCTGCGAAACCTAAAATGCGTTAATTTAATTTTTTAACAAATTAAGTTAAAAAATAGATAAAAATGTTTGTTTTAGTGTATAAAGTTAAAGGATAAATAGCTTTTGGACAGAAGCCTTAGACATGACGTCTGCTCAACCACTTAGTGACTCTTCCGAAAAAAAGCCCTCGCTGGCTAAGTTAAACTATGCGCCTCGCGTCATAGGTGGTGTGCTTATGGCGGTTATGTTAGTCGGTGCGCTTTATGCCAGCTTAACCCCCTTATCTGTAAGCTTTATTATCGCCAATTGTATTTTATGGCCTCACATCGCGCGTTTTCATAGCAAAGTTGTCTGTAATGAAAAATCTGCTGAATATATGAATTTGCATCTTGATGCACTTTTTTATGGGCTGTGGTTTGCGGCTGTTGGGTTTCAAGTGTGGGTTGTCTTTGCTCTGTTAATTGTAAACTCTTTAAACAGTTTGATTTTGGGGGGGATAAAACGGTTTTATAGTTGCAGTGCTTGTTTGGTATTAGGTGGACTGTCCGGCGGGCTGATCCTTGGGTTTGAATTCGTTGAGCAGTCGCCGCTCATTACGCAAGTAGTCGCTGCGTCAAGTATTTATCTTTATTGTTGTAATGTTGGCTTTTTTAACCGTAAGTACTCCGGCCAACTGAAGCGCTCTCGAGACAAAATGCGTAAGCAAAACCAAGCGTTGATAGAAGCAAAAAATAGAGCGGAGCAGGCATCTAAAGCGAAAAGTGAGTTTTTGGCCAACATGAGCCATGAGATCCGAACACCAATGAATGGCATTTTGGGCACATTACAAGTATTAGAGCAAAATAGTCTCGATAAAGAGTCTGTGCACTTGGTCTCAAAAGCAGTGTATTCGGCTAAAGCACTATTGACCGTAATCAATGATATTTTGGACTTCTCAAAAATAGAAGCCCATAAACTAGAGTTAGAGGTTGCGCCTTTTTCTATAATAGAAACTACAGAGTCTGTTATGTCAGACTTAAAGAGTGCAGCACAAGAAAAGGGGATCTCCCTAGAAACTCAGATTAAACATGATTGTCCCCCCAATTGGCTGGGCGACTCAGTCAGAGTGCGGCAAATTTTACTTAACCTGGTTGCTAATGCTGTTAAATTCACCAATTCGGGTGGTATTACGATTGAAGTTGAAGCACAAAGCCATAGCGCGTTGAGTATTACGGTGAGTGATACTGGCATTGGTATGAACCAACAGACGCAAAAGTCTATCTTTAATCGATTTGAGCAAGCGGATTCATCGACAACTCGAAAGTATGGGGGAACAGGGTTAGGGTTGGCGATTACGTCAAGTTTAGTCCAATTGATGAAGGGCTCGATAGAAGTAACCAGTGAAGAAGAACAAGGCACTCAAATCACGGTGACTCTGCCATTGCAGCAAGCCAAGCGTGCACAAGTCACTGAGCAAAATAGCCATGAGATCTTACCTGATTTATCAAATATCAAGATTTTGATTGCTGAGGACAACAAGATAAATCAGCTTGTTATCGAAAAAATGCTGGGTAAAACTGGCGCTAATATTGTCTTAGTTGAAAATGGGAAACTGGCAGTAGACGCATTTGAAAAAGATCACTATGACATTGTTTTAATGGACATTCAAATGCCAGAAATGGACGGTATTGAAGCTTTTTCATTGATCCACAAGCAGGAGCCAAATACCCCAATAATCGCTTTGACTGCCAATGTGATGCCTCAAGATATTGCGCAGTATAAAGCAATGGGGTTTGCAGATCATATCGGAAAACCTGTTGCAATGTATCCAATGTACCAAGTAGTAAGCCGTTTCGTCAGCTAGTTGATTGATATCGTCAACTTGAGATGGACAATAGATTATTGCTCGCGAGTATAGCCTGAGTTTATTGGTGGTTTTTAAAGACAAACGTATTGTGGATTAATTTTTAAACCGTATTGAAATGAAAAGGAAACACTTTTGGCTTATTTATTACCGCACGGACTGAACTCGGCTTTACTTTTTATTTCTCTTTTATTCGTCGTAGGGTGTGGTACAGAGGACGGGACGATTGCGCCTTCCGTAGAGCAAGTTAATGAAGAGTTCCAACCTGGAGAGCGCCATCAATTAAACGCCATTAGTTCCAATTATACTGGTGTTTCTTACCCTCTAAAAGTGTATTTACCTCATAATTATGATGCGGGTAAACGGTTCCCTGTGATTTATGTATTAGATGCTGAGTGGCGTTTTGAGACGGTCGCTGACAGCATTGATAAAAATAGGCTAGAAGTCATTTTAGTTGGTGTAGAAAATTATGTTGATGAGCAATATAAGCATAGAGAAGATTATTCTCAGTGGCCACTTGCGAAAGACTATTTTGATTTTTTGACTCAGGAATTGGCATCTGTAATTGAGTCTACTTATTCTATAGACGCAACCAACCGTACAATTATGGGTCATTCACTGACCGGATTATTTGTTGGATTGGCTTTGTTAATTGATGATCACCATAGTCCTTTTTTTCACCATCATGTGTCATTTGATGGCAGCTTTTGGGCACATAGAGACATTACACCACAGTTGATAAACGATAGGCTGTCTGCTCATCCAGTTTTAAAAAGCCGAATGATATTAGTTGCTGCCACAGCCTCGCCAGGGAATGCCAGGTACGTAAATTGGTTTGAACAGCTATTAACAATTGCGGGGTTTTCACAATTAGAACTTTATCGCTATGAGTATGAAAAAGCACATATCCCCGTTGTCGCAGAATCTATCGATGACGTTATTGTGACTTTATATTTAAGGTGATAAATACAGTGGTAAATCGTCATTAATATAGGAGGGAATTTACTTTCCTTTTTTTGTGGGTTTTTAAGTTTTTAAGTTAATATTGATGGTAAATAAAATAAGTCTGTTTTGGTTTGTCTGGATGCGCTTGAAGTTCATAAATTTACTACTCTTTATCTGTATTTTGGCAAGTGCTACTGCATTTGGAGATAACACTACAAAAATAGTGAATATTAAAGGTGGTAGTTTAGAGTATATTGATATTGGAAATGGTGAATTCACAATTGTGATTGAATCAGGTGTGGGGACAGGCACAGGTTATTGGCAGCCTTTGCTTGGAATGTTAAGAACACTAAATCAAAGAGTTATAATATATTCGCGAGCAGGAATTGGCAGGTCAACGGACAACTCTGATGTAACGTTACAAAGTTCAAATAAACGGCTTAGGGCATTACTGCATGCTTTAAATATTAAAAACAATGTGATCTTGATTGGTCATTCTTTTGGTGGATTACATGCAAGGCAGTATGCGTTTACCTTTTCTGAACAAGTTAAAGGGTTAATATTACTAGACCCCAGTCATGAAGCTTTTTTAGCCGAGTTAAATAAACTGAACTTGGAATGGTCGCAAAGGGATAATCAGCAATTAAATAAAATGATGTATCAAAATGCTGAGTGGAGTATTTTGCAAAAGCTGTATGCTTCTAGCACCATGTTGGATAAAGGGAAGGTATCATCTGTACCCACAGTGGTGGTTTCTTCGAGTATGGAAGGTGAAAGCGATTGGTGGATAGGGCACAGCAAATCGGGTAAAGCTGTGTGGCGGAACCTTCATGCATCGCTTATTGCTGATAACCCAAACTCTGTGCACATAGTATCGAACACGGTTAGTCATAATATGCCATTGGATGACCCTAATTTGATCGTCTCTTCTATTATGCTTTTAGTGAATATGCTTGATGATAAATAGCAGGCTTTTGGGTTACTGTGTCTCATATATCTCGTACGTTTTAAGACACCGTAACGTACAGGGTAAAGCGAGATAGGTAGGGCGTGTATTTTTATTGATAATAAAAGAATAATAATTTACACCTTTCACTCTGTCACCGATATAAAAAAGAGCAAGTTAATTCGCTTACTTCTTTCCACGTGATATCAAACTTTTTCTTAAAAAATAACTTTTATCTACGAGTTTTACATTCACTGTTAACATGATAAATCATTACTTTTTTCGCGTTAATTTCTTTTATCCTTATAATTAATCCCTTTTTGCTAGTTATTTAGTATTGGTTTTTTGGTTGTTGATATATGTGTTTAAAAAGGGTCCTAAATTAATTTTTTATACAAATCAGATGAGTATGCTTTTTATTCAAAAAGTTTTTGGAACGATGCTGAAAATAACTTTTTTTGTATTGCGTTTTGTGTATGATTTGCGCAAATATTCTACAAGAATCCTACAAGAATCCTAGGTAGATCTTCTCTAGATTTGAGGGCAGTACTTTTGAGCATCAACCGACTACTAAGCAACATTAAAGTTGCTAATAAACTACGATTAGGCACGTTAGTGGCCGTAGCAATCATCATAGGTATTCAGTTTTCAGCGGCTAACAAGCTTCGAGAAAACATGATATCTGAGCGCAAAGAGCAAGCGATAAACCTTGTTGAAACATTAAGCACACAAGCCAGTGCAATGGCAAAGCAATTCAATGTGAGTGAGCGGGAACGCCAAGCACAGGTTAAACAGCTGGTAAATACCGCTCGTTATGCAGATTCGGGTTATTTCTTTCTATTTGATACACAGGGAGATATGGTTGCTCATGCAATTAAGCCGCAGCTAAACGGCCTCTCTATGACAAATCACAAACAAGCATTTATCTCTTTTGCGTTTCGTTCATTTGTTGACAAGGTGAATGAGAAGGGGGCTGGTTTTGTTGAATATGCTTGGCCGAAACCTAACTCCAAGGAGGTGTCTAATAAAGTTTCTTATATAAAGCAGCTGCCGGACTGGGGGTGGGTCATAGGGACGGGCATTTACTCAGCAGATATTGAAGAAGCCTATCAGCAGGAGCTGATGTTCATCGCTTTTGAACTTCTAATTTATATTATTTTGTTGATGGTTGTATCAGGGATCGTGGCGAAAAATATCTCTAAGCCTTTAAATAAGTTGACACGCACCATGTCGATGGTAGCCAGCCAAAAAGATTTAACCATTGAATTGAAGCACCGTGGAGATGATGAGCTGTCAGCAATGGCGGTAGCATTCAATGCGAGCAATGCGCAGTTTAGGCAGGTGATCGATAATATTAATGTGAATACCCTGTCCTTGGCTTCACATGCTGAAGAGTTATCGGCAGTCACTCAGCAAATCCAATTGGGCCTTGCCCAACAAAATAGGGAAACCGAGTCAGTTCAAGATAAGGTGCTGGATTTAAAAGAGTCTGCGAATAATGTGTTCGATCAGAGCCAGAATGCTTTGAAGCTGATTGACAATGCCAGTGGGCTGACCGAGCAAGGTAAACAGCATATTATTGATAATGCACATCAGATTGAACAGGTCGCTCAGCGTGTAGAATCCGCTTCTATGTCAGTGAAAAAGCTGGAAGAGAGCTCTGCGCAAATTGGTGAAGTGCTAGATGTGATCCAAAAAGTTGCTGAGCAAACCAATTTGCTAGCATTGAATGCGGCAATTGAAGCGGCGCGTGCAGGTGAGCAAGGCAGAGGGTTTGCGGTCGTAGCTGATGAAGTAAGGACATTGGCAATTCGTACACACGAATCTACAGAGGATATTCAGTCTATCATTGAGCAGTTACATGCCGGTGTATCAGAGACAGTGGGCGAAATGGAAAAGTGCAAAGACTCAACAGAGAAAGGATTAACAACGAGCAAGCAATGTGATCAGATTTTGGTTGAAATAGACAATGCAGTGAAGCAAATTCAAAGCTTTGGTCAAGGTGTGGCGAGTTCGGCGAAGGTACAGTCTGATGCGATGAATAGCATTGCTGATAATATCAGTGGCATCGTCACTGTCTCTCAGCAAACGGAAGCCGGTGCAAAGCATACTAACTCCTCTAGCCGTCAGCTTAGCGAAATGTCACAGCAGCTAAGTGATATGGTGGGAGAGTTTGAAGTTTAATGTTTTAAAACTGAGCAGTACAAGTAGTCAAAATAGCTACTTGTACTTAAGTTGAAATAGTCTCTACTTGATTTGTATGTCGACGAGAAAGACAGAGCACCCCGTTTTGATAAAGGTGTCAAATCTTTGTTTAAACAGCTAAGGCGTAACGCTTACATTACTGACTAGTAATCCAATTATTAAACACAAAATAGGCTCTCTCAGTTTTGCTGAAGAATAAGGTAATGCTTATAAGGTTTACAGAGTCAAAGACGTCTCACGGTAGGCGCTTTATCGCTATGAGGAGTGAGTTGATGATGAGACTAAAAAAGTAATCGTCCTGCATACTATCTAACATCCAGCACAGAGACAGCATAGAACGCGTTAAGAAAGCAAGGGATCTTTGTATCTGGAAGTGGAGTGCCATCAACTGGTTTCGTCAGGCCTAGAAAATACCTCCAAAAATAAACAGCTCACTTAATATAATAGGTGATCTAAAGTATATAACTAGTTTTGAAGTAGGTTGTATTTTGTTCGGCCAATTCGCGGGAATGTCTGTAATGTAGGCTATAGCACTGATGCTCAAATCACTCATTTAGATGGGTGTGGCTTATGCTGTACTTAGTTTATATAAAAGTTGTTCGATAAAGTCAGATATTGAGTTGGTTCATCGAACATAATTTATTTTTTACAATATTTGTATATATAACTTCATGTAAACCAAGCATACTAGGTGTAATAGCTGTAGTTATGGTGAGATAGATATGAGTAGCTCTGAAAGTCAGGTAGATAATGAAGAATATGGTTTTGTGGGGTTTTGGCCAAGGTTTTGGGCAAGTATAGTTGATACCATTGTTATTGTCTTAATCACACTACCATTAATACATTTAGTGTATGGAGAAGCATATTGGGGGTCTGGTCGTATTGCTTCGATAGAGTCTAACTTTTTAATTAGCTACATTTTACCATTAGCCGTTGTTATTCTTTTCTGGCTTTATAAATCAGCGACTCCTGGAAAAATGGTGGTACATGCCAAAATTGTTGATGCTGATACAGGTAAGAACCTGACAACGAAACAATCTTTCATTAGGTATGTAGCATATTATGTATCTCTGATCCCATTAGGTATAGGGTTTTTATGGGTTGCATGGGACCCAAAAAAGCAAGGTTGGCACGACAAAATAGCGGGTACTATTGTTATCTATTCAAATAGAGATACGTAAGTCATTTCAGCTAAATTTAACGAGGCTAGTTTGTTTACTGGCCACTTCTTACTTTATCTTCTCACTAAACTTGTTCAAAAAACATTCTCTTCAGTGCAATATAATTTTCATTAAATCACGATAATTTAGCCCGCAAATAAAATCAAAAAAGAGTGCCGTGATGCAGCACAGTGACCGTATTTGGGGAAAATACCTTATTATTTCGATGACAATAGTGCTTGTATTGGTGCTTACTTTATTATTTTTTGAATACCCCTTTAAAAGCAGTGATATTGAGCATACTCAAAAAACAGCCAATGTCTTAGGCAGGGATGAAGTAAATTCTGAAGGTGAGGGTATGGCAACCTCAAAGCCGATCTTACCAGTTGAAACACAGTCCTCAGTCATTAGCAAACATGCTGTCGCCTTAAAGAAAGTCACATCGAGTGAGCGGCTTGAAAGTACGTTGGCGCAACTGAGGGTAAATATTGCACAAAGTAATGAGCCATTGCAGCACGCTATAATGGGCCCAAGTAATTCACATATTGTATTTCGCAGTCACTTACTGATGTTACTTGAAGAAGACCCGAGCCTTGTGACTGATCTAATTGATGCCTTCATAGATGAACCTGATAGTTTATTAGGTAGGGAGTTGAGTGCTGTGTTATCTGAATCCGGACACCCTCTTGCACAAGTTGCAGCGCTGGATCTGGCGTTCGATTTATCGATGGAGGAAGCACAGCGGGCTGCTGGATTATTATTGGTTGCCAAAATGAAAGAGGTAACAGGTGAGACGAGAGATCGGGTCTTAGCACATATTGATTCAGAGGGAGATCTGGGTTCAGATATGCAGCAGTTTGCCATCATGGCATTAAAACCTGCCCCCAGTAGTGAAGAGGATTACCAACGAGTTCACAGTACTTTGTCAAAAGTCGTTCAAGCAGAAGACCACAATGTTCGTCGCCACGGTGTTTATCAAATGGCTCAATGGGCAACCAGTAATCAAGATTTGCAGCCAGTTAGAGAATTGGCACTGAGGGATCCTGATGTTAATACACGTGCACGTGCGGTCATGTCACTGGGGGATAGCGCGTTTAAATCTGATGAAAACCGCTCAGTCCTTTGGCAAGTCGCTGATGATGTCAATGAGCCGCCGCCAATTAGGCTATACGCGCTTAAATCACTCGCCAAATTTACTTTAAATGATAATGAAATGAATAAACTACGAGTAATGCAACGTGGCCTCAAGGACACTGAGCGTGCCCATCAAAACATGTATAACTGAAGCGAATAGCAGTAATCATAAAAACAGAATTTGGAATGTATTTTCCAATACCCAAGTGAAACAACAAAATACAATTAAATGAATTAAGGAAAAATGATGAAACTTGTAAAATTACTGATGGTAGTCGGTACATTGGCAGCCGCTTCTTTTGCGAGCTCGGCAGAGGCGCGTGGTACACATTACGGTACGGGTGGTAATGACATTATTATTGGTGGCACAGGTACAGATATCATTTACGGTTATGATGGCAACGACCGTCTTTATGGTGGCACGGGTGCTGACGTAATTTATGGTGGTAATGGTAACGATAAATTATATGGCGAAACTGCTGCTGATACATTGTTTGGTGGTAACGGTAATGACTATCTTGATGGCGGCACTGCGGGTGATTCTTACTATGGCGGTGCCGGTTATGATATATGCAAGAATATCACTGGCACGCCTTATTATAATTCTTGCGAGAGCTTTTAATACTGGGTGACAAATAAGGGAGTGATACTCCCTTATTTGATGTTAGACCTTTGCAACATTGGTTGGCCAAGGGTCATCAAAAGTTCCGCCGTTTCGCCAGAAGTTAAGCTCTTCGTCAGTTAAAAAACAGGCTTCGAGTGCTTTGACGAACCCAGAGGCTTCGTCTTTTTGGCCAATCACAGTAAGCCGACAGCGCCTATCACCAAAACGACTGTCTATTTTATCAATTTTTTTCTTTAAAATATCGTAATGCTCAGGTGTAAAGTCGTGGCTTTCATCTTTTAAGATTGGGGCACGCCAAAAACCAACAAATTCCAACCCAACATTGCCATTGGCTTGGCTCCAAAGTAAAGACATATCGTCCCTGGTGGGTAACCAAAAGAACCCTTTGCTACGAAATACACCATGCGTTAAATGGTTGTGGCATACTTCCCATAAGCGAGTAGGGTGAAAGGGCCTATCATCTCGAATGACTTTCGACACTAACTTTTGATTTTGCTTACCTGACAATGTCAAAGGCGCGTTAATCGTGCTGCGTAATTCAGAAGTTAATTGCTCGACTAGAAAGAAATTATAGTCTGGAAATTGATGGAATTGTGTGACATCCATGTTTCCCCAAGCAGTACCAGAGATAGCTGCGTAAGGGTTAATTGGATGCAGTGCTTGTGCAATGGTTTCAACAGCCTTGGGGGTGATTTTATCGGTTTTTGTCAAAAATACCTGATTCGAAAACAAGATTTGCTCTACAAGTAAGTTTTCAATTCCTCTGACTTCATTGCTTAAATTTTCTTGCCATTTCGGTAAAAGTGATTGTCCAAATTGATAGTCATCTTTTAGCCACGTTGCATCAACGAGGGTGATCACGCCTTTGAGTGTGTAGTCGCGGTTATTTTTGAAAAACTCAATCAGCGGCAGTGGGTGGCTACTCCCTGAGGTTTCTATCACGATCCAGGGTGGCCGAACGTCTTTTTTCAAAGTTTTGAGCGCTACCTTGAGGTCCTTTAACCCTTTTGCACTACTGATGCTGTAGCCACTGATGGTAAAAAACTGATTGCTGTCATCATCAAATACTTCCGTGTTTTTGATCAATACGCCATCGACATCAAGTTCACTCATGTCGTTAACGACAACACCTGGGATTGAACCATGATTGGCTGACTGAGATAGCAAACTACGCAGAAGCGTTGTTTTTCCTGAACCTAAAAAGCCATGCAAAATAGTAACTGGAATTGGCATCAATTTTATCCTTGCACACCCAAACCTTATTCAAGGGCACAGTGTTGGATGTGCCTAAATAAGCAGTGTGTGACTCTATAACAAAGGTGAGTGTAATATTGAATATGATATAACATAACCAATTTTGACGTAAGAGTTGAGACGGTCTTTTCGACGCCTCGCAGCAAAACTTATACAGGGTGGCTTTGAATGACTCTAATATTATGGATAGTATCTTTTTGCAATGTGAAGTCGATCTGTTTTCGTCATTGAACAGTATTTATTGTAAAATGCACAATAGGTCGCTACTCAGAGTGGCGCGTTGTTGATTTGATGGAATTAGAGTCATAAAAATGAGACGTTATGCTGATTATTCGTTAGAAGAGTTACGCCAAGCTTATATAGATATTGATAAAACTACTTATCCCGATAACTATCAAACTATTGTCGAGGAGTTGGCGCGCAGAGAGTCGATGACTGAACAGCAGCCAAGTTTAGATGTTAAACCAGACGACATCGCACCTCAAGCGGATGAGGAGGACATGAATATCGTGGATGATAGTCATAAACAACATGATGTAAGTGCCTCAGATAGTGAGGTGGTGGCGTTAAATCCGTGGGTGAAGCGAGTAACTTCGGTGCTGACAATCGGTGGCTCATTTTTGGGCATAACACAAATCCTTACAGGGTTACCTAATATATCAGGTGTTATTAACTCAGTATTATTTGCATTTTTTATCCTGATTTATGTACTTGGCATTGTGGCAGCCGTGAGGCTGTTAGAAAATTCGACAGTCAGTGTAGTCAAAGACAACTTAATATTTTGGGTTATTCAAATTCCTATGTTTATGTCTCCATTTATTGGGTATCAATTCACAAATGGGGCGTTTTTAAATATTTTTGTGTCTAGTGATACTGGGCTGAATGTTGTGCCTATGTTAGGCAGCCTCGTGCAATTTAGCTTTTTTCAGTATCATCAACCTTGGGCTCTGGGTATAAATCCTGCCGCAATTCTGGTATCGGCCTACTTTTACTATGTACTAAAAACAAGCAGGCAAGGCACATAACAAACAGTAAGTTGAGTTAACTACCAGTTTAATTGACTGGTAGCTGCTCTTCTTCTCTTAAAGTCAGAATTTCATATCCTGTGTCTGTCACCAAAATAGTATGTTCCCATTGCGCAGATAATTTTCGGTCTCGAGTCACTACAGTCCAGCCATCTTTGAGCGTTTTGACTTTAGGTTGGCCTTGATTGACCATTGGCTCGATTGTAAATGTCATACCGGGTTTTAACGATAACCCTTCATGAGGTTTGCCGAAGTGAAGCACATCTGGACCTTCGTGCATCTCGCTACCAATACCATGGCCGCAAAACTCTCTGACAATGCTATAACCCCGTTCCTCAGTGTAAGACTGAATAGCATGGCCTATATCTCCCAGCGTGGCGCCCGGTTTGACTTGTTTAATTCCTTGCCACATTGCTTCATAGGTGGTTTGCACCAGTTTTTTAGCAAGTCCTTGTGCTGCCGCCATGACATACATTTTACTAGAGTCGGCAAGGTATCCTTCATATTTAAGGGTGATATCGACATTGATGATATCGGTAGACTTAATTTTTTGATTAGCCTTTGGCATGCCGTGACAAACGACTTCATTAATTGATGTGTTGATTGCATAAGGGTAGCCATATTGCCCTTTTGTTGATGCAATCGCGCCAAGCTGTTGCGTTATATACGCTTCAACAAAGTCATTCACTTCCATTGTCGTGAGCCCAGGTCGGATAAAGTCATCAAGCGCTTTAAACACCTGGGCTAATAACTGCCCTGACTGCCTCATCTTGATGATTTGGGCTTGGTCCTTAATGATCACAGGATTCATATTGCTTCTTTTTTACTTGTTCTAGTTCTATTTTTATTAGCTCTGCGAATGGCTTGTCGGGGTTTTGCTCTGCTAGGCGGCCCATTTTTAGCCAGAATTCAGCTTGTGAGTTGATTGAGCGAGACATAACTTGGCTGGCAAGGCGGATCTCTTCATGAAGTTCTTCGGAAATTTTAACAATGCCCATTTTTATATGATTTATGATAAAACATATATGAATTGTATTGTTTGCTCTGTTTTTATGCAACTCCAAATTGGGGCTGTACCGCAATGTTGTTTAAACATGTTGTTAAAATAGATTGTTGCGTATTTAGGCTCGAATTTTTGGCATAAAAAAACGCCCAGTAATGTGTGCATCTGGGCGTAGGGGAAGGCTCATATGGAGCCGTGCGCTAACTTAAACACCTTCTAAAACGTTAAGGGAGAAGTAGAAAGTTCTTTAAGTGTAGTTAATGCATTACAAAAGTTACAAACAGAATGACATTTTTAAAACATATAAAAAACATGATGTTATAGCCATATAAATTAATAATCTTAAAGTTGTCAAAAAGTTCTAATCAGGTTATACCCAAGTTATTAACTGACCTTGTGCGATAAGATCCCTAGGTAGGTTGTTTTTAATCTTGTTTTTTTGCCATTTTCCAAGTCCTACAGGGGCACCGCATAAAGTGAGTATGACTTCACCTGTTTGATTAGTTGGATTTTCTAAACGAACATCCTTACCTTGGAAGTACTCAGCCGCTTGTTTGCCGCTGAGTGCATGCACATTGGTTGCTGCCAAATGTCCGTAGGCAGTGGCAAGCTCGTGTTCAAGGCGAACGCCATTTTTATGTATTGATCCGACCTTGATACCTAAGCGGGCATATTTGATTTTGTTTTGCACTTCTTCGAGCTTCTCTGGAAATAACCACAGCTCTTTATCTCTTTGCATGAGCGTGCCAGGAAGCTGCTTAATCTTAAACTGCTTTTTTAAATAGCTGGAAAAGGCCTGATGCGCTTTAGCTGCAAAGGGCTCGAATGGAAAGGCGCCTTTTTTGCGTTGCTGGTTGTGGTGCTCAACAGAGCTGAGTTTCTTAAATTTAGCAATGAAGAACCCTTCACTGTCATAAATTTGAGGCCAAACGTGCAAGTACCCTTCGCTTGTGGTGGCCTGACTGGCATTTTCAAATAGGTTGTCTAGTGGGGTGATTTCGATAGCATCTGCGAATTCTTCGAGTAAAAATGTACAAACTTGCTGATTTTCAAGTGGTGTGAGGGTACATGTTGAGTACACTAAACTGCCACCAGGCTTTAAAGCTAAAAAAGCACTTCTGATGAGATCTTTTTGTACATCACTAATATCGACATTAGATTGAATAGACCAATTTTTAAGTGCACTCGCGTCTTTTCTGACTGTACCTTCACCTGAGCAGGGGGCATCGAGTTGTATGTGGTCAAAACATTCATACATGTAATCACCAAATATCTTGCCGTCAAAGTGTGATAATGCACAGTTGGCTATCCCCATACGTTTCAGATTAGCAGCGAGGACTTTTAAACGTGAAGATGAAAACTCATTGGCAACAAGTAAGCCTCGGTTTTCCATTAAGGCGCAAAGCTGTGACGTTTTAGAGCCCGGAGCGGCTGCCATATCGAGTACGGCGTAATGATCTGTCTGCATATTTTCTATTTCAGATCTTAATGCCAAAGGCGGAAGCATAGAGCTGGCTTCTTGCACGTAAATACAGCCACTTAAATGTAACGCTGTATTACCTATTGGGAGATTGGCTTGCTCTTCTTCACTTCGAGTGATCCAAAAGCCTTCCGGACACCAAGGTACCGGCGTTATCTGCCAGCCGAGTTTTTGCGCTTCGAGTTCAAATTCGTTTACAGACATTTTTAATGTATTGACCCGGATAGATAGCCTCAAAGGCTTTTGGCAGTGATCAATGAAGTCATCTAAATCTAAATGCTCAGGCAGGTAGCGCTTTACGTCTTCGATAAAGTCTTCTGGGATGTAGGTATTCTTATCCAATCTAAAATACTCGAAACAGCTGGGATTGAACACAGTTTAACATTAATCGCTTTGGAGTAGGTAAGAATTAGGAGGGGGTAAGCAAACGCCATCATCAATGTAACAACGTTTGCATCATGGTTATCTTAATTATGGTGTCTCAGAATCGCAGTGATAATACGTTTCACATTCTTGGGTTGGACCATTGCTTAAACCCGCCCCCCCTACAAGTGGAGTCAGTTTTTTATCGAGTGGAAGACTATCATAACTCAATTTTTTCAATGGCTTCTTGGTGACTTTAAGCTTCATAGTGATTAACTCCTTTCTATTTAACATTACTTTTTACTTTCAATTTCATGTTAGTAAATCGCGAAAAAGTTTCAAATAAAATTAATAAAAATGATACAAAATCATTACAATTATTCGCTTGAATATATGTGAAAGTGTATATATGATTTTCCGTATATTGTAATTACCTCAATCAATAGACATAATTTTGTCTGCTTGGCACTGGCAATGTAGATTCTGACTGTGCCTTAGCTCAAAGTGGGTAGTGTAATTTTAAAGATCTGAGTGTATTGACCATCGTTACATAGGCGTGCGTGAATAGCTCAATAATGGGAGAAAAAATCGATGACAATTAAAGTTGGGATCAATGGCTTTGGTAGAATGGGCCGATTGACCATGCGCGCACTGTGGAACTCACCGGGTATCGAAGTGGTAAAGATTAACGATCCAGCAGGCGATGCGCTCACTTTGGCACACTTGATGAACTTTGATTCTGTGCATGGTAAGTGGCAATACGAGGCGTTAAGTGAAGGAAGTGACATCATCATTGAGCAACAGCGTATTGCTGTCACACAGCAAGTGTCTGTTGCTGAGAATGACTGGTCAATGTGCGATCTGGTCATTGAAGCATCAGGTAAGATTAAAACCAAAGATAAACTCGCTGCTTTTTTTGCACAAGGCGTTAAACAGGTGGTCGTCACAGCACCCGTAAAAGAAGAGGGTGTACTGAATGTTGTGATGGGTGTAAACCATGCTGATTATGATGTTGATCAGCACCCAATCGTCACCGCGGCATCTTGCACGACGAACTGCTTAGCGCCAGTTGTTAAAGTACTGCAGGACAATATTGGTATTAAACACGGATCAATGACGACGATTCATGATATTACCAATACACAAACCATCATCGATGCGCCACATAAAGACCTGCGCCGTGCCCGTTCATGTGGCACTAGTCTTATTCCAACCACCACAGGTTCTGCGACTGCAATCACGCATATTTTCCCTGAGCTTAAAGGTAAATTAAATGGTCATGCTGTGAGAGTGCCTTTGACCAATGCATCGATCACGGATTGCGTGTTTGAAGTCAGTCGTGAAACAAGTGTTGAAGAGATTAACGGTTGGATGGAGCACGCAGCAAGCGGTGAACTTGCTGGTGTACTAGGCTATGAAACTCGTCCACTGGTATCGATAGATTATAAAACGGACCCAAGAAGCGCCATTATTGATGCGCCGTCTACCATGGTGGTAAATGGTACACAAGTAAAGCTTTACGTTTGGTACGACAACGAATGGGGTTATGCAAACAGAACTGCTGATCTGGTTCGTCTAGTTATCGACAAACGCTGGGGTTAACGCTATGACGCAGTCACTCATTGCAAGGCTATCACCAGAGATAAAGCAATATCTGGTGATCACAGGCAACTATTGGTCATTTACCTTGACAGATGGTGCGCTGCGTATGCTTGTGGTGCTGTACTTTCATCAATTAGGATACAGCCCACTGGCCATTGCCTCTTTGTTTTTATTTTATGAGATTTTTGGTGTAGTTACGAACTTACTAGGTGGCTGGTTAGGTGCCCGTCTTGGTTTAAATAAAACCATGAATATTGGCCTGTTTCTACAAATTGTGGCTGTATCTATGTTAGCACTAGATGAGCAATTGCTGACCATTGCGTATGTTATGGTGGCACAGGCTTTATCTGGTATTGCTAAAGATCTCAATAAAATGAGTGCTAAAAGTGCTATAAAATTACTTGTCCCCAAGGATCAAGATAGCACTTTATATAAGTGGGTAGCGCTGCTCACAGGTTCGAAAAACGCGTTAAAAGGTGTCGGTTTTTTCCTTGGTGGTTTGTTGCTGACTTTACTGGGTTTTCAAGGTGCCTTGTGGTTTATGGCGGCGATGTTGTCTATCACTTGGCTATCTAGCTTATTGTTATTGAAACAAGATTTAGGTAAGAAAAAGAATAAACCGAAATTTAATGAACTGTTTTCTAAAAGTCGTCAGTTGAACTTGCTGGCCGCAGCACGATTGTTCTTGTTTGCATCGCGAGATGTTTGGTTTGTAGTGGCTTTACCCGTCTTTTTGGCGTCAACATTTGGTTGGGATCATTGGTGGGTTGGCGGCTTTATGGCATCTTGGGTGATTGCGTATGGCATTGTTCAAGCGAACGCGCCAAAGATCACAGCCAAGCAGGGCGGTCATTATCAACAAGCGCTCAAGTGGGTTGTTTTGCTGTCTTTTATTCCTGCGTTGCTGGCGTTGGGCCTATGGGTAGACTGGCAAGTTAAAGTTGTGATCATCGCTGGGCTGTTGATATTTGGCGCGGTGTTTGCGGTGAATTCATCACTTCATAGCTTTTTGATTGTCAAAATAGCGGACAGTGACGGGGTATCTATGGATGTTGGCTTTTACTATATGGCCAATGCAATGGGCAGGTTATTAGGCACCGTACTCTCTGGACTTGTTTATCAGTTTTATGGCCTGGATGCGTGTTTATTGATCTCAAGCGCGATGTTGGTTTTGGCATCACTGTTTACTTATGGGCTTAGCAAGCGCGATTAAGCGCTTGCTAAGCAAGAAGGGTTAATTTAACTGCTGTGGCAGCTTAAAGGCTGAAGTGACTTGCTTTAACGTTTTAGATTGCTTATCCAGCTCTAAACTTGCGCTAGTCACTTGATCTGCACCAGCGGCGTTATCAATAGCAGCTTGCCTAATCGATTCAACATTATAAGAAATCTCTTCTGTGGTCGCAGATTGTTCTTGAGCGGCTTGCGCTATAGTTTGTGCACTGAGCGCAATTTGATTGATCTGATGTACACTTTGCTCAAGAAGCGAAGCGCTGTCATTAGCTGCCGTGATCGTCTGTTTAGTTGCTTCAGCAGATGCATGCATTTCAGATACCGCGGTCTGTGAAGTAGACTGCAAGCTAGCAATCATATTTTCGATATCGGCTGTAGACGCTTGCGTTTTTTGCGCAAGTTGCCTGACTTCATCCGCAACAACAGCGAATCCACGACCGTGCTCTCCTGCACGCGCAGCTTCAATGGCTGCATTGAGTGCGAGTAAGTTAGTCTGCTCAGTCACTGCTTGGATCACTTCGATAACACGGCTGATATTTTGCGTATTGTATTCAACTTCCTTAATCGCTGTTTCTGAGTTCTCAACAGCGGTACTGAGTGCTTCCATCTGTACCACTGTGTCTCTTAGGGTCTGGTTTGCTGACAATGATGTTTTTTCTGCATCTAAACTCAAGTCAGCAACCGTACGGGCATTGGTTGCCACTTCATCGATTGAATGAGAAGTTTGCTGGATTGCTTCTGCCACCTGCTCAATATTAGCGTGTTGTTCTTGTAAGCTGGCGTTAGCTTGTTCACTGGCAGCACTTGTCTGTGTTGCTGTGGAGGCCAGTTGTGCTGTGGTTTCAACTATGGTGCCAATGACACTGGTCAAATAGGTATTCATCTGTCTCATCGCGCCATAAACACCAATCGCATTTTCATCACGACTAAATTGTTCTCTGAGGTCACCTGCGGCAATGCGCTCACTAATTTTGCGCATTTCAATCGGCTCACCGCCGAGCGGTTTGAGTACCGAACGTGCAATGAGTACTGTAGCCACTGCAACCGATAAAACGGTAATCACAAAAATGGCTGCGATAATCCAATACAATTTATACACAGGCGCAAAAGCTTCTGCTTTATCAATCTCTGCTAGGAGTACCCACTTTAAACCAGCAAATGTATAAGGTAGATAAGCTGATAATACAGGGTTACCATTGTAATCGATGATGATTTCGGTATCTGACACACCCTGCAAACCTCTTCTAACCGCAACCGTATCAACACCGTTGGCTTCAACGGAACCTGCGAAGCTCGCAATGACAGTATGATTAATAGGATCTAGATATGAATCAGAACGCATACGGAAATCATTACCAACAAGATATGACTCTCCTGTTTCACCCATGCCATCTCGTTGTTGCATGATGGCGTTGATGGCATCAATCGATAACTGTAAAGCGAGGACAGAGTTAACTTGTCCGTTTATAATAACTGGGATACCAATAAACGCAGCGGGCTCATTATTACTTGGTGCGTAAGCACTATAATCCGCTAAGATGAATTTTTTTGAAGAAATGACTTGGGTGAATAAAGTAGCGAGTCCTGAGCTGTTAAATGGACCAGTGACCAAATTAGTTTTGTAGTCAGACTCTTTAGCGACGGTGTAACTTATTAAACCATCTCGTTCAATAACGAAGAAATCATAAAACCCTTTTTCTGTGATAAAGGTATCAAACAAGCTGTGGTAATTATGGGCAAGTTCAGAGTTTGAGAGTGTCGGGTTTTGTTCAACAAGTAGCTGCCATTTTTTAGCAATTACAGACAAATCGCCTTTTCTCGCACTGAGGTAGTCATCAATTTGTTTATGCTTTATTTGCTTGATGGAAGTAAGCTGATTATATGCCTGTTGTTCAAGTGCTGTAGACGCTGTCCACAGAGAGACCATCGCTAATATACCTGCTGGTAGTAAACCAATAAGCATAAATGAAATGAGTAATCGAGTTTTGATCAACATACTTCTTCTTACCTTTAGTATCTAGAATATTGCTATTATGTCAATAAAATGGGTTACATATTTTAAACAAATGGGCCTTGTATAGATACACGCAAAAAGTATGGTTTAGGTTAATATTACAGTTAAATGTCGGTTAACAATTAACCAAAAAGATACTTTTTATAAGGGGTGTATAAGATTTAAACGCAATTTTTACTGTTTTAGGGAAAAAGAGAAGACTTAAGTGCTGCTTTTAAGGTGCTACATAGAAAAATAGTTTATATGTGTTTGTCGCATATAGATATAATTTTTTATAACTGAATATGATATAAATACCCAAACAAATACTCTAAATTTAATTATTTGTAAATCGTCATTAAAAAGGCCCGTTAGGGCCTATGGTTATAAATCAAACAATTAATTTACATCAAAATGCTAAGATAGTGCGGCAATTCTTTGCTCCAGAGGCGGGTGAGAAGCAAATAAGTCGACCACGCTTTTTCCGGGGGCGATCCCAAACGCCATCATTGAGCCTTCGAGTTTAGACTCTTGATTGCTGCGTAGACGCTCTAGTGCAGCTTTCATTTTATGTGCTCCGACTAAGTCTGCAGCGCCTTTATCAGCCGCATATTCCCTTTTTCGGCTAAAGTAAGCAACAATCATGGAAGCTAAGAAGCCAAATAAAATTTGGAAGACTAAGTCAAAGAGCATATAGGTCCAACTAAAGCCTTCGTTTTCTTCATCGCCATTTAAGAAGCCATCTACAATATTGGCCAAGACTTTTGAAATAAAAATGACGAAGGTATTGACTACACCTTGGATCAAGGTCAGTGTCACCATATCGCCGTTGGCAACATGTGATACCTCATGGGCAAGCACAGCTTCTGCTTCACTTTGGCTCATGCCTGCAAGCAAACCACTACTGACAGCAACGAGTGAGTCATTTTTGCTGGGGCCTGTAGCAAAGGCGTTGATCTCTGGGCTGTCGTAAATAGCAACTTCTGGCATATTGATACCTGCTTTTTGCGCCTGTGATGCCACAGTACTGACTAACCAGTGCTCAGTCTCATTACGAGGTTGGTCAATCACATAGGCTCCGGTTGATTTCTTAGCCATCCACTTAGAGATATACAGTGAAATAAACGCGCCACCAAAACCAAAAAATGCTGATATGGTAAGCATGCCTTGATAACTTCTAGACGGTACCCCAAGAATGGTTAAAATAATGGACAACACAACCATGATGGCTAAGTTTGTCGCTAAAAAAAGTACAACGCGTGTCATAGTCACCTCATTAGAATTGAATTTACTTACTGATTGTTACGCTTTTTGAACGAAAAATGTTCATTACCTCATTATCAATATGGAGACCATATTGATATTCCCAAGGGCGAGTATGGCGTTAATGTGTTACAAGGTGTTGTCGCGTGAAAAAGCCTCTAAATAGCTTTGTCTTGCAAAGAGGGTAAGTAAACTAAACCAAGAGGATAAAAAAAACCCCTCTTGCGAGGGGTTTTGGGTAACTCAGCGCCTTTGGCACTGGGAATGAGGTCGGTACAATTGTGTTAGTTTTTAATCTTCTATGTTGACCACGTAATATACGTTTTATGCAAACTGCATTTCAGGGATATCGCCTTCGACGATTAATTTACCTGCAGTCTTGCTGATAATTTCATCAACACTAACACCTGGCGCGCGCTCAAGCAAATGAAATGCGCCGTCTTTTACTTCTAACACAGCGAGATCGGTGACAATCTTTTTCACACAATTTACCCCAGTCAGTGGCAGTGTACATGACTCAAGTAATTTAGAATCGCCGTGTTTACTAGCATGGGTCATGGTCACAACAATATTTTGTGCGCCCGCGACAAGGTCCATCGCGCCACCCATGCCTTTGATTAACTTTTTCGGGATCATCCAAGAGGCAATATTGCCGCTCTGATCCACTTCAAATGCACCTAATACCGTTAAGTCTACATGACCACCACGTATCATGGCAAAGCTTTCAGCGCTATTAAAAATAGCTGCTCCTGTGGCTGCTGTCACGGTTTCTTTACCCGCATTGATCATATCTGCGTCAACTTGGTCAGCATCTGGGTAC
The DNA here is from genome assembly GCF_001625685.1 of Pseudoalteromonas luteoviolacea CPMOR-1. Taxonomy (GTDB): domain Bacteria; phylum Pseudomonadota; class Gammaproteobacteria; order Enterobacterales; family Alteromonadaceae; genus Pseudoalteromonas; species Pseudoalteromonas luteoviolacea_K. The sequence goes on along the minus strand of NZ_AUYC01000022.1, from coordinate 48,328 downwards.
GGACCCATGCCCAGTAAGCCATTTTCAGACTGTAGCATCACTTCCATATTGTCAGGTACGTAGTTTGCTACAAGCGTTGGTATGCCAATGCCCAGATTCACGTAGTAACCATCTTGAAGTTCTTGCGCAACGCGCATTGCAATTTGTTCACGATTTAAAGCCATGGTGATCTCCTTACTTGCGCGTGGTGACACGTTCGATGCGTTTTTCAAAGTTACCCTTGATAACGCGGTTAACATAAATACCTGGGGTATGTATCTCGCTTGGCTCTAATTCACCAGGCTCAACAATTTCTTCTACCTCAACAACCGTGATTTTACCTGCTGTTGCAGCCATCGGGTTGAAGTTCATCGCGGTATGACGGAACATTAAGTTACCATAGCGGTCCGCTTTCCAAGCTTTAACAATGGCAAATTCACCGGTGATAGATTCCTCAAGAATATACGGGCGACCGTTAAATTCTTTAACCTCTTTACCTTCAGCAACAGGTGTACCATATCCAGTTGCTGTATAAAAACCTGGAATGCCCGCACCGCCAGCGCGCATTTTTTCTGCAAGGGTGCCTTGTGGGGTGAGCTCTACGTCAATAATGCCGTCAAGTAACTGCTGCTCGAATAGGGCGTTTTCGCCAACATAGGATGCGATGATTTTTTTGATTTGACGGTCATGTAATAAAATACCAAGACCAAAATCATCAACACCGCAGTTATTAGACACCACAGTCAGCTCTTTTGTTTGCTTACGCTTAATTTCAGCGATCAAGCCTTCTGGAATACCACACAGTCCAAAACCACCGGCAATAACGGTATCTCCATCTTTGAGACCCTCCATTGCTTCTTCGTAGCTTGAAACTACTTTATCGAAACCGGCCATAAGCCCACTCCTCGTTGTCAATATTGTCTTGTTGTTAAGACTGGCACGTATTTTTTAATGCCAAAGAAACCTTACTTACAGGTGCTTTGTTGAGCGCATCGCAAATTTGCCAACCTGCTTTTGCTAGCCTTTCTAAATCAATTTCGGTACTAATGCCAAGTCCTTGCAGCAAGTAAATAACATCCTCAGTGGCAACATTTCCTGACGCTCCTTTGGCATAAGGGCAGCCGCCGAGACCTGCAACCGCACTGTCGATTGTTGCAATACCCATTTCAAGCGCTTTATGGATGTTTGCAAGGGCTTGCCCATAAGTATCATGGAAATGTACTGCAAGCCTTTGTGCTGGGATATGTTTGAGTAGCAAGCTTAGTAGCGATTCTATTTGATTTGCGGTGCCGACGCCTATGGTATCGCCGAGGCTTATCTCATAACAACCAAGTGCCAACAATTGTTTACATACTGCGAGAACCTGCTCGGGTTCCACTTTTCCCTGGTAGGGGCAGCCTGCAATACAACTGACATAACCTCTTACTTTAATGTTGTTTTTTTGTGCAAGTTCAACCACAGGTCGAAAGCGTTCAATGCTTTCTTCGATGCTACAATTGATGTTTTTTTGCGTAAACGCTTCACTCGCTGCTGTGAAGATAGCAAATTCATCAACTTGGTTTTCAAGGGCTAATTCAGCCCCTTTTAGATTCGGTGTAAGCGCACTTATCTCCACATCTTCTTTGCGTATAATGCCTTGTATCACTTGCGCCGAATCAGCCATTTGCGGCACCCATTTAGGGGAGACAAAAGCGCCTGCTTCGAGGTGCTTAAGCCCCGCATCTGCCAGAGCATTTAAAAGCGCTATTTTGCTTTGGGTACTGACCGAGGCCTCGTTTTGCAAGCCATCGCGAGCACCCACTTCGACAATTTTAACTTGAGTAGGGTAGTTAGCCATTCGCTTGTTCCTCAACGATAGCCAGCATCGCACCGTGGCTAACGAGTTCACCTTCATCAAAGCAATAGCTTGTCAGTGTGCCATCAAATGGTGCGTTGAGGGTATATTCCATCTTCATCGCTTCAATGACGACAATAGGATCTCCTTTACTGACTGTTGCTCCCACTGTTTGTAAGTGTTTCACGACCGTGCCATTGAGCGGCGCAGCCAAAGGGGCCTCTTGATGTTCTTGCTCGCTCACGTAGTGCTTAGTTTTGAGCTCGAAGGTGTGCTGATAAGGGCCGTACATTACGGTGATGGTTGACTCGTCAATGAGTACATCGGCAATCATGCGTTTGCCATCAACATTCGCAATCAGTTGGTGACCTTCAAGCTTGGCTTCTACGCGGTGTTCAAAGTCTTGGTAGTGAACTTGCCAATGAAGACCTTGTGCTTGTGCAACGACAAAGTGCTCGGTAAATGGTACGGTGAGTTTGCGAGCTTGATTGAGCCTAAAGCCCACTTGCTGCCACGGAGTGTTAAGTTTTGGTGCTTGTTTGTGAGCAAGATACGCAATGCTTGCTAAGCACACTAAAGTATCACTGGGGGCTTTAGATGCAGTCAGCTCGTCTGTTTGCGTATCAATAAAGTGCGTATCAGGCGCGCCAGCCATAAAGGTTGGGTGTTCAGCTAAATGATGTAAAAATGCAATGTTACTTTTAACCCCCGCAAGATGCACTTCATTCAGCGCAGATCTGAGCTTGAGCAAAGCCGTGCGTCTGTCGTGACCGTGTACAATTAATTTGGCGATCATTGGGTCATAGAACGGACTAATTTCATCACCTTGTTGTACGCCAGTGTCTATTCGCACACCGCGCTGTGTTTTAGGGAAGCTCAGATGCGCTAAATTACCCGAGTAGGGCATGAAGTTTTCTTCAGGGTCTTCAGCATAAATACGCGCTTCGAAGCTGTGGCCTTGCAATGTGATGTGCGCTTGCGAAAGTGGTAGGTGCTCATTATTTGCCACACGAATTTGCCATTCTACAAGGTCTTGTCCAGTCACCATTTCAGTCACCGGGTGCTCTACTTGCAGGCGCGTATTCATTTCCATAAAGAAGAACTCTTCACCGCACAGTAAAAACTCAACCGTACCAGCACCGCGGTAGTTAATGGCTTGTGCACAGCGAACAGCCGCTTCACCCATCTCTTTGCGTAGCGCATCACTTAAGTCGGGTGCAGGCGCTTCTTCAATGACTTTTTGATGACGTCGTTGCAGTGAGCAATCTCTATCGCCCAAGTAAACGCAATTGCCATGGTTATCAGCAAACACCTGTACTTCTACGTGGCGCGGTTTATCGACAAAACGCTCTAGTAACACTAGGTCGTTACCAAAGCTTGCCAAAGCTTCGCGCTTAGCGCCTTCTAATGCACTCAAAAACTCATCAGCACTTCTGACAACACGCATACCTTTACCACCGCCGCCAAAAGCGGCTTTGATAAGGACTGGGTAGCCAACCTTTTCAGCTTCTGAGGTTAAAAACTCGGTGTCTTGCTGCTGGCCATAGTAGCCTGGTACCAATGGGACATTGGCTTGTGCCATTATTTCTTTTGCGCGGGTTTTTGACCCCATGGATTCGATTGAGCTGGCAAGTGGACCAATGAAAACAATATTGTTTTCTTCACAAGCATTAGCAAAAGCGTCATTTTCTGACAAAAAGCCGTAGCCTGGGTGAATGCAATCAGCGCCACTTTGCTTGGCAACTTCTAAAATACGTTCACTGACAAGGTATGAGTCTTTGCTGGGGGCAGGTCCAATGAAATAGGCTTCATCTGCTTGTTTAACATGCAGTGCATCGGCATCTGCTTCTGAATAAACCGCGACTGTACTCATGCCTAAGCGTTTTGCGGTGCGCATGACTCGACAGGCGATTTCACCTCGGTTAGCGATTAAGATTTTTTTTAACATGCTATTCTCCTTATTCGCTTGCCGTCGGTTGCCAATTAGGCGCGCGTTTATCAAAAAAGGCACTCAAGCCTTCTTGTCCTTCTTCACTCACTCGAATTTCAGCGATGCGTTTTGCGGTGTGTGTGATCAGTTGCTCATCGATGGCTTTTCCAGCGACCTCATCAATCAGCGACTTTGCACTTTTGACGGCAGTTGGGCCGTTATTTAACAGCTGCTCAATGAAGTATTCTTCACTTTGTTCTAAATTGTCACTGATCTGGTGAATAAGCCCTAGTTCAAGAGCTTTTTCAGCCTGGAAGACTTCAGCTGTTAAAAAGTAACGTCTTGCTTGCCTTTCGCCAATCGCTTTAATCACGTATGGACTGATAACCGCAGGGATAAGGCCGAGTTTGACTTCGCTTAAGCAAAATTTTGCATTGGGCGAGGCAACCGCAATATCGCAACAAGCGATAAGACCAAGAGCGCCACCAAAAGCGGCACCTTGCACCAAACATAGAGTTGGGTGAGGAGAGGAAGCCAGCACTTGCATCAGTTTTGCCAGCTCTAAAGAGTCAGCGACGTTTTCTTCATAATTGTTATCCGCCATTGACTTCATCCAAGCTAAGTCAGCGCCGGCTGAAAAGTGTTTGCCTTGGGTTTTTAAAACCAATGCGCGAATGTCTAGTTCATTGGCATAATCAATGGTTTTGATTAGCTCTGCGATAATTTCAGCATTAAATGCATTGTGTTTTTCAGGGCGACTTAATTCTAAAATCGCCACTTTGCTCTTTGTAATATTTAAAGTGACAGACATGTACGCCCCCTTACATTCTGAAAATACCAAACTTAGATTCTTGACTCGGCGCGTTCGCCGCAGCTTCTAGTGCCAGACCTAATACGTTGCGTGTGTCTGCCGGGTCGATGATGCCATCATCCCACAGTCTTGCACTGGCGTAGTAAGGGTGACCTTGCTTTTCATACTGCTCGACAATCGGCTTTTTGAACTCAGCTACTTCGTCGTCACTCATGCTCAGGCCTTTGCGCGCTAAGCCATCTTGGCGGACTTGTGTGAGTACGCCTGCCGCCTGTTCACCGCCCATGACGGATATTCGCGCATTTGGCCACATCCACATCATGGTGGGCTCGTACGCACGACCACACATACCGTAGTTACCAGCGCCGTATGAGCCACCAATAAGTACCGTAAACTTAGGTACGTCTGCACAAGACACCGCGGTTACCATTTTGGCACCATGTTTGGCGATGCCTTCGGCTTCGTATTTTTGGCCAACCATAAATCCGGTGATATTTTGTAAAAACAACAGAGGAATATCACGTTGGGCACACAGCTGGATAAAGTGCGCGCCTTTTTGCGCCGACTCTGAAAATAAAATCCCATTATTTGCGACGATCCCCACAGGGCGACCAAATATTTCGGCAAAGCCGGTGACAAGTGTTTCGCCAAAGTAGCGCTTAAACTCATCAAACTGCGAATCATCCACGATGCGCGCAATCACTTCTCTGACATCAAATGGTTTTTTAAGATCGGTACCGACAATGCCGTAGATCTCTCTAATATCATATCTTGGTGGCTTGATGTCTTTCAAAATAGGTTGGGTAGGGCGTTGGTGGTTTAGTCGTTCAATGCATTGGCGGGCTATTGATAGGGCGTGTTCGTCATTTTCTGCATAGTGATCGGCCACACCAGACACTTTACAGTGGACATCCGCGCCCCCTAAATCCTCTGCACTGACCTCCTCACCAGTAGCCGCTTTTACCAAAGGCGGGCCTGCTAAGAAAATCGTGCCTTGCTCTTTAACTATGATGCTTTCATCAGCCATGGCGGGTACATAGGCACCACCTGCTGTGCATAAACCCATGACCACGGCAATTTGTGGAATGCCTTTGGCTGACATACGGGCCTGATTATAGAAGATGCGACCAAAATGCAGTTTATCTGGGAATACTTCGTCTTGCTCAGGTAAGTTAGCGCCACCAGAGTCGACTAGATATATACATGGTAAGTGGCAGCGCTCTGCGATTTCTTGCGCTCTTAAATGCTTTTTAACCGTCAAAGGGAAATATGTGCCACCTTTTACAGTGGCGTCGTTGCCAACAATCATACATTCGACGCCCTTGACGCGTCCGATCCCAGCGACCACACCAGCACATGGGATGTCTTGTTCGTATACGCCAAACGCGGCAAATTGAGAAATTTCTAAAAAGGGAGAGCCTTCGTCAAGTAGGGTATCAATTCTGTCGCGTACAAATAGTTTTCCGCGACTTTGATGGCGGGCTATCAGGGCTTCGCCGCCACCTTGACTTAAATTTGCGACCTTATCATTTAAATCTGCAACCAATGACGCCATTGCGTCATGGTTGTCTTTAAATTGCTGGTCATGCGTATTAACTGAAGTATTTAATACCGTCATGCCACTTCTCCTTAACGGCTTTCATTGAATAACTCACGACCAATCAGCATACGACGTATCTCAGACGTACCTGCGCCAATTTCATAAAGCTTGGCATCACGTAAAAGTCGACCTGTTGAGTATTCATTGATGTAACCATTACCGCCAAGTAGCTGAATCGCATCTAGAGCAAGTTTGGTAGCAAGTTCAGCGGCATATAAAATTGCGCCAGCAGCGTCTTTACGAGTGGTTTCACCACGGTCACACGCTTTTGCTACGGTATATACGTATGAACGCGCCGCATTCATTTGCGTATACATATCTGCGATTTTGCCTTGTACCAATTGGAATTCGCCAATCGATTGATTGAACTGTTGACGCTCATGAATATATGGCACAACCACATCCATACATGCTTGCATGATACCCAGTGGACCACCTGCTAATACAACGCGCTCATAATCAAGTCCGCTCATGAGGACTTTCACACCCTCATTCAACGTACCTAGAATATTTTCTTCAGGCACTTCACAGTCTTCAAATACAAGCTCACAGGTGTTTGACCCGCGCATACCTAACTTATCGAGTTTTTGCGCAGTAGAAAAACCAGGAGAGTTACGCTCAACGATAAAAGCGGTAATACCGCGAGGGCCTGCATCTAATTCAGTTTTGGCGTATATAACAAATACATCAGCATCAGGACCATTGGTGATCCACATTTTGTTGCCGTTCAGTATGTATTTATCGCCTTTTTTCTCGGCTTTGAGTTTCATTGAAACCACATCAGAACCTGAGTTAGGCTCACTCATTGCCAATGCGCCGATGTGCTCGCCGCTGATTAGCTTAGGTAAATATTTTTCTTTTTGTGCTTGGTTACCGTTGCGGTTGATTTGGTTTACACACAGATTAGAGTGTGCACCGTAGCTTAAACCAATAGATGCGCTTGCACGGCTAATTTCTTCCATCGCGATTACGTGCTCTAAATAGCCCATATTCGCACCGCCAAATTCCTCTGGCACAGTGATGCCGAGTAAGCCCATTTCGCCAAACTTTGGCCATAGCTCATTTGGAAAGTTATTTTCTTGGTCGGTCTTTTCTGCCAATGGTGCGATTTCGCTGGTGGCAAAGTTATTGACATGATCACGGATCATATCTGCGGTTTCACCAAGTCCAAAATTGAGTTCTTTATAGAGTGATACTGTGCTCATCTTGTTGTCATCCTGTGTGAGAATTTGTGTTATACCCTAGCGGGTGGCTGAAGCTGCTTTAGGTATACGCCTCAGCGAACAAATACTGTGTACTGATTAGTCTTGTAATTCTTTTAATGTATCGAGACAGCGTCTTTCTGCTGTCACGAGTTCCATAAGTACGACTTTTATGTCATCCATTTGCTGACTTAAATCTGCTTTTTTTTCTTCTATTAATTGCAGCATAGTATGGAGCTGTTTTTCGCTGGATTTGTCTGCATCATAAAGCTCAAACAATCTGCCAGTTTCGGCAAGCGTAAAACCAAGTCGCTTTCCGCGCAGAATAAGTTTAAGACGTACTTTGTCTCGTTTTGAATAAATACGGGTCTGACCATTACGTTCTGGCGAAAGTAATCCTTGATCTTCATAAAAACGAATACTTCGTGTGGTAATGTCAAATTCCTTAGCGAGTTCGCTTATTGAGTAGGTTGGTTCTTTATTGGTGTCTTGCATTATTTACACACTTACTTCGAAACTGATTAGACCAATATAAGTGAAGTTTACGTAAAGGTAAAGTGTCGTTTTTGCATCATGCTTTAGTCGCATATGCAAAATCTGGATCTTGAACTACTTTTAGCTCGCATAAGGCACTATATGCTTTGTTAATTTGCTCTTAAACATGGGATATAGCAAGGGAATGCGCAGTAAAATGCCAACTTGGCAAGACAGCTGTGCAAGTAAACTTTACATTTTTGAAAATCGCAAAGCGCTTGTTTTTAGATTTACGTTGGCGTAAACGTAAATTTTAGGTATGCTCGACGTAAGAGATTACTAAAAGCAAGCAATTTGCTTGTTAACAGGAGTTTTAAATGAGTAACGAAGCCGTAGTCATCGTAGCAGCAAAACGTACCCCTATGGGTGGTTTTATGGGAAGCCTATCTGGAGCAGCTGCAACAGATTTAGGTGCAACTGCAATTAAAGCTGTCATGAATGATACTGGTTTATCGGATGCCAGCATCGATGAAGTCATTATGGGATGTGTATTGCCAGCAGGTCTTGGCCAAGCGCCAGCGCGCCAAGCTGTTTTGCATGCAGGTCTTGCACGCTCAACGGGTGCAACAACCATTAATAAAGTATGTGGCTCAGGTCTTAAAGCAGCCATGTTCGCTCATGATTTAATTAAATCAGGTAGTATCAAAACTGCGATTGCAGGTGGCATGGAAAGCATGACCAATGCACCATATTTCATGCCAAATGCGCGTGGTGGTATGCGTATGGGTCACAACCAAGTGATTGACCACATGATGGCTGATGGCCTTGAAGATGCATATGATAAAAAAGCAATGGGCTGTTTTGCTCAAGATACTGCTGATCAATATGGCATTACTCGCGAAAATATGGATGAGTTTGCTCTTAATTCACTAAGTAAAGCAAACGCAGCAATTGAAAGCGGCAACTTCGACAATGAAGTGATCCCGCATGTTATTTCTACTCGCAAAGGTGACATTGAAGTAACAACAGACGAGCAACCAGGTAACGCACGTCCAGATAAAATTCCTTCACTGCGCCCAGCGTTCAAAAAAGACGGCACCATCACAGCGGCAAACTCGTCATCTATTTCAGATGGTGCAGCAGCGCTTATTTTGATGAGTGAGTCTGAAGCAAAGGCACATGGCTTAACACCGCTATGTAAAATTGTGGCACACGCTACACATTCTCAAGCGCCAGCTGAGTTTACAATTGCGCCAGTGGGTGCGATGAACTCATTGCTTGATAAAGCGGGTTGGTCAAAAGAAGACGTAGACCTTTGGGAAATCAATGAAGCATTTGCCATGGTAACTATGCTTGCTATCAATGAAATGCAACTTGATAGTGCAAAAGTTAATGTCAATGGCGGTGCATGTGCACTGGGTCACCCAATTGGCGCAAGTGGTGCGCGTATTTTGGTGACACTTATCCATGCACTTCGCAATCGTGGCCTATCAAAAGGCATCGCATCACTCTGTATCGGTGGTGGTGAGGCGGTTGCACTAGCAGTAGAAGTTTAAAATCGTCAAAGCGCCGCACTTATACTAATTTCTAACGCGGCGCTACTTTCAGTTTTTTTGGGGAGGAGTGCAAAATGCACCAGGTACCACTATACATCAACGGTGAATTCACACAGTCGCAGTCTGACAAATGGTTAGACGTTGTTAATCCAGCAAATCAAGAAGTCCTTGCACAGGTACCTTGCGCTACGTCACAAGAAGTACAAGCAGCTATTAATTCAGCACAAGAGGCGTTCAAAACTTGGAAGAATGTCCCTGTACCTGAGCGTGCACGTATCATGATGCGCTACGCTGCATTATTAAAAGAGCACCAAGAAGAAATCGCAACCATCATTTGTCACGAGCTTGGCAAAACATTTGAAGATGCGAAAGGTGATGTTTGGCGCGGTATCGAAGTGGTTGAGCAAGCAGCTAATGCGCCAGCTATGATGATGGGTGAAACTGTTGAAAACGTAGCACGTAATATTGATACATACTCATACATTCAACCGCTTGGCGTGTGTGCGGGTATCACGCCATTTAATTTCCCTGCAATGATCCCACTTTGGATGTTCCCAATGGCGATTGTATGCGGAAACACATTTGTACTAAAACCATCAGAGCAAGACCCACTAACACCAATGCGCCTAGTAGAACTATTCGAAGAAGCCGGTGCGCCAAAAGGGGTGTTACAGGTTGTGCACGGTGGCAAAGATCAAGTTGACCAGATTTTAGAAGCTCCAGAGATCCGTGCGGTCTCATTTGTTGGTTCGTGTGGTGTTGGTCAATACATTTATAGTAAAGGCACGGAAAACCTTAAACGCGTCCAAGCTTGTGTAGGTGCGAAGAACCACATGGTAATCATGCCTGATGCGAGTAAAGAGCAAACAATTAATAACCTTGTTGGTGCATCAGTGGGTGCTGCTGGCCAGCGTTGTATGGGTATTTCAGTTGCTGTATTTGTCGGTAAATCACAAGAGTGGGTTGATGACTTAAAAGCAGGCCTTGAAAAAGTACGCCCAGGTGTTTGGAATGACCCTGAAGCTGCGTATGGCCCACAAACGTCAGCGGCGGCAAAAGCGCGCATTCTGTCTTTGATTGAATCGGGCAAAGAGCAAGGTGCAACTTGTTTACTTGATGGCTCTAACTTTACCGTGGAAGGTTATGAAAACGGTAACTGGGTAGGCCCAACACTATTTACCAATGTGACAACAGACATGGACATTTATAAAGAAGAGATCTTTGGTCCAGTATTAAATTGTGTGTTTGTTGATACGCTTGAAGAAGCAATTACACTGGTTAATAACAGCCCGTATGGTAACGGCGTTTCGTTATTCACAGCAAGCGGCGCTGCTGCTCGTAAATTCCAACAAGAAATTCAAGTAGGTCAGGTTGGCATTAATATTCCTATTCCTGTGCCACTTCCTTTCTTCTCATTCACGGGTTGGAAAAACTCTTTCTACGGTGATGTGCACACGTATGGTAAACAAGGTGTTCGTTTCTACACAGAGACGAAGACTATCACATCTCGCTGGTTTGCTGATGAAGCGGTAACCGGCCCTAATATGAGTATTAACTTACGTTAATTCAATATATTTCCAAAGCCCAGTACCTATGCTGGGCTTTTAGTAGTACCGCCTGACGCAGATCAGGTGCAACAAGAATAAAAACAAGTGATGAAAATCGCTTGATACGACAACAAGAGAGGTCTTTTATGGACTTTAATCTGAATGAAGATCAACAGGCATTCGCCGAAACCGCTTACCAATTCGCTATGACTGAACTTGCGCCAAATGCTGCGCGCTGGGATCAGGAGCATATTTTCCCTAAAGATGTAATTAAACAAGCGGGTGAGTTGGGTTTTTGCGGCTTATACACACCAGAAGAAGCGGGTGGCCTAGGTCTATCTCGCTTAGATTCAAGCATTATCTTTGAGCAGCTATCTATGGGCTGTACCGCGACGACAGCGATGTTGACTATCCATAACATGGCAACTTGGATGATCGCCAGTTTTGGTACCGATGCGATAAAGAGCCAATATATGGACCAACTGGTGATGGGTGAATTATTAGCGTCTTACTGCTTAACTGAACCTGGTTCAGGTTCTGACGCGGCGTCACTTAAAACCAAAGCGGTGCTTGAAGGTGATGAGTATGTCTTAAATGGCTCAAAAATGTTTATCTCTGGTGCAGGTGAAACAGATGTGTTAGTTGTCATGGCACGTACTGGCGAAGAAGGCCCTAAAGGTATCTCAGCATTTGTTGTCCCAGCGGATGCGGCTGGCGTTATTTATGGTAAAGCAGAAGAGAAAATGGGCTGGAATGCGCAGCCAACACGCTTAATTACCTTTGAAGATGTCAGAATTCCAGCAGCCAACCTGATGGGTAAAGAAGGCGAAGGCTTTAAGTTTGCGATGCAGGGCCTAGATGGTGGTCGTATCAATATTGCGACGTGCTCTATTGGTACTGCGCAGCAAGCACTGAATACAGCAAAAGAGTATATGCAGGAGCGTCAGCAGTTTGGTAAACCTCTGGCTGCATTCCAAGCACTGCAATTTAAAATTGCTGATATGAACACTGAGCTGGTTGCAGCACGCCAAATGGTTCGCTTGGCTGCGTTTAAACTAGATAGCAATGACCCAGAAAAAACCACTTACTGTGCGATGGCTAAACGCTTTGCGACTGATGTAGGTACAAAGGTGTGTGATGATGCACTGCAGATCCACGGTGGTTATGGTTATATCAAAGAATACCCACTTGAGCGCCATTTACGTGATGTGCGCGTTCACCAAATCTTAGAGGGCACAAACGAGATCATGCGTGTGATCATTGCCCGTCGAATTTTAGCCGAAGGCGCTGCAAGCGTTTTATAAGGAGCAAATAAATGTCTGCACAATTAAAACTTGAAAAACGTGGTCACATTGCAATTGTTACTATGTCTAATCCACCTGCAAACACGTGGACACGTGACACGCTGGTTGGCTTAAAAGAGCTGGTAAACGAATTAAACGCGGATAAAGAGATTTACTCGTTGGTTATTACCGGCGAAGGAGAGAAGTTCTTCTCAGCGGGTGCTGATTTAAATGTATTCGCGGATGGTGACAAAGGTGTTGCTGCTGATATGTCGCGCGTCTTTGGTGAAGCATTCGAAACGCTTAGTAACTTCCGTGGTGTATCAATTGCGGCCATCAATGGCTTTGCTATGGGCGGCGGTTTAGAGGTGGCGTTGGCATGTGATATTCGTATTGCTGAAGCACAAGCTCAAATGGCACTACCTGAAGCAAAGGTTGGTCTGCTTCCTTGTGCTGGTGGCACACAAAACTTATCTTGGCTGGTTGGTGAAGGGTGGGCGAAGCGTATGATTTTATGCGGTGAGCGCCTTAAAGCTGATAAAGCAGAGAAGATTGGCTTAGTTGAAGAAGTGGTAGAGCAGGGTCAAGCTCTAGAAGCTGCGCTGGCACTTGCTGCAAAAGTAGAAGATCAAAGCCCTGTTGCGGTTACAGCATGTAAGTCACTCATTCAAAAAGGTCGTACAGGCACGATTGACAGTGCACTGCCGCTTGAGCGCGAATTGTTCGTGACATTATTTGATACACAAGATCAAAAAGAAGGCGTAAACGCATTCTTAGAGAAACGCAAAGCAAATTGGGTGAATGGCTAATGGTTGAATTACAGTTACTAAACCAAGAAGACGCGCCAGTCGTGTTCCAATTGGCGCACTGTAATAACGACATGAAGGTCGCAGTTGCGACCTTAAATGCGCCAAAAGCGTTGAATGCGCTTAACTTAGATATGATACGTTTACTTGCACCGCAGCTAAGTGAATGGTCGGCAGATGACAGTATCGCCATGGTGGTGCTTAAAGGTGCTGGTGAGAAGGCGTTTTGTGCAGGGGGGGACGTTGTTAGCCTGTACAAAGCAATGGCTGCTGACGATGACAATAATTACTTGGAGACCTTCTTTAGCGAAGAGTACCGTCTAGATTATCAAATCCATAATTATGACAAGCCTATCCTATTGTGGGGCAACGGTATCATTATGGGGGGCGGCCTTGGTCTAATGGCAGGCGCTAGTCACCGTGTGGTTACAGAGACATCTCGTATTGCGATGCCTGAAATTACCATAGGTTTATACCCTGATGTGGGTGGCTCTTATTTCCTAAATAAAATGCCAGAAGGTGTTGGGTTGTTTTTAGGCCTAACAGGTGCTTCTGTGAATGCCAATGATGCAAAATTTGTCGGCCTAGCAGATCATTTTATTAATGCGGATCACTTTGATATTTTGCTCCATAATTTAAGTGAAGTGAACTGGGGCAAAACCAATGTACTTAATCATGATAAGTTAACGCAGCTTCTATTATCGATAGAAGAGGGCGCACATTCATTGCCAAACAGTGCAATAAAGCCACTGGAAAAAGACATCAAGAAGTTAGTTGAACATACTGATTTAGCAGCACAGGTTGATCATATATTGTCAATGGATAGCAGTGATAATAAATGGCTAAGTAAAGCGCAAGCGGGTTTAAAACATGGTTCACCTTTAAGTGCTGTGCTGGTCAGTGAGCAACTTAAACGTCTTGCTGGTCAATCGTTAAAAGTCTGTTTTTCACAAGAGCTTGGTATGTCCGTTCACTGTGGTGAGGTCGGTGAATTCCAAGAAGGTGTGCGTGCACTGTTAATTGATAAAGACGGCAAGCCAAATTGGCGCTTTAAATCAATTGCTGAGGTTGATAGCAAGGTGGTTGACGGCTTTTTTGTACCAAAGTGGGATGATGAAAACCACCCATTAGCAAGTATGTAAGGAAATAAAAATGGCAAAAGTTGGATTTATTGGCCTAGGCAATATGGGTGGCCCAATGGCTGCAAACTTAGTCAAAGCAGGTCACGATGTCACTGTATTTGATTTAAATGAAGAAGTGGTAAATCAATTAGTTGAGCAAGGCGCAAGCGCTGCTAATAAAGTATCTGATACTTGCGCAGGTGCAGACTTTGTGATCAGCATGCTGCCTGCGGGCAAACATGTTCGCTCAATTTATACTGGCGAAGATGGATTAATCAACTACCTTAGTAAGTCGGCACTGGTTATTGACTGTTCGACAATAGATGCAGAGTCTGCTCAGTTTGTTGGTAAAACACTGGCAAATGCGGGCGTGTCTTTTGTTGATGCACCAGTGTCTGGGGGTGTGGCAGGAGCCGCTGCTGGGACGTTGACTTTCATTGTTGGTGGACGCGACGAAGAATTTGCCAAAGCGCACACAGTGTTGAAGGATATGGGTAAAAATATCTATCACGCTGGGGACATAGGTGCCGGGCAGGTCGCAAAAATTTGTAATAATATGCTGCTGTCAATTTTAATGGCAGGGACCAGCGAAGCACTCCAAATGGGTGTAGATCACGGCTTAGATCCCAAAGTATTGAGCGAAATTATGCTTAATAGCTCTGGGCGTAATTGGACACTTGAAGTGTATAACCCATGCCCGAATGTACTGGACAATGTGCCTTCTTCAAATGAGTACAAACCGGGTTTCATGGTGGATTTGATGGCAAAAGACTTAGGACTTGCAATGCAGGCCGCTCAGCAGACAAATTCAGCCACCCCAATGGGCGCACTGGCTAAAAATCTGTATAACCTGATGCAAAATCAAGGCAAAGGGTCAGAAGATTTTAGTGCGATATTTAAACTTTTCTCTGAAAAGTCTTAAAACGTAAAGGTTTAAAATTTAATTATGAATGTAGAAAATAAAACGGTTGTTATTACTGGGGGCGCGCAAGGCTTAGGTCTTGCTATGGCACATAAAATGGCAAGCTTAGGTGCAAACCTTGCACTTGTAGACATGCAAGAAGAAGTATTGCATGCTGCAGTTGAAGAGCTTAGCCAATTTGATGTAACCGTTAGAACTTACGTTGCAAATGTCAGTATTGAAAGCAACGTAGAAGAAGTATTTGATAAAATTGTACAAGACTTTGGCTCGCTATCTGTGCTTATCAACAATGCGGGTATTTTACGTGATGGCTTGTTTGTTAAAGTCAAAGAAGGTGAAGTGGTTAACAAGATGTCGCTTGATCAATTCCAATCACTGATGGATGTCAACCTAACAGGTGTATTCCTATGTGGTCGTGAGGCTGCTGTAAAAATGATTGAGGCAGATCAAGGTGGCGTGATTATTAACATGTCGAGTGTGGCGCGTGCTGGTAACATTGGCCAAACTAATTACTCAGCTGCAAAAGCAGGTGTCGTGGCAATGACCACAACATGGGCAAAAGAGCTTGGTCGTTACGGTATTCGTGTCGGCGCAATTGCACCAGGTGTTATTCGTACGAAGATGACGGATGCGATGAAGCCTGAAGCTAAAGACCGCTTGGTTAAAATGAAACCAGTGGGTCGTTTGGGCGAAGCACAAGAAATAGCCCATACTGCACAATATATTATTGAAAATGAGTTCTTTACGGGTCGTGTCGTTGAAATTGATGGTGGTATTCGACTTTAAAAAAATATCGGGTATTTTCGCTATTTTGTAACAAAATATCGTTAATATTCAAAGTATTCGCATACTTATGTTCCTTTATCTTCGAAAGAAGAGAGTGTGTTGAATAAAGCGGTGGGGGTGTGTCCCGCCGCTTTTTTAGTTTAAATCCCTCAATTTTACATCTTATTCCCTTTTGCGCTTTTAATCGCAGCAAGTTATCCTGTTCAAGTTATAAGTTTTATGGCCAAATTGGCTGGATTTTTATTATGATTTATAAGTTACTTGTTCTTGTAGTGTTGTGCACGCTACTCACCGCGTGTCAATCTAATCGTGCCATCATTAAAGATATTGATGCCATCCATAAGCAAGAAAAAAAGGGCATTAAGCTCTATCATCAAAAAGCATATCCTGAAGCATTTGAGGCGCTTGGCGAACTTGCTACTTGGGGTTATAAAGATGCACAGTATTATTTGGCATTTATGTTTTTAAAAGGCCAGCACGTTGAGCAATCAACATTAATTGGTATGGGCTGGTTAGGTGTGGCTGCCGAGTCCGGTATTGAAGAGTGGGTGAATTTTTATGATGCACTCTATGCGAAAGCAACCCCTCAGATGCAACAGAAAATAGACAAAGTGGTTGCTGATTACCAACGTAAGTTTGGCATGAAGGCGCAATTTGTTACCTGTCGAAATTCCACGACTGTAGGGTCAAATAAGGTTGCCGTAAAATGTACCAAAGAAGATAAAATATCGACAGTGTATCCGTTGGATTTACACGAAGCGCAACTTAACCTCGACTAATATGGTTTGTACTAAGGTCAACCATGGTGTTTCTAGAGTTCACTGTGGTTGATTATTCTACTTAAAATTAACTTCATGATGACGTCTCTACATTTTTGCCTACTTTTTCATATGGCTTAAGTTTCTGTTTTATAATCTTTTAATTTATATTTCTCCTGACTGTTTTCTGATAAAAGAGTTTGATCACTGGCTGGATAGTATTGGTCGTTATACAAAGAAAGCACAGGAGGAATAACGATGAAAAAAACCAATGTAATTGCAACTATATGAATAACATCAAAACACCGAGCTTATTGATCACCGGAGAGGCAGACTATCGCACGCCCATTTCTGAAACAGAGCAGTTTTATCAAGCATTAAAGTTACAGAATGTTGATACAGCCATAGTGCGAATGCCACATATGAGTCACGCGCTCACAGCAAGACCTTCGTACTTGCAACAAAAGTTAGAATATATCTTATGGTGGTTCGATAAGTATAAAGATAGGCTTGAAGAGAAATAAATTGCTGCAATATTCACTTGGCGATGCACACTGCATCGCCAAGTGAGTGTCCAAATCTATTTGGCATCATTGACTAACTGTGTTTTGACCTCGATGTGATTATGCAGCGTTTTATGCACTGGGCATTTATCGGCAATGGCCAGCAGCCTTTGCTCTTGCTCTGGTGTCAAATCACCTTCAATCTTAACTTTGCGAGTGATAAGTTCCGCATAACTGTCTTTTTGCTCACAGTTGTCACAGTCTTGGTGGTGGTCTTTTTGATGTTGCAACGTCACTTTAATGTGTTTTAGTGGCAAGTTTTTATGGGTCGCATACATGCGCATTGTCATCACTGTGCACGTACCCAAAGCCGCTAGTAAATGCTCATAAGGATCGGGGCCGAGGTTTTTTCCGCCGACTTGTGTTGGTTCATCAGCAAGCCAGCTGTGACTGTCACTGATAACATTCACGGTAAATTTATGGTCTTTTTCGCTGACAACTAGATGACCATTTTGAACCGCTTCAGTTACGGTTTCAGGGTGTGGATCAATGTATTTACTGGCCCAGCCAGAAATTGCAGTTGCTGCGTATTCAGCATCTTGCGATTTGCTTAATAGATGATCTGCATTGTCTAAAGAAATAAAGCTTTTAGGATGCTTGGCTGCTATATAAATCGTTTCTGCTTGTTCAATGCTAACCACGTCATCAATAGGGCTGTGCATAACAAGCAGTGCCTTATTCTGTATAGTGTGTTGTGTCTTACTATGCGTATCTAAATCGTCTAAAAACTGCTTTTTGATGTTAAAAGTACGTCGACCGAGTTGAACCTGTGCTTCTCCAGTTTGCTTTATTTGCTCAATTTGAGCTGAAAAGTTGTGCGCGACATGTTTGGCGTTCGCAGGTGCGCCAATGGTAACGACTGCTTTAGCCTCTTCAATTTGATCCGCCGCCGCTAATACCGCTGCGCCGCCCAAACTGTGCCCAATAAGTAGTTGCGGTGCATGCAGGTTTTGGCGCAAATAGTCTGCTGCTGCATATAAATCCTCTAGATTTGATGAAAAATTACTATTGGCAAAATCCCCATCACTATTGCCAAGCCCTGTAAAATCAAAGCGCAGCACGGCGTAGCCATGCTTTACCAAAGCTCTTGAAATACGGGAGGCTGCCGCAATGTCTTTACCGCAAGTAAAGCAATGTGCAAACAGTGCGACTGCTTTAATATGTTGAGCTGGACGCTCCAATAGCCCTGCAAGTGTGTTTCCATTACTGACGAATTCAATTTTTTCTCTCATTACTTTTCCTCAAATTAATTAAAGCTAAATTGTTAGCGCAGTGGCTGAGCTTTTGGTTTGCCTGTTGGCAGCGGAACAAATTCACGGTCATCATCGGGTATGGACGGAAAGTTGCCTTCACGCCAATCTTGCTTGGCTTGTTCAATACGCGCTTTACTAAAGGAAACAAAATTCCAGTGTATATAAGGTACATTTTCCCATTTATCGCCACCCAATAAGATCAGGCGAGTATCTTTGGTGGTCGTTATATGTGCGTCCTGTTGCTCTAAAAGTACTAATTGTCCCGGCGAGTAGGAGGCTCCAGAGATGGTCACTTCACCAAAAACCACATATAAAGCGATTTCTTGATCGGGGTTTGGCACAGTGATGGTACGTTGAATTGGTGCGATGACATCCACATAAAACATCGCTGAATAGGTTGTTATTGGTGACTCAAGGCCATACGCCTCACCAGCTATAACTCGCGTCATGACGCCATTATGTGTGATCTGTGGTAGGTCATGTCGGCCAATGTGTTCAAAGCTTGGGTCGATGTCAGAGTATTGTTCTGGCAAGGCAATCCATGTTTGCAAGCCATTGATGGCATGATCTACCCCTCTAACTTCAAAGCTCTCTCTTTCGGAGTGCACAATGCCGCTTCCTGCGGTCATCCAATTTACGTCACCTGGGGCTATCTCTAATTTATTACCCAAAGAATCGCGGTGCAGGATATGTCCCTCAAACAAGTAAGTTAAGGTGGATAAGCCGATATGAGGGTGAGGTTGAACTTCAATCCCTTGCCCAGCAGGAAAATGGGTCGGGCCCATATGGTCGAAGAAAATAAATGGACCAACCATACGCTTTTTCATATGTGGCAGTAGTCGGTTGACTGTCAATCCGCCAATGTCGTGGGTGGTTGCATTAAGTATTTGAGCCACAGATTGAAACTCCATAAAGGTGAGAAGTGATAAATATATAAATCAGATAGTAGTTTCAAAGTACTTAGGCGTAAAACTTAAAAATTGGGATAGATTGTTCGGATTTTTAGAGTGTTCTTCCCAATCGTATTGCTGCTTTCTGTTTGTGACGATGGTGGAAATAATACGTCAAAGTGTGAATGAAGCACTGTGTGCAATAAAACGAGCTGAGCGGTTTTGTAATATGTCACTAAAGTGACAGAGTTGTGATGTTTTTAATGGGTTAAAATCTGACCTAAAGTATGAATTATAACTAGAATATGAATCAAACAACCAGATTACAGGTTTTTTTGATCAATAATTAAACCTTAGTTGCTTAGCTTGAAATAATAAATAAAGAAAAACAAAGAGATTATTTAGCTTTTTTTTATGCGTCATGAAAACTTAATTGTTGATAAAATCGGCATTTTTGAAGGGTTTATTGGATTGTACCTTCTATGGTTACTTGTAAAAATGAAAATGTTTTCACAAAAAAGTATCGATTCATAAAAATATAAAATTATGCCAAGTCTGCACTTTTTAATCTCGAATATTCTACGTCATGTGTTCATGTAAATGACATAATAAATTAACCATAATGGGTACGGTAGATTTGATTTCTTAATTCTTGATGTTGAGTATATATTCTAAAATTCTTTTTGCGAGTTTATCTGTGTGGAAAAGTAAAATGTCAAACATATTTTCATTAATTTGATATTAATCTTAAAGCACCTTTGATTTTAAACTTTATTGTAATAATTAATACATGATTGAAATTGCACGAATCCACTTGAACAAAGAAATCTCAACTTAGCCTTTCACTTTGAATACGTTTTTTAGAAGAACATTCCCCATTGTCGCTTGTATGTTTTTTGTTAAGAGTGGTTGTTTTATCCACTATTTTGTAAAAGTTTATAGCAATAAATGTATTTGGTGTAATTCTTGTGGGTACTATTGATTGATTAAATGTAATGGTGTAAAAAATGACACACACGCTTTTAGGTGGGTGGTTTAGTTACTGATGACTGCTTTTTCAGTTGATCAAGATCAGTAACTAGCTATGTGAGTGACTTAAAGTTTGCATCAGAAATCATTATTTATAATGCCCAGTGATGCATGTGTTATTTATATTTAATCTGATTATAAGTCTTGAATATAAATTAAAAATGACCGTTTTTTTAATTGTTAAAGGAAGCAAAAAAATGAGTAATGAACTCTCTTTTTCAGAATCAAAAGTTGAGTCTGAAAGTAAAGTAGTATCAACGATAGATATAGACTTAATAAGCCAACTAACACTTGAAGATATCAAAAAATTTATCAAGGAAAACTATCCAAAAGTGCAGTTGAATGGAGAGGTTCACAAATCACTCATTGAGAATAACCGCCGATATATAGATCAGCGTATTTCTGATAGGGATGACATTTATGGTGTAACGACAGGATTCGGTAATTCGGCCAGTAATAGAATTTCACCAATCATGTCTCAAGAGCTACAAAAGAACCTAATGGCGTACCATGGTTGTGGTGTGGGTGAGTACCTCAGTGAGCGCGATTGTGCGGCGACTTTGCTGATCCGTTTAAACTGTAATGCACGTGGTTATTCTGGTGTAAGCTGGGAATTACTAAAACAGATGGAGCTGTTTTTACAACACAACATTTTCCCTGCTATCCCAGCGAAAGGCTCCGTGGGTGCAAGCGGCGATTTAACGCCACTTTCATACATTGGTGCAGCATTAAATGGACAAAGAAATGTGTATTACCAAGGCGTGATTAGACCTACATCAGAGGTCTTAGAAGAACTCAACATTGCGCCTTATGAATTAAAAGCCAAAGAAGGTTTGGCAATCATGAACGGCACGTCTGTGATGAGTGCCATTGCTGCCAATACCATCAATGAGATAGACACAGCGATTGATACCTCGTGTAAGTTAATTGCGCTGTTTGTAGAACTAATCGATGGTAGAGCGTCACCATTTCACCCGAAAGTGCACGAGTTAAAGCCACATCAAGGTCAAAGGTATTGTGCTGATTTAATCTACAAGCGTTTATCTAACCCTGAGCAAAGATTAGGGCGTAGGCAACGAACGGATGACCAAGTGATTGAACATGGTCTAAAAGAGAAGTTCCGCTTGCAAGATAGCTACTCAATTCGCTGTTCTCCACAAGTGTTAGGTTCGTTAGTCGATACGTTGAACTGGGCAAAGTCAGTACTTCAAGTAGAAATCAACTCTGTTAATGACAATCCATTGATTGACCATGAAAGTGATTTAATTCTCAACGCAGGTCACTTCTATGGCGGTCATGTTGCAGCAATTTGTGATGCGCTTAAGCCGCAAGTAGCCAATATGGGCGCATTGTTAGAGCGAGAGTTGGGTATTCTTGTGGATGACAGATTAAATGGGGGCATTCCAAATAACCTAGTGGCTGTTGACGACTTAGGCGATAAAGCGTGGATCAACCATGGCTTTAAAGCGATGCAGATCAGCGCATCGGCATTGGTTGCAGAAGCACTCAAACAATCTGGCCCTATGTCGGTCTTCTCTCGTACTACCGAAGCCTTGAACCAAGATATTGTGAGCATGGGCACCATTGCCGCGCGTGACTTACAAACTATTTTATCGCTCGTGAAATCAGTGATTGCAATTCAAGCAATGGCAATTCGTCAGGCTTACTACGTACTGGATAAAGACCAATCTGCACAGAAGCTCAATAGCTTGTCTCGTCCTTTCTTTGATTCGCTTGCGGCGACCTTTTCACCTGTTATTCAAGACCGAGCATTGGATGGTGAAATCGAAGAAATGGTTGCCTTTTTATTCGACTAAACACTGATTAAATTCACTTTTTATAAGATAAGGAAGAACAATGAATAGTACACAAGACATCATCACTTTTATCAAAACTGACATCTTAATTGAAGAGCTTGAAGTGGCTGACTCACTGGAAGAAATTGATGAACATGCAGAGCTAGTCGGTGCGGGTTTAGATTTAGACAGTATTGAGCTGTTGGACTTGGTCTCAGCGGTTGAGAAAAAATATGGCCTGAAGTTTAAAGAGTTTCCAAGCGAGCTTGTACAGCAGAAAATGTCGTCAATTCATACACTAAGTGAATTTATTTCTGAGCAATTAGCAGCATAAAAGTTGAGGTGGTTATGACTCTTTACACGGCTGGCAAAACGTATAGGGAAATCAATGAAGGAGATAGTGCAGTGCATTCTAAAACCATCTCCGAATCAGATGTATATAGTTTTGCTGGGATCACTGGGGATTTTAACCCGTTGCATGTCGACACTGTATTTGCAGAGCAAATGGGATTAGCAGGCAGAATCGCCCATGCAGGGATAGCGCCAGCCATGGTTGCGCAAGTCATTGGTATGAAGTTGCCTGGTGTGGGCTCAATGGTTACCAATATGACCGTAAGTCATCATGCACCTTTGTATATCGGTGACACCATTTATGCGCAAGTTAAAGTGTCTGAAAAATTGCCAAATCGGCACGTACGTTTGGCCATTACCATTGTAAATCAGAATAAAACGCTGATTTGCAGTGGTGAAGTTGAAGTCGTGCCACCTAAAGCATCGTTCAAGAAACGCGTTGCAGCAATTGAATTACAGGAATTGGTAACTGAATGAAGGATTTTGAAGGCTTAGTCAATCAGGTACGTCGACAAATCGTAATCTCGGTTGAACTTGAAGAGTCAGAAATAGCGCAGCTATCAGATGATGATGATTTATTGGGCAGTCCTTTATTTCTTGATTCAGTCGATTTACTACAAATTTACGCTGATTGTCAGCGTAAATTTGGTGTCGTGTTTAATAACGCCGACTATGAGGGTACGCATACAGTGAGCAGTATTGTGACTCGAACTATATCGGCAAAAGAGACTAAAAGTGTAAATACGGGCAGTGCACTGTTTTACTCCTCAGATGGCAATCACTATAGCAGCGCAGAGTTTAAGCAGCATATTGCGCACTTAATCACAGCACTGCAAAGCGCAGGGTTTGATAAAGCAAAGCCATTGAGAGTACTGGATGTGGATCCGGTCAAAATGATGATGGTCGCGTTTGCTGCGGTACTAAGTGGTTATAAACCGCTGATGAGTGCACAACCGCAAGGTGAAAACGCGGTGAGCTTTGCACAATTGCTATCCAAGCAGGGTGAAGCGTCGTCGTTGTTGGACACAAAGTCTATTTATCAGCAGCTAGCGACGTTGCCGTCAAAAGCTGTGATTTTCTTTGAAACGTCCGGCAGCACAGGTGTGCCTGTGCGCATTGAAAAATCGTTAGCGAGCATGGTGCAAGAGGTAGAGGAGCTGACGACTTTATTTGATTTTAGTGCCCTTGATTTAATCGACGCCTATGTATCACCTGTGCACATGTACGGGTTTATTTGGAGCTTTTTGTTGCCACTTAAGCTTGAGGCACCAGTAATGTATCAATCAAATACGCTACTGAGACCGGTCCCTGAGACGGTCAATCATGTCATGGCGGTGATTGTCCCCAGTATTTGGCAGAGCTTGTCTGACGCTTTGACGGCTCAATATCGCTATATCGTTAACTCAGGAGGGAAGTTCGGTGAGCAAAGAGATACCCAGTTTGCCGAGCGAGTACAAAGCAAGCTGCCACATCTACAAGGTATTGACGTGCTCGGCAGCACCGAAACGGGTGCCATAGCCTATCGCATGATGGGTCAAGACCATATTCAAACGTACCAGTTACTACCTACCGTTCGTTTGCAACCATCGGATGGTGAACATTTCATTTATTCTGACTTCCTACCTTTGGGCGTCGAATGCGCGCCGCTAGATGACAAGATTGAAATACTCGCTAGCAATCAAATTTTACATCTGGGCCGAAAGGACAGCGTATTTAAGTTCAAGGGCAAACGCTACTCGTTGAAGGCCATCGAAGACAAGCTCTCTCAGTTGTTTTTAGGGCATGCTTTGCGGGTCTATTTCATCGAGCAAGCAGACAATGTGCGTGGCGGAGAGCTGATAGCCTTTGTTGCCAAAGAATCTTCGCACTTTGACATCACAGATGAAGTCAGAGCGCTATTTCAAGATTTACCCATCCCAAAAATAGAATTCATTGATGAGTTACCTACCAATGCAATGGGCAAAGTGACATTGCAGGGTTTACAGGAGAAAGTAAGAAATGCCAGAGTGTAAATCACAAGTTGTGATAACCGGATATGGTGTAATTTCTTCGTGTGGTGATAATGCACAAGAGTTATATGACTCAATGCAATCACAGCGCTCGGGAGTTGTACCACTAAGCTGTTTTGACGTCACTGGCTTACCAAGCGATATTGCAGGTATTGTTCGCTCAGTGCGAGAAAAGCATCAAGATAAACAAACGGATTTACCTGATTTTTCAACTCTGTTTGCCATTGAAGCGATAGAAGAAGCACTGAATGCAGCAAATCTCTCTCGTCATATCTTGGCAAATAAGCGTGTTGCATTGTGTGTTGGCAACGCCAACACTGGGATGGAAAAGCTTGAAAAGGGCATCATGGAAAATCAGCATGAAGGCCTTGTTGAGTACCCAGCGCACAAGCAAAGTTACAACATCGCCAAACATTTTGGCGTGCTCGGTCCTGTTTTAACCTTTACCAGTGCATGTACATCGAGTAGCAGTGCACTGGGCTTTGCAAAACAGCTTTTAGACAATGATGTGGTTGATATTGTCATCGCGGGTGGCACTGATGCCTTGGCTAAAACGATCTATGCCGGCTTTCATTCTTTACAGTCAGTCGCGCCCGAAGTTTGCTCTCCTTATGATGTAAAAATGGGTTTAAGCCTAGGTGAGGGCGCAGGCTTCCTTGTGCTAGAGAATCACAATCATGCCGAGGCTCGAAATCAACCGAGCATCATGCAATTGGCGGGCACAGCCTCCAGTTTAGATGCATTTCATGCGACCGCACCCGAGCCGGAGGGGGCAGGTGTAAGGCGCTCATTTGAAACGGCTTTGCGCTCTAGTGATGTTACCCCTGAAGACTTAGATTACGTCAATACCCATGGTACTGGCACACCGGCCAATGACGGCGCTGAACTAAAGGGGATTTTTGCTGCATTGAACCCACAAGATAAAGCATCTATCCCAGTATCCAGTTCCAAGTCTTATTTTGGTCATACATTAGGCGCAGCGGGCGCCATTGAGTTTATTTCTGCGCTGGTCGCTATCGACAAAGGACAACTGCCTTCGACCTTAAATGGCGATGATATTCGCGAAGACTGCCAAGGTCACCATATCGTTGTGAATGGACTGATAGATCACAAGGTTGCGTGCATCGGCGCAACCAATTCGGCATTTGGTGGACACAATACTACCATGCTGGCACGTAAATCTGTCACAGCTATCCCTAAAGCTGACGGTAAGAAGGTTTATATCCTCGGTCACGGCAGTATTGCTGAGCAAGGTGGTTATAGCAATGGTGCGGATCAGCCTTTGCTAAGCTATGAGGGAGAATTTGCTTTAAAGCCTTTCCAATCAAAGTTGTATCGCCGCCGTATGAGCACCATAGGCCAATATGCCATTGGCGCGTCATACCTTGCCTTTAGCGGAGCGGATGTGGACTACAGCGACGCAGAAAAGCCGCCGATGGGCGCGTATTTCGGCACGACCTTGGGGGCATCTCAAGTACAGCAACGCAATTTGTCTGACCTACAAGAATATGGCCCGACAGGGGTTAAGAGTACTTTGTTCCCAGATACCGTGCTCAATGCGCCGCTTGGAAACCTGGCTTTGGCATTTGATTTAAAAGGCTGCTCTGCCAATTTTAGCGACTTAGGCAATGAAGGTATGCACGCACTGTGGCATGCATTCATGGATTTAAGTGAAGACAAAATTGCCTGTGCTTTGGTGTGTAGCGCAGAAGACAAGAGCGATACATCTGATTTAGTTTGGCAGCAAATGCAAGTGGATGAGCACAGGTTGGCAAGTTCAGCCAATGCACTGGTCGCGGTCAATGAACAAGACCCACGTGCGAGTCGAGCACTTGCCCAAGTGAGTGATTTCAATGCCGGTCGTTGGGTGTTTGATGAAGACAGCCAACAGTGGGACTGTGCAGCGCTTGCACAACTTACTGTCAAACCAGATTTGATAGTCCTTTCTATGGTTAACGCTGAACAATTTGAGGCGATTTCAAAAGCGCTGCAAACGCAGTTTTCAACTACTCAAGTGATTGATAGTAGAGCGTATAAAGAGTCGGGCATTGCGTGTCAAAGTCTTGATGCAATCAGCCTTGCTACCTGTGCACTGAACGGGCGTATGTTTATAGGCCGTGAAGTAGCACTGCAACATACCAGTAAACCAGAGTCCGTATTGGTAATGAGTGTAAATACACAGCTCAGTGCAACGACATGTTTGGTGTCGACAGTAAAAGGGAAATAGAGATGTCAGCGGTCATTGATGTAGCAGACTTAAAGAAGTCTTATAACAAGAATAATACGCTTGTTTTAAAGGGGTTATCTTTCCAAGTTAAAAAGGGGCAATGCTTTGGTTTACTCGGTCCAAACGGGGCGGGTAAGTCAACTACATTGGAAATATTACAAGGTCTGAAAAAACCAACGTCTGGTAAAGTCAGCTTATTTGGCATGGATTGGAAGGACAGCGAAAAGCAGATCCGCATGAAAATCGGCGGACTGTTGCAGTCCAATAATTTGTACGGCAGAACCAAAGTAAAAGAAGCGGTCCGCTTATTTGCCAGCTTTTATAAAGATCCGATGGATGTCGATGAGTTGATTGAACGCTTTGGCTTAACTGACAAAGCCAATGCATGGCTAGACAGCCTCAGCGGTGGTCAAAAGCAGCGGGTTTTTTTAGCCATGACCATAGTGGGTAAACCTGAACTGATTTTTTTAGATGAGCCCACCACGGGTCTTGATCCAACCAGTCGCCAGAGCTTTTGGGAGATCATCAAATCGCTCAAAGAAGAGGGCATGACAGTCATTCTCACCACGCATTATATGGATGAGGCGGATTACCTGTGTGATGAGTTACTTATCATAGAGCAGGGCAAGATCATTGAGTCAGGTACGCCTGATGCCATTATCCATCGTACTTTTACCGATCCGGTTATTAGAGAGCCGCGCAAAGCCACGCTCAATGATGTGTTTTTAAAACTCACTGGCCACGATATTCTTAAGCAGGAAACAAGTCATGCCTAGTAATGTACTGACAAGAAAGCCATTTTGGCAGCTCATGCTGCTTAATATCCGACCGTTTTTCCGCGAGCCAGCCACCTTGTTTTGGACTTTTGGCTTCCCCATTTTTATGGCGTTGCTATTAGTACAAGCCTTCTCGGGAGAGAAGCCAATGGCAAAAGTGAATGTGGTTGTCATTGAACAGGAAAAAATCGACGCTGAGTGGTATCAAGCCATCGAAAAAGACAAGCAGGTCAGCATACTCAACATTGAAGATGTCGCGTTGATCGCACGGATCAATGCGCATTTTTCTGAGCCAAGCTCGGAAGTGTCTCCTGGTGAGGGGCTGTCTTCCATTCTTTCAAATCATGGTGATGTATTGATTTTGACGCCTAGCGGTTTGTTTTCAACACGCAACAGCCATGAGCAAGCGATTGCTTTTAGCCATGTTATGGCACTTCAGGATCAAGCTCGTAAGCCTTATCTGGATGGAGTGATTGATCTTCAGGGGTTTAGGTATATCGATTGGTTGATCCCCGGCATCATCGTGCTGCAGATCATCGGTATTGGTATCACCTCTATTTCAAATGGATTGGTTTCAGACCGTCAGCAGGGCTTTTTTAAGCGCTTGAAGTTATCTCCGTTTAGCCGCTTAGATTATGTGATTGGGATTGTTTTCGCCAGAGTATTTTTATTGATATTCCAGCTGGTTGCGCTGTTTGCGACTTTCTACTTTTTATTTGGCTATCAACCTCTTGGCAATTGGTTAAGTATTTTAACCGTACTGTTATTGGGCTCTGTCGTCCTGTGTTTAATCGGTGTGCTGGTTGGTGCGCGCAGCCAAAAAGTGGAGGTGGCCACGGGTATCTCTAACTTACTGTATTTCCCACTGATGTTTTTATCTGGGATTTATTTTGACACCTCTAACTTCCCACAGACGATTCAAAATATCGTTCAGTGGTTACCGTCTACGGCATTTCTAGATGCATTTCGTTTAACTGCCAATCAAGGTGCATCGCTTGCAGACGTCTCTGTGCAAGTGCAAACCCTTGCAGGGTTTACCGTGGTGCTATTAGTGATGATTTACTTTTTATTCGACTGGGGAGATGAAAAATGATTTCACCGGATAATTTACCGCATAAACCACCATTTAAGTTCGTTGATCGAGTCGTCGAGGTACAGCCAAACGAGTCTATTATCGCGCAAAAGTTTATTGGCTATAACGAACCCTGTTTAGAAGGTCACTTTCCAGATGAGCCCGTGTTTCCTGGCGTATTAATTGTCGAGGCGATGGCTCAAGCCAGTGGCCTATGTATTACTGGCAAATCCAAAGGCGTGATTGCTGGGATAGACAAGGTCAAGTTTCTAACACCGGTGTTACCTGGTCAGGTTTTGGAAATTCGCGCTATGGTAGAGATTGCATTAGGTGAGCTGGTGAAGTTTAAGGTTGCAGCTTGGGTCAATGAGCAAGAAGTTGCAAGTGCACGCATAGCCATTCGATATCTAGAGCAAATAGGAGAAAAGGATGTTTAAAGGGAAAGTCGTGATTGTGAGCGGCTGCTCAAAAGGCATCGGGTTGGAAATTTGCCGCCAATATCTCGCTGAAGGAGCAAAAGTCTATGGGATTGCGCGCTCAAGTGTGCCAGATGAATTGCAATCCAACCCTAATTTTATGTGGCTACAGGGGTCGATATCTGACAGTGGCTTTGTATTAGACAGCATCGCGACCATTAAAACGCAAGATGAACGCATTGATATTTTGGTTAATAACGCAGGGATTAATCACGATAGCTTGATACAGCTGATGGCCCTAGAAGATTGGCAAAAAGTACTGACGACAAATTTAACAGGCACGTTTAATTTATGCCAACAGGTGCTGCCGATTTTTAAAGCGCAGCAATTTGGTCGCATTATTAATATGGTCTCAAAAAGTGGTGTGGTGGGACGTGAAGGTCAAATTAACTATGCCACGTCTAAAGGCGCCATCATCGGTATGACCAGAACCATCGCGCGTGAGTATGGTACAGACAATATTTTGTGTAATGCCGTCGCTCCGGGTTTGATTGAAACACAAATGGTGGACAGCGCAGAGCAGTCTATTGTTGCGCCTATTATTGACTGTACCAGTGTCAGACGTATGGGGCAGTGTAGTGAAGTTGCACGAACGGTATTGCACCTCACATCAGATGCGCCAAATTATCAAAATGGAGAAGTCATCCATCTGGACGGAGGATTTTTAATATGAGCGCGGCGCAATCTTTATTATTGGTACAAGCAGAAAGTGAGTTTGATCAGGCGGTGGTTGATCACTACGTCAGTGCAAACGTCAATGTGATTTTGATAGCGCCTTCAGCGCAATTTCAATCGCAAAATGTGGCGCTACCCAGCTTGTCACTGGCTGAAATTCAAGCGCAAGATGAGCCTGATATTCAGTTGCTATTGACTGAAAAAGGCTTGCTCGATAATGGACAACCTCTGGTTGTTATTCAAGGTGTGCAATGTGCAAATGAGCAGGCACTGTTTACAGATGAGAGTTGTTTGGCGCAGATAACAACCTACTTAGATAATACTTTTGTAATTTATCAAAGTCTGGCGACGTTTGTGAAAGAGGTGGGCGCGAACATTGTTTTCCCTCTGTATTCGGACAGTTTGAGTTATCTCGGGCAAGAGGTGAATTCAGTGGCCAACCACGCCTTGAATGCATTTATGAAAACCTTAGCCAGAGAGCTGACGAGCGATACCGTATTCATTAACAGTGCTGTGATCCCTTATTTAGCAAAAGATGAAGCTGAGCGAAAGAAAATGCGCCGCGCACTAAAACGTTCAGTATTCGGTATGCGACCAACTGTATTTTTGCAGCAGGAGTTTATCGAGTTTATCGCGCACTTTTCACACTACAACAACATGATGACAGGGCAGTGTATGACCATGCGCCCGAGCACAGAAATATCCGTTTAACAATTCAACATTGAGTATATGCATATGAGCCAAAAGCACAGCCGTGCTTTTGGCGTGATGTGGCCTTTAAAGAGAAGAAGCATAGTAATGGAAACAATGAATATTGATGGGGCTCCATTAAGAGTTTTGGTGCTTGGTGCAACCTCAGATCTCGGGCAGAAAACCTGCCTTGATTTAGCAAATAAAGGTTACGAACTCCTATTGATAGGGCGAAATGAAAAAACCTTAGGTGCGTTGGCCGAATCTTTACCTGGGCAGCATAAAATGGCGGTGGCTGATTTGAATATGCCAGACGATTTGACGCCACTCATTATCGATAATGCCAAGCAACATGGTGCATTTAAAGGGGCTGTATTTTGTGCAGGTGTACACGCGATGACCACGCTACGCCAATCGAGCTATGCTGACTTTGAGCAGATTTACCGCGTTAACTGCGGCGGTGCGCTGGCCATGATTAAGGCATTTACGCGCAAAAGCGTGAGAAATACAGCGGGTACAACTTCACTAGTTTTGCTGTCTTCGGTCAGTCAGTCCGCTGGTGAGGCGGGCATCTCCGGCTACGCGGCCAGTAAAGGGGCGCTAGGCAGTTTAAGTCGTTGTGCAGCGTTGGAATTGGCTAAAGATCGCGTACTGGTCAATTGCATTGCCGCTGGCATGATCCAAACCAAGCTCAATGATGGCTATCAAGGCATGGCGCAACCGGGTCACTTTGAAAAGCTAGCCAGTATGCACCCGCTAGGATTTGGCTCACCAGAGCATGTTTCAAAAGAAATTATTAACTTATTAGAAAGTGAATGGACAACAGGTAGCACTGTGTATGTCGATGGAGGCTATACATGTGCCTAATCACTGACAGCATTCAGCTAAATCATAACGCTCGCGGCGTTGAACGCCTTTTTATGCCATCACAAAAATAATAATGGAAGTATAAACCCAATGCGTAACGAACATTCTCAATCACTGTCTCAGCGCCAACTACAAGTTTGGCAAGGGCAAGAAATTGCACCAACTAGCCCTGTTTTTAATGTTTCTAGTGCACTAAAAATTACCATGGACGATTGTTTTGAACAGCTACAAAATGCACTTGTTCAATTACAGCAACGTCACCCAGTGATCCACAGTAAAGTCGAGCTGACAGCGGATACCCCTAAACTCATTTTCAAAGAGGGCGCTGTGCTGTGGCAAGCTATGGCGGACACCGCGTTTAGCGCCTCAGAACTGTGCGATCAGTATAATGCGCAATTCATTGATACCAGCGTGCACAACTTTGAATTTTTCTATCAAGTACTGACAGACTCTGAGGTCATAGTGTTGATCAAAGGTCACCACATAGTGTGTGATCAGTGGTCTTTACAAATTTTAGTGAATGATTTACTGAGACTCTTATCGAGTGAGGATGACAGCTCAGCACTCACACCAGATATTGAATATTACGCTGCCAAAGAGCAAGACTTTGCAGACGTGCAAGTGAGCCCTGTGGACTTTATCATGAAAAAGCCACACAACACTGATGTCAGTGATGACGTTGCTGTATTATTAGACAATACCACTGAGTGCATTGAGTCAATCAAGCAAGTGGCTGCTGAGCACGGTATCAGCCCTTACTGCGTTATTCTTGCAAGCACCATTTTAACGGTGAGCCGTTTAACTAACGATGAAGACGTCACCATAGGCGTACCGATCGCCAGAAGAACGCGAAAAAATCGTTACTTGTTAGGCCATTATGTTGATTTAGAAGCGTTGTCTATCACTGCGGTTCATCAAAAGTCACTGATTGAATTATTACAGACCATCAATGAGCAGCTGAGCGCACTGCTTTTGAATAAAGCCCCATCAGGCTTGAGCAGCAAGAACATCAATGTGGTGTGTAACTATCTTGCACAGCTAAAAACATCTCATATTATTCCGGGCTTGATGCAGGTGTTGGCAGGCTTACCTGAACAGCAGATCCGTTTGGGTGAAGATAATGCGGTCACAGTGGAAGGTGTGCTGTTAACGCCGGTTGTGGCACAGTTTGAGTTAGACTTTACGTTATTTGAAACAGGTTCACAGTTGCTGCGTAAAATTGTTGCGGCAGACGCGCAGTTTAATACACAGGCTTTGCAAGAAATTGGTGAAATACAAAAACGGTTTATTACGCATCTAGCGCAAGATGATGCCCATCAAATATGTGGCTGTATCAGCACGCTGACTGAGGCGCAAACACAACTGATTGAACACCAGTGGAATGACTTCCCTGCAAAATACCCAGAGCACAATTTAATCGATGGTTTTGACTTACAAGTTGCACAGTACCCTGAACGTGTCTCTGTGATCACGGCAAGCCGTCAAATTGATTATCATACCTTGAGTGAATACCGCTATGGTATTGCCTACCAAGTAGCATCTAAAGCTACTAAGCGCGGTGAATTGGTTGCTGTCATGTGCGAAAAGAGCGAATATCAAGTCGCCGCATTGCTTGCCATTAATACCGCAGGGTGTGCTTATTTGCCAATTAACGTGGCGTGGCCAAATTCTCGAATTCATCAGGTTTTATTAGCCGGTGGCGTACAGCAGGTATTAATTTCGAATGCGTTATTTGAGCGTATTCAAAATGAGCCGTGGTTAAGCGAATTCCAATTCACTTTAGTTGAGGAGGCCGCCGCAAACAGTGCGCAGGCAGATAGCCTATGGCGAGAAAGCTTAGCCTTGCCTCTGCCGCATGAGATTGCGTATGTGATCTTCACATCGGGCAGTACTGGCCAGCCAAAAGGGGTGGTGATCACCCACGAAAGTGCCATGAATACCATTTTTGCTGTTAATGCGCGTTTTGAGGTTATGCCAGAAGACCGTATTTTTGGCATTTCGGATTTGAGCTTTGATTTATCTGTATACGATGTGTTTGGTGCCTTGGCTGTGGGGGCTGCGATTGTGCTGCCTGAGCAAGATAAAGTGCAGGACACAGATCATTGGTTAGATATGGTCGAAGCGCACCAAGTGACAATTTGGAATACAGTACCACAGCTTGCACAACTGCTCTCAAATGAGCAAACATTACAAGCACGCAATGTGGATAGCTTGCGTGTTTACATGATGAGTGGAGATTGGATCCCACTGCGCCTACCCACGCAGCTAAGCAATATGACACCTCATGCCACAGTGATGAGCTTAGGTGGTGCCACTGAGGGCAGTATCTGGTCAATTTGGCATGAAATAAAAACAGTTGAGCCGGATTGGCAGAGCATTCCTTATGGTTTGGCAATGCCGAACCAAGCTATGTGGGTGCTGGATCAATATGGCAATCATTGTCCTGCTGGTATTTTAGGTGAAATTCACATTGGCGGCATTGGAGTCGCTCAGGGCTATTTTAATGACCCAGAGCGTACTCAACTTGCATATTTTGAACATCCTAAACTTGGCCGACTATACCGTACTGGCGACAATGGTTGTTGGAATGAGAAAGGCTATATTGAATTCAAAGGCCGTAAAGATTTTCAGGTAAAAGTACGTGGCTACCGTATCGAAATGGGCGAAATAGAACACTGCTTATTAAAACGCCCAGAAATAAAACACGTTGCGGTGATTGATAAAGAGCACAATCAACAAAAAGCGCTGGTTGCTTATCTTGTTGGAGAACTTAATGCATCGATTGATTTAGATGATGTGAGACAGTTTGTGGCACAGCAGTTGCCAGAGTACATGGTGCCAGCTGCTTTTGTGGTTATTGATGCATTACCTTTGACTCTCAATGGCAAGTTAGACAGAAAAGCATTACCAGAGCCTAAGTTTAGTGCCAGTACTGAATACCAAGCACCGCGCAATGAATTAGAGACAGAACTCTGTGACATCTGGCAAGGTGTACTGGGTCTTGAAAAAGTGGGCATAAACGATAACTTCTTCCAAATCGGTGGCGACTCAATCGTCAGTATCAGTTTGGTATCAGCCTTGAGACGCGCGGGCTACTCCCTTAAGGTGAAAGATATTTTTGTCGCGCCAAGTGTGGCGGAGTTGGCTGAATTTATTACCGAGAATGATGATGTCGCGAAAGTGGAAGTACTCTCAGAGCAAGGGGTTTTATTAGGTGATTTTGACCTGCATCCAACGCAAAGTTGGTTCTTTGCACAAAACTTTGCCAATGTGCACCACTTCAACCAAGCATTTAGCGCCTATTGTCCGAATGACTTATCTCATGATGACCTAAATGAGGCGCTAACCACACTGAGCTATCAGCATGATATGTTGCGCAGCCGAAGCATTGTTGAGCGGAAAAACCGCTATTGTGAAGAAATATTGTTTGAATTAACTGAGCTGGATATTTCGCTGCTGGACGAGGTACAAGTTCGTGAGAGCTTGAGCACTTTACAAGCCAGCTTGGATATTTTTGTAGGCCCGACATGGCGTGTGGTCAGACTGAAAGGGCATAGCGATGGCCGCGATAGACTGTGTTTTATTTTCCATCATTTAATTGTAGATACCGTCTCTTGGGGC
This sequence comes from Pseudoalteromonas luteoviolacea CPMOR-1, assembly GCF_001625685.1. GTDB lineage: Bacteria > Pseudomonadota > Gammaproteobacteria > Enterobacterales > Alteromonadaceae > Pseudoalteromonas > Pseudoalteromonas luteoviolacea_K. The sequence goes on along the minus strand of NZ_AUYC01000022.1, from coordinate 13,424 downwards.
ATTTTACTTAACGACCTTGAGCAACTTATTGCTGGACAAAGCCTGTTGGCAAAGCAAACCAGTTATCGTCAGTGGGTTGAGGGACTGGCGCAATACGCAGCGCGTAACCAAGCGCAAACGACTTATTGGTCTGAGGTGTTAGCAGGACAGCCAAGTCCACAGCCTTTACATGCAATGCAGAAATTATCCTTGTCTTTATCGGCCGAGCAAACAGAAATTTTGCTACAGCAAGCAGCTCAAGGCTATAACACGCAAACGCAAGAGTTGTTACTCAGTGCGCTTGCCATTGCCATGGAAACTGTATTTGGGTCAAAGTCTCATCATATTATGCTCGAAGGCCATGGCCGAGAAGCCATTGATGATGCACTAGAAGTGAACCAAACAGTGGGTTGGTTTACCAGTTTATACCCAGTTAAGATCGAATGTGCACAATCTATAGAGCAAACCATTGCTGCAAACAAAGACATGCTGCGCGCTATTCCTGACAAGGGCATTGGTTTTGGTGCGCTGTATCAATTTGACCCTGAAAAGTTACCTGCGCCGCTGCCAAAAGTATGCTTTAACTACCTTGGGCAGTATAAAACGGCTGAACCTGCTCATTGGCAAATTACCGGAGAGCCTGTTGGCGCAGCGGTTAGCGCTGACAATGACAGTGATTTAATGCTCAATGTGTTGGGATTAATTAAGCAGGATGCGTTGAGCATTGAGGTTGAATCCAGACTTGCGCCAGCGCAAGGTGCGCAATTTGTCCGTGCTTTTGAGCGTGCACTTGAGCAGGTGATTGCTCAAGGTGTGACGGCGATGCAAGCAGGCGGGGTGAGCACGCCAAGTGACTTCCCGCAGGCGCAGATTAGTTTTGAGCTGCTGCAAAACCTCCAGTCACAGGCTCCTGTAGAGGCTTTATATCCTGCCAATAGTTTGCAACAAGGTTTTATTTATCATGCCTTACATCAGCCAGATGATGATGCATACCGAGTACAATTGTTGGTGGACTATCATACTCAGCTAGACCTTGAACTGTATCGAGCAGCTTGGCAGCTAGCGACAGATAAACACCCAGCGCTGCGTATGGCATTTAATTGGCAAGCGCAAATGCTGCAAGTGATCAGCCAAAAGCTGGTGCTCAATGACGCGCATTTCAAGGTGGTAGATCTAACTACTTTGCCTGATGGTGAAAGCGCGCAAAAAATGAATGAGCTACTCACTCAAGATAGGCTCACAGCGTTTGATTTGGCAGCGCCTGGGCTCTTTAGAGTGGTGGTGTTCAAGCACAGCGACACCCATTATAGCGTCCTAAAAACGGAGCATCACAGCATTGGCGATGGCTGGAGTGTCGGCAATCTACTGGAGACGGTCAACGGTTTTTACAACCAGCTGAAAGCCGGTGAACAGCCCGTTATCCAACATGACAGTGCATATCAAGCCGCGCAGGTATACCTGTATGAAAACAAAGACAAAACGGATGCATTTTGGCAGCAAAAAATGCCTGAATTTGAGCATGCCAATGATGTTAATTACCTGCTGAGCCAATCATTTGATTTAGCCAATGAGCGCGTCATCACTGAACCTGCACGCAGTCAGTTTGTGATTGCAGGTGATGAGTTTAGTGCGTTAAATAAAGTGTGTAAGCACGCAGGTGTGACACTCAATGCTGCCATGCAATTTGCTTGGCACAAGTTACTGCAAAGCTATTGCCAAGATCAGCAAACAATCGTTGGGACCACAGTATCTGGTCGAGATATGCCAGTTGCGGATATTCATGCAAGTGTAGGTCTGTTTATCAATACCTTACCTCTGGCGGTAAATTGGCAAACGGATGCAACGATCGCTCAAATGATGTCGCAAATTCAGCTGGGAATCGCCGATATTAATACCCACAGTGGTGCAGAGTTATCTCGTGTGCAAAGCCAAGGGGATGCGTTATTCCATACCTTATTTGTGTTTGAAAATTATCCAATTCCAGAAGTGCAAGAAAGTGATGCTGAGCGCGTGGAACAGGCAATGCAGTATCGTGAGACGCGTGAGAAAAGTGATTACCCGATCACCGTTATTGTCACCGCCACACCGGAGCAGGTTGAGTTTTCTTTAAATTATTGTGCACGGCAAATTGATGCACCTCAGGCTGAGCAATTAATCGCGCAGCTGCAAATTATCGTTCACGCCATCGCTACTGAAGTTGAGCAGCCACACAGTCAAATTAGCTTGCTGTCAAAGCAACAAAGCCACGAGTTGCTGATGCAAATTCAGCCGCAAATTGCGCCACTGCCTAAGCGTGGCAGCTTGAGTGAGATTTTTGCCGAACAAGTGCAAAAGTGCCCAAATAATACAGCGCTTAAGTTCCAAGACAAAGCGCTTAGCTATCAAGCATTAGATACACAGTCGACGGCATTGGCCAAGGCGATTTTAGCGCGAGATCCGAGTATTGCCTCTGCCACAAGCCAAACGCCGGTTTACATTGGTCTGTATTTTGCGCCCAGTCTTGAGTTATTGGTGAGCATGATGGCGATATTAAAGCTTGGGGCCACCTATGTACCTTTGACGCCAGAGTATCCAAAATCACGTAGCCAGTTTATTTTGAGCGACACACAAACGCCAATATTACTCTGTGAAGCAGGATTAGAGGCGGACCTTTCGCAAGTAATCGATGGCTTAGATACATCTGTACAAGTACTCAGTTATGATGAACTCAGTCAGGAAGAAGTGGATATCGACTTGTCTGTGGTGAATACTACGGCAGATGATTTGGCATACGTGATTTACACATCAGGCACCACAGGACAGCCGAAAGGCGTGATGCAACCGCATCACAACGTGGTACGACTGTTTGATTCTTGTGAGCAAGCGTATCAGTTCACCGAGCAAGATGTGTGGGTGATGTACCATGCTTGTACCTTTGACTTTAGTGTATGGGAAATTTGGGGCGCACTATTACACGGCGGCTGTCTTGTGATCCCTGACAAAGCCTGCACCCGTGATCCGCGTGAGTTCATTACTTTGTGTCAAAACCAAGGGGTCACGGTATTAAACCAAACGCCGAGTGCTTTCTATTCGTTTACCGATACCGCAGTATCGCAAGGTGCCCAGCTACCTGCGCTGCGTTATGTGATTTTTGGTGGAGACAAGCTTAATATGGCACGCCTTGCCCCTTGGTGGCAGGCCTACGGTGATACGCAAACCAAATTAATTAATATGTACGGCATCACAGAAACCACCGTGCATGTGACATATCAGGAACTCTCACCGGATAATAATCAGCACCAATCACTCATTGGCCGCCCACTGAGTGACATGTCAGCGTATGTACTTGATGCCAACCAAAACCTCGTGCCAGTTGGAGTTGTGGGTGAATTGTATGTTGGTGGAGCAGGTCTTGCGCGAGGCTATTTAAACCGCGAAGAGCTGACCCGTGAGCGCTTTATTGACAATCCATTTGCCGCGCAATTACCAGCTTCTCAAGAATCCCGCTTGTACCGCAGTGGTGACTTGGTGCGCCGACTTGCGGATGGTCAGTTAGAGTACATTGGCCGAAATGATGAGCAGGTTAAGATCCGAGGCTTTAGAATCGAGCTGGGAGAAATTGAAAACATTCTCATTGCACATCAAGATGTGAAGCAAGCAGTTGTGATCCCGCGATTGCTGCAAGGCACACAGCAACTGATTGCGTATGTGGTATCACAAAGTGAAACCGCACTTAACCATGACGTGCTACGCACGTATTTAGCTGAGCAACTGCCCGAGTACATGGTGCCCAGCGCCATTATGGCCATTGAGCAAGTACCGCTGACTGTAAACAACAAAGTCGATCGCAAAGCCTTACCAGATCCTGTATTTGATGCACAAAGCGATTATGTGGCACCGACCACTGAACTTGAGAGCCAGCTGTGTGATATTTGGCAGGCGTTACTTGGCCTTGAAAAAGTGGGGATTGATGAGCACTTCTTCCGTATCGGCGGCGATTCAATCATTAGTATTCAATTGATGTCGCAGCTGCGCTTATTGGGTTATACGCTCAAAGTGAAAGACATCTATGAATCACCGACTGTGGCGCAATTGGCGAAAAAGCTTGAGCAATTGCCGCAAGCCCAGACAGTACAAACAGAGCAAGGAGTACTAACAGGTGAGTTTGATTTACTGCCTGTACAGTCTTGGTTCTTTGACTTAGGTCTGTCGCACCCTAATCATTGGAACCAGTCATTTATGCTGACGGTACCTGAAGCTTTAACCACGTCGCAAATTGAGCGGGCATGTCAGGCTTTGGTTGAGCACCACGATATGATGCGCGTCCGTTTTGCGCCGCAAGGTGATAGTTATCGTCAATCTTATTTATCTCTTAACGAGTTAGATTTGGCTGCTTGGTGTGGTGTCGCTCAGTTAGATGTGACAGGGCTTCCTGATACACAAATTGGTGAGCAGCTGAGCCAATGGCAGCAAAGTTTTGATCTTAAAGATGGGCCGTTATTTAAGCTGGTTCACCTGCAAGGTTATGGCGATGGTGTTGCGCGGATTTGTTTTATTTTCCACCATTTAATTATTGATGGCGTGTCGTGGCGGGTGTTGTCACAAGACATGCAAACCTTGCTGACAGGTAAAACATTGGCTGCAAAAACCAGCAGTTATCGCCAGTGGGTTAATACCATGCAAAATTACCCAACAGATCACAGCAGTGAGTTAAATTACTGGCAACATGTGGTTGAGCATAGCAATGAACTCAATGTTACTGAATCTGTCAGTGAACATTCCCTGTCTTTGTCGGTTGAGCACACACAAATGCTACTGAGGCAATCAAACGAAGGCTACAACACGGAAATCAATGACTTATTGTTAGCTACGCTGAGCTTAACTTTGCCGCAAGTATTATCTGGTACAGAGCATGTGATCACTTTAGAAGGTCACGGTCGAGAAGACATTGATGAGCACTTAGATGTATCGCAAACCCTTGGTTGGTTTACCAGCTTATATCCAGTGAAGTTAACAGCGTATGACGACCTCTCTACGACGGTGGTGCAAACCAAGGAAATGTTGCGCGCCGTGCCGAACAAAGGGGTAGGTTATGGGGCCTTTTTCCAAGCAGGCCACATTACTCAAAAGCTGCCACTTATTAGCTTTAACTACTTAGGTCAATTTAATAGTCGTGCTTCGGGCGCAGAGAGTTGGCAGATTGTTCAAGAATCTTGTGGGCAGTTAATTGGCGAGCAAAATGAGATGGCATTGATGCTTAACATTAACGGCATGATTGACTCTGACCAACTGATGTTTTCAATTCAGTCGCGTCTAGGCCTGCAGCTCAGTGCTGATTTTGAACGCTACTTTGCGACAAACTTGCAACATGTAATTGAACATACCGCACATATTGCTGAGCAGGGCGCAGTCGCCACCCCTAGTGACTTTATTGCCAATGACTTATCCGTAGAGCATCTAGCGCACTTAAACAGCGTACTCGAAGAGGCTGATTTGGATGAACAAGACGGTACCTGCGACGACAACATCATGGAGATTTAAGCAATGTTACTTATCAAGGAAATCAGTGCACATAACCTGTCTATTTGGGCAGAGCAAGGTAAGTTAAAACTGGCTTTTGGCAAAGCGTCTCCGGATCCGCAGCTGGTGAATAAAATCAAAGCCAATAAGCCAGAGTTAATTGCATTTTTGAGTGAGCAAAACATTGACTCGGCGACAGCGTTTAAGCGTTATATCCAGAGTCAAACTGCGCCCTCGCGTGGTATTGAGTCGGTAAGTCCGGCAAACAGCTTGCAACAAGGGTTTATTTATCATCATTTGAACCAGCCAGACGATGATGCGTATCGCGTGCAAATGATGTTGGATTATCAAGAGCCACTGAACGTGCCTTTGTATCAAAAGGCCTGGGAGTTAACCTCTTTAAGATTCCCTGCGTTGCGTACTTTTTTTAACTGGGATGAAGCCCTTTTACAAATTGTCTCACCCAAAGCGAGTATTGATTGCAATAGCTTTTATTATGAAGATTTTAGTGCATTAGGTGAAGTAGAGCGCGCTGCAAAGATAGATGCGTTGCAGCAAGCGGAGCGCGCAAAAGGGTTTGATTTGTCAAAGCCGGGCTTGATCCGCATTTCACTTATCAAGCAAGCAGATGACTTATACACCTTACTAAAAACGGAGCATCACAGCATCAGCGATGGCTGGAGTGCGCCTTTGTTGCTGCGCAGCGTTCATGAGTATTATGAGCAGTTACTCGGAGGCACAGTGCCGACGGTCGAGGTGGAAACAGCCTACTTAGCAACGCAGCAGTATTATCAGCAACACCAAACGCTAACACAGCAGTATTGGCAAGAAAAGAAACAACAATTTGAAGGGGCAAATGATATTTCAGGAATGTTGAGTGCGCCCCTTGATTTGACCAAGCCGATGCAGGTCACAGAACCTGATACGCAACAATTGATGATAACGGGTGCTGAGTTTCACGCACTCAAAGCCATGTGCCAAAACGCTGGGGTGACACTCAACGTGGCATTACAATTTTGTTGGCACAAGCTGATCCAGGTTTATGCGGGCGATGAACAAACTACTGTAGGCACCGTTGTCTCGGGGCGTAACTTGCCAGTCGAAGGCATCGATAACAGTGTCGGTTTGTTCATCAACACCTTACCACTGCAAGTGTTTTGGCCACAAGATGCGTCTTGTGCGCAAATCATGGCAGAGATTCAGCTGTCGATTGCGTCACTCAACAGTGCCAGTAGTGTTGCATTGGCTGAGTTACAGCCACAAGGTGAGCGGTTATTCCATACCTTGTTCACCTTTGAAAATTACCCGATAAATCATCAAGGTGATACGCGTAAGTGGCAGCTCAAAAAGGTGGTTGAGAAAATTGATTATCCGCTGTCCCTTGTTGCGACAGAGCAAGGGGATACGCTCGATATAGCCATTAACTACAGTGCAAATTGGCTTGATGCTGACAAAGCGAGCAAGCTGGTATCGCAGCTTAAAGTGCTGCTTGAGCAGCTGGTGGAAGCGCCAGAGCAACCGCATCAGCAATTAGGGTTGTTGACATCTGCAGAGTGTGAGGCAATCACGCAGCAGTGGCACTGCCAACAAGCACACTTTGAGTTTGAAAACGACATTGCAGGCATGATTGCCCAGCACGCTCAGGCAATGCCAGACAAGGTGGCTGTCAAAGCAGGGAAAGTTCAATTAAGTTATCACCAACTAAATGAGCGTGCTGAGCATTTAGCAAACACCATAGTGCAGCGCCTAGCTCAGCAAGGTGAGTCGGTGCAAGCCGATACCTTGATTGGACTGTATTTGAGTCCAAGTGCTGACACTCTGGTGGCCATGTTGGCGGTATTGAAGCTAGGAGCTGGATATGTCCCCATCTCACCTGATGCCCCAGAAGATAGGGTGCACTTTATTCTGGCGGACACAGACACGCGCTTGGTACTGACGCAATCAGAGTATGCCCATCGGCTAGATACTTGGCTGACTGGCACTGATGTTGGTTTTATCAGCTGTGATAAACCCATGTTGGTGGCGAATAACCCACAAAATTTTGCTGAGCGTCGCAGCCGCATGAGTAACATTGCGTATGTCATTTACACCTCGGGCACCACAGGCAAGCCAAAGGGTGTAATGGTAGAGCAAGCGCAGGTACTTAATTACTTTTTTGGGGTGCAACGTATTTTATCAGATGCCCTTGAAGTATGTGATTTTTCGACCAATTATTGCTTTGATTTGACCGTGACAACCACTTTATGCCCACTCATGGCAGGTGGCACTGTGTGTGTTTATCAGGATGATATTGCCAATGTGTCGGCATATCAGGCTCATTTGACAGACAACCTAGTGCGTTTTGTAAAAACTACGCCAAGCCTTGCCAACCTCTTATTGTCTGACAGTGAGATAACCTTGCACAGCTTAATGGTGGGCGGTGAAGCGCTGACTAAGTCTGTGATCGATAAGCTCTCGGTGGTCACGGAGGCATTGATTGATGAATATGGTCCAACAGAGGCGACAGTAGGTGCCATGAATAAGCGCGTTGACCCAAGCCAAGTGGTCAATGGTATCGGGCATGCTTATCCCAATGTAGCACTGTATGTTTTGTCATCGGCACTTAAACCTGTGCCAGTAGGTGCAATCGGTGAGTTATATATCGGTGGGGCAGGTGTGGCAAGAGGTTACTTAAATCGTGATAATTTGACACAATCGCGCTTTATTCAAAATCCATTTGCCAGTAGTGATGATCTGTACAATCAGCGGATTTACAAAACGGGTGATTTAGTTCGTTGGCTCGACAATGGTGAAATTGAATATCTTGGGCGTAATGACAACCAAGTCAAAATTCGTGGCTACCGAATTGAGCTTGGTGAGATTGAGCACGCCATATGTGACGTTGAGGGTGTTCAAAGTGCGGCCGTCATTGCGGATAAAGGCCATGCAGATGGTGCGTTACATGCTTATTGGATAGGTGGCGCAGATAGTACTGCCTGTGAGGAAAGTATTAATGCATATTTAGTGTCAACATTACCAAAATACATGGTGCCAGCCAGCTATACACAATTAGATGTGTTCCCTTTAACAGGCAATGGTAAGTTGGATGAAAACGCTCTGCCCATTCCTAGTCAAAGCGTTAAACAGAGTTACAAAGCGCCAAGCAGTGAGCTTGAGTCGACCTTATGTGCGCTTTGGCAACAGGTGCTCAATGTTGAAACTGTGGGTGTGGATGATAACTTTTACGAGTTAGGGGGGAATTCAATTACGGCGATTCGTTTATCTGCGGCCAGCCGCAAAGCGCTCAAGCGTGATATTCCACTCGAAATGCTGTTCACCCATAATACCGTCGCCAAACTGGCTAACGTCATTGATGCGTCACAGGCCATTGTGATCCCTCGCAGTGCCGCGGAATCTTTACCGCTGTCATTCGCACAGGAACGATTACTCTTTATTGATAGTTATGAAAAAGGCAGTAGCGCGTATCATATTCCAGCCTTGTTTGAAGTTGGTGAGTCGCTAAACCTGGATGCTTTTCAAAAAGCACTTAATCAAGTTGTGGCTCGCCATGAGGTATTAAATTCGGTATTTAACACCCAAGATAACGGCATTTTAAGTCAGCACACATTACCATCAAATATCGCTATTGTGCAGCACTCGGTGGCGGATGAAGTAGCCCTTGAGACACTGGTTTTTGAACTGGCCTCAAAACCATTTGAGCTATCGCAAGATAGCCCAATGCGGGTGTATCACATTAGTCGTGCACCCACCCAGTATTTGCTCTTTGTGTGGCACCATATCGCATTTGATGGTTGGTCGACGTTTGTATTTACTGAAGAGCTAACGAAAGCGTATCTAGCAGCGTTGAATGGTAAAGCAGCTCAACTGCCAGATCTGAGTATCCGTTATGCGGACTACGCAAAATGGCAAAGAGATTATCTGCAAGGTGAGACATTAAGCAAGTTACAAAGCTATTGGAAAGGCGCGCTGCAAGGGTTTGAAACACTGGAATTGCCTTATGACAGGGCAAGACCAAGCCAAGTGAGCTATGCAGGTGATAACCTTGATTTAGCCCTAGATAAAACGCTGTCCAAGCAGGTTAAGGACAGTGCTAAAGCACAGCAAACCAGTGTGTACACTGTGATGCTGAGCGCCTTATATGTCACTTTGAGCAGTGTATCTGGGCAGCAAGATATTGTGGTTGGTACGCCTTCGGATAACCGTCATCATAGCCAAGTGCAGGCGCTGATCGGATTTTTTGTCAACTCGATGGCGCTGCGCAGCCAAGTTGATAAAAACAGGAGGGCGAGCGAGTTTATTCAGCACACGCATCAGCTGGTTACCCAAGCGAAAGTGCATCAGGATTTACCATTTGAGCAAATAGTGGAGCTGTTGGCGTTAGAAAGAGACAGCTCGCGCCATCCTATTTTTCAGGTGATGTTCAGTGTGCAGAGCATGAGTGCCGAGCAAATTGTGCAGGGTGATTTGCAGTTAAAGCCAGTGCTAAGCGATAAGCTCAGTGGCAAGAGTGCGAAATATGATTTGACCTTAGTCGTTGATGACAGTACCGAGCAGCTGAGTTTGCAGTTTAACTACGCGACCAGTTTATTTGAGCAAGCGACCATCGATGCATTTGCACAGCGTTATGTTCGAATACTTAAAAGCATGCTGGCGGCGCCTGCTGACGCGTTGCAGCACATTAATGTACTGAGTGACGCTGAGCGCACACAAGTATTAGCACAATTTAATCACAAGCCCGTGCATACACCAAGCTCACTCTCTATTCATCGTATTTTTGAGCGTGTAGCCACCAGGCGTGGCAGTGACATTGCTGTGGTGTGTGGCGATGAGCAATTGACATACCAGCAACTTAATCAAAAAGCCAATAAGCTTGCTCGATTTATCCGTCAGGCCTATGAAATAGACCAAAAGTCCACAATCAAACCGGATACTTTGATTGCGCTCTATTACCCACAAAATATCGATATGGTGGTGGCCATTTTAGCGGTGCTCAAAGCAGGCGCTGCTTATGTCCCGCTGTCGATGGATAACCCTGATGAACGCACGCGGTTTATTGCCAGCGATGCAAATGTCTCTTTGGTACTCACCCAAGCGGACTATCATGCTGAGCTATCTGGTATTTTTAATACGGACTCGGGGCCGAGTATCTTAGTTGCAGAGCATGTCGGTGGTGAGAGCATCGAGAATTTGGACGTGGATACGGATTTAACGAGCTTGGCGTATGTCATTTATACCTCAGGAACCACGGGCCAACCTAAAGGGGTTGAGATTGAACACCATGCGGTAAATTCTTTTGCACTGGGCAACAATTATTTGGATGCGACTAAGGTGCGCCGTATTGCCAGTATGTCGTCTTATGCATTTGATGGATTTATTTTTGATGCCATGTTCAGTTTGCTCAATGGCTTGTGTGTGCATTTAGTGGATAAATACACGCGACTCTCACCCGAGTTATTTGCTCAGTATATTGAAACACATAAAGTTGATGCGAGTTTTATGACCACCGCATTATTTAATGCACTGGCAACCAGTGGACAGCTTAAAAATAGCCCGCTTAAGCACATTTTGTTTGGCGGCGAGCAGGTTAATTTAAATGTGGTGAATGCCTTTAAGCAAAGTACACCGCAGGTGAAGCTAAGTCATGTATATGGTCCGACAGAAACCACAGTGTTTGCCTCTGTTTGCCATCTTGATGATAGTCGAACCAATGCGCCTATTGGTCACGCCTTAACAGGCAAAACCTTGTACGTATTAGATCCGATGGGTGAGCCAGTTCCTGTGGGTACACCAGGTGAGCTTTACATTGGTGGTGAAGGGCTTGCAAGAGGGTATTTAAACCGTCCAGATCTCACGGCAGAGAAATTTGTTAAAAACCCATTTGTAGAGACTTCAAAAAACAGCAATATCGAACCTCGCATGTATCGCACTGGAGATATTGTAAAGTGGCAAGCTGATGGCAATATAGAGTACGTTGGTCGAAACGATAAACAAGTTAAGATACGCGGCTTTAGGATTGAGCTGGGTGAAATCGAAAGTGCCATTTGTAGCGTTGCTGGTGTGAAGCAAGCTGCGGTAATAGCAACGCAAAACGGGACTGAAAAGTATCTCGCAGCGTATGTTGTGAGCGACGATACCGATGCTGATCAAGCAGAGCAGATCATGGGATATTTGCAGACTGCCCTGCCTGATTTTATGGTGCCTTCAGCGATGACGTTACTTGATAAAATCCCGCTTAATGTCAACGGCAAGCTGGATGTAAAGTCTTTGCCAGAACCTAATTTTATTAAAAGTGATGAATATGTAGCGCCACGCGATGCCCTTGAGCTTAAGTTATGTGAGTTATGGCAATCAGCACTAGGTCACTCGCAAGTTGGGATCAGCGATGACTACTTTAAACTCGGCGGGAATTCAATTGCAGCGATTAAACTGACACAAGTGATAAATCAAACCATTAACTGTAAGCTCTCTGTGGCTGATTTGTTTAAATCTCCAACCGTACGAGGCCTTGCAAGTTTGGTACGTAATCAAGCGCGTGATGGGCAATTAGTGAAACGTTTAAATGATTTTAGTGACGGCTTACCAACGCTTGTGATGATCCATGCTGGTAGTGGTGGCTGTGAGGTTTATCAAGGGCTTGCAGCAGAGTTAAGCGGATCGTTTAATTGCTTAGGCGTGGACAATTATAATCTCATTAATGACGAAAAAATTAGTCAGTTAGATGTGCTTGCCAAGGTGTATTACGATGAGGTTCGCGCCCATATTGAACTTGATAAAGTTTGTCTTTTAGGCTGGTCACTGGGGGGCAATATCGCACTAGAAATGGCGGGTTTATTTGAAAGAAACCACAGCGCTGACATAAAAGTGCTGCTTTTAGACACTATTATCAAGTCAGGGAAGCTCAAAACGCTGACGCAAGAATTTGAGTCTGAAAATGAGCAATTATTTGTTGCCCGAATGCGTGAGCTTGGCCACGAGATAGGCAGTATCGACGCGATGATCAAAGCGCGTAAAGCAGAAGGACAGCTGGATTTATGTCCTTTGAGCCGTCCGCTAAAAACGGCTCAGGTGCATTTATTTAAAGCAGGTCAATATGAGGCGCAGGTGTCGGATGCGCTGACACGTGAATGGTCACAAACGCTAGATGCTATTTCGGATAACAACGTAGAAGCATTTATCGGTGGTAAAGTGGATTGTACTTTACTCAAACAGCGACACCATGGTGATATCATACAAAGTCACGCTGAAATCAAGGCCGTATTGGAGCATGAGTTTGGTTTTGGCAATAAAGGTTAAAAGGTATTTTATATGAAAAAGGTATTGTTATCGTCATTGGCGCTTACGGTGTTAGCGGCTTGCTCGTCTACCTCTAACATGAGCGTGAATGAAGTAAAAGGTGCGCCGACTGAGGTCCGTATTATGGTGAATCAGGTGGCAAGTACTGAAGGGCAGTTGTTAGTGTATTTGCATGACAACGCGGATTCCTATTACAGCGATGATAACTACAGCGCGTCGAGTATCAAGTATTTTCACCGTATGGTGGTTCAGCCAAGCATTCCGGCAACAGAAGTGGTGCTAGAAGGTATTCCTGCAGGTAAATACGCCATCAGTGTCGTGCATGACAAAGACAGTGATGGCACGCTTGATCGCATGGTATTCCCATTTATTGGTATGCCAAGCGAGCCATATGGGTTATCTAATGACGCATACAGTGCGTTATCTAAAGGGGACTTTGAAGATGCGTTGGTTGATATTGCGAACCAGCCGCAGCCAATTCAAATAAACTTAGCAACGCATTTGACTAAAACCTTTGGTGGTTAAGTATTGGTAATTGATATTTACCTGAACATATTTTTCCCGGGCTCGTCCCGGGATTTTTGTATTTGAGCTAAGTTAAATAAATCCTGAGTCGAGTTCAGGACGACGGATTTAGTTAATGGGGAGCTCTG
>NZ_AUYC01000021.1:0-179068 GCF_001625685.1 Pseudoalteromonas luteoviolacea CPMOR-1 | reverse complement strand
TCGGATAGTCGGCACCATTTAATTTTTAAGCAGTAAATCGATGTGTTTAATGCATTGAAAAATCTTATTTTTCCAGATAGTTCATTCGGTAGAGCTTTTTGGAATTGTATTGAAAATCCTTAGTGAGTTTTAATACAAATAAAATCTTATTTGCCCAGATAGCTCATTCGGTAGAGCTATTTGGAATTGTATTGAAAATCCTTGGGGAGCTTCAATATACTTAAAAATTTATTTGCCCAGATAGCTCAGTCGGTAGAGCAGAGGATTGAAAATCCTCGTGTCGGTGGTTCGATTCCGCCTCTGGGCACCAATCTTATAGTGTGCCGACTTAGCTCAGTTGGTAGAGCAACTGACTTGTAATCAGTAGGTCATCCGTTCGACTCGGATAGTCGGCACCACTTCATTTCTAAACGCCAAAAACGCCAACATCTAAATATTTTCCAGACACCTTTTGCTATAAATTATTTGGAATTGTATTGAAAATCCTCGTGTCCGTGGTCCGATTCTGTCTAACATTGTTCAGATAAGCTCAGCATTAGCTAGACTTTTTTGTATCTATTGTTCGTTTAATTTTCTCAGTATTTTTCAGCGCCTAGATGGGTGTTACTCTATTTTACTTTTCTTCATACTCATAAGCTTTAGCGACTTTACGATATTTCAACTAGTATTTCATTAAGACGCCAAGTTAGGTAGTATTTTGATTGAAGTGGCCATTTTATGTGCAGGTTTGATCATTGACCCTTAGTATGGAACAAATAGAGATATTTACGATCCCAAGTCCGTGTCAGGGGATCTGTGAAGTGAACAATCGCGGTTATTGCAAGGGCTGTTTTCGCAGCCGAGAGGAACGCTTTTGTTGGAACCAGTTGACAGAGCATCAAAAAAAAATGGTGATAGATCTGTGCCAGCGTCGCAAAAAGCGCGTAATGGCCAGCAAACAGCAATCACAAAAAACCACAGCAACGAGTGATGAACGAGTTCAATCACAAAATGATTTGTTTAAATTCGATATTTAGCCTTTAACACCTCAATTATGCCCTTTTGCTCCAGTTTTTTTAATGTAACTTTTAACTTAGGAATGAGAGCTGCGTGTTTCTGGTGCAAATAATGAAAACTGTCTATGGTCATTAGGTCTTCAATTTTGATTGTATCAACATCCATGTAAGGCAAGTGCTTGCGCAAATGAAAATCAATGATTAGCGCACCCTGTACTTTTTTCTGGATTAGTAAATTGAGTTGGGCGGCGCTACTTTTTACTTCGATAAGTTCCCCTTTATAACGATTGTCCATCATATATTGATAAGCAACGAGATACCCACTTTGTACGGCCATTGACTCAATTTGGTTAAATGAACATGAGGTGCAGTGGCTAATGAGTTGCAGGTTGAATGAATAGAGGGGGAAGTCAACGTAAAGGAGGTTTGCATAGCTGTCAGTGACACCTGCAATCCGCCCGAGTTGACCATCAAGTTCGCCAGCATTGGCAGCGATAAGCGCTGTTTGTTGATCGAAATCTATTAGCTCTAAGCTGTGGCCGATATCTTTATATGCTAGGCTCAATAGCTCGACGACATATCTGGCTTGCGGAGTGTCGGCAGGACGATTGAAATACAGCGTTTTTGCTTGGGCGAGAGAGCAGTGTGACAATAAAAGAATCCATAATATTTTGATATTTCTCACATAGTCCTCCTAGTTTATCGTGAATGAAGCTCGTGTCTTCTCAATTTTAAAATATTAATAAATACACTGTAATATTTAACTTTATCATTCAATACTGCCGTTGCTGAGTACATATATGATACACTGTTTTTATAATTTTCAATAATTGTACAGTACGATGTCTTATAACCTGTGTAACCTTTCTAGAGCAGAAAAATATCAAGTTCAACTAGAGTATGAAGCATCTTTTTGGGCTTATCAGATAAAGCGTGGCAAAAATACGCGAGAAGCGATTTATGATGCGATTAATAGCCGCCCCTTGTCTGAGCGAGATACGTTAAAGGCTAAGTTTGAGCAATACTTGGGACTTATGTTAGTTTAGTTATGCAGTTGAGTTGTTTTTGTTTGCCTGCGATTCAAACACCATTAGTTAATAAGTTTTATCAGGCTAACAGGGTACGTGGCCGAGCGACCAAGCAAGATCTAGTTTGGGTTGTTAAACTTACGAAACTGATTGCTGCGTGCAGGGTTCAAAAAGTGGAACAAGATGTATTTCTATCTACCGTTTTTGTCGACCCTGAATATAGGGGGAGGGGGGTTGCGACGCAGTTATTAGCCTCAGCCATCGAATCAGAAGACCTTGTTTATACCTTTGCTTATCAAGATGTTGTTTCCTTGTATTTGCAACTCGACTTTATAAAAGTGAGCCAAGATGCGTTGCCAGAAAAATTACGGAATATGTTCGTAAACTATACGAAGCAAGGCCGAGAGATAACAGCGATGTGTTTTCAAAGGGATGTAAATGCATGAAGTATCTTATTGTTTTAGTGATATTTGCCTTTAGTGCTTTATGTTCAGCACAAGTTTCCCGTATTTCTCCTGCAGAAGGGCTATCACAAAGCTATGTCAATACACTGCTATTTGATAAAAAAGGCTATCTTTGGCTATCTACGGAAGGGGGCTTAAATCGATATGATGGGTATCAAGTCCTTGAAGTCATGGGCCCAAATAAAGCGCTTGATAAAATGCAGATTGACCGTATCTACCAAGACCCAGCAGGCAAAATCTGGATCGCCTCAGGCCGTGCTGGGTTGTTTAGTTATCACCCCGAAAAAGACCTTTACCGACAGTATATTCAAGCCCCTTCATCAGAGCAGGATTACATCCAAAACAGTGTTTTTCAAATGCTGGAGAAAAATGCTAACGAGCTGTGGTTGGGTCGTACCAAAAATGTGTCTGTATTAAATAAAGAGACAGGGAAAATAACAGAAGTCATTTCGATACCTGGTATGAACGATCGCAGTTTAGTCAGATCGCTCCTGCAATTTGAAGACATACTTTACATCGCGACGACAGAGCATCTATTTGCGTATCATATTCCTTCTAAACGGCTTAAACCGATTAAGCATATCGACAATCCAGATCACCCGTTTCAACACAATACTAAATCGTTATTATTGTTGAATGATTCGACGCTGTTAGTTGGGGCGGTGTTGGGTTTGTATGAACTTGATATTAGTGAGTTGCAAACCAATTTTGATGCAACGCCCAGTTATAAAACATTATTAGAAGAGTTTAATATCTGGCATATGCTAAAGCAGCAAGCTTATTTGCTACTTGGTACAGACAAAGGGCTTATGCGCTTTGAACCACATACGGGTAAAGTTGAACCAGATAAACGACTTTTGAGCAGTCGTTTTTCCATTTCTGACAGCAGTATTATTCATTTAAACGAGGATAATAATGGCGGGGTGTGGGCTGCTACTCGCACAGATGGTGCATTTTACCTACCGCCGGATAACCATATTTTTGACAATGTGCAAAATGAGTCAATTGAAGGGGAATTCTCTCATGGTGCGGTGTGGGGACTTGTTGAGTTTCAAGGGTATATCTGGGCTGCAACTCGAGATGGATTAACTCGATACGACCCAAAAACTCGTGAAGCAAAGCCATTACTCCAAGGTTATATGGGAGAGAGCTTTTTACCGGAGTACTCAATATTTGAGCTATTTGCATTTCAAGATAGGCTTTGGTTGATAAGTAACCGAGGTTTGTTCGTTTTTGACCCAGTCACTGAAACAATTTCTCGGCCGCAAGCGCAAAACCCAGATTCAACCGAGATACTTTCGGGGTTTGTCAAAGGTGCCGTTTTGGTTGAGCCTGGTTTTTTATACTTTGTTGATGGTAACTCAGGTTTTTATTTATTTAATATGAATAATGGCATTTTAGAGCCGCTTGGCCCGAGTTTCGACCAGTTTGACCCGTTTTTAAGTTATGGTTTTTTTCCGCCGTTATCTAGCCACCCCACCCAGCCAGTATTTTACAGTGAAGGCCGCTTGTTTAGATATGATCGGCCAAAGCAGCAATTAACGCAGATTTACCAAGTTCCCAAAGCACACAAGCAATCAGCGGTAGATTTACTTAGCTATACCATAGATAAAAATAATGTGCTGTGGTTGTCTTTTGCGACCCATGGGTTAGTACGATTAACTGCTGATGGGTATAACCCTTTGCCGTTACCTACAGACTCTTTGTCCGTTACTAATTTTATCTTGTATGAGATGCAGCAGGATAACGCGGGCATGATCTGGATGTCATCACATCAGGGCATATGGCGGTTGGATCCAGATAACTTTCACCTGCAAGGGTTTACCATTAATGATGGTTTGATGAGCAATGAATTTAATAGTGGGTCGTCTGTCAAATTAGAAAACGGCCATATTGCTTATGGGTCATTGCAGGGGATCACCATATTTGACCCTGAGGTTAACAGGCCAAACAGGCCGTTACTAACTCGTGTCAACATCACAAACGTCGATTTAATGTCTAGAGATCTTAAACCTGCCGGACTTAAATCATTCTCTTCAATAGAGCTTAATCACGACGATATTGGCTTAGAAGTGTCATTTTCTGCTATGGCATTTACTGCGCAAGAGCGCATCGTTTATGAATATCAACTTTCAGGTGAACAGAGAATACTGAGTCGTAATAGTAATCGAGTCGTATTTCCAAAACTTAACCCAGGCCATTATCGCTTAAAAGTATGGGCAAAAGATCCTCTGACAGGGGATTATACTCAGCCAGCAGAGCTTAATATTCGCGTTAAATACCCCATTTGGCGCTCGCCTTTAGCTTTGGCATGTTATCTCGTTTTAGCCAGTGCGCTATTTGCGCTTTGGGTTCATCGAAAAAATAAAGTCGCACAATTATTGATGGAAGCGCACAAAGAGACGCGAAATAGTGAAACGCGGCTTAAAATGGCTCTCGAAGGCAGCAATTCAGGTGTTTGGGATTGGCAGTCTGGTTCCAATTTAGTTTATCAACCAAGGTTGGTGAATGAGCTTGGCTATAAAAATGAGTACATTAATTTAGATGACTACTTAGAACTGATCCATCCGCAAGACCGAGCATTGTTCCGTATAGAGTGGTTGGAGTTTGTCTCCACCGCAAAAGGATATATTGATTGCACGTATCGACTACGCAATAGAGTGGGTCAATGGCGATGGTATAAAGATTACGGCAAGGTGATGGCTTGGCGAGAGGCTGTACCAATGCGGGTAGCGGGCACCTATACAAACTTGACCAGAGAGCGTGTTTTCGAAGAAAGGGCCGCCCTGTTTGGTGAGGCGTTCGAACAAACTCGTGATTGGGTTATGATATTTGATAGACGTTTTCGGATCTTGGCGTGCAACAAAGCACTACAGGATGCGTTTGCCGTTGAAGCGAATCCGCTCTCTAGTACCAGCGTGAGTTTGGGTTTAGAGCGCCACGTTCGAATGCATTATCTTCGTACTATGAGTAAGTTAGCAGAAGGGGAGTATCACAGTGCGGAAGAGGTTCTGCGCTTACCTAGCGGTGAAGTGAGACACGTGTTGGTTAAAGTGACGGCGACGCACGGGCAAAACTATATCATTGTGTTGACCGACATCAGCAAGCAAAAGCGCACCGAGAAAGAGCTTTACCAACTCGCCAATTATGACGCATTGACCAAGTTACCAAATAAAGTGCTGTTTATGGATAGAGTGCAGCATGGTATTGAACAATGCGAACAAAATGAACAATCCTTGGCTATTTTGGCAATTAAGTTTGGCCGTTTACAGCGGCTGGCAGATACTTTTGGTGATGATTTTGTCTTAGCTGTCATTCGTCAAGGGGCCAAGACATTGCAGTGTTGTTTCAGAGAAGTTGATAGCTTGGCCGTTGGTCAAGAGCGAGATTTTTATATCTTGATGGAACACCTCGAAAATGTGGATGCTGTGACTCGATATATCCATTGTTTAATCGCACGTTTTGAAGATGGTATGCGAGTACATGAACAAGATGTGTATGTTGATGTCCATGTGGGTATTTCACTGTATCCGGATGATGCAAGCGATGCGTTTGAGCTAAATCAAGCTGCACAAATTGCACTCAGCCACGCTAAGAAAAGTACAAAGAGCCATTACCAGTTTTACCATCACGATATTAACCAACAGGTAAAACGCAATATTGAGATTGAGCGTCGCCTCACAGCTGTGTATAACGAAGAGCTGCTGTATAATTACTATCAGCCAATATTAAATGCCACTCAAGAGCATATTGAAGGGTTTGAAGTGATTCTGAAGTGGCCAGATGATCCACTTGTTAGCGCGAATGAATTTGCAAAAGCAGCTGAAAAAACGGGACTTGGCATCGAAGTCGTTTTGCAAACAATTGAACGGGCGTTAATAGAACTGAAAGTATGGCATTTAACTTGGCCTGACTTATATATTTCAGTGAATCTGTCTGCGCATGTCTTGCATTTTGAAGGTCTAGTAGAAGGTATACAGTCGACACTGAAAAAAACTAACTTACCCGCGAGTTGTCTTGTATTTGAAATATCAGAGTCCGTGATGATGCACAATGTGACTGAGTCTATTGCGCGAATGAACGCTTTGAGTTCGTTGGGTTGCCGTGTGTTCATGGATGACTTTGGGACTGGGTATTCTTCTTTGATGTATCTGACGCAATTCCCGGTGACAACATTGAAAATAGATGAAGGTTTCATCGTTGATATTGGTAAAAATAAAGACCATGAAAGTATTATTCATTCAACATTGTCATTAGCACATAGTTTAGGCAAGTTATGTATCGCTCAGGGCGTGGAAAATATAGAACAGCTGAGGTTTTTACGCATGCTTGGTTGTGAGCGTTTTCAAGGCTATTTGTTTAGTCCACCTTTACCAGGTGATATGATCGCTCATCTGATGGCCAACACTTGGGAAGATATGTTTAAAAGCTAGAGCTTTTCCCCGCAGTGTCGGCAATAAAGGCTTTGTGCTCGTTCAGAGGTCATCAACTTAATCGCTTGATTGGCCTCTGTAGCACTTAGACCAAGCTCTATTCTAAGTGTTTCAAGATGCTCAGCTTCGTTCTCATCCAACTCGCCATCGACCAAAGCGTGATGCACTGCTTCATGAAATGCATCTCTACGTTTGCGCAGTTGATCTGCAAAGCTGGATGCCAATAAGCCAGTTGGGATTGCTACCATACCCATGCTGAGCAATGTGATCACACCTCCAAAAAACCGCCCGAGCGGAGTGATTGGCACAACATCGCCATAACCGACGGTTGTTAAAGTGGCCATGGCCCACCACATAGCAGCAGGAATAGAACCAAATTTATCCGGTTGCACATCATGCTCAATAAGATAAATGCCACAAGATGCAACGATTAAGACCAAAGACATAATAAAAAAAGCAGCCATCAATGAGCTAGCTTCTTCTTTAAAGGCGGCTAACAGAAGTTGCATTGCTCGTGAGTATCGGGTGAGCTTAAAGATGCGCATCAGACGCACTACGCGCAAAAATCTCAGGTCGAATGTAAAAAATACCATCAGCAGCGTAGGTAAAATGGCTATTAAATCGATAACAGCGAGTGGGGAGCGAATGTACTTTAAGCGAATGTAGAAGTTGCTTTTAGATTTGTCTTTAAAATTAAGCTTATCAACACAACACCAAAGGCGAAGCAAATACTCAATACAAAATATGCCTACGGAGATGACTTCAATATAAAAAAAGGTCTGATAGTACTGCTGTGTTAATGCCGGAACAGATTCTAAAACAATCGCAACGACATTAAACACAATTAAAGCAATTAAAAAGATATCTAAACTGTGTGCTACTTTTCGATATTTACCGCTGCCTTCTAAAATGGCGGCTGCTTTTTGTCTTAGCGTTAAGCTCATAATATACGTGCTATCAATGCGTATTTTGAAGTGGCATGGTCATAATGGCAGCCCCTTCTTCGAAATCTCGTTTTACATCAAAGCCTAGATGTTTCGCTAGATTTATCATGCCTGTGTTTTCAAATAAGGTAATGCCTTCAATGGTATTCACTCCTTTTTCTCGGCAGTAATCAATCGCTGCACTCATTAAGATTTTTCCTAGCCCCAAGCCTTGAGAGTCTGATCGGACAACGACCGAAAATTCTGCCTGTATATTATCTGGGTCCATTAGTACGCGTGAAACCCCTAATGTTCGGTATGCGCTTTTATGGCGTTCACTGATAATAAATGCCATTTCACGATCGTAATCAATTTGCGTCATTTTGGCTAATTGATCATGCGTGAACTGGGGAAGTTGACCAAAGAAGCGCTTATACCGATCTTCTTTGGTGAGTGATTGGTCAAACTCTTGATGATTTCGCTCATCTTCAGGTCTAATTGGTCTTAAAGTCACTTGTTGGCCGTTTTTGAGTGTGATTGCGCGTTCCAGTTCTTTTGGGTAGGGCTTAATGGCCAAACGTTTACGGTGCGCTTTAGGCTGGTATGGAGACAGACCAATTTGAGCATCTAACACTAAGAATTGTCCAGAGCTTGCTAGAATAGGGTTAAGCTCTAGGCTATGTATATCGGGTTGCTCGATAACCATTTGAGAAACTCGCGTAAGGAGTGCACATAGACGATATTTATCTACCTTATCAGGCAGTGTACGTTCTTTTAACACGCCCTTGTCATGGGCTGCGGCAATTAAATACTTGGCTAAGTTCATGTTTAGAGGTGGTAAGGCTACGGCGGCTTGGGAAAAGTTTAATCCAGTACCGGCTTCACCTAATAAAATGACAGGTCCAACATCGGGCTCCGTTTTAATTGCAATACGCAATTCTTGAGTGCCTGCTCGAGAAGCCATTTTTTGTAGAGAAAACCCTTCTATTTCTGCCTCTGGGTAGGACTTTTTAATTCGCAGTAACATAGAAAAAGCCGTTTGCTCAACTTCATTTCCATCATTAAGGTTGAGCACGACACCACCGACTTCTGATTTTGACGGGATGGCGGCACTGATTAATTTTAATGCAACAGGAAAGCCAATTGCTTCTGCCTGTTCCTTGGCTTCACTGGGAGTGAGTGCGACTTCAGTTTTAATACAGTCTATACCATAACATGCAAGGATCTGGCTGGCAGAGTGGGTCGATAGGTATTTATGCCCCGCACGTAAAAAGGTGCCGATTTGCTGTTTTGCTGCACTGCTGTTTATTAATTCATCTTGAATGATAGACTCAGGTGTCTGAGTTAAATGCTTTTGGTTACGACGATAAGTAATTAAGTGCATAAATGCACTGACAGCACCCTCAGGCGTTCTATAGGTTGGGATATTGCTCAGCACGCAAATGTCTCGTGCTGATCGTGCGGCTTCTTCACCCATAAAATTGGTCATGACGAAAGGTCGTGCCATTTTAGGAATTTTATCCAATGTCTGAGCAATGATTTTGGCATAAGCTGAGCTCGGTGCCAGCGCTGAAGGAGTATGGATGATGAGCAGGTTTTTAACTTCATCGGCTTTTAATAGCACCTCTAAAGCTCGCTGATATCGTTCGGGTGATGAGTCCCCAAAGATGTCTACCGGATTGTCGGTTTGTGACGATTGCGGAACGATGTCATTTAACGCGGCAATGGTTTTATCACTCAATTGCGCGAGCTTGCCCGAGCGCATTAAGAGTGTATCTACGGCCATAATGCCCGGACCCCCTCCATTGGTTAGAATAGTCAGGTGCTCTACTTTGAGAAGCTTTGGGTGCAGTGCCAAAGTTTGCGTTGCAGCAAATAATTCTCTTAAATCATTCACTCTCAGCATACCAGCACGCTGAAACATCGCATCATAAACGGCATCATCGGATGTTTTACCACCAGTATGGTGGTATGCAGCACGAGCACCTGCAACTGTTCGGCCTGTTTTTATGGCGATCACCGGTTTACTAAACGCCGCAGCGCGGGCTGCGGATATAAATCGCCTGACATCTTTAATGTTATCGATATAGAGTAAGATGGCGGATGTTTTGCTATCTCGAGCTAAATAATCGAGCAGCTCGTCAAAGTCGATGTCTAGACAATCACCGACAGAAACAAAGTGTGAAAATCCTATGTGCTTATTTTGTGCCCAGTCTAATATCGTGGAACATACTGCAGCGGATTGCGACAAAAACGCTAATTTACCAGGTTTTGCAATGGTGTGTGAAAAGCTTGCATTGAGGCCTATATGCGGCAAAATAAGCCCTAAACTATTGCTCCCTAACAAAGTGACTTCCGCTTGTTGTGCACATTGATTGAGTGCTTGTTTCTCCGCATTATTTAATCCTGCTGCAACGACAATTGCGTGCTTGCAGCCGAGTGACCCGAGTTCTTGTATAAGCTGACAAAGTGTCTTTTTATTGGTACATATAATGGCCAGATCTGGGGTGCAGGGTAAGTGTTCAATATCTTGGTAGGCTAATACGCCATTAACAGCAGTATATTTGGGTGTGACAGGCATAATGGGGCCTTTGAAACCGCCTTGTAGTAAGTTTCTCATCACGACATTGCCAGCTCGATTCGGATTGTTAGAGGCACCGATGACCGCGACAGATTGGGGGTTAAAAAACTGACCTATACGTTTAACACTCATGCCTACTCCTTTGGTTACTTATATCAAGCTAGCTGCTTGCACATGACTGTAACATGTTTACATTGGATTTTGAGCAGATTAGAGAATAACTTTGATCTCACAGGCACTTTTTGACAATACAAAAGTGCCCGATGATAAATAGGGTCGTATGTTTAGACTTTAAATCGAGAGACATCTTCTTGCATTTTATGTGCATCAAACTCAAGCGCTTCGCAGTTTTTACAGTTTTGGCAGGAGTCGACATAGAGCTGCTCTGCCGATACTGAAATATTGGCTGCAGCATTTTCCACCCCTTGTACTGTTGCCATTTGCTCTTCAGTTGCTCCTGCGATTTGAATAACCATATCGCGGATTTTGTCCATGGCTTGTTTGTTATCATCCATACTTTGTTGTGCATCTGTGATCCCTTCGTACATCTGCTCACTTAGCGACAAGCTGGTTTGCATTGCTTGCTCTGAGTCATGAACTAAGCTCTGAAGGCCATGGATCATTCGTTCTATCTCAACGGTGGAGTTCTGAGTGCGTTTAGCCAGCGTACGCACTTCATCTGCAACCACGGCGAACCCTCTGCCGCTTTCTCCGGCGCGGGCGGCTTCGATAGCGGCATTGAGTGCAAGTAAGTTAGTTTGCTCAGTAATACCCCGTATAACAGACGTTACACTCTCAATCTCACTGCTGGCTGAGGACAGCTGTTGCATCAGTTGACTGTTTTCATTGATATGCCCTGTCAACTCAGACATATTGTGATGGGCTTTGTGCATGATCTCAGAACCACGTGCCATATTTTCATCTGCTTCGTTGACATTATTTTGCACAGCGACACTGTTCTCGGCAATTAATGACACCGCTTGGACTAATTCACTCACAGCCACTTTAACGGCGTGTGTATTATTTTTTTGCTCTTCAATGGCTTGCTGTGAACGTTTCGTCACTTCCACGGACTGATGAGCTCCGCTCTCTACGGTTTCCCCTGTATGCTTTATCTCTCGAACGATATCCGCGGTTGTATCTATAAATTGATTAACGGAACCTGCAAACTCGGTGACCTCATCACGGCCAGTTAGCTCAATATGGTGAGTCAAGTCACCTTCACCATGACTTATCGTCGCCATATTGGCGTTGGCAATTTTGAGCCTCTGCACAATGTGGGCACCTTTCCAAAGGAGTAAGCCGGCAATGATCACAGTCAGTATCCCTGCGAGTATCATGCCTTGGTTTTTGGCATGAATAAGTTCATGCTGGATCCCTTGGTCTATATCTGTGGAAAGTTGGTTGACGGTCCCTTCAACTTTATGGATGCTGCTTCTTAGCTCGCCTCTTAAGCCTGAGCTGGCATCTAACCCTCGTTCTACGAGTGCATTTGTGAGTGCACGTGCGGTACTCTCAAATTGGGTGAGATCATTTTGTCCGCCACTAAATTGGTCATTGAAATAGACTTTCATGACCGCGAGCTGCTCTGTCACTTCATTTTTAGTCGACATGTCTAAATTGGTCTGGAAATCATTTTCAAGGAGCACCAGCCTCAGTGCTTTACTCATAGCGGTAATATCGCCAATATTGGTGAGTGACTCATGCAATGCAATTTCTGCCTGGTTGAACTCTCCGCGCAACCCTTGATTGGGGGTTAAGCCAATTTTTTTGTCCAGCGCAACTAAATTACGTAAATTTAACTCATAGTTACTTAAGTCTTTTTCGGCAACAATCAGCGCCTGTTGCAGATCTGTGGGAAGCTCGGCGCTTAATTGTGATATGTTTTGCCTCATGAGTTTGATGCGTGTATCAAACTTGTCGATATATTTTTGTTGTTTGCGAAGTAAAAAGTCTTTTTCATGACGTCTGAGCATCAACAGATCATTGCTAATTTCTTTGCTGGTCGCCAGGCGCTGTCCCAAATTGGCTATATGGCTTGTTTCGTACCACAAAACGCCCACCATGCAGAACAGTGCGATCATGACTAGAGAAGAAAGTAAAATGAAAGTGTGACGGATGGTCATAGTCTACTCCTTAGCTTCGATACTCCCATCACAAAACTTAGAACAGAATTTTAAAATTACCAATCTGTGAAGAAATTTATTGAGATAATTTGTCTAACCACTTTTACATCGCAACGTAATATGTACTTTTTGTTACATTTATATTACATGCATACCTAAACGGTGCCCATGTGTTTGAGTCGTATTATTAAGGTATTAGTGAGGTGGAGGCTGGGGTATCGGTTGTTTTGTTGATGTATCAACCGATTGACTTTTTTGCACCAGATTAGGAGGCGCTAGTCGGTGTGTTTAGTACATGGATTGTTGTGCAACAGGACTATGCATTTCGTCCTGCTACTATTTATATTTATTCGGGTAAATGGGCTCAGTACGCTTATTTTGAGACTTGACTACTTAGTCACAGTTCAACCCCATAATCTCTGTTGCAACGGTCTTTAAAATGGTTAATTCTCGTTGAATAGATTGTCCTTTTTTATCACTATTGGCCAGCGTGTCACGGTTATGTGCGATGGCTTTTTGAATGTTTACCCAAACAGGACGCATGCCATTGGCTTGTTCATAGGACTCCATTTGAGGAGCTGTGAACGTACCGCAAATCTCTACTTCAAAACAGTGTGAAATAATATGTACATTATCGAACTCAGGTTTGTGCCAACGCTGGAACTCTTCATAAATGCCAAATGGCTTGATGTGTGTGATGGATTTTGCACCTGTCTCTTCCAACAGCTCTCTTTCTAGGGCAACTTCTATCTCTTCCCCTTCATCTACACCACCGCCCGGAAGTGTATAGTCATCATATCTTGCGGTATAGAGCAGTAAGATGTCTTGTTGTCGTGTCACGATTGCGCGCGCAGTATGTCTGATAAAGTGACTACCTGACAATGGCTTAGCAGGTTCGATATTGAGTTGCTTCATAAATAATTGTATTGGTTGAGAATGCAAATAGGCAGTGTACCACATTTACATCCTCATGGAATGAAGGCCTTTCGCTTAGAAAGGCACAGGGTAAGTTTTCAGTATGGTATCGATTTCTGCCAACGCTTCTGGGGGCAGTGGCTTATCAAAGGCAGTGATATTTTCTTTTAATTGGGTCATAGACGTCGCCCCAATAATTGTAGACGTTACCCCATCAACTTGATCACACCATGCCAACGCCAGTTGTGCGGTAGAGAGGTGGTGTTCATGTGCGACTTCTTGATATGCGGCTGTTGCTTGTTGTGAATACTGCGTGTCTCTGAAGAGGCCATGGCGCTGCATGAGTGTCCAGCGACTACCTTCAGGCCGAGCGCCGCCTAAATATTTCCCAGATAATAACCCACCAGCTAAGGGTGACCAAGGCAGGTAGGCGATATCTTCATTGACACAGTTTTCTAGCAGATAGGGCCAATCTTTTTCGTGCAGTAAATTAAACTCATTTTGAATAGATACAGGCTTCTCAATATTATGCTGCTCACATAAACTGAGATAGGTATGGATGCCCCAAGGTGTTTCATTGGACAGTCCCCAATGGCGGATCTTACCTTGGTCTAAACATATTTTTAAACCTTCGAGGATATCACTCATTTCTTCTAGCTGCTGTGCTTTGCTTACAGCATGGAGGTCCAACATACCATGCCAATGCTTGCCAAAGTGAGGTGATGTTCTATTTGGCCAATGCAATTGATAGACATCGATATAGTCAGTTTGTAGGCGTTTAAGAGATTGCTCGACAGATTCTATCACGGCTTGTTTGTTAATTGGTTTACCGCCTCGAACCCAGTTTAAGCCTGCGCCTGCAATTTTAGTTGCTAGCACGATTTCGTGCCTTTTCTCTTCATGACGTTTGATCCAGTCGCCGATGATTTTTTCGGTTTTTCCATAGGTATCTGGAGAAGGAGGAACAGCATACATTTCAGCAGTATCGATAAAATTAATACCTTGACTTAACGCGTAATTTATTTGTTCGTCAGCATCATGCTGATTGTTTTGCAGACCCCAAGTCATACTGCCCAAACAAACACGCGAAACCTTAAGTGGTGAGTGGCCTAATTGGCTGTACTTCATAGATACTCCTTGCAAAATTGAACGGGTTTAATCAGCTAAATAAAGTAATAAGATATACACAAGTTCACTTACAGCAGTGTAGAGCATTTCTACTTATTCTGCAGAAGTTTGTTTACACAGAGTTATTAAAGTTAGTCGTTGCATTCTTGTTGTAAACAGGTAATTGAATATACCTAATTAATAAATTATTGTACCTAAGTTCTTACAAGTAGACGATTGTTAGGTTTATCGGGAAGTGGATCATAATATTATTTTGGTAGTAATTGATAAATTAGGGCTCGTTATTCTTTTTTTTGGTTTATTTATTGGTTGGAGTAACCCATTTGCACGGTGGTTGGTTATCAGTTACCTCTTGCTTGAGCTTATTGATCTTACTTTCTATCAAATGACTAAACTCTGGAATACGCATTTCTATATCTTTGAAGCCTTTATGTGCCTTGTATATATGTTGCCGATACTTTTTAGGCGCGACATCACATTGTTTTTATATCAACGAACTCACAGTAGGTTCTTTTTAACGGTTGCAAAACGTAAAGGGCAGACTAAGTATGAAATTTATTTGTTGAAGCTCTTGGCCTTGACTACAGCTGTGAACTTTATCACTTGGATTGAGGTGCTTTGTTACAAGTATTGGCTAATAGACATCCCTTATATCAAGCTCTATTTTAGGGACTATTTTATTTATTTTGTTTTACTGTGTCAGAATATTGCACTGTATGCGTTTATTATGTATTGCTATGCGTCAGAGTCTGCTCCAGATTTAAAACGGCAAATTGATCAATCACCTTCAATAAAGCGATAGACAAATGGTAAGAAAACTGCCAGCATACTGTATAAGTAAACAGTGTTTTGGGGCGTTCATGAAAAAGTTCATTCATATCGATATGGATTGCTTTTATGCAGCGGTAGAAATGCGTGACGATCCTTCATTGGCTAATGTACCAATGGCAATCGGGGGTAGAAGCCACCGAGGTGTACTCTCAACCTCGAATTACATTGCACGCCAATACGGTGTGCGTTCAGCCATGTCTAATTATAAGGCCAAGCAACTCTGTCCTCAGCTTGTGATTGTGCCTGGGCGTATGCAGGTTTATAAAGAAGTTTCCCAACAAATTCGTGCTATTTTTTCGCGATATACGCATTTGATAGAGCCTTTATCATTGGATGAAGCTTATCTCGATGTGACTGATTGTGATGAATGCCACGGCAGCGCCACGTTAATTGCCCAGCAGATCCGAAAAGATATTTTTAATGAGACTGGACTTACTGCATCAGCAGGTATTGCACCGATTAAGTTTTTAGCAAAAATAGCCAGTGATGAGAACAAACCGAATGGACAATGTGTGATCACCCCAGATCATGTCGATGACTTTATTGATAAGTTACCACTGCGTAAAATTCCAGGTGTCGGCAAAGTAACACATGAAAAACTGTTGGCGTGTGGCTTAGTGCATGGTCAAGATGTGAAAGGCTTAAGTCTAGATGAAATGGCGCATCGGTTTGGTAAATTTGGTCGGGTTTTGTGGCGTCGTTGTCAGGGAATTGATGAACGAGGTGTTGAGACGGAGCGCGTGCGCAAATCCGTCGGAGTAGAAACCACATTCGAAAAAGATATTAAAGATTTAAGTCAATTGAAGGCAATTTTATGTGACAAGCTCGTGCCTGAACTGACTCGTCGAAGTACAGGTTACCAAGCTGAGCGCGCTTTTACTAAGCTGGGTGTAAAAGTGAAGTTTTATGACTTCTCTCAAACCACGAAAGAATGCCAGTGTAGCCATATTGATCAAGACATTCTGTGCACACTTTTAGAGCAAGCTATTGCTCGTCATGGTAATAAGCCTGTTCGGTTAGTCGGTGTACAAATTGGACTGGGCGATGCGCCGAGCAATCAGATCCAAATGGGTTTGTTTAATTAAGTATCAGAACTTTACTTCTACTGTAGGGCATTGGTGCGACTAAAATATAACTGAAATTGCAATTTTCCGTGTTAAAGTGGTGTTAATACAACAATAACACAGAGGACAACCCATGCAATCTATCATGATAGTATTGTTTGGTATCTTGGGGATGCTGTTTGGCTGGTTTGTATACTCCAAGTTTATCGCAACGAAGATCTTTAAGATGGACGATAATTTCGTCACACCTGCCCACGAATTTAATGACGGTGTCGATTACGTTCCCACGAATAAAGTGGTGCTTTGGGGGCATCATTTTACATCTGTAGCGGGGGCAGCCCCCATTGTCGGTCCCGCCATTGCCGTTTACTGGGGTTGGGTGCCTGCTGTTTTATGGGTGGTGTTTGGTACTATCTTTTTTGCCGGTGTGCATGATATGGGCGCACTATGGGCCAGCGCCCGGCATAAAGGCAAGTCGATGGGAGCGTTGTCTGAGTCCGTCATTGGCAAGCGCACTCGTTCACTCTTTATGATAGTGGTGTTTTTGGTGTTGCTGATGGTTAATGCAGTATTTGGTGTGGTTATTGCAAACTCATTTGTAGCCAACCCGAATGCGGTTTTCCCAGCTTGGGCTGCCATCGTGGTGGCGCTTATCATCGGCCAGTTGTTAAAGCGTAAAGTGCCTTTAATTCCACTCTGTTTGGTCGGTGTTGTCGTGCTGTATGCAACGATTTATGCGGGGAGTGGGATGCCAATTGCGCTGCCAAGTGATGTGTTTGGGCTAACAGATAAAGCAAGCTGGATATTGATTTTATTTGTCTATGCAGCGGTTGCTTCATTGTTGCCAGTTTGGATGTTGCTTCAGCCTCGCGATTTCATCAATGGGATGCAGTTACTCGTTGGTCTTGTTCTTTTATATGGTGCGGTATTTGTTGTTATGCCGGATATCACAGCACCTGCTTTTAACACGCAAACCGCAATAGATACACCAAGTATTATCCCACTCCTATTTGTCACGATTGCATGTGGTGCGGTCTCTGGCTTTCATGGCATTGTATCCTCTGGTACAAGTTCAAAGCAGCTCAATAAAGAAACCGATGGACGGTTTGTTGGATATCTAGGTGCAATTGGTGAAGGCTCCTTGGCACTGATCACGCTGGTGGCGGTCAGTGGTGTTATGTTGGCGGTTTCTCCAGAAGAGTGGCATGAGATATATAGTCATTTAGGCGCAGGCTCTGTGGGTGCGTTTATTCAAGGTGGGTCAAACTTAATAAGCACAGGCTGGGGGTTGTCTGCTGAGATAGCTTCTACCTTACTGGCGGTGATGGTGGTGTTGTTTGCAGGCACAACGATGGACTCAGGGGTGCGTTTACAACGCTATATAATTCAAGAGTGGGGGGATATTTATAAACTCCCTATTTTGAAAAATGGCATTATTGCTACTTTGGTTGCAGTAGGGTGTTGTTTACTGCTTGCGTTTGGAGCCGGTGGGGCTTCAGGAAGCGGTGGCATGATCATTTGGCCCTTATTTGGCTCTACCAATCAGATCTTAGCAAGTTTGACCTTATTAGTGATTTCTGTGTATTTAATCAAGCTTGGCAGGCCTGCAAAATTTACCCTTATCCCTATGATATTCGTTATTTTAATGGCTTTTTTTGCTGGTCTTATTAAGTTGGGTGAGTACTACGAAAAAGGTAATTGGCTACTGGTCGGTCTAGATATTGTGGTGTTAGTGGTGAGTGTTCTAGTTATGTTAGAAGCATGGAGCGTCGTCAGTAAACTCAAAAGTACAGCGGAAGCTGCTCCGGACAGTGAAGAATCGAGTAGCTAACTTGGCTCTTGAGTTTAAATAACCGATAATTGGCCCTTAAATTACAAGAACAAGGGCCATTTTTATGTCTTTTCCTCTCTCATTGCCAGTATCGAATTGGCAGCAAAGCGACGCTGACGCGGTAATTGTCATCACATCTGATGTAAACGACTTAGGCGATCAGCAGCTTAATGACATAGCCGCACCGTATATAGCCGTTGACGCGCGTTTGGCCACTCAAGCGAATGTTTTGTTAGCACCTCAGGTGCCAGGGCAACGTTTAATCATCGCGCCAACAGGTCCGCTTAATCGTGATTATGATGACGTTCGCCGCTTTTTTGCTGCCGGCCAAGCTGGCATCGCGCAAGCAAAAGCCTCAGGTGCTGTGAAACCTGTGATCGTTTTAGCGGGTGTACCAAGTGATACGCGTTACCAAAATGCGCTACAGGTTGCTTTTTTAGGCGCTTGTCAAACACTTTGGCAACCGCTTGAAGCCCGTGAATATCGTGGTGAGCAGATAGAGCCTGTTGAAAGTATTTTCCTCGTTGGTGCTGATGAGGCGACTTGCGCACAGATCAACGCAATTGCAGCGGGTCAGTATGCAGCACGCGATTTATGCGGTACTGAGCCAGAGCGCATGGCCCCGCCTCGTTTTGCTGACTACTGTGTCTCATTATTTGAAAACACTTCAGTCAAAGTTGAGGTGATCTCAGACATCAATGCCATTGATAAAGACTACCCAATGCTTGGCACTGTGGCGCGTGCATCGTATGCCGTTGAGCGCCATCACCCACGTGTAGTTAAGATGGAATACGTACCTGAAGGTGATATTGAGCGTACCTTGATGTTTGTCGGTAAAGGCCTTGTTTATGACACGGGTGGTGCAGACCTGAAAGTAGGCGGCTTTATGGCAGGAATGAGCCGCGACAAAGGTGGTGCAGCTTCAGTGGCGGGTTTCATGAAATCAGTCGCTGAGTATCAGCCTAAGGGCGTTAAAGTGATCGCATACTTAGCTGTGGTACGAAATTCAATTGGCTCTGACTGCTTTGTACCAGATGAAATCATTGAAACTCGTGAAGGCGTGCGCGTGCGCATTGGTAATACCGACGCAGAAGGCCGATTAGCAATGGGTGACCTATTAAGTGAAATGAAAGACTTAGCTAAGTCTGAAATCAATCCTGAATTATTCACTGTTGCGACGTTGACTGGTCATGCGGCACGTGCAATGGGTCCATACAGCGCGTTTGTAGAAAATGGCCCAGCAAGAGCCAATGCGGTTTCTCGTCAAATTGCTGATCAAGGCGACATTTGGGCTGATTGCGCAGAAGTATCGCGTAGCCGCCGTGAAGATTATGATTTTGTCCAGCCTCGCACACTGGCGGATGATGTGCTTTCAAGTAACAATGCGCCATCGGCAGTAACAGCGCGTGGTCACCAGTTCCCAATGGCGTTTTTGGCAATTGTGGGTGGCTTGGATAAACATGGCTGTGATTCTGAGCTACCTTTACCGTATGTACATATGGATATTGCAGGTAGCGGTGTCGAAGGCGGCGATTGGCAGCATGGTAAACCAACGGCTGCCACTGTGAGCAGTTTGTTTGCACGTTATTGCCTGTAAGCATTGATAGAGTCTTTTGTGCTCTAACTAAATAAAATTACCCTAAAGCAGATACTCGTTATCTGCTTTTTTATCGGAGTAGAAAACATGGCATTCGAACTTGCCCCAGAATTACAAAGAGATTGTATTGAATTAGCGCAGTGGCCTTTGAGTACGGTGCTTTTAATGAATGATAGCCAATACCCTTGGTTTATTTTGGTGCCTAAAGTTGACGGTGCGCGTGAGATCATTGATTTAAATGAGCATCAGCAACAGCAGTTTTGGCAGGAGTCAAAGCAGCTAAGTGAACTGCTGATAGAGGTATTTTCACCAGATAAACTCAATGTTGCTGCGTTAGGTAATATGGTGCCGCAACTACACGTACACCATATTGCGCGCTTTACGCATGATGTCGCGTGGCCAAAACCTGTTTGGGGTCTGTATCCTGCAATACCGTATACAGATGAGCAGCTCATAGAATTGAAAAAGGCGCTCGCACTGTAGCGCCTTTAGCCATTAAAGGCCCAATACTGTTTTACCTTGTTTGAATGTCACATCTACTGGAATATTTGCATTCGCAAGTTTATCTAAATCGGCTTGTAGAGCGGCTCTTATGTCACCATGGGTTGCAATGAGTTGGTCGACTTTTTGGTAATCACCATCCCCTTGTAGTGTAAGAATAAGACTTGATAGTTTTTCCATTGCTGCGCCCATCTTATCCATATTTACTTGATAAAGGCCTTGCTCGTTTTTAGAGAACGCACCCTCTTGTTCAAAGAAATTAAATCGGATCATATTTGCTTTTCCGTGGGCACTTGAGGCGCCAAAACGCACTGAACGGAAAATCCCAGCCATAAAGGTGACGTAATAGTCTTCTAATGTGCCTTCTGTAATTTCACCTTTTTTCAAAAGCTGTTCAACCATATACAAACCTAGGATATCGGCTTTGCCTTCTTCTATGGCACTGGCATGTTCTTGTAAAGATTGACGTACCGTACCTTTCCCTGTGATGGTATTTTTGATGCCTAGGCCATGGGCCACTTCGTGAAACATGGTATTGGCAAAAAATGCGTTAAAGGTAATGTGTTTACGTTGTTCTGGTATAATTAATTCATCAGCGATAGGGACTAAAATTTTGTCAAACTTCGCGCGCATAGCATTTTTAAGCTGGAGTCGGCGCGTACCTTTTTCTAACTGAACCTGTTCATCGTTAGGTAGGTTAATGGCAATGGTTTTACTGCCTGCGTTTGAGTGTCCCGCGTAGTAAATCACATCGTATGCGTTTAGATCTGCATCAGAACCTGGTACTTCTTGCTTGTATTGTTGTGCAACTGGTAGGCCTGTTTGTAATTCTGGTAAAAACGCAGCGAATTTGGCCAAACGTTTACTCCAAGCCAGATCTTTAATTAAAACATATGACTCAAATGCACTGCGATAACCAAATAATTGATCTTCGTATGTTTCTATAGGACCTATAACGACATCTATGGGATTATTCTTCATATCCATCCATGCAAAATCAGATGGCTGATAACTATTGTTCAATAAAGCATCTGCACGTAAATTTAGGTAGTGAGCAAATTGCTTATCAACGGCCAATGAACTGGCTTCTCTGAGAAGCTGGGCTGCTTGTTCGAGCTCTGCTCTAAACTCAGTTGCATAGGGCACAGCGTATAATTGACCGTGTTCGTCACGTTTTACCATAGAGTAGAGGCCTTGTCTGTCTTTAAACTCTGACTGATTTAGCTCTTCTTTGGTGATGTCGTGTGGGTAAAATTGCGCACCAGGTGCTTTTTCAGAAAACCCGCTAAGAAATACTTGGTCGCCATTTAAACGATCCCAAGGCCCATAGTTTATGTCGGCAAACTGGCGTGCCTGTTCATTTTTAATACCAGAAAGAAAGCTGTCTTTGCTTTGGCCGAATGCTTGTTTCCAAAATAAATCATCCATGATTTTCGATGCATCAATCAGCAGAGAAATCATCTTTTTTTGATTGTCATTAAGGTGACTCAAGTCACTTGTTAAGGTAACTGGAGTATAAATATTGAGACGCTGCTTATCGATATTCTGAAGAGTATATACCGCTGGTGCTTGCGTTTCTGCTTGATTGGTTTTTGGTGTATCTGATGCTTGTTGAGAGCATGCACTTACTAGCAGGCCCGAGGCGACCAAAATTGCACTGGACAGTTTAGAAAGTTCCATCATTTATCCTTGAGATTTTAGTTATTATGATTGTGAGGCACCTATGATGCTCAAAAAATATCAATTGAGCAAACGGTTCAAACAAAGTATTTTCTGGTACTGAAATGTTCAGAATAATTTTTATACTTTTCTTAACTTTATCGAGAAGTTAGACAATACTTAAAGTAGTAAAAATTATAAGGCCATAGTTAAGTGGCGAATTTAAAGGACTTTGACCATATGTCTACAGAAAACGCATTACTTACGATTCTTGTCGATAAAATCAATAATGACACACTTGTCTTGCCTACGCTCCCAGAGGTCGCAGTTCGAGTCCGTCAAGCAGCTGACGATCCTGAAGTCAACTTGCTACAAATGGCGGATGTTATTTCACATGATCCAGCACTCGCCGCGCGCATGATAAAAGTCGCGAACAGTGGTTTTATGGGACGTTCGATTAAGGTAAATACGCTGAACCAAGCTGTGACGCGGATTGGTTTAAGGCAAATAAAAAATATCGCGACAGCGATGGCGATGGAGCAGTTGTTCGTTTCAAACAATAAATTGATCAAAACCTATATGGATAAAGCGTGGCAGAAGACGCTAAAAGTCGCGTGCCAGGCTATTTCAACGATGGAGTTTTATCTGCGTTTAAACAAACATACTTCGCTGAATAAAGACACCATTACGCTTGCTTCTTTGGTCTTTAATATTGGCGTGCTGCCGATTTTAACAGAGGCTGAAAAACACCCTGAAGTGTTTGCCAATCCAAGCTTTTTAGCACATGCAATACAGAAGTTAGCTGGACGTATTGGCGGCGCGATTATGCGCGAGTGGGGATTTACCGATGATTTTGTTGAAGTGGCAGAGAGTTGGGCTAACCCTAATTACAAACCAGAGCATGTTTGCTACGTTGATTTTATTCGTGCTGGTGCCATTGTTGAGGGCATTTTACAAGTGTCAGACAAGGCCGCTGCACTGGGAGTTTACGAAGAGAAAGGCGTGCTGCGCTCCATAGACATGTTTACTGATGATGCCTATTTAGACTTATTGACTGATGTGAAGTCGATGTTTGCTTGATAGAAAAAATAGATAGTAAAAAGGGCCAATTGAATTAGGCCCTTCTTCTTTTTTATAGGTCGTCTTTGTCACCAAGTTCTTTGGTAAGGTCTTCAAGTAGTTCTTTGACCTCTTCAGAAACTAGGATAAAGTCAGCATCTAATTTGATTGCCAAATCTTCCTTTGGAATATCCGCATTTTGCTCTTTTAATGCATCATTGTAGCTTACGCGCTTGATTGACCCATCATTTTGCAATAAAAACTGAACGCGCTCTTTCCAGTCAAGTGCCAGTTTTGTAACACGCTTGCCATTTTCTAAATGAAGCTTAATTTCATCGCTAGCAAGGTCATGTTGTTTTAGTTTAACTTGCGCACCCTCATCAGCAGCATCTTGCAACTCAGCGTCGTTGCCAATGGCAAACCCTTCAGGAGCCTCAAATTTAGTCAACCAATCAGTTAGAAATACATCTAAGTCATAGTTTGCAAATGCTGGCACGATAGGCAAGGTACCCAAAGATTTACGCAACAAGGCCATCATCTCTTCGGCTTTGTTAAAGCTCGCGCTATTTACAATCACCCAACCACTTTCTTGGTCGATAAAAGCAAATTGTAAGCTCGACTTTTTAAATGCTTGAGGGAGCAATGTTGCTAAGATATTTTCTTTGAGCTCGTCTTTTTCTTTTTTCTTAACTGGGCGGTTTTCTTCACGCTCAATTTGCTCTACTTTTTCTGCAACCATGTCATTAATAACGGCAGCAGGAAGGACTTTTTCTTCGCGTTTAGCGCACAAAAGAATGCTATTTTGTGAAAAGTGAGACAGGGTTTGACCGTGTTTCCCTAATGCGTTTACCCAACCAAAGGTGCTCATATCTTGGCTACCACAAGCGCGAAATATGTCTTGCTCTAGTGCTTTTTCAAAGTCTTCTTGTGTGTACGAAACATCTTGTTTAAAACGGTAACAGATTAGGTTGCTGAACCACATATATTCAAATATCCAAGTTAAAAATCGACTTGCATCATAGCAAACCTATGGGGCTGGGCAAAACGAAAATTATAGTGCTGATTATTTTACAAAGCTGCGGGTTAGTGAAGCGTGAATAAAGAGGTTTATTCACGCCCCAGAGTGTGAGGTTAGCTAAACATAGCCTGTTGTGCTTTCATTTCTTTTGGAAAGCGAATATGGTAAGTAAGACCTTGACCTTCTTCAGAACTGACTTCAATATCGCCATTGAGGGTTTGCTTCACAAGATTGAATGTGATGTGAGTTCCCAAACCGCTACCGCCTTGATCTCTTTTGGTGGTGAAAAACGGGTCAAACAGTTTTTCTAGTTGCGCAGCCGATACGCCTTTACCATTGTCTTTATAAACGATTTTAACATCGTCGTTGTCATCTGTGATCTGAATATCTATGGTGCCTTTATTGACGCCTTCGAATCCATGGATCAACGAGTTCATAATGAGGTTGGTAAATATTTGACTGATGGCACCCGCAGGTAAGTTGAGGGTAAGATCAGCAGGGCAGTCTATGTTAACTTCATGTGCTGTTTTTTTCAGTTTGGGATGCAAAGAACGCAGCACTTCCTCTAAATATTGTTGAAAATTAATAGTCCGAACGGCTTCACTTGCTTGGTCTACGGCAATTTGTTTGAAACTGGCCACCAGCTCAGAAGCGCGTGCTAAGTTGTTGGTGAGCAAGCTTGCACTTTGCTTAGCTTCATGCATAAACTCTTCTAACGCTTTGGGTGATAGCGTTTTTTCTTTGTAAGCGGCTTCCAACTGATCTAAACGTTCTTGCAAAAAAGATGTGGCTGTGACACCTATTCCAACAGGAGTATTAATATCATGTGTTATACCCGCTACCAGACCACCTAAGGCCGCCATTTTTTCAGAACCAACCAAGCGTTCTTGCGCCATATTTAGTTCTTCAACATACTTTTCTAACTCATTTTGCTTAGTTAAAAGCTCTTCTTCTGTTTGGCGCCTCAGATCGATTTCTTCCGTCAACGTGAGTTTTTGTTTTTCAAGTTCATATTTTTGTTGTTGCAGATCCATCATAGCTTGGCTGAGGTTGGAGGTTTTTCTTGCGACTTCTTGTTCTAGTTGAATATTGTGCTGATCTAGCTTCTCATTACTTATAATGAGTTCTTTTTGAGTCTGATCTAACTGCTTTCGATATTCTGCCACTTTATCGATTAATTTGTTGAACGCTTCTTCCATTACTTTGAGTTCGTTGCGTTCGGTCGTATCTATTTCTATCTTATGGCCATCAACGTTGTCCACTTCGAAATCTTCAATTTGTTCGGTCAAATCGGTTAGGGGCTCAGTCAGGAGCTTTCTAAATGCGAGTAAAAATAAGATAATCAAGAATGTCGTCTTGACCATCGCATTCCCTATCAAGAAGTAGATAGAGATCATGATCCGGCTAAAAACCACTTCTCGGCTTGAAAACAGCGTGACATCACCCACTTGTGTGGCGCGACCAGAAAACTCGAAAATCAGAGGAAAAGTGTAACCAAATAGCCCCGATGGGGTATCTTCAATTAAAGCCTCTTCTTGCACTAGCTGTTGGCTATATAGCTCATGAATGTTAAGAGAACGGCCAAGTTGCGAGATGATTTCACCGCTGTCGTCTCGTACAATGATCCCTTCAATCATAGGGATCGCAAGTAAACCTTCCGCCGTTGTGACTGTCTGTTTGGTATTTAACTCCCAAATTGCACGAGTCAGGCTTCGGCTAAATGTTTTTTGTAGCATAGTCAGTTCGTTACGGATATAGTCTTTGGTATTGACATACTCAGCGACAACTTGTCCACAAGTGACGACGAACGTGAGTAGAAAGTAAACTGACAGAACGTTTGTAAGTAGTTTTTTCGACAGACTTTTCTGTAGCATGGAGTGTTCTTAGCTCCTGACAACCATGTTATAGCACGCGTATTAAACTTAAAGTTAGCCAATAAATGGCTAAAAATAAATGTTTATCTTGCTATCTTTACAACATATAAGCGAATATAAAAAACTTACTGGATGTTGATTATTGTGTTATAAGATTAGGACAACAATAACGTTTATTTGTTACTAGAACAATAAAGATTTACCTTCTTATGAGCTATTCCGTGTTAGTGTGTGACGATTCTACTGTTGCACGTAAACAAGTTGTGCGTTGCTTGAGCTCCAACCTAGATGTTGAGATCAGTCAGGCTAAAAACGGCCAAGAAGCTGTTGAAATATTGCAAAATTCGCAAGTTGATTTGCTGTGTTTAGACCTGACCATGCCCATTCTGGATGGTATTGGTGTACTTGAAGCGATTAAATCAAACAAAATTGAAACCTACGTCGTGGTTATTTCGGCGGATATTCAAGATCAAATGAAGTTAAGGGTTTCGCAGCTGGGCGCGCTGAAATTTCTTGAAAAGCCAGTCAAGTCTGAACAATTACTTTCTCTACTCAGCGAATATGGTATTCGTTAGATAAGCTTTGCACTTTTCTGTACGTATCTTGAACATTTTGCATATTTAATTTTCATTTATCGTCTTGACAGGTTGACTGTAAATCGGGCAATCTAATTCACGAAGACAATTTATAAGCAAATTTTATTTAGGTTAACGTATAAACCATGAACCCAATTACATGTAACGCGACAATTATTATTACGACCACCATCCTTACTGGATAGTGGCATAGGTCCGTGCATATTTAAAAAGGCCTGTGCTCACTGAGAGCACAGGCCTTTTTTGGTTTTGGAATGAGGAAAAGTAATTATGCGAGTATTAAAGTTTGGAGGCTCATCACTTGCTGATATGGCATGTTTGGAGCGAGTTCGGTCTCTCATTCTCAATTATGGCAGTGAGAAAGCCGTTGTGGTGTTATCTGCGCCGGGCGGCATGACGGATAGCTTGGTGTCATTGGTAGAGCACGCACAAAAAGGTGAAGACTTTAGCCAGCAATGGGATGCGTTTGCATCTCGTAGTGCAGCGCTTAAACATGAGGTTGAAGCGCAATATGGTGAAGTAATAAATTGGCCGTCGTTAAATTTACTTCGCGATAAATTAGAAGGCGTGAAGCTGTTGAAGCAATGTCCAGCGTCGGTGAATGCGTTCGCAATCAGCTTTGGTGAAAGGATCAGCGTATCTTTAATGGTCACTATGTTAAAAGCGTGTGGCGCGAAAGCATTAGAGGCAACAGAGTGCATTAAAACGCGTGCCGAGTATTTAGACTCTGAAGTTGATCTGGAGAGCACGCGAGACGCTGTAAGCAAACAAGTAGATATTGCAGAAGCTGGTATTTATATCATGGCTGGCTTTACTGGTAGCAATGCATTAAATGAATTAACGACACTGGGTCGCAATGGCTCTGATTATTCTGCAGCAGTCATAGCAGCAAGTCTGAATGCTGATATTTGCCAAATATGGACGGACGTTGATGGGGTTTATAGTGCAGATCCAAGGCTAATTAAAAAAGCAACAAAAGTTGATCGCCTTTCTTATAAAGAAGCGATGGAGCTGGCTTATTTTGGTGCAAAAGTGCTACATCCAAAAACTATTTTGCCGTGTGCAAAAGCAAATGTGCCGTGTGAAATTAAAAATACTCATGACCCAGACGTACCCGGCTCATTGATTTCTTCTAACGGAACAGGTGACGCCCCTGTAAAAGCTTTATCTAGTCTAGATGACCTTGCGATGTTGACCGTTTCAGGCCCTGGCATGAAGGGTAAAGTAGGTATGGCAGCAAGGGTATTTGGGGCGCTGGCCAATGATAATGTCTCAATTGTACTGATTACCCAGTCCTCCTGTGAGTTTAGTATCAGCTTTTGTGTCTATGAACAGGACTTGTCACTCGCGTTGAACGCTTTAGAAGTTGCTTTCGAATTAGAAACTCAAGCTGGGTTGATTGAACCAGTAGAAGTCAGAAAAGAGCTCGCCATTGTGACTTTGGTAGGTGATAACATGAAGTCGCATAAAGGCCTTGCCGCTAAGTTTTTCGCGTCACTGGCGCAGGCGCAGGTCAATGTTGTTGCAATCGCACAAGACTCAACAGAAAGTGCAATTTCTGCAGTGATATCTGGCGACCTATGTAAAGATGCGATGAAGGTATGCCATGAGAACTTTTTCACTCATGTGCCATCAATAGATGTCTTCTTACTGGGCTGTGGCTTGGTGGGCAAAGAGTTGATTAAGCAGTTAGAAAAACAGCAGGCGTGGCTAGCAAACCGCAACATAAAACTTAATTTATATGGTGTTGCTAACTCGAGGCAATGTGTTCTAAGTAGAGATGGAGTGGTATTTGACCAATGGGAAAGTGCGCTTTCGCAATCAAATTCGGCATTTTCTCTCAATCAACTAGAGCAGTTTGTAAAATGTAACCATCTAATCAACCCGGTCATTGTAGATTGCAGCTCATCGGAGCAATTGGCGGATCAATATGCAGATTTTCTGAAGGCCGGTTTTCATGTGGTCGCCGCGAATAAAAAAGCGAACACCGGCGATATGGCTTATTATCGAGCATTACAGCAAGCTGCTCAGTCATCAGGACGTAAATTCTTATATGAAACAAACGTGGGCGCGGGTTTACCTGTTTTAGATAATTTGCAGTTGT
Source organism: Pseudoalteromonas luteoviolacea CPMOR-1 (assembly GCF_001625685.1). Taxonomy (GTDB): domain Bacteria; phylum Pseudomonadota; class Gammaproteobacteria; order Enterobacterales; family Alteromonadaceae; genus Pseudoalteromonas; species Pseudoalteromonas luteoviolacea_K. Next base: position 150,341 of record NZ_AUYC01000021.1, on the reverse strand, counting down.
TATTCGGGGCTGGAGATGAATTATTATCTTTCAGTGGCATTTTGTCTGGCTCTTTATCGTACATGTTTGGCGCGATAGAGGATGGCTTAAGTCTGTCAGAGGCCACAACTCAAGCGAAACAAAATGGTTTTACTGAGCCAGACCCAAGAGATGATTTATCTGGTACCGATGTTGCCAGGAAGCTGCTGATCATTGCTCGTGAGGCAGGCCTGGAGTTGGAGTTGAGCGATATTCAAGTTGAGCCTGTGGTACCGGAGCAGTTTGCAGCAGGTACTTCTGTTGAAGACTTTATGGCGCAATTACCTGAATTAGATGCAGCCTTTGCCGATCGAGTGCAAAGCGCAGCGAGTGAAGGTAAGAAATTACGTTACGTCGGCAGCATTAAAGATGGAGTATGCCGTGTGGGTATTGAAGCGGTCGATGTTGACCATGCGCTATATGATATTCGCGATGGAGAAAATGCATTGGCAATTTTGAGTCAATATTATCAGCCGAAACCTTTTGTTATCCGTGGTTACGGTGCGGGTGCTGAGGTGACAGCGGCAGGTGTATTCGCTGATATTTTGAAAACATTGTCTCGTTAGGGGTGCACTATGAGAAAATTTTATGCCCCTGCATCTATTGGTAATTTTTGTGTTGGTTTTGATTCGCTTGGCGCGGCAATAACGCCGATTGATGGCCAATTATTAGGAGATGTTGTTCATATTCAAGAAGCTGATACAGACCGTTTTGAGTGCATTGGCGAGTACGCGCACAAGCTCCCGGCAGATCCACAAGAAAACTTGGCATTTCAATGCCTCACGCATTTTCGAGCGCATGTGAAGCCTGATATGCCCAGTGTTTTTTTGAAATTAGAGAAAAAACTTCCAGTTGGCTCGGGGCTTGGGTCCAGTGCATGTTCTGTTGTGGCGACTTTTGCTGCGCTTAACGCCTTTGCTAGCACTGCATTGTCACAGTCACAAATGATTGAACTGATGGCGGACTTTGAAGCGAAAGTGAGCGGTGCGCGTCATTATGACAATATAACGCCATGTTATTTGGGAGGGTTGCAGCTTACAGCGGAATTAGTGCCAGACAGAGCATTGGCATTACCCGTCGACCCGAGCTGGTATATTGTGGTGGCATATCCTGGATTTACATTAAATACAGCCAAGGCGAGGACGGTTTTACCTGCGACGCTCCCATTAAATGAGAGTGTTGAGTTTGCCCAGAGAATGTCCACATTTTGTACTTTGTTGCAATTAAATCGATTTGATGAGGCTGTTGCATTGATGCAAGACAATGTGGCAGAGCCAAGTCGTTCGCCGCTCATTGAAGGCTTCAAAGAGGCAAATCTGAGTTTACCAGAGTTGGGGGCCCGCGTGGTCAGTATATCTGGAGCTGGGCCGACGCTTTTTGCGTTGTGCGATTCACTAGAGATTGCTCAAAAGTGTCAAAATTGGCTGCAGTCACACTATCTGAACGAGCAAGGGTTTAGTCACATCTGTCAGTTAGACAGCATGGGTACCAGAGAATTGGTTTAAGGAATTAAAAATGAATTTAGTTAATCTTATGGAGCCTGAACAGCAGGTTTCATTTACAGAAGCGGTGAAAATTGGCCTAGGGCGCAATCAAGGTGTTTTTTTTCCTGAAAATTTAGCGGCCATTAAAGATGTCGATGCGTTGCTAGCGATGCCATTTAAAGCCCGCAGTAGTAAAATTTTACAGCATCTAATCGGTGATGAGCTACCAAGTGATACGCTGGATGAAATGGTAAATCGCGCGTTTGATTTTCCAGCCCCCATCGTTGAAGTTGAACAAAATACCTATTGTTTAGAGTTATTTCATGGTCCGACTCTTGCCTTTAAAGACTTTGGCGGTCGGTTTATGTCTGAGTGTATCGGTTTATTTAATGAAGGCGAGCGGGTTACGATTTTAACAGCGACCAGTGGAGATACTGGTGCCGCTGTGGCGCATGCCTTTTATGGTAAAGAAAATGTAGATGTTGTCATTTTGTATCCCAAGGGCAAAATTTCATTGGCGCAACAGAAGTTATTCACAACGCTTGGTAAAAATATTCATTGTTATGCTGTAGAAGGCAGCTTTGATGACTGTCAAGCCCTTGTAAAGCAGGCTTTTTTAGATGATGAAGTTAAGTCTAAGCTGGGTTTAAACTCGGCGAATTCAATCAACATCAGTCGTTTACTGGCACAAGTGTGCTATTACTTCGAAGCATATGCACAGTTATCTCAGTCTCAACGTGAGCAAGTACATATATCTGTACCCAGTGGCAATTTTGGCAATGTCTGCGCCGCGATGATTGCAGCTGCAATTGGTTTGCCGATTCAAAAGCTCAGCGCCACGACGAATCAGAATGATACGGTGCCTCGTTATATGGCGACAGGGGATTGGTCTCCAAACGCAACTCTAGAGTCTCTATCTAATGCGATGGATGTGAGTAAACCTAATAACTGGCCTCGCGTTGAAAGCATGTTGAATAGTGGAGTATTTAGTAAAGATGATTTTTATTCATGTTCCGTGTCTGAAACTCGTACTCGAGAAGTGATGAAACAAGTCAACAAGTTAGGTTACGTGGCTGAGCCGCATACCGCTATTGCCTACGAAGGCCTGCAAATCAATAAATCTGAGCATGAAACTGGGATCTTTTTAGCAACAGCGCATCCAGCTAAATTCAAAGAGTCAGTTGAAGGTGTTTTAGAACAACAACTTGACATGCCTCAGGTACTTTCAGATGCATTGAATAAGCCATGCCTAGCTGAATTCATTCAAGCAGACTACGACGGACTTAAACAGCGCTTATTTGAAAAATTAGGCTAGTTTAATTTCGCGTTCATTATGCCCGTGCATACATTCTTCCAATGTGAGTTAATGTATGCACATTTTAATTTTAAATGATCTAATCAATTCATATAAATATTTTTTATATTTAAATAAAAAAATATCATCCCAGAAACACTGTGAAATAAATTCAATCCTTGCTTAAATAGAGCCACGCAGATTTCGTAGGCAATTGGATGTAAATTGCGTACAATTGCATTCGGTAAATTTAATCATACGTGCACCTAGGAGAAACCATGTTAGAACGTAACATGAATATTGCAGATTTTGACCCTGAATTATTTAACGCGATCCAGTCTGAAACGACTCGTCAAGAAGAGCACATTGAGCTTATCGCATCTGAAAACTACTGTAGCCCGCGTGTTTTAGAGGCTCAAGGGTCACAACTTACAAACAAGTACGCAGAAGGTTACCCTGGCAAGCGTTATTATGGCGGTTGTGAGCACGTAGATGTGGTTGAACAACTTGCTATTGATCGCGCATGTGAACTATTTGGTGCCGATTATGCAAACGTACAGCCGCACGCTGGTTCACAAGCAAATGCTGCTGTTTTTCAGGCGCTACTTCAGCCGCATGACACTGTACTGGGTATGAGCTTGGCACATGGTGGTCACTTAACTCACGGTTCTCACGTTAACTTCTCTGGTAAGACTTACAATGCAATCCAGTATGGTCTAAATGAAGAAACAGGCGAAATTGATTACGCGCAAGTAGAAGCTTTAGCGCTAGAGCACAAACCAAAAATGATCATTGGTGGTTTCTCTGCATATTCAGGTATCGTTGATTGGGCAAAGTTCCGTGAAATCGCAGATAAAGTTGGCGCATATTTACTAGTGGACATGGCTCACGTAGCAGGCCTAGTGGCAGCTGGTGTATACCCTAACCCAGTTCCTCATGCACACGTTGTAACAACAACCACGCACAAAACACTGGCTGGTCCTCGTGGTGGCTTGATTGTATCAGCATGTGGTGATGAAGATGTTTATAAAAAGCTAAACAGTGCCGTATTCCCTGGTGGTCAAGGTGGTCCTTTATGTCACGTGATCGCTGCAAAAGCGGTTGCTTTCAAAGAAGCGCTAGAGCCTGAGTTCAAAACATACCAAACTCAAGTTGTTAAAAATGCACAAGCGATGGTTGCGGTACTTCAAGAGCGTGGTTATAAAGTTGTTTCTGGTAAAACAGACAACCACCTATTCTTGCTTGACCTAATTGATAAAGACATCACAGGTAAAGATGCGGATGCCGCACTTGGTCGCGCAAACATCACGGTTAATAAAAATTCCGTACCAAATGATCCACGTTCACCGTTTGTAACATCAGGTCTTCGTATTGGTTCTCCTGCTATCACACGTCGTGGTTTTAAAGAAGCTGAAGCAGGTGAATTAGCTGGTTGGATCTGTGACGTACTTGATAATATCAACGATGAATCTGTTCAGGCAGAAGTAAAAGAAAAGGTAAAAGCTATCTGTGCTAAATTACCTGTTTACGCATAATTAAACTCACAATTTGCGTTAATTTTGATATTATAAGGGCCGCATTTATGCGGCCTTTTTATTATCTGTTATTTTTGCGTTGTAAACGCATAGACCAGTTATGTTTTGGTATTGAGATATTTAAGCGCAGCATTAAAAAAAATTACCCAACAGTGAGAGTATATGCATTGTCCTTTTTGTACGGCAAAAGATACTAAAGTTATTGATTCGCGTTTGGTGGCATCGGGTCATCAAGTACGACGCCGTCGCGAGTGTATAGTATGTCATGAGCGCTTCACCACGTTCGAAGGGGCGGAATTATTAATGCCCAGAGTGATTAAACAAGATGGTACGCGAGAGCCCTTTAACGAAGATAAGTTACTCAATGGCTTGCACCGTGCGTTAGAAAAACGTCCTGTCAGTACAGAACAAGTCGAAGAGGTTGTACATCAAATCAAATCACAGATCCGTGCAACTGGCGAGCGTGAAGTAGACAGTAAAATGATCGGCGAATGCATCATGGAGGCGCTTAAAAAACTCGATAAAGTGGCGTACGTTCGATTTGCCTCTGTTTATCGCAGTTTTGAAGACATTAAAGAGTTTGGTGAAGAAATCGCGAGGTTGGGTGATTAATGGGCTTTACGCAGGCTGATCATAACTATATGGCCTTGGCCATTGAACTTGCGAAGCAAGGGCAATACACAACAACACCAAATCCCAATGTGGGCTGTGTCATTGTTAAAGAGGGCGAAGTCATTGGGCAGGGATTTCATATTCAAGCGGGTGGTCCTCATGCAGAGGTGCATGCACTCAGAGAAGCTGCTGGAAACACTCAAGGTGCGACAGCTTACGTAACGCTGGAGCCATGCAGCCATTATGGTCGAACACCACCTTGCGCTAAAGGCTTAATTGATGCCGGTGTCGCAAGAGTTGTGTGTGCCATGGTTGATCCAAATCCACAAGTTGCTGGTAACGGGTTAAAGATGCTCGAAGAAGCGGGTATTGAAACTGCTTTTGGTTTAATGGAAGGCGTTGCACGAGCTCTGAATAAAGGGTTTCTCAAAAGAATGGAAACAGGTAAGCCCTACGTGATTGCAAAGCTAGCAGCAAGTTTGGATGGAAAAACAGCATTACATAATGGACAGAGTAAATGGATCACTGGACCGCAAGCTAGACAAGATGTTCAGCGTTTTCGGGCACAAAGCTGTGCAATTTTATCTGGTGCAGATACGGTTCTGATTGACGATGCTAAACTTAATGTGCGGGCAAATGAATTCAGTGACTTTGGTAAAGTGGAGTCAATGGCTAAATTGCGCCAACCCGTTCGTGTCATTATTGATACTCAAAATCGCTTGCATCCGGATCTAAATTTATTTAGTCATGATTCTAAAGTCATTATTTTACGTACCAAACTTGATAATCAGCATCAATGGCCTCATTTTGTAGAGCAAGTTTGCTTACCTGAGGTGTCAGGTAAGTTAGATTTACATGCTGCGATGGCGTTTTTAGCGGCGCAAAATATTAACCAAGTATGGTTGGAAGCCGGTGCGACCTTGTGTGGCGCTATGCATCAGCAAAATTTAATTGATGAATATATCATTTACATGGCGCCCAAAATTATTGGCGAAGGGGGTAGAGGGTTGTTTAACAGCTCGGTATTGACTGAGATGGATCAGATCCCCGAGCTAGAAATAACTGAGTGTGTCCAAGTTGGCACAGATATCCGCATTAGTGCAATCAATAAATAAGAGTAAATATGTTTACAGGTATCATTGAAGCAACTGGCACATTAACCGAACTGACCTTAAAACAAGGCGATTTGAGCGTTAAAGTGCAATCGCATAATTTGGATATGGCTGATGTAGCGCTTGGAGACAGTATCGCAACCAATGGTGTTTGTTTGACTGTGGTAGAAAAGTTCAACGATGGCTTCAGAGCTGACGTATCAAATGAAACTTTGTCGCTTACGCGATTTGGCGAATATAAAGTTGGCCAAAAGGTTAATTTAGAAAAAGCACTGCAGCCAACATCTCGCCTAGGTGGACACCTTGTATCAGGCCATGTGGATGGTGTTGCAAGCATTGTCGCTGTAGAGGCAAATGCTCGCGCAACCGATTATTGGTTGTCGGTGCCACATGCATTATTAAAGTATATTCCGTATAAAGGTTCGGTGGCTATTGATGGGATCAGTTTGACCGTCAATGCCGTTGAAGAAAACAAGTTTAAACTCACCATAGTGCCTCATACAGCACAAGAAACAACAATAGCTGACTTTAAAGTGGGCACATTGGTGAATCTAGAAGTTGATCAAATTGCTAGATATTTGGAGCGTTTAGTGCAAGGCAATCAAAGCGCGCCAAGTGAATCGACTCTCACAACCAGTTTGTTGGCGCAAGCTGGCTTTATTAAGTAATTGGCCATTCAAACAAAGTAATTAATGGGAAAATTATGAGCTTAAACAGCGCAAAAGAAATCATCGAAGACATTAAAGCCGGCAAAATGGTTATCTTGATGGATGATGAAGATCGAGAAAATGAAGGCGACTTAATCATCGCGGCGGAGCATATCACGCCCGAAGCGATTAACTTTATGGCGACTTATGGCCGTGGTCTTATATGCCTAACTATGACGCAAGAGAGATGTCAGCAACTCGATCTTCCGCTGATGGTTAGAAATAACGGCGCTCAGTTTTCTACTAACTTTACGATGTCAATTGAAGCGGCTAAAGGTGTTACAACGGGTATTTCAGCGGCGGATAGATCAAGAACTGTGCAAGCTGCGGTTGCTAAAGGCGCGGTGCCAGAAGACATTGTTCAGCCGGGTCATATTTTCCCTATTATGGCGCAGCCTGGTGGTGTATTGACTCGTGCGGGCCATACTGAAGCGGGTTGTGACTTGGCACGTTTAGCGGGTCTTGAGCCTTCATCGGTGATTGTCGAAATCTTGAATCCTGATGGCACGATGGCAAGGCGCCCTGAACTTGAAGTGTTCGCAAAAGAACATAATATTAAAATCGGCACAATTGCCGATTTAATTGAATATAGAAATTTAAACGAAACGACGATAGAAAGAGTGGCGAAGTGTAAGCTACCAACAGAATTTGGTGAATTTGACCTAGTTACTTATAAAGACACTATTGATAATCAGCTTCATTACGTATTGCTTAAAGGTGAAGTAAAAGAAGACGAACCGACATTAGTGCGTGTGCATTTGCAAAGCACGTTTAATGACATCTTATTGTCTGATAGAAGCGCAGACCGTAGCTGGACACTTCATGGTGCAATGAAGCACATTGCCGAAAATGAAGGCGCGCTGGTTATTTTAGGCAAGAGTGAGCAAACCGAAGATTTAGAACAGCTAGTTAAGGCATTTGCTGCTGAAGATCAAGGCGAAAAAATTAATTATCGTAAGTTTCAAGGCACGTCTCGTACAGTTGGAGTGGGTTCTCAAATCCTCGCTGACTTAGGCATTCAGAAAATGCGCCTTATGAGTTTGCCGAAGAAATACCACGCACTTTCGGGCTTCCACTTAGAAGTTGTCGATTATGTAGAGCCGAAATAATTTCGGTCATCACTTTTTACACCTACTGTCTAGTTGGACAGTAGGTGTTTTTCTTTAAGATGTGCTATTATGCGCGTCAATTTGGCTATTGCTAATACTGATCAGGAATCATCTAATGAAAATAATTGAAGGTAACAAGTTCGCTCCAGGTAAAAAATTTGCCATTGTCATTTCTCGTTTTAACGATTTCATCGGCAGCAGCTTACTAGAAGGTGCAGTAGATGAGCTTAAGCGCACCGGTGGCGTGAAAGATGAAGACATCACAGTGGTTTATGTACCAGGTGCAGTTGAGTTACCTCTTGCAGCTAAACGTGTTGCAATGAAAAAAGAGCATGATGCTATTATCGCGCTAGGCGTTATTATTCGTGGTGGTACACCACACTTTGATTTGGTTGCAAACGAATCAAATAAAGGACTAGCATGCGTTTCATTAGACTACGATATTCCAGTTGCTTTTGGTGTATTGACGACAGAAAGTATTGAGCAAGCTATCGAACGTGCGGGAACTAAAATGGGTAACAAGGGTGGCGAAGCTGCACTTGGTGCTCTAGAAATGGTTAACGTACTTGAGCAAATTTAAGAGGAATCTAAGTGAAACCAGCAGCTAGACGTAAAGCGCGTGTGCTTGCATTGCAAGCTGTCTACTCATGGCAGTTAAGTGGCAACCCTATTGCTGATATTGAACAGCAAATGCTAATCGAGAACGACGTATCAAAAGTAGATGTGGAGTATTTTAAAGATTTAGCACGCGGTGTTGCAGTAAACCATAAACAGTTGGATGAAGCGATTCAGCCTCACCTATCTCGTCCATTTGACGACTTAGACATGGTTGAATTAGCGACTTTACGCGTCAGTGCGTATGAGCTTAAGTTCCGTGAAGATGTGCCATATAAAGTGGCTATCAACGAAGGGATTGAACTGGCCAAAATTTTTGGTGCAGAAGACAGCCATAAATTTGTAAATGGCGTGTTGGACAAAGCAGTTAAGAAAATCCGCAAATAATCAGAATCATGAGGAGAGCCGGCGTTGGCCGGCTTTTTTAATGTATGAAGGAATTTGAGTTAATTAATCATTACTTCAAAGGCAGAGGCATAACTCGCCGTGATGTTGCCGTTGGTATTGGTGATGATTGTGCTGTTGTTGATATTCCAGAGAACTGTCAACTTGCAGTAACCACAGACACCTTGGTTGAAGGTGTACACTTTTTCCCCGACATTCCTGCCAGAGCGTTAGGTCATCGCGTGTTAGCGGTCAATCTAAGTGATCTTGCTGCGATGGGTGCTGAGCCTACATGGATATCTATCGGACTCACATTACCTAATGTAGATATGGCTTGGTTAGAAGAGTTTACTGAAGGGTTGCACGAAATTGCTGAGTACTACAATGTGCAGCTAATAGGTGGAGACACGACGCAAGGGCCTTTAACTATCACGATTTGCGCCAAAGGCATTATTCCAAAGGGTAAATCTTTAACACGTTCTGGTGCTAACGTGGGTGATTGGATTTATATTACTGGCCCTCTAGGTGACGCTGCTTTAGCGATTGAGTCTCGTAAACGTGGCATTGAATTAAGTCCCGAACAACACAAGCGCGTAGTAGAAAAATTGCACTATCCAAAACCTCACGTTGCGGCTGGGCAAGTTCTAAGAGGCCTTGCAACTTCCTGTATTGATATTTCTGACGGCTTACTTGCGGATCTGCAACATATTGTTGATCGCTCAATGGTCGGGGCTGATATCGATATCAACAAGGTACCCATCTCTGATGATTTACGCGCGTTAGAGGACACAGCTCTAAGAGAGATGCTGAGCTTATCATACGGTGATGATTATCAATTGCTGTTTACAGTCAATGACAACAACAGAAATGCCGTCGAAGCAAGATTAATGCAATATGGTGTTGAAGCAACATGCATAGGGCAAGTAACAAATACACCTGGCTCCGTAGAGCTTTACAAAGATGGCGAGAAGTACTCTATTTTAGAGCAAGCTGGCTATGAACACTTTAATTAGGAGCGAGCTTGGATAAGTCGTTAAAATTCAATCTCAAACGCCCACATCAATTATTTGCATTGGGATTTGGTACGGGCCTTGCGCCTAAAGCCCCTGGTACTGTTGGGACCTTAGCAGCACTACCTTTCATATTTGCTACGATGACTTTGCCAATTTGGTTTCAGGTGAGTCTCGCGGTTTTGATGACAATATTTGGCGTGTGGGTCTGTGGTAAAACTGCACGCGACGTTAATGTCCATGATCATCCTGCTATTGTTTGGGATGAAGTCGTAGGTTTCTACATTACTATGATAGGCGCCGCAATTAATTGGCAATCTTTGTTAGTCGGTTTTTTACTGTTTCGCTTTTTTGATATTGCGAAGCCGGGTCCTATCAGGATGCTAGATAAAAAGTTACATGGCGGTCGTGGGATCATGGCTGATGATGTATTGGCAGGCATTTTTTCATTGATTTGTATTCAAGCTTTGTTTAAAACAGGGGTCCTTGGCGGCTAAATTAAAGTTGAGAAAGAGGGAATCTATGCACAAGTTTTTCCTACTGTTCATTATGGCGGTCGTATTCAATGTGAATGCAGCGATTAACGACTATGTTGTAAAGCAGTGGAATATGCAAAATGATTTACCATCACAAAGTATTAAAAGTGTGGTGCAAGATCAGCAGGGCTATATTTGGCTTGGCACACAATTTGGTTTGAGTCGGTTTGATGGGCACCAGTTCGTTAACTTTAATACTCAAAATACCAATTTTCTTGTGAGTAATGCGATCAATAAGCTTGTGGTTGATCGCTTTGGCATGTTGTGGGTAGGGACGCGACGAGGTGTATTGCGCATAGATCCTCAAACTATGAAAGCGCAGAAGTTCAAAATTCAAGCTGATGTCAAGGATATCATTGAGGATAATAGCGGTAATATTTGGGTCGCGGCCAATGGACTCTATTACATCTCTGCAAAGCGTTTAATGTTGGATAAAAACAACTTAGATGACAGTAAATTGTCGCTTACTCATATCAGCCAAATAGTCGGTGCTGTGACAAAAATGGCGCCATCCCCCGATGGCATTTGGGTGGTAAACGAACGTCATTTATTACGTATCGGAGAGGCTCAATTTGTTGGTTCCAATGGTATGCGCTTGGAATTGTCTAGCAAAATTTCCTTACCCAGGCAGCTTGCACAAACTAATATCCACGATCTTGCATGGGTAGATGGTAAGCTCTTTTTGGCATCTCAATTAGGTGCTTTTTTCCTCGACTTTGATGAAGTACTGCGTCGATTTGATGAAATTGGCAATAGTGCCGTATATAAATTCTTAAGTGATGACCAAGGGGGCTTATGGGTCTCTACTTACGGCCGCTTACTATATAAAGAAAGTGGTGGTGAATGGCAATCAGTTGATCTAGTACAACTAGATCAGGGGATTTGGTTTACCGACTTATTCATAGATAAAAGCAATAATGTATGGCTGGCAAGTATTAACGAAGGTTTGTGGCTCGCTCATTCAGGTCGGGTAGAGCGTTTTCAGGCAGGCCTTCGCGGCAAACAAGCGATATCAGCGATGACTATGGGTCCTCGAGGTAATGTTTGGGTTGCTACCCGAGAAGGGGTGGGAATGCTTGATCAGGATGATAATTACCAACCCGTTATCACACCAGCCCAGCTTAAAGGTGTTGAAGTCCATGATATGGAGTTTTTGGATGGTCGCCTATACCTAGGTACCGGTCGTGGTGTCGTTATTTATGACAATGGTCAGTTGTTGGCCATACCCAATCGTGAATTCCGACAGACACAAGTATTTACGATTAGCCCTTCTAACCAAGGTGGGCTGTGGATAGGCACTGGTAGGGGGTTATATCGCCTTGATTACAATGGGTTGACGCCTTTTACATACAATGCGTTTCTCGGTAGCCAGTTTGTTACTTATGTTGTGGATTTCCCGCGCTATGGGTTTATTGGGACTGATAAAGGTGCCTACAAATATAACGAACGAGGCATCGAAAAAATTGGCGGACAAACATCATTAGAAACCGCCTACGTTACCAGTATCTTACATGTAGAAAATTACACTACTTTGGTTGGTACTTTTTATGATGGACTTTACTATCGTACGGAGTCCGGTGATTGGTTCCAATTAGATGCCTCTCATGGCTTACCTTATGGTCCAATCTTGTCCTTACACTTTGATAAAGAACAGAACTTTATATGGGTCAGTTCTATGAAGGGTGTTTATCGCATGTCGATCGAGCAGTTCACTCAAGAAATTGAGAACCTGAAGGTTGAGCAAGTTATCAATCCCTTCGATCGCCAGCTTGATGGCATGCCGAGCCAGTGTTGTACTGGTCTTGGACATGACTCGGTGGTGGAAGTCGATGACGTATTATTGTATCCCAGTTTACAAGGTGTAGTGCGTATTCCGAAAAGTGTTAAGTTATTCAGCGACAGCGAACTTGAACCTCGCTTTGAAGGGATCACTACGCCAACGAGAGAGCTTACGCCGAATAAAATAGTTGAAAGTATTGTACTGGATACTAACGAAAGAGACTTGACCATACGCTACACTGCGATTGATTTTTATGCACCACAAAGTATTGAGTTTCGGTATAAACTTGAAGGGCATGATGAGCAGTGGCGAGACGCATTAGCGCGCCGCGAGGCAATCTACACCAATTTACCTCCCGGTGAATTTACCTTTAAATTGGAGGTTAAACGCCGTGGTGAAGACTGGCAAGAAGCACACTCTAAAACGGTAAAGCTCACTTTGCCTCGTCGCTTTGATGAAACTGTGTTTTTTAGGCTGATTATCACCTGCGGATTTATATTCTTATTCTACCTAGTATTTTGGGTGTTTAGAGCACAAGAAAGGCGCAAGCAAGCAGCATTGGAAGAGTTGGTTACTGAGCGAACGACTGAATTGAGAAAAGCGAATGAAAAACTCAATAAGGTCAATACGCAATTAAAACTGGTGAGTCATTCAGATGAATTAACCGGACTGAAAAGCCGTAGGTTCTTATTTGATCAATTGCCTAAAGACATTGAACATTACCAGCGCAATGCAAACTCTTTGAAAGCGCAGGGTAAGAGTCTGGTGTTGATGATCCTGAATATTGATAAGTTCAGTAAAATAAATGACGCCAATGGTCCTATAGGCGGTGATAGCTGCCTACAACAATTGGCGACGTTACTTAATACACGAACACAAGGGTCTGACTATGTTGCACGTTGGAGTGGTGATGAGTTTTTACTCCTCTTACGAGACTTTCAATGTGCTGATGTCGATCAATATGTTAAAGAGCTGTGTAAAGCCGTCGGTGAATTCGACTTTACTCTGCCAAATGGTAAATCAACTAAGATGACGGTGTCTGTGGGGTGGTCATTCTATCCATTGCAAATGCTAGGCGGTCATGTGATTGGCTGGGAAGCCTCTGTTAACCTTGCAGACATTGCACTGCACCAAGTGAAACGGAGCGGTGGTGATGGGGCTGGTACTGTGGTATTTGACGATGAATTAGATGCATTTGAGTTTGAGCAAAGCCAAAATGTCGAATCTCAGCTGCAGTTGTTACAGTCAAATGGTTTAGCTGATATTAAAGTATGGATGCGCTAAGACCAACTTTCCCTGTGAGATAATAACATCATAAAGAGGTGCCCTCTGGGGTAACCTCTGATGGTGTTTAGTCTGGTTTCGTCTAAACACGACCTATTCATTCATCTGCTGTTGTACACTTAACAATGCTTCATTCATTCTTTTAATAAAGTCGTATTTATATGGGAATTTCTCTCCATTATCTTTGGTGTAGCCTATGTGTGCGGTCCGGCTTAAAACAACTCGGTCTTCTCTGAATTGTTTGAGATCTAACTCTTTAAGCTCTCGTTTTACCGACTCAAAACCCATGAGTGTCGAAAGTCTATCGTTAACGTAGCAATCTAGGCGAAACTTAGAGAGCTTTTTGATATTTGTGAGTGTATCTTTATTTTCCCAAATTTTTATCAATCCCTTCTGTTTCGCCGTCAGAAGTTCTTTATCAAGGATTAAGAAGCCAGCATTTATGCCAATATTGATAGGGGGGCGATTTGGTGAGCGTGTTAGAATGTTGTTTAACGTGATATCCGGGTTGCAAAACGCAACAACCGCTTCTTCCCCGAGGGAAGTGGAATAAGGCCAAATATAAGGCCGTTTGTCTTTATGTATATAGGGAGGCAGTAAAGCAAATGCCTCGCCATTTTCCATTGCTGCAACACCTCGTTTCCAAGGGATAGGCTCTAGAATTACTTGATAATGCTCGGATAAACGCCTTGCTGCGAGCCTTACTTGCTCAATATAAATCCCATACAAATATCCATTACTTTCATAGGAGTAGGGCGGATAGCTATCGTCGACTAGAATTGTCACACGCGGTTTAGTGTCCTCATTTGCACTGGCTGGTACAAGTAGACACAAAGCAATGAATAACACAAGCAGTTCAAACGAGGGACGCGTCATAGTTTATATAATAGTTTATTTTAAGGCAGCCATTGATAACTTTAGGCAATTTTGATTGAGATTACCAGAGACCGTCATATTGAAACGTGCGCTGATTGGGATAGAAGCATTCTGCGTGTAATGAAGCGTAATTTATTTGTTGGGCTATTAAGGTTACACTATGAGAATGATTCAAGAGGTGATCCCTCTTTCATCATTGTCGCAATACAGAGTATCAAAAGAGGAATAGGTGACCCCATGGCTAAGCTTAAAGTAAAGGATTGTTCTGATGTTATCTACTTAAAAGCGTTTCACCGCTTTGGGAGATTAACTTATTCTGTTGATACTCATGTCAGTGGCGTTGAAATTTCACGCATTCATGCGGTGATTGAACATAATGGTCAAGATTGGGAGCTCCGTGATCTAAGTAAAAATGGGGTATGGCTGAATGGTCAACGCATTGCTTACAATCAAGCGATACATCTTAAAGTAGATGATGAAATAACCTTTTCTGAAATGCACCCGAAAACATTTATTGTCGACTCAATTTCACCGCCTAAAGATTTATTAATTCCTTCTTGTAATGAACAGCCTGATGAAGTGATTCCATTGGAAAAATATCATTTCTTACCGTCAGAAACGAATCCTGAATTGGTTGTATTTTACGACAATGAAAAGCTTTGCTGGTGTTATGAACACTTAGAAAGTGGCAAAATTGTGCCTTTGACGGACAGTGATAACCTTTGTGTTGCTAATGAGTTATGGTACTTGTTTCAAGTTGAGGCTGCCTCTCAGGAAGCCACGATGCCAATTGATAGCACACATCAATCGAGTCTAGAGTTTGTATTTGACATCAGCTTAGATGAAGAAATCACTGAGTTGAAGGTGAATCATAATGGCGCATTGCTAGACTTTGATATCAGAACGCATCATTATTTAACGGCGTTATTAGCGCGATATAAAGCCCGTGATGAAGAGGCGGTTGACGAGGAAAATGAACGAGGTTGGGTAAGTGTGTCACAGCTCTCAAAAGATTTGGGGATCAGTGAGAGTCACATTAATATACAGATACATCGTGCCCGCAAACAGTTTGTTGATTTGGTAAATGACAAAGGCCTAGCTGAGCAGATCATTGAACGCAAGCGAGGCAGAGTTCGCTTTGGCGGTAAACATTTTACAATTAAAAAGGGCTCACATACAGAAGCTTCCTATGATGGCATGCAAATGGCGCTATAATTAGGTAAATTTAATTCTTAGTGGCAAAGCGTAAATATGGGGCAATTGTGCCGCTGTATTATAGCAATATGTATATCGAGCTTCAGTTTTAGTACCATTAGTGCCGACGTTCAGGTTATGTGGCAAAATGGCCAAACACCTGAGCGGCATATCGTTGAAAAAGTGTCGAATTGGCTAGACTATGGTCTAGCGCAAGTCGCTTCGACACTGACAGACTTGCAACAATCTTCTGTACCTGTATTTATTCATCTTAAAGAATATGCTAATGAGCCTGTACCTTGGGGTGAGGTAGCTCGTGGTGATTTAGATGGTATCACGCTTCATATTCACAAAAATGCATCGTTGGCTCAGTTAAAAGCAGACTGGACGCTGTATCATGAGCTTGCACACTTGTATCATCCGTTTTTTGACTATGGTGATAGCTGGCTTGGTGAAGGGCTGGCAACCTACTTACAAAATGTTGTTATGTTGCAGGCTGGTATGATCTCCAAAGATGACTTTACACAACGTATTAGCGCTGGCCTTACACGCGGTGAAGCTGCCACGCCAACATTTCAGGGCAAGTTGTCAACAGTGTCAGCAAATATGTGGCAGTTGGGTGCGTATCAGCGAGTGTATTGGAGTGGTACAGCATTTTTTATTGAGTCAGAAGCACAGTTAAAAGCCGCGGGAAGCAAGTATAACTTGACTGCGCTTTTGGCGCGCTATCAAACTTGTTGTAAAAAAAGCATCGTACAGAGCACGAACCAGACTGCGGTTCAATTTTTGACAGCACTAGATAATTTAGCGAAAGCTGACGTGTTTATACCTCTTTATTTGAAATATCGCGTAAGAGGTGATTTCCCTAATATTTCACAACGACAAATTCGTTATTTATCCAACCAATACGCTCGATAGGAAGTGTAATAGGTAAAGAGTCATCTCTTTACCTATTGGCGTTATTACAATCTCGCTTTGACGTACTCTCCAGGTGCATCATAGATCCCAGGGTTAGCTTTAGTCTTAACTGCGCGAGCGGGTACTTTTTCGTCGGTGAATTGAGTGATCCATTTACCCCAATGACCCCACCAAGAGCCTTTAGTATGATCTGCTTTTTCAAGCCATGCATTGGCGTCGCCTTGTGGCGCCGGACCAGACCAAAACCCGTATTTGTTTGCTTTCGGCGGGTTGATAACCCCAGCAATATGGCCTGACTCACCCAACACAAATGTGGTTTTAGAACTCGTGTATTGGAAGCCTTTGAAAGTAGCCTGCCACAGTGCAATGTGGTCATCTCGTGTTGATAGAGCATAGATAGGCTGCTTGACCTTGGCTAAGTCTATCTTTGTACCTCTGACCTCTACTTCTTTTGTCGCGATCAACTTATTTTCAAGATACAGATCTCGCAACATAAAATTATGACATTTAGCCGTTAAGTTTGTGCTATCACCGTTCCAGTACAATAGATCTAAATCCATTGGAGGTTGGCCTTTGAGGTAGTTATTTACATAATAATTCCAATAAAGGCTATTTTCTCTAAGCATGCTGAACGAGACGCCTAACAAATGTCCGTGCATAACACCATTTTGGAGGTTGTAAGCTTCCAGTGCTGATATGGTACCTTCGTTAACAAATACGCCTAACTCGCCAGGCTGTGAGAAATCTAGTAAGGTTGTGAGCAATGTAGCGCTTTTAATCTTTTGCTTCATACGTTTAGACGTAAAATACGCCATGGCGGTTGCAACCAGTGTGCCTGCGATACAATAGCCAATGGCATTAACATAGGCTTCGCCAGTTTGCTTTTCTATTTCATCTAAAGCCGCGATGACGCCATCGACAACGTAATCCTCAAAACCGACTTCAGCCATACTTGGATCGGGGTTTTTCCATGAGATCATAAATACGGTATGACCGTTATCAACGGCCCATTTCACGTAAGAATTCTCTTCCTTTAAGTCCAAGATGTAATATTTATTTACGTAAGGAGGTACAAATAGAAGCGGTGTTTTGTGTACCTGTTTGGTCGTTGCTGTGTATTGGATCAGCTCAAATAAATGGTTTTGGAAAACGACTCTGCCTGGTGTTGTCGCGAGATCTTTACCCAACTCGTAAGCATTTTCATTGGTCATGCTGATCCGTAGCATGTCCCCACTTTTTGCCATATCTTTTTTGAATAATTCAAGGCCGTTAATCAGGTTTTGTCCTTCGGACTCAATGGTTAATTTCAGCAATTCAGGGTTGGTGGTAATAAAGTTACTGGGAGAAATTGAGTTGATAACCTGTCTTGCAAAGAATTCAAGCCGTTCCTTGAGCTTCTCATCTAACCCAGGTGTCTGGCGAATTGAGTCTAACAATGATTGGCCAAAAAGTAAGTAGCTTTGTTTGATATAGCTGAACCAGGGGTTATCTTGCCATTCGTCGGCGAGAAAGCGTTTGTCGCCACGCTCTGTAGAAATAATCTCTTCGCTAGACGCGTTGAGCGTTTGTTCCCAAGTTTGTTGAACAATTTTTAATTGTTCTTGCCACCAGTTAATTTGTTGTTTTGCGAATAGTTCTGGTTGTTTGGTGATCTCTTTAGCCCACTGGCCAAAATCCTCGGCGCTTTGTTCGTTGAGCGCTTTTTGAACCGGACTATTATTAAAAAGATTTTGTGAAAAAATACTGTAGAGATCTTGATTATACTGCCACCAAGCGGTCATGGTCTGAGTAAAATCTTTATTGTCGGTATCCATTTTATGCTTCCTAGTCGGAGGTGTGACAGACGAGTCATTGCTTTAAAAGGTGCGCTGCATGTGCTGAACAAACTTTTAAAAGAGAGTTTGAGTCGACGTTGTTTATTGGCACACATGTATTCGAGTACTCATTCTCACAGTCTTGATGACGAAATAATTAAGCTTGTCAGTGGTTTTTGCATTGAATAATGCAGATCAGCCTAGCACAAAGTGAATTTGGCTAGGCTGATAAACGCGTTATACTTTTGCCGCTTTAACAGTCTCGTTTGAGATAGTCTCTAGGTTATCTTTGAACTCTTGACCTAGTTGAGTTAGCTTTTGACCATCTTCGATAAGCTGTTGGCTTAGCTTATTAACAGCGCTTAGTTGACTTGCGTTGAAGTCGATAAATGACTTAACGTCTTTTACTTCTGCCGCTGTTTTAAGTTGCTCAACAGATGTTTCTGTGAACGAATGCGCTGCATCTAGTTGAATCTTAGCAAGTTGCTCAATATTTTTTGCAACAAGTTGGTTGAACTGAATAGCAGGTGAAAAAAACTTTTCGCTTTGCTCTGTGATTGATTTAAAAAAGTCGTTGTACATGGCTTGCTTCCTATTGAGAGATAATCCGTTTAAAATGCAATACCCATCTACTACAGAAAAGTTGCCTTTTCTAAATGGTATCGTGAGTTCTTAGTTCATATACAGGCCGCCATTTAAGGCAAGTGTTTCACCTGTGATGTATGCCGCACCATCAGAAGCTAAAAAGCTAACTGTTTCAGCAACTTCTAAAGGCGTCGCCAGTCGCTGCATAGGTACTTGTGCCTTAATGCTTTCCAATACGTCTTCACGCATTTTGGCAACCATAGGTGTTTCCGTATAACCAGGTGCCACAACATTAACGGTCACACCGGCTCTTGCACCTTCATAGGCGAGGGATTTGCTAAAGCCAATCATGCCTGCTTTGGCTGCTGCATAGTTTGCTTGACCAAATTGGCCCTTTTGACCATTCACACTAGAGATGTTGATAATACGCCCCGACTTGTTGCCACACATATGGGCAAAAAGTGGTTGAGTCATATTGAACATCGAATTCAAGTTTGTATCGATGACATCGTGCCATTGCTGTGCATTCATCTTTTTGAATGAAGCATCACGAGTAATACCGGCGTTGTTTACCAACACATCAATTTTTCCATGATTGTCGATAATTGCTTCGAGGCTGTCACTACATGCTTGCGCATCAGTCACATCTAAAAATAAAGGTGAAACAAATTTTGGGTTGATATTGGATTCATTACACCAAGTATCAAAGTCTGCTTCGGTACGTCTGGGGCTTGCGACTGCAATAACAAAGTAATTGTTTTCAACGAGCTTTTGGGCAATAGCTGTACCTATCCCACCTAAAGCGCCTGTTACTACTGCTATTTTTTTATTTTCCATAATGTGCTGTTCCGAACATAAAGTGGCAAAACGACCGCACAACTAAGCCACGTATCACTGAAGTGGTTTACTGTCAGTGATGGGTTAAAACTAACGTTATTGTTCATGTCTATTGTGACGAAATAATAACTAATTTGTTTAATATAAAAGACAAATACTCATTATTTTGTATGTATTTCAGGCACGGTTGATGATCGACTTAGTCACAATATAATTTTACTTTAGACTAAAAACTCAATATTTAACAAATATAAGTTGTCTAACCAATTGTCCAATCGTGCGTGCAGTAAGTAATAGTCGGTATTGGGGTTTTCGGTATTAGACTAAAGGATAGTAGACGCATTTTTTTCGATGAAAAATATGAATTTTACATAATAATCAAACAATTAAAATAAATTGAAATCGATATTTTTTTTCGATTAGATCTTAATCAACCAACTTTGTTCGTATTGAATTATGCTTTCAGGTAGGCTGATTATATAGGCTATTTTGGCTACCATTTTGGAAGGGAATGTGATTATGCTAATGTCAGGACACACGTTGAAAGTAACTTTTGTAATGTGTTTGATTGTATTGTCGTTATTTTTGAGTGCTGGGGCGAGTGCAAATGTGCAGGGTGTTAAGGCCAGTGAGCTATTGGTCAACCAGATGTCAGATACACCGTATACGATCATAGATGTCCGTACAGTAGAGGAATATACTGGCGGTCATATCAAAGGAGCGATAAACATTCCCTATGACCAAATAGAAGCACAGTCGTTTCTACTCAATGAACTCAAAGATAAAACATTGGTCGTCTACTGCCGTTCAGGAAGGCGGGCCCATATTTTTGAAAGTGCGTTAAGTAAACGCGGTTTTACGTTATTGCACTTGGAAGGTGATATGTTGGGCTGGCAGGCACAAGGGCTACCACTGATAAAGTAGCTGCCCTCTATAATGATTAAATGAGAGACGCTAGCATCTGCTCATCGTATTCGACTAATGGCTGTTTACTTTTGACTTTTGCAATGTAATCGGGGTTTGCAATTAAAGGTCTGCCGATTGCTAGTAGGTCAAATCGATTTGCATCGATGGCAGCAGCTCCAGTCTGCGGGGTAAATCCGCCAACTCCAACCAAGGTTTTTTTGTATCTTGATCTGACATAATCAGACGCTCTTCCACCTAAGTGTTCAAAGGTCATTTCATCATCAAATATCCCAATATGTAAAAAGGCTAAATCACGTTTTTCTAATTCAGGTAAAAGGTAATCAAATACTTGCTTGTCACGAGGGTCTGAAGCCATATTAAAATAGGCACCGGGAGAAAGGCGCAATGCGGTTTTATCTTGACCGATACGATCAACAATTGCATCAACCACTTCTAATGCGAAGCGGCTCATATTTTCAGGGGTTTCACCGTAATTATCTGTGCGTTTATTGCTGTCAAAATGCAAAAACTGGTCGATGAGGTAACCATTTGCTCCATGGATCTCTACGCCATCGAAACCTGCATCAATAGCATTCGCAGCTGCTTGGGCATAGTCATTGACAAGTACTTGAATTTGCTCTGTTGTTGCTGGTGTAGGTATTTGATAGGTCAGTTCTCTCATGCGTGGCACTGTTCCTTCTACCCTCTGCGCACTGGGGGCTATTACAGTGTCTCCCGCATAGAAATGTGGGTGTGCTACTCGTCCAGTATGCCACAATTGAGCAAAAATCTTGCCGCCGTTATTGTGCACCGCATCTGTGACTTTTCTCCACCCAATAATTTGCTCTGGTGTGAATAACCCAGGTGTATTTGGATAGCCTTGTCCGTCTGGACGAATTATCGTTGCTTCAGAAATGATTAATCCTGTATCTGCGCGTTTTGCATAATAGGCTGCCATATCATCAGTCGGAACGAGATCATCGTCTGCCATACATCGAGTGAGTGGCGCCATCAATACGCGATTTTGTAATGAGATAGTTGAGTTGAGTTTATAAGGCTGAAATAGTATGTCTGTCATGGGTTGTCGTTCTCTTTATTTTGAATGTTTATTCAAGATAGCTTTATTTGAACGATCATTCAATAGTATTTTTGAACATTTGTTCAAATTTGTTTAAGATACTCATAAAGTACTTAGCTGAGTTTGTTTATGAGAAGCGCAGAGTTTGATAGAGAAGTTGTTCTAAGAGCGGCTATGAATGCATTTATGGAAAAAGGGTATAACAAAACCAGTATGCAAGACCTAAAGCTCGCCACAGGATTGCATCCGGGCTCCATTTACTGTGCATTCGAGAATAAAAAAGGATTATTACTGGCATCATTAGAGCAGTACAATTTGGACCGGAGTGAAGAGCTTAAATCAATATTTAATGGTCAAAGTGATGCGCTTAGTGGGTTGAGGGCATATTTAGATAGTATCGTCTCAGAGTGCATAAGTGGAGATCCTGCCCAATCTTGTTTAAGCCAAAAAGCAATTAACGAAATTGCACAAACAGATGAGCAAGCGCAAGCGGTATTGAGCCAACAGTGTGTGATGTGGCAAGGTTTTATGAAAGAGGTGTTTTCCCAAGCAAGCCAACAAGGTGTGATAACTGGCCCACGGTCGCCTCAGCAGCGAGCTCAAAGTTTAATTGTGGGTATTTATGGTCTCAGAACGTTTTCTCAAGCACAAAAAGATCCTGATGTCATTTCAGGCATCGCAAATCAATTGTTAATTGATGTTTGCCGCTAATTTAACGCATTCAGAAATGTAAGTTGGCAGACTATTAGACATTATTACTAGCAAGTGAGTCTAGCTCTGTTGAAGAGTTTGGTATAGTCTATGAATTCTTATGGTTGTTAGTTAATTAAATGGAAATCATAGAGATATGGAATATCAATTTTCCAATGCAGTGTTAAATAGTAGAGAGCAAAGCTTCAAAGTTGATGGGAAAAGAGTGGTACTTGAAGAGCGCGCTTTTAAACTACTTGCCTACTTAATTGATACCCACCCAAAAGTTTGTACCCAAGATGAGCTGGTTGCATTTTTGTGGCCTGATTCTGTCGTTTCTTCATGGTCTTTACCCCGTTTAATATCTGATACTAGAAGTCTGCTGAGGCGCATTGGCGTAAAGCATGACTTAATATTTACTGTAAGAGGTCAGGGGTATAAGTTTAATCCTGAAGTGAAAGTACATTGCCCTCAAACTACAGATGCCGCGCAGATACAATTAGCAATGCTAAAAGCAGAGCATCATTCGGACGGCGCCCATCTTAAATTTTGGATAGGGGTTACCCTAGTGATGTGCTGTGCTTGTATATGGCTGATAGTTAACCATGCTTTTGTCCACGAACAAAATGTAAGTTTCAAAGCCAGTGAGCCAACAGATGCAAAAGGGCGCATCTTATGGGTGGATGATAATCCTAAAAACAACATAAAAGAGCAAGGATACTTTTTAAAGCAAAAGATCGGCATTTATAACACAACGTCGACGCAAGAAGCGTTATTGCTCCTGAGTATGTATGACTATACCGTCGTTATTTCAGATATGGGACGCAGTGGTGAACCATTGGCTGGATTAAAGCTGCTCAGAGCAATGCGAGCGACAGGTGATGATACGCCGTTTTATGTTTACACTTGGGTCGAGTCAAAAAAACAGCAAGAAGTGATTTTGTCGGCAGGCGGGCAGGGCGTCGCAACTAAAAAACAAGATTTATATGACTATGTATTACTGCATTTTGATGATGAAAAAATTTAAAGGTTAATTATAAGTTTTTGATTATTTTGCTTTTCATTTTTTTTCAAAGCGATTCAAGGGACAAATTCATGCAACTATGTCAACGTTTAATGGCTGCTCTCTTACAGCAAATGTCTTGGCCTTAACATTCGTACTGTGGTGGGTACTGGGTTGTTAAGGCCGTTTTCCTCTCATTCTTTTATCTGCAAGAGCAAATGTGTATACCTACCAATCGATGCATAAGGCTCCGATTTATTATATTTAAGCTCAAGAGATAATAGTGCTTCAAATTCATCTTGTGCTTTATCTAAGTCACGTAAATAATCATGAAAGCAGCGAACACCGGTTTTACTGAGGGTGTGTAGCGATAACGCATTGAGCCAACATTCAACATCTTCACTTTCTAAGGGCTGGTTTGGACTAAGTCCAACTTTTTGTTTTACTTTTAGCCCATTTGATACGTAATCAAAGTTGCCATAAACCATGTTGGCTAGACGCTGTGCAGCCTTATTAAAATACATCAGTGATAGAACCCCTTGAGGGGTTAAGCAATTTTTTAATATAGCTAAAGCGTGCTTTTGTTCAACAATCCATTCTAAAACGGCATGACACAGTACCAGATCAAACTGTCCAATATCCAAAGCTGGTAGGTCTTGTAGCTGTGCATGGATAAAAGTCATACTTTCTGACAAGTTACTGGACTCGGCTCGCTCTTGAGCAAGTTCTAACATAGGGGCGGAGACATCAAGCAAGGTGACCTGATGCCCACAGTCAGCAAGATAGAGTGCCAGTTGTCCTTGGCCACCACCTACATCGAGTATTTTTAGCGGCGTGTTGGCAAAATGACCGTGGATCAGATCATCTAAATCGCGCTTTAATACGGCTTCTCGGATCTGACCTTTGGTCGTGCCGTAGATGTTATTTCTGAACTTACCCGCGATATCACAAAAGTGACGATCTTTGGCAACTGGCTTGCCTTGCTTTTTTGCCATGAAGTTAAACCGGGTTATTAATATCGATAAACTCAACATCGAGGTCATATTTATCAGCTAAATATTCACCCAGAGCTTTAACACCGTATCGTTCTGTCGCGTGGTGGCCTGCGGCAAAAAAGTGAATACCCTGCTCGTTTGAGCTATGAATTGTTTGCTCAGAGGCTTCCCCGGTTAGGTAAGCATCAATACCTTGGCTGGCTGCGAGATCAATAAAACTTTGTCCCCCACCAGTGCACCATGCAATTGTCTTAATCTCATGATCACCAGCTTGGTTTACTAGGGGGGCCCTCTCTAATTTGTTTTCTATTAATTGCGTAAATTCGCTGACTGTCATTGGCGTTTTTAACTTTCCTTTAACGGCGACACTGTTTTTATTCCAAGGCTCTAGTGGACGTTCTACAACAAGATCTAGTAATTCTCCCAGTTGGGCATTGTTACCAAGCTCTGGGTGGACATCAAGCGGCAAGTGGTAGGCCAATAAGTTGATATCATGGGCTAAAAGACTTTGGATCCGGCGCTTTTTCATGCCTGTTATTGGTTGATCTTCGCCTTTCCAAAAATAACCGTGATGAACTAAAATAGCGTCGGCTTGTTTCTCTATGGCAGCATCGATTAAAGCTTGGCTGGCAGTCACACCAGTAATGACCTTTTTAATCTCTGATTTCCCCTCAACTTGTAAACCATTAGGACAAAAGTCATTTATCTGAAAGGGCTTAAGTAACTCTGTAAGTTGATTGACTAATTTTTTGCGCTGCATAGTGACCCCAAAATGCGATAAAAACGCATAGTTTAGCGTTTTTTTTACGGAAGGAAAGCAGGATATTGAGATCTGTTTAGTCAGGGAGCACGCTAAGTAGATAGTTGTACTTTAGTCATATTAAGCTAGCTTTAGTGGCATACCATATCTCAGGAGAGTGAAATAATGGCGGTCAAAGCAATTCCCCAAGGATACCACGCAATAACGCCTTATCTTATCGTCCAAGGCGCAAGTGAGGCTATCCAGTTTTACCAAAAAGTCTTCAGTGCCAGTCTTGTTATGCAATTAAATATGCCTGATGGGTTAATTGCACATGCTGAACTCAAAATTGGAGATTCTCATATTATGATCAGTGATGAATGTCCTGATATGCATTTCAAAGGACCAAAGCAGCTGGGTGGTACAGCAGTCTCCTTGATGCATTATGTTGAAGATGTGGATTTCGTGTTTTCACAAGCTTTGGCGATGGGGGCAAAAGAAGTGAGAGCGGTTGAAGATCAGTTTTATGGTGATCGGGCGGGTACACTTGAAGACCCCTTCGGTCACGTGTGGACGATTGCCACTCATATTGAAGATTTATCGGAGACTGCGTTGCAAGAAAGAATGAGTGAGTTCATGTCAAAACAGTCTGATAAATAATACATAGTTCAGCACCTTTGAAGAGGTGCTGAACGCGTAAACTCATTGGTCGTTTCTTTTGTCTTGGGTGTTCACGTCAAAGTCGCTTGCTTGGTGCCTTTCATGAAGCTGCTCGCTGTCTTCTCCCCAGGTACGATTGACCATTCTGCCACGTTTAACAGCATTTCGGTTACTGATGAGCTTTGCCCAGCGTTGTACGTGAGGATAGTCTTGTACATTTAAAAACTCTGCAGCATCATAAAGACCACCCGTTACCAGTACGCCATACCAAGGCCAAATTGCTATATCAGCAATGGTGTACTCATCGCCGCATAGGTAGGTTTTATCTTGTAAATGGATATTTAAGACATCTAGCTGCCGTTTTACTTCCATGGTGTATCTATCAATCGGATATTGAAACTTTTCTGGCGCATAGGCATAAAAGTGACCAAACCCTCCGCCAAGAATAGGCGCAGACCCCATTTGCCAAAACAACCAGTTCAGGCACTCTGTTCGCATACTAAGAGATTTTGGAATGAACTCGGAGAATTTTTCAGCGAGGTATAACAAAATAGCACCAGACTCAAATACGCGAATGGCAGGCTGCTCACTATTGTCAATCAACGCTGGAATTTTTGAATTGGGATTGATATCGCAAAATCCGGATGAAAATTGATCTCCTTCCATAATATCAATTAAAAATGCGTCATATTCTGCTTCAGAAATGCCTTTTTCAAGCAACTCCTCAAGCAGGATGGTTACTTTAACGCCGTTAGGCGTGGCTAAAGAATACAGTTGAAGCGGATGTTGCCCAACTGATAATGACTTTTCGAATCTGTGCCCGGCTGTAGGGCGGTTGATATTGGCAAATTTCCCGCCATTGCCGCTTTGCCACTGCCATACCTTTTCGGGGGTGTAAGTACTTTTTGTCATACGTTTTCCTTTTTAGTAATTACTGTACATCGAGTTGACCGTGGATCGCTTATGTTACGTTCAGTATTTAAGTATAAGTCTGGGTCGTTCTGCGTAGTACGACGAATGTGATCGTTGAAAGCTTCCTCAAAAATAGACATTTATTTTCTTACAGCACTGTGGTTAAAGGTTTATTTCGCTAAGGTATTTAGTTCATTACTTTTACCATTTTATTACATTACCTCAAAATTCTTCTTATTTTTTTAAAAGCTTAAAATTCAATATTATAGAGATAGGAAAGACATAAATGTGAAATTTTAGCTCCGGAGCTAGCTAGGTTTGTGAAATTTTTGTCCCTGTAATGGGTTGTTTTTTTATATATATTAGGTACATTAGTGTTAATAATATTTGTTATTTTGTTAACTCACCTTAAGGGGCTCTTGGCAATGCGTAAAGCTTTTCGCCCAATCTTTATCTTTTTAGCGCTCAATAGTGCATTTCTTTCCAACGCTGATGACAGCGCTGTCTCATCTTTTACGAATTCGAATGAAAAGGCATCTGAACGGCGTATCGCTGGTTTATGGCATGACGTAAATAACAGTAATTTTAGCAATGGCCACCTAATTATATCTCAGCAGGGAAATCAAGTGTTTACTGCACATTACTTAGAGTTCAAAGGCACTCCCTTTGTTGAGCATGGTAATGGGGTGCGTGAACAAGACACTATTACGGTTGAAGTAAAAGTGACACAGCAGATCCCAGGCTGGACGACAGAGGGGATACATACACTGACATTGTCTGACGATGGACAGTATTTAATTGGTGAATACGCTTCGGGCGGAAGTAAGGGTCCACTGAAGTTTAAAAAAGCAGGTAAGTAATACGTGCACAAAAATAAAAACATGTAAAAGGATATAAAATGAAAACAACACACAGCAGTGCATTCACGCGAGTTAAGCAGGCGCTGCTTCTCTCTGGTTTGTTCGCCTCTTTGTCTACATTGGCCGCCGCTCCGGGCGCACCAAAAGTAGAATGGATGGTCGAAAAGCATAGTTTGGTTACGATAACAGATTCACTGGCATACAAAGATGTTGTCGTTGCGCCAAGTGTTGATGTTTCTGTGCCTTGGTCAAAATGGACTGGAGAAGCTGGAGAAACAGTTAAAGTACTGTTGGATGGACAAGTTGTCCATAGTCGCATTTTAACTGAAGTAGGTAGCTCACAATCGGGTGTAGAAACATTAACATTTACACAGGGAGGAAAGTTTAATTTAACAGTTCAGCTGTGTAATATTGATGGTTGTAGTGACAGCACAAATAATAAGGTGCTTGTGGTGGCAGATACGGCGGGGAGTCATTTAGACCCACTGCCGATGAAAGTGAATGATCCACGTTTTCCAATTGAGATGACTAACCGCTCTTATGTGAATACGACAGGCAAAGTTGTTGCTGCATATGCAGCTGAGTGGTCAGTTTATCGTGTAGAGGGCATGGATTATTACATTGACAATATCCCAGCTGAAAACTTGACGCATATTTTTTATGGGTTTGTTGCGATTGCTGGTCCTAATGAGTCTTTCAAAAAGGAAAACCCGACAGGTTATGATACCTTTCAGCGCGTTACAGCTGGCTTAAGCGACTTTGAGCTTGCGCCACCAGATCCGTGGGCTGCTTACATGAAGCCGGTTGGCGATCAAGTGAATCAGGATGCGATCAAAGGAAATTATGGGCAAATGATGGCGTTAAAGCAGCGCTACCCTGACCTTAAAATTATTCCATCTATCGGCGGTTGGACGTTATCTGATCCATTTTATTTTATGGCAGATGATGCGAAACGAAAAACGTTCGTTGAATCTTGCCGACAGTATTTAAGAACATGGCAGTTTTGGGATGGTATTGACATAGATTGGGAGTTTCCTGGTGTCGCTGCCGCAAATCCCAATTTAGGCGCGCCAAGTGATGGTGCAACTTATATCAAGTTGATGAAAGAACTACGCGCAATGCTTGATGAAGAAGAGTTGCGTACAGGCCGTAAGTATGAACTGACGTCTGCAATCAACGTTGGGTTTGATAAGCTTGATAAAGTGAATTATGGCGAAGCAATAAAGTATATGGACTACATCTTAATGATGTCCTATGACTACTTTGGCGCGTGGGATTTAGAAGGTCTAGGCCACCAGACAGCAGTATATCCATCAGACTTTAAACCTTCTGATGTACGTACAACACAATATAACCTAAAAACAGGTATTGATTTACTTAAAGCGCAAGGCGTTCCTGGTAGTAAGCTGGTCGCAGGTATCGCCATGTATGGCCGTGGCTGGACTGGTGTTGAACACACTCCTGGTACACATCATATGCAAGGTAAAGCGACGGGTCCTTCAGCACCAGCTGATGCCTTCAAGCTAGAGCCTGGTACACTGATGTACGCAAATATTGCACAGTGGGCGAAACACCCTGATTGGGAATATCATTATGATACTGTCGCACAGGCGCCATATATTTATCGCCCGAGTACAGGTGATCTGATCTCTTACGATGATCAAAGATCGATTAAAGCCAAAGGTGAGCTTGTGTTCCAAGAAGGGCTTGCTGGTATGTTCGGTTGGGAGATCGATACAGACAATGGCGATATTTTAAACTGGATGCACGAGTCGCTTGGCCATCCTCTTGTAGATGGCTCTAACCGTGCTCCTGTTGTTAATGCTGGCGCGGATCAAAGTGTGTTATCAGGTTCAGTGGTTAAACTGGCTGCGACTGCGAGTGATGCAGAAAACGATGCACTTACCTATCAATGGCAGCAAGTATCCGGTCCTGCGGTTACTTTAGGTGTCACTAGTGCATTGAATCTAGAGTTTGTAGCACCTGATGTGGTAGGTGAAGCGACTGTGACGCTACGTTTTAGTGCGAATGATGGCAAAGGCGGCAATACCAGTGATGAAGTGGTGATCACGGTTCGTGATAGCGTTGTGAATACGCCACCGGTAGTGAATGCAGGTGTAGATCAACAAGTTGAATCTGGCTTTGCTAATGTGACGTTAGATGGCAGTGCGACGTCAGATGCTGATAGTGATGTGCTTACTTACATCTGGACTCAAGTTTCAGGGCAAACTGTTGTGCTTGCAGGAAGTGATAGCTCTAAAGCAAGTTTTTCAGCACCAGAGGTTACGCAGCCTGAACAGTTAGTGTTCCAGTTAAGCGTATCTGACAATGGTATTGATAGTTACACAGATACTGTGTCTGTGACTGTGACCCCTAAAGGAACAGGTGGCCATCCAGCCTATGATGCAGCTGCAGTGTACAATACTGGCGATCGAGTGAGCCACTTTGATCTAGAAGTGAAACAGATATTAGTTTGGGAAGCGAAGTACTGGGTATCTGGTGTTGAGCCAACACGGTTTGCGGATGCATGGACTTTGATCAGTCAAGCTGAATTCCCGTGGCATATTGATGTTGCTTATAACACAGGCTCTGAAGTGAACCATTGTGATGCAACAAACCAATGCACACGTTACAAAGCGCTTTGGTGGACCAAAGGGGATGAGCCAGGTAAAAGTGGTGCATGGCAAAAACTATAAGCTAATACGTGTGGGCGGATAGTCCACACCTCTTTTTTGTAGGAAAAGGTTTAAGTTAAATCTTTTCCTATCCATACCACTTTACCAATAATTTCAAGTTGTTCCATTTCATCAGGTTTGACTACCTGCTCAACATATTCTTTATTATCGCTGATAAGTCTCACAGAACCGTCTAAATATTGTTGTAGACGTTTTGCGTAGAGTTCTTCACCAAGCCTTACAACATAAATGAGCCCTTCACTGAGCTTTTTATCACTCAAGTCGACCAAAATGGTGTTGTTATTATGAATGGTCGGTTCCATGGAGTCACCTTTGGCGAACACCACTGCTAATTTACTTTTTTCAAGATTTTTGTACTCAAGCCATTTTTTTCTAAAAGCTAAATGCCTAGAAACTTGCATTTGGTCATTAAATGCGCCGTAGCCAGTACTAACCGAAACATGATATCCAGGTACTAATACAAATGCATCGTTAAACTCATCCAGTTTAACGACGGGATGTAGTGAACTTTCATCATCTATGTCACTTTCTTCTCCGGTGATTAACCAGAGTAAGTTGACTTTGGCCTCAGTCGCGATTCTTTCAATGATGCTAAGTTTTGGATCTTCACCTTTTAATATTCGACGCAATGTGCCTTCAGAGACATCAATTTTTGACGCAAATGCCCTTATACTGTGCGGTTTAATTGCTTCCTCGACTCTAGCTGCCAAGGTACTGAGGTAATTTACTCCGTCCATAATGGGTTTATTTCCTGTATCACATTTATTAAGCGTCATGCTCGTCATTATAAGGAGCTTTAAATATAAACTCAATGCAATTTTTTACGCAGAGTTAAATTAATTAATGGTTGTGGTGCGTAACTTTTTGAACTATACTTTATAAAAAATTACGCATTCGAGCTTTTCTATGGTTCAGTATGCATTAATTACGGTAAGTTATAACAGTTAGTAGGGCACCTCGGGGTGCAGACGTACTCACTTGCGTAAAAAAATAAGGAAAGTGAACATGGCCAAACACCTAACATTCAACACACAAATGAAAACTAGATTATCTCAGCACTTGGTGTCTGCGCATCGAAGTGATGATGTAACTCCCCAATCATCTAAACTTGTTCGTACGCCAAAGGGCGCACAATTACTCAAGTATGCTAGAAAGTGCAGAGGTTATACTCAAGCTGAATCAGCGGCTTGTTATGGGATTGAAGAGAGAACGCTGAGACGCTGGGAAAATAATGAATATAATCCGAGGTGGAATGATGTTATTTCGTTAATTGAGGATGTCTACTTGATGGATATTACTCAGGTTATCGAAGGCGTGAGAAGTGACCCAGATGTGATTGCGTAAAATATAACGCAAGGTGAGTAACATTAGTAACTATTTAGCTTATTACGCATGTTGATACAGTGCGTAACTTAATGAGTATTAGTGCAATGTAAAAATTGATAATGAATTCTGGTGAATTACATAGGAATGCTATTGTGTCATGAGGAAGTGTTATTTAAGTCTAAGTGGTATCTAATGGGGGAGTATAGCTGAGGTTTAAGTTTATAAATTTATTGAATAAATTTTTGTATTTTACGGTTGTTTCGGGGAGGGGAGAATTTTGTAGATGGCGTAAACGGCTGCTAGGGTTATCTCAACAGATAGCTGATTATGCAGTACAGACTATACAGATTTCTCTCAATGAAAAGGAAATTGTCATGTCTATGTCTAAACTTTCGATCGCACTGGGCTCTGTGTTGACGAGCTTAAATGCATTTGCAGTTGCGCAAAATATTGCAGATGAAGATGGTTTTGAGCGGGTTACACACTACGATATGGGCCCAGTGAGCAGCGCTATGATCACCAGTGAACATGCACATAAATTAACGCTCAATGTTCAACTTAGAGATGAGCTGAGTGTCTGTAACAATGCCAATGTTTATTCCAACGAGACGCACACCAATCTTGCAAACTTAAGTGTGTCTGTAGATACGCATAGTACAACGAGTTTAACGTTAGAAGCAGATCTACACGATGAAAACGTATTACAAGATTCCAAGACGGTTCACATTAATTGCATCGATGCACTTGGCGAAGACTATAACGTCCTAGTTAATGTGCCTGGCGCGCCGATTGTGGATTGGCAAGTAACTTTGGCACCTGAAGGGAAGTTTATTCATATCCCTTATTCGTATGGATATCATTCGGCATATCGTATTAATAGCCTTTTGAAGGTCAATAATCAGAATACACAATCTTATTGTACAACAGTTGCAAATCGTGGAGTGTCATTAGGCTTATTTCATGGCGAAGATCGCAAAGGACCATTTCATTCTGATGTGTTTGTTAAAAATGAAGTTATAACAAACCCTGCACATCAAGTTTTATATCAAATCATTGAATGTGAGAATGCAGCGGGCAAAACCATGGTTGTTAAAGTGTTTAATCTGACTAATCCAAATAAGATCCATCTTTGGGAAGATCAAACAATTGTGAAGTAATGAAATAAGCACAAAAAAAGCAAGCTCCGAGGCTTGCTTTTTTGAGCGTTAAATAACGTTATTTAACTTCTTTACCTGCAGCTTGCTGATCTGCATGATAACTTGAGCGGACAAACGGGCCGCATGCCGCATGTGAGAAGCCAATTTCATCGGCATACTCTTTGAGGGCATCAAACTCTGCTGGTGGCACATAGCGTTTAACCGGCAGGTGATGCTTGGATGGTGCTAAGTACTGACCAACAGTCAACATGTCTACATTATGTTCACGAAGATCTCTTAATACTTCTTCGATTTCAGGTATCTCTTCACCTAGCCCTACCATTAAACCTGACTTGGTCTTAACTTCTGGATGAGCTTCTTTGAATCGACGTAATAACTCAAGAGACCACTTATAATCTGCACCTGGACGCGCTAGTTTGTATAGCCTAGGCGCAGTTTCTAAGTTGTGGTTAAACACATCTGGCGGTGTTTCCGTTAGGATCTCAAGAGCTCTGTCCATACGACCACGGAAGTCAGGTACTAGAATTTCAATGGTGATCCCTGGGTTATGTTTACGGATCTCTCTGATACAATCAGCGAAGTGCTGTGCACCACCATCACGCAAGTCATCTCGGTCTACCGATGTGATAACCACGTACTTCAGTTTCATATCTTTGATGGTTAGTGCAAGCTTTTCCGGCTCAGCTGCGTCAGGTTTTAACGGACGACCGTGTGCAACATCACAGAATGGGCAACGACGAGTACATATAGCGCCTAAAATCATGAATGTTGCAGTGCCATGGTTAAAACATTCAGATAAGTTTGGACAAGATGCTTCTTCACAAACTGAATGTAAGCCATGCTTACGCATTGCACTTTTAATGCCTTCAATTCGCTCACTTGATTTTGGCAAGCGGATCTTTAACCACTCAGGCTTACGGAGCATTTGCTCTCGTTCAGTTGGTAGTACTTTGACCGGAATTAATGCCATTTTCTCGGCATCGCGTAATTTTACACCCGGCTCCATTTTGACTGGTTTACTCATTCGTTCTCAAACCCTTCAGTGTGAACAACATGCTCAGCATTAACACGCTTAAGCATATGCTTAATGAGCCCATTACCCGCTTCTTCAAGCGTAGTAGGCCCATTTAAATCGCTAGTTTGTACCATCTCCATGCCAGCATAGCCGCATGGGTTAATACGCAAAAATGGACTGAGGTCCATATTGACATTGAGTGCAAGTCCGTGAAATGAGCAGCCTCGTCTCACTCTTAAGCCTAAAGAAGCAATTTTGCAATTGTTAACATAAACACCTGGCGCATCAGCTTTAGCATAGGCATTGATGTTGTATTCTTGCAAAGTTTCAATAATGGTCTCTTCAAGCCAAGTAACCAATTCTCGTACGCCAATCTTTAAACGACGTAGGTTAAACAGGACGTACATCATTTGTTGGCCAGGGCCGTGGTAAGTTACTTGGCCGCCTCTATCGACTTTGACGACAGGAATATCACCTGGTGCAAGTACGTGTTCGGCTTTGCCGGCTTGACCTTGAGTAAAGACAGGGTTGTGCTCAACTAACCAGATCTCATCAGCTGCTGAATCATCACGCTGATCAGTAAAGTGTTGCATTTTCTGCCAAATAGGCTCGTAACTTTGTCGCCCAAGGTGGCGAATGATGACGCTATGGTTGCTCATGGACTTCCTTCACTACAGTACGTAACGAACAGCTTCGATACTACCCAGTTCAGTGTATATCTGCTCAATGTGCTCTTTTGAAGTCACTGTCGCAACTAAAGTCACAGACTCATATGTGCCTTTGCTACTCGGCTTGACCTTTGGCGCGTAATCGCCAGGCGCAATTGCTTGCATTTTGGTAAGAATTTGATCTGTCAGATCAACATTTGCCAAGCCCATGACCTTAAAAGTGAATGGGCAGGGAAATTCTAAGTACTCATCAAACTTAGTGTTTTTTACAGGTGTTACCACGACGGTTTCCTCACTACAGATACTAAGCAATGATTGTGTAATGTGAATTGTTTTCACTTAGGCATCATTACCTCAATAATGGCGGCATTCTATCATTTTTATGGCAAAAAAAAACGCCTCTAATTGAGGCGTCGTTGCTTTATATACATACTCAATACAGGGTTATTGCATGATCTGTAAACGTAAGTAGTCGTATATGCGGCTGAAGAAACTGCCTTCTTCAATTTCTTCAAGTGTCACCAATGGATACTGCGCAATATCCTCGCCATCTAATTGCAAGAATAATGTGCCCACTGTACTACCTTTAGCAAGTGGGGCAGTTAGTGTTTGATCTAGCTCGAAGTGGGCTTTTAAATTTTTACGTTGACCACGTGGGATCGTAATAGGTGTATCTTGTGTAATACCTAAAGAAACCGTTTCTTTATTACCCATCCAGATACGCTGATCAGCGAAGCTGTCACCCGCTTTGTAAGGCGTGATTGTTTCGAAGAATCTAAAACCATAGTTTAATAGTTTTTTACTTTCGACTTTTCTCGCACGTTCGCTTTCAGTGCCCATCACAACCGCGATCAGTCTCATATCACCTTTTGTGGCAGACGTCACTAAGCTGTAGCCAGCTTCCGCAGTATGGCCTGTTTTAATACCGTCGACATCTAGGCTAGCATCCCATAACAGCGAGTTACGGTTGTACTGTTTGATGCCATTAAAGGTAAATGACTTTTGCTTGTACAGCGCGTACTCTTCTGGCACGTCGCGAATAAGCGCTGCACCTAAAGTTGCCATGTCTCTTGGAGTGGTGAATTGTTCAGGGGCATCTAAACCATGGCTATTGATAAAGAAGCTGTTGGTCATACCTAGCTTTTCAGCATGAGCATTCATTAAATCTGCGAATGCACTTTCGCTGCCAGCGATGTGTTCAGCCATGGCAACACATGCATCATTACCAGATTGAATGATAATACCGTGGTTTAAATCATCAACACTGACTTTTTTACCGACTTCGATGAACATTTTTGATGATTCAGGAAAGTTTTTTGCCCAAGCATTTTCACTAATAGTGACCATGTCAGTAGGTGCGATGTTACCTGCCAAAATTTCTGTACCAATAACGTAGCTGGTCATCATTTTTGTCAAACTCGCAGGCAAGAGCTTGGTATCTGGTTCACCTTCAGCAATGACTTTACCTGTTGTGAAGTCAACTAGGAAGTAGCCTTTTGCACTCATTTGTGGTGGAGAAGGAATGATTTGTGCGCTTGCCGAAAATAATGACAAAGAACACACGACACCAAGGATTTTTTTAACTACTTTTGGTTTAAATACTGTCATCATGCTCGCTTTTCAATTTAGTTTGGACGATGGCTTGTTTTTGCAGCGCCCAATTGGTTTTATTTTTGTCCAACATACCGAGCAGTATACTTACATGCTGGTGTTAAGTCGCGGAACAAAAATTACGTAATTCAGATTTTGAATATTTTAAAGTTCATATTCGCTATAAAGCAAGAAAGCTTTGTTAAATTCACCTTCTTGTAAGGTTTGTAGCACTTTTTGTGCTGTTTGGTCATCCAAAATCGGTCCAAGTCGCAATTTGTAGAGATTATCTTCAAACGCGATAGGAGTACCTAATTCAAACTTATTCGAAAGCTGTGTTGCCAGTGCTTGTACATTTTCCATGTTGCTGCCAGCCGCAACTTGGACATAAGTTAATCTTGGGCTTTTGCGATCAATGGTAATCGCTTCTATCTTAACCTCAGCTGTACCTTGTAAGTGATATCCGAGTTTATAGGCGGCGGCGTATGAGAGGTCGATTATTCTATCATCATGAAAAGGACCTCGGTCGTTAACTCGGACAATTGCACTCACATTATTTGCCAAGTTAGTCACTTTGACAAAACTCGGCAGTGGCAGTGTTTTGTGCGCTGCCGTCATATCAAACATGTTGAAGGTTTCACCATTTGAGGTGTAGTAGCCATGAAATTTTCGCCCATACCAAGATGCGGTGCCAGTTTGAGTAAAGCCTTTTTCATCAGACATAGGGGTATAGCTTTTCCCTAATACTGTGTAAGGGCGACCTGCACTGACACTTTTTGGTTCATTGGTCACTTTGGCATCTTGCATTTCAAGTTGCGTTGGCGCCCGCAAGGGGGCTTTATCTTGGCTTGTGTGATATCGACCACTACAGGCACTTAATAATAAAATGGCGCTTAACGGGAGCAGTAGAGTTTTGTTCATAAATTATTTTAGTAGCATTTTTTTATCTGTTGCTATTGCCATAATGATACCGAAACCGGCCATCAGTGTAACCATCGATGTACCGCCATAGCTAATCAAAGGCAATGGAACGCCAACGACAGGTAATAACCCTGAGACCATACCTATGTTGACAAAAATATAGACGAAAAATGTGAGTGTTAAGGCACCTGCAAGTAGTTTGCTAAATGCTTCTTGTGCCTTGACAGCGATGTAAAGGCCTCGGCCTATAATGAATAGATAAACACTCAATAGCATGACGACGCCAAGTAGGCCAAACTCTTCACTGAGGACAGAGAAAATGAAGTCAGTGTGGCGCTCAGGTAAAAACTCGAGTTGAGATTGGGTACCATGCAACCAGCCTTTGCCTTCTATGCCACCAGAGCCAATGGCAATTTTTGATTGGATAATATGGTATCCAGCGCCAAGCGGATCGCTTTCTGGATCCAATAAGGTTAACACCCGTTGCTTTTGGTACTCATGCATAACAAAATGCCACATGGCAAAAGCGCCTGGGATCGCAAGCAGCACACTGGTGCCAATTAACCGCCAGCTGAGACCTGACAAAAATAAGACAAATATCCCAGAGCTTGCAATGAGCAAAGAAGTACCTAGGTCCGGTTGTTTTTGAATTAAGATTGTTGGCACAAGTACAATTGCAAATCCAATAATGATATGCAGTATTTTTGGGGGTAATTGTTGGCGTCCTATATACCAAGCAACCATCATTGGTACGCCTAATTTCATGATTTCCGAGGGTTGGAATCGAGTGATCCCAATATCTAACCAGCGCTTAGCACCATTGATGGTGATGCCAAAAAAGAATACGCATATCAGCATGATTAGACCAACCGTATATAACGGGAAAACAAGTCTTTTTAGTGTGTTAGGCGAAATTTGAGCCATGACAACCAGTGCAATAACAGCACCTAACATACGTGTTGCATGGCGAGCCATCATATCCATATTTTGGCCGCTTGCGCTGTAAACTACAGCCAAACTGCCTGCCATCATGATCAACAAGGCGGCAAATAGAGGAAAGTCGATATGAATACGCTGCCAAAAAGAGCGACGCTGTCTTAATTGATTCATTTACCCTCCGTATGGCTTGGGTAAGTTTCGAAATAATAGTCCATCAGCTTTCGTGCAATTGGTGCGGCAATGGTTGATCCACCGCCTTGGTTTTCTACAATAACGGTCACCACGATGCGAGGGTCGTTGTAAGGTGCAAATCCGACATAAATACCGTTATCCCGATGCTTTTCTTTGAGGCTTTCAGCATCGTATTTCTCGCCTTGAGCAATACTCACAATTTGGGCTGTGCCTGTTTTTCCGGCAGGGTCGTAAGTGGCACCTAAAAATGCCTTATGTGCAGTACCTCGGGCTTTTTTTACCGTGTTATGCATGGCATCTAAAGCGATTTTCCAATGATGTGGGTTCTTTAACACCACAGGTGGTTTTTCTTCGGTGTACATTTGTTCTACATCATTGTCTTGCTTTGCGACTTGCACGAGGTGGGGAGGACGATGTATTCCTTTATTGACTAAAATAGAAACTGCATTAGTAATTTGCATTGGCGTCGCTGTCCAATAACCTTGGCCAATGCCTACAGAAATCGTGTCTCCAGGCCACCACGATTCTTTAAATCGCTGGCGCTTCCACTCGGTTGTCGGCATGATTGCTGGTGTTTCTTCATGGATATCAATGCCTGAAAGATCACCAAAGCCGAATTGGCTCATAAAGTTACTAATTTTTGTGATCCCGAGTTTGTAAGCGGTTTCGTAAAAATAGGTGTCACAAGATTGCTCAATTGCTTCATACACATCTACGTGTCCGTGTCCCCACCGGAGCCAGTCACGCCACCGGTGTTCGACATTTGGAATTTGAAAAAAACCGGGATCCCATATTTTAGTGTCTTCTTTAACAACCCCTTCTTCTAAAGCCAAAATTGCAAGGTGAGGCTTAACCGTTGATGCAGGTGCATATCGCCCCTGAGTTGCTCGGTTTATTAATGGCCTATCGGGGTTAAGTAATGCTCGATAATCTTTACTACTGATCCCATGTACAAACAAATTAGGGTCGTAGCTGGGGTTTGAATAAAGGGCTAATATCCCGCCGTCTTTCGGGTCCATAACGACAATAGCACCACGGACTCCTTCGAGTACTTCTTGTGCAATTTTTTGTAAGCCAATATCTAAAGTGAGTACCAGATCCTCACCAGGTTTAGGGTGCTCAATACTGAGTGAGCGAATGATCCGCCCGCGGTTGTTCACCTCTACACGTTGCGATCCCACTTGACCGTGTAAGCGTTGTTCATAGAATTTTTCAATCCCCAACTTGCCAAAGTCATGTGTAGCGCGATAGTTTTTAGCTTGTCCTTGAGATTCAAGTTCACTGAGTTCTTTTTTGTTAAGGCGAGAGACGTATCCTAAAGCGTGAGTGAGTGCATCGCCATAGGGGTAATGTCTAGCAAGCCTTGCTTCCACACTGAAACCAGGGAATCGGTGTTGGTTGACTGAGAAAATAGCAACCTCTTGCTCATTCAGCCGGGCTTTAAGCACTTGGCTTTTAAAGCGCCTTGAACGACGATTACTCTTTTTGACGGTATTTTTTTGTGCATCAGTAACGCTGATTATTTCACTTATTAATTCAAGCGACTTGTCGAGGTCATCCACCTGCTCGGGGATCACCTCAAGATTATAAACTGGCCTATTCTCGGCTAGTAGCACCCCGTTTCTGTCGTAAATTAGCCCCCGATTGGGCGCAATTGGAATAACTTTGATACGATTATCATTCGAACGAGTTTGATACGTTTCGTGTTTCTCAACCTGTAACGTGTAGATATTGTTGAGCAGTACACCAATGAGAATGACGACAAAAACAAAGCCAACAAACGCGCGGCGCGCAAACAAATTGGCTTCAGCGCTGTGGTCGCGGATCGTTGGCCGGTTTTTTATCATGGAATAATTATTCTCTGTGGTAAGGGTGGTTGTTGTTTAAGCTCCAGCCGCGATATAGGCTTTCAGCTACGACAATTCTGACCAGCGGGTGCGGCAAAGTGAGGTTTGACAATGACCACTTTTGCTCTGATGCGGCGATGCATTCTGGTGCAAGGCCCTCAGGTCCACCGATAAGTAAGCTGACATCACGGCCATCAAGTTGCCATTTTTCCATGTTACTTGCTAATTGGTGCGTATCCCAAGGCTTACCTGTTACTTCAAGCGTCACGATTCGGTTTCCCTTGGGAATTGCGGCGAGGGTTTTTTCACCCTCTTGTTGCAAGATCCGCTTGATATCAGCATTTTTACCGCGCTTACCCGCGGTAATTTCGATCAGCTCTAATGGCATATCTTTGGGGAAACGTCTTTGGTATTCTTTAAACCCAGTTTCTACCCAAGCTGGCATTTTTGTACCAACCGCAATTAACTGAATTTTCACGTTAGCCCCAAAGCTTTTCTAAATCGTAAAAGTCGCGAGTTTGATCTTGCATCACGTGTACAACCACATCTCCTAAATCGACCAGTACCCATTCACCAGCATCTTGACCTTCGTGTCCTAGAGGTGTTTCGCCTGCGTGGCGTGCTTCTTTTGCAACATGATCAGCAATAGATTGTACATGACGCTTAGAATTACCAGAGCAAATGACTAGATAGTCTGTGATTGATGATGTTTCACGTACATCCAATTTAACAATGTCACGCGCTTTCATATCGTCGACTTTATCTAACGCAAAGTCTAAAAGTTGTTTTGAATCCAAATCAGAATCTCTTTACTGTGTACACTTCAATTAGGGACGCAATTCTAACATGATTTTGTGCAGAATTCCCAAGCCGATTAGCGACAGCTAAAGTGCGTACAACTTATTGTTATTGATATAGGCTAAGACTGGTTTTGGCAGCCAAGGTTCAACGGTTTTACCAGATTTTATGGCTTGGCGAATTTGGCTTGACGCTGCACAAAAAGCTCTGCCTGTCAAAAAGTAACACTTGCCAGCGGGTGTCTGATGTAAATCGTCGGGTGAAGTGGTTTTTGA
The DNA here is from genome assembly GCF_001625685.1 of Pseudoalteromonas luteoviolacea CPMOR-1. Classification (GTDB taxonomy): domain Bacteria; phylum Pseudomonadota; class Gammaproteobacteria; order Enterobacterales; family Alteromonadaceae; genus Pseudoalteromonas; species Pseudoalteromonas luteoviolacea_K. The sequence continues at coordinate 109,370 of NZ_AUYC01000021.1, read as the reverse complement.
ATGTGCTAAATAGGTTTCTAGTTGCGTGCAAGGGGCATATTTATCTCCAGGCCTTGCGTAAACTACCACATGGCATAGCTGTGTGATAGTTTGCCATTGGTACCAAGTACTAAGGCCATTAAAAGAGTCCATGCCCATTAAGAACGCGATGGGCTGTTCTGGGTATTCAGCTCGGAGTTCTTTGAGTGTGAGTACAGTAAATGAGGGCTCAGTGCGCTTGATTTCTCGGCTATCAATATGAAACTTTGGTTCATCTTGCGTGGCTAATTCTAACATTGCAATGCGATGTTCTGTAGAAATGCTAGGTCCCTTTTTATGAACTGGTGTTGCATTAGGCATAAAAGCCAATGAGCTCAAAGAGAGCTCATCTAAGCAATGAGTCGCCATATTGAGGTGTCCGAGGTGGATCGGGTCAAATGTACCGCCAAATAATGCAATCATCAGTAGACACCGCCAAGTTGATTATTGTCATCTGAATAAGGCATTGAGAAGGTGACGGGCTGGCAGAAGCTTAGCGCAATGTGTGCCAAGCCCTGAAACGGTGCGTTTAGGGCATTACTTTTATACGCTGAATCAAATTGCCCCAACAACATTATGATATTTTCTAACTGAGATATTGGCAGTCTATCCAAGGCTTGCTGTGTTGGTTGCTGTTGATTTTTCCAGACATTGAACTGCTTGAATAACTGGCCGATAGGTTGCCCTTGTACAAGCGCACGCTTCATATTTAAAAGTGTTTGAGCTTGATTTTGCAGGGTCCACGCAACACTCGTCGGTTCGATATTATCGGTCGCGAGCTTATTTAGTACTTTGATAATGTACTTGGGGTTCCCTTTTAGAAGGCCTTCATTCAAATCGAAAATATCAAATTTTGCTTGATTGAGTAGGCCGCCCATCACTTGTTGTTGATCTATGAGTGTGTCTTTATAGAGCAAAGAGAGCTTTTCTAGCTCTTGATAGGTGGCAAGTAGGTTGCCTTCTGTGGCTAATAATAAACTGCGTTTAGCATCACTTTTTAAATTAACTTTTAGACGTTTACACTCCTCATCAAGCCACTTTTCAAGGTGAAAGCCTGTCAAAGGGTAGCAGGGCACAAACAAGCCATTTTTATCTAGTGCTTTGAACCAGGCGGAACGCTGAATATCTTGACCTGCTTTCGCGCCTTTGATGATCAAAATGACATCGGGGTTTATATTGGCTGCAATTTCTTTAAGGATATTTACGCCTTGCGTTGGTGGCTTTTGCTGGTTTAAATCCAGCTCAATGACCGTTCGGGCGCTAAATAAAGACATGCTATTGTATTGGGCAATTATTTCCTGCCAATCAAAGCCAGGTAGCAAGGCGAACTTTATCGTCTCGTCAAAGCCCTGTTTTTTGGCTACTTGACGGATAGTGAGTACACAATTACCTTCTTGAAATGGCTCTTCACCAAAAACAAGGTAGAAAGGGTGCAGGCCTTTACTTAGCTGACCTGCTAATTGATTTGCATAACAGCGCATTAGAGTTGTGACAATTCGCGAATAATTCTTTTAGTGGCTAACTTGCGCATTTCCGTCAAAATAATTTCTAGTTCTTTAGACTTGGCAAGCGAGTTGGTTGGATCATCTTGATAGTTTCGATAGAGTTCAAAGCTTTGTTCAATGGGATCCTGATCTGGACGTGCAAGGCGATATGACACTTTATATGCAAGCTCATATTGTGCAACCTGACCATTTTGAAAGAGGCTTAGAGTTTGCCTGTTCAATTCATCTTGGTATAGATGAAGTTCGGCTGTGAACTTGGTATTTTGAGCATCAATTTGATCGTTGAGTGTCACTTTTGAACGTTGCAGCTCATACTTTAATTGCTCGTATAACGCAGACTTTTGATCATCTCCTGTTAAATGCAGTACTCTTAAATCTTCAGGAATATAGGAAGCTTGTTTGAGGTGAAAACCACAGCCTGTGACAGCAAAACAGACTAGCAAAATTGCCAGTCCGTTTTTAATGTCTGCAAGCGAGCGAACAGCGGAGCCAAATTGACCCGCTGTTGAAATGACTTGCTGAACAAAGCCAATCATTAGTTTGCAACCACATTAAGTAGCTTGCCAGGTACATAAATTACTTTACGGATGGTTTTTCCGTCAGTGAATTTAGTCACGTTTTCTTCGGCAAATGCAATCGCTTCAACTTGTTCCTGAGTTGCATCAGCAGCTACGGTTAGCTTGGCGCGGAGTTTACCGTTAACTTGAACAACGATAAGCTTTTCATCTTCAACCAACGCACTCTGGTCGACGACAGGCCAAGACGCATCTAATACATCTCCGTCATGTCCAAGCTGCTGCCATAACTCGTGACACATATGAGGCGTAATTGGCGCAAGCATAATAATCATTGCATTGAGTGCTTCGTTCGCAAGTGCAATATCTTGCTCGTTCTCAAGTGGCGCTTTAAGTAGCTTGTTTGATAATTCCATGATTGCAGCAATTGCAGTATTGAATGTTTGACGACGCTCAACATCGTCAGAAACTTTTGCAATGGCTTTATGAACCTCACGGCGAAGTGCTTTCTGGTTGCCAGATAGCTTGCTGAGATCTAAGTTTGCGTGACCCGCACTTTTCACGTCAACCGCATATTTCCATACACGACGAAGGAAACGCTGTGCACCTTCAACACCAGAGTCAGACCATTCAAGTGTTTGTTCAGGCGGCGCTGTAAACATCATAAATAAGCGAACAGTATCTGCACCGTACTGCTTAATTACAGTTTGTGGGTCAATACCATTGTTCTTAGACTTAGACATTTTCCCCATGCCCGCAGACATGACAGGTTCACCATCATCTTTGTGCCATGCTTTGATGATACGGCCTTTGTCGTCTTTCTCCGTTTCTACATCGAGGGGAGAAATCCAAATGTCACCGCCTTTTTCATCTTTGCGGTAATATGTATCAGCCAGCACCATGCCTTGGCATAGTAGACGCTCAAATGGCTCGTCAGAGTTTACTAATCCGAAATCTCTGAGTAGCTTGTGGAAGAAACGAGAGTAAAGCAGGTGCAATATTGCGTGCTCAATACCACCAATATATTGGTTAACAGGTAACCAGTAGTTTGCAGCCCCCGGCTCTAACATGCCTTCATCGTAACGTGGACTACAATAACGCGCATAGTACCAAGAAGATTCCATGAAAGTATCAAATGTATCTGTTTCATGGAATACTTGCTCACCATTCACCGTTGCTTTTGCCCACTCAGGATCGGCTTTGATCGGTGACGTTACACCATCCATAACAACATCTTCAGGTAAGCGAACTGGCAGCATATCCTCAGTGGCAGCAAGCTCAGAGCCATCTTCTTTATTTAGCATCGGGATTGGAGAACCCCAGTAACGCTGACGGCTCACTCCCCAGTCACGAAGACGGAAGTTCACTTTGCGCTGACCAGCGCCAATGCCCTCTAGTTTTTCAGCGATGGCATCGAACGCCGCTTGAAATTCTAGACCGTCAAATTCGCCAGAATTGATTAGCACGCCTTTCTCAGTGAATGCTTCTTTCGCTAAATCAGCTGATTGTTCAGCATCTGCAGCAGGGCTTATGACTTGCTTAATTTCAAGGCCGTAAGCAGTTGCAAATTCATAGTCGCGTTGATCATGACCAGGTACAGCCATAACTGCACCCGAACCGTAATCCATCAATACAAAGTTCGCAATCCAGATAGGGACTTCCTGACCTGTTAATGGATGAATAGCAGTAAAGCCCGTTGCAATACCTTTTTTATCCATAGTCGCTAAATCTGCTTCAGCCACTTTGGTGTTTTTACACTCATCAACAAATGCAGCAACAGCTTCGTTATTTTGCGCCGCTTCTAAAGCAATTGGATGACCAGCAGCAACAGCAACATACGTGACACCCATAAAGGTATCAGGACGTGTTGTATAAACAGTAAAGCTTTCGTTGTTATCAGCACGCTTAAAGTCGATCTCTAAACCTTCAGAGCGTCCGATCCAGTTGCGCTGCATGGTTTTAACTTGTTCTGGCCAATGATCAAGCTTATCTAGATCGTCAAGTAGTTCTTGTGCATAATCAGTAATTTTGATGAACCACTGAGGAATTTCTTTTTGTTCTACAAGTGCGCCTGAACGCCAACCGCGACCATCGATAACCTGCTCATTCGCAAGGACTGTTTGGTCAACTGGATCCCAGTTTACGGTAGACATTTTCTTGTATACTAGGCCTTTTTCATACAGCTTGGTGAAGAACCATTGTTCCCACTTGTAGTATTCAGGGTGACAAGTCGCGATTTCGCGGTCCCAGTCATATCCGAAGCCTAATTGCTTTAACTGGCCACGCATGTAGTCAATGTTTTCATACGTCCATTTTGCTGGTGCAGTATTGTTTTTGATAGCCGCGTTTTCAGCTGGTAGACCGAATGCATCCCATCCCATAGGCTGCATGACATTTTTGCCTTGCAAGCGCTGGAAGCGCGACACAACATCACCGATTGTATAGTTACGGACATGACCCATGTGGAGTTTACCACTTGGGTAAGGGAACATAGACAAGCAGTAGTATTTTTCTTTGCTTTCGTCTTCGACGACTTTAAATGTTTTGTTTTCTTCCCAATAGGATTGAACCTTGGGTTCGATTTCTTGTGGGTTGTATTGCTCTTGCATTGACGTTTCCAGACTTCTTGCAAACTGATTGTAAAATTGGTCAATAGCATACCCGAAAACTGAGCTTGATCACAGCGTCTGATAAGCATTTTCAGCTGATAAATGTGATTTTTGTTGATTTCGTTTGGTTCAATTATCAGCACTCTAAATAGTTAATTAACTAAGGCTCAATGGCCCTTTTTGAACGGTGCTCTATACTTGGCTTATACGGTAATAGTATCCAACACGTGTTGTGATGACTTCATAAATCAATCGTTTCAGCAGTTTGTCAGTATCTACTTCAGGTTTATATGAAGAGCATGCCAAAAACTTGCGCAGTGTAGTTGGGTAGGAGGCGACATGGCAGATTATCAACAATGGCTAAGTGACTTTTCTAAGTGGTGCAAAGACGTAAAAGAGCATGAGCTTAAAAAGTTGATGGATGATTTTTTGCAGGAAGAAGAAAAGTGGCGACAGTTTGGGAAAAATAAACTCAGTGACTATCGGCACTATTTTAAGCGTGATTTACAGCATATTTCAGAGTTTCAGGATCACTATGAGGGGGTTGCATGGGAAGAATTCAAAGAGTCTGTTTTATACGAGCTGGCTTATTTAGAAGATAGAACGCAGCTTGAGTGGCATGCACTGATGAGTGATTTTGCGCATGATGGTGTTTATAAAGAGGGTGAATGGATAGCTTTGGGGCAATTAGTGTGTAAGAATTGCGGCAATAAAATCGATGTTTATCACTCTATTAAAATAAAAGCTTGCAGCGAATGTGGACATGATACGTTTTCAAGAAAAGCGCTCACGCCTTAGCCACCGTGCTTTAATTTTTCTAAGGTGAACAATAAAGAAATCAGGAATGACTAAAACAATTAAGCCACTGAGTTCGGAGCAATTGGCTCCGACAGTCTCTTTGCAGCATATACATTCATGTATGCAAAACCCTTATCCAGAGTCTTTGCCTTTTATCGGTCAGCAACGCGCACAGAGTGCGCTTGATTTTGCACTTGGTATGGAACTCCCCGGTTATAATGTTTTTGTAATGGGTGAAGCGGCCACAGGGCGCTTTACTATGGTCAAAGATAAACTAGAAGCACATAGCAAGACGCGGCCAACACCCAAAGAGTGGCTTTACGTCAACAATTATGATGACCACCGAGAGCCAATAACGATGTTTATGCAACCCGGAGAAAGCCGTCAGCTTGCAGATGACATTGACGCTTTTTTGGACGAGGTTGTGGATACTTTCCCTGCAGCATTTGACAACCCTGGTTATCAGCGCAAGAAAAAGTCTATCGATAGAGAATTTGATAATAAATATAACACAGCGCTCACAGCGGTTGAGCAGTTGGCTATACAAAAAAGTGTGGTAATGCTGGAAGAAAATGGTGCGGTTAGTTTTGTACCTGTAGTGAATGGGAAGCAGCTGGATGATAATGAGTTTAATGCACTCGGCGAGCAAGCCCAGTCTCAATTCTACGACGCGATTGATGATTTAGAGGATGGCTTAATTGAAGCCTTGATAGAGTTGCCTCGCTGGAAAAGAGAATCTTCTGAAAAGCTTAGAAAATTAAAAAAAACCACCATAGAGTTGGCAACCAAGCCATTACTCAAAGCGCTTGAGCATAAGTATGCAAGTCATATCGGCGTTATTCGCTATTTGAAAGATTTACGCGTCGAAATCGTAGAAGCTGTTTTAGATTGGTTGGATGATGATTCTGCCAGTGCTGAAGATCAAAAAGATGATTTTGATGCCAAAGGCATGCTCACTGATTTTTTTGCGCCCAACATTTTAATTGAGTACAAAGAAGGCGCACCAGCGCCTGTTGTGTACGAACCAAACCCAACATTTGGCAATATTTTTGGCAAAATTGAATATGAAAGTGCTCAAGGGTCGTTAATTACCAGCTACCGCTCAATTCAAGCTGGAGCGCTTCATCGTGCCAATGGCGGCTACTTAATTATGGATGCAGATAAAGTATTATCATCGCCGCAAGTGTGGGATGGTTTAAAGTTGTCATTGAAAACGCATCAGATAAAAAACGACCTACCGTTTCAAGACAGCTCAGTAGGTAGCAGCTTTACGCTAAAGCCACAGTTGATCCCCATGGATGTGAAAATCATTTTACTGGGTTCGAGAGATCTCTATTACACTATCAGTGAATACGATGAAGAATTTGGTGAGCTGTTCCGAGTGTTAGCTGATTTTGATTATTACTTACCTTCCAGTGATAGATTGCAATATCAATTCGTCAGCAAAGTCCAAGAATATTGTGAACAAACACTCAACTGCGGATTAACAGCGGAGGGTTTAGTCAGGTTATTAAAGTTTAGTTATCGCCAAGCAGAACACAGAAGTAAGTTATCGGCGCGCTTTGCGGATGTGTTAGAGCTTGTTGCTGAAGCAAGTTATTATGCAAAGCAAGATAATGAAGAGACCATTGATGAGCATCACATCAACGAAGCCTTGTTAGGAAAGCAATATCGTACAGGTCAACTTAGCGAAAATATGCTCAGTGACATTGAAGAGGGGCATACGCTTATTGCGACTCAGGGAGAGGCTGTAGGCAAGGTTAATGGATTAACGGTTTTGCATATCGGTGATACCGCTTTTGGTACGCCTGCAAGAATAACGGCGACTGTATATGCAGGCTCCGACGGGGTGATTGATGTTGAACGAGAAGCTGAATTAGGAAAATCGATTCACTCAAAAGGGGTTATGTTGCTTACCGGCTATTTAGGCAATAAATACGCTCAGCAATTTAGTTTAACATTGAGCGCAAATATCGCTATTGAACAAAGTTATGGTTATATAGATGGTGATAGTGCGTCCTTGGCAGAACTATGCGGTTTAATCTCTGCTATCACGCAATTACCGATATCCCAGTCATTGGCCTTAACGGGGTCGATAAATCAACATGGTGAAGTACAAGCCGTAGGTGGAGTGAATGAAAAAGTAGAGGGCTTTTTTAAGCTTTGCAAAATGCGCGGTCTAACAGGCAAGCAGGGGGTAATTGTCCCACATTCAAATTTGATTAATTTGGTGCTAGCAGATGATGTAGTTCATGCGATTGAAAACAAAAAGTTTCATTTATACGCGGTCAAAAGTGTTGATGAAGCACTTGAGCTTCTGATGGATGTTGCTGCTGGTGAGGCAACGAATAATGGCGCGTATCCGGAAGGTACAATCAATCATTTAGCACTTAAACGACTTGAACAAATTGCACAAGTTGTGAACGGTGAAGAAAAAGAAGCATCAGAAGACACTGAACAGGAGTAGTTATGTCAGTCACAAGTATCGCGATAACCATAGTAGCCCTTGGTTTAGCTTGGTTTATCTATACTGGTAATCAGAAACAAAAGCAGAACGCACAAATAAATCGACATGATGCAGAGGTATTTTTAGCCTCAAATGCGCAGAAAGATGGCGTGATCACGACCGAAAGTGGTTTGCAATATGAGATATTAGAAAAGGGCGAAGGGACTACTTTTCCTTCGATGAGTGATAGTGTCCGTGTGCATTATCACGGCACTTTACTCAGTGGAGCTGTTTTTGACAGTTCTGTCGATCGTGGGCAAGCGATAAGCTTTACTCCCCAACAGGTAATAGAAGGGTGGAAAGAGGCATTACAGCTTATGGTTGTGGGTGACAAATTCAAACTTTATATTCATCCTGATCTAGGGTACGGAAATAGGTCGGCAGGCAAGATCAGTGCAGGTTCGTTATTAATTTTTGAAGTCGAGCTGCTCAGTATTCAGTAAAAATCGGTGACACATAGTGTTGAGTATTTGTTAATTTTAACTTGCAATTTCTTTTGTTTGTGATTTAAATGGGAACAGGTATCGTCATGGCAAGGAGGTGATACTTGACATATCTGTTCCTGATTATCAGTAGCTTTGGTGGAGCTTTATTATGCAGAAGATTGAGTAACAACAAATTAATGACAATAGAACGTTACTTGAATTCGACTTATCCAAGCTTTTACCAAAAATTGTTGCTAGATAGATTTGATATCGGTCAGCAAGCTTCATTTGCATACAATCTAGTTGATCGTTCTTCTGCGAGGGAGATAAACAGTTTAGATGATGCAAAGCTCAAAGAGCATATGTTCGAGTTATTTGTAGCTGATATTGGCACGGTATTTTTTTCAGTAGGCTGCGTACTGTTTTTATCTATCATGGTACTAGATGTTTAAAATAAACCCACTTTGGTTGGCAAAGTGGGTTTTTATTATTTAGCTCCAGCCATCATATCTTTTTCTGCGCGATAAAAATAAAGTCAAGATAACACCTAGGAGAAGCCCTGATAGCGCAATACCTCCCCCGTAGGCGAGCAATTTATGTTGTTCTTCTTTAACTTGATTTTGAGTTGACTCAGTTTGCTGTCGAAGTTGTGTGTTCAGATCTTGAATGGTTTTCTGTAATTCAATATTTTGAGACTCTAATAGTGCGTAATCGTTTTGTAGATTAGGGACTGACGCTTTTAGATCGCCAAGTTGACGTTCTGCTTCTGCAAGAGATTCATTTAACTGATTAACCTGTCGTTTTAATCCAGGTTCCGCAGTGACGAATTGAGACTCAACCCAACCGATTCTATTTTTGTTATCAACAATTCGTACAAAATTATTGTCTTGATCATTGGTTATTTCTATTGGGGTACCAGCTTCAATAGAGCCTAAAATGCGATAGTTTTTCCCAGGGCCTGAATGTATAAATAAGTAGAGGTTATCAACAATAAAACCGTTAGGTGTGTTTTGTTGTGCCGTTTGTTCTTGAGGGGCGTCCAGATTGTCCTCCTCTGCATGAAGCGCAATAGGAGCAAAAACAAATAAAAGTGGCAATGCGAGGCGTTTAATCATTCTCGAGCCCTTATTTTTTTAAGGTTTATATGAATTTATGAAAATAGTATGGCTTTAAAAAGCGCTTGGCAAGGGATTAACGTATGATCATGTTTTTTTATTTCTTTATATGCATCAAGGCATAGATAGTCTTGTTTCGAACATATGCACTTGGATGTACCTAAAGGATATAAATATCACCGTGCTGGTGGCCATCAGAGTCATGACCAAGTTTGATCTATTAAGTATACAAGTTGAGGTAATTTGTGTTCATTTTCCCTCTGATTATGGTAAAAAGATTGCAAAATTAGGTGTCTTTGTATATTTTGAACGTTCTCATATTATAAAGGTAACCTACCCCCTAATGGACACTGAAATAGAACTGAAGTTTTTGGTTTCAGATAACGAAGTTCCGCTTATTCCGGCATTGATCACACAGTTTGCAAAGCGGGTTAATAACAAGCCGGCAAAAAATTTAGAAAATGCATATTACGATACGCCAAGTAGAGAGTTAAGAGCTTTAGATATTGGGCTACGCACACGTTGCCAAGACGATGACTGTGAGCAAACAATCAAGCTCTCCGGGGAAGTGCTTGGGGGTCTTCATCAACGACCAGAATATAACCTACCTTTAAAAACAAGAAAGCCAGACATTTTTGCGTTTGATTCGAGCATTTGGCCAATGGGTATGCGACTTGAATCAATCGCTGAAAATTTATTCCCAATATTTAGTACGAACTTTATTAGAAGAACTTGGCTGATTGAGACTGAATCGGGCAGTTTAATTGAAGTGGTTCTGGATAAAGGCGAAGTATCGGCAAGCGGCAAGTCTGAAACGATTTCTGAACTAGAGATAGAGCTTGTCGAAGGAGATCGTGTTGATTTATTTTTGTTGGCAGAGCAACTTGTTGCACAAATTGGTGTAAGACTAGGGTTTTACTCAAAAGCGGCTAGAGGGTATCGCTTAGCTGATGATAAGCCGTTGAAATCGAATAAAGAAATTGGGTTTGTACCATTATCTAGCGAGATGAATCAAGAGCAAGCGTTTATAAAAACAATCAATTATGCGATTGCGCTGGTTCAAAAACATGAACAATGCTACGTCAATGAGCCAAGTTTAAAAACGCTAAAACGAATCATAGATGGAGTACGCTTAATTAAGCACGCTTTTTGGTTATTTGAAGAGTTTGTCGCAAGAGAAACCACAGATAGCTTGCGTAAAGAGCTAAAGTGGCTATTAGAGGAACTGGATTGGGTAGAGAGCGCCATCTATCTAAAGACTTACACGTCTAAACGTCACGCTTATTATAAACGTATTCACGGTGCACCTGAGCTATCTCAAGTGATTGATGACCTGAAAAGTGTCCAGCCAACTAAAACTGATTTAGAAGATTTGTTCCACTGTCCACGGTACAACAAGCTGTTGTTGTCATTAACGCGTTGGCTGATGGAAAAAAGCTGGCGACAGCAGTGGGATCAAAATGCGATAAAGTCTGCGCAGAGTAGTGTGCGTTCGATGGCTAAAAAAACGTTTGACTTAGAGTGGAAAAAGCTTAAATCCATGTTCCCACACAAAAGTTCAATGTCTCTCGAGCAGTATGTACACACCCGCTCAAGCATTGAAGAGATGTTGTTAAGTGGTAGTTGTTTAGGCGAACTATTTGATGAAGAGTTAAGGCTGAGTTTTAGAGCGCCTTGGATGGATATTCTCTCAGGCATTTATGAACTGGAAACATTGCATTACTTACAACAGCTATGTGATGGGCAAGAGGCACAACCGCTCTCTGATATTTTAGTCTGGTTGCAACAAAAATCTGACTTTTTGATCAGTGCGATGGATCAGAGCCGAGATGCGTCTATTAATTGTGAACCTTACTGGTAAAACCTAGGGTTCAATTTGCTTCGTTTAGGGCACACTCTAGTGCCCTGATACCTTTTTTGTCTAAAACGGACCATGGTAAAAGAGTTTATTAATGACAGACCAAGCCTGTTAGTTGATTGCTTTTCATCACGCACTTTAACTTACCTCATTATACTCAACACTGTCTTTGAGTGTATCCAAATTGATAACTATTAGAGATTATTAAATAGTCGCGACAGGTCAAAATTCATCTACTACACTAAAATCAAAGCCACCACGTGGGTGACCTATGATAGATATTGATGACAAAGTTTTAGCAGATTTAAGGTCAGGCTTTAGCCTACCTGCCAAGCCAGAAATCTTACAAAGCCTTCAAGATGAATTAAATAGAGATGAACCTGAATTAAACCGGGTGGCTGCCATTATTACAGAAGATGTAGCCACATCTGCTGCAGTATTGAAAGTTATCAATTCCCCTGCCTATGGTATGTCTAGAACGGTCACAGATATTAAACAGGCTGTGATGTTTTTGGGCATGAATTGTATTACTCAGGTTGTAACAGGGCATTTGCTAAAAAGTGCATTTGCACAAGACGACTGCTGTATTTCTTTGCAGCGTTTTTGGGATAGTGCGTCTGATATTTCACAGGTCGCGATGCTCATCGGAAAAAAAGTAAATCCAGCAATTCCAGTTGAAGACTTGCAATTACTTGGCCTATTTCATGATGCGGGTGTTCCTGCCATGGCGATGCGTTTTCAAGATTATAATGATGTGCTGATGCGTGCAGCGCAGCGGCCAGAGCACCCATTGATAGAATATGAAGCACAACAGTATCCAACAAATCACACGGTTGTAGGGTACTATTTGGCTAGCTCTTGGCATTTACCTAAAAGAGTATGCCAAATTATTTTACGACATCATGATCCGCTGTTTTTTCAAGACAATGATTCTGATGTTGAAAAAAGAATTATGGCGACTTTGAAACTGGCGGAAAATTTTTGCTTTGAAATTAAGAATTTTAGAAGCTGTGCAGATTGGCATGCTTTTAAAGACGATGTGATGCTTGCTCTAGACTTGAGTGACGATGACTACACCGATGTAAAAGAAGATGTTGAAGAGTTTTTGATAGGTTAAAAAAGGCGCATATAGCGCCTTTTCATAATACCGGATACTTATACGCCAGCTGCAGCTTTAAGTGCTTCAGCTTTATCAGTTTTTTCCCACGGGAATTCTTCACGACCGAAGTGGCCATATGCCGCTGTAGGTTGATAAATTGGACGCTCAAGATCAAGCATAGTGATCAAGCCATATGGGCGTAGGTCGAAGTGCTCACGAACAAGCTCGATTAAACGTGCTTCGTCAACTTTACCTGTACCAAATGTATCAATGCTGATAGACGTTGGCTCTGCAACACCGATTGCATAAGAAACTTGGATCTCACACTTATCAGCAAGACCAGCGGCTACAATGTTCTTAGCCACGTAACGACCTGCGTAAGCCGCTGAACGGTCAACTTTAGATGGATCTTTACCAGAGAAAGCACCACCACCGTGTCTCGCCATACCACCGTATGTATCAACGATGATTTTACGACCTGTAAGGCCACAGTCACCCATTGGGCCACCAATTACGAAACGACCAGTTGGGTTGATGAAAAACTTAGTGGCTTCAGTGATCAGCTCTTTTGGTAGAGTTGGCTTAATGATGGTTTCCATTACTGCTTCAACCAAATCATCTTGAGATACTGAATCACAATGTTGAGTAGAAAGAACTACTGCATCGATGCCAACTGGTTGTCCATTTTCATATGCAAAAGTTACCTGTGATTTTGCATCTGGACGAAGCCAAGGAAGTGTGCCGTCTTTACGAACTTCAGCTTGACGCTGAACTAAACGATGAGAATATGTAATTGGTGCAGGCATTAAAACATCAGTTTCATTACATGCATAACCGAACATCAGACCTTGGTCACCAGCGCCTTGCTCTTCAGGACGAGAACGGTCTACACCTTGGTTGATATCAGGAGACTGTTTACCAATTGTATTTAAGATTGCACAAGAGTCAGCATCAAAACCCATATCTGAATGCGTGTAACCAATTTCACGAACGGTTTTACGCGTAAGTTCTTCGATATCTACCCAAGCGCTTGTGGTTACTTCACCACCAACCATGACCATGCCTGTTTTTACATAGGTTTCGCACGCAACACGTGCTTTAGGGTCTTGCTCAAGAATTGCATCTAATACTGCGTCTGAAATTTGATCCGCAATTTTATCCGGATGGCCTTCAGACACTGACTCTGAAGTAAATAAGTGTTTCGCCATTATTATATACTCACAAAAAGTGCGCTTCGCGAACATGCGTAAAACAGCGCTGGAAAATTTAGAAGAGATATTCTAACTAAAACATGAATGTATGCATAGTTTTTTTACGCCTAGACGTCTATTTTTAATTACTTGCATTTTCTGCATTAAAAACAAGGTGAATTTATAACTTTTATTGTGATTTTAATTGCAGTGGTAATTTTATTAGGTAAGAATGGGCCTTTAAAACACCCGTGCAAACACTTAAAGGTAGGAGAATCCATGCCATCTCGCAAAGAACTTGCAAACGCAATTCGCGTTCTATCCATGGACGCTGTACAAAAGGCTAAATCAGGCCACCCAGGGGCACCCATGGGCATGGCAGACATCGCAGAGGTACTTTGGCGCGATTATTTAAAGCACAATCCGAACAATCCAGAGTGGGTAGATAGAGACAGATTTGTATTATCAAATGGTCACGGCTCAATGTTAATTTATTCTTTATTACATTTGAGTGGCTATGACTTATCGATTGATGATTTGAAAAATTTCCGTCAAATGCACTCAAAAACGCCAGGTCACCCTGAGTATGGTTATGCACCAGGTATTGAGACAACGACGGGTCCTTTAGGCCAAGGCATCACTAATGCTGTTGGTATGGCTATCGCTGAAAAGGCGTTAGCAGCTCAGTTTAACCGTGACGAATACGATATTGTTAATCACTACACCTATGCATTTTTAGGTGATGGTTGTTTGATGGAAGGTATTTCTCATGAGGCATGCTCTCTTGCAGGTACATTAGGCCTAGGTAAATTGATCGCGTTTTGGGATGACAATGGCATCTCAATTGATGGTGAAGTGGAAGGCTGGTTTAGTGACGATACACCAAAACGCTTTGAAGCGTATGGCTGGCACGTTATTCCTGCTGTTGATGGCCATGATAGCGAAGCAATTGCCGCAGCCATCGAAGCTGCGCGTGCAGAAACGGGTAAACCAACTCTGATTTGTTGTAAAACAGTGATTGGCTATGGTTCTCCGAACAAATCAGGTAGCCATGATTGTCACGGTGCGCCGTTAGGTGATGATGAAATTAAAGCTGCGCGTGAGTTCCTTGGTTGGAAGCACGATGCATTCGAAATCCCTGAAGATATTTATGCAAAATGGGATGGTGCGGCACACGGGCAGCAAATCCAAAGCGAGTGGTTAGTTAAGTTCACTGAATACCAGATGCATTACCCTGAGCTTGCGGCCGAGTTTGAGCGTCGCACAAAGGGTGAACTACCTGCGAATTGGACTGAGCAAACAGAAGCATACATTGCACAATTACAGGCGAATCCTGCTAATCCTGCAACACGTAAAGCGTCACAAAATGCGCTTAACGCTTTCGGTCCAATTTTACCTGAGTTTATGGGTGGTTCAGCGGACCTTGCTGGTTCAAACTTGACGCTTTGGGAAGGCTCAAAAGGGTTAACTGCAGATGATGCATCAGGTAACTACATCTTCTATGGTGTACGTGAATTTGGTATGTCTGCGATCATGAATGGTATTACGTTGCACAAAGGTTTTATCCCATACGGTGCGACCTTCCTAATGTTTATGGAATATGCTCGTAACGCGGTGCGTATGGCTGCGCTCATGAAGCAACCAAGTATTTTCGTTTACACCCATGATTCTATTGGCTTAGGTGAAGATGGCCCGACACACCAGCCTGTAGAGCAGCTTGCAAATATGCGTATGACACCTAACTTAGTTAGCTGGCGTCCATGTGACCAGGTCGAGTCAGCAGTGTCTTGGCAGCAAGCCGTGGAGCGCAAGGATGGCCCTACATCACTCGTATTTACTCGCCAAGGTTTGGCTCAGCAACCTCGTACTGAAGAGCAGGTTGCGGCCATTAAACGTGGTGGTTATATTTTAAGTTGTGATACAAATCCTGAGGTTATTCTTATTGCAACAGGTTCAGAAGTTCAGCTAGCTGTGGAAGCGGCAGAACAGCTGCGCCAAGAAGGTAAAAAGGTACGCGTAGTATCTATGCCATCTACAGATGTATTTGATGCACAATCGGCTGAATACAAAGAATCAGTATTGCCTTCGTCAGTGACACGTCGTGTTGCAATTGAAGCGGGTATTGAAGACTTCTGGTTTAAGTATGTTGGTTTAAATGGTGCGATTGTAGGTATGAGCACATTTGGTGAGTCTGCACCTGCAGGTGAGCTATTCAAGCATTTTGGCTTTACAGTAGAAAATATCGTCGCAAAATCGAAAGCATTATTTTAATAATGATATGACTTAAAAAACCGCCTTAATGGGCGGTTTTTTTTATTCTTTTATCACGTCGAAGATTAATTTGTTGCAACTATTTCAATTAAAAAGCCCAGAACTAAAGTGTTCTGGGCTTTTTCTATAAAAAAATTTTTAATTTATCACGTTTTAAGTTGGCTAAACTTTAAATTGTGAGACAGACTGTCTCAATTCTTCAGCTAATTTAGCAACTTCTGAACTGGATATCGTCGTTTGATTTGCTCCTTCCGCTGTTTGTTCTGCGATGGTGACAATTGACTCTAATCGTTCACTGATTTCTTGTGATACTTGTTGTTGCTCATTTGCTGCTGTCGCAATTTCCTCACTGACATCGTGTGCTCTTGATACGGCATCGGTAATAGAGTTAAGTGCTTCGTTAGCGATATCACTTTGCGCAACACACGATTCGGCTTGTTGTTGGCCTTTTGACATGGCTGTGACCGCTTCTTCTGCACCGGCTTGCAGTGACTCAATCATTGACTGAATTTCTTGTGTGGACTCTTGTGTTTTACTTGCCAAAGAGCGAACTTCATCGGCAACCACTGCAAATCCTCGGCCTTGTTCACCGGCACGAGCAGCTTCAATTGCAGCATTTAAAGCGAGTAGGTTAGTTTGTTCTGCAATGCCACGTATGACATCTAAAATCCCACCGATCGCAGAGCTGTCATGGTGCAGTTTGTTGATAACGGTAGAAACTTCTTCCACTTCATGCGCCAGTTGCTCAATCGTTCTTTTATTGTCGTGGGAAATCCCTTTAACACGTTCCGCTTCTTGGTCTGCGTTTTTAATTTCGTCAAGTGCTTGATGAGCACTATTACTTACACCATGAGCTGTGCTGCTCATTTCAGTGGTTGCAGTAGCAGCTTGTTCCACTTGTGACTGCTGACTTTTTATCGCCTGGCTCGACTCTGAGGTGATTGCAGAAGTCTGTTCTGAAGCTGCTGCTAATTGAGTAGAGCGTGAGACAATACCGGTTATCAACTCTTTTAAGCTGGTGATCAGGGTATTACAACTTTGTGCTAATTCTCCAAACTCATCTTTGGCTGAGGCATCAAGAGAGTGTGTCATATCACCTCTAGCCACAATATCAAGTACACGGTTAACTTCCGCAAGAGGCTTAGTAATACGGCTCACGGTGAAGTAGGCGATACCAATGGCCAGTAAAGTGGCAGCAATCATGCCGGTCCATGTTGCGATATTGGCTGATGATACATCTTCAGTCACTTCATTTTGAATTTCAAATGCCAGCTGTTTGGACTGCGCTACTAGCTCACCCAATTGTGCAAGTGCCTTTTCGGTTGCTTTCTCTGCGCTGTTCAGCTCATTCTGAGTATTTATACGTGCGGTGATCAAGCGTTGGCGGTTGTTTACAATACTGTCACTGCCTTGAAGTTGCTCTTTGAGTGCGCTGAAGTATGAGTCTAGATCATTGAGTAGATCTTCATCTAGCTGAGCTACAGTGTCGCGCATTAATTCAAGGTTGCGGTCGACATCTTCAAATATATAGCTTTGTTCTTTTTTGACAATATCTAACGTGCTTGCATCATTAATTGTCAGGATATCTGCACTGCTTGTTGCCAACGAGCCAAATGAGTTTTCTAGCTTATTTGCAGCTTGGTATGCGCGTGCATTTAATGATTCAAAGCCATCTAAATCTAAGATATCTAGCACCACGGTTGCGGCGTCCTCAGCGGCTATTTCAGCTTCCTCCAATTGTGAAACGAGCTGCTTATTTAGGCTCAACTCCAATGATTTATCAGCGAATAGTGATGTAACCGACTTAGAGAATGTATCAAAGCTCTCTGCGACGTCTTGGCTACTCCCGGATAGCGTTGGGTCATTTTGAACTGTTTGATTAAGTGCTGAATAGCTTTGCTCAAACGCTTTTTGTCGGGTGTTAAAAGCGGACTTGAGGCTGCTTAAATCACTGCTTGATTGAGTGTAAAAGCTAGCTTGAGCGAGTTTGCTCATTTGCGTAAACTCAATTTGCAAAGCTGCGCTTCTATCTAACGCAGGAAGAGACAAATTATTGACCAATTGGGTGGAACTATCGATATTTGCGATCCTGAGCAGTGAGTTCACACCGATAGATAATAAGAGTAGGGTAATTATTATAAAGCCACCCCAAATACGTTGGCTAACGGTTAAATTCATACAAACATACCATCAAGTTAAAGCAGTACAACCACTTATCGGATTTATTGCGCATTAGTTAAGTATTTTATAGCAGATGTGAATATAAAATTCAGTAAAAACGGATAGGTTTTGACTAATTGCTGGTTATTTGTTCGTTTGTAGACAAATTAAGCAAGGTCATTGGACCACCCCATACGCAACCTGTATCCAAAGCGACTACATGATTGAGACTTGTTTTCCCTTGTAGTGCTGCCCAATGCCCGAATATGAAACGTGTGCGACTTGTTTTAAAGCGTGGGTGCGTAAACCAAGGCTGTAGTAATTCACCTTTATTAACTTCCCCTTTATTGTCAAAATCTAATTGCCAGTGCTCTGTTAAAAAACGCATTCTGGTAAATACATTTACAATAGTATTGAATTTAAGTTGCGGGTCGGATGGGGGTAAATCGATAGCTGGGTTCTTACCATACATCTTTGAAAGGTAATCTGCAGCCATAGGGCCTTGATAGTAAGACTGAGCCCAGTTAGATAATTCGATCGCGTGTTCAATACTCCAGTAAGGGTGTATGCCTGCATGTGATATAAAACTATCGAATTCTGGAAGGTAAGTACACAGAGGCTGCGATTGTAAAAAATTGATATAATCGGGTAATGTTGCGCTTGAAAGCAGCGCGTCTAGCTTGTCTTTGGGGTTGGCCGGTTTATTGTTGAGTACTGTAGATAGCAAGTGTAAGTCATGATTACCGAGTGTAACTGTCACAGAACTTTGTAGTGAATAAACATATTCTAGACAAGCTAGAGAGTCTGGTCCTCTTGCTACCAGATCTCCCACTAAATACAAATGATCTCTACTCGGGCTAAAATCTACTTGTGCCAAAAGCTGTTTAAATGGCGTATAGCACCCTTGTAAGTCGCCAACTGCGTAATGAGCCATACCGTTGTCAGTGCAGTATGTCCGGACGATTGAGACGGAACACTCGGATTGGCGCTTTAAACTCAGAACCGAATTCATTACGCATCAAGTAGTAGCCTTCCATCGTGCCCACAGGGGTATCTAAAACTGCACCACTGGTATATTGGTAACTTTCACCGGGTCGAATAGTTGGTTGTTCACCTACTACGCCTTCGCCTTCGACTTCTGTTTCTTTGCCATTTGCGTCTGTGATTAACCAATAACGGCTCTCTAATTTTGCACTACAAAGGCTATGGTTTTTTATAGTAATGGTATAAGCAAACACGTACTTATCTTTTTCAGGCTGAGACTGCGCCTCCACATAAAAAGTCTCAACAGAGACTTTTATCGGGCTTCCTATTTCACTGTTTGTTGTCATAGATCCAGTTAGCAATTTCAATAAATTGAGACAGAGAGATATTTTCCGCACGGAGTGACGGGTCAATACCTAGTTGAGTTATTTCATCCACTGTAAGCAGGTTTGATAAGCTATTACGTAGCGTTTTACGTCGCTGATTAAATGCTTCCAAGCAAACCGTATTCAATACCTTAGTGCTTTTTGCACTGCGCTGTGTTGCGTCTTTTGGTATGAGTCGCACCACCGCTGAGTCTACTTTCGGCGCGGGTTTGAAGCACGTTGGGGGTACTTCAATGACAGGCATAGCATGGCAATAGTATTGTGTCATCACACTTAATCGACCATAAGCTTTGGAACCCGGACCTGCCACCATTCTATTAACCACCTCTTTTTGCAGCATGAAATGCATATGCTCTACGTGGTCTGCAAATTCAAATAGGTGGAACAGTAACGGCGTTGAAACGTTATAGGGTAAATTACCAAAAATTTTTAGCTTTGCTGTTTCACTGACTAGGCTCGCAAAGTCAAATTTCATGGCATCGCCTTGATGTACGTTAAGCTTGCTGCCCATAGTTGGATGTGCAATCAAACGTTCCGCGAGGTCTCTATCCAATTCAACAACCGTTAACTTACCACTAAGTTCAACGACCGGCTCAGTGATAGCACCTAAGCCCGGCCCGATTTCAACGAGGTTGTCATTCGGGGTTGGATCTATGGCCGTAACAATCTTGTCAATAATGTTGTCATCGTTTAAGAAGTTTTGGCCGAATCTTTTGCGGGCGCGGTGGCCCAAATGTACTTTATCTGTCATGAATTCTGTATTTTCTTGCTTGCAAGCTTGATTGCTTCGTGAATTGCTAGTTCAAAACTACCGACTTCCACATCTCCGGATGCAGCAAGATCTAGGGCTGTCCCATGATCAACGGAAGTTCTGATAAAAGGCAATCCCAAAGTTATATTAACTGAGTTACCAAATCCTTTATATTTTAACACAGGTAATCCTTGATCGTGATACATCGCAAGTACAGCGTCTGCATTGTCTAAATACTTTGCTTGGAAAAGCGTGTCAGCAGGGAGAGGTCCAATAAAGTTTTTCCCCTCATTGTTAAGCTTTTCTAGTACTGGTGAGATAGTATCTATTTCTTCGTTACCTAAATGCCCGCCTTCACCTGCATGAGGATTTAACCCACATACTAGAATACGAGGATCTTCCACACCAAATTTCGTTTGTAAATCATGGTATAGAATATTGGCGACTTTTATTAAGCGCTCTTGGGTGATTGCTTTTGATACGTATGCGAGCGGAATATGTGTGGTCGCTAATGCCACACGAAGTCCTGTTGTGGCAAGCATCATAACTACATCAGGTGTATTTGACTGGTGTGCAAAATACTCCGTGTGTCCGCTAAAAGAGATCCCTGCTCTGTTAATGATGCCTTTATGTACAGGGCCTGTAACAACAGCATCAAAAGTGCCGTCCATATTTTTTTCAGAGGCAATACGCAGCGTGTCTAACACATACTGACCATTTTGTTCGTCTAGCTGGCCCGGAACAACATCACACCCTTTATCTACTTGGAGATAATAGAGCTGTTTTGCTGCTGCTGGCTGAACATCTTGTTGCGGA
The DNA here is from genome assembly GCF_001625685.1 of Pseudoalteromonas luteoviolacea CPMOR-1. Lineage (GTDB taxonomy): Bacteria > Pseudomonadota > Gammaproteobacteria > Enterobacterales > Alteromonadaceae > Pseudoalteromonas > Pseudoalteromonas luteoviolacea_K. Next base: position 88,364 of record NZ_AUYC01000021.1, on the reverse strand, counting down.
TCAAACGCGAGTAATTCTATCTCTAAGCCGAGTTCATTTGCTCTTTGTTCTAAGATGCTTTTGTCCACAACCGCAACAAGCTGAGCAGGCCAGCTCTGTTGCGCCAATTTAATGACTAAATCAGGGCCTATGCCAGCTGGCTCGCCAGGTGTAATCGCTATTCTCAAGCTCATATATGCTCTTCTTATTTACTTTCAAGAACTTCAACGTGAGCTTGCTCTCGCATTTCTCTCATCCATTTGAAGCTTTCTTCTTTGAATTTTCTTCTAAATAGCAGTTGGTGTGCACGGTTCATTTTGGCTTGCTCAGTTTTATCAGCCACGCGCTTATCTAAAAGCTCGACAATGTGCCAACCAAATGTGCTACGAAACGGCTCACTGATTTCATTTTGTTCAAGACCCATCAATGTTTCTCTAAACGCAGGAACATAGGTTGACGGATCAGTCCAATCATATTCTCCACCTTTCAATGCAGAGCCTGGATCTTCCGAGTATTCTTTTGCTAATTCAGCGAAATCAGCTTTGCCTGCTCTCAAGTCTTGTACAAACCCAGCTAGCATGTCACGTGCTTTTTCTTCACTTAAAATAATAGAAGGCTTTAATAAAATGTGTCTAGAGCGCACTTCTACCGTTTCAACAAGCTCACGGCCACGTACATCTTGAACCTTCACTATATGGAAGCCTGCACCGGAGCGCAATGGGCCAACAAGTTCGTCTTTTTTCTTGCCTTTAATGGCTTCGGCAAACAGGGTCGGCATTTCATTGATACCCATCCAGCCCAGCTGACCGCCATCTAATGCATTTGCTCCGCCTGAAGACGCGATAGCGATGCGTTTAAAGTCTTTACCTTCATTTAAAAACTTAATGACATTCTCTGCACGCTCTCTTGCTTCAGCAATTTCTTCAGGGTTTGCTTTACTCTCAATTTTGATCAGAATGTGACCGATGTTATATTCTTCACTTTGTCCGCTTTGCTGCGCTAAAATCTTATTGAGATTCTCGATCTCTTGCGGACTGATATAAATTCGTCTATCGACGGCGCTGCGTTTTACCTGTCCGATCGTAATTTCTTTACGGACTTCTTCTCTATACGCTTGAAAGCTATTACCTGACGCTTCAATTGAGCGTCGTAAATCACTGATTGTACCGCCTTGTTCTTTAGCAATATTCGCAAGCGTCTGATCTAGGTGCGCATCAGAAATTGCGAGACCCATTCTGCTCGCAAGTTGAAGAATAAGGGTCTCATCGATCAATTTATCAGTCGCTTGAATGCGTAGTACTTTATCCGATGGTAACTCAGTACCTTGCTGGTTGGCTTGGTCTTTAACCCGATTTACAATTTGGTCAACTTCACTTTGTAATACCACACCGTCATTTACAGTGGCGATTACTTTGTCAATTTGTATACGTTCAGCAAGTGCAGGCTGGCATAGCGCAGCACTTAAAACGGGAATGAGTAACAGCTTTTTGAAATTCATAAGAGTCTTTGTTGTTAATTATTTAAAAAATAGGGTCTACGATAGCCAAATATACCTTGTTTAAGTAATTGGCTTGCGTCGTATCTTGACTTACTTCCCAACCCTTTTAGCACAAAATTAAAATTTATGCTCGAGTCGAAGACCGGGTCTTGAAAATTCGTAGATTGATTCAAGTCAGTTTCTATCGTTCTGTTTCCGGTAATTTGTACAGCCCAGCAGCATGATTCATATTGCACACCTGCAAATACTTCGACGCTGCGTTTACTGGTCAAATCTCGGTGATAACTTGCGACAACTTGCCAATTGTCATCTATTGGCAAACTGGTGAAGATGCCAACCTGATCTATCTCATTACCTGAGACATCATTAACGTAGTGATGGTTCAACTGTACCAGTTTTTTATTATTACCTCGATAGTCAATTGTCATATGCGAGCGTATCAGGTCTTTTTCATCTGCATCATACTGGACACCGCCAGAAAAATACCATCTAGGATGCCAATGAATTTTCGTTTCTGCGGCAAACAGCGCGTTATAATTTTTTTCGCCAAAGCGGTTGTCGAGTGTATTTTCTGTTGGTTTAGCTGAATTACTAAGATAGATAATCTGACCGACACTTAAGCTAAAGCGCTCGGTATTTTTGTTATCAAGCAAACGCGTTGTTGCACCAAGTGTAAATTGATTGGCTTCAGATATGTAATCCACCCCTGAAAAACGGCGCTCTCTAAATAATCCAAAAAAGTCATCTTGCATTTTGACCGTATCATAAGTCCCAATTCTGCTCTGATCTTTTTCCGGCGCATATAGGTATTGGATCTGCGGTTCTAAAGTTTGAATACCATCAGTGAGGAATAAGTCGGTATTACGTTCAAGGTTTAATTGGCCGTATAGTCTAACCTGAGGCAATGTACGAGATATTGACTCTGCAAATTCGGTCTCATTGAAGCTACCATTTTGCTCATAGTGTGTATGCAGTAGTGAGAGCTTTGAGTCAAATGACCAAGCATAGTCATTAATATTGTATGTGACACTGGGTTCCAAGTGGATTCTGGTTGCATCTGTTATTTTAGCATCATCATTTTTAAAGTGGCTCAATTGACCTGTAAATTGCCAATCAACACCAAAGTACTTTTCTGCTGTTTGGTTTTTAACTGTGATTTCAGGGAATGCTGCATACGACTCTGCGTGATTACCCAGTACTTCAAAGTTTTGTAATTGAAGGTCGACTAACCAGTCGTCGCCAAGGTAACTTAGCTGAGCTTTTCTGGATAACTGGGTATCCGTTTGGTTTGCATAATTGGAGCCCAAATCCGTTAGGTAATTATCATCGCTAACGTTGGTCACGTCTATGTTAGCGCGCCAGTTGTCATTAAAATAACTTTTCTGTTGCCAATGAACTAAATATCGTTCATCTAAGTTTGGTTCAGACTTATCATCGCTAAGAAATTCGGTGGCTATTAGTCCGGTATGCTGTTCGGTTAAATAGCGAAACTCTCCTTGCAACTGCAACCCTTTATTGGACATGTATCTTGGCGTGAGCAGCGCATCATAATTTTTTGCCAAATTAAGATAGTATGGGGTAACTATTTCTACACCATAGCGATTAGAGCTTGATAGGGTGGGAGTTAATAGCCCTGACTTTCTCTTATCATCAATGGGAAACGTAAAATAAGGCACATAAATGACAGGCGTATCAAGTATTTTTAGTACGGTATTATATGTTTCGCCCCATCCCTTTTCTTTGTCTAAAGAAATTGTGCTGGCTTCAATGGCCCAAAATGGTGTGCTACTTGGACAAGTAGTAAAGCTTGAATTAAACAAGTCGACTTGAGTCGATGTGGCGCGTAGTTTCTCAGCTTTACCTCTACCAAGTTGCTCAGTTAACTCATATTGAGCCCCCAGCAAGCTAAACTCACTTTGGCTGAGATCAGCATACATTCCACTGCTGTTCACCTTGGTGTAATTATCTTGGAATAACAATGGGCCTGATGCGTTGAGTAACCCTTTACGTTTGTCAATGAGTGCACTTTTAGCGGTAACGGTCATCGTGCTGGTGTTGACAGCAACATCACCTGAAAATTCGGCACTATCCGTGCCTTGTAGCTCGACTTTATTCGCTTGAATATCGATGGTGCCAGGAATTATGCCTGGTATTGGTTGCCAACCTTTAGGTTGAAGATAGTCTTTACAGAGTCCGCTAACAGTGTTCGAATTAGCGATAACTTGTGTACTAATCAGGGGTAGGACTAAAATGCCCCAGTTTTTGCTCATTTATCGACCTTGTCTACCTAGCACCACGTTTGAGCCAGACATGATAAATGAAAATAGTGCTAAATACAGTAATTAAGATCAGTAATTGGTGAAAATATGGCGAGTTTAACTCCTGAAATTGAATTACAAAGAGCGCAAATCAGAGTGCGATTTATAGAGGCGCAAATTGAGCGACTTACAAGTGATTTTTGCGATATTAGCATTGACGCGATTACTGGAGATGCTAGCTTTAGGTCCTATTTTCGTGTCCAAACTAAATTGAGCAAGTATATTTTAATGGATGTGCCACCTGAAAAGGGGTCTGTTGAAGCATTTATTAAACTAAATCATGTGTTTGCTGAAGGCGGTTTAGCTGTGCCGGAAGTATTTGCGTTTGATGTTGATAACGGCTTTGTGTTGCTTGAAGATCTTGGCTCAGTGCATTTGGCTGATATAGTCGCTCAACAAGGGGGTGATCAACATTATCAAGCCTTGCTCACGTGGTTACCTAAAATTGCAATGCTCCGCTCATCTAGGTGGATGAATGCATATGATGCAGCTTTTATTACTCAAGAAATGGAAATATTTAAAGTTTGGCTGCTAGGGCAGTGGCTCGGTTATTCAAGTGCAAGTGATTTTGAGTCGCAATGGCAAAAGCTGACGACTTCGTTAACGGAGTCTATGCTAGCACAACCTCAAGTTGTAATGCATCGTGATTTTCATAGTCGTAATGTAATGTATTGTGCATCAGCTGGGAGATTAATTGATTATCAAGATGCAGTGGTTGGGCCAGTATGCTACGACGCGGTATCTCTATTAAAAGATTGTTATATCAAATTACCCTCGGCACAATTTCAGCGTTTAAGAAAAGAGAGCTATCGTCAGTTATCTGATGCTGGTTTATTACGTGAAATGAATTATGAACAGTATATTGAGTACTTTAATTTTACGGGCATGCAGCGGCATTTGAAAGCGGCGGGCATTTTTGCTCGATTGTATTTGAGAGATGGCAAACCTGGATATCTTCCTAACATATTGCCAACCTTAGAGTATGTTATTGAGGCCGCGCAGATGTACCCTCAGTTTCAATGGCTTGCAACTTGGCTGCATTCCGAGATAATACCTATGATAGAAGCAAAATTAGCAGAGTCGTTATGAAAGCAATGATCTTAGCTGCCGGTCGTGGTCAGCGTATGATGCCATTGACAGCGCATATGCCTAAACCAATGCTTGAAGTTGCAGGTAAACCTTTAATCGCTTATCACCTCGAGCGACTGAAATTGGCAGGTGTGAAACAAGTTGTGATTAATCTGGCGTGGCAAGGCGAGAAAATCGAACAATATTTTGGTGATGGTCGTCAGTGGGAGATGCAGATTGAGTATAGCTACGAGTGTGCTGGGGGCCTTGAAACCGCCGGCGGTATTGCTCAGGCGCTGCCCAGTTTATGCGAAGACCAAGACGTATTTATGGTGATAAATGGAGATATTTTTACTGATTATGACGTACATGCCTTGATGCAACTCCAACTTATGCCTGGGGAAGCCCATATTGTGCTTGTGGAGAATCCGCTTCATCACCCTGAAGGTGACTTTTGTTTAACACATCAACCGCTTAATGAACAAACTTACACGTTTTCTGGCATTGGTCTGTACCATAAAGATTTTTTTAAAGATGTCGCAGTGTCTAAAGTACCTTTAGGTCCAATGTTGAGAAATGCGATAAGTGAACAGATGCTCTCAAGTGAGCTTTATTTAGGTCAATGGCATGATATTGGGACACCTGAACGACTCAAAGCGATAAATGCTGCTATGGAGGCGAGTCATGTGGGGTAAAATACTCGGGGCTGGCTTCGGTTTTTTATTTGGTAAGTGGCTAGGTGCAATATTGGGAGGCTACCTAGGCCATTTATTTGATAAAAGCTTAAAGCAGGATTTTGATAAAGCGGGTGGTTTTCAAGGTTTTTTTAACGGGGATGACTTGAATGAACGGCAAGCTTTATTTTTCTCTAGTTGCTTTGCTGTCATGGGTCATATTGCAAAATCCAATGGCAGAGTGAGTGAGGTGCACATTCAAGCAGCGTCTGCATTTATGGATGACATGGCACTGCATGGCGATGACAGGAGAGAGGCGCAAAGTGCGTTTAATTCGGGTAAGCATAGCGACTTTTCTATCAAAGAGTGTGTTGGTGATTTTAAAGAGGCCTTTGCAAGGCGATATGACCTATTGCAGCTCTTTTTAGAGATTCAAATCCAAATGGCATTTTCAGATGGCCATTTATCTTCAAAAGAGTTAGAGCTTTTAAAGTTAGTAAGTAAATACTTGGGGATTGGTGCTAAACATTTTAATTTTGTTTTAAAACGTTATCAGGCTGAGTTTAAATTTCGTCAACAGCGTGCTCAATGGCAGTCTCAACAACGCACTCACCAGTCTAATCAAAGTGGGCATCATGACTATCAGCAATCTAGCCGCAATTACTCAGCCCCTGAACCAGAGATTTCTCGGCATCAAGCTTTGGCTGTATTGGGTCTAGAGCATGGGGCAAGTGAAAAAGAAATCAAACGCGCTTATCGCAAGTTAATGGCACAACATCACCCAGACAAATTGGTTTCGCAAGGCTTACCTGAACATATGATGGAAGTTGCTAAAGCGAAGTCGCAGAGTATTCAAGCTGCCTATGAAGTACTTAAAAAATAGAGTTTTATAACTGTCTTAAAAACCCGGATAGTTCTTTTTGTAATCGGTATTGCTGATGCATTTGAGAGTTTTGGCCAAATAACTCTCTTTGGCGATAATCATATTTACTGTTTCTTTTTGCCCAGCGGCGTCTGTCTTTTATGGTATGGAGCACGGCTGGGTTGTCATATGAATAAAACACATCAAGTAGCGCCGGGCTGACAAGTGACAAACTTGCGGCGAGGTGCTTGTTTCTGTTTGGATTAGCCAGTTGAGCACTGACCGTTATCAAAGCGTCAATCCGTATTTTAGGCAATGTTGCTAGGTGCTCTGCAAATAAGCCTGCGCTGTTACCAAACGCGATAATGGCAATGTGCTCATGTTCACGCAATGCGAGCGTTTTGTAAAGCGCATCGAAGCGGGCAACTAACTCAAGCTTGTACTCATTGAGTGCAGATTCACTGATAGGTGAAATAGCCATTTTTTGTTTTGATTTTGGTTGACTCTCAACGATACCGTCTTGGATCAGGCTTGCGTTGAGATCGAAGTGAGGTGAAGGTATCACATAGGTATCATAGCCGTCGTCATTCAGGGCCTCTCTTAGAAAGCTTAATCCATTTCCTTGTAGTGGCGATTGATCTATACCTGGTAGCATCACAATAATGCCACGTTTACTGCCGCTCATATATTCGGAGAATAATACTGGGATCTCTCGCTCATCGTCTTTGATGGTGACAAAGGAATCACTGGATAGGTAATAACCAAGATCAGACTCAATAAGCTTGGTTTTGGGTATCGGAGCAATATGTTCAGCGGCCATACTCGGACTTTGAGGAGCAATTAGAGTACAAATGCCAAGTAGCAAAGTTAAAAAAGTCTGTTTTCTCATAACATCGAAAGATTTGCAGGCCGATAATTGTCTTTAGTATCGGCTAAAAAGCAATGAGCTTTAGTATTTTAATTTTGTAATTTGATACACTAAGCCGATAAAAAGAAATGGAGATTAGCTGGTGTCTAATAGAGCGGACAGTAAACGTGATTACATTTGGTTGTTTTTTAAAGGTGCAGGAATGGGCGCTGCGGATTTGGTGCCTGGGGTATCTGGCGGTACGGTAGCTTTTATTACAGGTATCTATGCTCGACTATTAGCTGCGATAAAAAGTGTTGATGTTGCTGTTTTAAAAATGGTTTTAAAGGGTCAAATTAAGGACGCTTGGTCACATATTGATGGTAACTTTTTACTTGCAGTGTTCGGCGGGTTATTTACAAGTGCGCTTTCTTTATCCAAGATCATTGCTTATTTACTGGAAAATCATCAGACCTTTGTTTGGTCATTTTTCTTTGGCTTGATCATTGCGTCATTTGTGTATATCGCTAAGCAAGTAGAGCGGTGGCAGGTGCAACATATTGTGAGTTGTTTAGTTGGAGTGGCCGTTGCTGTGATGATTACCTCCTTGAGCCCTGCTGAAGCGCAAGCACAACCATGGTTTTATTTCATTGCTGGCAGCATCGCAATTTGCGCAATGATACTGCCGGGTATTTCTGGTAGTTTTATCCTGTTGCTGTTAGGCATGTATGGGCATGTACTGACTGCGCTCAATGATCGTGAAGTTTTCTTGATTGGACTATTCCTGTTAGGGTGTATATGTGGGCTAATGGTATTTTCACGATTCTTGTCATGGCTGTTAGCACGCTATGAGCAAGTCACATTTGCATTGTTAGCCGGTTTTTTAGTCGGTTCACTGAATATGCTGTGGCCATGGAAAAAAGTGGTCTCTACTTATGTAAATTCAAGCGGAATAGAAAAGCCACTGATGCAAAAAAATATTTCTCCCATGGAGTTCACCCAACTCACAGGTCAAGACGCTCAGTTAGCCATTTGTATTGCGCTTGCAGTATTTGGGCTAGTGTTAATTCTTGCATTGGATAAACTTAGCCATCAAAAATAAAAAAGAGTGCACGCTACTGAGCCGTTGATTAGTGGTGTGCATGCTTACCTCATTTAAGCCTGTCTGTGTTGTATGAATTTTGAATCCCGCAATAAAGGTTGAGTAACAAAATAATCATATTTGCTGTCTATCATAAAGTTCATGACAAAACGTCATGCTTTAACCTGTGATTTCGTAAATTAGCTGTAAAATTAGACTAGAGTACAATGTCGAAAGTGTAAAAAGTGTGTTACTTTCTGGCGAAGATGTACTCACTAGACAAGGAAACACCTTGAAATGAAACTTGTAGGGAACAGTTGCCTGCTGTTGTTCTGTTTGCTGGGGATGAGCTTTCCAGCGTTTGCTTCCACCACTCAACTTGATTTGACCACTAATACACTGGGATTTGTTTGTATTGCTATTTTTGTAGTCGCATACACACTCGTCATGCTCGAAGAAAAATTACATATGAGAAAGTCTAAGCCTGTTTTGGTTGCAGCAGGCTTGATATGGATTTTAATTGGCGCGTTTTATATTGAGCAGGGCATGCCAGATGCGACGGAGCATGCGTTTCGTCACAATTTGCTTGAATTTGCAGAATTGATGCTATTTTTGCTGGTGGCGATGACTTATATCAATGCACTTGAAGAGCGTAGATTGTTTGATGCGCTGCGCGCTTGGATGGTGAGAAAAGAGTTTAATTATAAGACCCTCTTTTGGTTGACTGGGTTTTTATCGTTTTTTATTTCTCCGATTGCTGACAATCTGACGACCGCCTTACTAATGTGTGCCGTTGTTATGAAAGTTGCGGAAGGAGATAAAAAGTTTATTAATTTGAGCTGTATTAATATTGTCGTTGCTGCAAATGCTGGAGGCGCTTTTAGTCCTTTCGGGGATATTACGACGTTGATGGTTTGGCAGGCTGGAATGGTGAAGTTTAATGAGTTTTTTGTATTATTAATTCCAGCTATTGCTAACTATGTGGTACCTGCGGCCATTATGAGCTTTTTTGTGGCCAATAAAAAGCCTGCGGCAAGTTGTGAAAGCGTTGAGTTAAAGCGTGGTGCGCTGCGTATTTTAACGCTGTTTTTACTGACTGTTGCAACAGCCGTTATGTGTCATAGTTTACTACACTTGCCACCAGTACTGGGCATGATGATGGGATTGGGGTATTTACAATTTTTTGGCTATTTCTTAAGAGTGACATTGCCTGGTTCATTGGCTCGGAAAATGGCAATGGCAGAGCGAGAAGGGGATAAAGAACGCTTACAAAAGCTTGGTAGTGTCATACCATTTGATGTTTTTAGTAAGGTTTCAAGAGCAGAGTGGGACACGCTATTATTCTTTTATGGCATTGTGATGTGTGTTGGCGGCCTCGGGTTTTTGGGTTATCTGAATTTGATGTCTCACGTGTTGTACGGCGGTTGGTCCACCACGAGTGCAAATGTATTCTTAGGGGTGATTTCAGCTGTGATTGATAATATCCCCGTGATGTTTGCGGTGTTATCGATGCAACCAGAAATGTCTCATGGCCAGTGGCTATTGATCACGTTGACAGCTGGGGTAGGCGGCAGTTTACTCTCAATCGGCTCAGCGGCTGGGGTGGCTTTGATGGGGCAAGCAAGAGGGAACTATACATTTTTCGGGCACCTTAAATGGACACCTGTTATAGCGCTTGGGTATGCAGCAAGCATTGCAGTTCACTTGTGGATAAACGCAGACTTATTTACTATTTATGGCTAATCAGCTTTAAGCGCCCAAACAAATTTGCTGGTAGGCCGAGTGTAATGCTTGGTCTACTGGTTTATTTTGTTCCGTGGCTCTGATAATACAGTGTCGAGTGACTTGCCCTGCTATTTTTCCAATCATGACGCCTGTACTATCTTTGGCCGCTTTCACCGCTTCAATGCCTAACTCAGTCGCTAAAATACGATCCTCAGGGCAGGGGCTACCACCTCGCTGTATATAGCCTAACACACATACCGCACTTTCAATATTATCTGTATCTTGTAAGTCTTTCTGTAACCCTAACGGACCGTTTGGCCAGAGGTTTTCAGCAAGAACAATGACAAACCCATTTTGATGAGCCTGTTTTTGTGATTGGATCTGAGTGACTAAGTCATTTTTAACCAGATCTAAACTCTCTATATTACAATTTTCAAATGATAGGATTGCCTCCGCCCCTGTGGCAAGCCCGACATTAAAAGCAATGTGGCCACTGTGTCTTCCCATGACCTCGACGATAAAAACGCGTTCAAAGGCATTAGCGGTATCTCGAATTTTGTCTATGGCTTGTGTTGCCGTATGAATGGCGCTGGCAAAGCCGATGGTTTTGTCAGTGCAGGCAAGATCATTGTCTATGGTGGCTGGGATCCCAATAAGATTGCCTGACCAATATGTTTGTAATGCCATCATTCCACGAAATGACCCATCTCCGCCTATAACAATTAGGGCATCGATTTTGTGTTTTGTTAATGTATTCGCAACCTGCTTAAGACCTGCATCTTGATGCATTTCTTTGCAGCGTGCGCTTTTTAAAATTGTGCCACCACGCTGGATGATAGGTGCCACCAAATCGACCGATAGGTAACTAAACTCATCATTTAATAAACCATTGTAACCATGGTAAAAGCCAATACATTGGATATTTTCATCATGGCATGACAATACAATTGAACGTATTGCCGCATTCATTCCAGGTGCATCGCCGCCGCTGGTGATAATTGCTATGCGTTTCATGTATTCCCTCAATTGTTAAGAATCATGCAAGCTTTATCGTAGACAGCGATGCTCAAATGTCAAAGGTGTTTATTTATTCGATAACGACCAAATTGACACGCTGCCAGAAATTTCATTACCTACAACTAACAAAGCTTCTCCTGTGGGGCTTTGCGCTTGATCAATAAACACCATACCTTCTGGGGCAAGGTCGCCACTGATCTGCGCACCGGCTTCTAGACCCCGATTTATCATGTATGTGTTCATGGTAACGTTGAACGGGTTAGTGACATCATAGACCAGTATGCCTCCCATTCTCTCTAAACCAATGAACGCATAGGTACGATTATTGATTTGACCAATGGTAAGTGCTTCCGGTTCGGCGCCTTTTGCGTCTGAACGAGTATCTCCTTTATTTTCGTCTTCGTCATTATTAAACGCTGAACCATGGATAGCGGCTGTGATTTTCCCAACGTCGTCACCAGAGTCATATACTCTGTGGCCATGATGATCCCAGATTGAGAAAGAGCGTGCTCCATAGGTGTAGAGTGCCTCATATTGATTGTCTTTGTCTGCATCGCCCAATACGGTGCTCACCTTTAATCGACCAATGTCTTGATCGTCATTGTTTAAATAATCGAAGTTATTGCTGAGCGTTAAATCTTCGGCTCTGATTTCATCGGTGTATGCAAGGCAACCATCATCGCTATCAAATTCTAGTCCGCCATCAGCTAAGCAAGTCGCCTCGTCCGGAGAGTCAAAGAAGTATTCGCGCCCATCTCCCTCATTTGCCGAAATGATGAAGTTGGCGCCTTGCCATTGATAGGCTGAAATAGTATCTGGTTGATACATCCCATACAGCCCAGGGTATGATGCAAAATTAATGGCATCATCTTTGTCTGAAGCGTCAAGTGTCCAATTTCCCCAGTCTTTAAAACCAAGGCCATGTATTGATAAGCTATTGTCTGACAGGTCAACTTTTGCAATGGCATTATTTTCTTGTAAAGAAACATAAGCATAACGACTATCTTTGCTAATTGTGACGTATTCAGGCTCTAAATCCATAGAGACGCTGGTGTTAATGCTGTTGCCTTTAATTGTACGCCCTGTTGGATTCGCAAAAACAACGCCTTGTGCTTGAAGTGCTGCAGATTGGTTGTCAAACTGGTTGAAGTTTATTATGGTCGCGGTATCGTCTACTTGGTTGTTGTTAATATCTATTATGGCAATACTGCCCTCTGGATCGATACTGTAATCGCCTTTAGGCTCACCTTCGTTTGCAACTACAACTTTTTTGCCATCGGGGCTAAATGCCACCATATCTGGTAGGTCGCCGACAGTCACTGATTTAATAAACTTTGGGTCAGCAGAAATATCAAAAAAAGCGATTTTGCCAGATTGACCTGTTTCTTTAGCAATTGCCACAGCAAGTAAATTATTATGGATAGCGAGGCTGTTTGCATCACCACTTTCAAATTCGCTCAGATTAATACTTGAGTTACTTTGAAGGTTGGTATTTGTCACCACTCCCTCAGTATTGTGCGTTAATGTTTGTGGGTCCATCTGTGCAATATTAATAATTTCTATGGTTGCAGGAGACGAAGAACTGTTTAGCGCAAAGATACGTTGGTTTTGTGCGTGGTAGGCGACAATTTCTGCAGCCCCTTCTGGGCTTTGTGCATTGAGTACAGCTCGACCAACAAGGGAAGGAGAGAGTTGTTGGAAAGTGTCCATACCATGGGTGCCATCTATTCCGTTATTACCTGCTTCTCCTTTGTCCCCTTTTTCTCCAGGGGGGCCTGCTTCTCCGACTTGGCCATTACTTCCATCCTTGCCATTGATCCCATTGGTGCCATCTTCACCATCAAAAGTACACCCAGCTAGTAAAGTGGAAATGAGTAAAGGAAGTATGAGTTGTTTCATTGTTATTGTCCCAAAGTGTCATTGTTTTGGGGCATAATTAAACACAAGAAATTTACAGTTAGGTGACAAGCGGCCAGAGGGGTGAAAATAGCTTGTCTTTTGGCTGGTTTGTTGAGTACGCAGGTTTAAATGGCCCTCGCACAAGGTGCGAGGGAGGCCAAATTAATTACCACCAGAAGTGATACGATTTAACTCTTCACGTTGAGCTGTAGGGAGGTTGTCTACAACAATATTGTATGAGTCATCAATTAACTTTTTTACCTCGTCTTCAGGAATGCTGCCATCTAATACAATGGTATTCCAAAGACGCTTATTCATATGGTACCCAGGTACAATCGATGAATATTTGTCACGCAGTAACAATGCCTCATCGGGATCGCACTTTAGGTTAAGCCACCACACTGGCTCGCCATTGTCATTTGTTTGACCTTCTTTACCTTCATAAAGTGTCGCAAACATTTTATGTTGCACTTTATACACATCAACTTCTTGTGCAAATGGCTTGGTTATAAAGGTCCCAGGCTTTGCCTGTAAATAATTATGTACACTCTTCTGATCCATAGCCCGTGTCCTTGAAAAACTATATTAATTAAAACAACATGGGGCTAATTTTAGCAGCTATTGAGAGAATTCTGTAATGAGTAAGTCTTCTTATGTAAAATGTCATGAAATAACAAACATAGTTGACATATTCACGTTAATCATTATTCACCTAATTACATAAATCAAAATCACAATCCATTGAAATTTATTAAATTAGATGAGATAAGTTCGAAAAATATGTCTAATTAAACATTCTCACCCTGAAACTGTCTCAAGTAGGCTTAATAAGCACCACTCTTTTGTAGCTGCTAACTACACCATGACCAATTGATCTAACAAGTACTACCTGAACTACTTAATACTTAATGTAGCTTAGTATTCGTAAATTCACTATTACGTTTTACTAAACTAGAAATTTCGCCATGTAAAAAAGTGATTTTGATATTCTAATAACATCAATTTGCAGTTTAAAACATAACGAAATTTACATTTTGGCGCATAAAAGTACGTGTTATTGAGCTTTATCCAGTAAAGTTTTGTTTATTAAGGATTTTTTAACACTTAATAACGATGTACTCTTTTTTTCTATTAAATAGTTGGCAATCACATGTTTCTTCAAGGCTGGTATTAAATTAAATAATGCAATATTTTGCAACAATTTTGTGTTTTTGATTGGATTTTATTCGTAAAAAGACTGTTTTGCTGGCTTTTTACGCTGTTTTGTGGCGATAAAGCTGCGGGTTTTTAATATCTATTGTTGAGTGTGATTAAGCTGAGGCTGCAAAAATTTAGTTTGTCAGAGCGATGGATAGGCTAGTTGACTAACTGCAAGCTGGGCTTACTCTCTAGTTCAGACTGCAAGAATCGCTCAAACTCTTCACTAGAAAGCGGTTTTGAATAATAATACCCTTGAATTGTTTGGCACTCTAGTTGTTTCAAAAGTGCCAGTTGCTCTTCCTCTTCTACGCCTTCCGCCACAACATGAAGGTCTAAGTTATGAGCAATGGTTACAATAGAGTCGACCATATTGCGTCCTCTTTCACTGCCCATGTCATCAATGAAGGCCTTATCAACTTTTAACGTGTTTAATGGGAACTGTTTTAAATAGGCTAATGAAGAATAACCCGTACCAAAATCATCCATAGCGAGATGAATGCCACGTGAGTTTAACGAACGCATAATTGAAATTGCTTCTTGCGGATCATCCATAACAGTTCCTTCAGTGATCTCAAGTTCAAGAAAATAGGAAGGAAGTTGATTTTTTTGCAAGATAATATCTATCCGAGCTGTGAGATCTGGCAAACTAAACTGCTTGGCTGACAGGTTGACGGCGACTCGGCCATTGAATAGCCCCTTATCTACCCAACGTTTGACATCTTTACAGGCTTTATCGAGGACTACTTCACCAATCTCAATAATTTGGCCTGTTTCTTCTGCAATGGGTATGAATACACCAGGGCTGATAATGCCTTTTTTAGGGGTAATGAATCGAACTAGCGCCTCCATACCGACTAACTTACCGGTTCTAATGTCCATTTTGGGTTGATAATAGACTACAAAGTGGTCTTCTTTTAAGCCAAATCGCATTAGATTCTCGATTTGTAAGCGCTTTACCGCTTGCTCATTCATTGAATCATTAAAAAATAGGTAATGGTTGCCTTTTTGTTTTGCATGGTACATCGCGGTATCAGCATTTTTTAGAAGAATCTCAGGTGTCTTACCATCTTCTGGAAATAAAACGATACCCACTGAAGAGGTGATAACTAGTTCATGGTTTGCCATTTTGAAGGGAGTAGCAATTGCGGCCAAAAACAGTTTGGCTACTTTCGTGATGGTATGTATATCGTTAGTACCTGACATCACCAGAGCAAACTCATCACCTCCGAGTCGATAAAAAGTATCCTGTTGACGGCATAACTTGTTTAATCGCATAGCGAGCTTAGATAACAAGCTATCTCCTAGCTGGTGGCCTAGTGAATCATTGATCTTTTTAAAGTTGTCTAAATCAAAGACAAGCAGCGCGTGATGGGTGCCTTGTTGAGACAGCTTTTTTAAGTTAGTAAAGAATAAGTTCCTGTTTGGTAATCCAGTAATTCGATCTCGATTTGATAGATTATGTAGTTGTGACTCTGCTTTTTTACGCTCAGTTAGGTCTGAAAATACAACGACATAATTTGTGACATGACCATGGCTGTTCTTAATTTCATCAATGCTCACTTCAATGGGTAGCATACTTCCTTTTTGGTCATAGATTTTGAGTTCTTCTTGCCAGTGCTCAGTTTCTTTCAACGCAGATTTTATTTGCCTGATGAATCGGCTGTCATAGCCGGGTAATTGGAAGTCTGAATCGATATATTGTGTTCTTTTTCCACCGAAAACTCTAAGATAACTTGGGTTTAAATCTACTAACTTAAAGTTATGGTCGTAGATTGCGATGGCATCGGTTAGGGATTCGACACATTTGGCAAATAAGTTAAGGCGCTCTTCAGTACTTTTTAGGTGATTAATATCTCGCACAGTCCCCGTCATTCTGAGTGGGTTGAGGTTATCGTCTTTACTGATGACTTTTCCTTTGTCTAATACCCAGTGATATTGATTTAAGTTATCTCTTAAACGATAGGAAGCTTCAAAAAAAGCGGTTTTCTCTGCAAAATGCAGTTTTAATTGTTTTTCAACCAGAGGAATATCTTGAGGATGTATGCGTTTAGCGTTAGGTATAAAATGATTGCTTTTTTCTTCGTTTAACGCGTACTTATCATTAATACGAATAATATCACCGGATTGGATATTCCAATCCCACAGGGTGTCACCACTTCCTTCTACAGTGCTTTTTAACCATTTTTCAGACATGCGCAAGTGTTCAAGCTTTTGTATTGCTCGACGATTGAAAAACAACATGACAAAAAACAGGGTCAAACAAGCCGCAACAACAAATAAGAGAATAAGGGTGTTGTTGGTTAAGGGCTCTAAAACGGTGT
Source organism: Pseudoalteromonas luteoviolacea CPMOR-1 (assembly GCF_001625685.1). Lineage (GTDB taxonomy): Bacteria > Pseudomonadota > Gammaproteobacteria > Enterobacterales > Alteromonadaceae > Pseudoalteromonas > Pseudoalteromonas luteoviolacea_K. The sequence continues at coordinate 71,875 of NZ_AUYC01000021.1, read as the reverse complement.
GTGCCTGCACAGGGGTACTCAAAGCGAAAAGATAAATAAGAGCCAATAAATTACTTATATTTTTTTTATATACCATAGTGTACAAGATTAATACATTCATCGTTAATCTAATCGAAACAACTGGTCTGAGTCAAAGCCTAATTGATGAAATGTAGAAAGAGTCGGGTAGAATTAAGGTGTTTGTACCTTTTTTGACTTAATGTTAAAGGATGAGGGGGGGAGGCTAAGAGCGATAGCAAAAATAAATATCGTCTCAGCCTCTAGTTAATTGTTAATTGATACGCAATGTAATGCTGGGAAAGCTTTGCTCGGTAACGTCAGCGATAAACGCTTTGAGCTCAGTAAATGTGAGTTTGTCCAAAGCCTCCAATAATTGAGTTTGCATTGAAAATGTATGATCTTCATTACCGATGGCTATCCAAAAACGTTGAGATCGTAGACGCAGGTTTTTATCTTTTTCTGCGATTTGTGACTGAAGACTGGATTTGACATCTCGCCAATGAATGCCATCCATAGAGTCGATATTGTCAACAAAATCAGCTAGGAACAGTTGGTGCTGTTGAAGTAGCTCTTTACTATTAAATTTGGGTGACTGAATATAGAAAGCAATGCCTGCCCGAGTATTGAATGGCGCATAACCCGCGCCGACCAAATAGCCAAGTTGGCGTTCTGTCCTAAGTTTTTCAAAATAGAGCTGACTGACCAATTGATTAAACGCCATGATTTTGATTTTATCTTGCACACTCTGACTCGGCGCTTGAATATAGTGTACAAACGCATGTTCATTCTGTTCATTGATAAATGACGCCTCGTAGAACTCATTAATTGTATTTAATGGCTTTTTTAAATCCTCTAAGATTTCACTTTTGGCAAAGTTACATAGGAGTTGCTGTTTAATACCAAGGGCATGCTGCTGTTGCCAATTACCATGCAAAAATGCTTTTGCATGGATGGAGGTAAAAAATGAATCTCGAAATGAATTAAATTCATTAAAGCAGACGTTTTGTAGTGCTTTTGCGAGATCATTAGGTGTCGGGTTCCATGGCATGAGCTTGGCCCCTAAAAGACTGAATAGTTCACTGACGGGTTTATTTTTATTGTGGTTTTGCCAGTGGCGTATCAGTTGCTTTTTATATTCTGCAAATCGAGCGGCACTGATCGGCTGTTTTTGTAGCGCTTCGACAAGTTGAGATGCCAATTTGAGTTGGCAAGATGATAGCCCTGCTGTATGCAGTGTTAAGCCGCCTTGATGGGATGTTAAGTGATAACTAAGTCCCGCTAATTCTGCTGAATAAAATTGCTCTGCAACGCTGTCCATAAATAAATCAGCAAATAGCCGTGTAAGTGCCATGGCTTTGTGACTCTCGATAGAGGCTTCAGAATCGAGCTCGAGATAGAAATGCCCTTTCGTTACTCTAAATGTTGCATCTTGCTTAAACCAAAAAGCGAATCCCGGTCTGTCTTGCAATTGGGTGGGAATATGAGTGGTGGACTCGATATCATGTAGAGTATTGTCGTCACTGAGATACGGATTGACATTGGGGAGGCGCATTTCTGGCAATGGCTCGTGAACGCGTGACAGAGCTTCAAGCCACTCTCTATCTATTTGCGCGACTTGGTAAGGTGTGTTGTACCATTTCGCGACTTTATTGACAGCGCCTTCTTCATCGATTGCTGTGGGGTGTATTAAAACCAGCCGCATATTATTAGGGCACAGGTAACCTATTAACTCATCGTGAAGAGCTTGGTTAAAGCACTCCATACAGTAATCGCCGTAAAGTGTGTACTCCTCACTGTAATGATGCATATTCACACTCACATTACTAACCCAATCAATGAGCTTATTCACTTCTTGGTTATCGAAAGCTAATTCCATCAGTTGTTTTTTGTCCGCATATAATGCAGGAAGTACATGCTGTTGTGCTTTTATCAAGCTAATGTATTCAAATAAGAGTTCGACGATGTCTTCATAAAACTCTATCCCCAAGTCTGTTAAAGCAAAGCTAATATTAAAATCTTTAAAGTTACTACCGTTGACGCCGCCACCTGCAGACAACGCATTTATCCAGCCATTTTTCTTAAGTATTGCATAGAGCGACCCTTCGCCTTCATACCCCAGTAAATGTGCTAAAAAGCTTAGACTTTTATAGCGATAAAGTTCGTCAATGTTAGGCATGGCAAAGCTAACGATGAGTTTTTGTAAATGTTTTCTTGGTTTAATATGTAATTTAATCCCAAGGTCTTCTGCACGATAGAAAGGCGAAGATATTTTCGGCTTGAGATGTTTGATATTGCCTTGGATAGCGGAAAAATAGGTAGAAGCAAGGTTTTCCAGCTCGTCGCTAGGTTGGGGGCCAGCAATGACCAATGTCATCCATTGCGCTTGATAATGCTGTTGAAAAAAGCGGATGATTTCTTGTCTAATATCGCCATGGCTATCACCTAAAGTATCATGATTGCCGACTGAAAATTTGGTAAAAGGGTGCGCTGGATTTGCTGTCTCTTTGTGGGCTTGAATAATTCTACGATTATCATCTTTGACTTTTAGATTAAACTCAGCATCAATGGCATTGCGCTCATCATTCAAAGCACTTTGCTCAAACAAGGGGGCTATGAAAAAATCAGAAAAACGCGACAGTAGGTGGTCTAGCTTGGGACTGAGACAGTCAAAAAAGTAGCAAGTGTGCTCTGTGCCCGTCCAAGCGTTACTGTTTCCTCCACTTTGGCTAACAATTTGTGAGAATTCTCCCTTAATTGGGTATTGCTCTGTACCTAAAAACAGCATATGCTCAATGAAGTGGGCCATGCCTTGACGACCAACAGGATCGTCGAAGTGACCTACATTAATTGTCAAAGAGGCTGCGGACTTCTCACTACTAGGGTCGGTTATGAGTAAAACCCTAAGACCATTGTCCAGTGTTACATGCTTATATTGTTTATTATCATTGTTGCTTAATTTCAAGTTTACGCCGCCGATATAATAAGTGAGACAGTCTTAAAAGTAGTAAACCACTTACCAGTTCTAAGTATTTTGTTTTAATATAGCGGACATGCAACTAGGTTTACTACTGAATAGAGATAAAAAACCAATACTTTTCGGAGAGCTATGAAAACAATATTGATAATGCGTCATGGTGAAGCCGGTCCAATGCAGGCAGATGATGCAGCTCGTTTGTTGACTGAGCGAGGAAAAACGCAAGCGATCGAAATGGGTAAATGGTTATTTCAGTCTTATCAGCCAAGTGCCATACTTGTTAGCCCTTATGCTCGGGCACAACAAACAGCTGAAGCGGTTAAGCAAAGTAACAACTTTGTATTTGCAGAAACCTGTAACGATGTGATCCCCAGTGGCAGCGCATCTTTTGCTGTTGATTATCTCGAAACGCTGATCAGTATGCATGATGAAATAGATAATTGGCTAATTGTGGCTCATATGCCGATTGTGAGTTATATGGTTGATCAGCTTGTGCCAGGTGAAATGCCAATTTTTCCAACGGCAGGCGTTGCGGTTATCGAATACTGTCCGAAAACACATAAGTCTAGTTACAAAGGGCTTCATTCGCCCATTAGCTGATATCAATTCGTCTGCAATGGAAAAAAGCACCTTGTGAGGTGCATTCGGCTTTGTATTTAAGCAGACAGCGTCACCCCACGTTTTATTTTCATAATTCAAAAAAATTAATCTTCATCGTCTTTGAACTTTTGGTCGTACGTGTGTTCTTACTGTGTACTTATCGTAATGTAAGAGCAGAGGTCTAATGTCCTCTCATCTCAATTCACAGTTCGATAAGATAACAAAGCTTTCATGACACCGGTTACCATTTTGGGCGATGGTAACTTGTGTAAACTTATTTTATTTCAGTTTTATTAAGCAGAGACTAAATCGTCTCTTTTTTGCTTTATCAATGAAATATTGATCTTTTGTATACTAATTGGGTAAAAAATATTTTCTGAAACACAGTATTGAACAGTTTATAAGGACAAATGTCCGCTTTTTGTAGCTAAAAGTTGTTAAATTTGACCTAACGTCGTCGAACGTTGTAAAAATGTGTGTAATTTATGTGTTTATTTGAAGCATTTTAAAAATATGCTGCTATAATTACGCCCGTCGCGTTCAGCCTCGTTTCGTCGTTTTGCACTCTCGAGATCGAGGTCCGCGTTGTTTGTCATCAACGCGCAAAATTGAACGCCATAGCCAATGTGATACGGCGCCCAAATATACCGTTGAACTCAAAGAGTGCATTAATAAGGTCAAAAACCAACATGAAAGCAATGAAAAGATCTACGTTAGCAACTTTAATCAATGCAACGTTGTTCTCTGCTGTGGCAGGTACTTCATTCACTACGCTAGCTGAAGAAGAGCAAGCAAAAAGCAATCAACTGGAAGTGATTCAAATCACCGCACGTAAACGTGTTGAAAACGCACAAGAAGTGCCGGTTTCAGTGTCTGCCTTACAAGGTGATAATTTAGACGCCTATAGTTCTGCTGGTATGGATATCCGCTTTATGAACGCTAAGATCCCGAGCTTATCGGTTGAATCTTCGTTTGGACGTACATTCCCGCGCTTTTATGTCCGCGGTCTTGGTAACACCGATTTCGATCTGAATGCATCTCAGCCAGTATCACTTGTGGTTGACGAAGTTGTTCAAGAAAACCCTATCTTAAAAGGTTTCCCTGTTTTTGATATTGAGCGTATCGAAGTATTACGTGGCCCTCAGGGCACTTTATTTGGTCGTAACACGCCAGCAGGTCTTGTTAAATTTGATTCTGTAAAACCAAGCCAAGAATTTGATGGCTACGCGTCAGTATCATATGGTAGCCGTGAGTCTGTTGACTTCGAAGGCGCTGTAAGTACAGGTTTAACTGACAAAATTTCTACACGTGTATCTGTCTTATGGCAAGAGCAGCCAGATTATATCGATGTGCGCTCTCCAGAAGGGGTGACAAATGAGTTTGCTAAAGACGACTCATTAGGCGGTTACAGCGAAAAGGCAGCGCGTATTCAATTTTTATACGAAGGTGATGATTTTACAGGTTTGTTAAACTACCACGTTCGTGACCTTGATGGTCGTCCAATTCCTTTCCGTGCGAACTTAATCGAGCAAGGTTCAAATAACATCAACCCTGTTTATGATAATGATGTTGTTTACCATGATGCTTCATCTCGCGCAACACAGCAAGTTGAAACGCAAGGCCTGAGTTTAAAATTAGAGTGGGATCTTGCTGAGCACACTGTGACGTCAATCACAGCATGGGAAAGCGCTGAGATATACTCTCGTGCAGATGTAGATGGTGGTTATGGTGCTGCCTTCCTTCCAGTGCAGGGACCTGGTGTGATTTTCTTCCCATCTGAAACTGCTGATGCATTACCTGAACACGATCAATACACACAAGAACTGCGTTTATCAAGCAACTATTCTGGTGATTTTAATTACCAAGTTGGTGTGTTCTTATTTGATGAAGAAATGACCATTGAAAGTTATAGCTTTGATACATTAGCATTCGACGCAGCAGCTGGAAACTTCGGCTTGCAAAACGGTTATGCAGTTCAAAACCAAGAGACATCTGCGTGGGCTGTGTTTGGTTCTTTTGATTACACGGTGTCTGATAAATTAGATGTCACTTTAGGTCTTCGCTACTCTGATGACGAGAAAGAGTTCCGTGCGGAACGAACGAAGAGCCCTGTAGGTGCTGCTGATTCTATCGTAGGCACTGCTAATCCAAGTGATAGTCATGTAAGCTGGGACTTAAGTGCAACGTATAAGTTAACTGACGACGTTAACTTATTCGGTCGTTTGGCTAATGGTTTCCGTGCGCCAAGTGTTCAGGGTCGTATCCTATTTGGTGATGACGTAACAGTCGCTGAGTCAGAAACAACTAACTCGATTGAGTTTGGTGTTAAATCAGATGTGCTAGACGGTCAGGGACGTGTAAATGGTACCGTGTTCTACTACCAAATGAATGACCAACAATTGACAGCTGTAGGTGGTGGTGCAAACTTCAACCGTCTAGTTAACGCTGATAAAACAACTGGTTATGGTTTTGAATTAGACACTGAATGGGTGCTAACTGATGAACTAAATGCAACCTTTAACTTGAGCTATAATAAAACAGAGATCGATGATCCAAATCTAGCTATTCAAGGTTGTGCACAGTGTACTATCACAAATACAAAGAATGCAGCCGGTTTGTATCAGTTAGATGGTAATAGCCTGCCACATGCACCAGAGTGGATTGCAAATGCAACGCTTCGTTACACTAAAGAGCTAGAAGGCGGCGACTTCTTCGTATACGCAGATACTTCTTACCGTAGCAAAATCAACTTCTTCTTATATGAATCAGTTGAATTTGAAGGCAAAGCCTTATTTGAAACAGGCGTAAGAGCGGGTTATGCATGGGCGTCTGGTGACAACGAATACGAAACTTCTGTATTTGTACGCAACTTGTTTGATGAGCAAGTTGTTATCGGTGGTGTAGATTTCAATAACAACACTGGTATGTTAAATGAAGAGCGCTTCATTGGTGCTGAGTTCAAGGTTCGCTTCTTTTAATTATTAGTTGAAGTGAATAGATAACTTTTTAAACCCGTGTTATTGGATAAATAACACGGGTTTTTTATTTCTTTAATGCAACTGTCTGAATTAGCTGATACAGTCGCATCGTAGTTTAAGTAAGAGGAGTCAAACATGTCTGGATTTTGGAACTATCGCGTGATTTTTTGTGAAGGTAAAGATAGTGAGTCACCGCTATACCAAATTCATGAAGTTGAATACAATATCAATGGTAAGGTGACTAATTGGTCAGAGACAGGTGCCGCTCCTTTTGGTCATACAATTGAAGAATTGCAAGCGGATGCTGATAGGTTAAAGTCTGCTTTTGAAAAGCCAGTATTAAAAGTTGTTCGCAAACAACGTGGTTATGAATTAGTAGAATTAGATACAGGCGAAGAAGCGTATGCAGAACCACCAACTGCATTAAAAGGTTAATTAAAAATAAGGAGTGTTTATGGGTTTACAGGCAATATTATTCGATTTTGATGGTACGTTGGTAGACTCAGAGACGCTCCATTACGCCAGTTGGTGTAAGGTGTTGGCACCCTATGATATCTTGATTAGCGAAGCTGAATTTTGTGATGAATTCTCAGGTGTGCCAACTGTCAAAACTGGTCATATTTTGCAGCAGCGCTATAATCTTTCTCAGTCAGGGACTGAACTCGCGAAGCTAAAAAACCTTCAATTTATTGAGACCGCGGCCAGTCATAAGCCTAAGCTGATGCCACATGCTATCGATGTCCTTTCTCTTTGTTCTCAGCATTACAAATTGGCATTGGTCACTGGCAGCACACGAGATGAAGCTCTGCCCGTGCTAACATATTATGGTTTATTAGAGTTTTTTGAGTGCATTGTCTGTAAAGATGATGTGACTGATCCTAAACCGCATCCTGAACCCTATTGTTTGGCAATGGCTAAACTTAATATTAGTGCACAAGATGCCATTGCAGTTGAAGATTCACAAACAGGACTCACATCTGCCGCCTCAGCAGGGCTAAAAACAGTGGTGATCTCACATTTACACTCAGTAGGGCAAGACTTTTCAAAAGCAGCGTGGCAATGTGAAAGCTTGGCGGCAATGTGGCAGGACATAGTAAAACCAAGCTAAACTGTACAAGTTCATTAAAGATGCTACTTTAAATAAGAGCCATTAAAACACGAATAAGAGGTTTTAATCGTGATGGCTTTTATTGTTTGTTTTTATCTGCAAAGGAAAGTAGCATGAAACACGTCTTTTTTTGGCTGTTTACAGTCATTGTTTTTTTCGCCAGCCTGTCTTCTTTTTCAAATTCTGCACCAGATGTTCAACTTGCCAAAGTATATGATCAACAAAAGCCAGTGAGCGCATACTTGGTCAGTGAAAAGTACGATGGCGTGCGTGCAATCTGGGATGGGAAGCAGCTTAAAACCCGCACTGGACGTATTATTCATGCCCCGAAATGGTTTATTGCTGTACTACCTAATCGTTGGTTAGATGGAGAGTTATGGGCAGGGTATAACAATTTTGCGTTTGTCAGTAGTTTAGTGCGCAGGAAAGTGCCAGATCATAACAATTGGCAACAGGTCCATTACCTTATTTTTGATGCCCCAGATCCGATGCTGACATTTGAGCAACGTTTTCAAAAATACCAAGGTATTGTCAACGGTTTACACAGCATTCATATTAAGCCTATCCCACAGCATCATTTTAAAACCAAAGCGCAATTAGACGACTTTTATAATCAGGTTCTACTAAGAGGTGGGGAAGGGGTGATGTTACATGAAAAACAAGCAACCCATCAGGCTGGCAGAACAGCACAGATACTGAAATATAAGCCGAAGTTTGATGCGGAAGCTATCGTGATGGCGCATTTACCTGGAAAAGGTAAGTATCAAGGTATGATGGGCGCGATTACGGTAAAAACGATGGAAGGAGTAACGTTTAATATTGGCACCGGTTTTACAGATGAACTGCGTAAGTCTCCTCCACCCATTGGCAGTACAATTACGTTTCAGTATCAAGGCCTTACTCGATATGGAAAACCGAGATTTGCTAGTTTCTTAAGGATCCGTAGGTCGTTATAAGGGCGATTTTCTTTCAAATCTTAATGAGCTATGGTAAATTTCGTCCTTTTTTGTAGTGAATGTGAGGTAAGAATGGTCGTTGGATTTGATTATGGTAGCTCAAATTGTGCGATGGGTGTGATGCGTTCAGGGGTTGTGCAGCTGGTGCCTTTGGAAAACTCAAAACATTACCTTCCTTCAACGCTATATGCGCTTCATAATTCATTGATCTCTGATTATGTTGCAAAAGGCATTCAACAGAGTGCGCAATCAGAATACAGAGCGCAGAGAAATGGCATCTTGAAAAGTGCACAATTTGCTCGTAGCGACCTGGATTTGATGCCTCAAGAAAGTGGTGTATTTGTTGGCCAAGAAGCGATTGAAGAATACATTTCTATGCCAGAAGAGGGGTATTTCGTTAAATCTCCAAAATCTTTTTTTGGTGCGATTGGACTTAAGCCTGAACAAATCGCGTTTTTTGAAGATATTGCAACGACCATGATTATGGAGCTTAAAGCACGCGCTGAACGTCACTTGGGGGTATCGCTCACCCATACCGTGATCGGTCGACCGGTCAACTTCCAGGCTGTAGGTGGAGAGCAGAGTAATCAACAGGCGCTGTCTATTTTGACCACAGCGGCAAAACGAGCTGGCTTTACGGATGTCGAGTTTTTATATGAGCCATTGGCTGCAGGTATCGACTTTGAGTCAGATCTACAACAGGACCAAAAAGTGCTTGTTGTAGATATTGGTGGCGGAACAAGCGATTGCTCATTTGTGCAAATGGGGCCAAGTTATAGAGAATGTGCTGATCGTAGTACACACTTTTTGGCGCACACGGGTAAGCGTATTGGTGGAAATGATTTAGATATTGCACTGGCTTTTCATAAATTAATGCCAGTATGTGGTCTAGGTGGACAGTTTAAATCGGGGCTTCCGCTGCCTAAGCAGGCGTTTTGGCAAGCATGTAAAATCAATGACATCCAATTACAGAGTGAGTTTTATAGTGCTGGATTTAGCCGAGAGTTGAAGGCGATGCTGCGTGATGTCTGCGAACCAGATAAGCTAAAGCGCTTACAAGTGATCCAAGAAAACAAGATGACTCATCAGTTTGTTAGGCAAGCGGAACTTGCGAAAATAGCACTGAGTGAAGTCAGCTCTCACCAAGTCGATTTATCATTTATCGAGCAGGCCCTGCAGCAAGATATCGATCTTATGCAGTTAACAGACTCCATTGATACGAGTTTGCAGCAAGTGGTTTCACTTGCTGAGCAAGCGATTTTGGATGCGGGTACTCGGCCAGATATCATTTATCTTACAGGGGGGAGTGCGCAATCACCTTTGCTGAAAAATGCATTACAAGCGGCATTGGGAGATATTCCTATGTTGAATGGTGACAACTTTGGTAGCGTCACCGCAGGGCTTACTAAGTGGGCTGAGCGCATTTATCGCTAGCGACTTCTGGTAGCAATATAATCTGAGTAGTCAGGCTGAGCTCTTGGCAATTCTTCATTCATAAAAGTTGAAGTCAGCAGCATATCTGCGCTGGCTTCATTGCATGCCACTGGGATATTCCATACGGCGGCCAGCCGTAATAACGCTTTTACATCAGGGTCGTGAGGCTGAGATGAAAGGGGATCCCAAAAGAATATCAGCATGTCAATTTGCTGCTCAGCGATTTTTGCGCCAATTTGTTGATCTCCACCCATAGGTCCACTGAGGAGTGGTGACACTGTCAATCCTGTTTTAGATTTAATAAGTGCACCGGTTGTTCCTGTGGCACTTAATATATGCTGTTGTAGTGTCGTTGTGTGTGCTTGACACCACGTTACCATTGCTGCTTTTTTACCGTCATGAGCAACTAGCGCGATGTGTTTTTTAGCAGGTATGTTTACCTTTGTAAATTTCATATCTTTCCTTACAGTAGGAGGTTCACAGCTAATGCGATAAAGATGGCTGCTGACATTCTATCTATCCAAATAGGCGCATTGGGGTGCGTGCGAAAATACCCAGCAATCTTATCTCCACCATACACATACACACAGTCTACAGGGAAAGCCAATATCGGGTAGAGCAGACCAAATAATGCCAACTGAACGGTTGTAGAAGTATCTAAACTAGTATCGACAAATTGCGGAATAAAGGCGATAAAAAAGAGTGCGACCTTCGGGTTGAGTACTTCGGTCATCATGGCTTGAAAAGTTACATTCTTATTTGATTTACTTGCTGTGCTATCTTCACTTTCAGTTTGATCTTCATTTGTTTTGGACATGGTGGCTTTGAATGTCATGACCCCTAGGTAGGCCAAATATGCAGCACCGAGATACTGGACTGCAGTGTATGCTGTTTCGGACGCTTTTAAAATAGCAGATAGACCTATTACGGCAAAAATAGTGTGTACCACTCCACCGAGTGCAAAGCCAAGTGCGCTTTGCATACCAGCCGTTTTACCATGAGTAAAGGTTTGCGCCATCAAGAATGCATTTGAAGGCCCTGGAGCCACGGCTATGATGAAGCTTGCAAATAGGAATGAAATTAAAAATTCAGGATTTAGCATAGTAGATTAAATGTAATACAGTTAGAGGCTAGTTTAATCACTCGGAAAAAGATTGAAACTGTTTTATTGCAATTTTTAAAAACTATGCGGGTTATCAAACCCGCATAACAAGGTTGGGGGATATTGATTCGATATAAATAAATGCTAAAAAGAAGTACTATGCCTTCCAAACAACAGCCTGTGTAGCTATTAGAAACAGTTTACCTTTCTCATATGACAGATTTACGACGGAATAGAAAAAAATGTCATGTTAATTGACACTGTGTAAAGCCTGTCTATATTTCGAAAATAGCAGTAGTAAGAAAGGCAACCCTAAACATAGGTGTAACGTTAATTGTAAGGGGGCAATGAGCCCAAGTGGCTGTGTTAAGACGGCGAGCAGTCCAGCGCCACTCATCTGCATAAGACCTATCAATGCTGAAGCTGTACCTGCCTGTTTTGGAAACTCAGCCAGTGCGTTTCCAGCTGCGGCACCAATGGTAAACGCAAATCCGATAGAGGCGATATACATTGGTAACATATAATTGGCGGCGCCCGTATGTGGTAGGGCGGCTGTGATGATGCCCGCACCACAAAATAATGTTAAGCCAAATTGTAATGCACGGCGGCTGTTGCGTTTAATAAATTGAGGTGCAACAAAACTGGACACGATACTAATGAATGCATTGAGTGCAAACCAGAAAGTAAAATCCGCCATAGGTAGATTTAAGTGAGACATTATCCAGCCTGGGGCACCAACCACAAAGACGAGCATGGCAGACATACACACCATAGTGATAGACGCATTAAACATGAACTTCGGATTACTTATCATAGGCCCAAACCGGCGTAAATCTAAGATGTGCCCTTGGTAAATGGAGTCTTCTGGTTTTGTCTCTTTAAAGAAAAAAAACAGTAGGATAAGCCCAACTACTCCAAAAACAAACAAAAATGCGAAGTTACTACGCCAGCCGAGCTCGGTAGTGAGCCACGCACCTAAAATAGGTGCTAGTGCTGGGATAAAACAGACAATACCATTTAGATAAGTGATCATTTGCCCACTGCCTTTGTTACCAAAGCTATCACGTACAATGGCAAAAGCACTGACAAAAGTAGCGCATGCGCCAAGTCCTTGCAGTACTCGAGCAAACATTACTGACTCCCATGACTCTGCAATGGTTGCCAGTGCGGCACCGATCATAAACAGGCTTACCCCTGAAAGTGCGATTGGCTTTCGCCCATATTTATCTGCGAGTGGTCCTGCGATTAATTGTCCAAGACCTACGGCAAGCATATAAATACTGACAGTCTGCTGGATTTTGGCTTCGCTCACTGCTAAGGCGTTTTGCATATCGACAAAGGCGGGTAAGTACAAATCAATGCCGAGCGGGCAAAATATTACCAAAAGGGCTAGGATGAAAATAAGTGATTTACTGGTGTGCTGTTGCATGCTGTCTCCTTTTCGACGCTATTGTATTGTGCGGTGGGAAAAAAGACAGGACAAATCGCCGTAATACGATAATATTTTATTAATCGAAAGAGTTTTGTAAGAATTATGCATGATCATTACTCTTTTAAGTTAAGTATTTGCCTGTTTAGGTTGAGGCTTGTTTTGCGTGCTCGCTTAACATGAAACAACCGTGTTCAATCTCGTCGTTGTGTTAATTAATAACGCTAGTGTTAACTGGTCTGATGTGTTAGGTTTGATAAAAAAACAGGATAACTTATGGCAAGTTCACTTTTAAAAACCTATAAAAAATTTAGCTGGTTACCTTTTGGTAATTGGCTATTCAGCAAAGCTGTATGTAAAAGAGCGCCTTACTTTTCGACCATTAAACCTAAAATTACCCATTTAAGTAGTGGCCGAATTTGTGCCCATATGCCAAATCGCAAAGCGGTTCATAACCATATAGGGACCGTGCACGCAATTGCACAATGTAACTTAGCTGAGTTATGCGCTGGGGTAGTTACTGACGCGACAGTCCCTGTGCAAACACATCGATGGATCCCGAAAGGGATGACAGTGCAATACCTTAAAAAGGCAGACAGTGATTTGCGAGCTGAAGCGGTGATCTCATTACCGCATCAATGGCAAGATAAAGAGGATTTGATAGTGCCAGTTGAACTGTTTAATGCTGAGGGCGTGAAAGTGTTTCACGCCGATGTGACAATGTATATAACAGCAAGAAACTAAGCCTGTTCTTGTTTTTCAATAGGGGTGACATTTGAAAGGTCTGTTTTGTGTGTGAGCTGACCTTCAATATGCGCCCCAGCTTCGATGCTTAAGGTATCGTGAATGATATCGCCATGTACTTTAGCTGAAGGCTCTAAACGGACCTGTTGTGCAGTGATACAGCCGTTGACAGTGCCTTTCACATGAACTTGTGTGGCTTTAATATTACCCTCAATGGTCCCTTGCTCACCAATTACTAAGTGTTCGACGTCGAGGTTACCAGAAACAATGCCATCAATTTGAATTTCACCTTCGCAGTGAATGTCACCAGTGACTTTGGTGTTCGGAGAGATCATAGCGACGTAGAGCGCTGAGGATTTATTATTTTTTAATTTATTGAACACGTTCGAGTACTCTTGCAAGTTTAACAGGGTTAATATGCTTTTTATCCTGTAATACTTCGTAGTGCAAGTGTGTACTGGTGCTTCTTCCTGTGCTGCCCATCAATGCAATTACGTCAGATTGCTTAACTTGTTGGCCTTTTTTTACCTTAATAGTATGCAAATGCCCGTAACGTGTCGTGATCCCGTTGGCATGTTGAATTTCAATAAATTTGCCATAACCACCATATTTTCCGGCTCTGATAACCGTACCATCTGCAGGTGCGATGATTTCTGTTTTGTGCCACCCAGCTAAATCGACGCCTTTGTGGTAGGCGCGGCGACCGTTAATTGGATCTTTTCGATAGCCAAATGCACTAGAAATATAATATTTGTTTTCTTTCACCGGCATACTTGCTGGTAGTTTTTGTACTAAGCGCTCTAGTTGGTTTAATTGCACAGAACTGTCAATTGCGTTGAGGTACGTTTGAGGCAGTTTATCACTTTGAACCTGGTGATAAGGGCCACCTTGCGCTTCATTTGAGGTGTTTGCATTGATGCCAGCTTCTTGCATACCCGCAAGTAAAACTTGATTTCTGCGTGCGATCAAATTGTGCAATTGGTTAAGGAGTTGGCTTTGTGCGTCGTTTAGTTCTGTCGCATGATGATGAAAAGAGTCAGTATGTTCTTCGTGCAGCTTTAATGATTCGGTTTTCACTTCGCTATTTCCATGCGATTCTGATGGGGGAGGGGCTGTGTCACTCACCTCACCTTCAGTCAGCGTATTGGGGAGCGAAGCCATAAGCTCGTTTAGTACTGCATGCTGTGCATCGAGCTGTGCTATGCGTGTTTGCTGTTGGGCAAGTTGCGCTTCAAGTGCGGCCTGCTTACTGAGAAAAGCAGCTTCTTTACTTGAAACTTCATCTGACAGTACAAGTAAATGCGTTTTTTGTGTGAAATATTGTGAGGTTGTAAAGCCAAGCCATGCCAAAGTTGTGATTAGGCATACTATAATCGTGATTTGCACCCAAGCTGGTATAGCCAATAGGCTTACTTCGCCATTTTGACGCAGCATGACTTGTTTGGGTTGGAATAGCTTTAAAACTAGGCTTTTGATAACGCTTAACATAACACTTTAAAAATTAGATAACGACTAACTCTAACAATTTTTATACAAAAATCCAGTATAAAAGCATAAAAAAAAGGCGTGTTTATGCACGCCTTTGATTTGAATGAAATTATTTTATTCAATTATTTTGCAGGAAGCACAGTGCCTTCTACTGAACCGAAGCCGATGCGGTTGAAGCCGTCAGCTTCACACCAGCCGCGCATAATAACCTTGTCACCGTCTTCAAGGAATTTACGCTCTTCGCCGTTGCTTAAAGTAATCGATTCTTTACCGCCGCGAGACAGTTCAAGTAATGAACCTGCTTCTTCATGCTCTGGACCTGACTGTGTGCCTGAACCTAGCATATCACCTGGTAAGAAGTTACAACCGTTGACCGTGTGGTGCGTAACCATTTGTGCAACTGTCCAATAGCTGTGCTTGAAGCTTGACTCAGAAACCTTGCTTGGTGCTGCATTTTCGCTGCGCATCTTATCTGTTTCGATAAGTACGTCCATTTGAATATCAAATGAACCAGTCTCACGGTTCTGTGCAGACTCTAGGTAGCTCATTGGTTGTGGGTCGTTTTCGTCACGGTGCCACGCAGTGCGGTATGGAGCCAACGCTTCTGTTGTCACAACCCACGGTGAGACTGTTGATGCAAAGTTCTTCGCAAGGAATGGACCTAAAGGTTGGTATTCCCATGCTTGTAGGTCACGTGCTGACCAGTCATTAAATAGACAGAAACCGAATACGTGGTCTTCTGCATCTTCAATTGCAATCGCATCACCTAGTTCATTGCCTTTACCAAGGTAAATACCTAGCTCTAGTTCGTAGTCTAGACGTTTACAAGGGCCAAATGATGGTGCTTCTGCATCTGGTGCTTTAGTTTGACCTTTAGGGCGCGGGAAAGTCTGGCCTGATACATCAATTGATGAAGCACGGCCATGGTAGCCGATTGGTACCCACTTGTAGTTAGGTAGAAGAGGGTTATCTGGGCGGAACAAGCTACCTACTGCAGTTGCGTGATAGATTGATGTGTAGAAATCAGTGTAGTCACCGATGTGACACGGAAGTGCATATTCAACGTCATCTTGTGCTACAAGTGCGCTCTCAAGGGCACTTTGGTGCTCAGAGCCTTCTCGTAATGCACGAGAAAGTGCTAAACGTAAGCCTGACCAATGTGCTTTACCAAGACCCATGAATTCGTTTAGTGCTTGTGCATTTGCTGCTTCAACCGCCTCTTGCGCTACACCGTCGAAGATGTTTGCAGCTGCAACAACTGCTAAATCTAGTACTTGATCACCAATGGCTACGCCGCCACGGAATTCTTCATTGCTGCCTTTGCGACGAAATGACGCAAACGGTAAGTTTTGAATTGGGAAATCGTTACCTGCTTGGTTTGCACTTGCAACCCAGCTTTTTAAATTAATATCGTGTGTTTCATTGATAAAAGACATGGTCTTTCCTTTTTTCTACAAGCTGCATATGACTATGCATTTTTATTTGTGCTTTTGCCAGAATATGGCCAAGTTTAAATAGCAAAAGCAGCTTAGAAAAGCTGCTTTTTAATTTGTCTTTACTGGTGGATAATTAAATCACACCACGACGCTCTTGGTCACGTTCAATTGACTCAAATAGAGCCTGGAAGTTACCTTCACCAAAGCCACCGTCATCAACACGTTGGATCATCTCGATGAAGATAGGACCGAACAGGTTTTTGGTAAAGATTTGAAGTAGGTAGCAGTTTTCGCTCTGGCTATCTACTAGGATCTGGTGCTCTTTGATCTTCTGCTTATCTTCAGCAACCCAAGGAACACGGTCGAAAATTGTATCGTAGTAGTGATCAACGATATCTAAAGTCGCGATGTTTGTTTTGTCTAGCTTATCTAGAGAGCCAACAAGGTCGTTTGTTAAGAATGCAAGGTGCTGTACGCCCGGACCATTGTACTCGTCTAGGTACTCATCGATCTGGTTGTTGTTGTCATCTTTACCTTCATTGATTGGAATCGAGAAAGTACCACAAGGTGACTTAAGTGCATAAGAAAGTAGCGCAGTCTTCTGACCTTTGATGTCGAAATAACGTACTTCTTCAAAGCCAAATACGCCTTTATAGAAGTTTGCCCATGTTTCCATTGTGCCTTTGTAAACATTGTTAGTTAGGTGGTCAATGCGAATGAAACCTTTGTCTTCAACAATGTTTTGCTCTTCTAGATCTTCAAAATCATTTTCAAAGATAGAGCCTTTATCACCGAATACATCGATGAAATAAATAAGGCTGTCACCGATACCGTAAATAGCAGGGTATGGTAGGTCTTTGTTGGCAGAATCAGTGGCTGGTTTTGCACCACGCTCTACAGCAATGTCAAACGCTTTTTGTGCGTCTTCTACACGCCAGCCCATTGAACAAATAGCAGGACCGTGTGACTTGGCAAACTCGGCAGAGAAACCGTCACGCTCGTTGTTTAGAAGGAAATGGATCTCGTTCTGATTGTAATGAACGATGTCTTTACCTTTAAACTTTTTAAGTTTAGAGAAACCAAAATCAGCAAAGATTTTGTCCATGTAATCTGCGTCTGGGGTTGCGTATTCAGTAAATTCGATACCTACAAGGCCAAGAGGATTATTTACTTCACTCATTGTCATTCTCCTGCATTAAGCACTGGATTGCTTGTTGTAATTTATGCAGTGGATAATTAATCAAAATGACCTAAAGTGAAAGGTTTCAACATCAATTCACTCATGGCTGTTTTGTAAATTTGATTGCACATTTGGTGCCGTATTAAGACAAAATGAAAACAGACAATTTTTTTAGATTGAAAAGCTGTAATTAAACTGAAAACTAGGTTGTTAATTAGCACGTTTTAGAAAGAAGTTTAATTTTAAGGTTGTGATTTTATTATATTTATTGGTTTTTCATGTGATTGTTCAAGATGTCTACAGTGATACGCGTGATGTGAACCAAATAGGCAATTAAGTAGTAAGGTGTAAATTAAAGTTTACAGTTTTAGGTTGGAACATGAAAAATCCACACTCAGAAGTGCGGATTTTTCATGAATTTTATTTACGGGTTATTGTCTCTCACCAGTCACTTCGAGCTCTTTTTCTAGGTAATGTGCTTGTGTATGTGGCTCATTGTCGCCTTCTGCACCATGCATCCAATCAACTAGTTTGTTACTAAGTAAATACATGGCCAGCGCAGAAAGAAGCGCTGTTGCACCTAAGCCAATAAAGATCCCCATAGCGTTGCCCATCGCTTCTTGGCCTTCACCAATAAACGAACCGACAAAGCCTGCGATTTTGTTTGCGACTGCTGTACATAGGAACCAAATACCCATAAGCAGTGATGCAAGGCGCAGTGGTGCAAGTTTGCTCACCATGGATAGACCTATTGGAGACAAACATAATTCACCCAGAGTATGAAATAGGTAGAAAAGGACTAGCCACATCATGCTGATTTGTAGTGTGTCACCAGGTGCTGCGCCTTCGGTCATTAAAGCGAACATCATGGTTAGGAAGCCAAGCGCTAAAAACACCAAGCCGATGGCAAACTTAACTGGCGAGTTTGGCTCACGTTTGTCCAGTTTTAACCAAATCATGGCAACAATGGGTGCAAAGATGATGATGAAAATGGAGTTTAAAGATTGGAACCAAGACGCTGGGATTTCAAAGCCCATCAGCATGCGGTCTGTATAATCATTTGCGAATAAGTTCATAAGGCCACCGGCTTGTTCAAAGCCCATCCAGAAGATAATACTGAATACAGACATTGTAAAAATGACGCGAATACGGTCTTTTTCAATTTTAGTTAGTGGCTCTTTGGTGCCCGATTCTGATTGTTGCTGTGATAGTTTCGCTGATGGAATAACACCAATATCGCCTAAGTATTTCTTGCTCAGTAACATTTGCATAATTACGGAGATCACCATGCCGATACCTGCCGCCACAAAACCAGCTTGCCAGTTGATTTCAGAAGCGACATAGCCGGCAACGAGCGGGCCTAGTGCACCACCTAAGTTAATGCCCATGTAGAAGATGGTAAATGCGCCATCACGACGCTTGTCACCTTCTTCATATAAATCGCCCACCATGGTAGAGATATTTGGCTTGAATAAACCGTTACCGATACACAGTAGTGTTAGACCAATATAGAAGACATTTTCTTCTTGGCCTGCAACCACACTGTGTGGGATCCCCATGATAAAATGGCCCGCAGCCATTAAAATACCGCCAATGATGATGGCTTTGCGTTGTCCTAGTACGTTATCTGCTAGCCAGCCACCAAACAGCGGGGTCAAGTATACGGCCATGGTAAAAGTACCGTATAAGCTTAGTGCGTCGGCATTGGTCCAGCCGAAACCGCCATTTTGTACCTGAGCTACTAGATAAAGTACTAAAATTGCACGCATCCCGTAGTAGCCAAATCGCTCCCACATTTCCGTGCCGAATAGTAAGAATAGGCCTTTAGGGTGGCCTAAAAACTCACCTCGATTAGGTATTGAATTCATATTTATTACTTCCAGATTTATCACATGTGTGTTGTTTGGCCTTTATAGTAGCGGCAAACTATTTACCCATTTGAGTGTTCGTTTGGACGCGGTTTTTAATGGGAGGCCAGTTCCCAAAAGCTCTACACGCGAAGTCAGTGTTGACTAACTATGCAAGAAAAACGCGTCAGTATACCCAGCACATAGGCGATGGGGAAGCCTTACCAGCTAGGTTTAGATGCTTTGTGGTATAAAAAAACCAGCCAAGGGGCTGGTTTTTCCAGAATAATAATTATTAACGACAGTAATTATCGACAAAAGTGAGATCGTTGATATGTGCTGGACCTTCCATAATTTCAGTCGCCACTGCGGTATTTGGGTTAAGCGAGTAAATTTTTGCGTTCTGTCCGCTTTGTCGGCCTGATACATATAAAGTGCCCGTATCGGAAATCGCTAGGCCAGATGCCCAGTTTACGCCATGTTCGCCAATTTTAGTGAGGCTCATATCTGCTGTATCTAAGGTATAAAGTGCTTTACCTGTTAATACGTATAACGTGTTGTTATCCGCTGAGTATGCAATATCACCATGGCTAAAGTCATCGCCTGAATATTTCAGTTTACCTAATACCGTTTTTTCACCTGTCTGTAGATTATAGTCATACATGTAGGTCTTACTTGTAGCGCGTAGATGAATACCATCGTCGCTGACGGCTGAACGGTAGATAGGCCAGGAAGTTGCATTGGCAACTGCCGTCTCTACATTGCCATCTAAATCAAGTGACCATAGTGTAGATGCTTTGGTTTGCTTGTCATTCTGTTCCATGAAATAAAGCACACCGTCTTTGCTCGCGATATTAGATGCCGTATGAGAAACGCCAGCAACTTTACTGTAGGTCATTGTATCTAAATTGATGTTAAAGATATAACCTTCGCCGGCGTTGCCATAATTGTTGATACCAAACAAGCCGGTCACGCAATCCGCAGTGACAGACACATTATCTAGTAAAGCACCGTATGAATCTGACGTGCCACTGCCTGTAAATGCAAGCGTGCTTTGTGCGCTATTGGCTGTCACAGTAACGGTAACATGTTGCCAGCCTCGGTTAGTGCCATTTAGATTGGCGATAACTTGTCCATCCCAAGTTACCGCTGCTTGATTGGTTTGGTTGTTGTTTCTTACTCGAGGTGAGTAATAAAAGCTGACCACATAACGCTTACCGGCTTCGGTCGCAATGTTTTGGTACGCAGTGTAATTACTGGTTGAGTCTAACTCGAGATACTGAGTGCCATCTTGTGGTGCGATTAAACCTAATCTATCAGTTTGAATTTCAAAACGAGCGCCTGTGCGCTCCCAGCCAGAAAGGTTGTCGAAGAGTTTCCATGTCCCTGAAATATTTCCTGATTGTTCAAATGAACCATTGGCAATTAAATTATTGTCCGCCAGAACACTCTGGCTTGCTGTCAATGCAGTCACTAATAATACAGATGACGTGGATAACTTCATATAATACTCCCAACTTGATTACGCAACATCCATTTGTTAGTAAATTGTTAAAATAAATTGTCTTTGACTAATCTTATTTTCCTAGTTTTAAGTGTTCGGGTCAATTAAAATACAAAAAATGACTGGAATTTATTATTCCTTTAATTTGAATTTAGATTAATTTAATTAAAAAGTATTAGTTTTTTTGATTGAAACGCTTCTTTCGTTTCTGTTGTAGGGCCAGCCAACCCGGTTTCTGGCTTCGATTTAATGCTGCCAAGACTGCAATGGCCTTCTCAAGCGTGATCCGCTGTGAAGCAATGTCTTTATAAACCTGTTGTGCCGTTTTTTTGCGCTTAACAGCTGCGCCTGCATCCAAAAATGATTCGACGACTTGTAGTACAAACCGAGTTACACGGTTCTGCTTTACGTCTTTCGTCTCCTCATTTGATTTAGAATCTTTGCTTTGCAGGCGTTCTTTTAAATGCGCTATTTCAGCTTGGCTAAACTCATTTTGGGCGTGGGGTAATTTGCTTAACTTACTAAGAAAGTCATTGAAGTAGTCGTGTTCGATTACACCAATTCGAGAAGTTTGGGCGAGTTTAAGTAGGCCTTGTCTAAATTGCGCTTGACTAATGTGAGGGGTCAGCAAGTGATCACACGTTTGATGTAGATGGTGCCACTTTTGCCATGCATATACATAATTTAGTCCTGCGCCTTTTATATTTTGCATGCCAATAATGAGTTGATGTTGTCCATCCAGTCCGAGTTTTGCGATCTTTTGTGTGAGTTCATCAGCGCTGATATACGGGTTTTCAATCAGTCGAGTGCGTGTCGAAAGTAGTGAGTTTAGGTGTTCGGAGATCTCTCTTTGGTGTTTTTTTAGTTCTTCTGTCGAGATGATTCTATTGGCAATATGCCAGCTTTCAACTAAGTGATTTAAGTAACGACGTTGTCGCCCACAGCTGACATGCTGCTCAAAAAAGGCAGCCATGTGTTCTGTGTTGTGCAGGGTTTGACAATCCAAACCTGTGTCAGGTAGCAATGCGTTTAGTTTATCGCAGAGCATTTGATCTGAGACTAAGCACTTAAACTGTTCGAGTAATTTTGCAAGGTCTTCTCGATCATTATTGTCAATGATACGCGTTATACGTGCTTGCAAAGCTTGTTTAAAGTATGCGAGGAAGCCGTCAACATTTGTACCAATCACCACAATGTAATCGAACGTTAAATCCTCGATCAGTATTTGAGCAAAAACTTTGGTACGTGCAATTCTGTCGTTACGATTATTAATAAGGGCGATAGTTTGCACTTTAGGCTGCTGGCTTTGACCAAATAAGTTGAGGCGTCTCCAATTTTCTATCGTAGCGAGTCGTTCATTCGCAGACATACTGTTGACAAAAGATTGTGTCACAGCACCGATTGGCGCCTGTTCAAAATGTTGTAAAACACCTATATCAGGTACAATGCGTTCGGCTGTTTCTTTAAAAACATAATCTTTGTTAATCCCTATGTATTGCGCCATTTTGCACACCAGTGCGATATTATCAGGGTGCTCTTCATAGGGATAGAGGGCTCTAATATCGTCCGTAATTTGGAAACCTTCACCCCAGTGAACTTGAATGAGCGTCGAGTCTTTTTGCTCTGCTGATTTATTGAGTACAGGGTACATACTCTGTTCGGCAGTAAATACTTGGGTGTTTGAGCCGATAAATGAGGACATCTCAGTGGCCACGTCTAACCCCGTTGGGCCTAATATATCTTCATGATCAGGGTAGGCGTTGGTGATTGTCGCGAAGTTGTCATTCATCCAGCGGCGCAAGATTCTTACATAGCGAGGGGTTAGCCCCATACACTCCCATAGAAATACATCTGCTTTGACCGCTTTGGCAAATGCCAATACATCGCTTTGTTCCCAAATACTGGCTTTATCGAAAGGTCGAAATAACGGTAGTTCATGCTGATCGCCATTACTGGTGGTGTAGATCATCATGGCTTCACATCCCGTTGTCTTGGTGATGACCTTTAATGCAATGCTGCTAAATAGGGCGGACTTTAAGCGCTCTGTACCAGACTTTCCGCGTGTTCCCCAGCCACCAATTGAGATAGGAATATGTTTACGATTTCGCTGTATAGCTTGACTAATTTTAATATGTCGAGACCAAAAATAGGCCATAAATGTACAGACAAAAAATACCAATTGGCCGATACTATTTTGGTATATTGAGTACAAGTACTCTTTGAAGCCAAGGCCTATATTAATGAGTGCTGTGGTGATAGACGCGCGTGAAAAGAGCTGCCTAATACCAGACTCAACGGGGAATTGTGCTTTAAGTGTCGAACCATATCCGATAAATTCAATTTGAAACCCAAGCTTTCTGATTGCGTCAAGATAATTTTGTTGCTCCAGTTCCCCACCTTTTCTTAGCCTATCCAATGCCGCAAATTTTAAGGAAATATGCCAGTAGGCGCGAATACGCTGAATGAGTTTTGGTGGGCGTGTAATGACTAAAATGCCATCTGGTGTGTAGCTTTTTGCCTGCTTAGGCAGGTGGTCTTGACTCAAGATAGAAAGTAAATAGTCAGGCAGTGGTAAGTAAGGCCTTGCGCTGTGCTCTTTTAAATTGAACAACGCCTCTCCGGGGACATTGGTTTCACTGATCTCTGCTGTTGAGCAACTTGGCACATGCAGCTCTGCGGACGGTTTTTTGGCTTTGGTATGGCTATAACTTTGGCGTTTATCAGTGCTGGGAGTGAAAAACTCATGCCAAAATCGCCAAAATCTTCGGCCCTTTAATGTACCATTGTGGATCTGCCATTGCCCATCTTGCTGATAGCCATTAAAGCCAAGCTCTGACTGGGCAATATAGCTGAGTGCTCTGCCTAAGTCTTGATGATCCACATTACCCGGTACGGTAATGGTGTTTTCGAGTGCGATTTGGTCTTCAATATTAACGATAAGCTCTTGTATATAAAAGCTATTTAGTTGCTCTCGTGTTCGAGATATAAAACGTTTTACCGCAATATTGGGTTCTTGCTCAAGCTGGAGGTTAAGAATGTCAATAAATTGCTCAAAGACCGAATCTGGGTTGTCGGTGTCAAGTTGCATATTGAGCATGAGTCTTGCGCTTTGTTCTAATGTAATGCGCTTTATTTCGAAGCTTTCCTCACTTTGCAAACAAAGCTTCCAGTGTTTAAATGCAAATCCATTTTCGCTAAACCTTGCCGCGGTCAGTTGTTTAACAAGTGTAAAGCGAATGGCGTTTGCAGTTTCATCACGAAATCGGCTTTCCAACAATTTAAGGGCAAAGTTATCCTCATAATTAGGAATGCATTCAATTGTTGCTTGCCTGACCCGTTGATATGGGTGAGCACTGAGCTGTTGAAGCAGTTTAACATCTGAATCAGTTAAAGTACGTTGCTGCACAAGTACTTTGGGCATCGCGACTAAAATAAAAAGTTGGTCATTATTTTTAGGTTTATCAGCAAAGTCATTGACCGATTCAGCAACTTTTGCCCACATAAAGCTGCGAATAAATGTCGGCCTTTGATGGATCAGTATTTCTAAAATATCAATGATAGCAAGGTAGGGTGTGTTGTCAGCTTCGAGGAGTTCAATGAGCTGGGCGACCAGCTCAGCATCTAGTTCAGGATCTGCACTAAATTCATGGATCAAAGAGACTTGATTGACGAGTGCACGGATCATACCGTGACGAATATGCAGGCTATTACTGTGAGCGAGTAAATGAATAAAGAATGGCTGCAAGTCGAGTTTTTGCCAGGCGGTATTTAAATCATCTTTACTGGATCGCAGGTAGCGGTTGGTAAGCGCCCCTAATTTGGCAATTAAGAATTTTAAGTCTTGCTCAATTTCGGACACTTTTGATTGGTATCGAGCTATCACAGCCCCTTCGTCGAACCAACGTGCGAACGCCAATTTGTCTTTTTGCAAATCAAGCCGCGAGGCGCCAAGCTGTTCTGCATATTTTAAAATATGTAATTCTCTTTCTGCTTTCAATTCTGCTTTATTCAATCTCTCTATAAAGCTTTTATAATCAGCATCAATGGCTTGCAAGTTACCGTGATAACTCTCGATTTTATGTCGTAAAAAAGCGATGGTTTGTAGCAACTGCCAGTACGAAGTCTGTTCTTGCTCTGGTTTATTCCTTACTAACTCCCAGTTAGCTAATTCGTCTACGAGTTTTTGATATTTATGCTGATAAAGGTTGAGCCAAAATTGCTCTGTGTCGGCAAACAATAGGTCTTGTAGTTGTCGTTTTAATGTTTTATCTGCCATTGATGTCTTGCTCTAAGAAATGGGTCAATTGTAGAGATTCAAAAATAATTTCGTCATGAGCAAATGGGGCAAAGCCGGTATTTTGCAAGTTGCCTAAAGTGACCTCGAAGCGCACGTTATGGTTGTTTCTAAACCAATCTTGGGTCCAGTTTAAGCTGATCCAACCTGCCGTATGCTCGCTAAAATCAAACAAGGTTTGCCAGCTGATCGACGTTAAATACTGCCAAGTTGCATTTGGGCGATTTTGATCGGCAAATACATAACTACTGCTCAGTCCTAGCGTAAAAATATGCCCTTCATAGTATTGTTGCCAATTACCACTCAAAGTTGCAGTGTCAAGGCTCGTCCAATCCTCGTTAGAAGTCGTGCTGATTTGGGCACTAAACTGACTATCCACCCAAGGTTGATAACGGATACGATAACCGCTTCGCCAGCCATGCATATGGTTGGCACGATAAAAGTTATACATATCTTGGCTGATGAAAGGATCATCTAAATATTCTTGTTTCTCTATGCTGGTGTAGTAATAGTAGGGTTGCCACCACCATTGATGTCTAACAGAGACGTCATCGCGCCAAATTTGTCCGATGGTCGCGTCGATATGACTAGTTAAGTGGCTTTCTTGAGCAAGCTCAGCCTCTTGCCATCGGTTATAGATACCGATTTCACCATACCAAGGTGTATCATGGTCCAACCAATTGTATATGCCGTTTATTGCTAAAGACTCATAACGTAAATTATTGACTCTATAGGCACCCTCTAGCCGGTACCAGTGTTGTCGGTATCGATTTCTAAGCCGGATCCCAAAATCAAGTCGATGGGCTGTATCAATGGGATCATTCGTTTGAAAAATCCCATCTCTGTCATAGCCCATAAATCCTTCAATATGCGTCCAATTACCATTGGCGTTGATCAGCGGCTCATTAAAGTGCTTTGCAAGGCGCTCAAACTTTAACTTTGCTCTGTTTAATTGCAGAGGCGCTACAGGGGGAGCAACCGTCAGCTTTTGACGATTCATATTGAGTCGCCAAGTAAAGAGTCTAGCAAGGCGCGCATAGTCCCTTGGAATTTCGATGTTACCAGCTGGATAAAACCCTATCTCTTCTTGGCGTAGCTTGTTTTTAAAGCGTTCTATTTTAACCAAGGCGTCTTTATCTAGCTGCGCTAAGATTGGCTGTGATTGAGTCGTGTAATAGAATAATTGACGCTGGTCCAGCTCCATACTCTGCCAGGTTCGGCCATTTTTAACCTGTACTTCAACTTGGAGAATTTGCGATAAGTAAGGGTTTAACCAACGGACATTCACAATGCCGTTACCTAACTCATTCTGTGTTAAACCAAAAGGACTCTGCTGATCCGTGATAGGCCAAGCGACCTCGTCATTCCCTGTGTCAATGGCGACCAAAGTTGCAGCATTTGATACTAGTTCTGCATCAGAGAAGTGAAATATCAGCCGGATTTGCATTGTCTTTAGCTCATTTAAATCTAAAGACAACGTATGATATGGACGGATCGTGATCCCTTTGACATCGTCCCTTTTTGCAGTGTGTCGGCTGATCTGCTCTGCAATACTACGTGTCTCAATTGGCGAGAGGTCAATAAGTTGAGTACCTGCGTAATTCAGGTACTTTCTCAGTGGTACCCAATGGCCAAAGCTTTGTACACGGTCGTGCAGTTTCGACAGTGACGCGGGCACGTCTAATCCATTAAGCTTGGAGAATAACGCGGTGAATTCATGTTCAGCGAGCGTGCTGTTTTCAAGTCTATACAAGCTATTATTGAGTAATTTTGTGAATGCAGCAGTATTGTGTGTATTGGTGGTATGTAAGAGCTCCAAAAATGGCGTACCAAGCGCAAACTCACTCATTTGTTGTGTGGAGTAAGGGTTAAAGTGGTGCTCATCAAATATTTGAATTTGTGCAAATGTGGTTTGTTTACTGCTCAATGTCAGCGTCTCTCCCGCGCGCAATGAGATCATACTGTTAGACGCCACAGATAAAGGCGCTTCAATTGGTGTCACGACTGAAGTGGTCGATAATATATCGCTATAAATTGGCATAAAATAAAGGTGGTTGCCTTTGTCAAGGTGTAACCAAGTGAGACTACTTTCACCGGACTGCATACCCAAACTACGAGCACTGACTTGGATATTAATATCTGAATGGGCGGTGATAGATAGGGGCTGTGCACCGACTTGATAAGCTTTATAAGCAGCGGTTTCTGCGATTAATTGGGCTTGTTCGCGATGGACAATATCATATCTAGGTAGTATATCTGGTGACTGCCCGCCATAGCTCGTGTAGCCTAAACGGTCATAGAGAGTATTTGAGACATGCTGTTTATCATGATCAAGCCACAGTGTTTCAAGTAATTTGCCTTGGGATAGTAAAGTACTGCTCAGTAGCTCGGCGCACCCTTTGAGCTGTTGCTTAAGAGCGCATAAACCCTGAATATTAAAGACTTGATTAGTTTGCTGATAACGGCTTAGCAGACCTTCTGCGGCAAAGTGGCTTAGTGCAGGGTTTGGGCTTAGCAGGAGTGCACCAAGGTATCGTAGTACAGCATTGTCTCGGTCTAGTTGTGAAAGTAAGGCTAAACGCAATTGCCAAGCGCGCAGTTGCACATCAGAAAAAGGGCTACTCAATAATGCCTTGAGTTTAGGGAGTGCTTTGGTAGGCGCATGTTTTGCGAGGTATTCAACCTCACCAAGTTGGTACATCCAATGACTTTTTTTGTGTGTCGTCAAAGGAGAATTGTTTGAGCCTGTTTCTAGTTTGAAGTTGGACAAGCTATTGATGTAGCTTTTTACCTTGTCGGATTGTATTCGCGATAAAAGTGCTGAAATTGTTGGGCTTTTCTGTGTGAGTTTACCAGGCTGTGCATAGAGTAGTTCGTTATTGGGTAACGGCAATAACGTGCGAATTTGTAGGGCGATTTCTATTTTTGCATCACTGGCTGAAAAAACACGAATATGATCTGTATCCATAGCGATATCCAAGCTTATGGGGGCAAACCCGTGCCTTGGGGTAACCGCTATTTTATGGCGAACAGCGTTAATATCGAGCACAAGTTCAGCGGGTCGATTAGTTCTGATGTACAACTGCGCATTATTTGTTACCCGTTGCTCTTGACTCAAATCAAAAGTGAGTGACTTGGTTAGGCGGTTATACTGCAACATACTGTTTGTCTGGCTTTGGAATAATTGCTGTTTTGCGGTGCGCGCACTCTGATAAATCGAAACCAGTCTTTTCTGTGTTGTCAGTGGTTTCGAGCCATTGCTAAGTGGGGTTAAAAATGTCCCCGTTGAAATTGTGCTAATAAAGTCTTGGTGGCGCCTTAGTTCAAGGGTGCTGGCTTTTTCAGGTCGAAATTGTGTGAGTTGGTTGATATCATCGTCAAAATAAATTGCATGCAAAGCATTATCTAAATTATTGACCCAATAAGGGTTTAATAGTTTTTCTTGGTGCTTTATGGCAGCGTTTTGATCATAGATAGCACGGTGCATTTGCTCAAGTTTAACCCAAGTTTGAGTGTGACTTGTTAAAGTTAAATAACTATCTGCGGGGACGGCGAGATAATCGACATTACCTACACCGAGTTTGTGTTGGGTGTATTCTTGTGCTTGAGCTTCTGACACGTTGACTATGCTAACCGGTATATCATTCACTAACGCGACGACTCGGCCCCCTTTTTGTAAATCATATAAATCACGATGCACGGTAAGCTTTAATTTTTTAGCCTGTTTGAAATACACCTTGACACTTTGCTGGTTGTGCAAAGGATAGAGAGTGGTGTGCTCTTGTGCAATCGCGACGGTTTTGCCAGGTATAGGGAGTTCAACGGCACGGCGAAACGGGTCTCTATGGGTATGCTGATAGCCTCTCCAAATTTCAAACTTTCCATCTTGCTGGTGGTTGATGACTTTGAAGATGCGTGATCGATTAGAGGCACTGATCTGACACATACTCTGTTGGCATAGCCATTGTTGCTTAGAAACTTGCATTAACGCATTGACGGTTTGCCCCTGCCAAAATGACAGCGACTCAAGGGTGTCATTGGATGTTGAAAGCCATTGACCGGCAGGTAAAAATAAATATTTAGCTTGTTGGTGAGTAAGACTAATATCAGCTGCACTGCGCTCAAGTTCTAACGTCTCTATGTCATACCATTGCACATCGGCTTGCAAGTTGGCGTCTTGTGCAAGGCTGCCGGCACTGAATAAACTGAATAAACTGAATAAACTGAATATCGCAATCAACGTGAGTATGAGAGGCATAAATTAAATTGCTCCATACTGGTTGGTTGAGAGATAAGCTTTTTGCGCATCGGTTTACTGATTTCTATATGAATAAACCGGTGGGGGGCCAGTCCTACTTTATGAAGTACATTTTTTGTACCGCCAAGTTCGAAAATGTCTTTCTGATAAATAAATGTATTACTGCTTAAACCCATTAAACAGCGCTGCAATTTCGCCAGCTTGGCATTATAACTTTTACCTTGGCTGAGAATAAAATCTGCTTTTCTCCCTTCAGGTGACTTGCGCTTTTTTTGATTAAACCCATGTAGTTGAAAAATCGAAGCATTGGGGTGGGCATAGTGAAATGCCTTAACAGCTGCCACATGTATCCCTTGCTTGCGTTTAGAGTAGTCCATCGGTAAATCATCAGGGCTTTGACTATGCCTGTGGTGGGTATTGTATACCATCATACTGCATGAGCTCTCAAACAATGCCTGCCCGATCTTGAGTGTATATTTGTCATGAAATTGATGTGGAACAGAGACAAAGCATGTGGGGGCTGCCACACGGTACGTTAGCGCGCCGCCTCCATGTATAGCAGAGGCGGCAATTAATCTATGTATGGGGCTTCGTACAGTCCCTTGTTGTTGGTAGTTCCAAGGCGCAATGGCCTGAGGCTGTGCTACCCAGCTACGTATCTGCTGCCATTGTAATTGTGTCTGTGCAAAGCTGCTAAAGCTCGCAATACCAATGAGCGCCGAGATAATGTTATGTATTTTCATTTTGCCACCATAATGGAGTAAGTGGTTGCGCGCTATGTTCTTCTAAAATACTTATCCACATGTCATCTTCAGCTGAGATCGCAAATTTTTCAAGTGTTTGCATGTCTGTCCCTATTTTTATTGTAATAGAGGGGTAGCTGACAATGTCGGTTGATTGCGGATGTAACATAAATGCAGGGTTTTGTGACGGCATCAACGCATATCGTTTTGCCGCTACTGTGTATTCATTAGTGATACCAGCTTGATACTGCCCTGTCAGATGCGTATTGATGATGAGCGGGATTTGCTCACTTTTCGCAGCTGGATAAACAAAAGGTTTAATCACAATTGAGAGAGGCTTATGTTTGTCTCGATAATTCATAGATAGCACATCACCACGACTTACCTTGTATAATCTTGTCTTAATAAAGTGGCGGTTATTACCTTGGTTTATAAATAAGGTGTCTGCCATTTTTGCGCTAGCAATTATTTTGTCATCGATGACATTATTTGCCGCGTTAAACTCTATGTATTGCGGTAAATCTTGCATTAAGGCGAT
This sequence comes from Pseudoalteromonas luteoviolacea CPMOR-1, assembly GCF_001625685.1. Taxonomy (GTDB): domain Bacteria; phylum Pseudomonadota; class Gammaproteobacteria; order Enterobacterales; family Alteromonadaceae; genus Pseudoalteromonas; species Pseudoalteromonas luteoviolacea_K. Next base: position 41,262 of record NZ_AUYC01000021.1, on the reverse strand, counting down.
GACACTAGGAGGTTTAAGTGTAGAGTGCTCAGTCGGGTTTATTGAATGGATATTATCAATCTGTCGAAAGTGCACAGGAGTCGGTTCACTGAGTGGCTCAAAATAGTTAGCTGGGCTATAAACAAGTGCAGTGTTGGAAATGGGGTGTTGCTCAAACAATGACTCTGATGCGTAGTCTGTTTCTTTAATGACAGGTAATGGCGGCGCTTCAAACAAACGTACCTTAAGAATTTGTTGTAACTCAGTAAAGATAAATTCATTGGTGGCTTTTTGCGCGAACCATGCGCCAATTTCCACAAAGTCAGTTAAAGGGTTGTCACATAACTGTTCACAGACGACATTTTGGTAGTGGAAATCACGGCGTCTACTTTGTAACTTAACTGCGATGCTGCTCTGGCTTGAGATACTGAGTTTAGTTGCACTTTGAGGAAGCCTGAGATAATACTTTTCACTTTCATTGACAGTCTGACGCAGTGTTTCAGGCGTAATTAACCGATCAAATTGCGAAATACGAGACTCTAAGTTGATTTTATGACGGGCGAAAGCCTGGTTTTGTGCATCGTATAAAGTGACTAATGCGTGTGAATCTTCGGTATCTAGGTCTCTGAGGTCTAAAACTACGTCACTGCCGCCTGCCACTGTGTACATGGCAGGCGTATCTGTTGTTAGAACATAATAGTAGCTATGCAACGCCGCAATCGGTTGATCTAATTGAAACCACTGCGTAAGTGCCGGCAGGCTTGATTGAACGGTTAATAACCCTGGACGGACTTGCTCTATCTTATATAAATTGTCACCTAGACTGACGGCTTGAAGTTCAGAGGGGGCATGTTGCTGATTTAGGTCATGCCATGTAAGGCGTAATGTGCTCAGTGGTACATTGGCTGAAAAATGCAGTGGTTCAGTACTTTTAACTCTGAACGTTGCTGTTAAATTTGGTGCGCTATAAAAACTATCCAGATCCCATTGTTGCGCTGAGAAGTCATAGGTAATGACGTTATAAGGCAGGGTTTCGTATAATATGTCACTGACAAAATCAATATTAGGGATCCCCTGAGGTGCTAGCTTCTGCCAATCATAGCGAACGGCATTGGTGAGTTCCCAAGCGGTGAGGGCATTACCACCAAGTGTGTGGTAATTCAGCATTCTTTCTCGCCAATCAAGCGGCAACTTTAGCCAAATTTGTTGACTATCATCGGTATCAGTGGGGGTTTGTGCATGGAGCCGAACAACAACGCCTCTGAGCGTGTCCTCTTCAGGAATTAGCTTTAATTTAATTTGACTCGCAGTGGGGTAGCGAGAAACATCAATATAAAATGATTGCCCTGAGGCAACTGACAGAGCTTTCCTGTCTTCTATGATTTGCTTTACTTGTTGTTCTTGTGCGGCAAGTACAAGCTTAGATGCATGGTGGTAAGTGTGCTTATCTAACAGCGTTCCTTGAGTATCAAGCAGTTGGTACTCAATTGCATAATTAACCGGTTCATCAAATGCTTGTTGTCCTTCAAAGATGGCATTTGATAGCAATCTAACTGAGCGGGTTCTGGATGATGAAAAGTTAAATGCAATATATTTGTCGTTTGGTAACCAATGTACCACTGAACGCGTCTCTTCTTCGCTGCGCTCCTCTAATTGCTCTGCAGAGACAAGCCATAACGCCCCTTTAAAACTGATCCAAAGGATCACTAGAAGTAGTATCGTGGTGGCCGCTAGGCGGAGTAATTTCTTAATCCAATACATGTATTGGCCCCCCTGTAGCGTAATTGAAGTCCTTTATCGTCAATACTTTGTTGCTAGTGGGTGTATAAATCGCAAGTAATTTGTCGTGCAGCTTAATCGTGAGTGCCAATTGCTGTGACTGCTCAATTCGCACCGCTTGCAATCGACACTCAGGATACTTTTGACAAAATTCTGACAGTAGAGGTAAATGTTGGTCTTGTGAGTACTGTTCAGCAAGCTGCAAAATGGTGTGTACAGAAGGGGGACTATGTAATAACCAATCATTTGGGCTTAATACCAATGTATTTAAAGGTTTGACTTCTGGCCGCTCTGATACCGCGAGTAACCGTTGCAATAGGGCCTGCTCAGAAATTGCAAAATGCTGTTTGAAATCAGAGGCAAGCCATAATGTTGCCAGTTCACTGATCGGGCTAAACAATCGATAGCCTGATTGTGGCGAAGTGCCTATCTCTAGCCCTCGGGTCTGTACTTGCCCACCTACAACTTGGGTGTTCACACCTAGGTCATTTAATGTTTTTTGTAGCGCGTTTAATGTATTCGTGTGCTGTGTATCTGGGTGAGTAAACTGAAAAGCGATGGCACTGGGCCTAATATACGAAGGTGCACTGTGGCTGCGTACTTGAAGGCTCAGAAGAGGTTGTTCAGCGAAATATCGCAATGTACTTTGGTGCATCACGTTAAATAGACTTCTCACATTGCCTGGGGCCATTACATTGGCTTGTTCATTTGCATATGGATGTGCCCCTGCGATTAGCAGGGCTTTAGCCTCAGTGCTTGCAAAAAGCCGACCTGAGAATTTCAGCGTGTTACTTTCAAATAACGGTCGCGGAACTTGAATATTAAGCATCGCACTTGGGTGGAGGTTTATGACGTATAGACCTTGTCCCTGCTGTAGGCTTTGCTGGTTGTTTAGAGGTGCCAATATAATATACTGTGCCTGATCGTTATCAATGATTTGCAATTGATAGCCCATCATATTGGCAATGTGGTTTATTCGTGCCAAACGATTAAGCTCGTCTTGGTCAAACGCGCGATCGGTTTGCTGAGCTACCAGCTTGTAGAGCGGACCGAGAATTTCAAATTCCCACAGAGCTGCTTCATTATTAGTGAGCTCTTGATAATGGTTGCTGCCTTTTGCACTGATGTAGGGCGCAAAGCTATCGATGATTTCTTCAAGGTTAGCGTCGGTAAATGTGGCGGCGACATCATTTCCACTATTTGCGCTCAACACCACCTCTGATAGTAAGTTGGAATAACTGGCACCATCAATATACGCCTCAACCATTCTCCCGCCAAAGTCGGGGGTTGGAAGGCTACTGGCGTGTAACATACCAAATTGACCTCGCTCAAACCCCATTAAGTTCGTTAGTTGTCGTTGAGAAAGTGAGGTAGGTAGTTGATTAAAAATCCAGAATTGGCTATTCACGCCGAACGGGCTCAATTGCAGATGAACACGTGTATATTGATTGACTGAGCGTATTTGCAATACCTCTAATTCTTCAAAGACAGAGAAAAATGCACTGTAATAGGGACTTTGTTGTGATACTTGCTGTGTTGCAATAGACGGGGTGAACTGTGTTCCAAGTACGAGAGCATTGCTACCAAGCAGTTCAAATAAGAGCCCCGCTGCATCGCTCGCGACACGTTCACTGGAAGGAAAAGGGACACTGATTATATGAGATTTATCGGACTGCTTGGTTAATGCGAAAAAGCCTCTTACATTACTCGTATCTGTATCTTTGATATATAAGTACTGTTCGTCTTCAGATAGTGAAAACTGTGCCTGAGCTAAAAGGCGTCTTGCTAAGAGAATATTTTCTGGATCTTTTCGATCTCTATTGAGTACGCGAATCGCACTAACAAAATGTTGGATGGATTGCGCTTGCTGATACTGGCTAATTGATACAGGCTCAGTTTGTTGAGTATAAAGATAACTTTTATACGCGCTGATCTGCTGGCTTAAAGCAATTTCAGTATTGTCATTTGAACCAACTTGAGCAGGCTGTGTGGCAAAGATTGCAGGAATAAACATGATTAAAAAGCCGGTGGTGATTGCAATGAGCCCACCGACGATAGATGTTTGAAAAGTCGCACGTATTACTAATCCTAAGGCATTTTTTTGGTATATTTTTAACGCTAACAAGGTAGATAACATGTAGCCGAAAGCAAATGTATCTGTGACTTTCAAGGTAGGGTAATAATGGACGACCACATAGTTCAAAACGATCTTGTATAAAAAACCGATATTGAAAAAGAACAGCAGTAATCTTGCGCCTTCAAAATTTGCATGGCGCAGCCGTGTGAAAGTTAATATTGAACCACCCAGTACGAGGATCACCGCGGTTTCAGCAAATGACGTAAGTAATTTGCTCGGTTGCATCAATTGCAAGGCCAAAAGGGCAGGTAGCATAATGCCATTAAATTCCCAGCCGTATTTAATATTGGCACGAGAAGCAATGAAGGCGGTGATCACTAAGATAATATAGGCTTTTGGCGCGGCGACTATTGAGGCCGCCACCGCTTCATACATGATTGCTAAATTAGCGATGCTGAAATTGGTAAATGGCATCAAGACAAAACGAACCAACAGATATGTCACAAAGAGTTGGATGAGCGTGACACGCATTCCGTATTTAAAGCCGCCATTCCACATAACGTTTGCGGTTAGGGCGATGATCACTAATCCTAAGCTGTATAGTTGGCTAGAGTAATCAAACGTGATGTCCCATTGTGCTAGGTACATCGCTACAAGTGGCCAAAACAGGGTATCCATCACAACCCGGACTAAAATACTGATCAGAATGATGGCAAAAAATCGGTCTCGGCCAAACATTTCACTGAAACCGAAACGCTCCATCATTGTTTTTGCACTAAATAGCATCACAGCATAAACGACGATTGCCTCTATGATGATCACGACAGCGGATACGGGCGTGACAATAAATAGGGGGACTAAATAACCAGGGACGACCAAGCCTGTGAGCGGAAATCCAAACCGAAGGTTCAGCATACAAACCACGGCAATACCTACCCAGACGGTGGTGATAACAGACTGACCTAAGCCACTGCCTGTGGGAAAGAGTTGCAGTACCCACTCCATTAAGTCTGCACCTTGATTTCGTTATCTTCTGGGTCTACAGGTTGCATCATTTCAAGCTGTTTTAATAAAAGAGCTGGGTCTTCTAATTGCTTAATCAGGTAAGAAATATCAATAAATTCAAACAGTATGCCACCGACTTCAAAAGGCTCTCCGATACTGCTGGTGGAGCGAGATGCACGCAACGAGCGAATACTCAAAATAAAAGTGGCTTGACCCAACTGGGCAGGCATGTAAAGTTCGCCTTGCTGTAAGGTGATATAGCGCAACTTTCCTTTGGCTTTTTCACTGTCTAAATGAGTAACACGTTCTAACAAGTCCAATGCGGTCATTTCAAACAATGACATCTCATTGTGTTTTGCTATCTCTTCGATTTTTTGATTAGTTTGTACCACCTGCCCAAATAGGTTAAACATGATCGCGGCAGTGTGGATTTGGTTAAACACGTGTTCAAGCGTTGACAGCTTCTGTTCCATATCACCGATGGAGGATTTTACTTGTTGGCTCAAAGGTTTCTGCAATGCGAGTGTGAGTACTTTTGTTAAAGCACTGGTGTTGGCTTTTTGCTGATTTTCAAATATTCGAAAATGAAACAATAGCTCACCGATTTGATTGGCAAATCGATTGACATTCTGAACGAAACGCTCTTCATCAAAATACTCGTTGGGCTCAACGGTCATAGCCCAAAACCCCCGAATATCACCTGCATACATCAAAGGAACGACATATTGGGCTTCGGCTTCTTTTAAATCATTGAAGAAAGGTCGTGTGATATGCAGTGCGCCAAAAGCTTTGATTGCATCCGAGTAAGGTGGACGCTCGTAGTCTCTTCGCATTTCGTGGATATCAGACAAACTGCAATTTATAGCTCGAATTTCATGGAGCCGGTGGTCACCTTCAGTGCGCGCGAGAAAAATAGACCTATTGAGCGCAAGTTGCTGGTTTACCAGTGTAATAATTGCATCCCAAGGACTGCTTTGTGCACTAAACGCTTGTGGTAAATACCGACCCATCATACGTTGTTGTACGTTACCTATGATGTCATTTAGCTCTATCTCTTCCACCCATTTTCGAGAAAAGAAAATCCATAGCAAAGAAACTAGGTTCGTAAAAATAATCTGTCCGGTTGGTAAAAAGTAGTCAAAAAAGCGCACACTGATGTAAGTAGAAAACACGGAAATCAGGATGACTGCACAGGCAATAAGTAAACCAGTATTAAAGCTTGAGCGTTGATAGGTGATGATTAAGATAGTTAAAATCAATAGTTGTAATGCCGCGGCATAAGAAATGGGCATCAGGGTGACTAGAGTTTGCTCCGCAAAGTTGTCTGCAATATATGCGTGGAGGTAGATAGGGTCTTTAAAAGAGTTTATTTTGGGGGCGCGTACAGGCAACGCAAAGGCTAGCTGGCGCTGCGAAACTAAAACCACTTTGTCTTGCAGTTGAGCTAAAAATACATCATCGGAGAGCAACCGTTGGGCGCTAAATTTAGTTAATGCTTGGGGGGCGAGTGAGAAATCGAGCAATTGGCCCTTTGCACTATATGTGGGGTCAAAAATATTTTGCCAAACATTTTTGCACGTTTGTGGTATATCTTTGATGACAATTTCATAGCCTAGCCAGGACTCTAATTTGGGTAAGCAATACCTTGGATCTGCGTAAGGAAAGTAAACGTTATCAAAGGAAAGCTGCTGACTGCCCGAAACATGACTGAATATGACAATTGCCTTAGCTTGTTGTGCCCTTAACTTTGAGATTATCTCCGATTGCTCCGCTACAAGGTTGTCGGATTCAATCACGACCACTTGTGTGCTCTGTCGATTAAGGTTTTGACTAAGCTCTAGATAAATAAGTGCATTCAGTTTGTCTAAGGTCCCGCTTAGCGTGACCAATAAAATGAGTGCGCACAGCAGCATCGTAGACCAAAAAGTCTTTTGTCGTTTGATAATAAAAAATTGCTGCTTTATCGACACGTGAAATACCTAATTAAATGCCGAAAACTCAAAAGATAAAGTCACATCCTGTTGTGTGGTTACCCGTAAAAAATCCAAGCCATGAATGGATTTGTCTTGCCAAACATTGTCTGACAATGAAATATCTTTTTGCCACGATATTAAGGCTAAATCGTCTAGGATAAGTGTTGCTTCACCACTGTCGGGGGGGGAGTGTAAATACGTCAGCTTAACGGCGCGAGCAGGAAGTTGTTCTGGCCCAAGGGTATTTGTATCATCCGGCAATGAAAAGCTATATTCAAACTTACGCCAATCATATTCCCCCGGCTCTGAAATACGAATTGTCTGTTCAGAAAAGAGCAGGTTATCTTCAGATGTGGTGATTGAGAGTTCGACATCAAGTGCACCCGCATTCATCCCTTTGTTGTAACCATATAGGCTCATTTCGTGATAGGCTTCTGATGTAGACTCGTTGGGCGTAATTGGCATAGTTCTAATCGTATGCTTGAAAGGCATACGTAATGGACGATTGTCGAATTGAGTTCGCACCATGCACATCGCTTGTCTGCCGTTACGCGCGCCGGTTAAGCAAGGTGTGATGTTGTCGCTGTCATTTTCCCAACGTGAAACCTCTCCAAAAGTGTCATCGTTATCCCAATCCTCGAAATCACCAAACAACATTAAATCTCTACCTAGTTTTAGTGATACTGAACTGCTGGATGATACCTTAGTTAAAAAGGCATTGCTCGGTACAAACTCTCTTAAATCAATAATATGCTGGCCTGCACTGAGTGTGATTTGCGCTGTTTCCACTGGGTTTGGAACCTGGGTATTATAAAAGTCGATATCTGCGTATCCGTGTTTGGGGATCACAGAAACTCCCTCTTGTGAGAACTCACCGAGTCGTCTCATTAAATAGTCACTTAAAAAGCCGGTAACTAATTTAGGTTGATAGTCTTCTAGGTAAATAGGATACGCTCTAGCACGTGTGGTTTTTTGTATCGCTTTAGGAGAGACTTCGAGGAGCACGGCGACTCCAAGCAGTGTTTCGATGCGGTTTTGCTCAAATACAAAGTTGCCAAGTCCAAGTAACACAGGCGTGTTATTGAGTAAACTAAACCCCTGGGCAACATGTGGGTGATGCGCAATTAATAGGTCTGGTTGCAGGTTACTCAGTAAATTAAAGCGATTTGAAATATATCGAGTAGGTGCATATGAGTATTCATCACCACCATGCAATTGGGCTATAGCATAATCACTTTGTGCGATTGCTTGCTCGACGGCAGAGATAGCTTGCTGACTTTCTGTGAGATCTGCTGCGCCGCCTTTTTGCGCCTCAGCCACATAGTTGATGGGATTATCATCACCTGTAATAGAAGTTGCGGAAACGAGCCCGATTGACATGCCTTTGACAGCGGTGATGAGCGGTGCATAGGCCTCAGTATTGTTATTGCCGACTCCGCTGAAAAGCAACCCCGCTTCCGACACGTATTTTACGGTGTCTTGCAACCCAGGCTGCAAATAGTCATAAACGTGATTATTACCCAGTGCAACGTAATCGACGCCAATTTCGGTGAGCCCTTGGAGGGTCTCAGGCAATGAGAAGAAAGCAAACTCTTTTGTAGGGTGGACACTTGTTGGGGTATTTAAAATGGGGGTTTCTAGATTAACCGATGAAAAATCAGCATGCTCGACCAAAGGCTTGATATAACGAGTAAGCTCAATGGCGTTTTGCGCTGCCGAGGCAGCTCGGATCAGCGCGCCTTCAACATCAGGCACTGAGTTGCCCATGGTGGTTAAACTAGGATCCATATAACGTCGGCCAAACATGGTATCACCAGCAAAAAATAAAGTCAGTGAATCAGCTGGTTTTGCTGTTAATTGTAATTGGAGTTGAGGGTTATTATTTAATACTTGGATTGTGGTCAATAAAGGTTCAAACCCTTCTTTAATGACTGCAATACTATAATTACCTTGTTTTAAAGTGGGTATTGAAACAACGCCATTTGTATCACTTTGGTAGGTATTGCCGTCGATAACGATTGATGCATTCTCTACACCGTTATTCGTGGTGTCAAAAAGGCTTATTTGCCATTGTACTGACTCTGCTTGCTGCTTATCCTGTTCCGCTTGCTCGGTTTGTTGTGACTCAGTAGGGCCTGTTTCATATGGGTCTTCAACAGAACATGCACTAATAAAAATGGTTGTTAGAACTATGGCTACTATTTTTGCTTTCATTGGCTCTCCCACCATTTATTTAACATTGTTTAGTTATTTAGTATTATAAATTGTAAGATGAATGGCTTGCAATCTTTTATTTTCAATTAAATGCTATGAATATCATGTATTTATTATAGGTCATTATCATTAATTATGACTTATAAAATATCTGTCCAAAAATGTTTACAATTTGCTAGGCTGAAGACTATTCTTAGAGTATGATCCGCCCAGAGGTAAAAAACCGTTTTGAGGAACAGATGCGTTTAGAGATTCATTGCGCCGACCGTATAGGTATTGCACAAGAAATACTCAATATATTGGTGAACTATAGAGTTGATTTAAAGGGGATTGAAGTCGACTCTGTGAATTGCCGTATGTATGTGAGCTTTCCCCCCATTGAATTTGAGCAGTTTCAAAAAATCATGCCTGAAATTAGGCTTATTGATGGTGTTGAAGACGTTCGCACGACGGCTTTCCTGCCATCTGAGCGAGAGCACAATGAATTAAATACGTTATTAAGCGCGTTACCTGATGGGGTGATTTCAATTGATGCTAAAGGTGGTGTTCGGCACTGTAATGATGCGGCGTGCAGAGACTTAAACTTATCCCTTGACGAAGTCATAGGCAGTAGTATTAATTTACTGCTCAAAGGATTTAATTTTACCCGTTGGCTAGAAGGCAGCGAAGTGTTGGGACAAACAACACGGGTGGAAGTTGCGGGCGAAGATTATATTGCTGATATCCTACCGATTTCTGTGCCTCAAGGAACAGAAGGTGATGTGCTGGCAGGTGCGGTAATTAATATCAAGTCGCAAAGCCGTTTAGGGCAACAGGTCAGTGCGTTTAGACGTTATGGTCAAGAAAGTTTCGCGACTATTCACAATCAAAGTACCGCAATGCGACGTGTTGTTCGTGAAGCGCGCAAGATGGCTCAATTAGAAGCCCCAATTTTAATTACGGGTGAAACAGGCACTGGTAAAGAGTTATTAGCCAGAGCATGTCACTATGCATCAAATCGCTCTTTAAAACCTTTTATCGCTTTGTCGTGTGCCTCGCTACCAGATGACGTGGCTGAGTCGGAATTATTTGGGTACGCGAGTTTCGATGAGCAAGTCCCCTCTAAACGCGGCGTATTAGAGCAAGCAGATGGCGGTACCGTATTTCTTGACGAAGTGGGCGAGATGTCTGAACAGCTGCAAACTAAGCTGCTGCGTTTTTTACAAGACGGCACCTTTAGAAAGGTGGGTGATGAGAATGAAGTCAAAGTCAATGTGCGCATTATCGCCGCAACGCAAAAAGACTTACCGGCGATGGTGCAAGAAGGTGGTTTTAGAGAAGATCTTTACTATCGAATTAACGTACTGACGCTAGAAATTGCGCCGCTGAGAGACCGTAAAGCAGATGTCAAACCGTTGGCAGAGCATTTTATTCAGAAATATGCACAGCAAAATGGTCAAGCGGTACCTTCGTTACATCCTGAGTGTTTAGAGTTTTTAGAGCAATATCCTTGGCCTGGTAATGTACGTCAGCTTGAAAATGCCATTTATCGAGCGGTGTCATTATTGGATGATAAAGAGTTGCGCATTGAGAATATGCAGCTACCGACTTTCACGCATGATTTGGGGTATCTTGAGTCAGATTTTGAAGGGACACTTGAGCAAGCTGTGAAGCGATTTGAAGCGACTTTATTGAGAAAGCTCTATCCAGCATATCCCAGCTCTAGGCAGTTAGCTAAGCGCTTGGGTCTGAGTCATACGGCGGTCGCAAATAAACTCAGAGAATACGGCATCAACCGAAAAACCGTAAAAGTCTAGCAATACGTTTAAATGGGTACCTATTTCTTGGTACCCATACTTCTTGTAACCCCTTCCAGCCGCACATGTTTGACACCAGATTCATCAAAATGCACATCAATACTGACATTGTTGCGACTTAGAAAGTAATCAACGTTATTTAGGGTAAGCAGGTAATTTCCTTTTACTGGAACCTTAAAATCTTTTTTGGCTAATTGCAGCTTATTGGTGCCAATTTGCCATTCAAAAGATTCGATGTATCCCGCGTTAAACTCTTGGATCCAAACTCGAGACTCGTCTTTACTTAGTGTTAATGCAATAGAGTAAGACTCAGGTAACTGAGACATAGAGTAGGCTTTTTTGCCGATACGGAATTTTTTATCAGACGATTGCCAGCCAAAACCGAAGTCAAAACTTTTGGTAATCCCAGTTGGGTAAGTCACCATGCCCTTACCTGCTAAATCAAAGTTAGCGAGGGCATGATTGCTAAAGCTTAGGGCTGTGATACAGAAGCCAAGTTTGAATATGTTATTCATAAATAGATACTTATCTTGAAGATAATGAAAACTTAATTCAGTTTATAAAATAAAGCAAGTTGCTCAAAATTTAACATGTCATTAAATATATAACTGAACACGCTTGTTGCAATTAAAGGCTATGATACACTGGCGAGACAAATTACTGGTTAGACCAATTGAAACATGAATCTATACTTTCGACTACTGCTTCTATTTTGGAAAATTAAACAAAATAAAAATTACGAAGGCATGTTGGATCCAACAACGATTGACTTCAGAGCATTACCTACTGACTGCGATATTAATTTACACCTTACTAATTCTCGTTATTTGGCGATGATGGATATTGCTAGAACCTGGATGACAGAGCGATTAGGACTTTTAAATAAAATTCTAAAACGAAAATGGTTTCCAATAGTCAATGCCACGGCCATTACGTATATCCGAGATATTAAGCCGATGCAAAAGTTCTCTGTAACCACACGCGTGGTCGGGTGGGATCATAAATACTTTTACATAGAGCAGAAGTTTCATTCTGAAAAAGGCTTGCATGCGATTGCCTACGTCAGAGGCGTATTCAAAAGTCGACAGGGCATTGTAGCTGTCGAAGATTTACTTGAGTTAGCTGAGTTTAAAGGCGAGCAACCTGAACTCCCAAATGAAATTGTGCATTGGAAGGAAATGCTTGAGCAAAAAAAGGTCAATAATAAAAAGGCCACATAAGTGGCCAAGATTGAGAAAGTTATTCTTAGATTAGAATTTATATTTAGCGCCAATCATTGCAACAAATGGGTCGACCTCAACATCTGATGTTAAAGCCTTTACGCCATTTGCGTATACTGTTGCATCCGTATCAATATCCATTTTTGATACCATCACATGTAAGCCCCACTTGTCATTGATTTCATAATTCAAACCAAGCTGTAAAGCCAATCCAAAGGAGCTGTCTAAGTCAACTTTTACGTCATCAGTACCAAGTGTTTGCTTTAGTGCAGCAGTTGGCTCCTCATCGAAAAATACCGTGTAGTTTAGACCTGCACCGATAAATGGGCGTAGCTTGGCACTTTTATCAAAAAAGTGATATTGCGCTAAAAGTGTTGGTGGTAAGTGTTTAATATTTGCAATGTCATTACCAGCTAAACCACCTGCACCTTCTACGGTGTGAGAAAATGGTGTGGCTGCCACTAATTCGAATACAATGTTGTCGTTATAGTGATAATCGAACGTGATACCAAGCTGCGTGTCTGAATCGGCTGACAGGCCTAATGCCTTGTTTTCATTAATTGCAGACGCCGAGTCGATAGGGTTTACATGGATAGCACCCACGTTAACACTAAATTGTGCATGAGCAAGTGGCGCTGTTACTAATAAAGTTGAAATCAAAGCAGCTGTTAGTTTATTCATTTTCATCTCCTGAACCTAAACAAGGTGGTTCTTTTTAATGACTCCATAGTAAGGGCTTTGATGAAAAAAAAGCTGTTCTAGATCAAATTTGACTTTTCATCTTTCAGAATTTTTTGAAAGTTTGATTTGGATTAAGTTTTAGCACGCAATTATATTGCTAATTGTGCGCAAATATAATTGCGCTTGGCAGGTGAACCTAGCTTAAGTCATAAAGATGCAACTAAGCAGTCATAATCTAGACACCTAACATACGTTTAATGAGAAAAAAGTCAGATAGATGATTGCTCATGCCTTACCCACTTAAAAATAATGCTAAAAGCGTCCCCAGCGTTGCATCGATACTACAACGCTTGATTAAAGCCCGCTCAGTGACCCCAAATGATGCTGGGACAATCACATATCTTGCTGAACGGTTATCTGAACTCGAATTTAACATAGAAGTCATTGAGTCAAATGGTGTCAAAAATTTAATTGCGCATCGGAGGTTTGGTGAAGGTCCTATTTTTTCTTATTCTGGCCATGTAGATGTTGTGCCTGCCACTTCAGAGGGATGGCGAGTTGATCCGTTTTCTGGTGATATTATCGATGGTGTCATTTATGGCAGAGGGGCTGCTGATATGAAAGGTTCAGTGGCGGCTATGCTCAATGCTACAAAGGACTTTTGCAATGCAAACATAGCAAAGCAGGGGACTTTTTATTGGCTGATCACCTCTGATGAAGAAGGGGAGGCAACAGATGGCTCTGTATTGATAGCTGAGTACTTAAAGCAAAGAGGAGTGGTGCTAGACGCGTGTCTCGTTGGTGAGCCTACGTCTCACAAGCATGTCGGTGACACAATAAAAAATGGTCGTCGGGGGGCAATCTCCGGTCGTTTTACCGTGCAGGGTAAATCTGGCCATGTCGCTTATCCTGAATTTACTGTCAACGCAGCACATATTGCAGGTGAGTTAGTGACTCAGTTAGCAAACTTAGCTTGGTCAAAGGATGAACCTGGTTCTAAAACGACGCTTCAGGTTACGGGGTTAACAGTGCCTAACATCGTTGATAACTTGGTACCTGCGACTTGTGAAATCATGTTTAATGTGCGCTACAGCCATGGATATAAAAGCCATGATATTTGTCAAAGGTTGACTGAGGTTGCTCAAACCATTGATACCGATATAAAGGTGACTTGGGAGCGTCCGTGTGAGTCATTTTATACGGGTAAAAAAGTAGATAATTGCTTTTTATCTTTAGTTGAGAATGTGATTTCTCAAGAGTTAGGTCAATATCCATCACTCAGCACTGCAGGCGGAACATCTGACGGTCGCTTTTTTGCTAATGAACTAACACAGGTAGTTGAGTGCGGTGTAAAAAATGACACGATACATCAAGTTAATGAACACGTTGCGATTGCTGATTTATTGGCAATAGAACAGATTTACAAACGTGTCCTATTTAAATACTTGGGATCTGAATAACGGTCATAGCGCTAAGCGTGTTTATATCGTACTAATTCGTGATTGATCCTAAAAAAGAGCCGTGTTGAGAGACACTTAACTGCACCTCGACTTTTTTTGTGAAGTTTATCATGCAGAGCATAAACCCGTAAGTTGAGTAATGTTCAGCTTAATTACAGAGCGAAAATAGCCTAGATACGATATCCTACCTTCAGATTATATTTGACATACGCTTTATCCAAACACTTTCATGGTTAAAGCCTTTGTCAACCGGCTGATTAAATGCAATAACCGATTACAGCCTTTTCAAAGAGAGACAATTTCTTAGCTTCACGATTGGTGGCATCCACAATATGATGTTTTATATAAAATTCATGTACAAATATAGGAATGCTGGTTTTTAATTGTTTTCTTGTTGTATGAGAAATGCTCAGGTATGATCTGTGATTGAATTCGGCACAAACGCGCAATAAAGATAATAAGCAATGAAAAAAATAACGTCCGTGCTTCTCACACTGTATATCATCATTGTGGGTAAAGCATATGCTGAACCTTGGTACGATGAAGATGACTTTGAATGGCAACTCAGTGTTGGGGCCTTCTATGTGAATACTAAGCTACCAAAGTTGATTGGCGCTAAACATGAGTTTTCCTCTCTATCACCTTTGATTGATGCCAAAATCCAATATAAACAGTTTTATCTGAACACACATTCGGGCGACTTTTTTGGTGGCTCTGATTTGGGTTATCAGCTAATTCAAGAAGAAAATTGGGGGTTAGATGCAATTTTTGGCAACTATCAAATTCCATTTTCGGATAAAGGGTATTACTCCAACGAAGAGACTCCAGTTGAAGCGTTAAAAACCATTAAGCAACGTAAAGTTGATCAGTCTTTGGGTTTGGCATATTACCGAACAGTCGGTGACTTTCTAGCTGTAGCAGAATTGGTCTATGATGTATTCGGTGACTCCAATGGCTGGGTTTTCCATATCGAAGCAACGCGTAACTTTGAACTTCGTAATTGGGATCTTTGGTTAAACTTTGGCGCTAATTACTACTCACAAAACTTCAATAATTATTTTTATGGGGTATCGCCGTCTGAGGTCAATGATTATTTGTATGGTTTTACCGCAGGTGATGGCGCGACAGTTTTTGTCCAAACACAGGTTAACTATCCTATTGCACAAGATTGGGTTTACAGTGCTGGCGCTTCAGTATTGATTGGCTCTGGAGGCGTGAAGAGTAGTCCGTTAGTGGACTCGAATTATGCCCGAGTATTTTTTACTGGAGTGAAGTATGTATTTTAGATTCACTTGGGTAATTTGGGCTTCATTAGCAACTCTGGCAACAGAATCTACTGCTAATGATAAACATAAAGGAATATTGAATGCATCACCTACAAAATGTGTTGCACTGAACCAAGGACGTACCTGTTATGCTGATGTTGTTTTCGATATATCGGCACCAACAGCAGGTGATTATTGCCTTAGAGAAAGTGAATCTAAACGCATTTTGCAGTGTTGGGCTAATACTGATAGCTTTTCATATACACTTAATTTTGGCTCTATTGAAAGTGTTAGCTATGAATTGATAGCTAAGGCACGCAGTGATGTTCTCGCTGTGACAACGATAGAAGTCAACTGGGTCCATAAGGTACGCACTAAAAAACGTCGTTGGAGACTGTTTTAGTAGGAAGAACGGTCATGCATTTACGAGGCATGACCGGCAATAGTGTTAGTTACATTGTTCGATCAAACCACGCAGGTGCGTACCGATATCTTCGGTTTTAGTTTGCCCTTGCTCAAGCATTGTACTGAACTGCGTTTGCAGTTCTGCTAAATCATATGTTGACAATAGTGTTTTCAAATAGGTGACGGTTTCAGCGCCCGCTTTTAATAACTCAGGTATACTTTCTAAGCTAATTTCCTGCTCTGTTAAGCTGGCAATTGAATTTGCCAACTCAGCTACGCTAGCGCCGTCTTGAAGCGCACCTTCTACTTCAACTAATGCGCCCATCGGATCGCCATCAAGTTTGCTTGCAACACAGCTTGCCATGGTGCCTGCTTGTGCGCTTTTGGCCATGGCTTCTAGCCCTTGTTCACGGATCTGCTCGATAACGGCTTGTAGCTCTTGATTCTCAGCTAAGTACTGCGCTTCAATTTGGGCTTTGGAGTTCTCAAATACATCACAGCCTGTGGTAAAAAATGCACTTAAACCCAATAAAATAGCGATACGTTTCATAAACTCACCTAATTAACCTAATTTAGGGTCAGTCTACTGATTATGTGTTAAATTGTCATCTTTACTTCAAGAGTGACCAATTTGTTTTTTTTGTCTAATTTGGTCTAAGTAAACAATATTTGACATGCCAAATAGCTCGGCCTTGAGTACGTTTGCGACAATATGTAAAGCACGCTTCCATGCATTTCTTACCGCTAATGTAAACTGTTTACCCAAGTGAACTTTAAGCGTATCTAAAAAACAGTTGCACAGTATTCTTATATCGCAGGCCGAGGGACGGAGCGCTTTAATTGTGGTTATATTTTCAATAATATAACGGCATAACTCTTGCTGATTCGCCATGCGTATCAGGCTTTGTTGAATAAACGCTCGTAGTTGGTATTCGATGGTTAGAATTTGCGATTCACCGTCGGGAATGACCATCGACATTGGGTGCATTTTCAGACGATGGTTGAAACTCACACAGAAGCAGTGAAAGTTTGGCTTGATAGTCGCAAAAGACTGACTCAAAAGTTGATATTGATAAGGTGAAATACTCATAATCGCTCCAATTACGATCAGAGCGGATCCGTGCTCAAGTTTTTAATCAAATCTGTTTCGCCATCACTTAATCTGATACAACAAACAAAACAAAATAAACTTGGGTAACTGCCTACGATGCGACTCGAAATGTTGTATAAAAAAACCGCATCAATCCCAAGTATAGGCATGAGACTTTTATGATTGCAAACTTAATTGTAAATAATGCAGAAATAAAAAGAGTTTATTTCTGCATTAATGTATTCAATTACTTGATAGGTGATAGTAGTTTAGGATCTGTAACTAGCTGTCTAACACCGTGAGCGTGATCTTCTTCAAACACATTGTCTTCGCACCACTGTGCCAAACTATTTATGTCAACTTTGGCACAAGCTGGACGAACGCTCCAAGTCACTTGTAGAGGTGAGCACTGCTTATCATTGTAACTAGGTCCTGTTGTAGAGCCTAGAAACTCGACCGGTTTACCTGTTGTGTTAGGAATATGCTTTGGTTGATGATAGCCATTCACAACGTTTCCATCATAGCTTAAATCATTGAAGTCCAATGCATCTTCGTCATTTACAACGAGGAAAACTTGCGTTTCTACACGTAGATCTGGATTGGCGCATTGGTCATTAAGGCAGGCGCCAAGCCCTTTACCAGGCTTCACATCACACGAACTATGTGCCCAATGTACTTCGATGGTGTCACCAGGCTTAACATTTTTACATACTTTACCTTTTGGTGCTTTTAATTCAGCTGCAGTTAGGCTAGACGTTGCATTACACTGATAGCCGCCGTATTTATTGTCGCCTGCAAATACTGAGAAATCTTTTGCTTTGTGTTCTGCATTTTTATGAAAGTGAATATTACACAGGTTCATCTGTGATGAAGGAGGTGCAAGACTGAAGATACGCTTATTTTCGCCTTCAAGGTTATCTATATCGCGTGGTGTTTGAGGGCCTGCACTTGCACATGAATTTGCGATTGCGACACCACTAAAAACTAAAGTAGATAGCGCAGCAATTGTTGCTTGGAATGACCTTTTATTCATATTATTGTCTCCTAATTGTAAGAAATGTGCAGTATAGAGAAAACCAAAACGGGTACAAGTGCTGTATGTTAATGATTGTTAAAGAACTAATGGATTTAATAGAGGATTGTGTAGCGCTGTCTATTTTATCTAGTTAGCTGTTGCGTATTAATGGAACAATCTCTATAATACACGCCAATTGAGCAGCATACTGCTGCATGTGGACGCGGGATGGAGCAGCCTGGTAGCTCGTCGGGCTCATAACCCGAAGGTCGTCGGTTCAAATCCGGCTCCCGCAACCAATATTAAGAAATTTGATATTTCTTAAAGGTCGCGCATTCATGGTAATGCGCGTTTTGCGTTTAAGCGCAAGCTTAATTTAGGCTGGTACAGTCCGCAACCAAGCACGGCCTTTGGCCACACAGTTTGTTTTTGGTGTGACGCCCCGCTTGGTTCGGGGCGTTGTTGTGTCTGGTGCTAGATATTAGCAATTTAGGCCCAAGAACATGCAGCTGAATTGATGGGGCCATGAGCCCTTTTTTTGTTTGTATGGAGGTAATTTGTGTCAAAACTCGAGCAAGATTTAACCGTAATGCTAGAGCCGGCTGTTGAAGCATGCGGTTTTGAGCTACTCGGTCTAGAGTTTGTGCAAGCGGGTCGTCATTCTACACTTAGAGTGTACATTGAACATGAGAATGGTATTAATGTTGACGATTGTGCAGAAGTAAGTCGCCAAATTAGTGCGATTATGGATGTAGAAGATCCCATTACAAATGAATATAACTTAGAAGTGTCTTCACCGGGTGTGGATAGACCATTATTCAAACAAGCTCATTATGAGGACGCGCAAGGTGAAGAGGTGCGTTTGCGCACTAAACTTCCACAAGATGGTCGCCGTAATTTTAAAGGCGATCTGGTAGCAGTTAAAGGCGATATGATCACGCTGACTGTCGACGGACAAGAGCATCACATTATGCTTAGTAACGTCGAAAGAGCTAATATCATCGCCAAATTTTAAGATTAAGTGCGAAGGACCAGGGCAAGCGAGGCAAAACCTATGGCAAAAGAGATCTTGTTGGTTGCAGAAGCTGTATCCAATGAAAAAGCAGTCCCAAGAGAGAAAATTTTTGAGGCGTTAGAGTTCGCACTGGCGACTGCCACAAAGAAAAAACATGACGGTGAAATTGAAGTACGTGTTTCTATCGATAGAAAAACGGGTGAATATGACACATTCCGTCGTTGGCAGGTAGCAGAGCCGCTAGAAGATGGTTCATTAGAAAATCCATATTCTGAAATTACTATTGAAGCAGCTCAAGTAGAAGAGCCAGAATTACAACTTGGTGATTATGTAGAAGAGCAAATTGAATCTATTCAATTTGACCGCATTACAACTCAGATGGCGAAGCAAGTAATCGTACAAAAAGTACGTGAGGCTGAGCGTGCTTTAGTGGTTGATGCATATAAAGATCAAAAGGGTGAGTTGGTTACAGGTGTAGTTAAAAAGGCGTCACGAGATACTGTTGTGATTGATCTTGGTAACAACGCTGAAGCTGTTATCTACCGCGAAGATATGTTACCACGTGAAAGCTTCCGTCCAGGTGACCGTGTTCGTGGTTTACTTTATGAAGTAAAGCCTGAAGCACGTGGTGCGCAGTTATTTGTAACACGTTCTAAGCCAGAGATGCTAATGGAATTATTCCGCATCGAGGTACCTGAAATTGGTGAAGAGATGATCGAGCTTAAAGGTGCTGCTCGTGATCCTGGTTCACGTGCAAAAATTGCTGTTAAATCAAATGATAAGCGTATAGACCCTGTAGGTGCGTGTGTAGGTATGCGTGGTGCACGTGTACAGGCCGTTTCTACAGAGCTAGGCGGAGAGCGTGTTGATATAGTATTATATGACGACAACCCAGCTCAGTTTGTCATTAATGCGATGGCGCCAGCAGAAGTTGCTTCTATTGTGATGGATGAAGATTCTCGCACGATGGAAATCGCCGTTGAAGCAGACAACCTAGCACAGGCAATTGGTCGTAACGGACAAAACGTTCGTCTTGCTAGCCAGTTAACTGGTTGGGAATTGAACGTAATGACAGTTGAAGATATGGAGCGTAAAAACGCAGAAGAATCTGACAAACTGATCAGTTTATTTACGGACAATTTAGATATTGATGACGACTTTGCAGAGTTCTTAATCAACGAAGGCTTCTCAACACTTGAAGAAGTTGCATATGTTCCAGTTGCTGAATTCCTTGAAATTCAGGGATTAGACGAAGACACAGTTGAAGAGTTACGTAAACGTGCAAAAGATGCTTTAACAACTAAAGCACTTCGTGATGAAGAGTCTTTGGAAGGTGCTGAGCCTGCTCAAGACTTACTAGACCTTGAAGGTTTAGATCGTCACTTAGCGTTTGTGATGGCGAGCAAAGGCGTTATCACCCTTGAAGATTTAGCAGAACAGGGTATCGACGAATTAGTTGAGATCACTGAATTATCTGAACAGCAAGCGGGCGACTTTATTATGGCTGCACGTAACATTTGCTGGTTTAGTGAAGAGTAGTTTATTAACGGGAGGTAACGCATAGCATGGCAGAAGTGAGCATAGAGAAACTAGCCGAGAACATTGGTACAACTGTCGATAAATTACTACAGCAGTTAACAGATGCAGGGATCACCAAAGCCAAAGGCGATCAGGTAAGTGAATCTGAAAAAGCCAAGTTACTTGATCACTTGAGCAAGCAACATGGTGGTACAGGTTCAGACGGCCCTGAGCGCATGACTCTTCAGCGTAAAAGCAAGAGTACATTAAGTGTTACTGGTTCGACTGGTAAAGCTAAATCGGTTCAGGTAGAAGTACGTAAAAAGCGCACTTACGTTAAAAAGAGCGCAATCGAGCAGCAAAAAGAGCAAGAACGCTTAGCTGCAGAGGAAGCTGCGCGCAAAGAAGCAGAATTGAAAGCTCAACAAGAAGCTGAGCAACGAGCGAAAGAAGAAGCTGAACGCAACGCCCAACAGGAGGCAGAGCGAAAAGCCAAAGAGGAAGCTGAGCGCAAAGCTAAAGAAGAAGCCAAACGTAAAGCAGAAGCAGAACGTCAAGCGAAAGAACAGCAGAGTAAAGAAGTGGATAGCGCCCAACAAGAGCAAGAGAAAATCGAAGCAGAACGTCTTCGTACAGAAGCAGAAGCAGCAGCTGTGAAAAAAGCTGAAGAAGAAGCAAAACGTCAAGCAGAAGAAGCTCGTCGTCTAGCGGAAGAGAATGAAGCACGCTGGAAAGCTGAAGAAGAAGAGCGCAAACGTCGCGAAGCTTCTGCAGATCACCACATGACGACTTCTACATACGCACGTGAAGCAGAAGATGAATCTGATGCACGTGAAGAAAAAAGTGCACGTCGTAAGAAAAAGAAAAAGCCACAGGCTAAAGGCGAAAATAACGCACAGTCACGTGGTAAAAAAGGCAAGCTTAAAGCGCCTACTTCTCTTCAGCACGGTTTCCAAAAGCCTGCGGCAGAAGTTAAACAAGAAGTGCGCATCAGTGAAACAATCACCGTATCTGAGCTTGCATCACGCATGGCTGTGAAAGGTGCTGAAGTAGTTAAAACACTGATGAAGCTTGGTGAAATGGTAACGATTAACCAGGTTATTGACCAAGAAACTGCACAGTATGTTGCAGAGGAAATGGGTCATAAAGTTGTTCTTGTTAAAGAGAATGAACTTGAAGAGAAAGTACTTAATGACCGCAGTGACAACGAAAGTGTTGGTCCACGTGCACCGGTTGTTACTGTAATGGGTCACGTTGACCATGGTAAGACATCAACGCTAGATTATATTCGTAAAGCGAAAGTAGCCGATGGCGAAGCGGGCGGTATCACACAGCACATTGGTGCATACCATGTTGAAACTGACGGCAACATGATCACGTTCCTTGATACTCCGGGACACGCAGCGTTTACATCAATGCGTGCACGTGGTGCAAAAGCAACGGATATCGTTGTACTAGTTGTAGCTGCTGATGATGGTGTAATGCCGCAGACTAAAGAAGCTGTACAGCACGCAAAAGCTGCTGAAGTACCGCTTATCATCGCTGTAAATAAAATGGATAAAGAGGGCATTGACCCTGATCGTGTTAAAAACGAACTTGCTCAATTGGATGTTATTCCAGAAGAGTGGGGTGGTGACACGCAGTTTGTTCATATCTCAGCGAAAACAGGTCTAGGTATTGACGACTTACTTGAAGCGATCTTGATGCAAGCTGAGCTATTAGAGCTTACAGCGCCTCAAGAAGGCATGGCACAAGGTGTTGTAATTGAATCTCGTCTAGATAAAGGTCGTGGTCCAGTTGCTACTGTACTTGTACAGGGCGGTACGCTTGAGCAAGGTAACATCGTTCTTTGTGGTCTTGAGTACGGTCGTGTTCGTGCAATGAGAGACGAAAACGGCAAAGAAATTTCACAAGCTGGCCCTTCAATCCCTGTAGAGATCTTAGGTCTTTCAGGTGTACCTGCGGCAGGTGATGAAGCAACGGTTGTTAAAGACGAGCGTAAAGCACGTGAAGTTGCTCTATATCGTCAAGGCAAGTTCCGTGAAGTGAAGCTTGCACGTCAGCAGAAAGCGAAGCTTGAAAACATGTTCACTAACATGACTGACGGCGATATCTCTGAAGTTAACGTTGTACTTAAAGCAGACGTTCAAGGTTCAATTGAAGCAATTTCTGATTCACTAACTAAGTTGTCTACAGACGAAGTAAAAGTGAAGATTGTAGGTAGCGGTGTAGGTGGTATCACTGAAACTGATGCAACACTTGCAGCGGCTTCAAATGCTATCATCGTTGGTTTCAACGTACGTGCTGATGCATCTGCGCGTAAAGTAATTGAAGCTGAAAACCTTGACCTTCGTTACTACAGCGTTATTTACGACCTGATCGAAGAAGTGAAACAAGCAATGGCAGGTATGCTTGCGCCTGAATTCAAACAAGAGATCATTGGTCTTGCTGAAGTACGTGACGTGTTCAAGTCGCCTAAGATTGGTGCTGTTGCTGGTTGTATGGTAACTGAAGGTATCGTTAAGCGTAGCGCGCCAATTCGTGTACTACGTGAAAACGTGGTTATCTACGAAGGTGAGCTTGAGTCACTTCGTCGCTTTAAAGATGACGTACAAGAAGTTCGTAACGGTATGGAATGTGGTATCGGCGTTAAGAACTACAACGACGTTAAAGTTGGCGATCAAATTGAGGTATTCGAAACTGTTGAAGTACAGCGTTCACTGTAATTCTCACAGGGTCTAAACCTTGAAATGGGGGCATTCGCCCCCATTTGTGTTTGTGTTTTTTGGGTTTTTATATTATAAAAATCAATAGTTTAAATTAAGTGGTGACAATGAGAGAATTTTCTCGTACAGATCGCGTTGCACAGCAAATTCAAAAAGAAATTGCGGTTATTTTGCAACGAGAAATAAAAGATCCAAGATTAGGTATGGTGACTGTATCAGCAGTTGAAGTATCTCGTGATTTATCCTACGCAAAAATCTTTGTAACTGTTTTAAGCAGTAAAAGCGATGAGGATACTAAGCAAAACCTAACAATTCTGAATGATGCAACGGGCTATATCCGTTCATTGCTTGGTAAACGTATCCGCGCCCGTATTATGCCAGAGTTAAGATTTGTACTTGATAACTCACTAATGGAAGGTATGCGTATTTCTAACTTGGTTGATGAAGTGATCCGCACTGATAAAGAAAAGCGCGGTGAAGATAATGATTCAGCTGAAGGTGGTGAAGAGTAATGGCCCGTCGTAGTAAAGGTCGCCCAGTTGATGGCATTGTACTTTTACACAAGCCACAAGGGATCTCATCCAACAAAGCTTTGCAACAGGCTAAAGGTATCTACTTTGCACAAAAAGCAGGTCACACTGGTGCGTTAGACCCGCTTGCAACTGGAATGCTTCCTATCTGCTTTGGTGAAGCAACAAAGTTTACGCAGTTTTTATTGGATACTGATAAAACCTACGTTGTTCGTGCACAATTAGGTGAGCGTACAACTACATCGGATTCTGATGGCGAAATTGTTGAAACTCGTCCGGTTGAAATTACGCAACAGCAGTTAGAGCAGGAAGTTGCGAGCTTTTTAGGTGAGTCGGACCAATATCCATCGATGTATTCTGCACTTAAATACCAAGGCCAGCCTTTATATAAGTATGCACGTGAAGGCATTGAAGTGCCGCGCAAATGTCGCAAAATAAACGTATATAGTATTACACTGGATGAATATGACGTTGAGCGTCAGCAGATCCAGATGACAGTGCATGTCTCAAAAGGTACTTATATTCGTACCATCGTTGATGATTTAGGTGAGAAGCTAGGGTGTGGTGCCCATGTTATCATGTTGCATCGCAGTGGCGTTGGTCACTATCCAGCCGAAAAGATGATCACCATCGAAGCGCTAGAAGAAAAGTTACAACAAGCTAAAGCAGAAGGTGTTGAGCCATCTACTTACATTGATGATTTATTACTTCCGATGGATACCGCTCTGGTCGATTTACCGACGATTACTCTAACCAAAGAGCAAGGTATTGCTTTTAGCCACGGACAGACAGTGGTTGTTGGGGAAGTACCTGAGGGGGTTATTAAGGTGATGGCTGAAGAGACGTTTATCGGTATTGGTGAGCGTAACAAACATGGCCATCTAAAGGCAAAAAGAGCACTTTCAAGTGCACAATAATTTTGTCAGCGGCATTAATTACTGATACAATGCCGCCGCTTTGTCGCTTTGGCTGAATTAGTGATCGGCTAAAGCATTAAATTTATTTAAATTGGAGTTTATTATGTCACTAAGCAACAAAGAAAAAGCAGAAATCGTAGCAAAATTCGCACGCGCAGAAGGCGACACTGGTTCTCCAGAAGTTCAAGTTGCACTTCTAACTGCTGATATCAACAAACTACAAGGCCACTTTGCTGACCACAAACACGACTTCCACTCTCGTCGTGGTCTACTACGTAAAGTTAGCCAACGTCGTAACCTTCTTGACTACCTTAAAGGTAAGAACGTTGAGCGTTACGCTGCGTTGATCAAAGAGCTTGGCCTACGTCGCTAAGAATTTGATGAATTGTTGGATTTTTATCCGACAATACAAAAGGGGCGAATTCGCCCCTTTTTTTGTGCGTGTACTAGCAGTATACTTACCCTCGCTCATGCATAGTGCTGAGCAAGCGCCGATACTTCTGCCAATTGTAGTGCTTAAGTAGAACTCTATGAGTAGCCAGTAATTTTGGCTGTTCTATTTAAGACTGTAATTGGTTGTTGTTGGCGTTTTAATATATTTTTTAAGGAATATTTTTGTGCAAGCAATAATTAAAGAATTCCAGTTAGGTCAACACACAGTGACTCTGGAAACAGGTGCAATCGCACGTCAGGCTGACGGTGCGGTTTTAGCAAGCATCGGTGACACATCAGTACTAGTGACTGTTGTTGGTAAGCGTGAAGCAGCGCCTGGTCAGGACTTCTTCCCTCTTACGGTTAACTACCAAGAAAAAATGTACGCAGCTGGCCGTATCCCTGGTGGTTTCTTGAAGCGTGAAGGTCGTCCTTCTGATTCAGAAACACTAACAGCACGTCTAATTGACCGTCCAATTCGTCCACTATTCCCAGACGGTTTCGTGAACGAAGTACAAGTTATCGCGACAGTTGTTTCATCTGATCCAGAAATCCAGCCTGATATGGTTGCGTTGATCGGTACTTCTGCAGCACTAGCAATTTCTGGTGTACCATTCAATGGTCCTATCGGTGCAGCGCGTGTTGGTTACATCAATGGTCAATACGTACTTAACCCAACTGTAACTGAGTTAGCTGAAAGCAAGCTAGATCTAGTGGTAGCGGGTACTGAAAATGCAGTACTGATGGTTGAATCAGAAGCTGAAATCTTAACTGAAGAAGAGATGCTAGGTGCTGTTGTATACGGTCACGATCAGTCTCAAGCTATCATCAAAGCAATTGAAGAGTTCAAAGCTGATGCTGGTAAACCTGCTTGGGATTGGACTGCACCTGAGAAAAACGTTGCACTAGCAGACAAAGTCGCTGCAATTGCAGAAGAAAAAGTAGGCACGGCTTACCTTATTACTGACAAAGTAGCACGTAAAGAATCGCTATCTGAAGCAAAAGCAGAAGTATTTGAAAAACTAACTGCTGAGCTTGCTGAAGGCGAAGAACTAGACGAACAAGAAGTTGGTAAGCTATTCAGCTCTCTAGAGAAGAAAATTGTTCGTGGTCGTATCATTGCAGGTGAGAAACGTATCGATGGTCGTGAACCAGATATGGTACGTGCACTTGACGTAATGACTGGTGTACTTCCACGTACACACGGTTCATCAATTTTCACACGTGGTGAAACTCAGGCATTAGTAACTGCTACTTTAGGTACTGAACGTGATGCACAGATGATGGATGATCTAGTTGGTACGCATAAGCATCACTTCATGCTTCACTATAACTTCCCTCCATTCTGTGTAGGTGAAACTGGTTTCATCGGTTCTCCAAAGCGTCGTGAAATCGGCCACGGTAACCTTGCAAAGCGTGGTGTTCAAGCGGTAATGCCAAGCTTAGAAGAATTCCCTTACTCAGTACGTGTTGTATCTGAAATCACTGAGTCAAATGGTTCATCTTCAATGGCATCTGTATGTGGTACTTCTTTGGCTCTGATGGACGCAGGTGTGCCTGTTAAAGCTTCTGTTGCTGGTATCGCAATGGGTCTAGTTAAAGAAGGCGAAGAGTTCGTTGTTCTTTCAGATATCTTAGGTGATGAAGACCACCTAGGTGACATGGACTTTAAAGTAGCAGGTAGCAGCGCTGGTGTTACTGCACTTCAGATGGATATCAAGATTGAAGGCATCACTAAAGAAATCATGCAAATCGCACTTAGCCAAGCTAAAGCGGCGCGTATGCACATCCTTAGTGTGATGGATCAAGCAATTGCTGCGCCTTCACAAGAACTTTCTGAATTCGCTCCGCGTATTTACACGATGAACATTCCACCGAAGAAGATTGCAGACGTAATCGGTAAAGGTGGTGCAACAATCCGTCAGCTAACTGAAGAAACTGACACAACGATCGAAATCGAAGATGACGGTACTGTTAAGATTGCTGCAACCAACGGTAATAGCGCTAAAGAAGCGATTGCACGTATTGAAGCACTAACAGCTGAGCTAGAAGTTGGCACTATCTACAACGGTAAAGTAAACCGCATCGTTGACTTTGGTGCGTTTGTAAATGTACTACCGGGTAAAGATGGCCTTGTACATATTTCTCAAATCAGCAAAGAGCGTGTTAATAACGTGTCTGATCACCTGAAGGTAGGTCAAGAAGTTAAAGTAAAAGTGCTAGAAGTTGATCGTCAAGGCCGTGTACGCCTGAGCATCAAAGAAGCGCTTGAGCCTTCGGAGCCTGCTGCAGAGCAAGCGCCAAAAGGTGAGTAATTTTTTGTAAAGAAACAATAAGTTTCGTTAAAAGGGGCTGAATGGCCCCTTTTTTTGTGTTTTAATGGCTGACACAATCAATTATCTGGCCCAAAGAGGGATATACCTTGAGATTTTTATTATTACCACTGCTAGGATTGAGCTTAATGGGCTGTCAGAGTTCACAGCAAGATAGCGTTCAAGAAATGCTACAATCAGTGTTACCAGTACCATTTACTGAGCCCTTACAGCCAGATCCTCGAGCTCAAATTGAAGTGGCTAGATACAGTGAGTTATTAAACAGTGCAGAATTGACTCGCAACCAAAGAGCCGAGTTGTACCACATTCGTGGTAAACTATATGATAGCTTAGGCTTGCCTCAGCTAGCGCAAGTTGACTTTAACCGCGCTTTGAAATTGAAGCCGGATTTAGCTGAAACCTATAATTTTTTGGGAATACATCACACCTTGCGCCAAGAATTCACAGAGGCGTACGAAAGCTTTGACTCAGTGCTAGAGCTTGATTCCAGCTATGAGTATGCGTATTTAAATCGTGGTATTGCCCTTTATTATGGCGGAAGAGCGGAACTTGCGGTAGATGATTTCGAGCGTTTCTTATCCAGCGCGCCGGATGATGCCTACAGAATGCTATGGCTGTATATAGCCCACAGTGCACTAGATCCTGTTGCTGCAAAGACGCAGTTAAATCAAAATAGTTTGCAACTGGATAAGGATACTTGGTCCACCCAAATCGTACAGTTTTATCTAAATCAATTAAGTGAAGAACAGTTTCTTGCAGGGATTGCAATAGGTGCTCAGTCACAAGAGGAGTATGCTCAAAGACTTTGTGAAGCATACTTTTATATCGCTAAAATACACCTCAGTGCAGGGCGCTTTATACAGGCGGCAGAGTATTTTAGGCTAACGTTAGCCACTAACGTATATGAGTTTGTCGAGCATAAATATGCTAAGTTAGAGCTGCGCTTACTCAGAGAAGCCTTGTTGCGAGCCAGCACCAGCTAAATGATGTTTCGTCAGTATCTTACTGGCATTGCCTTTATTTTGCTGGCTGTGCCAAGTAGCAGTCAGCAAACGTTATTTCGACACGAATCGATTATCACCCAACTCCCTCATTTGGTAGCCCAAGCTGCTCAAGCATACAACCCGTTGAGCCAAGCCTATTTGACACTGACGAAGATACCTGAGCGGCTCAGCGATAAGCAAGTTTTAACGTTACGTCGCTCAGGTTACGCGGCTTTTGCTTTTGAGTGGAGTATTCGGTTATTTGGGCTTGGCAGAAACGAGCAGGCCTGGTTGTTGTTTGAACAATATTGGCGCAAAGCACCGACTTCTTCACACACCCGCTTGCTGGCATTATTGCAGGAAAAAAAACGCTTTCATGCCATGGAACGAGTGCAAGCGCGAGTTGGGCATATAGAACCGTATGCTTCTATTAGTGCAATGGGGTTAGGCCGTGCTGTTGATGTATTAAATAGAGACAGTATTAGGCACATGGGATTCTCAATATTGGATGAGCAAATGCGAGCAAATGATTGTGAGCATACAATCTTGTTATTAGCAGAAACCTTGAGTGGGCTTGAGCAACTTAAGCGGCTGAAGGCTCAGTACGCTCAAAGTGTGCTATCCGATGTTTTACCCTATTGCTTATCAGAGCCGCTTTATATCGGCGATATAACACAGTGCAACAGTCATGCATCAGTATTCATTCAATGTGATATCAAGCCGTTGGTACAAAAAAGTGCGGTATTACAGGCAAGGCATTTGGTGATTATGACGGAAGAGCAAGGTTTAGCTAACGTGTACAATGGCGTCATGCGTTTGCATCACAAAAGTGAGCTTGAACTGTTTATCCATGAACTGATGCATTTTGCTCATTTTGAAGATGAATATCCCGTACCTGTCAGCAAAGCTAATTGGCTCTGTAAAACTCAGGGGTTTAAAGCTCCTAATTTATATGTGGGAAAAACTGCACCATCAGGTTGGTATCAAAGTGATACGTGTAAATTTGGCCTGCTTCAATCCTATAAACCACAGTACGCAGCATCAAAGATGGAATATCATGAAATCCACTTGTCAAACCAATATTTAGGATTATGGTTAAAGTCTCTAGATAAAACTTTATTAGGACCTAGTGATTATCAAGTTTACCTGAATGAGCTAAGTGCTACACGTTGAACTGGGTTAAATGAGCGTACCTTTTATGAACAGGATCTGAATTGTTTGTTAATCTTGTCTACAATTTGCACAGCCAGTACGTGAAACTCTAGACAAGTCAAACACTAATAAAGTATAACTGGTAGACGTTATGTGTGATAAAAATGCACGTAAAAAATAAACAGAACACGATCGCCATGACGTAATCATAACGTGCATTTAATAGTGATGAACGGCATCGAAGATATAAGGCTTCTTTATGACTTTGCTTTGGATACCATTGATATCCTTGTTAGGTAGTTTACTTTCTTCATTAACAGGTAAGCTCTCTCGCAATCAGTCTACTGCAATCACCTTGATTGCTCCTACTGTGGCTCTTTTATTAGCCATTGATTTAGCTCCCGCAGTGTTTGCTGGGGAAGCTGTTCGCGCAACGTTAGATTGGGTACCAATACTCGATCTGGATGTGTCTTTCCGTTTAGATGGTTTGGCACTGCTATTTGTATTTATGATCTTAGGAATTGGCATATTAGTTATTTTTTATGCACGTTATTACCTGAGTGAAAATGATTCAATGCCCAAGCTTTATGCGTACTTGATGTTATTCATGACAGCGATGCTTGGTATTGTGATGTCTAACAATGTACTGCAGCTTTGGGTATTCTGGGAGTTGACCAGTATTAGCTCATTCTTGTTGATCAGTTACTGGTGGCACAAATCTGAAGCGCGTAAAGGCGCAAAAATGGCGCTGGCTATCACCGGTGGCGGTGGGTTAGCGTTACTTGCTGGCTTACTATTACTTGGCAATATTGTTGGCAGTTATGATTTAGATATTATTCTTGCTAGCCGAGAGTTAATTCAATCACACGATCTTTACGAAGTTGCTTTGGTGTTGGTGTTATTGGGTGCATTTACTAAATCAGCTCAATTTCCTTTCCACTTCTGGCTACCGCACGCTATGGCTGCGCCAACTCCTGTAAGTGCTTACTTACACTCGGCAACTATGGTTAAAGCGGGTATTTTCTTACTTGCACGTTTTTACCCAGCTTTGGCGGGAACAGAAATTTGGTTTATTTTAGTGGGCCTGACAGGTTTGATAACGCTGCTTGTCGGTGCGTATATCGCTTTATTTAAACATGACTTAAAGGGGCTACTGGCATTTTCGACTATCAGTCACCTTGGTCTCATTACCTTGTTACTGGGCTTGGATACAGAGCTTGCTACTGTCGCGGCTATTTTCCATATCATCAACCATGCTACGTTTAAGGCGTCGCTTTTCATGGCGACCGGTATCATTGATCATGAAACAGGCACCCGAGACATGCGTAAGCTCAATGGTATGTGGCGCTTTATGCCTTATACCGCTACATTGGCGATGGTTGCAGCTGCATCGATGGCCGGTGTTCCGTTGTTAAACGGTTTCTTGTCTAAAGAAATGTTTTTTGCAGAAACATTGCATCAGCAGTTACTGGGTTCAATGTCATGGCTTATCCCTATTTTAGCAACTATTGCTGCTGCTTTCTCTGTGGCTTATTCTGCGCGATTCATTCACGATGTTTTCTTTAATGGCGATCCGGTTGATTTACCAAAAGAGCCTCATGAAGCACCGCGTTATATGCGAGTACCTATTGAGATTTTGGTGGCGCTGTGTTTGATTGTGGGCATGTTCCCGAACTTTATTGTCGACGGAATTTTAAGACTGGCTTCTGGCGCTGTTTTAGGTGGCGAGCCACCGGAGTTCTACATCGCAATTTGGCACGGCTTGAATTTACCTCTGCTAATGAGTGCAATTGCTGTTTGTGGTGGTTTACTGATATATACTCAGCGCAAATACCTATTCCAATTCCAAGCATCTCTACCACCGATTAATGCCAAAAAAGGTTTTGAGAAGACCATGCACTCTGTAGTGACTTGGAGTCAGAATAAAATCAGTGCTATCGAGAATGGTTCATTACAGCGTTATTTGATGTTGATGCTGTTGGTTGTGCTTGTCAGTGCAGGTTGGCCATTATTTGAGATGAGCCAGTTAGTTGGTGAAAACGCCTTAACGCCTGTTGATATCCACAATGGCATTGGCGCGGGTTTATTAATGATTGGTGCGATTGGCACCGTTATTTGGCATCGTACGCGTATGGTTGCGTTGTTAATGATATCTGTCGTGGGTCTGATGGTATCTGTTGCATTTACGCGTTTCTCTGCACCAGATCTAGCGTTAACACAGTTAACGGTCGAAGTTGTTACCATTATTCTATTGATGCTCGCGTTGTTCTTCTTACCGCAGAAGACACCAAAAGAGTCTAGCTCGATTAGAACGTTAAGAGACTTGGGTATTGCATCTGCGATAGGTGTCATCATTGGTAGTATTTGTTATGCCCTGATCACACGACCTTTGACCTCGATCTCTGATTTCTTCGTTGCTAATGCAAAAACAGGCGGCGGTGGTACGAATGTTGTTAACGTTATCCTTGTTGATTTTAGGGGCTTTGATACGCTTGGAGAAATCGTTGTCTTGGGTATTGCAGCGCTAGGTATATACAAACTGATTATTCATTTACCGCTGTTTATGCCGGGCAGTGACTCTGAAGGTAGGCCGTGGGCGAAAGAGCGTTATCCGCTTCTGTTAGCTTCTATTTCACAAAGCTTGTTACCGCTTGCATTATTAGTGTCGTTCTACATTTTCTTAAGAGGACACAATCTACCTGGCGGTGGCTTTATCGCAGGCCTAGTCACAGCAATTGCCTTTATTTTGCAATATATCGCACATGGCTCAAATTGGATAGCAGAACGATTTACATTGAACTACAGAAAGATTATCGCGTCAGGTATTGCGATAGCGATGTTATCAGGTTTAGGTAGTTGGGTATTTGGACGACCTTTCTTGACTACGTGGTTTGATTATTTTGATATTCCATTGATTGGTGAGATTGAGCTTGCCAGTGCATTAGTATTTGATTTAGGTGTTTACATCACCGTTGTAGGCGCAACGCTGATGATACTAGCAAGTCTTGGTAAAGTGACTGCAAATGCACCCAAAGAAGAGGTGAATATTTAATGGAGCTTTTGTATTCTTCATGCGTGGGCCTTTTAGTGGCTTGCGGTGTATTTTTGATTTTACGTGCAAGAACGTTTCCGGTAGTACTTGGTTTAACCATGCTCTCGTACGCAGTTAACTTGTTTTTGTTTGCGTCAGGACGTTTGTCAATGAACCAAGCCGCTGTACTTGGTTACAGTGAAAGTTACGCAGATCCGTTGCCACAAGCGTTAGTGTTAACAGCCATTGTAATTGGCTTTGCTATGACTGCGTTTGTGGTGATTTTAGCGATTCGTGGTCGTGCTGATTTGGGTAATGATCACGTCAATGGGGTAGTACCTGATAAATCAAAAACGAATTCTCGTCAGGTGAAGGAGCAGGGTAAAGCATGAGTCAACATTTAACTTCTTTACCTGTGTTACTGCCTATGTTGGCGGCGGTGCTTATGCTGATGCCGCCGTGCGGGAAAAACCTAAAAATTAGACGTTATGTATCTGTTTTTATGGGCTTGATAACGACGGTGGTATCCGTGTCCTTACTGGCTTATGTAAAAGCAAACAGTACGCAAGTGTACGCTATTGGTGATTGGTCTGCGCCATTTGGCATAGTACTAATTGCAGATCCGATTTCAACGTTGTTGGTATCGCTCACATCATTTTTAGGTTTAGTTTGTGCTTTGTATAGCTGTGCTGGCGATGATGAAGAAGGTAGTTTTTTCCACCCCCTGTTACATTTTTTAATTTTAGGTGTGAATGGTGCTTTCTTAACTGGGGATGCATTTAACTTATTCGTATTCTTTGAAGTACTGTTGATTGCGTCTTATTCGTTACTGATGCACGGTGGAGATAAACGCAATACCCGTGCGGCACTGCAGTATGTCATTTTAAACCTTGTAGGGTCGTCTGTGTTCTTAATTGCGCTAGGTATCTTATACGGGACTTTGGGCACATTAAATATGGCCGATATGGCAACTCGTGTCATGGAGTTGCAAGGTGACGATGTATATCTGGCGAAAATTGGCGGGCTATTATTGCTTGTTGTATTCGCATTGAAAGGCGCGTTACTGCCACTTCATTTATGGCTGCCTAATACCTACTCAACGGCTATGCCCGTTGTTGCTGCGCTATTCGCCATTATGACTAAAGTCGGTGTGTACTCAATGATGCGTGTATATACTTTGATTTTTGGAGAGCAAGCTGGTGAATTGAGTCACATGGCACAACATTGGCTTTGGTGGCTAGCATTGGCAACCATTGTAATGGGTGCAATCGGTGTGCTTGCAAGTCAAGACTTACGCAAAATGGTTGCGAACCTAGTTGTCGTTTCTGTTGGTACATTGGTTGCTCTTGTTGCAGCTCAGACTGTAGATAGCAGCGCTGCAGCAATTTATTATTTAGTGCATTCTACGCTGGTTTCGGCAGCTTTATTCTTAATTGCTGATCTAGTGGGTAAGCAAAGAGGCAAAGTGAGCGACCGTATAACAGCGGGTCGTCCTGTTGCACAACCACTGTTCCTTGGTGGTGCCTTTATTTTTGCTGCTGTCACAGTTATTGGCATGCCGCCATTGTCAGGTTTTATTGGTAAAGTCTGGATTTTAGAATCTACTCTAGAATCTGCGCACGGGCATTGGTTTTGGCCAATTTACCTAATAGCGAGCTTGGCAGTACTCGTGTCGGTTTCGAAAGCGGGTAGTACCGTATTTTGGCATCATACGGGTAAAGGTGAAGCGAATACAGAAGAGAAGGCACATCCTGTTCAAATGGTGGCTGTTTTAATGTTAGTGGCGGCATCGCCTCTAATGGTCATTTTTGCAGGTCCGGTAACGGACTATGCGCAGTTTGCAGCAGTTGAGCTACATAACTTTTACGGCCTTATCCAACATGTATTAGGAGGCAAGTAAATGAGACTTGAAGCTAAATATAAATGGTTGCCAACGCCGTTTAGGAGCTTGTTATTATTTTCTGTATGGCTGTTGCTGAACAACACTGTAGCACTTGGCCATATTATTTTAGGTCTAGTTTTGGCGATTGTTATTCCATTGATAACACATCCATTCAGAACTAAGCAGCCACTGGTCGTCAGGCCATTTAGAGCATTGAGCCATTTAATGCTGGTTTTATATGATATATTGACAGCCAATATCGAAGTAGCGATTAAAATTCTTGGTCCAACCAAAAAGCTGAAGCCGGGTTTTGTGAAGGTACCGCTCGATCTTAATGAAGCCATGCCAATTACAATTTTGGCAAGTACGGTATCACTCACGCCGGGTACTGTTAGCGCCGAGGTTTATCCTTGGCCTGAAACCGTCGAAGGTGAAGACCCAAATTGTCAAAAATACTTACTTATCCATGTATTAGACCTGGATGATGAGCAGGCGTTGATCAATACCATTAAATCTCGCTATGAGGCGCCTTTAAAGGAGATCTTTGAATGTTAGACACGATCATCTTAATAGTATTCGCCATGATTGGTTTAGCACTACTGTTAAATTTATGGCGCTTAGTCGTTGGCCCATCAGTCCCAGACAGAATTTTGGCACTGGATACCATGTACATTAATACCATTGCGTTAATTATTCTATATGGAATGAATATGGGAACGTCGCTGTATTTTGAAGCTGCGTTGTTAATTGCTTTACTTGGCTTTGTTAGTACGGTTGCGGTGTGTAAATACCTGCTTCGTGGCGATATTATTGAATAGGAGGCCATGTAAGTGGATATTGTAATTTCAGTTTTGCTCTTAATGGGTGGGGTTTTGGTACTAGTAGGCTCAATCGGTTTGGTAAAAATGCCAGACTTTTTCATGCGCCTACATGGACCGACTAAAGCAACCACTTTAGGCATGGCATGTTTGCTTTTTGCCGCGATGGCACATTACAGTCAATATGGTGATGGGCTTAGTTTAAAAGAGATTCTAATTTCTTTGTTTTTACTTATTACCGCGCCAATCAGTGGTTATATGTTGATTAAGTCGGCAATTCATCACCGAATTGATTCTACTGATAAGACGACAGGCAAAGACAAAATAGAAGAAGATTAAACCCTTATTTTTAGCTGGGTGTGTAGGCACCCAGTTTTATTTCTTACCCCACCATTTGATTCTTAAATATTTATATTCTAATTTAATAATTAATCTAGATTAATTTATTCTTGCACATTTCAATTTAAACACTTATTGTCAATTAATCTTTAATATTTCTGTAGCATAATCAATTTTAGAAATTAAAGAATCAACTTCTAACAGTTCACTCTTCGTGCGTTTTTATACTCACTTGTGGTTAGTCAAAATAGAATTACAAGGTCATTTATGCGACAAATCTCAATCAAATACAAACTCATGTGCTTTGTTATTACGATCATAATGGCAGTAATAGCAATGCTCGTGATAACAACATGGTTGCATCTACAAGATGAAAATAAAAAACAAAGTGAGCAAATACAATCTGTAATTTTATCGGAAATTAATACCCGCTTGACTGCTCAAGGAGATTATTACGCACAGAAAATTGCTGCGTTTTTAAACTCCGCATATCGTGTGCCAAATACATTGGTGGGTGTATTAGAGTCGACATTAACAGCTCCTCTTGCTCGTAGTGATATTCAATCAATGCTTAAAGGTGCCTTACAAGCAAGCCCAGATATTTCTTCTGTATATGTGCATTTTGAAGAAAATGCCTATGATCAAAAAGATGCTCATTTTACTAATGATGCTGCTCACTCGGTTTTAGGAAGTGGCGCACTTGAAATGTATTTTACTCAGGATAGTGTGGGTATTACTCAACATAACGTCATGTCCTCTTCAGCAAAATATTCAGAAGTGCTTAATCGTTATGGTATACGTGAGGCTGAATGGTATTTATGTGCAAAAGAAAGCAAATTGCCATGTATTATGGAGCCGTATCTATACGAAATTTCCAAAGACAATGAAATGCTGATGACATCACTGACCGTGCCTATTACACAACATGGACGATTTAAGGGGATTATTGGTGTGGATGTCAACTTGCCAAATTTACAGCGGTTAGTGCAAGAACTTTCAAATCAGCTTTATCAGGGACAAGGAAAGGTACTATTACTCAGTGAACTTGGTTTGGTTGCTGGTGCTAGTCATCATCATAATAGTTTGGGTAAACCTCTCTCTGAAATTTTAGAAGGTACACTTGCTGAGCAACTAACATCTTTGCATATGAATAAAGGCTATCAAGAAGTTGGCAGCTCTATTTTTGTTGCTAGTCCAATCAAGATTCAATTGGCAAATGCGGTCTGGTCTTTAGTTATTGAAGTCCCAAAGCAAGAAGTTTTATCTTCAGCCTTTATGATTGAGAAGCAGTTGCATCAGTCCACTGAAGACCTTGGGATTTGGATGTTGATACTGGGAATAGTGATTGTATCAGTGGCTTTGGCTTTGAGTATCTTCTTGATTAATACGATCACTAAGCCTATTTCATATATCCAATCACGAGTTTCTAATCTTGCCTCCAATGAAGGGGACTTAACACATAAGCTGGATGTCACTCATCACGCAGAATTAATCTCTTTGGCGAATGGCTTTAATCTATTTACAAATAAATTAAGGCACATGATCGAGGATCTAAAAGGGCTTGCCCAGCAGTCGTATCAGCAGTCATATGTTACGACTGAGGCCGCAATCAATATAAAAAATAAAGTATCAAACCAACATATTGAGATCGATAGTGTTGTGACAGCGATTAATGAGCTTAGCGCGACGGCGAATGAAGTGGCTAGAGCTTGTGAACAAGCAGCGTCTACAACAGATAAAGCTGTTGGAACAGTCAATGAATGTGAGCACAAAATCGTTTCGACAACGAGTAAGGTTGAAGAGATTGCGGATCAAGTTTCGATTGCTCAGACAGCATTTAATAAGGTTGCTAAACGCAGTAATGATATTTCACAAATCTTGGATGTGATCAGAGCGATAGCAGAGCAAACGAACCTATTGGCATTAAATGCAGCGATAGAAGCTGCACGAGCTGGAGAGCAGGGCAGAGGTTTTGCTGTGGTGGCAGATGAAGTACGTTCTTTAGCATCTAAAACACAAGCGTCGACCGATGATATTGCCAAATTGATTGAAAATTTACAAAGTGAAATTAAAGGGGCTGAAGCGATAATCGAACATACGGTAAACAAGGGCCGTGATGCAACACTTTTAAGCCAGGAGGCTGCAAGCTCCATGAAAGGGCTTGTGGCAGAACTACATACTATCTCCCATGAAGTGACTCAAATAGCAACTTCTGCTGAAGAGCAAAGCATGGTAACAGAAGAAGTAAATACAAATACGACGAGTATTGCAGATGCAGCTCGTGAGTTATCACAGTTTGCTGATGAGGTAGAACTGGCAGCAAGTATGATGACTCAATTGGTCGAGCAAAAACATGGGCAATTAAATTTGCTGAAGACATAACTCACACTAATACGGACAGTTATTGATAAAAATAGCAAGTTTCTTATTTAGTAAAAGACGCAATTATTTGCAGACCCTAGATTTGTTTTAATGAGTTGGCTAGAATAACTGTAATTATATACAGTAAATAAACTTTATGAAGCTCTATATCGCAGAAAAACCTTCACTTGGGCGAGCAATTGCCGATGTACTACCAAAACCCCATAAAAAGCAGGATGGGTTCATAGAGTTAGGCAATGGTGATTGCGTGACTTGGTGCATTGGCCATTTGCTAGAGCAAGCTGAACCCGAAGATTATGATGAGCGTTATAAAAAGTGGCTGATCCAAGACCTACCCATTGTACCTTCAGAGTGGAAATTTAAAGCCAAACCGAAAACAAAAAAACAGTTATCTACTGTTAAGCGGTTAATAAAAAAGGCGAGTGTTTTAGTCCACGCTGGAGACCCAGATAGAGAAGGTCAGCTACTTGTTGATGAAGTGATCCAAGAGGCTAAACTTTCACAAGCAAAAAAATCATCAGTTGAGCGTGTATTAATAAGTGATTTAAACCCCAGTGCAGTAAAAAAAGCGCTTAACCAATCTAAATCTAACACTGAATTCATGCCTCTGAGTATCTCTGCGTTAGCTAGGGCAAGAGCAGACTGGTTGTATGGAATGAATTTGACTCGTGCATTTACTTTAGCAGGGCAAAAAGCAGGTATTCAAGGTGTGCTATCAGTTGGACGGGTACAAACACCTGTATTGGGCTTGGTTGTACGCCGAGATGAAGAAATTGAAAACTTTGTCTCAAAACCGTTTTATGAAGTGATAGCAATACTTCAAAAGCAGACTGGTGAGCAGTTTGAAGCTAAGTGGATCCCCAGTGAGGCATGTTTACCTTACATGGATGAAGAAAAGCGGGTGTTATTGAAATCACTAGCAGAGAATGTAGCGAGTAGAATAAAAGATAAACCAGCAGATCTAACTGAACTGGAGCAAATACCAAAAAAGCAAAATCCACCGCTACCATATAACTTATCAGCTTTGCAAATCGATGCAAATAAGCGGTTTGCTATGTCAGCCAAGCAAGTATTAGACATCTGCCAATCCTTATATGAAAAGCATAAATTAATTACTTACCCTAGATCAGATAATCGATATTTACCTAAAGATCATTACAGTGAGCGCAATGACATTTTAGCTGCAATGCTTAACAACAAAGGTGAAGAACAGTCACATATCAACAATGCGGACTTAAGCTTAAAAAGTAAATGCTGGAATGATAAAAAAGTAGAAGCTCATCATGCAATCATACCAACAAAGAAACATCTAAAGACAGCGCAGCTAGGTCATCATGAGCAGCAAGTTTA
The DNA here is from genome assembly GCF_001625685.1 of Pseudoalteromonas luteoviolacea CPMOR-1. Taxonomy (GTDB): domain Bacteria; phylum Pseudomonadota; class Gammaproteobacteria; order Enterobacterales; family Alteromonadaceae; genus Pseudoalteromonas; species Pseudoalteromonas luteoviolacea_K. The sequence continues at coordinate 1,895 of NZ_AUYC01000021.1, read as the reverse complement.
TGGGTTGATCTGTAGGCAGTATCTAGCACAGTTTTACCCTGCTTACTTATATTCTCAAACTAAAGCGCACATACAGATCTCTGGTGGTAAGTTTATAGCCAAAGCAGATACAGTGATTGATATGGGTTTTAAGGTTTTGTATCAATCAAATAAAAAAGAGTCAGAGGATAAAAAGCAACTACCGATGCTTGAAGTTGGTGAACCATTACACTGCACTGATGGTGTAGTAATGGAAAAACATACACAACCCCCAAACTTTTATACAGAGGCTACATTATTAAGTGCCATGACGGGGATTGCTCGTTATGTAAAAGACAGTGATATTAAAAAAGTGCTGAAAGAAACAGACGGCTTAGGAACCGAAGCTACACGTGCAGGTATAATAGAGCTTCTATTTAAAAGGAACTTTTTAAGTAGAGAAGGAAAGTCTATTAAGTCCACAGAGCTAGGACGCGGGCTTATTAACACAATCCCCAATAACCTATCACTGCCTGATAGAACAGCACTGTGGGAATCGCAATTAACAAACATTGCACAAAAAACGGCTTCGTATAATCAGTTTATGTTACCGTTGCAGAATGAGCTATCGGAACTCGTGGGGCTATCTCAAACAATTAATACAGACGCATTAAAAGGGATCTCAACAACAAGTGCTTTCAAAAAGAAAGGCAGTTACCGTAAAACCCGTCGTAAGTCAGCATATACGAAAGGAAAAAGTAAATAGTTAGCGATAATTACCTTGTAAAGTACAAACAAGACACTATATAGCTATTAGAATCTAAATTAAGAATGCCTCATTTATGGAAAACAAAATTACATTAACGCCTGAAAATATCCAACAGGTATTATCATCTTCCTCTGCAGACCACCTTGTATTGTTGAGCTTTTATAGTGCTCAGCACCCTGATTGCTTGGCTCAAGCTGCTATTTTGGATGAATTAGCAACACAGTATAAAAGTAGCATTACCATTGCGACATTAGACTGTGATCTTCAACAGGCGTTAGCAGGGCAATTAGCGCAGCAAGTCGGTTTACAGGCCCTACCTACTATAGTTGTGTTAAAGGCAGGTTCGCCCGTAGATGTGTTGGCTGGCGCTAAAACAAAAGAAGAAATTACGAAAGTACTTACCGAGCATTTACCTTCGCCAGAATTGATTTTGCTAGATCAAGCAAAACAATCTCTAACAGCAGGGGATTTAAATGCTGCGTACTCACATGCAAAGCAGGCATATGATATTGCTAGAGGTAACCCAAGAGTAAATTTAGTTTTTGCAGACATTTGCATTCAAATACAAAAAACAGAAGATGCTGCAGCATTACTTGCGACGATCCCAGAAGATCAACATGACGCTTATTACAATAACTTGCAAGCTAAGCTGATCCAAGCACAAGAGGCGCAGGAATCTCCTGAAATAAAAAGATTGAGACAAGCTGTTGAACAAAACCCTGAAGATTTAGCTTTACTATGCGAGTTAGCTCAAGCACAGGTTGATGCTGGAAAAAAAGAAGATGCTTTAGACTCACTGTTTAAAGTACTGAGTAAAGATTTAGCGTTTGGTGAAGCAAGAAAAGGCTTTTTAGATATTATAGCATCTTTACCGGAAGGTGACGCAGCAGCGGCAAGTTTCCGTAGAAAACTATATAGTCTTCTTTACTAACCTTTTTGATATGTTGGCGTGATGAAGATCGCGCCAATAAATTTCTTGCAACTTCTCAAATATGTACAATACTTAAATTCCTTTTTCGAAAAGTCATGACATTTTGATTAAAAAATGATGACAATTCTTGTTTTTTCAAACGTTTCGGGCGGAATTTTAATCGTTTAAGTGTTTTTTATAAGTTTTCTTTAAAAAACACTTGATCAAAGTTAGGAACTCCCTATAATGCGCACCCAC
>NZ_AUYC01000020.1:0-277403 GCF_001625685.1 Pseudoalteromonas luteoviolacea CPMOR-1 | reverse complement strand
TGGCGGAGAGATAGGGATTTGAACCCTAGATACGCTATTAACGTATGCCGGTTTTCAAGACCGGTGCTTTCAACCACTCAGCCATCTCTCCGTTGTTGGCGCGCATAATAAGGGCTATTCAAAAATATGTAAAGTATTTTTTTGATAATTTGACAATAGTTTGAGTTAATGCTGTTCAGTAATATTGTTTTGGTCGCCTTGCCAAAAACGCACAAACGACGCTGACTATAATTATGCAAAGCAGCACAGCACTTGAATCAACCGCAATGTGAATCATTTTTTCCCAGCTGCTTATCTTTTGTGCCAACAGCGGAATAACCGAAATCGAGGCAACAACCATAAATATTTTTAAGGCTGCAAAAAAATCAAAACGCTTATTGAAATTCATCCAAGCAGTGAGCAAAACAAGTAATAAAACTGGTGATGTTAGAGATAGCCAAGCATTACTGACGTAACTAAGTAAGTAGTGACAAATAATACAGCCTACCCCACCCCAAGTTATCCAGACCCACCAGTTCTCTCGTCTCTTTAGAAATAAATCTCCCATAACCTATCTTCTTATATTTATTCACAGGTAACAAACTAGGTACATCCATACTAAGACTTCTTAGACTAACAAACACAGATTAAAAAACAACCAAAGTATGATGATTTATTTTTCTAGATCACAAATGTATTTATAAAGGCGCAAACTTTGAAAAACGATGGGTATTTTCCAGGTGGCGTTTTACGTTAGCCTTAGTTATAGACTACACGACCTAGCTTTAATTTAAATAAAAATCCTCAGCTATATTAAAAACTTAATATATGACAAATAATCATGTTTCTACATCCGATTCAGCTTGACTTAAACCTTAACGTAACGATAATGCAAACCGTTATCATTTAATACCATATTTGGTACAACCCTCACCTTCAACTTTGCAAGGGCTTTGTAACGTGCCATTTAGGTCAGTGACATTTATTTGTTCTTTGGATAGGATTTTATGGACAACTTTATTTTGCAATCTTCTAACTCACGTCGTAATACACTTCGTTTGACACCTGTAACAATCGCTTTAACCGCTGCGCTAACAGGTTCACCCGCACTCGCAGAAACAATCGCAGATGACGGTCAAACGGCAAACGAAATTGAGCGCATTTATGTAACCGCCTCAACTACAGGTAACTACTCAGATGCCGCAACAAAATCAGCAACAAAAATGATTTTGTCTTTAAAAGAAACGCCGCAATCAGTGTCTGTAATCACTCAGCAGCAATTAGAAGATTGGAAGTCTGTTAATATCAAAGACATCTTACAACACACTACGGGTGTTTATGCCAGCTCATCTAGAAGTCATGATAGACCTTTTTTTGTCGCACGTGGTGAACGTATTAACTTAGTTCAAGTAGACGGTGTACAACAGTTTCCCGGAGGCCGCCGCTCAGACGTCAATGGCGACGCAATTGCCTATGAGCGCGTAGAAATTTTGCGTGGTGCAAACGGCTTAATGACAGGCGTAGGTTCACCGACCGCAACAGTAAACTTAGTGCGTAAACGTGCCATTAGCAAAGAGCTTGATGGTCATGTCGGTGTTACAACTGGACGCTGGAACAATAACCGTGTCGAATTAGACATTTCAACACCATTAAACAGTGACGGTAGTATCCGTGGACGCGTAGCGGCTGCACATTATGACAGAGACTCCTTCATTGATAGATACAGCCAAGAAAAAACATCAATATATATGACAGCAGAAGCAGATATCTCTGATGCCACACTGTTTCGTGTAGGTTATGAATACGCTGATACTGAGTCTTTAGGCGCAATGAACTCACATGCAACGCCTTATTATTTCATCGACGGCTCTTTAATGAACTTGGAACGAGGCTCAACAGGCCTTGCAGCAAACTACAGTTCATGGCCCCTGGAAGAAAACACTATATTCGCAAGTTTAAACCATGGCTTTGACAATGGTTGGCAATTAAATACTATCGCAACGTATAACACCATCGAAATGGAAGGCGGCAACCTGTTCTTTGTTTGGACAAACGATTTTTATGCTAAAGATGGCTCCGTAAACCCTGAAGTTGGTCACGGCTATAACTTTGTGATCAGTGACTCGAAAGACACACAAAAAACATTTGATATTAATTTACAAGGTGGTTTTGAATTATTAGGACGTGAACACGACTTGATAGTTGGATTTAATCTGTTTGATAGAGAACGCATAGGTTACAATAAAAAAGACGGACAGCGTGACATCTCGATTGAAAATATTAATTACTTCGGCTGGACAGGCGACATCGCACGCTATTCATACCAGCATATAGACACAGCTAATTATACTACAAATCATGAGAGTAGCGGTTTTTATGTAGCAACTCGTTTATCACTCACAGATAATTTAAAGTCAATCATTGGCGTTAGACAAACAGATTGGGAAGTTGTCGAGCATAGAACGAACCGTAAAACGCAACAACTTGCTCATAATATCAAAGGCAGCTATGAGGTAAGCAATGAACTCACGCCCTATGCAGGTCTTATTTACGATATCAACGATGAGTTTAGTATATACGCAAGTTATACCGATGCATTCGAACCTCAAAATGCGTATGACAAGGATGATAACCTACAGGCCCCTATTGTTGGCGAAAGTATTGAAGCTGGTTTAAAAGCTGAAATAGGCTTACTAAATTTCTCCTTTGCTGTATTCGAAAGCAACAGGAATAATGTTGCCAAAGCAGATCCTGCATATGCTCAGCAACAAACGCCAAATGGTAATACCGTCACCATGCTAATCGATGAAACTCAAACAAGCGGTTTCGAAATCGAACTAAGCGGTGAAGTTCACCCTGGCTTTAATATCTACGCAGGGTATTCATATGCAAGATCAGAAGACGAACATGGTTCACAGCTCAATACTGAGGTGCCAGAGCAGTTATTAAACATCTACACGACATACCAACCAACGGACTTAATTGAAGACTTAACGATTGGTTTTGGCGTCAATTGGAAAGATAGCTACTGGGTAAAAAGTACACGCCCTTCAGGCAACTTTGACTACGGTCTCAATAGATGGGGGGAGGTGTCACCAATTGAAGTTGATGAGATCCGTACTCATGGTTCAATCACATTATTCAATCTAATGGCACGCTATGACGTGACCGACGACCTGAGCGTCTCATTGAACATCGATAATGTATTCGACAAGAAATATTACGATGCGATTTCAACTGGTCAAGGCCGCGTAAACTGGGGTGAGCCCCGAAATTGGAAGCTATCTGCCAGATACAGCTTCTAATTTATTGTGCTTTAGGACAAAAGCGAGCATCCATGCTCGCTTTTTGTTTGTTTCAAAATCGCTTCGATGTAAAATTATTGTTACACGCAAATCATTGTTAACCCTGCTTAAGTTAAAGTTTTCTTAATCTTTTTAAGACGTCTTACCACTGTTTATTTTTCAATCAAGTCTTGAAATCTTGGTGTATCTCAGATTATTCATATACAAGCTCAATTTCGAGCACATAAAGGAAAAGATACATCATGAAAAAGGTTAAATTACTACTATCTGCACTCACAATCGCTGCGGCAAATACCTATGCTATGCCGCCAACTGATGTTCACCCGAATGTCGTAGGAGGAATAGAAACACCGGCTTATTCAAGACCATATCAAGTAGCATTGCTGATGAATGGCCGTCAAGGCTGTGGCGGTACGTTGATCAGTCCAGATTGGGTGTTAACGGCAGCACACTGTCTAGACAGCGCGTCTACATCAAGCTTAACGGTTCGAGTTGGTGCGCACTCTATCAGTCGAGGAGATGGTCAAACACTCAGGGTATCTCAGATTATAAACCATGAAAGATGGCGTGGTGCCAATGGTATACGCTCAGGTTACGATATTGCACTTTTGAAACTCGCTTCACCAGCGCCCAGTCAATATACCCCAGCAAAATTACCAACCGCAGCGATTGAGTCTCAATATGCAAACGTTGGTGCATACGTCACAGTATCTGGATGGGGGTTAACCTCCAATCGGGGTAGACCTAGTGATGTACTTCGAGAAGCTGAACTACCGGTTATCAGCAACAGCAGCTGTAGCTCATTGCTCAACTTTTCAATACCTGGTTCAGTGATATGCGGTGGTGGTGAAGGAGGACGCTCTGCATGTAATGGCGATAGTGGCGGTCCGTACGCAGTGCGCGTCGGAAATGATTTTTACAGTATTGGTACCGTCAGTTGGGGGATTGCCTGCCAAGGTGCGACCGCATTTACTCGAACGACTAGCTACCTAGATTGGATCAAACAGAAAACGGGTATTATTGATATTCCAAATGACAAACCACCAGTCGCTGATTTTAGATATAGTGTAAATGGCACGTCGGTTAATTTCACAAGCACTTCTACAGATGATAAAGGCATCGCTCAATTTGATTGGAACTTCGGTCAAGGTAACGCATCGTCAAACGTCGAAAACCCAAATCATGATTACAATGCCAATGGAGAGTTTAATGTCACTTTAACCGTCACTGACACAAAAGGACAGGCCAACAGTACATCTAAAGTAATCCGTGTTGGCACACCGCCTAGTTGCGGAGAAAACTGGCTGGCAACAAAGAGTTATTCACCTGGCGATAAAGTAACATTCAATGGCGTTGTCTATGAGGCCATTTGGTGGTCTCAAGGTGCTCAACCAGACTTATATAGCAATGTGTGGAGAAAAGGAAGTGATTGCGATGGTTCATCGGACCCAGCCCCGATTGCTAACTTTACTGTTGTTCAAAATGGATTAACCGTATCACTTCAAAATCAGAGCACCGGCGCGGCTTCTTACACATGGGATTTTGGTGATGGGAAAACGAGCACAACACAGTCACCAACGCATACGTATGCTGTTAAAGGCCAATACACCATTACACTTACAGCGGAAAATAACCAAGGAAAATCAGCAACACTCAGTAAAGTAGTCACTGTTGGTGACTCGTCTGGAGGCTGTCATGGTTTACCTTCTTGGTCAGCTGAAAAGGTGTATTTCAAAGGAGATCGTGTTGCACATGACAATGTGATCTACGAAGCCAACTGGTGGGTTCAAGGTGAAAATCCAGCTAACTCGGATGATTGGGGCCCCTGGACTCGTATCCAACCTTGCAATTAACAAACTGATAGTAAAATGTAAATTTTACTTTTAAAGCAACTGAGTCCCATGTAATCTTGTATGAAAAACTAGCATTACAGAGAGCATGGGACTTAATCAACACAATCGCACTGAATTAACACGTTTAGGTGAGCGGATCCAAAAAACGTTTATTGCCGTGAGTAATACCTTACCTGAACATGCACAAACGATTGGCGGTTTCGCAAAATTACTAGAATACAATCGTTCAAACAGCCAACGTTTCTTCGCGGCATGTAAAGCCAGTAGCGGTCTGCAAGTCTTGGTTGAGCTCCCCGGTACTCATGCACTCCAAATACTTTCTCGTAAGCTATCTCCCTTACTTCCTCCTTCATTAATGAGTCAAGTTAATCAAGTCGTTGACTTGTTTGCTCAGTGCATTGAAAATAACGCAAAGAGTCATGCCGATTTAAAACGCTTGATCCAAGCTCCCAAAAAAGAAGAAGTGCATTCCGAAGCGTCCGATCATAAAGCTCAGCTCTATCATGCCGCGAAAGCCCTACTCAAATTTAGTGTTGAAGAAGTTTTTTGCATCTATATTTTGCGCGAAAATCAGAACGATCCAAGTTTTTTGCAAGAAGTTGCGCTTATTAATAAATCCGGCATCAAGCGGCTTGTAGGCGCGGTACCCTTTGTACAGTTTTATACTCACCCTCACCCTGAACATTTCGACGGTCCCATTGAAGTCACTGCGGATAGTGCACTCAAGGCCAATGAATTTACACTTGGCGTCTCCAAAGAGTATTCAAGCGATGGGTTTTTGGATGCATTTAGCACCTATTCACCAAGTAACTCAGGCTTGGTCTTTGACCCATTGCCCAGTGAAAATAGCGACGTTACGTTTGTTTTTAATAACCCAGATGAAGTGGTTAATCCACTTGACCATAAAAGTCCATGTAGCTCGACCAGCTTAACCATCAAAAACCCTGTGAAAAAGCTCACGATGCTCGTCCTACTTGAAAAGCAAATTGACCGTTGTAGCACAGTCAATATTGGCTGCTATCATAGCAATCAAAAAGTAGAGGAAGGTAAGCTCAAAGCCAGTGATTTATGGACAGAAAGGTTTCCTGAATTTCCAGAATTAAAAATCACGCCCCTCGAAAACAACTTTGCTCATTGTCAATTACCAGAGGCTCATAAAGATAAACTAAGATATTTGCTCGATGTCAGTGGCATAGCTGCTGATAATTTCATCTGCTACGCCACTGAAGTAGAGTACCCTATTTGGTCAAGTACCTATAGAATCTACTTTGAACATCAATAGTTACAGCTCATTGAGATTATTGAGGTAGTGTTGAGCCTTTTCTAATATTAATGCTCTCTGTTCTGGGGACTTTTTCCGCCAGGTCGCGTATACCATACGATTACGAGGGTTAGCAGCAAACTGTGCCTCATGGGTATCCATAAATTGCCAATACATTGAATTAAGTGGGCAAGCATTGTTACCTGCAACGGATTTAATGTCGTAACGACAATCTGAGCAATAATCGCTCATTTTATTAATATAGTTGCCGCTGGCAGCGTACGCTTTTGAGCCTACGATGCCTCCGTCTGCAAATTGACTCATCCCTCGCGTATTCGGCATTTCTACCCACTCAATTGCGTCGATATAAACACCTAAATACCAGTCATCAACTTGTCTGGGATCAATACCAGCTATTAAGCAAAAGTTTCCCGTTACCATTAGGCGCTGAATATGATGAGCATATGCATAATCTAAAGACTGCTTAACTGCATGCTTCTGACAATTCATATGCGTCTTACCATCCCAAAACCAGTCCGGTAAGTCTCGTTTTGCATCCAGTTCATTAAGCTCGGCGTACTTTGGCATGTTAACCCAGTAAATGCCACGAACAAACTCTCTCCAGCCTATGATCTGTCTGACAAACCCCTCAACTTGCGCGATATCCACTGCCTGTTTATGTTGCATAAAATGCGCGATAACCGTATCAACCACAAACTGAGGGCTGATTATTTTGCTATTCAGCGCAAACGACAGCCTCGAATGATACAAACTCCATTGCTTTTTTGTATACATATCATCAGCTTTACAAGTCATCGCATCTTGGAAAAAGCCAAATTTAGGTAATTGAGTTTCGCAAAACGTAACCAGCAATTCTTTCGCTTGCACCCTTGTAATTGGCCACAAACTGTTTGCTTCGTAGGTGCCAAATGTATTGACATTATGCCTTTGCAGCCTGTCCCATACATCACTCACATCATTAGCAAAAATCAAGGGCTCGGGTATATCAGATAAGTCTTTTTGTTTAAGCTTATTTCTATTATTGCTATCAAAATTCCACTCGCCACCATACGGACTCTCACCATCCATCAAAATATTAAAGCGTATCCGCATTTTTCGATAAAAAGCTTCTAATCGGTGCTTTTTACCAGCAGTAAAATAGTGAGAGAGTTCGCTATCAGATAAATAAAAGTGCTCAGATTCATATGCACACGTATCAACACCTATCTCAGCACAATAGATGCTCAGTTGCTCTCGAAGACGATATTCATCGGGCAATTGATACTCAAACTTGGCAACGTCATATTTGCGAATAAGGTGATTTATTAATTCTGGCAACGTGTCAAACGAATGCGTGTCATCAAGAGTGAGATGAATGACTTGATGACCCGCTTTTTGCAGTGCAACTGAGAATGCCTTCATCGCAGCAAAGAAAGCACATACTTTTTGAATATGATGCTTCACATAACTCGTTTCTTGATTCAGTTCAGCAATCACATATAACGTGCTTTCATCTTTCGAACCATACCAGCTATGACTGGCGTTAAGCTGGTCACCTAAAATTAAACGCAGTGTTTGATAAGTTTGAGGCATATTTCATTAACTCTTTTTCTGACGGTTTGAAGCACAGCGCTTAGAACAATATTTGACATTAGCCCAGTCTCTTTCCCACTTTTTTCGCCAAGTGAACGGGCGATTGCATGTCACACACACTTTCGTAGGCAAATTTACTTTTTTATGCACCATATTTACCTTACATGTATTGCCAAAACACGTTTGGCCTCAATCGCTACATCTTCTCGTTTTTTCCAGTGCCACATAAGTGCTTGCGCTTGAGTATAGCTTTGTTTTAAATCAATAATGGGAGTTGGGTAATCGACACCAAGTTCAATGCCATACATCATTTGCTCCATCTCAGTTAAATCCCAAGGCGCATGAACTAAAGGCGCTGGTATATCAGCTAATTCTGGGACCCATTTTTTTACAAATACACCCTCTGGGTCTTTGTCTTCACCTTGCTTTACTGGGTTATAAATGCGAATTGTATTTATCCCTGTAACCCCTGCCTGCATCTGAAATTGGCTGTAGTGTATTCCCGGTTCAAAGTCTAAAAATAACTTTGCTAAGTGTGTCACGCCCTCACGCCAGTCTAATTCTAAATGGTGACATAGAAAACTTACCAACATGGCACGCATTCTGAAATTGAGATACCCTGTTTTTATCAAGCTACGCATGCAAGCATCCACCATAGGCACACCCGTATTTCCTTCTTTCCATGCTTTTAGTCGTGCAGAGGCCTCACTTCCTTTTACTCTTGGCATGCCTTCGTAGGCACGATTTACGCACCTGAACTCCATATCACATTCACTTTCAAACTTTTGGATAAAATGGCAATGCCAGTGCAACCTTGATGTAAAAGCGACTAGAGAACGCCTCCAATGTGGCTTTTTCCAATTAGCTAAGACGGTTTGGTATACTTGTCTCAAACTCACGTTACCCCAAGCAAGGTGAGCAGATAGACGAGAGCAGTGCACCTGAGACTTTTCGGGACTGGAAAGAGAAAATGCATATTCCTTCCCTCTCTCATTAAAAAATGAGTTGATAACTTGCCAAGCAAATGACTCTCCACCGGGCTGAAAGTGTGCAGCTTCTGATTCATACTGAAAGCATGCGATGTCTACATGCATGGAAAAATGTTTATCAATTGAAAACCAATCTATCTTGTTAGGGTCAACATCCGCTGTCGACTCACGCATGACCTTTTGCCAATTTTTGTCCCAACAGGTTCTGGCTTTAAGCCCTCTGATCACAGCTCCTTCAGGGAATTCCTTCCAATTGACCCCGTGCCTAACACACCATAATGCAACTTGCTTATCCCTTTCAAAAGTAAACCCCAGCCCTATCTCTTGGTGAGAATACAATGCATCGATACCAACCTCTTGATTTATTTGTTCAAGAACATCCATGATATTGCCATAGGCGCAATATAGACTGTCACAGGGAATACGTTTTGACATATCCTCAAGGGATTGAGAGATAAACCTCAAATGTCGGCGCGACGTATGTTCGTCTTTAACCATAATCGGTTCAAAACAATACAAAAGCAGCACCTTTTTATCCGTAGTTGACGCCTCATAAAGCGCGGCATGGTCCTGTAAACGCAAGTCCCTTTTTAGCCACACAACACTAATGGCCATGTTTTACACTCATCACAGGCCAATCGACCATATCCACATCACTACAAGGCTGCTCCCCTCCGTTTCCCCATTTACTTTGAAAAGCACCATCTGGATCATACATTTGCGCTTGCTTTTCTATGTTGAAATGCCTACCACCTCTAGGGTCATCACCAACTCCAGCTATATACTGCCAATTTCCCCAATTAGAAGCGACATCATAGTCAATGAGTTGTTGCTGAAAATAAGCTGCACCATAGCGCCAGTCCACTTGCAACTCGTTCACCAAGCAACTGGCCACAATCTGCCTGCCTCGATTAGACATAAACCCAGTTTCATTCAACTCTCTCATACACGCATTCACAAGTGGGAATTGCGTTGTGCCATTGCACCAACGCTTAAATCGCTGTGGATAATATGTTGTTAAAGGTCGAACTCCCCTTTCTCCGGCAAACTTAAATAAACTACTCCCTTTTTGAATCGCTTTGTGATGGAAAAAGTCCCGCCACATCAACTCAAAACGGATCCAATAAGTAGAGTCATTTGCGCCATGTATTCTCTCATACATATCAAGCCGGTTAATGATCTGTCTTGGTGAGATGTTACCAACAGAGAGGTATGGACTAAATTGCGTGGAGTTGTACTTTCCATCTAATGCATTTCGGGTCAGCTTGTATGACGATGCGCTCTGGGTCGAAAAATATGCTTCTAAATATTTGTGTGCAGCTTTTTCCCCGCCTTCAATGAGATCACAGTTGTGCGTTGCACGAACTAGTTCGGATCTATCCTTGGTTGAGAGAATATCGCCGATAGATAGAGGAAGAGGCAAAGTCTCTGAAAACATCTCTTCCACAGGTGACGATACCGTGAGTTTATCTGCCTTTTTCCTGAATTTGGAAAAAGACCCACTCAAGTCTTTTACCTCTAATTGCTGTGGGCCAAACATAAGGTTATTGTGTTGATGAATAAAACGCACCGTGTCATTATCAGACTTAATATGTTGTAAGGTGTTTCGCTCATCGTAACCAGCGCCTTGATGGCAACCAACAACTTCAACGCCCGCCTGATCTATCACACGGTTTAGAACTGCTCTAGTTTGTCCCTTTAAAACATATAATTCGTAACCGAGTTGCTGCAGCTGTTCAGACAAATCAACCAACGATTGCTGAATAAATTTGAGTCGCTTTTTCCCAAGTTGGACATGGTCAAAGTTAGTTGCCGAAAATAAAGAATCATCCAATACATAAATGAACATAATGCTGTTAGATGCGTAAAGTGTAGAGTTGAGAGCCAAATTATCTTGAAGCCTCAAATCGTCGGTAAACCAATAAAGAGCTTTACTCATGGCGCTTGTTTTATCCTGCCTTACAAACGGTTACTAATCTCATTTGTACGCATCAAACATCAATCTAGATTTATAAAAGACAAAACAGAAAAAAGGAAAGGATACTCTTTGGAATGAAAAGAGGCAGGTTAGGACACAGATAGCCCTAACCTGTAAATATATTACGCGATGCTTGCGTTAATATCTCTCAATGCTTTTGCTGGGTCTTGTGCTTTAGTAATTGGTCTACCAATCACTAAATAGTCACTGCCAGCTTCGATGGCTTTAGCTGGTGTCATGATACGTTTTTGATCACCCGCATCGCTGCCTGCAGGTCTGATTCCAGGTGTGATCAGCTTAAACTCATTACCAAGCTGCGCTTTTAATGTTTCAGCCTCTTGAGCTGAACACACAACACCGTCTAAACCTGATTCTTTTGCCAGCTTTGCCAAGTAAAGCACTTGCTCTTGAGGTGTTTTATCAATGCCCAATTTACTGAGCTGAGCTTGGTCCATGCTTGTCAAAACCGTTACAGCAATCAGCAAAGGCGCTTTATCACCATATTGGCTTAACGCCTCTTTTGCTTTTGACATCATTTCTGTACCGCCGCTCGCGTGTACATTAACCATCCATACTCCCAATTCTGCTGCTGCAGTGACGGCTTTTGCAACCGTGTTTGGAATATCATGGAATTTCAGGTCAAGGAATACGTCAAATCCAAGATCTACTAGCTTTTTGACAAACTGAGGGCCAAAGTAAGTAAACATTTCTTTACCCACTTTTAAGCGACACTCGTCTGGTGAAAGCTGAGACACAAATGCTAAAGCCGCACTCTCGTTGTCATAATCTAATGCAATTAGCACTTTTTTTTGTTCAATATTTGACATAATTACCTTAATTTTCTTTTAAAAGAATCACATACAATATTAATATCCATCTAAGCCCCTACTAGGTACAACAGACTCCCAAGTTTTACACGATGGGCATAACCAGTATAGTTTATGACTCGTAAAGCCACATTTGTTGCATTGATAGTCCGGCTTAGTGGATATGTAAGATGTAACTAGATGATCAATCTCTTCTAACACATCTTGAATTTTTACATTCTTTGCACTCAATAACTGAAGCAAATAGCTAAAGCCTCGGATGGAAGGCTCTCGTTTTAAACTATCAGTCAAAAACATGATAGCTTCTGCGACATTTCCAGATTCAACTAATCCCTGACAGTGTTTTATTTTTATGGTTACACCCGCATTAGGCAGCAGTTCTTCTACTAATCCATAGAATTCAGTGGTGATATTAAGCGCTTCATAGCATGTCTGGAGGTCATTGATAACAAGAGGTGCAATTTGAGGAAATTCAGAAGTAAGCTTACGCCAATAATATATGGCTTTGACATTGTCTTGGCGCTCGTGAGCATCAAGACCTAATTCATATAAGGGTCTTACAGCTTGATGATTAAGTTTTGTTGCTTTTTCAAAGTACTCTGTATCATTTGATTCGATTGCGACTTCACAGTAAAAATTAGCAATTGCTGCACAACTCGCCTTATCAGCAAAAAGCTCAGAATATGCTTCATACATATTTACGCCTTTTTGCCAATCTCTAGTTTGAGAATAGAGCTGAATCATCGGCTCTAAGGCTTCATCAAAGCCCGCTTTTACGAGGACAACTAAATTGGACTCTGCTCCATCTAACAACCCCGCCATAATATAATCTTTGGCGAGCTCTAATCGGCAAGACTTTACCAACTCTTTATCAAGATTGGGTTGTTCAATCAACAATTCGTGAATTTTAATTGCCCTATCCAGCTCTCCGCGCTTTCTAAACAAGGTTGCAAGAGTAAGGTAATGTTCGACGGAGTCAGCTGACACTTCAAGAAGCTGAATAAGGTGTTCAAGACCTTGATCTTCCTCTCTATCAAGTAAGAATTTTAGGCCTTTACTGTATTCTGATGTGATTTTTCTATTTTGCTCATGTGCCAAATTTTTAGCACTGTTCTTACCCATTACATACCCATAGGCAGCGGCAACAGGAAGCAGCAAGAACAAAAGCTCGATCATGGTTTGCTTTGATCTTTATTCAATAATAGGTTGTTTGTTTTATGTAATTGATTATTTTTTTGCTTTAACCTGACTATTGAGGCTAAATTAAACAAAACTCCAAGTAATATACCTGAAAACAGACACAAACTAAGAAGTGTCGCTAACGGCATTTCGGCACTTGCAACGATAAAGTTTACTTCAACAACATTCGGATTTTGTGTGCCTACTACAAACGCCACTAAAAGCAACACCAAAAGTAGTCCCTTTTTTAAAACTCGAACCAAATTAGGTATCTCCAATTACCCTTCGAGACTAGCGTTTACGCGATCTCTTAATTCTTTACCAGGCTTAAAGTGTGGTACATATTTACCGTCTAATTCAACTGTTTCACCAGTTTTAGGGTTACGACCAGTTCTAGGTGAGCGATAGTGCAGAGAGAAACTGCCAAAGCCACGGATTTCGATTCTATCAGAGCCAGATAGTGAACCCGCCATTTGTTCTAAAACTTCTTTTACTGCATTTTCTACGTCTTTTACAGGAACATGTGCATGCTGTTCAGCAAGTTTTTCTATTAATTCAGACTTTGTCATAACGTTTCCTTTAAATAAAAAAAGAAGGGCTAAAGTGCCCTTCTTGATTAGACTTAAGAATTAGTCTTTTTGAGCATTTTTGAAAGCAGCTGCCATTGCATTTTCGAATGCTGGCTCTTCTTTCTTAAGCTTCTCTAGAGCTTCTTTCTCTTCAGCTTCGAAGATAGCTTTAACTGATAGGCTGATCGCACGGTTCTTACGGTCAACACCTACAAATTTAGCTTCTACTTCGTCACCTTCAGAAACAACAGAAGTTGCATCTTCTACGCGCTCTTGAGCGATGTCAGCTACACGGATGTAACCTTCAACACCTTCAGCAAGCTCAACAGTTGCGCCTTTCGCGTCAACTTCAGTCACTTTACCTTTAACAATAGCACCTTTTTTGTTTGCGTCTAGGTAGTTATTGAAAGGATCAGCTTCGATTTGCTTAACGCCTAGTGAGATACGCTCACGCTCTGGGTCAACCTGAAGTACGATTGCAGTGATCTCGTCGCCTTTCTTGAACTCACGTACAGCTTCTTCACCTGGAGTGTTCCAAGAGATATCAGATAGGTGTACAAGACCGTCGATGCCGCCTTCAAGACCGATGAAGATACCGAAGTCAGTGATTGACTTGATCTTACCAGTAACTTGGTCGCCTTTGTTCTGTAGACGAGCAAATTCCTGCCAAGGGTTAGCTTTACACTGCTTAAGACCTAGAGAAATACGACGACGCTCTTCGTCGATTTCAAGAACCATAACTTCAACAGTATCACCTAGTGAAACAACTTTTGAAGGGTGGATGTTCTTGTTAGTCCAGTCCATTTCAGAAACGTGTACTAGACCTTCTACGCCTTCTTCGATCTCAACGAAACAACCGTAGTCTGTAAGGTTAGTTACGCGACCAGTAAGCTTAGCGCCTTCTGGGTAACGACCAGCGATAGCTGCCCAAGGATCTTCGCCAAGTTGCTTAAGACCTAGAGAAACACGAGTCTTCTCTTTGTCGAACTTAAGTACTTTAACAGCGATTTCGTCACCAACATTTACGATTTCGCTTGGGTGCTTAACGCGCTTCCAAGCCATGTCAGTGATGTGAAGTAGACCGTCAACACCACCAAGATCTACGAATGCACCGTAGTCTGTAAGGTTCTTAACGATACCTTTAACTTCTTGACCTTCAACAAGGTTAGCAAGAAGTTCTTCACGCTCTTGTGAGTTCTCAGATTCGATAACTGCACGACGAGAAACAACAACGTTGTTACGCTTCTGGTCAAGCTTGATTACTTTGAACTCAAGCTCTTTACCTTCAAGGTGAGCAGTGTCACGTACAGGACGAACATCAACAAGTGAACCAGGTAGGAAAGCACGGATTGAATCAACTTCAACTGTGAAACCGCCTTTAACTTTACCGTTAATCATACCGATAACAGTTTCTTGCTCTTCACATGCTTTCTCTAGACGGATCCAAGCTTCGTGACGCTTCGCTTTCTCACGAGAAAGGATAGTTTCACCGAAACCGTCTTCGATTGCATCTAGTGCTACATCTACTTCGTCGCCAACAGCAACTTCTAGTTCACCAGCAGCATTTTTGAATTGCTCTGCAGGGATTGCACTTTCAGACTTAAGGCCAGCATCAACAAGAACGATGTTGTTCTCGATTGAGATAACTGTACCTTTAACGATAGAGCCTTGCTCTGCTTCAAAACCCTTTAGGCTTTCTTCAAATAACTGCGCAAAATTTTCTGACATACTAAATACGTCTCATATATAAATGTACCAATAAGCGACCATGCTGCATGGGGTAGTTAAAAAAACACCGGCAGCCCTGCCAGTGATATGGTTAATTAGCTAACTTTTGGAAGTTTGCCGGCCAACACTGCTTCATCAACAAGTTTAAGGACTTGTTGGTATACTTGGTCAGCATCTAAAGTCGTGGTATCAATATGTATAGCATCGTCAGCTGGCACTAAAGGTGCAACTTTTCTATTCATATCTCGTTCATCACGAGCTTTTATATCTTCTAAAAGGCCCTGTAGTGTAACATCAAGGCCTTTTTCCTTCAACTCATTAAAGCGTCTCTTTGCACGCTCTTCAGCACTCGCTGTGAGATAAATTTTGAGCTCTGCTGATGGGAACACAATAGTACCCATATCTCGTCCATCTGCGATAAGGCCATTTTCCGTTCTAAATGCTCGCTGTCTGCGTAGAAGCGCCTCTCGAACTCGTGGAAGCATCGCTATTTTTGAAGCCGTGGCACCCACTTCTTCATTTCGAATCGTACTCGTGACATCTTCGCCTTCAAGTACAATTTTAGATTTTTTCGACGCACTATCAATCATAAACTGAACATCGAGGTTAGCCGCTAAAGGCACTAACGCTTCTTCGTTATCCAGCGCGATTTGATGATGTAACACTGCAATAGACAACACGCGATAAATCGCACCACTATCTAATACATCCCAATTTAACTTCTCAGCCAACAAACGACACACAGTTCCTTTTCCAGATCCGCTTGGGCCGTCTACGGTGATTACGGGCATTGCAGCCTGCATTAAAACCTCCTGAAATGCACACCTTATATAAATCGGCGCCTATTATACGCAAGTTTAATGAATAGATCCTTATCAACATGTAACTTTTTGTTCTATTGTCAGATTTGTATCTTAATTAGGTATGAGAGCGTGTGAAAAACACGCTCTTTTTACAGCTTTTAGTGCTGTGAAATTGATGCTAACACATCAAAATATGTCGGAAATGTTTTTGCAGTGCAGCCTGGGTCATTAATCGTCACTGATTGACCACCCACAGCCACCATAGAGAAGCACATCGCAATTCTATGGTCATTGTATGTATCAATTTCAGCAAGTTTAAATTCTGTCGGCGGAACTATTTCGATAAAGTCTTCGCCTTCAACGACCTCCGCTCCCACCTTGCGAAGTTCAGTGGCCATGGCATATAAACGATCCGTTTCTTTAACTCGCCAATTATAGATATTACGAATTGCTGTTTTTCCTTTCGCAAACAAAGCAACGGTTGCCAGCGTCATTGCCGCATCGGGAATAGCATTAGCGTCAATATCCACACCGATCAGATCGCCTTTAGTTACAACCAGCTTCTCGTCATGCCATTCAACATTAGCACCAACTTGCTCCATAACTTTCGCAAAGCCAATATCGCCCTGTACACTCGCCTTACCAACGCCATTTATTTCTATCTCTCCGCCAGCAATTGCCGCAGCAGCAACGAAGTAAGACGCAGACGACGCATCGCCTTCAACCATAATACTATTTGGTGAGGTGTAACCTTGTTGGCCTTTAACATAAAAAACTTGATAGTTATCATGCTCTACAACCACGCCAAACTGCTTCATAACGCCTAAGGTGATATCAATGTAAGGTTTTGAAACCAGTTCGCCGGATATTTTAATTTCACTATTACCATCAAATAGAGGTGCAGCCATCAGCAGCGCTGTTAGAAATTGACTTGAAATACTGCCATCAATCTCAACTGTTCCGCCACTGAGCTTTTTCCCTACAATATCGAGTGGAGGATAATGTGCATTTTTTAAGTAAGTAACATCTGCACCCAATACGTCTAATGCATCAACTAGATGACCAATCGGGCGCTCCTCCATGCGAGGCTCACCAGTTAAAGTGAATTTGCCTTCTGTTGCTGCTAACACAGCTGTTAATGGTCGAAAGGCGGTACCGGCATTGCCCAAGAACAACGGTTGTTCTGGTGATTTAAACTGGCCTCCGTTACCGTGAACTTTAGCAACTGTTTTATCATCGTTTAGTTCGACCTTTACACCCATTACGTCCAGTGCACCCAGCATATGGCGAATGTCGTCACTATCTAACAAGTTGCGTACTTCTGTGACGCCGTCACACAAGGCTGCGAGCAATAAAATTCGATTAGATAAACTCTTTGATCCCGGAAGCGTCACTGAACCAGACACTTTTTTAATTGGCTTTAAGGGTAACTGTTCCATCAGCTATGCTCCGCTGCAAATTTTTTCATGAATTCAATTAATGCTTTGATGCCTTCAACAGGCATTGCATTGTATATGCTTGCTCTCATTCCACCGACAAAACGATGGCCTTCTAAAGCCATGAGTCCATTTTGTTCTGCCTGTTCTAAAAATTGCTCATTTAACGCATCGTCTTTCAGCCAAAATGGTACGTTCATCAGTGACCGACAAGTCGTGGATACTTTATTGTAATAGAAGTCAGAGCTATCAATGTAGTCATAGAGCAATGCTGCTTTTTCTTGATTGTGTTTTTCCATTGCAGGCACACCACCAATGGATTCAAGATACTTAAATACCTCAGCAGCCAAGTACCAAGCGTAAGTTGGCGGTGTGTTGTACATGCTATTTTGCTTAGCTTCGATCGCATAATCTAAAATTGCTGGTCGCGGTAAACCTTCTCTCTCTAGCAGAGACTTACGAACGATAGCAATGCTCAATCCTGAAGGACCAATATTCTTTTGTGCGCCCGCGTATATTAAATCAAAGTCATCAACATTAATTTCACGAGATAAAATCATCGAAGACATATCTGCGACAATAGGCGCTGTTGGGTGCTTTGGCACATCAAATATTTCAATGCCGTCAATGGTCTCATTTGGGCAATAGTGTATAAATGACGCATTCTCAGGTAATGACCACTCTGATACCGGTAAAATATCGAATTGGCCATCTTTATCTGTGCGAATATCGACAGATTCTACTTGAGTGAATTTAGCACCTTCTTTCGTTGCACCAACAGACCAGATGCCATTCTCGACATAGACGCCTGGCGCATTATCCAAATGCAAATTCAGCGGCACTGCAGAGAAATGCCCTCTCCCGCCTCCATGCATAAATAACACTTCAAATTCATCAGAGATGTTCATTAACCTCCTCAAACTGGCTTCACACTCTTCTGCCAATTTTAAAAATGGCTTTGAGCGGTGACTGATCTCCATCACAGAGACGCCTAGACCTTGCCAATTGATAAATTCTGCTTGTGCTTTTTCCATAACCGCTGGTGGCAACATTGCAGGGCCTGCACAAAAGTTATAAACAGTCATATTTTCCTCATTCCAAATAAAACATGCCGCTAAACAAGACAGGGTAATGTTCATACAGCGCGGCACGGAAATAAATTTTCAGTCTATGAATTTACATCAAATACGGGGTCAGATAAAACAAAAATTTGGGACAAATTATTTAATTAGATTGAATTTTTTTAATAAAAAAGCGGCCTAAGCCGCTTTTTTAATTATTCAGAATCTTGTTCTGGTGAGCTAGGAGGGGTTTCCTCTCCTGGCGTATCTTCCATTACAGCTTCTTCAATATCATCTACTTCAATTTCTTCAATGCGCTGCAGTCCTACAACTTGCTCATCTTCTATTGTACGGATCAAAATAACACCTTGTGTGTTACGACCGACTGTAGATACTTCATTTACACGTGTTCTAACCAAGGTGCCTCGGTTAGAGATAAGCATAATCTCGTTGTTGTCTTCAACTTGAACGGCACCAACTACATTACCATTACGCTCTGTCACTTTGATTGATACAACCCCTTGTGTCGCACGGCTCTTCGCGGGGTACTCTTCAAGTGGCGTGCGCTTACCATAACCGTTCTCTGTGACTGTTAGGATAGCACCGTCATTTTTAGGAACAATCAGTGAAACAACTTTCACTCCGTCTGGCATTTTGATACCACGAACACCTGTTGCAGTTCGACCCATAGGACGTAATGCTAACATTTCCTCGCCCGTTTCAGGGTCCAGCTTCACTTCACCGGTTTCTGAATCACGCAGTTTTTCATTAAAGCGAACTACTTTACCGTGATCAGTAAATAACATGATGTCATTACTACCATCAGTAATATCAGCACCAATCAGGTTATCACCTTCATTCAAGTTGATTGCAATAATACCACTTGCACGCTGACGGCTATACGCAGTCAATGGTGTTTTCTTAACCGTACCATTAGCTGTCGCCATCAAGACATATTTGTCTTCTTCATACTCGCGCACAGGTAGAATCGTTGTGATGCGCTCGTCTGCCTCAAGTGGCAGTAAGTTAACAATCGGCTTACCACGTGCTTGTCTCGATGCAAGCGGTAATTGATATACTTTCAACCAGTACAATCTACCCGCAGTCGAGAAACAAAGTATTGTGTCGTGTGTATTGGCAACAAGTAGACGTTCGATGAAATCTTCATCTTTCATTCTCGTAGCCGCTTTACCTTTACCACCACGACGCTGTGCTTCGTAGTCAGATAGAGGTTGATACTTCACGTAACCTTCGTGAGATAGAGTTACAACGACATCTTCTTCGTTGATTAGGTCTTCTAAACTAATATCGTGTGCCGCAGCAGTAATTTCAGTGCGACGCTCATCACCATATACTTCTTTGATTTCAACCAACTCATCACGAATAACTTCCATCAAACGCTCAGGTGATGAAAGAATGTGTAGTAGCTCAGCAATTAAGTCTAATAATTCTTGGTATTCACCTAAAATCTTCTCATGTTCTAGACCGGTCAACTTGTGTAGACGTAAATCAAGAATTGCCTGCGCTTGTTGTTCAGAAAGGTAATATTGACCATCTCTGATACCAAGCTCATCTGCTAACCAATCAGGTCTTGCTACATTTTGCTCTCCAGCTCGCTCAAGCATAGGTGCAACAGAACCAAGCTCCCATGCACGCGCGGTTAACGCCGCTTTTGCTTCAGATGGTGTTGGCGACTTACGAATTAACTCAATGATTGGGTCGATGTTTGCAAGCGCAATAGCTAGACCTTCAAGCGTGTGCGCTCTGTCTCTTGCCTTTCGCAGGTCATAAACCGTACGACGTGTGACCACTTCGCGGCGGTGAATAACAAACGCGTCTAGCATTTCTTTTAAGTTGAAACACTTAGGTTGATTGTTATCAAGCGCAACCATGTTCATACCAAACACGGTTTGTAGCTGTGTCTGAGCGTATAGGTTATTAAGAACAACCTCGCCTACTTCACCACGCTTGATTTCAATAACAATACGCATACCGTCTTTATCAGACTCATCACGTAATGCACTGATACCTTCCACTTTCTTATCTTTTACTAGCTCAGCAATTTTCTCGATAAGACGTGCTTTGTTAACTTGGTAAGGGATCTCATGGACAATAATCGTCTCTTTGCCGGTTTTTTCGTCCGTCTCAATCTCTGCACGAGCACGGATGTAAACCTTACCACGGCCAGTTTTATAGGCTTGTTCGATGCCTTTTTTACCACTGATGATTGCCGCAGTTGGGAAATCAGGGCCTGGAATATATTCCATCAGCTCTTCAATAGTGATATCAGGGTTTTGAATAATTGCTAAGCAACCATTGATCACTTCAGTTAGGTTATGTGGCGGAATGTTTGTTGCCATACCAACTGCGATACCTGAAGAACCATTCACTAATAAGTTTGGCACTTTAGTTGGTAGCACATCAGGGATCTGCTCTGTACCATCATAGTTTGGTACGTAGTCGACAGTCTCTTTGTCAAGATCAGCAAGAAGTTCATGAGACATCTTTGCCATACGGACTTCTGTGTAACGCATTGCCGCTGCTGAATCACCGTCGACAGAACCGAAGTTACCCTGGCCGTCTACCAGCATGTAGCGTAATGAGAATGGCTGAGCCATACGTACGATTGTATCGTATACTGCACTATCACCATGAGGGTGGTATTTACCGATGACGTCACCGACTACACGAGCTGATTTTTTATAAGGTTTGTTCCAGTCATTTCGTAGCTCGTTCATTGCGAAAAGTACACGACGGTGAACTGGTTTCAGTCCATCACGTACGTCTGGCAATGCACGCCCTACGATTACGCTCATTGCGTAATCAAGGTATGAATTTTTCAATTCATCTTCAATATTGACCGGGAGGATTTCATTGGCGAGATCAGTCATTTGATACCACTTTCCTTCAGAGTCTTGCCCTTTTGTGTCACACTAATAGCAACAAAGGGTTAAGTTATTATTTATTCGGCTGCCGATAGTAACACAGGTAAATTCAATTTGCAGTCGTAAAATGTCTGGTATTTTTATAAATAGCCAATACAATGCGCCCAGATAAACGAGGAAGCTTTTTATGACCGAACATCAAAATGTAGACCATCAAGAAATCGCAAAATTCGAAGAAATCGCTGAAAGATGGTGGGATACTGAAGGAGAATTTAAACCGCTACATGATATCAACCCGTTAAGGTTAGACTTTATTAACGATAAAAGCGCAGGACTGTTCTCGAAGAAAGTACTTGATGTTGGATGTGGTGGCGGGATCTTAACTGAGAGTATGGCTAAGCTTGGCGCAGAGGCCACTGGTATCGATATGGGCCAAGAGCCTTTAAATGTGGCTAAACTACACAGCTTAGAAAGTGGAGTTAATGTAGATTATCAAAAAATACCTGCTGAAGTTTTCGCTGAGCAGCACTCTGAACAGTTTGATGTCGTTACTTGTATGGAAATGTTAGAGCATGTACCAGACCCGTCAGCCATCATTGCCGCCGTCGCAAAAGCCGCAAAGCCGGGAGCCAGCGTATTCTTTTCTACATTGAACAAAACACATAAAGCGTATCTATTAGCAGTAGTAGCTGCTGAAAAACTGTTAAAAATGGTCCCTGAAGGTACGCATGATCATAACAAGTTCATTCGCCCTTCAACTTTAATTGGTTGGGCTGAGCAACATGGACTAAAAGTGCGCGCTTCGGCAGGCATTAGTTATAATCCGTTCACTAAAACGTTTACTTTAACAGATGACGTAAGCGTCAATTACTTACTTCACTTTGAGAAATTAGCATGACAAAAGCTATTTTATTTGATTTAGACGGCACTTTACTCGACACCAGTGATGATTTAGGCGCTGCGCTAAACCATGTGCTCAAAGAACATGGGTTGCCAACACTGTCTAAAAGTGAGTACAGTCCCGCAATATCTGATGGTGTCAAAGCTTTGCTTGAAGTTGGCTTTAAAGAAAAGTTAAAGAACTATGACTTAACTACCTTGAGACAACAAGTTTTAGACTATTATGAAAGTAATATTGCGATTCATAGCCATTGCTTCACCGGCATTGACAAGCTCTTGCAGCACTTACATCAAAATGGCGTTGCAGTGGGCATCGTAACCAATAAGCCAGAGTTTTTAACTTTTCCGCTGTTAAAGCATATTGATACGCTAAAAAATATCGAAGTCGTTGTATGTGGTGATACGCTTGAGGTTGCTAAACCTCACCCTGACCCACTATTGTTTGCCGCTGAAAAACTGGGGGTTCCTGCATCAAAAGCATCCTATGTCGGTGATGCTGAGCGTGATATCGCAGCAGCAAAAGCCGCCAAAATGCGCTCAATAGCAGCACTATGGGGCTTTATACCCTCCTTAGAGGAGGCTCAGTCTTGGCAGGCCGATCTTAACTTAAACCACCCGACAGACATAATTTCGCACATATAGTGAGAAATTATAATTTGAGACACTACATATTGTGTCTTACACTTATTTGGGTAAAGAATTGAACATAAAAAAATCATTCAGTTTTTTTGCTAAAAAAAGGCAAAAATTACTGAACTGAAGTTGATTTTTTTACGCACTCAGACACCGTGGATAGCAGAAGGTTAGTAAACACTAACACTGGTAATTTATCCCAATGTTATCCACAATTTGAGTGAAGTTGTTCTATTGCAAAATAATATCAACCACACTATCTTGTGATGCACTTTCAAATAGGCACCATATCTAGTGGTGATTTCCTAGCCAATATAAGAATTTGGGAATACGGGCATAGCTTATGAACCAACAATTATCTGTCAGTAAAAGAAACGGTCGCAAAGAGCCGCTTGATTTAGATAAAATCCATCGTGTTATTACTTGGGCTGCCGAAGGCCTAGACAATGTTTCCGTTTCTCAAGTGGAACTGAAATCTCATATCCAGTTTTACGATGGGATCCGTACTGAAGATATTCATGAAACAATCATTAAAGCAGCAGCAGATTTAATATCTAAAGACACTCCAGATTATCAATATCTTGCAGCACGTCTAGCAGTGTTCCATTTAAGAAAAAAAGCATACGGTCAATTTGAGCCGCCGCACTTATATGATCATGTTGCTAAACTTGTCGACGACAAGCGCTACGACGAACACCTATTGAAAGATTATACTCGTGAAGAATTCAATGAGTTAAATGACTATATTGACCATAGTCGTGACATGACTTTTAGCTACGCTGCTGTAAAACAGCTAGAAGGTAAATATTTAGTACAAAACCGTGTTTCTGGTGAAATTTATGAAAGCGCGCAGTTTTTATACATATTAGTAGCTGCTAGCCTATTCTCAGATTATGAAAAAGAAACGCGTTTAGACTACATCAAACGCTTCTATGACGCTGTTTCACAATTTAAAATCTCATTACCTACACCGATTATGGCGGGCGTTCGTACACCGACGCGTCAGTTTAGCTCATGTGTACTGATTGAGTGTGATGATAGCCTAGACTCAATCAACGCTTCTTCTTCTGCCATTGTTAAGTACGTAAGTCAACGTGCTGGGATCGGTGTAAATGCAGGTCGCATTCGTGCACTTGGTAGCCCTATCCGTAATGGTGAAGCTTTCCATACTGGCTGTATCCCATTTTACAAACACTTCCAAACAGCAGTGAAAAGCTGTTCACAAGGCGGTGTACGAGGTGGTGCGGCAACCTTATTCTACCCACTTTGGCACTTAGAAGTTGAAAACCTACTGGTTCTAAAAAATAACCGTGGTGTTGAAGAAAACCGTGTTCGTCACCTTGATTACGGCGTTCAGTTCAACAAAACGATGTATGCACGTCTACTTAAAGATGATTACATCACTCTGTTTAGCCCTTCGGATACTCCGGGACTATACGATGCGTTCTTTGAAGACCAAACGCTTTTCGAAGAGCTATATGTAAAGTACGAGCAAGATGAATCAATCCGTAAAAAGCGCATCAAAGCCATCGAATTATTCTCTATGTTTGCTCAAGAGCGTGCGAGCACAGGTCGTATTTATTTACAAAACGTAGACCACTGTAATACGCATAGCCCGTTTGACTCTAAAGTTGCGCCAATTCGCCAATCTAACTTATGTTTAGAAATTGCACTTCCAACTAAGCCGTTGAACAACGTAAATGACGCAGAAGGTGAAATTGCGCTATGTACACTCTCTGCATTTAACTTAGGTGCAATCGAAGATTTATCTGAGCTAGAAGAGCTGGCAGAACTTGCAGTACGTGCGCTTGATAACCTATTAGATTTCCAAGACTACCCGGTTCCAGCTGCTCACACTGCAACAATGGGACGTCGTACTCTAGGTATTGGTGTTATTAACTTTGCTTATTACCTCGCTAAAAATGGTAAAAAATACTCAGACGGTAGCGCAAACGGCCTAACGCATAAAACGTTTGAAGCGATTCAATACTACTTGATGAAAGCGTCCAATGAGCTTGCAAAAGAGCGCGGTGCCTGTCCTAAGTTTAACGAAACAACGTATTCTCAGGGTATTATGCCGATCGATACTTATAAAAAAGACATCGATGCAATCTGTGACGAGCCACTTCACCTTGATTGGGACACACTTAGAGCAAGCGTGCAAGAGCATGGTATGAGAAACTCAACATTGTCAGCACTAATGCCTTCTGAAACATCGTCGCAAATTTCAAATGCAACTAATGGTATTGAACCACCTCGTGGACATATCAGTGTTAAGGCAAGTAAAGACGGTATCTTAAAACAAGTTGTACCAGAATATGAGAAACTGAAAGATCAGTATGAATTGCTATGGGACATCCCTTCTAACGATGGTTATTTAGGCCTAGTTGGTATCATGCAAAAGTTTGTAGACCAAACTATTTCTGCGAATACAAACTATGACCCAACTAAGTTTGAAGGCGGAAAAGTACCGATGAAGCTATTGCTTAAAGACTTATTAACAGCATATAAGCTAGGGGTTAAGACACTTTACTACCACAATACACGTGATGGTGCTGCGGATGCCCAAGACGAGTTAAAGCCTGAGCCAGAAGATGATGGCTGTGAAGGCGGCGCTTGTAAGATCTAACAAGCATTATGATTAAAAAGCCCAGCTTACAAGCTGGGCTTTTTAATATGAGCACACTGGATCCAAACCCTACTAATTTTTAACCCTTATTTGATTACTGTTGCCTTTACACAGGTATGCTGAGCTTTTTTACAAATCTGATAAAATGCACCGTTTAGGGAGAGCTGATAGCAATTAAACAACGTATTTTGTGGTATTTTCCAAAAAGACGCCAATAACGGCGCTGCAGATCCAGTTGCTTGATCTTCTTTGCTACCATATTGAGGAGCAAAATATCTAAAATACAAACCGTTGCTATCTAAGCCATCATTTGTAGATACGAGCAACGCCCTGCGAGTGCATTTACTATATTTCTTGGCATCAAAGTTTAGTTCGATCAGGCTTTGTTTATCGGCTACTTGCGCTACAAAATACCCGTCGCTAGGCTCTGTTTGCTTCACATGACTCAGGGTTTGATTAAAGAACGGTGATATTTGAAGAAAATTCGCCGTCATTTTAAGCCTTGCTGAAGGCAAGTACATGGCGTAAAGATTTTCACCCTCATTGAACACGCGTATTATCTGATGCGATGATTTAAAAATGATTTCATCCTGCTCTACCTCAAAGTCACAGGTTAACACATCAGCCGCTGCAAGCGTCGCATGCCCACAAAATTGAATTTCCCCGTATGACGAAAACCACCGAATCCCATAACTCCCATTACCATAGTGAACAACAAAAGCGGTTGCAGCTACTTTATTAGCGATCGCAATACGATGAAGATATTGTGTATCGCGAAACTCACCATGGCCATCACATTTAGCCACAAATGCAAGATTCCCCATGTAGCTATCCGAGCAAAATACTCGCCGAAGACCGCACATTCTCATATTGAGAAACCCTAAACATGAGCTGTATCTATTTTAAAGGTTTAAATGCTGTAGGTGTGTTAATGCAGAGCCATGTACAGCAATTCCCCCTCACTTTTACTTACCAAAGACCAAATATTTATTATCGTTCTTCTTTGGCAACCTGCCATAAGGAGTCGACAAAATACGCATTGCTATCGGTAAAATGCTTCACCACTTTAAAACCCGTTTGTTGAGATAACTGATTTATATCTTTCGTTGAGAATTTATATGAATACTCTAAATGGATCGCTTCATATGCATCAAATTGAAATGCTCGTTGCAGAGCCGAGATATAAACCTCTTGTTTTTCAGTAGACAGTACATAGCTTTCCATTGCACCTAAAACAGGGTTGTAAACACCAAAATGTTGGAATTTTTCTAGCTTAAAATTCGCGCCTAACTCTTTGTTTATACGACTCAATAAATTGAGATTGAACTGCGCAGTTAATCCATCTTTATCATTATAAGCAGCAGTAAGCTTCTGCACATCTTTCTTTAAATCATACCCAATAAATATAAAATCGTCTGCTTTAAGGCTAGCCCATAGTTTCCTAAGAAAACCAAGACTTTGCTCACGATTAAAGTTACCTATGTTTGAACCTAAAAATAAAACTAATTGCTTGTTTGCAGACTGGCCTCTTACCAACTTTAGCCCATCAAAATACTCTGCTATCACACCGCGAATAGTCAAATTATCATTCGGAACAATATTTTCTTGTAGCATCAGCATGGCTTTTTCTGAGATATCAATCGGATAAAAATTCACCTTGCAGCCGCTTTGCAAAAAACCATCAATAATGAGCTGGCTTTTGTGACCATCTCCAACACCAAGTTCAATAATATCGATTTCTTGCTCATCAATCACATCAGCCAGTTGCTTGTTAATATTGGTGATGATTTCAACTTCTTTCGCAGTCAAGTAGTAGTCTTTATGCTGAGTAATTTTTTGAAAAATTTCACTACCCGTATCATCATAAAAGTACTTTGCAGACAGGTGCTTCGGCGTTGCACTTAACCCCGTTAATACATCAATTGCCAGCTGGTCATCAGGTGCTACTTCTTCATAAGGGTTTTGCGTCAATAATCTAAAATGCGTCATTCAATATCCTTTGCGAGTCTGATGCCAGAAAACATCCAGCGCTGATGTGGTTGATAAAAGTTGCGATAACTATGTCTGTAGTGCCCTGTCGGTGTTGCTACACACCCGCCTTTCAAGACAAATTGATTACACATAAATTTGCCGTTGTATTCTGTTAACATCCCTTGATATGGCTTATACCCCGGATATCCAGAGTAATGGCTTTTGCTCCAGCACCAAATTTGGCCAAAACGTGCTTTGCTATTATTAGGATGAAATATTAGTTGGCCTATGGCTTCGGTCTTAACTATATTTTTATTTAAATTGGCGCTGTCCACTTGCATATAAATTTCTAACTCTTGCTCCGTTGGCAATCTCATGCCCGCCCAATTTGCATAAGCATCAGCTTCAAAGTAGCTAACATGGGTCACTGGGGCATTAAGGTCCAATTTCATCAAGCCATATAGTGTAAACTCATACCATTGCCCCTCTATTTCGCGCCAGTAAAGTGGACTTTTGATGCCATTATGCTTTAACCAATCCCAACCTAAACTAAGCCAGAATTCAGCCCTGTCATAACCACCAGCCTCAATAAATGAAAGGTATTCGCCATTTGTCACTGTGTTGTCAGCAATGATAAAGGGGTAGCTGTAACTCTTATGTCTCGGTTTTTCATTGTCATAAGCAAATCCTTCTCCGCCAGCCCCAATTTCATATATCCCCTCAGTGAAACTACACCATTGAGATTCCCCCACCTGCGCACACTCAAAGTGACTATTAGAATACGTCAGCGCTAAAGGGTTACAACCAAAGATATACTTGATATCCATCATAAGCAGCTCTTGATGCTGCTGCTCATGGTGTAACCCTATTTCCAATAGGCTATAAAGCGATTCATTCACCAAATCTTGAGATAGCAATATCTGTATATGTTTATCAACATACCCTCTATACCGCTTGATTTCATCTACCGCTGGCCTTGATAAGTCTCCGCGATGACTTTGCAGCCAATGTTCGCCGGCAGACTTGTAATAAGAATTGAATAGATATCGATACTGCTCATCAAATCTGACGTAACCAGGCAAGTTTTTTACCAGTATCAATTCCTCAAAAAACCAGGTTGTGTGCCCTAAGTGCCACTTTGGAGGACTCACATCACAGCTCGGTTGGACTGTGTAGTCCTCGGCTTTCAAATTAGTACATAATGCAGTCGTATGTTCGCGGATCCGGTGGTATTCATTCACAAAATACCGACCCTTTTCATGTAAACTTAAGTGCAGCCAAGTCATAAACCGCCTAATTGTAGATTTTTATCGTTATCGTCTATTCATGGAACATCTTTGCATATCCATGTTTTAGGCTCATATGTACTGCACTTATCGTGTCAAGCACTGGCAAGGGCTAAACAATCGAATTGCCAAGAACCAAATTATCATGTGCACATTTAAGATTGTCTAAGCCCCACATTGTGTCAAGTTTTTGCATGGCACAATGTGGGAAATTCAATGCTCAATATTTGAAAAGTCAGTAGACTAAAAGACAGCCAGTGATACTTTTTAGTGTGATTGAATTACATGACATTTTTATGAGAGAAAGGTTGAAAATGATTTCAGCCGTCTATTGGTGAATGCGATGAAAAAAGCATAACGATATGCAAAATAAAAACGACCACACAAAGTTGGTCGTTTTTTCTCATTGACTTTAAGCGTGACAAATACTAAATGAACTTTTTGATGATAAAATCCACTTTGACTCGTTTTGCCTGCCCTAAAATCTTTTGCACAGGTGCCGGATAATCTTGCAATGTTTCAATATCATCAGGCCCAGACAGTTTTCTGCAATGGGATAAAATCGCTTGCTTTTCGGTGTCAATAAAGGCTTTCAGCTCTTGTGCTCTATCTTCTATTAAGATGCCATTTTCGATGTCTAAGCCCCATGCTCTCGGATTTAAATTGTGGCCTGTCATCAAGTGCACTTGATTATCTTGATTGATGCCTTTTAAATGAAACGAGTTGTCACCATCTTTCCATAAGTACACATTGAGTAACCCTTGCTCTATATACTTTTTTTGCGACTTCAAGAATTTATGCAAAATACGCTCATACAGATAAGGAAGCGCGCCGATTCGACTGAACGGTTTATCTGGTGAGATATAAAAATCATTCGCGGTTTTATCACCAACGACGATCGTGACTGACTTACCTTGCTTCAAAAGCCGACGTAAAGAACGCACTAAAGGTGCCGGAAAGTTAAAATAAGGCGTATAAAGAATCAGCTCTTGCTCTGTGGTATCAAAGAGCGTTTTGATTAGCCTATTTAACTTATTCGTTCTTCGTCCAAAACCTAAAAACGCTCTCACGTTTAGTGCATTAGTTTCATCCGCTTCAGACATGTCATAATTTGCTCTTTTTAGTGAACGCATTAACTTTTTTTGAGCTAACTTAATTTCACTAAATGGCTTTAATGGTCTGCTATCAATTCTAGGCACAGCCTCCGAAGATAATAGGTGCTTTTCAATAAAGTCCGTGAAGCTATCAGCAAGTTTTGCGTTGTCGAGGAGAAAATAGCGATCTAGTCTATATCTATCCTCTTGATGTAAATAGACATCGTTAATACTCGCGCCACTGTAAAGTACAGTGTCATCGATCACAAACCCTTTTAAATGCAAAACACCAAAGAGTTCTTTCGCTTTAACAGGTACGCCATACACCTCTACATTTGAATTAAACTTTTCCAAATAGTCACAGTATAAGCGTGCATTCCCTTCCGATTTTGCCTCGCCGATCAACCCTCTTTGTGCCCGATGAAAATCCACTAATATTTTAATGTCTAATTCTGGATTTTGAAGCGATGCCTCATGCAACGCAGTTAATACTCCTTGGCCTGCCGTGTCATCTTGTAAATACAATGCAGCAATATAAACTCGCTTCTTTGCGTTACGAATAAGAGACAAAAGCTCGCTGTGATAATGCTTAGCGTCTGTTAAGACTCTACAGCTGCTCGCTTGGAGAGCAAAGCCAGAGTTATCCTGCCAAAATGCCATATACACCTTTTAACTTTGGGCTACAGATAATTTAGTAGCAAAAAAAATTCTTTAAAACATAACAAAAAAAAATAGAAAGGTCATGAAGATCCGACAATTTACGCTTCATTGGCTTACTTTTCCATCAAGTACACTATATTTGACAAGATCAGAATTTCTAGATTTGCTTTATTTGATTTTTATTTTACTTCTGGGTTGATTTACTTAGAATCGGCATCATTGTAATGCTAATACTAAATTTTAGGATAGAAATTAATGAGTGATAAGCACTGTAAACTATTGATCCTTGGATCAGGCCCTGCTGGTTACACTGCGGCTGTATACGCAGCACGTGCAAATTTAAACCCTGTATTAATCACAGGTATGCAACAAGGTGGTCAGCTAACAACAACAACAGAAGTAGAAAACTGGCCTGGCGATGCTCACGGTTTAACTGGTCCAGCTCTTATGGAGCGTATGAAAGAGCACGCTGAACGCTTTGAAACGGAAATTATTTTCGATCACATCAATAAAGTTGACGTGACAAAACGCCCGTTTACCCTTACAGGTGACCAAGGTACTTACACATGTGATGCTTTGATCATTGCAACAGGTGCATCTGCTAAATACCTTGGCCTTGAGTCTGAAACAAATTTCCAAGGTCGTGGCGTGTCAGCTTGTGCAACTTGTGATGGTTTCTTCTACAGAGGTCAGAAAGTGGCAGTAGTAGGCGGCGGTAACACAGCTGTTGAAGAAGCACTTTACCTTTCCAACATTGCAGACGAAGTGCATGTTGTTCACCGCAGAGATAGCTTCCGTAGTGAAAAAATTCTATCTGACCGTCTATTAGAGAAGGCGAAAAACGGCAATGTTGTTCTTCATTTTGACCGCACTTTAGACGAAGTACTTGGCGATGATATGGGTGTAACAGGTATTCGCATCAAAGATACAAACTCTGATGCAACTGAAGACCTAGACTTAGCTGGTGTATTCATCGCTATTGGTCATAAGCCAAATACAGATATGTTTGAAGGTCAGCTAGAAATGAAAGACGGCTACCTTGTTGTTGAGTCAGGTTTAAACGGTAATGCCACTCAAACTAGCGTAGAAGGTGTATTTGCTGCAGGTGATGTATCTGATCACATTTACCGTCAGGCTATCACATCAGCTGGTACAGGCTGTATGGCAGCCCTTGATGCCGAGCGTTATTTAGACAACCTTAAATAATGCCCCAGCACGCCATAATTGATGGCGTGCTTTACTCTTCAATTTGCTAAACTTATTTTAGCTACCTTCTGAAACGAAACTTAAGTCACCTATGACACAACAGTTGTTCCACTTATCTCTAACAGACTACATATTTCCACCCTGTCACTATGCCTTAAAAGAACCCGATGGCTTACTCGCAATCGGCGGTTGCCTAAACACGCTCAGGTTAAAAAAAGCCTATCAGCTCGGCATTTTCCCTTGGTTTAATGAGCGAGAGCCCATTATGTGGTGGTCGCCTAGCGAACGGGGAATAATTGAGCTTGATGACTTTCACATCGGCCGTACTCTTAGAAAAGCCAAAAATAAACTAAACCCTAAAGTCACGATCAACAAGGCGTTTGAACAAGTCATTACACAGTGTAGAGAGCAGCGATTGAATGACGAAGGTACTTGGATCAACAAAAACATGTTAAAAGCATACTGCCAAGCCCACCAAGAAGGCTTTGCACACAGCTTAGAGGTTTGGGTTGATGGCGAGCTAGCAGGAGGCCTTTACGGCATAATGGTTTCTGGTGTATTTTGTGGTGAATCCATGTTTCACAGTCAACCCAATACATCTAAATTAGCAATGTGGGCATTGGTAAATTGGCTAAAAAAGCACAATGCCCATTTTATAGATTGCCAATTAGATAACCCTTATTTGAGCTCAATGGGCGCAAAAGTCATTCCCAGAGATGAATTTTTGACTAAACTAAAAGAAGCAAGTGGATATCACCCTGTACAAACCATGTGGCAACCACAAGACATAGGGGCAATATATGACTGAACACTTTCCTTCTAAAATAGGCCTCAGTCAACAGTTTGATTGCAGCTACTTACCAGATAGAAAAGAGCAACTATTGGTAATTTTAGACAGTGAATGCTATACAGCTACGCGGTTTGAAGCATTATTATCGTTAGGTTTTAGACGCAGTGGCGACCAAATATATCGCCCCCATTGCCCATTATGCAGTGCCTGCCAATCGATACGTGTACTAGCAAAGCAATATACACCTTCTAAATCCCAAAAGCGGAAATTCAATAAAATACACAGTGACTTCAGCGTAAAAGTCAGCTTTGAAGAAAAAGACAACTATTTCCCACTTTACGAAAAATACATAAACCTAAGACACAGCGATGGCACAATGTTCCCACCAAATAGGTTGCAATATGAAAGCTTCCTATTTTGTCGTTGGATGCCTATCTCATTCATCGAGCTATGGCATAAGAAAACACTCATTGGTGTTGCAGTAACTGACACTATGCCAAATGCATTATCAGCAATTTACACCTTCTTTGACCCTGAGTTTGAACACCTAAGTCTAGGCACAATCATGATAATGGCCCAAATTGAACTGGCCAATGCAGAAAACAAAGACTTCGTTTATTTAGGTTACCAAATAGACGAATGTAAAAAAATGCGCTACAAAAAGCAGTTTTCCCCTGCTCAACAGCTTAAAGAAGATACATGGGTAAATATTTAAGTTACTAATTTAAGCTCTTACCTTTACTTATTGTGTGCTTTTGGGCAAAATCTCCAACGATAAACTTATACAGAGGTGATACGCTCCAAATGGCGAAAGAAGACGTTATTGAAATGCAAGGCACGGTCCTTGATACTTTACCAAATACAATGTTCCGTGTTGAATTAGAAAATGGTCACGTAGTTGTGGCTCATATTTCTGGTAAGATGCGCAAAAACTACATCCGTATTTTAACAGGTGACAAGGTCACTGTAGAATTAACTCCTTACGATTTAAGCAAGGGTCGCATCGTTTTCCGTGCACGTTAATTCTGCCGTCTCGCCAGCATCATTTTGATGCTATAAGACGTATGTAGCAAAAAACCTAGCCTTGGCTAGGTTTTTTGCTTTTATAGCATGGTAAAAGTATGCAGCCGCTTGTTAAGTTCATAGCAACGGCTGCCACAACCCAAACGCAAGGCTATGCAGACACTAACTCTTGCTCAAAATTGAACTCAAGCGCGTTCGCTTTCACAGTTACTTTTACATTACCGCCATCAACAAGTGAGCCGAATAAAATTTCATTCGCCAACGGCTTTTTGAGATTGTCTTGGATAATACGTGCCATCGGTCTCGCACCCATTGCTTTATCGTAGCCAATATCAGCAATCCAGTCTCTTGCCTCATTGGTAAGCTCTAAGTTAACCGACTTTTTATCTAATTGAGCTTGCAACTCAACAATGAACTTATCAACAACCTGAAGGATAACCTCTTTCTCTAAATGATTAAACCAAATAATGTTATCAAGTCTGTTTCTAAATTCAGGCGTGAATACTTTATTAATTTCGATCATTGCATCATGAGAGTGGTCTTGCTGTTGGAAACCTATAGACTTTCTCACCGTCTCTTGCACACCAGCGTTTGTTGTCATAACAAATATAACATTGCGGAAGTCTGCTTTACGCCCATTATTGTCAGTTAACGTACCATGATCCATTACCTGCAATAAGATGTTATAAATATCAGGATGCGCTTTTTCAATCTCATCCAGTAACACAACAGCGTGAGGATGTTTGATGACAGAGTCTGTTAACAAACCGCCCTGCTCAAAACCAACATAACCTGGAGGGGCACCGATCAAACGACTCACCGCATGGCGCTCAGAGTATTCAGACATATCGAAGCGAATGAACTCAATTCCCATACATTTAGCAAGCTGCTTAGTGACTTCCGTTTTACCAACACCAGTAGGTCCTGCAAATAAGAATGAACCAATTGGCTTTTCCTCATTAGCAAGGCCTGAGCGTGATAAACGAATTGCAGAAGTAAGTGCATCGATTGACTCGTCCTGACCGAAAACCAACATTTTCAGGTTTCTATCGAGGTTTTTAAGGACTTCTTTATCGCTTGACGACACATTTTGCTGAGGGATACGGGCAATTTTAGAAACAATTTGTTCTATATCAGATACGCCAATTGTTTTTTTGCGTCTAGACATTGGCAGTAAGCGTTGGTTTGCGCCCGCTTCATCAATAACATCAATCGCTTTGTCTGGTAGGTGACGTTCATTGATATATTTAGCACTTAACTCAGCCGCCGCTTTCAACGCTTTTTGTGTGTAGCGAATACCATGATGCTCTTCATAACGGTCTTTGAGGCCGTATAAGATCTTCGCTGTATCAGCAACACTCGGTTCAACCACATCGATTTTTTGGAAACGACGGACTAAAGCTCTGTCTTTCTCAAATATATTCTTAAATTCAGAATACGTTGTAGAACCTAAACAACGAAGTTTACCACTAGAAAGTAATGGCTTAATTAAATTTGATGCATCCATCACGCCGCCTGATGCAGCACCTGCACCAATGATTGTGTGAATTTCATCGATAAATAAAATCGCGTTTGGTTTTGCTTGAAGCTCTTTCAATAGCGCTTTAAAACGCTTTTCAAAATCACCCCGATATTTTGTACCTGCTAGAAGTGCCCCCATATCTAATGAGTAAACAACAGCGTCCTCTATGACTTCTGGCACCTGATCATTAACAATACGATATGCCAAACCTTCCGCGATTGCTGTTTTACCAACCCCCGCTTCACCCACTAACAAAGGGTTATTCTTTTTACGACGACACAATACTTGGATGGTTCTTTCTACTTCTTGATCACGACCAACCAATGGATCAATCTGCCCTGCTTTTGCTAGCACATTTAAATTTGCAGTAAAGTTCTCTAACTTGGTTTTCTCTTCGCCTTGAACTTCTGCACCTTCTTCATTGATGTCCTCATGCTCTTCAGGCTCTGGATCATCATCAGATTTCGAAATACCATGGCTGATGAAGTTCACTATATCCAAACGGCTGACATCCGCTTTTTTTAACAAATAGACGGCTTGGCTTTCTTGCTCTGAAAAAATTGCGACTAATACATTGACGCCGGTAACTTCATTTCTACCAGAAGATTGGACATGAAACACTGCTCTTTGTAAAACACGTTGAAAACCTAACGTGGGCTGAGTCTCCCTGTCTTCCTCTAGCTCAGGGATTATCGGCGTTGTTTCATCAATAAACTCCGACAAATCTTTTTTCAAACTGTCGGTATCTACGCTACAAGCATTGAGCGCTTCACTTGCAGATGGGTTATCTATCAGTGCAAGTAATAAATGCTCCACCGTCATAAATTCATGACGACGAGTACGAGCTTCACGAAACGCGGTGTTAAGTGTAATTTCTAAATCTTTATTTAGCATTGGCAACCCCCAACGAGAATAAATAAGGTCATTCTTGCTCACAGCTACACAGGAGCGGATGCTCATGATCGCGAGCGTATCTGTTTACCTGCTCAGCCTTTGTATGAGCTATGTCTGCAGGATACATTCCACATACCGCTTTTCCCT
The DNA here is from genome assembly GCF_001625685.1 of Pseudoalteromonas luteoviolacea CPMOR-1. Taxonomy (GTDB): domain Bacteria; phylum Pseudomonadota; class Gammaproteobacteria; order Enterobacterales; family Alteromonadaceae; genus Pseudoalteromonas; species Pseudoalteromonas luteoviolacea_K. The sequence continues at coordinate 241,202 of NZ_AUYC01000020.1, read as the reverse complement.
CGTGATGTACTTTCAACATCACTTCAGTTGCTCTTTCGCTATCCATGTTGAAAAAAGTCGTTAACACTTCGATGACGAAATCCATCGGTGTATAATCATCATTGTTCAAAATCACTTTGTATTTCTTAGGTGGTTGTAATTTTTGCTTCTCAAGGTCTTTAACCTCTTCCAACACACCCGAATCTTTTATCCCACTCATAATTAAATATAGTCTTGTCTTATATACTCAAGCAAACTTGAATTAAAAAATAAATAAAATGTTAAAAAACTGCACTAAAAAACTTGACTGTATGGTTATTTAAACTACATTCTAGTCCTAGTTGTTCATGATATGGACAGCTTAGCAAATTTCAAAGGTTAGATTAACTTAATTAGTCAACTTATAGAAGGATGTAGAAGTATGGCTTGCGGAAAAGTCAAATGGTTTAACAACGCCAAAGGGTTTGGTTTCATCGTAGAAGACGGCAGTGACGAAGATATCTTTGCACATTACTCGACGATTGTAATGGATGGATACAAGACGCTTAAAGCTGGTCAAGATGTAACATTCGAGCTACAGGAAGGGCCTAAGGGCTTACATGCTACTAATATTGCACCGAAAGTTGGTGAAATGGCATAGCAAATTCTAAGGCTCTATAAGCGGGCTACGTAAGTTGCTCGCTTCATCTCTTTTCTCCTCAAAACGCCCCTTGTAACATATTTTTCTATAACTTAAGTAAATTGCATTAGCAGCATTACGATTAGATTGGTACAATCCCTGCCGATGTCCAGGTCTGTTAGTTATTGCTATTACCTAACTTCAGTAGGAATAACTAACAAACTTGCTAATTACAAAGAGTTTAAGCTTTTTTTAAAGCTAATTTTTTTGCTATCCATTCGTCAAAATAACGTTGGGTAACATAAGTTAGCAAGATTTTGCTTATTGTTGAACGGTCGAAATTGGCCCAAAACTATCTAGGAATGATGATGACATCAAAAATTATTTATACAAAAACCGACGAAGCACCAGCTTTAGCAACATATTCTTTGTTGCCAGTAATTCAAGCTTATACTAAAGCAGCTGGTGTTGAAGTAGAAACAAGAGACATCTCTTTAGCTGGTCGTGTGATCGCTAACTTCCCTGAGTTTCTTACTGAAGAGCAAAGAATTGCAGATGCACTATCTGAGCTAGGCGAACTTGCTAAGACGCCTGAAGCAAATATCATCAAATTACCTAACATCAGTGCTTCAATCCCTCAACTTAAAGCAACTATCAAAGAGCTACAAGAAAAAGGCTACGCACTTCCTGATTACCCTGAAGAGCCAAAAGATGACAAAGAAGCTGCTATCAAAGCAACTTACGACAAAATCAAAGGCAGCGCAGTAAACCCTGTACTACGTGAAGGTAACTCTGACCGTCGTGCACCAGGTTCTGTAAAAGCATATGCTCAGAAAAACCCACATTCAATGGGTGCTTGGTCTGCAGACTCTCAGTCATACGTTGCAAGCATGAGCGAAGGCGACTTCTTTGGCTCTGAGCAGTCTACAACCGTTGCTGAAGCAACAGACGTTCGTATCGAGCATGTTGCAGCAGACGGTACTGTAAATGTACTTAAGCAAAGCACCCCTCTACTTGCTGGCGAAATCATCGATGCGTCTCGCATGAGTGTTAGCGCACTTCGCTCTTTCTTAGCAGCTGAAGTAGAAGCAGCAAAAGAGAAAGGCGTTCTTTTCTCACTGCACATGAAAGCAACCATGATGAAGGTCTCAGATCCAATTATCTTTGGTCACGCAGTTAAAGTATTCTACAAAGAAGTATTCGAAAAACACGGTGATACTTTTGAGCAACTAGGTGTTGACGTTAACAACGGTATTGGTGACGTTTATAACAAGCTTGCTAAGCTAGATGACGCAAAACGCGCTGAAATTGAAGCAGATCTTGCTGCGGTTTATGACGTTCGTCCAAGCATTGCAATGGTTGATTCTGATCGTGGTATCACAAACCTACACGTACCAAGTGACGTTATCATCGACGCATCTATGCCAGCGGCTATCCGTACAAGCGGTCAAATGTGGAATGCTGAAGGCAAGCAACAAGACACAAGTTTTGTTATTCCAGATCGTTGTTACTCTGGTGTTTACCAAGCAACTATCGACTTCTGTAAAGAAAATGGTGCTTTTGATCCTCGTACTATGGGTACAATCCCTAACGTTGGTCTTATGGCTCAAAAAGCAGAAGAATACGGTTCACACGACAAAACGTTTGAAGCCCCTTCGAATGGTGTTATCCGCGTAGTTGACCAAGCAGGTAACGTACTACTTCAACACGATGTTGAGCAAGGCGATATCTGGCGTATGTGTCAGGTTAAAGACGCACCAATCAAAGATTGGGTTAAGCTAGCTGTTAACCGTTCACGTGCATCTAATACACCTGCAGTATTCTGGTTAAACGAAGAGCGTGCACACGACGCTGAGCTTATCAAAAAAGTAAATGCATATTTACCAGAGCACGACACAGACGGTCTTGATATCCGCATCCTTGCACCTGTTGAAGCGACAAAGTTCTCACTAGCTCGCATGAAAGACAGCCAAGACACTATTTCAGTTACAGGTAACGTATTACGTGACTACCTAACTGACTTGTTCCCAATTCTAGAGCTTGGTACAAGTGCGAAAATGTTATCTATCGTTCCACTAATGAACGGTGGTGGCCTATTCGAAACTGGTGCAGGTGGTTCAGCGCCTAAGCACGTTCAACAGTTCGAAAAAGAAAACCACTTACGTTGGGACTCTTTAGGTGAATTCTTAGCGCTTGCTGCGTCTCTTGAGCACCTGAGCCAAGTAACAAACAATCCAAAAGCACAAGTACTGGCAGATACGCTAGATGCGGCAACGGGTAAATTCCTAGACGAGAACAAATCACCATCTCGTAAAGTGAATGAACTAGATAACCGTGGTAGCCATTTCTACCTATCTCTATACTGGGCACAAGCGCTAGCTGCACAAGACACTGACGCTGAGCTTAAAGCTAAATTTGAAGCAGTTGCTAAGCAACTAACTGAAAACGAAGCTGCTATCGTTGCAGAGCTAAACGATGTTCAAGGTCAAGCTATGGATGTTGAAGGTTACTTCCAGCCAAATGACGAGAAAGCGTTTGCTGCAATGCGTCCAAGTAAATTATTTAACGATGCATTAAACCTAATCGCATAAGTTAAATTCAAGCTTTAAAAGGCAGCCTTGTGCTGCCTTTTTTCGTTTTCATGCTGAAGTATTGCGAGACTTTTGTTAGTATGCGCCCATTCATATTACCTCTTTGTAAGCTATGACATACAAAAACAGTCAGCGCCCTAACGCTGCTCGGAACAAGCCAAAAAACATCTCACGACGACCATCACGAGGCGCTAAAAAGCCGCCAGTCAAACCTGAGGATGTCAAAGTAGTCTTGTTCAATAAACCATTCGATGTTCTCTGCCAATTTACGGATGATCAACATCGTAAAACACTTGCTGATTATATCGATGTTAAATCTGTATATGCTGCGGGCCGCCTTGATCGTGATAGTGAAGGCCTATTGCTACTCACAAACTGTGGCAAGCTGCAACACAAACTGACTGAACCCAAAAAGAACACCAATAAAACATACTGGGTTCAGGTGGAAGGCGCACCGGATGAGCAGTCGTTAAACCAGCTTAGAAAAGGCATTGAGCTTAAAGATGGCTTGACTAAACCTGCACACATTGAGGTAATAGAAGAGCCAAATGTTTGGCCACGCACGCCACCTATCAGAGAGCGTAAAAATATTCCTACAACTTGGTTGAGCATTACCATTTCTGAAGGACGCAACCGACAAGTTCGCCGTATGACTGCACACATAGGTCACCCAACACTGAGATTGATCCGATACAGTATTGGTAAATATACCCTCAATGGCCTAAATAACGGTCAGTATAAGGTTTTACAGCCAAATAAAGTCTAGAGTGTGTCTTTTGAGGGTAGCCAAATGCATGCTATACTCACGACCTTTCAAATATTACATATAGATGTACAGCGATATTATGAGCGATAACAGTAACATTAAAGTCATTGTCGGCATGTCTGGCGGCGTAGATTCTTCAGTTTCAGCTTACCTTCTAAAAGAACAAGGCTATCAAGTAGAAGGCTTGTTTATGAAAAACTGGGAAGAAGACGATAACGATGAATACTGTGCCGCAGCTGAAGATCTAAAAGATGCACAAGCGGTCTGTGAAAAGCTTGGCATTGAATTACACACTGTCAATTTTGCAGCTGAATACTGGGATAACGTATTTGAATACTTCTTGGAAGAATACCGTGCTGGTCGTACGCCTAATCCAGATATCATGTGTAACAAAGAAATTAAATTCAAAGCTTTTTTAGAGTTTGCTGCCGAAGCATTAGGTGCAGACTACATCGCCACCGGGCACTACGTTCGCAGAGAGGAACGTGACGGAAAGTTTGCCATGCTAAGAGGCTTAGACAATAACAAAGACCAAAGTTATTTCTTATACACACTCAGCCATGAACACGTTGCACAAACCCTGTTCCCAGTAGGTGAAATAGAAAAGCCTGAAGTACGCAGAATTGCCGAAGAGCAAGGCCTAATTACACATAACAAAAAAGACAGCACAGGTATTTGCTTTATAGGTGAGCGTAAGTTCAAAGATTTCTTACAAAAATTCTTACCAGCTCAACCTGGCACCATCGAAGATGCTGAAGGAAACCAAGTCGGTGAACATGAAGGGTTAATGTATCACACGCTTGGCCAGAGAAAAGGCCTACTTATTGGCGGAATGAAAGAAGGCTCAGGTGAACCTTGGTACGTAGTAGATAAAGATGTAGAGCGCAACGTACTTGTTGTTGGACAAGGTAAAGATCACCCTCGTCTTTACAGCAATGGATTGAATGCGAACCAGCTTCACTGGGTGGATCGTGAAGGTCCACAAGGCACGACTCGCTGCACAGTGAAAACACGTTACAGACAAGAAGATATTCCTTGTACCTTATTAGTCGGTAAAGACGGCATGGCACGCGTTTTGTTTGATGAACCACAAAAAGCCGTAACACCTGGCCAATCCGCTGTTTTTTATTCCGATGATGCCTGCCTAGGTGGTGGTATCATTGAGTCGGTGATTAAATAATGCAATCAAAAGCCGTTATTCCACTCGCTGCTATTTGCCAAATAGCAAAGCTTGTTCAAAAATGTGCTCGTTATGGCACCTTCAATGAAAACGAAGTGCATACTTTTTTGCAGAGCATATTAAATACCGCGCCTCAAAACCCAGAAGATGTCTATGATGATCACTTTGCCCTTAAAGGTGGTTATCAAGCACTGGTTGCTCAACTATCAAGTGACGGTGAAAAAGACGTTGAGATAGTAAAATACGTCGGTAGCCTGTTACAATTAGAAAGAGCCTTATCTTCTAATGATGCTGTTTTCTCAGAACTAGCAAAGCGTATTGAGCAAGTAGAAAGGCAAACATTACATTTCAATGTCTATGACGAACAAGTTCTAGGCGCACTTGCTGATATCTACACCCAAGTTATCAGCCCTGCAGGTCCAAAGATCCAAGTTTTTGGTAAACCAGATTTATTACAGCAAACCCATATTCAACATAAGATACGTGCTTTGCTGTTAGCAGGTATTAGAAGTGCCGTGTTGTGGCGACAGTTAGGCGGCAAACGCCGTCACTTCTTTTTCTCTAAAAAGAAGATTATCCACACAGCACAACAATTTATTTAAAATATCGTTCAAAAAACCAATTAGTTAGGAGAAATTATGGAGCTTTCAGCGTTAACCGCTATCTCTCCAGTAGATGGTCGCTATGGTAGCAAAACCAAAGAACTGAGAAGCATCTTCAGTGAGTTCGGTCTGATCAAATACCGTGTCACAGTAGAAGTTCGTTGGTTACAAGCTTTAGCAAAAGCTGACGCAATCAAAGAAGTCCCTGCTTTCAGTGACGAAGCGAATGCGCTACTTGACGACATCGTGGCAAACTTCAGCGAAGAAGATGCACAGCGTGTTAAAGACATCGAGCGTACTACTAACCATGATGTTAAAGCAGTTGAATATTTGCTTAAAGAGAAAGTTGCGGATAATGAAGAGCTACAAGCTGTTAATGAGTTCATTCACTTCGCTTGTACATCTGAAGACATCAATAACCTATCTCATGGTTTAATGCTTAGCGAAGCACGTGATCAAGTATTACTTCCTTACTGTGATAACCTGCTTAATGCCATCAAAGATAAGGCAATTGAGTATAAGTCAGTACCAATGATGACACGTACTCACGGTCAGCCTGCATCACCTTCTACTATGGGTAAAGAGTTTGCTAACGTTTATGTTCGCCTACAGCGTCAACGCGAGCAAATTGCAAATGTATCACTATTAGGCAAAATCAACGGTGCTGTAGGTAACTACAATGCACACCTTAGTGCTTACCCTGAATATGACTGGCATGCACACGCTGAATCATTTGTTACAAGCCTTGGTCTAACTTGGAATGCTTTCACAACTCAAATCGAGCCGCATGATTACATTGCAGAGCTGTTTGATGCGATTGCACGTTTCAACACAATTCTATTAGACTTTGACCGTGACGTTTGGGGCTACATTGCACTAAACCACTTCAAACAAAAAACAATTGCTGGCGAAATCGGCTCATCAACAATGCCACACAAAGTTAACCCAATTGACTTTGAAAACTCAGAAGGTAACTTAGGTTTAGCAAATGCTATTTTTGCTCACCTTGCGCAAAAACTACCGGTATCTCGCTGGCAGCGTGACCTTACTGACTCAACAGTACTTCGTAACCTAGGTGTTGGCATGGGTTATACTCTGATTGCATATCAAGCAACACTTAAAGGTATTAGCAAGCTAGAAGTCAATGCAGATCGCCTACTTGCAGAGCTTGACGATAACTGGGAGCTGCTTGCAGAGCCAATCCAAACAGTTATGCGTAAATATGGCATCGAAAAGCCATATGAAAAGCTTAAAGAATTAACGCGTGGTAAGCGTGTTAATCAAGAGATCATGGCAGAATTCATCGACGGCCTAGATTTACCTGACGCAGTTAAAGCTGAAATGAAGCTGATGACTCCGGCTAACTACATTGGTCGTGCCGAAGCATTTATCGACGAATTAAACTAATCTAAATCATTAGATTTTATTAAGCGAAAGGATAAGCAAATAGCTTGTTACTTTCGCTTTTTTTATGGAGAAAATATGTACCAGCTGTCTATTAACAATATGAGCCCAGAAGCCTTTTTAAAAGAGTATTGGCAAAAAAAACCTCTGCTCATCAAGGGAGGTTTTAAAGATTTTCAAGACCCTTTGTCAGCGGAGGAACTTGCAGGCTTAGCAATGGAAGACAGCATAGAGTCTCGATTAATCACCAATCATGATGAAAATTGGTTAGCTCACCACGGTCCATTTGAAAATTTTGACAAATTAACTGAAACCAACAGTACCCTGCTCGTTCAAGCTGTTGATCATTGGCATCCACCAGCAGCCGAATTACTTGAACCATTTCGTTTTATTCCAAACTGGCGCATCGATGATTTGATGATTAGTTATTCGACACCTAAAGGCGGCGTCGGACCTCACTTAGACCAGTATGATGTTTTCATTATCCAAGGTGAAGGCAAAAGACACTGGCGTGTTGGCATGCCAGACGCAAGCTTGAAACAGTTCACTAAAGACAAAGCGCTGCTACAAGTTGAACAATTTGAAGCCATAATTGATGACATTCTTGAGCCCGGTGATATTCTCTACATTCCACCTGGTTGCCCGCACGAAGGTTATGCCGTTGAAAATGCACTCAACTACTCTGTTGGGTTTAGAGCACCTGACCAAAAAGACCTGATCAGTAGTTTTGCTGACCACATTATTGACGAAGAAGCAGGAAAAAACCGCTACAGTGATGCCGATCTCAGCATAAGGGCATCAATTGGTGAAATTAATTTTGATGACAAGCGCAAAATCCAAGCTATGTTAACCGGATTAATTGAGAATGACACACTGTATAGTCAATGGCTAGGCACCTACTTAAGCCAACCCAAGCACGATATGGACCTAGCGCCCCTTGACGATGCATTAGTCGCAGAGTTTCTAGAAGATGAAGTTGAGCCACACGACACCGTGATTCGTTCTGGCGGAGTGAGAGCAGTTTATCAGATTACCGACACGCACATTTTGTTGAGCGTGAATGGGGAAAATTACACACTGCCCAAAAATACGCTAGAACAGGTAAAATTGTTAACAGATAGTACAGCTTTTTCTTTTGAACAGGTAAAACCAGCGTTAATTAGCTTGGAATTCAAACAAACGTTAACTACGCTTATTAATGACGGGCTATTTTACATTGAAGCTTGGTCTTAATGCCTGACTGACAGGGCCAACCGAACAAAAGTAAGGTGCCAAATTCGTGGCACCTCAAAATAATAATAAGGGTTGAATTTTCCCTTATTCGTCAGGACGTGTTCTATGATTTTTCGCAAAGAGGTAATCATGATTTATCACGTCGACAAAGTGAGTTGGAAACAAACTCAGGGACAACTGCGCCAAATTCGTGAAAGAGTATTCGTTTGTGAATTGCACTTACCAAAACAAGTAGAGTTCGATCAACATGACAAGACAGCTGATCATGTGCTAATACGTGATGAAAACGACCAAGCTGTGGGCACGGGTCGGCTGTGCAGTGACGGGTTAATCAGCCGTATTGCAATAATTAAAGATCATCGAAACAGACAAGCCTATCAATCATTAATCGGTTATCTTGCAGATCTAGCTCAGCAGAAAGGTCTAGAAGACGTTTTTGTTCAGTGTATTTTAGACGAAGTACCCACCTTTATAAAATCAGGGTTTAGCAAACAAGGGAGCGTATTTATGGAAGCAGGGATACCAAGACAGCGCCTCAAATGCCCTGCTTCAATGATTAACTCGGAGCCATTTACGATGCTACATTAGCCCACAGTTTATCATTGTCGTAAATTGCATAGATATCATGTGCCTTGTTAACAAGCAAGTTCGCAAAATCAACTTGTGTCTTATCTTTGATGCCTGATGACATAATGCCATCGGCCTTTAATTGCCACTGGAATGATAAGTGCCTTAGTACATCTCTTGCCGTGTTAGCAACTTTCACTTCTACTGCGTCGGTTGGCACTTGCCCAGAAACAGCCCAATAGCCCTTTCCTTTTTGGTCTTCAAGCCGCCAAATTGCAAGTGCTGGCGGCAGAATACGACATTCTTTTTCAATTACTTTGTTTGTGATGATGCCTTTTTCTGCAAGGTAACGTTGAGCTACGTGCAGTTGTTCTCGTTGCCAAGATTGGAGTGATTTCTGCTGTTGCGAATTTGACATAATTAAACCTGCTTACTTCTTTATTTTAAACTGTCTTAAACTTTACCCACACTCTATTAATTTCATTAACTCGTTGCAACAAAGAAATGGCAAAGCGCAGAGACAAATTAAAATTTGCACAATAATCATACTTTACTAGGCTAAAAATAACCCAGCTGAAGAATAAGTAACATGTTTTTGTTTGTAGCTTACATTACACCTATATTGACATTGGTGATTGGATTAATTTTTGTAGAGTCTCTGCTAACCACACTCCTTTTAGCTGGGATGTCAGCTATCGCGCTAGTATCTCAAAACGTCGGCCTTAAACAGACTCACCCTGAAGAGCAAAGTGAGCCTGAACTGTCTAAAACTGACAACACCCAAGAGCAAAAAGAAGATTTAGCATGTTTAGAGCAACTGAGCAGTGTGATTATTCCTCAACTAATCGCTCAAGTATCCAGTGCGCGAGAACAAACCAAAAGCTCAATCGTAAATATGTCCGGTGAGTTCTCTCAGCTGGTTGGAAACATTTCAGACACTTTAGACAGAACAACAAGTGATGGTAGCAACACGCTGCAAGGAGTGTCTGAGTCGAGCAGAGAAAAACTCAATGATGTACTCGCTTATATTGAGCAAACCAATGACTCTCAAGCTCAAATGACAGTTACGATTAAAGATTTAGTAGACAAAAGCAACGAATTGCAAACGATGTCGGTTGATGTATCTAAAATTGCCGAACAGACTAATCTATTGGCACTAAACGCATCTATTGAAGCCGCTCGCGCAGGTGAAAATGGCCGAGGCTTTGCGGTTGTTGCTGACGAAGTCAGGTCATTGGCTAACTCAAGTGGTGAAACAGGCGTACGCATCGGACAGCTTATAGAAAGCATTGCAAACGCCATGCGTACTTCAATGGATATGATGAACAGTGAATTAGAAAACAAGCAAGCCCTCACTGAGAAATATCGAACTGAAATAAATAATGTCGTAGATGAATGGCTTGATTTATCTCAACAAGTCGAAGCGCAAGCCTCTGAGCTACACGCTTCTAATATAGAGATACGGGAAAAGATTTCACACATTATGGTCGATTTACAGTTTCAAGATCGAGTCGACCAGATACAGGATAGTGTGACAATCGCTTTGCACATCATGACCGAAGAGATTGACCAATTTATTCTAAATCGCAGGAAATGCCAAACAGCTAAATTTAATCACCAAAGGATCAGTAACGAACTGAAGAAAACCGCAGCAACCAACGAGCAACGTAGCATCTTAGCAAAAGATGGCGATGACGATACGGTTGATGATTTAACTTTCTTATGAGGCCATTATGAGTAAAACCATATTAGTAGTAGATGATTCTGACTCACTCAGACAAGTCGTCAATATCGCCTTAACAGGCGCAGGCTTTAATGTCGTGGAAGCTAGAGATGGAAAAGATGCGCTAACCAAGCTCAATGGTAACAAAATACACCTGATAATCAGTGATGTAAATATGCCAAATATGAATGGTATTGAGTTTGTTAAGCAAGCTAAACAGCTTCCCCAATATAAGTTTACTCCCGTAATAATGTTAACAACAGAAAATCAGCAAAGCATGATGGAAGAAGGAAAGAAAGCTGGTGCAAAAGCATGGATGGTGAAACCATTTAAGCCTGCACAAATGCTGCAAGCAGTATCAAAACTATTAATGATGTAGAGAGCACATATGTCAGAGTGTTTTAAATTTCCTTCTGAACTAACGATTTACGAAGTTCAAGAAACGTTCAATGAAATTAAGTCTTATATTTCGGACAAAGAGAGTGTTTCATTTGATTTTAGCGATACCACAGAAGTGGATTCTGCTGGTTTACAGCTCATTATTTGGGTTGTTTATCACAGTCAAAAAATTGGACTAAAAATCGATGCTATCTCTACAAATGAACTCATTGAAAAGCGATGTAAAAAGTTAGGTGTTGGTATGTCAGCACCTCATAATGACTAAGGGGTAGTCATGTCTATCGATTTGTCGTCTGCTATAGCCACTTTTGTAACTGAATCAAAAGAACTGTTACAAGAGATGGAAAACGGGCTCTTAGATTTAGAATCTGAATCTTCAGAAGAGCATACCAGCGAAATTATTAATGCGCTGTTTAGGGCCATTCATACGATAAAGGGCAGCGCCGGCATATTCGATTTTGAGCACGTTGTTACGCTCACCCATATCGCAGAGACTTTGTTAGAAAGCGCTCGCAACGGCGAACTACAATTAGATAAAGACCTGATTTCACTATATCTAGAAACAAGAGATGCCACTGAGGTATTGATCACACTGGCGGCAGCTGAGACAGAGCCCGATCAGGATTTACTAAACAAGGTTAATCATCTAGTCGCGTGCTTCTCAAAGTACATTGATGCGGAGCCTAGTAACTCTGAGGAAGGCACTTCAGCTGCAAAATCCTCTGGAAACTTATTAGACAATCAGCGCTGGATAGTGTTTTTTGTACCAAACGAAAATGTTTTAAGAAACGGACTCGATCCCTACTCTTTCATACATTATTTAGATTCAGAAACACAAGATCTCAAAGTAAGCACTTGGTTTGATGGTATGTTTGGGCCACAGCAGTTTGATCCAGAATCTAACTACCTTTCGTTTATTCTTTCATTTGATACGGAGAAAACTGAAGAAGAAATTAAAGACGTGTTCGAATTTATTCTTGGAGAGGCGCATGTTGCTATACTGCCCCCTCATGGGGATGCAGACGTTTTAAAATCGAGCATTCAGAAATACCAAGACATTGATTTTGTCACCAACGCACTTAAACAGGCAGATCCTGCACTTGCAGATATTATCGAGCTTTTAAGCCAAAAAAAGGAACCTACCAATACGGAGCTAGCTGGCACTAACTCAAATCCCCCCACTGCGGCAAACACCTCAAAGATACATAAAAGTAAAACATTGCGTGTTGAAGCCCTAAAACTGGACAGGCTAATTGATCAAGTTGGCGAAATGGTGATTACTGGAGCAAGAACAAATTTGCTTGCCCATGAAACAGGCAACGAAACATTAATCGAAGCAATGGCTCTCCTTGAACGACTGGTCGAGAATATTCGCGACAGCTCTTTAAAGCTGCGAATGGTTCAAATAGGAGAAACATTTAATAAATTCAAACGGGTCGTCAGGGACATCGCTGATGAGCTAGGTAAACAGGTCGACTTGACTATCATTGGTGCTGAGACTGAGCTTGATAAAACCTTTGTTGAAAAAGTCAGTGATCCGCTCATGCACATAGTCAGAAATGCCATTGATCATGGTATAGAAGACCCAGAAACTAGGCGAGCGCAAGGTAAGCCAGAACAAGGGCAATTAACACTCAAGGCCTATCATGACTCAGGCTCCATTGTCATTGAGGTCAGTGACGATGGTAAAGGCTTAGACCAAGAGCGAATTTTGAAGCGTGCTGTAGATAGAGGCTTGGTGAGCGCCAATCAAACACTACAAGAAAAAGACATCAACCTACTTATCTTCGAGCCAGGGTTTTCAACAGCTGAATCAATCACGAATATTTCTGGTCGTGGTGTCGGTATGGATGTCGTTAAAAGAAACATTGACAGCTTAAGAGGCAGTGTTGAGGTTGAAAGTTTGCCTGGGCAAGGCTCTACCATATTAATTAGACTCCCTCTTACCCTGTCAATCATAGATGGTTTCATGTTTGAAGTTCACAAAGAAAATTACGTGATCCCTTTAGATACCGTTGTGGAATGCTTAGAGCTACATGAAGTCGTTTCTGAACAAGATATACAAGACAAGAGCTATATCAATTTAAGAACTGAAGTACTGCCATTTATTCGGCTTAGGACCTTATTTGGCATTGAAGAACAAATCGACCATACCAGAGAGTCATTGGTAATTGTGCAATTTGGTACATTACGGGCAGGTTTGGTTGTCGACTCACTCAAAGGTGAGTTTCAAACAGTAGTAAAACCACTAGGAAGGTTGTTCGAAGGACTCAAATGTATTAGCGGTGCGACGATTTTAGGAAGCGGAAATGTAGCCATTATTTTAGATGTTTCTGCCCTGATAAAGTCTGCAATTTCAGTATATGAGGCGTTAGAGAAAAAGCATTAGTCAATCCCGGAGAGCTAACATGTTTAAGAACTTCACCATTCGCAACAAAATTATACTTGCGATGTTTACCATGGGCGTATTGCTATTGGTAATAGCAATGTCTGTTCAACTGAAAAATGGAGAGATTGAAGAATTCGCGGTGGACGTCGGTAAAGTAGATATACCTGAAACTATCTACGCCTTAAACATGCTAGACGAATTAGGAGATATGAATAGCAATGTATTAGAATACATCGCTGGCGAATCCGATGAAAGCGAAGACTTTAGGTCAAATTATAACGAATTTATTCGTTATCTGGAGGACTTAAAACAGTTAGGCACAGTCAACAACTCTTTGTTGCGCCAGCTAGAAGAGTTAGTAAGCCGCTACGCCAATGAGAATCAAGAACTCATTTTTGATCGTTTCGATCCACTCTTAGAAGCCAAAGCCATTGATAAATATGACTACCTAAATAAAGAATTTGCAATCCCCCTTGAGCAGCTGCTCGACACGTTAAAAGAAGAAGAAGTTGCAGATGCGGGCAGCAGTGGTGATTTTAATGAGGTGGTAAATGACGACCTACCTGGTGTTAGATATTACTTAGAGCTGATCGACGAGCAAGGCGATATGATGAGCTCCCTAAATGCATATATGCGTGGCGCGCTCGGTGCAGACGCCGCTTTTGAAAAAGATGCCAGAACCTTTACTGGCTTTCTGGCAGATCTCAAGCCGTTAGAAAGAAAACCTGCCGAAATCAAAGCGCTCAGCGAAGTCGAACGCATGTACATGGAGCTATACAATGGTGGTAAAGAAATTTTCGCCATGTACGACCCTCGTGACAAAATTAAAGCGTCCAGTGATGTTGACCGCCTAGAGCACGAGGTATTCAATAAAATTGAAGACTTATTAGAAGAAATCTCTAATGAGGCAATAAAAGAAGGTGACGAGTCTCTCAATGCCTTGGTCACTGCAGCAAGAGAAAGTATCTCTTTGGTCTGGGCATTACTTGTCGTTGCCATTGTGTTGGCAACTGCAACGGCTGCTTTTCTTATCCGTGGTATCGTTATTCCAATCAATGCCCTGGCAGAAGCAGCAGAAGATTTACGCTCTGGTGAAGGCGATTTGACCAGACGTATTCCTGATTTTGGCAATGATGAAATTGGGGAAACAGCGCGAAGTTTCAATGGGTTTATAGAACGCTTACAAAATATCCTACTTGATATTCAAGAATCGGTTGAGTCTATCGCACACAGCACCAACGAAGTTGGGACGACTTCAAGAATGCTCAGCTCCACTTCAAATCAACTTGCGGCAAGCGTAGAAGAGACCTCTGCGTCCTTAGAACAAATGAGCTCTTCAATTTCAATGAACACAGAGAATTCTAAAGTCACCAATGACATCGCTAAACAATCAAGTAGTGAAGCCAATGATGGTGGACGCGCTGTAAAAGATACCGTTAAAGCCATGACTCAAATCGCCGAAAAAATTGGGATAATTGAAGACATTGCATACAAAACCAATTTATTGGCTTTAAACGCAGCCATTGAAGCGGCCAGAGCGGGTGAACATGGTAAAGGCTTTGCCGTTGTTGCAGATGAGGTTAGAAAATTAGCGGAACGATCTCAAGTTGCAGCGCAAGATATCAGTACCCTTGCCGATAACAGTGTGAAGATAGCCCAGCACGCTGGTGGCATGTTAGACAGAATGGTGCCAAACATTGGTAAAACCGCAGATCTAGTTCAAGAAATTACTGCAGCCTCTACCGAGCAAAGCACCAGTGTTGCCGAGATAAACAGAACAGTATCGCAGCTGGATGAAATCGCACAACAAAATGCGTCTGCGTCAGAAGAATTAGCCTCAACCGCTAAAATGGTTCAAGACCAAACCAGCGACATTCGTTCAACCGTGAACTACTTCAAACTCAGCAATGACAGGCAAATGATCAAGTTAAGACGCTCAGTACAAGAGTCGCAATCTTCAAGCTCAATGCCGGAAGAAGGCTATACGCCATTTGATGAGTAAATGTTATGACTGATCATACAACCCAGAATAGTTTAGTCGACAAAGATAAGTATTTGGCGTTTGAGCTCAATCACGCGTCTTACTCCATCAATATTTCGTTAGTAAAAGAAATTATGGAGTATATTGAGGTGGACCCTATCCCGATGGCGCCAGAGTTTATCATTGGTGCCATTAACTTACGCGGTGAGGTGATCCCCGTTTTCGACTTATCTTTGCGACTCGCAAAGCAGCCACAAGAGATCACCAATAGAACCTGTATTATCATCGCGGAATGTCAATTTAACGCCCAAGAAATTACGATTGGACTCAAAGTCGACATGGTTACTAAAGTGTTAGATATATCAGGCGCAGACATAGATAGCGTGCCAAGTATTGGCGGGCAATTTCACAGCCGTTTTGTACTTGGACTCGCCAAATTGCCAGACAAGCTTATGACTATTTTGGATATCTCAAAAATCCTCACTTTAGACGACATCAAGTTAATAGAAGATCTCAATAATGCTGAGTTAAGTGAAAATGAGCCAGCTGAAGAAGCTTGTGAGGACAGTCCGATACTTGAAAGTGCGACCGATGAAATATCAGATGAGGTAAATCATGAATGATAGTCACCAAGAGATTGCCCACATTCAACAAAAAGGTGAGTTGCGCTATTTATTTGTCAAAGTTGGCCATGACCACTTTGGGATCCCAATTGAATCGGTTAAAGAAGTCATTGAGCTTGTGGACACCACCATGGTGCCTATGTGCTCGGATGTAATTCGAGGAGTAATTAACGTACGCGGTAGCGTTATACCCGTATTGGACTTGCAAAGTCGGCTAGGCTTAAAGTCCACAACACCCTACGATAAGTACAGTTGTATTGTGTTATATGACTTTTTTGACCAATCACTAGAAGAATCAATGACGCTTGGTATGTTAGTGAATAGCGTTGTATCCATCGAGTTTATCGATTTAAATAAACTCGAATCATCCCCCTCTTTTGGATCTAACATACCAAGACACTTTGAGTGGAAAATGGCAAAAATTAATAACAAACTCACCACGTTACTAGATATAAAAAGAGTGCTCAATGTGAATGAAATTAACTCCTCATTAAAGCTTGAGCAAGAGCAATTTTTTATAGATTACTGTCAAAGGTAACTATAGCCAATGGCGATCAGTAAGCTCGAATTTAATCAATTAAATAGAGTGCTTGATGAACACACTGGGATACGGCTAAATTCATCAAAATCGGACATTATGGCCAGTAGGCTTAGTTCTCGCTTAAGAGCAACCAAATGTGCGACACATAGTAAGTATTATCAGCTGATCATTAGTCCAGATGGGAAAAAAGAGCTTGATATCTTCATCGACAAGATGACAACGCACGAAACATATTTTTTTCGAGAACAAGCTCAGTTTGAATTTTTATATCAATACTTTAGAGGAAAAAACAGTCGCCAAGTTCATATTAAAGCATGGAGTGCGGCGTCATCCACAGGCGAGGAAGCCTACTCTATTGCGATGGTGCTCGACGACTTGTTTTACGGCGGCAACTGGTCTGTGACTGGCACAGATATTTCTCCTACAGCGGTCGAAATGGCAAAAGAAGCCTGTTTTGCTATGTCTACATCGCAAAAAATACCTAAAAAATACCGTCGTGCGTACTGTCTTAAAGGCGTTGACCACAATGAAGGCACATTCACAGTCAACAAAGCCATCAAAAACCACTGCACTTTCTATGTTGATAACTTGCTGCGACTAAAAAATGTAGACTATTCTTTTGATATTATATTTTTACGGAATGTCTTAATTTACTTCGATGAAATCAAACAAAAAGCCATTATTGACAACATAATACATCGATTAAACCATGGCGGATTGTTATTTTTAGGGCACTCTGAGTCTCTCCGAAAGAAACGCCCTGGACTGGAGTTAATTCAACCCTGTATCTATAAAAAGGTTCGGTTATGATTAGCGTGTTTATCGTCGACGACTCTGCGGTAATGCGGCAACTCGTGGGTGAAATAATCAAGCATGATAGAGAGCTTAAACTAATTGGTTCGGCACCCGATCCTTTATTGGCTGAACGAAAAATGAAACTCTGTTGGCCAGATGTCATATTACTAGATGTAGAAATGCCAAAAATGGATGGCATTACGTTTCTCAAAAAAATCATGCAAGAAAAACCAACCCCTGTGATCATGTGCTCCGCTCTCACCCAAAAACATACTGAAACGGCAATGGAAGCGCTTGCCTCTGGCGCTGTTGACGTGATCGCGAAGCCGACTCAAGGCCTAACTGATTTCTTAAATAACCAAGGCATTACTCAAATCGTTGATGCCATAAAAGCAGCCGGAAAGGCCAAAGTTAAGCCCATGCGTTACCTGTCTGAGGAGTCAATTAGGCACCATCATACGGTTGACGAAGTGTTACCAGCCACACCACCTAATGAGCTCAAGCCTCCTATAACGCACGACAAGGTGATTGCCGTAGGCGCATCAACGGGTGGCACCGAAGCACTCACAGGTTTTTTATCCCTTCTACCACCTGATACCCCACCCATAGTCATTGTTCAACACATGCCTAGCAAGTTCACGCATGCGTTTGCTCAACGATTAAATACGATCACTCGTCACACAGTAGTTGAAGGCGAAAATGCAATGCGACTTAAAGCTGGTTATGTGTATATCGCGCCCGGTGGTAAGCACATGTTGGTAAAACGTCAAGGTAGCGACTACTATTTAGAAGTACGGGATGGCCCGTTGGTAAGTCGACATCGCCCCTCTGTTGATGTGTTGTTTAGATCAGTTGCACAATCTGTTGGCCGTAACGCCATTGGCGTCATTCTAACAGGTATGGGTGATGACGGTGCCTCAGGTATGTTAGACATGAAACAAGCTGGTGCCATTAATTTTGCCGAAAGTGAAGCAAGTTGTGTTGTTTTTGGTATGCCAAAAGAGGCGATTGCAAGAGGCGCTGTAGATAAAGTCTTTTCGCTCAGTAATATCCCGTATCAAATTTTAAAAGTGTTAAGGTGTTAGCTATGCAAAAAAGCCTGTTAGAACTGCTAAGTATCATCTACGTTGCCTATGAACCAGACGGTACCATTACAGGAATTTCTGATAAAGCCAGTAATTTAATAACACTGAATGTGGGTGATAACATTGTCAATTGCCCTACTTTGAAATTTTTTGATGAAGACTTTAATGACATAGAAGCAAAAGAGGTGCTTTTTGAATCTTGTTTTGAACAGCTTGAACTTGGCGTCAGTGTCGACAACAGCAATGTACATTGGGTAAGGTTCAGTTACACAAGAAAGAATGATCTTACCTTTGTAAAAGTCGACTTAATTGAAGAACTAGTCGCGATTAGACGCTTAAATAAACAACTTGCAATCAGAGATCCGCATACAGGTTTACTATATCGAGAAGCCTTTATTGCAAAAGTTCAGGAGCTGGATACACCTGGAGTTATGTGCTGTATTCGAATCTGTAATTATCAGCGAATATCTGAAGTGTGGAATATTGGCGTCGCAAACTTAGTTTTTATGGAAGTGCTTTCTCGCTTTCAAGGGGAATATGAACAAGGGATATTTTCCAAACATTCATCCGATTGCTTCTGTGTATTCATCCCTAACTCATCCCCAATCAATATTGAAGCCCTTTACAACCACCTTAACGAACCATTTGAGTTTAACGACAGTAGTTTCTACAGCAACGTCGCTTTAGGTTATTACAAAGAAATAGGTAAAGACGATCATGAGCTGAGCCTCAACAAAGCTGAGATGGCGACTTTTGATGTATTATCAGAGAAGTTGAGACTCGTCGAGTTTCAGGAAGGGTTAGCGCGGCAAATTGAGCGACAAAACAAAATAGAAACCGCTCTAAGAGATGCTTTGCACAATGAAAACTCTAACAATACTTTTAGCGTTGTATTGCAACCGTTACATGATACTAAAACAGAATGTTTAATCGGCGCCGAGTGTTTAATGAGGTGGACGCTAGATGGTCAGCCAGTCTCACCTGTAGAGTTTATACCGATTGTTGAAAGTACCGGTGATATCAACAAACTCACCATGTTTACCCTCTCACAGATAAAAGAAGCAAAAGATAGACTCAGAAGTGAAGGCATTGAGCCAAAAAACTATATGTTTGCCATTAATATCAGCGTGGTGGAGATATTAGACGTTAACTTTGAAAGCAAATTACTCAGTGCGTTGTCTGAATACAAAATAGATCCGCGTTGTATCAAACTGGAGCTCACAGAATCAGCCCTGATAGACAACTTCTCATATGTCAATGAAGTGTTGGTTTCCTTGCAGAGCAAAGGCTTTCTTATTTCTATCGATGACTTTGGTACGGGCTTTTCCAGCTTAAGTTACCTCTGTAAGTTACACTTCGATGAAATAAAAATAGACCGCTCGTTTGTTACGAATGTGGTTAAAGATGGCAAGTTGCAATCGGTCTTTAACTCGATTGTTTCACTGGCAAAAAATCTAGACAAACCCTTGGTTGCAGAGGGTGTCGAAGATATGGAGCAAATGATTTATGCAAAAGCAAAAGGCGTGCAATATGTTCAGGGTTACTACTATAGTAAACCGCTGCCAATTGACGCCTTTGTTGAGTATGTTTTAGAAGACAAATCTAGCTATCTACATTTTGAAAGCTAGTTGCTCCACCAAATTACCCTCCACCAAGAACACGTGCGGGCTCGACTTTAGTAGCCTGCCATGCTGGATAGATACTAGAAATAACTGAAATAAATACCGTTGCCAACAAGACAATTACAATGTCCGTGAAATCTAATTTACTCGGTAAAAACTCAATAAAGTACACCCCCTGCAATGGGTTATTTCCATCTATAGAGGTCCAAAGCATAAAGAGCTCTGAGATATTGAGCGCGAGCAATGTGCCAACAACCAAACCACAAAACGCCCCTACCAAAGCATAACTTAGCCCTTGTGCGGCAAATGTCATAAAAATAGTACTATCGCGTGTGCCCATGGTTTTTAAAATGGCAATGTCGGCTTGTTTTTCTTTTACTTCCATCACCATTGAAGAAATAATGTTAAAACTCGCAACTGCGATGATTAAAAACACAACTAAGTAAACAATGGTTCTAACCATCTGAATATCTTGATATAAGCTGCCCTGTGTTCTAAACCAGCTCTGCACATAAACAAGGTCAGGCAATGCACGTCCTGCGCTCATAGCAATTTGATGCGCATTGAATACATCATCGACTGATAACCTAAGCCCCGTCACGGTTTTGCTGTCCAGCGATAAGGCCTGCTGTACCTTTGCCAAGCTCACTATCGCTAAGTTTTTATCAACTTCCCCACCCATTGAGATAAGCCCTGCTACGTTAAATGACACACGCTTTGGTGCCGCTAACGCATTCTTCGCGTGTTGATTCGCAATCAGAACAGTGACTTTATCACCTAGACTCACGCCTAATTGAGTTGCGATCCCTTTGCCGAGCACTATCTCATTTTCTCCTAAACGTTCAAGTTTTAGGGGATTGATATAGCGGTGAATACTAGAAACCTGATTATGTTTGCTTGGCTCAATTGCTTTTAGTTGCGTAGCTTTCAACTTGCCTTTGTACTGCACCATACCTGTGACGTTTATCTCTGGCGTTGCGCTCACAACACCCAGCTGATTTTCAAGCAAATTAACCTTTTGAGGCCAATCCTGAATCGGATCATAAGGTGCTTGGTAGCTAACATGAGGAACAACAGAAAGTAAGCGTTCTTTAAGTTGCTGTTCAAACCCGTTAATGACTGATAATGCGACAATTAGCACCGTTACGCCCAAAAAGACACCTATGGTTGATGCTTTACTCAAAAAACCAATAAAACCACTCTGATGTTTGGTTTCTCGTAATCGTTTGCTTAAAAACAGGCTAAGCATGCGTACGACCACCGTCTTTTTGATATTCAACGAGCACGCCATCATCCAATTGTACAACACGCCCCAACTTCTCAGCCAGTTCAAGGTCATGCGTCACGATAACAAAACTGGTATCAAACTCTTTATTTAACTCGTTTAAGAGCTCATAAATTTTAAGTGCATTGTGCTTGTCCAAATTTCCAGTTGGTTCATCGGCAAGCACCAACGAAGGTTTAGTAACAAGCGCCCTTGCGATTGCAACACGCTGTCTTTCACCACCAGAGAGCTCCGACGGGCGGTGATCAACTCGGTGACCTAGCCCCACTTTATCAAGCATTTGCGCAGCTTCAGTTTTAGCATCCTGTTTTGATTTGCCACCAATTAAAAGTGGCATTGCAACATTTTCTAGCGCGCTAAAGTCCATTAATAAGTGGTGGAACTGGTAGATAAACCCCATATGTTGATTTCTAAAGTCAGCTTGCTTGGCCCGTGATAATGTCTGCACGTCAGTGCCTTTAATTTTCAACGTGCCTTCTGTGGCTGAATCGAGGGTGCCCAAAATATGTAGCAACGTACTTTTTCCCGAGCCTGAACTACCGACAATAGAGAGCGTTTCTCCTTGTTCTAAAGATAAGTCCACTCCTTTGAGCACGGACACTTGGTTACCTGCCTCATGGTATGATTTATTGAGTGCTTGGCATTGGATCACGGGATCATTCATATCTTAAAACCTCGGCAGGCATCACTCTTGCTGCTTTTTGTGCAGGATAAAGTGTGGCTAAAAAACTTAATAACAAACTGGTAAAAATTATAAAAAATAAACTCATGCTATCGAATTTAACTGGTAGCTCCATGCCACCTAATAGCGACAATCCAACAAGGTTTAACACCTCATTGATGTTTGCAGCCAACAAAAGGCCACATATAGCGCCAATCAAAGTACCTACAAGGCCGTTATAAAGGCCTTGAATCATAAATACTTGCGCTATTTTATTTGGTGTAAACCCTAAAGTTTGTAATATAGCAACTTCACCTTGTTTCTCACTCACCATCATTGAAAGCGCAGATATGATATTAAATACAGCAACCACAACAATCAGCGCGAGTAATAAAGACATCACTCGTTTTTCCATGGCAACAGCTGCAAACAATGCCCCCTGCTGCACTTGCCAGTCTTGATAACTAAACTCGGACAACAGCTGCTTATTTTTAGACTTAAAATCTGCTATAGAAAAAGCGTCGTCTAACGTTAAGCTGACATCATATTCACCTGATTGCTTTTTCAATAACTTCATAAGACTCGCGCCATCTGCAAACGCCAATGTTGTATCCGCTTCACTTCGAGAGTTATAGATAGCTGCCACAGAAAACAACCTCTGTTTAGGCACTCGACCTAACGGGGTATAACTGGTTATATCAGGAAAAATAACGCGAACTTTATCGCCGATGCTCACATCTAACTTGTTCGCCAAAAATCGGCTAATGGCCAGTTGATAGCGCTTATCATGCATTGCTTTTACACTACCAGATTCAATATGCGGATTAATTGCCGTTGGATGACCAGAAAACGAGCCTTGTAATCTAACACCAACCAGTTCTTTATTGGTTTGCAATATGACATCAGATGTGACGTAGGGTGAAGCACGTTTCACACCAGGCAATACTGATAGAGTATTTAAACTGGCTGCAGGTTGGTGATTATCTTTTTCAGAAAGCTGTACATGTGGGATGAGATCAAGCATGGCATTTTTCAGGCTTTGCTCAAAGCCATTCATAACCGAATTCACTGTTATTAATGACATTAATCCAAGCGCTATCCCCGCTATCGAGAAAAATGAGATAAAAGAAACAAACGCATTTCCCTTGGAAGAACGACTGTATCTAAGCCCAACAAAAAGGCTAACCGATTGAAACATATTAAAATTTATTTCTTTAATTTCTTCTAATTGAGTAATGCTAACACATATGAGATCAACTGGTCACACCTTGGTGTGTAAAAATTTTTTAATTATCCGCTACTTAATGTCTCAATTTGGTGTAAAATGCGTGAAATCTTGCGGTATGGAAGTTCTATGTTATCCCTAGACAGATTTAAGCATATGAATTTTAAGGGGGATTTGTTCGGTGGTGTGACCACTGCTATTATTTCTCTTCCCCTTGCCCTCGCCTTCGGGGTTGCTTCTGGTGCCGGTGCAGAAGCAGGAATGTGGGGCGCTATTCTCGTCGGTCTCTTTGCTGCCTTATTTGGCGGTTCTACCTCTTTGATTTCTGAGCCAACAGGTCCGATGACGGTTATTATGACCGCTGTTCTGACCACTATGATGGCACAGTACCCCGAAAACGGACTTGCAATGGGCTTTACTGTTGTAATGATGGCCGGGGCATTTCAGATACTACTCGGTACATTAAAACTCGGCAAATATGTCACATTAATGCCCTACAGCGTTATTTCCGGCTTTATGTCTGGTATCGGGGTCATTCTCATCATTTTACAGCTTGCGCCTTTATTGGGACATCAAGCTCCACCAGGAGGAGTGTTAGGCACGCTGAGTGCGCTACCTGATTTACTCCTAGACTTACATTTTGCTGAGCTATTTTTAGGTATTTTGACACTGGCTATCTTGTTCTATTTACCTCAAAAGTATCGCCAATACGTACCCGCTCAATTGGTTGCACTGGTGGCAGTAACATTAGTCTCTATCATCATTTTTGATACTGACAGCATAAACCGAATTGGTGAAATACCCAGTGGTTTGCCTTCAATAGTTTGGCCTACCTTTACCGCTGAGCAGTTTACTTCAATGGTCATTGATGCACTTGTTCTGGGCACCTTAGGCTGTATTGATACACTGCTCACAGCAGTTATCGGAGACAGCTTGACTCGAACTGAACATGATTCTGATAAAGAACTTCGTGGCCAGGGCGTTGCAAATATGATTTCAGGTTTATTTGGCGCGTTGCCTGGCGCAGGTGCGACAATGGGCACGGTGGTGAATATTCAAGTAGGTGCACGCTCGCCCCTTGCAGGTATTATTCGCGCATTGATCTTAATGGCAGTGGTCTTTGTTGCAGGCGGTCTCACTGAACCCATTCCAATGGCAGTACTGGCCGGTATCGCTGTTTATGTAGGCTATAACATCTTGGATTGGAGCTTCATTCAACGCGCGCACAAACTGAGTATAAGTCAAATGGCGATTATGTATGGCGTGATGCTCTTAACTGTATTTGTCGACTTGATCGTGGCAGTTGGTCTAGGTGTATTTATCTCTAATATCATGGTGATTGAGCGTTTGAGCCGAGTGCAAGAGCAGCATGTTAAAGCCATTAGCGACAATGATACTGATGAAGAGGTACCATTAAATAGCCATGAAAAGGAACTATTAGAAAAAGCACAAGGAAAATTACTATTTTTCTACTTATCTGGCCCAATGATTTTCAGTGTATCAAAAGCGATTGCGCGGCAGCACAGATATATCAGTGAATATAAAACCATGGTATTGGACTTAAGTGATGTTGCTATGCTGGATGTCACTGTGAGCTTAGCAATCGAAAATGCGATCACAGATGCCATTGATGCCAATGTTCAAGTATTTATCTACTCGCCCAACCAAGAGACGAGTGAAAAGTTGAACAAAATTAATATTCGCGAAAAGCTTGGAACCGATGCATTCTGTCATAGTCGTGAAGCTGCGCTCCACAAAGCACTTGAGGCTATGTCAATATCAACAACACAGAGCTAATTTGACTTTATGCCATCGGCAATAAATTCAAGCAACTCTCTGACAGACGTTGGTAAATACCGTCTGGGTGGGTAAACCGCCCAGACACCTTCCGACTCTGGTCTATACCCATCCAATACTTCTACAAGTTCACCTTTTTCAATGGCTTCTGTTAAATAATAATGGGGCAACTGCGCTAATCCTAACCCTTGTTTAGCGGCATCAACCAACGCCCAGCCACTGTTGCAGCGGAGTCTACCTTTAACATTCATCTGGCACTCTTTACCGCCATCTATAAAACGCCAAACACTCGACTGACCAACCAAGCAAATATGTTTTTCTAGATCTTTAATGTACTTTATCGGTGTTGATTTAGCTAAATATGCTGGTGAACCACACACTAAGGTTTGCCGATGTGACAGTAGTCTCGCTCTCATTGACGAATCTTTCAAATTCCCCAATCGAATCGCAAAGTCGAATCCCTGCTCTATTAAATCAAGCTTGTTATTATTGAGCTCCATGTCAATTTGAATATTCGGATACAACGCCATAAATTCGTTGACCAATGGCATAATATATTGCTCTCCATACATCACTGGCGCTGTCATCTTTATCTTTCCCGCAGGTTGACTATCTCTTTGTCGAAGCGCTGAAGTCGCATCATCCAATGCATGTTGTAAGTGTTTTGCATGAGATAGAAAAACATTACCTTCCGTTGTTAAAGACAGTTTTCTTGTCGTACGGTTTAGTAATTGATAGCCAAGAGTGCTTTCAAGCGTTTTAACCCGGCGGCTCACCTGTGCTACAGAGGTGTCTAATTGTTCTGCGGCACCTGTAAAAGAGCCATACACCGCGACGGCTACAAATTCATCTATTCCAATCCACCTATCCATTATTACAAATCCGTAAAAGTCTTTTATTATTTTCGAGATTATCAAATTTATAATAAAGGTTATACTTAAGCTTCTCTATAAAAATAGGAAAACAAGAACATGGCACAATTTATTAAATCTAAAGCCGCCATCGCATGGGGCCCAGGCAAACCTCTCAGCATCGAAGAAGTCGATGTCATGATGCCTAAAGCTGGCGAAGTGTTGGTTAAAATTACAGCCACTGGTGTATGTCATACGGATGCTTTTACGCTATCAGGTGAAGATCCTGAAGGTGTTTTCCCTGCAATTTTAGGGCATGAAGGCGCAGGTATCGTTGAAGCCATCGGTGAAGGAGTGACGGGCCTAGAGATTGGTGACCACGTTATTCCACTTTACACGCCTGAGTGTGGTGAATGTAAGTTTTGTACGTCTGGTAAAACCAACTTGTGCCAAAAAATAAGAGAAACGCAAGGTAAAGGCCTCATGCCAGATGGCACAACGCGCTTCTATAAAGATGGTGAGCCAATTTATCACTACATGGGGACTTCAACCTTCTCAGAGTACACTGTATTACCAGAGATTTCTCTTGCAAAGGTTAATAAAGAAGCCCCTCTTGAAGAGATCTGCTTACTTGGCTGCGGTGTTACAACCGGTATGGGTGCAGTGCTGAACACCGCGAAAGTACAAAAAGGTGACACCGTTGCAATATTTGGTCTAGGTGGTATTGGACTGTCAGCGATTATTGGTGCAACCATGGCTGGTGCAAGCCGAATTATTGGTGTAGATATCAATACCGATAAATTTGAACTGGCAACGAAGCTTGGTGCAACTGATTTAATCAACCCGAACGATTATGATAAGCCAATCCAAGAAGTGATTGTAGAAATGACCGATGGCGGCGTAGACTTCTCATTCGAATGTATTGGTAACGTCAACGTGATGCGCAGCGCCCTTGAGTGTTGCCACAAAGGCTGGGGCGAGTCAGTTATTATCGGCGTTGCTGGTGCAGGTCAAGAAATTTCAACACGCCCATTCCAACTTGTTACTGGACGCGTTTGGCGTGGTACTGCTTTTGGCGGCGTAAAGGGTCGTTCAGAGCTACCAGAAATTGTTGAAAGATATATGGCTGGTGAGTTTAAACTCAATGATTTCATTACCCATACGATGGCTTTAAATGACATCAATGAAGCATTTGATTTAATGCATAAAGGTAAGAGCATTCGCTCAGTTATCCATTACTAACAAAAACTTAAAAAGCGGTGCGTTAACATGCATCGCTTTTATCACGTTAAAATTTTTATTTAATTTTAAGTTGCCTATAATATGGAATTAATCAGCGAAAACAAAGTATTTGGTGGCATACATCAACGCTACAAGCACCAAAGTATCTCTAACAACTGCGACATGACGTTCGCCATTTTTTTGCCAAAAACAGTCGATATAAATTGTAAGTTACCAGTACTATATTGGCTTTCTGGACTCACCTGCACCGATGAAAATTTCATGCAAAAAGCAGGTGTGTTCAAGTATGCCAGCGAACATGGCATCGCCATTGTCGCGCCAGACACCAGCCCTCGTGGTGAGGATGTTGCTGATGATGAGAATGGCAGCTATGACTTCGGTCTTGGTGCTGGCTTTTATTTAAATGCCACTCAAGCGCCCTATGCATCTCACTATAAGATGTATGACTACATAACGGTTGAACTACCTAAACTTATCGAGTCTCATTTTCCTGTCTCGAATAAAAAAGCCATCAGTGGACATTCAATGGGGGGTCACGGTGCACTGACTATCGGGCTTAAAAATAGTAATCAATATGCAAGTATTTCTGCGTTTGCACCAATCACAAACCCAATGGGCTGTCCTTGGGGTGTAAAAGCATTTACCGGATACTTGGGTGAGGATGAATCTCTGTGGGCACAATATGATGCAAGCAAGATACTGCTTGAAAACACAATAGATAGAAAGATCCCTATCAAGATTGACCAAGGCAGTGATGACGTGTTTTTAACCGAGCAGCTCAAGCCCGAAGTATTGCTTAACGCTGCTAAAACGACTGGTTATGATATCGATTATCAGCTTCATAACGGGTACGATCACAGCTACTTTTTTATTAGCTCATTCATTGAGCAACATATTCAATTCCACGCGCAGTATTTAAAAGCGTAAAAATAAAAAAGGCGCTACTCCTTAGCGCCTTTGTTGCTTAACATTAATTCTATTTGCTCAGATCAGCGTACTGATTATTACCTGTAAGTTTAATCGCTTCATCGAAGCCAGGTATGTGTAATTCATTTTGATCTATGGTCAGCTGCGACTCATCAACCATACCGTTACCAAAACGATATATCAGTTCATAATTACCTAAATCAGCCGCTTGCTTATACGCTTGCTGTCTCTCTGTGGTTTTTGCCAGCTTCTGCTGATATTCCGCTACCACAGATTCACCGTGACGTTTAGCCAACAGACGCGCTGTTACTTTTGGAGAAAACACAGTGGCTGTCGCGTTATTGCCGCCGAAACCTTTGGAGTTGATGAATGCAATATCCATATCACCACAATCATAGTGATAGTTACGGATGTCCAAGTGTTCATCAAATACATCATCAGCGACTTTATCAATTGTTGTGATACCCGGCATAATATTGTGGCTAAATACACCCAATGCGATAGCTAGCTGATCGCCCGATGCAGGCGCAATTGTATGACCAACATAAGCTTTAGGCGCTGCCAGCTTCCAACCATTAATTGAAAACGCTTGCGCAACTTTGTGATAAATAGCTGATTCAGTCACTCGGTTCTGCGGTGTGCTAGAGCCATGTGCCAAGATGAAACTTCGCTTTTGCAAAGACTCTTGTCCAACAATTTCTTGTGCCAACGCTACCGATTTTGCCATTGTAATGTAGTTACCCGGACCTGGCGCCGTAATTGACTTCTTAACACCATCCGCATTTACAAATACATCAACAACAGAGCCCATCACCTCTGCGCCTAGTTCTAACGCGAGTTTATCATCCATTAGAATAGCAACCTGAGCGCCTTCACCTATGGTAAAACCACAGTTTTCTCCAAACGGACGACTCGTTCTGCGATGATCAGCTTCGTCTGTATTGTCTAACTTTTTCAACCCTTCTTCGTTTGCAAGAGCGCCCATATTTCCGAAGCCTTCAATCACTTCTGGTGTCAAAGCACATTCAACACTGGCGACAACCGCTACACGTGTACGACCTGCTTGAATGTCATTGACCGCAGCACGCAAGTTGTATAAGAAAGTTGCACATGCACCCGCTGTTGAGAAAGTCGTGCCTACACTGCCTGTCACATATGCATTAATAAAATCTGTAGACATGGTATTTAAACCGAGCGCCAACTGCTTGGTGCTTACGCGATCGCCTCTTAATCGGCTTCTCACTAAACCACCTAAACCTTCATTGTCCATTTGACCTGCCACTGACGCTGAATAAGTGCCAATTTCGTCAGGCTTAACGCTAGACATCACACTATCCCAATCAAGACCTGTTGATTTAATCGCATCTGTCGCTGCGAAGATAGTCGCTTGCAAACCTCTAGGTTGATAGCGGCTGTTATACATTTTTGCAGGTTCAAAGCCAGTTGGTAACTGGCCGGCTGCTTTTATCGGGTTATCTCTGTAACTATCGTGTTTTACTTCAAGTTGCTCCGGTACATGCACGTTTACTGTTTTGGCATCAACTTCTTCCACTGACCAGCTGCTAGGCACTGGTGTCGGCAAGTCTTTTTTACGACATGTAAAACGAAGACCTTGCTCAGTATTGGCTGTAATTGTTAGCTTTTGCTGCCAATGTGTCGCGTCAACATCAAAGTGGTTTTTTTCTATTTTACGAATTAAAGTACCAGCAATAACCTGCTCACCTACTTTGCTTTCAACATCTGCTTTGGTTATCACT
Organism: Pseudoalteromonas luteoviolacea CPMOR-1; assembly: GCF_001625685.1. Lineage (GTDB taxonomy): Bacteria > Pseudomonadota > Gammaproteobacteria > Enterobacterales > Alteromonadaceae > Pseudoalteromonas > Pseudoalteromonas luteoviolacea_K. The sequence goes on along the minus strand of NZ_AUYC01000020.1, from coordinate 211,358 downwards.
TCACCGTCTTGAGTGATCAAATTCTCACCGTCTACAGACACTAAATTCATTAACGTAGCAAGGCCTAAAAAGGTATCTGCTCTGTCGTTATGATCGAGTTTATCAAGAACGATTCTACGATATGCTTGGTGAAAAGATGTTCTACCTGCGGCATTAATACCACCCATACCGACAATAATAGGTAATGCTGTCATACTTAACTCTTTAATACTTATTTGTTGCAATAATTCTAGAATGAAGTAGATAATATAGCTTTACATAATTCGCCACTGAATTGACATTTTTCGCCAAAAAGCACAAATCTAATTGGAAATATGCAAAAAGTTAAAATCGCCCTTACTCTGTATGAGCAATTATTAATCACCAGTGTGACGCTTCCCGTTGAAATGCTGCGCGCAGGAGAGGCTTACGCAAAACGGCATAATAAGAATACTTACAAGCCTTTAGAAATACACTGCCTAAGTGAAAACGGGGGCCCTGTAGAAAGCAGTATCGGCATGAGTATGGCGGTGCAAACTGATTTTCAAGCACTAGAAACTTACGACTATGTCATTGTGCCCAGTATTTGGCGAAACCCTAGGCCCGTGGTGAGACATAATCCCAAGCTTGCAAAAAACTTAGGCGATGCTTGGGAACAAGGTGCAACCATCATAGGTGTCGGTACGGGCGTCTGTTTTTTAGCGGAGTCTGGCATCTTAAATGGCCACTCTGCTACTACTCACTGGCATTATGCTAATCAGTTCATGAAAAGCTACCCAAATGTGGACTTAAAACCAGATTATTTCATTACACAGTCAGACCGACTTTACACAGTAGCAAGCCTCAATGCACTGGCTGATGTTGTCGTGCATTTGATAGGACAATTTTATGGTAAAGATGCCGCAAACCATGTACAGCAAAACTTTTCACACGAAATCAGAAAACCATACGAAGAACAACGTTATTTGGAGGGGGCAGTTGATAGATATAGCGATGAACAAATCGCGGCAATTCAATTTTGGCTGAAAAATAATGCCAGTTCCGTTGAATCGTTAGCTTCAGTCGCTCAGCAATTTGATATGAGCTACCGAAGTTTCAACAGACGATTCAAAGTAGCAACAGGAAAAACGGCAATTGCTTATCTACAGGAAGTTCGGCTTCAACAAGCCTGCGAATTGTTGGCATCTAGCAACTTAAGTATTCAAGAAATTGCGCTGACAGTTGGATTTAATTCACAAAGCCAATTGTCGCGAGCATTTAAAGAACAAATGAACCAGACACCAAGTGCATATCGCAAAATTGTCCGCAAGAAGCTATTTTCTTAGTGCAATTCGAGACCAAGTCACATCTTGTTTATTGGGCATTTTACTGGGTTGATTTTGGGTTTGAAAAACCACTTTCAAGCCATATTCGCTTGCCAAGCCCAAAAGCTCATCACAACTCGCAGGAAAAACATGTTTTCCCAAGCCTGCCGGTCCATTTCTCAAAGAAATTGCACAAACACCATTTGGCAACAATAGTTCATAGAGTCTTCCAACACATCGTTTACGTTCTTGAAAGCTTAAATGATGCCAAACACCATCTAACAAAATAAAGTCAAAAGTATATTTTGAATCATCAAGTAGCTTCAAATCGGGCAAACTGTCTTCCAACCATTCGACAGAGCTGCCTTTGTAACGGATCTTTGCTTTGTCTAAGAACGCAGTTAATGGCTCTACCGCGACGACCTCATAACCTAACCTTGAAAGCGCAGCAGCATTTTGACCGACTCCACAGCCAGCATCTAATGCTTTAGAACCTTTAACAGGTAAGAATGGCAAAAAATCTTGGTTTATGTTTTCAAATTTAAGACCAAAACTTGCCTCTGCGAAAGTTTGAATGTCACTTTCATATCCAAAAGTACCTGCGACCATCTACCCTACTTTATTGTTAAATAATATTGTTAATATAACGGTAAAACCATAAGCAGCTTTCTTTACTATGTAAATCGCCTCTGAACGATAAACTAATTTGCTTTATAGGTAGCCTAGCTTTGCAGTACAACCGTTCTACCGCCTTTAATTAATAAAACGAAAACAACTTAGTAGAATTTAGAAAAATAAGTTAAAAACAGCTGACAGAATACTCTTTTTTCTTCTGCATATTTTTATGTAACAATACACGCTATACTCACATTCACAATACAGAGCAATAAAATCAACGCGGCAGGAGAATAACTAAGTAGTACGGTAGCCAATAATGCCTACTATGAGCTCGATTTATAGAAGTTCCTAATCAATGGGGTGCATTCTGTTAACTGTATGCTTATTAAAAATACTCACTACCTTATTCCACGCAATAAGTTCATAAAAACAACAATCTAACTGTAGAATTTATAGTGTACTCCCCATATCTGTATTAAAGAACAAGTTAAAGAATGTCGTCTATATAAAAAATGCGCCTTGAGCCATTAAAATCAAATTCTATCTCATCATCTATCTGTCTGCCTTTTAGAACCTGGCCCAAAGGTGAGTGCAAGGTAAGCACCAGTACTGGCGTATCAATAATTGTGATTTTTAAGCCCCCTTCCAATGGGCCAATAAAATACCAATAACAGTTTCCTTCTTCGTCGCTCAGTTTAACTAAGCCGCCCTCTGCCACGAAACTGGCATTTTCTGTCTTAAAAACAGACTCAAATACGCTAATCGCACGATGGGCTTGCTCTACTCGCTCACTTTGACCTTCAGCTAAATAGCCTGACTCAATACTCAAAGAGTCATACTGTGTTTCAGCTGCACTTTGTTCATGAATAGCATCCTGTCTCGCACTATCAGCAGCCGCTTGCGCCTCATACAATTTTTTTTCTAGTGCCATCTTGAGCGCTTCAATCACAACGATTTTTTTCATTTTCTATCCAAAACAAAAAAGGGCCTTTTAGGCCCTTTGACTACTTAATTCCGACAACTAGAACAAGGACTCAAAGCTTCCATCTGGAAACAAAATGCCCGGAATGCCTCTAATTGTTCTTACATCAGCAACTAGTTTATCACCAAAATAAAAACCACCCGTATACAAATCTTTCTTTTTCTTGATATCTACCCAATAACCGTCTTGTCCCCTCACAATGACATTGATATTACCTACCAAGTTTGTAACTGTAATTTCACTTACGTGGCCACCTAGAATGATTGCAATATCTGCGGTAGTAAAGTCAGATAAATCATCTGGTTCTCCTGTCACTTGTATTCTAAGATCTTTACCACCATTAAGTGCCAATTCTAGCTGCGCACCAAAAACCAGATCCATATCTGTTCTCAATGCCAGAGGAGAACGTTCATTTGCGTATATACGCAGTGGTGTTACTTGGTTATTGGTTGTAAGCATACCATCAACAGAAAGATGAGGTAAAATAGACTTGGTGTTGCGAATACTTAAGTTTTGTCTTAAATAGTCTACATTGATGTTCCCAGTTAAAACCGCATCACCCTGTGAAAGCTTTATGTCTCCAGATGCGTTTGCAATGCCGATTACTTCATCAATATTATTAGGGTCAAAACTACTCTCACTGACAATTTCAAACTCGTCAAAACTAAACTCTAGTTTTGTGCCTGGTTTTGATATTTCACCCACCCCATTGCCTACGATTTTATCACCAAGTGCAGGGCTGATCCTCCATTCTGGAACTGAGATATCAACGTCCACCTCAAAGCCTTGTCTTACACCAGTTACAATCCATCTAAAGCCTCCTTCTGTTTGATAATCTATATCTAAACCAGGCAGGGTATAACTTCCCGACACAGAATTTTCAAAAGGTGAAACATGCTTAACAACGTCACCAATAACCTCAAGCGCAACCAAAAACGCATCTTGGGCGTCATCATTGACCAAATCTTCTACCTCTTCTAGTTTCACTTTTAGCTCTTCGCTATATTGCTCATCTTGCAAACGTAAAACACCGATAGCGTTTCGAATATGGTTCAATAATTCATTGCTATATGGCTCTATTTCAGTGTGTAGCTCCCTGCTAGAGTCTAGTCTAAGCAATTCATTTACTTCAATTAATACCTTTTCAGATACGCCTCTGTACAAAGAATTGGTTTCTTCAGTAATGAGCGTCTCGATTAAGTAATCGTTAGCAAGTTGCCTATATGGAGTTAACGCTGCACTATTACCACTCAAGCCCTCTTCGATTGCATTAATAAATAACTCGCTATCTTTCTGATTTTGACTATGTTGATGCATCACGTCGATATAGGTCATTACATCTGACACATATTCAGCTTTTTGTTTGCTCTGAATAGTACTTTGCGTCAAATGATTATTAGGTGCCGCTGTCAGTGACCAAATTGAACTATCTAGTTTCGAAGAGACCAACGCACTATTAAAGCTGGAGAACAAAACTTGGTTAATACCTGGCACTGGTAATACTGTCATCTCAAAATGAACTTCGGCATTAATAGGTTCGTCAAAGTCGATTTCATTATTGCCATTCAGATCATTTGGGTCATTTAACAATGAGCGGCCACACCCAGAGCGCTTTGGGCAAGTTACAGTGCTACTATTTGGTGCATACATAAAGCTATATTGCCCGCCAACTGAAACAGTTAGCGCAAATTGGTTCAACGACTCTACATTATGTATTTGCTGTGAATTGTCACTCAGATTCAGCACAGTTAACTTACCGCTTTTATCCACAAAATCAGGCGAGTAAAAGCGCATATTTGCTTCAAATTTTTCAGTCGTATCATTTCCAAAGCCGGGTTGAATATCAGAGACTTGAGGGACATCGGCACCACTTCCACCACAACCAGCTATTAATGCCATAAGCAAATATAAAACACTTACTTTTTTCATTATTATTCTCCTACAACACTAAACGGATAAACCAGTTAATGTTCGCGTAGTGTGCGTCATCAAGGTCCAAGCGGTCTGTTTTGACAGAAAGTCCAAAATAGTCATTTGCAATACCAAACTCAACAGCCTTAGAATTTGTTTCATATCCAGAAAATGCACGCCAACTATCATTAAAGTGATAATTTATATTTCCTTGAATAAACGTATCTTTATAAAAACGGCGAGTGAATACATCAAACGACACTCGGTCATTTAAGCGATATTGCACATCAAAATAATATCTGGCGTCATGCTCAAAGGAATAATCTACCTCGCGACCAAATGCGGATGTACGCAAGCGAACAGAAGGAGAGGTTTCAATACTGTCGCCTTGTTCAGTGAATGGCACATCGGTCGTTACGCCATTTACAAAACCAACACCTGAATATTTTGTTTCATTGATCAGATCTAATCCTTTGAAAGACAATGTAAGGTCGTCATTTACTCGCCATTTAATCGCCAAATCAATCGAGTACCCTTCACCTTCAGGACTTTGTTTAGGCGTAAATGACTTAAATAAGATATCTTTCGAGAAGAAATATTGCGTTTCCAATGCCCCCTTTATTTCATCACTAAAAACAGTACCATCAACAATCGCATCTTGAAAATGCGCACTTTGGTAGTAGGTAACTTTCGGTACTATTGTGAGAGTTTCATCAAAAAAGTTAAAGTCATAGGAAAGAAATATCCCATGAGAGGTGGATTGCTTGCCCTTTAAATAATATCGGTAGTTTCTGGCCTCAAATGGTAAATCGTTTTTTTCTAGGTAAGTAAAAAGCGCGGTATCTGGGTCAAATTCAAGTGCATAGTTGTATCGGCTTTGAGCCCCTACGGCAACACCTTTATATTTTACCCCAAGCTCAAAAACATTAAATGTGAAGGCACTGTCCCCCGAACTGAGCGGCTTATCAAACTCATCGAGAAAGGATTTTACGGGCTGTGCTTCTGTATATATTTCTGAGTCAAACGTGTTAATTATCTCAAAATCATTGGCATATGTAGAGCTTGAGAATAGTATCGCGAGAAGAAGTGCATTTGGCTTTATCATCATTATTAGATCAAAGGCGGTAAAAACCGCCTTCCTTTATTATTATGGAGAACGGTTAATTGATGTTTTGCCCCAAGAAGTCAATATCAGTGTAATCGATAACTTGGCCATCAACATAAGTGACTCTAAATCCATTTGTGATTTCAACCACATCACCCACCTTAACTGGCGTCGTGTCGTTGTAGAGCGTAACATCACCGACGAGAGGTCCGTCAGTGTCAACTAAATTGACGTTAAATACATAACCATTAAACTCATTAAGCATAATTTTAGCTAAGCCTAATTCATCATTATCATCTTCGTTTCTCAGCGCAAAATCAGCTGTAAATGAAAGGTCCTCGGTGACTCCAGACATAACGATACTGGCATGTTCAATCGCACCACTTACAAACAATGGGACGGTATTGCCAGCACTGTCTGTAGAAGTAAGCTCTGATGCCAAAGTACCGTTAAAGCCATACTGACCATCAACAAATTCGACAATATTGAACGTCTTAGCACTAGATGCATCAAAGTTTCTCGCATCTTCAATCGTTGTTATGCTACCGTCGATAAAGATCACAGAACATGACGCATTTGGCTGTTCAACCACATCCAGAGACCAACGTTCACACTCAGCCAAATCTGGAGATTTGACTAACACAGTTTGACCATCAGTTGATTTTAGCGTTCCAGTCCAGGTCAAAATGATTTTGCTTGTCGCGCCGGAATTGACCTGCGCGTTAGCTAAGATATGCTCATCATCTTGCGTGTTTGTTAGCTCAACTTCATAGGTATCCGTGTTGTAGCGATAAGTCCACGCAGGGTAATTAGGAGCCGTTCCACTGTGAGAACCTGAATCCAAGTTTTGATCCCAAATATCTCTAACTACGTCATACACTACTTCACCGGCATTAAATACCGCATCCGCACCTTCTTTAGTGACAAATGCAACCGATGTCATTTTCTCTGTGCCTGACTTACCTCTTGCATTGTCGACCGCAGATGAAACATTACTGTTTAAAGCTCGGATATCAGACTCAGTTGCCTTAAACGCTGTAACGCTTGCAGTAACTGTTTGCTGTATTGTCGTTGACTCTGTGACAAACTGCTGCGCTTCTACTCTTTGCTCTTCAGTGGTCGCCAGCGCTAAATATTCTTCAGCACGTGTTTTGGCAAGCTCGATGTCGTTCAAAATATCTGTGGTCAAAACATTTAGCGCATTAAACTTATCTACAGCGCTTTGCGAGCTTGTAAATGCCGTTTCCAATGCTGCTAAATCTGTACCAGCCGATGCGAATAAATTAGTCGCATCTGAAAATTGAGACTGAACATCAGCATTAGCAGTATTGAATGTTTGCTCCTGCTCCTTAGCGCGCTCTAATGCAGCTTCTGCAAGCACCTTCGCTGCACTCGAAGCGTCATCCAACAACGCGACAGCTTTTTCCCTCTCTGCGTTTGCGGCCGTCACCATACCCGTGACATTTGAACTCAGTGAAGCAGTGTTGTTAACAAGCGTTTGAGAATCCGTCGCAGCCGATTGTGCATCAGTAGTTAATGCCAACAGCCCCACAGCACTTGCCAAAATTTGCCCAGCTCTTGAAACTAATGCAACTGTATCTCGCTCTAAGTTAGACCCAGATAGCTCTGCGATAAAGTCATCAGCTGCTTTCAAATAGCTTTCTTTTTCTTCTTGAGTTTGCGCAGATTCACCTAACGCTATAACCGCTTGCAAACCTGGCGTCAATCCATTGTAGGTCACATTTAAAGATGATAGTTGTGTTTGAGACTGAGTTAATGAAGCCAAAAGTTCCGTTAAGCTATCACTGATTAAAGTGCCATCGTCAGTGTTACACTCTTCCCCCTCACAACCTAAATCTTCCACCGCATTCTTGGAGTCCTCAGCAGCGTCCTCAAGTGCATTTTCATCCGTTGCGCCTGATTCAATTGCCTGGTCGCGAGCATCTTTCGCTTTTTCAGCAAGCTCATTCAGTGAGTCGTCATCCAGATCTGGTGCAACTTCCTTAAGCGCCGCTTTGATCGCTTCAACATCACCACTTGCAATCGCCACGAATACAGTTGCTGTTTTATTTACTTCCTCTTGAAGTGTGGCCGCAAGTTGAGCTACCGCAGCATCTTCGTTGCCTTTAAAACTGCCATCAGTAACCCCTTTTTTTAACGTATCAAGCACAGAACCAAGTGAAGAACCATCACCAGAATTAGACGCAATATTTTGCAGCGTAGAGGCAACATTGATAAGTGCTAACGTTCCCGCATCAATGGTGTCCTCTGATGTCACATCTGTGAAATCAACCGCACCACCGAGAGAAATATCTCCAGATAACAATACTGCATCTTTCGCAGCTTCTGGACCAAGGAGGATTAACAGCGTATTCAAACTTGCATCGGCAACTGTTTCGGCGCTTACGTTACCGCCATCTTGTGAGACTTTTTGTAATAACTCCGACGCCAATGTCGTGAAAATTGTTGCATGTGCTGTGTAAGACTTTGTCGTCCCTTCAGCACCTTTCGCTTGTCGACTTGCTTGGGCTGTAATTTCTTTAACCACATTAAGTGTCAAGTCATCCTGATACCATTCATCGAAGTCAATTTTTGAGTTTGAGTTAGCGTCATTTTCTGAACTTTCTACGTATTCACCACAACCTAAAAGCGCATCACACTTGATAAAACCGCTTGTTTTCGTCGTTTTAATTGTGATGTACAAAGCACCGCTGAACTGTTGATCAATATAAAAACCATATGTGCCATCATCAGCGGTAAGCAGTGACTGTGGACTCTCACTGAGTATTTGTGATTTAGCCAATTCAACCGCAACGGCTTCACTCGTACCTGCCGCTGTTTTTTCTACGGTTGTTAAATCGCTCCTAAAGGCTACATCAACCAACTCACCATTTTTTAATTCTTTTACAACGAGCTCTGCACCTCTGAGTGTACCTTTTACAGCTTTTCCGGAAACAAACACATTAAAATCAACTGAAGCTGTGCCTTCAATATTTGATGGCAGAGGCTCCACAGGAACCGTACTCGTAGAGTCTTCGCTTTCAAAAAGACTACACCCAGATAGACCAAGTGTTAATGCGACTGAAACTGAAAGAGAGGAACGGTAAATTTTTTTATTCACCACTGGAGGCCTCCTTAAATGCCTTAGAATTTTTCTTTTAATTGTTTTAAGCGTAGTTGCTAAAGAGTAAATCTCTAGTACACAAGCTACTTTTTTCCAAAATTCTTGTTAATTAATTTGCACTTACCTTCAAAAAACAACCTCCATTTTTGCAATACCCTGACCAATCAAATACAAAAAAACAACAATATAGAAACTAGCAACATATAAAACTCACGCAATGTTACACACATGAAAACAAACCAATCAAAAAAAATCAACAAAGTTATTATTCAACACACACGTAAATCTCTAACAAAACCGCCACAAAAATAAAAATAAACAAGAAAAAACAACGAGATAAAACAAAATCAAAAAAAGACAAAAAAATATACATTTCAGAAATGTTGCAATTAAATCAATTTACAGACATAAAACACCAAACCCAACCCCAGATGTATACAAACTGTATCTGTTGCCAAAATAGCAACGGGCACTTTTTAAACAACAAACTGTTGAAACAAATTGATGTGTGAAATGGTATAAAGTGACAGGGGTACTTTTGATTGCTTACCTACAACGTCATGAGGCAAAAGTAATTAGCCGATAAAGACGGAATTTTCAGCTTATGTTTAGCGGTATGAAAAGAAGTAAAGAGGATTGCTTGGCGTGGAGCCTTTAAATGAAGGAACCAAAACTTGCCATTGCATTTCCGCTAAATTACAGGCTCCGACCATCACTTCTGCTCGCCATAAGCCAGAATCAACTTTGTTAAATACAATCGGAATTTTTCCCATATACATAGAGACTCCTTCTATATATGCACTGCTCAGCTTAATTTCGGGCTGTGTTTTAACGAAAATAACAAAAGGCTCTTCTGCTCTTATTAGTTTGCTTGAAAGCCAAAACTGGGTTGTAGAGTTCACTTGGCAAGGTGCCGACTTAACACAATTTTTAGTTTTGATTGAACTTTCACTTTTTTCTGAACCTTCATGTATACTTATATATAGCTCTGAGCAGGACGTAAGTAAATAAATTAAAATTATCAAAGCGAATGTTGAAAAATAGCGCATAATTTAAGCTGACTAGAGTCAAAATTGTGTGCCTATGATACTACGCTTATCAAGCTTTGAGGGCCAGCCAAGGTTAGAATAAATCTCGGTTGAATTGACCGTGGTCATGAAAACTGGACGGTTTTAAACTACCTGCTGAAAACTTGATTGATGTCATGCTTTGGGGTGTTTTAGGTATCTTTTGTTTTGCAAAAAAATTATTATTTCCTTGCAAAAATAAGGGTTTCTCAGGCTTGCTTTGACATATTTAGCGTACGAAAAGCGGGACTGTTGAAATATAAAAGAGGGCCTGTTTTACAGGTTAATCATTTCTAAACGCATTAACTGCAGCGGAATCCAGAAAATGAGCCAAACAGTAGCATCACAAACTGAGTACAATTATAAAGTTGTACGCCAATTCGCTATTATGACAGTGATTTGGGGCATCGTTGGCATGGGTGTAGGTGTATTTATCGCAGCGCAACTTGCTTGGCCTGCTTTAAACTTCGACATTCCATGGTTAACTTACTCTCGACTTCGTCCGTTACATACGAACGCTGTTATTTTCGCCTTTGGTACTAGTGCATTATTTGCAACTTCATATTATGTAGTGCAACGCACATGTCAAACGCGTCTTTTCTCCGACAAATTAGCTTCATTTACATTTTGGGGCTGGCAAGCAATTATCGTTGCAGCCGCAATTACACTACCTTTAGGTATTACAAGCTCAAAAGAATATGCAGAGCTAGAGTGGCCTATTGATATTGCAATTGCAGTCGTTTGGGTAACTTATGCAGTCGTCTTTTTCGGCACACTGATTAACCGTAAAGTGTCTCATATCTATGTTGCTAATTGGTTCTATGCTGGATTTATTATCACTGTTGCCGTCCTTCACATCGTTAACAGTATGGCAGTACCGGTATCACTGACTAAATCATACTCAATCTACGCAGGTGCGGTAGATGCAATGGTACAATGGTGGTACGGTCACAACGCGGTAGGCTTCCTTTTAACCGCTGGATTTTTAGGAATGATGTACTACTTCGTTCCTAAGCAAGCTGGACGTCCTGTGTATTCATATAGATTGTCCGTAGTGCACTTCTGGGCTCTTGTCTCTCTTTATATTTGGGCTGGCCCTCACCACCTTCATTATACTGCTTTACCTGATTGGACTCAGTCGCTTGGTATGGTTATGTCCGTGATTCTATTTGTTCCTTCATGGGGCGGTATGATCAACGGTATTATGACGCTATCAGGCGCATGGCATAAGCTTCGTACCGATCCAGTATTGCGTTTCTTAGTTGTTTCTCTGTCATTCTACGGTATGTCAACATTTGAAGGTCCAATGATGGCAATCAAGTCTGTAAACGCCCTATCGCATTACACTGACTGGACTGTTGGTCACGTTCACTCTGGTGCTCTTGGTTGGGTCGCAATGATTTCAATTGGTGCTATCTACCACTTAATCCCTGCATTATTTGGCCATGCAAACATGTATAGCGTGAAACTGGTTAATACACACTTCTGGTTACACACTGTGGGCGTTGTTTTATATATCGTTGCAATGTGGATTTCAGGTGTAATGCAAGGCTTGATGTGGCGTGCAGTAAACTCAGACGGCACCTTGATGTACAGTTTCGTACAATCTTTAGAAGCTTCATATCCATTCTACATCATGCGCTTCTTAGGCGGTGTGTTCATCGTGGTCGGCATGCTAGTAATGGCTTATAACGTATACCGCACTGTTACTGCAAAAAGTGGCTCTCTCGCTACTGATGCAAACACGCAAATGGCTTAAGAGGTATCGAATATGAGCAACAATAATAATTCGACAAATAAACACGAAATTGTAGAAAAGAACGTTGGACTGATGGCGATTCTCACAGTGTTTGCGATTAGCTTCGGTGCACTGGTAGAGATCACGCCTTTAATGTTCCAAGAAGACACAACACAGCCGGTTGAAGGTTTACGTCCGCTTACCGCACTCGAAATGGAAGGTAGAGACATTTATGTACGTGAAGGGTGTTACAACTGTCACTCACAAATGATCCGCCCTTTCAGAGATGAGGTTGAGCGTTACGGACATTACTCCGTCGCTGGCGAATCTGTTTGGGATCACCCATTCCAATGGGGTTCGAAACGAACTGGACCCGATCTCGCGCGTGTGGGTGGTCGTTATTCTGACGATTGGCATTATGCGCACCTGATCGACCCTCGCTCCGTAGTTCCTGAGTCAAATATGCCGGGATACCCTTGGCTAGATGAGAACGTACTGGATGGTAAATTAACCGCTAAGAAACTTGAAGTCTTTAAGAACTTCGGTGTGCCTTACACCGACGAAGATATCAAGAATGCGCAGCAAGCAGTTCAAGGTAAGACAGAAATGGAAGCCTTAATCGCTTACTTGCAACAACTTGGCACACATTTGAAGTAATTTATTATGGATTACGGCACATACAGAGGCATTTTAACTCTGGTAATTTTAGTACTGTTCATTGTGATTGTTGTGTGGGCTTACAGCAAACGAACCAAAAGTCGGTTTGACGACGCTGCAAAAGCCATATTCGACGATGAAATAAAACACGACAACACAATTTCAAAAGAGGAAAAGGAGTCTGAAAAATGACTAGCTTTTGGAGTATTTGGGTCATCGTATTGACCTTAGCATGTCTGGCTCTCATTTTTGGCCTATTAATTTGGAACCTGAAAAACTACACAGGTGTCGAAGAAGGTGCCAGTTGTGGTCATGAGTTTGACGGCATCGAAGAACTTAACAACCCACTACCAAAATGGTGGACTTACATGTTCTTCGCAACATTTGTTTGGTCTGTATACTACCTAGCAATGTATCCTGGTTTAGGTAACTTTGCTGGTTTGCTCGGCTGGACCAGCTCTAACCAGGGTGTCACATCGCTTCAAGAGTCTAAACAAGCGGTGTTAGACGCAAAAGATAAAGGCCTTTGGGTTCAGCTAGATAAAGAGTTTGAAGCGGCGGACGAACGCTTTGGCCCTATCTTTAAAGCATTTGCAGAGCAAGATGTATTAACACTTGCAAAAGACTCAAGTGCACTTGAGATCGGACAAAGACTTTATGCACAAAACTGTGCACAATGTCATGGTTCAGATGCGCGTGGTGGCCTTGGTTTTCCTAACCTAACTGACAAAGACTGGTTATATGGCGGTACACCTGACCAAATCAAAGAAACCTTATTGAATGGCCGCGTCGCAGCCATGCCTGGTTGGGAGGCTGCACTTGGCGAGCAAGGCGTGAAGGAAATGACGGCTTTTGTGCTGAGCCTATCAGGACGTACAGTAAACCAAAAAGATGCTGATGCAGGTAAAGCTAAGTTTGGCATGTGTGCAGCATGTCACGGTGCAGATGGCACAGGCTCAGTAGCACTTGGATTACCATTCGGTGCACCTGATTTAACAGATAATATTTGGCTATACGGCGGTTCCAAACGCGCAGTTGAAGAGTCAATCCGCCATGGTCGTGCCGGTGTAATGCCTGCATGGAAAGACATCTTAGGTGAAGATAAAGTGCACCTGTTAACGGCCTATGTATATAGCTTGTCTCAAGAGAAATAAGCTTTATATGAACTCGTAAGCCTCCTTTGTTGGGGGCTTACTCATAGTAAAAAAACAACAAAAATTACATCTTTAATGACTGCCAAAATCGGCACCAACAACATTGTAAAGTAGTGACAAATTATGAATCCAACTCCGTGGTATAAGAATTTTTGGCCTTGGTTTTTAATGTTTTTCCCACTTGTGACCATCATTGCATGCGTATTTTTAGTAACTTATGCTGTTGGTAATGGTCCCGATATGGTCGTCGATGATTATTACAAGAAAGGTAAAGCAATCAACCTTGAATTAAGTAAATTCGATAAAGCGAAAGCATTGTACCTACACGGCGATTTAAACGTTGAAAATGATCGTATCAGTTTTGACTTCACCAAAGGTGATCACAGTAACGTTAATGCATTAAAAGTGTCGTTTTATCATCGTACCATCAAAAAATACGATTTCTCTACCACTCTACTTGCCAATGCCAGCGGCACCTTTACTGCGTTGCTGGATAATGAGCATAAAGGCGCATTTACCGTGTTCATTGAACCTATGGACGGCAGTTGGAAAATGAAAGAGAACTTACAATTACCAACAGATAAGCCAGTTTCTATTACACCTCAATACAAGTAACTCTTATGGCAAAAAGTTGTTTTCATTGCCTTGAAGCTGTGCCTTCTGGCTTTAAAGGTGAAGTTATTTTCGAAGGAGTCGCCAACCCTGTATGTTGTACAGGTTGCCAAGCAGTTGCAGAAACTATCCTTGCGCAAGGAATGAGTGATTATTATAAGTTTCGTACAGAGTCCAGTGGTAAAGTTGAGGAACTGGTACCAGAACAATTAAAAGAGCTTCTCAGCTATGACAACCAAGATATTCAAAAAGATTTTGTTGCTGAACAAGGCAAACTAAAAGAGGTATTACTTAGCGTTGAAGGAATAAGCTGTGCTGCATGTGCCTGGCTCATTGAGAAGCAATTACTTGCAATCTCCGGTATTAAACGTGTAGATGTTAATACATCAACACACCGAGCAATGATCTTGTGGCAAGATGAAAAAACCAAACTCAGTGAGATCATCGGTGCACTGATGCAAATTGGATACAAAGCATATCCATTCCAAGCCGATGAAGAAGCCGCACAAAAGCAAGCCGCGGCAAAAGCTTATATGCGTCGCTTAGGCGTTGCCGGACTAATGACCATGCAGGTCATGATGTTCGCTTTTGCCATGTATTTTGGCATGTTTTCAGGTATGGAAGAAGGGTTTGAACAGTACTTCCGCTGGATAAGCCTAATTTTAGCCTCCCCTGTGATTCTCTATTCCGCCCTGCCTTTTTTGACCAATGCAGTAAAAGGCCTCAAAAGCCGCCAGCTCAATATGGATCTGCCGGTTTCATTGGCTATTTTTGGCGCATATGGTGCAAGTTGTTATGCGACTGTCATGTCTGTCGGCGAGGTCTATTTTGAGTCCATCTGCATGTTTACTTTTCTGCTCCTACTTGGAAAGTATCTAGAGTTTAGAGCCCGAATGAAAGCAAGTGAGTTTACTGCTAACTTGCAAAAATTATTACCTCTTACCGCTAGACGATTATCTGGTGTCACAGAGGAAGTCATTGCGGCAAAAAGCCTACAATTAAATGATTTAATCTTGGTTAAACCTGGCGAAACAATCCCTGCCGATGGCATTGTGGTTGATGGTACTAGTACAGTCGATGAATCTATGATGACAGGTGAGCATCTCCCGATTAAAAAATTTACCAATCACCAAGTCTATGCAGGCACCCTGAATCACGATGGTGTGATTACCTTAAAAATTAATAAAGTTGGGCAGAACACACTGCTTAACCAAATCATTAAACTTCAACATAATGCTTTAATGAAAAGACCAAAAATTGTTGAAGTCACCGATAAAGTCGCCCAGTGGTTTGTGGCCTGCTTACTGATCTTTGCCTCCATTACAGCAATTGGTTGGTATCATGTCGAACCTGAACATGCATTCTGGGTCACAATCGCTGTTTTGGTTGCCACCTGCCCTTGCGCATTAAGCCTAGCTATCCCTACAGCTTTAACCTGTGCAGTTGCGACACTCACTAAAAAAGGCATCTTGATAAAAGAAGCGCATGTGCTCGAGACAACTCCAAAAGTAAGTCGATACGCTTTTGACAAAACAGGTACTCTCACAGAGGGTCGATTTACCATTTCTAATGTAACAATCCTAGATGAGCAGTATGCCGAGTCGATGATTTTGTCCCTTGCAAGCGCGCTGGAACGTTACTCTGAGCACCCAATAGCAAAAGCCTTTGTTGACAACAAGACAAGTTTTATAGAAATACATCAAGTCAGTGTATCAACAGGGCTCGGGGTCAGTGGTGAGTTTGAAGGTAAGCACATCGCAATAGGCAAACCTAGCTGGTTTGGAAGCCATGCATCTTTTGCACAAGCAACACTGTTTGTCGACAAGCGCCCTATCGCCGACTTTTACCTTCAAGATAAAGTACGAACAAGTGCCCCCGAAGTCATTGAATATTTACAAACTCAAAAACTGACTTGTCATATGTTAACTGGCGACAGCTCGAAAGCCGCCAGCAATTTGTCTAACGAACTAGGTTTAGACTCTTATAAGCAAGCTTGCGCGCCAAAAGATAAACAACGTGAAGTTGAACAATGGTCTAATAAAGGACACATTGTCGCTATGGTGGGTGATGGCGTAAATGATAGCCCTGTATTTAATAGTGCACACCTTTCTATCGCGATGGAAACTGGCGCGGATATTTCAAAAAACACCGCAGATGTAGTACTTTTAAATAGTGACCTAAATTCACTGAAAACGCTACAAGGTGTGGCTGTAAAAACTAAGCAAATTATTAAGCAAAATTTAACGATTTCGCTGTTGTATAACGGCTCTATCTTACCATTAGCTGCACTTGGGCTCGTGCCACCTTGGCTCGCTGTGATTGGCATGTCAGCAAGCTCTATTGTGGTCATAACTAACTCGTTAAGGTTATTGAAGCTATGAGTATAATTTATGTATTGATCCCCATCGCTATTTTATTTGTGGTTATCGCCATCGGGGTGTTTTTTTGGGCTGTAAAAAGCGAGCAATTCTCAGATTTAAATAAGCAGGCTCACAGCATTTTATTTGAAGATGACAAAGAGCAACATAAAAAGAGTAACGATGGAAATTAGCTTAGCCAGTGCCTTTTTTATGGGCTTAATGGGAAGTGGACATTGTCTTGCTATGTGTGGAGGTATTGCATCGAGCTTGCAACTTGCGCAGTCAAAGCAACCTCCCCTTATCGTCGCTTTTTTATACAATTTCGGCCGACTTTTAAGTTATGCTACCGCAGGCCTGTTGGTTGCTGCACTGGGCGCATCTTTAGCTAAACAACACACAGGGTTTGCTCTTGCTTTATCCTACTTAAGTGGCGTATTTATGCTGCTCGTTGGCTTATACATTATGCGGCTTGCAGGCACACTAAATTGGCTAGAAAAACTCGGAAACTTTGTAATTTGGCAACGTATAGTCAAGCTGAACAAACACATTTTACCGATTGATACCAAAGCAAAAGCGCTTGCTTATGGCGCTTTATGGGGATGGCTACCATGCGGCCTCGTATATAGTGCTTTGATATGGAGCCTTCAAGCAAAAAGTGCCCTGTATGGCGCACTTACTATGGTGGTTTTTGCTCTGGGGACCTTCCCTGCATTACTTGTTGCAGGGCAATCAGCGCAAATACTCAACAAATTTTTAAACCATACGGTAACGAGAGTGGCACTTGGTAATCTCTTTGTATGGTATGGATTTTATTTGATTATCATCACTAGTAATAAACTAGTAG
Source organism: Pseudoalteromonas luteoviolacea CPMOR-1 (assembly GCF_001625685.1). Taxonomy (GTDB): domain Bacteria; phylum Pseudomonadota; class Gammaproteobacteria; order Enterobacterales; family Alteromonadaceae; genus Pseudoalteromonas; species Pseudoalteromonas luteoviolacea_K. Next base: position 193,903 of record NZ_AUYC01000020.1, on the reverse strand, counting down.
ATTAATCTAGTTTTATGCTTGCTAATATTAGATAATAGTAAGCATAGATTAAGTCCTTAAAAGCAGGAGTTTTTACGGGCTTATTATGGTGAAAATTTCGAAGTACTTAACTTAATAATAATATTTAAGTTTTTGTTTTTGGCAATTTTTGAATTTATTTTTTATGTGCGTCTAAGAATAATGGATTAATTATGGATTTAAATAATCGCTCCAAAAGTCAGTGTACAATCAGTTGTACAAATTGCAGTATAAGTCAGCTTTGCTTGCCTTATTCACTCAATGGTAATGAGATGGATAAGCTCGATGAAATCATCGAACGAAAGAAACCTTTGCATAAAGGTGACTTCTTATTCGAGTCTGGCTCACAACTTCAAGCAATTTATGCTGTTAGATCTGGCTCATTTAAATCTTATACCCTATCTGAGCAAGGTGATGAGCAAATAACTGGGTTTCACCTCGCTGGTGACTTGGTTGGTTTTGATGCCATCAACAAAATGCAGCATCAAAGCTTTGCTCAAGCCCTTGAGACATCAATGGTGTGCGAAATCCCGTTTGAAACACTGGATGAGCTCGCAGGTAAGCTACCAAAGCTTCGACAGCAAATCATGCGATTGATGAGTAACGAGATCAACTATGATCAAGAAATGCTATTGTTACTCAACAAAAAAACCGCCGAAGAAAGGCTAGCAACCTTTATCTTTAACTTATCTAATCGGTTCGGTGAACGCGGCTTCTCTCGAAAAGAGTTCCGTTTTACTATGACTCGAGGTGAAATAGGTAACTATTTAGGTCTTACCGTTGAAACAATCAGCCGCCTGTTAAGTCGTTTTCAAAAGGCTGGCTTAATTAAGGTTGAAGGTAAATTTATTACAATTTTAGAGCCTGAAGGCTTAGCTGCAGCTGCAGGTATTACGGCTTGATCTAAACCAATATTTGTGCCGAATTCACTTTATACCTTGGCTATATCAGTTACACTCAAAGTATATTGATTAGCCAAGTGCCATAGGAGGCTTTTATGGACAAGATAAAGAGAATTCTCACTGTTATTGACCCCACCAAAGAGCAGCAAAATAGCCTTGAACGCTCTATTAGTCTCGCCCAAAAAACCGGTGCAAAAATAACAGCATTTCTTTCAATCTATGACTTTTCGTATGAAATGACGACCATGCTCTCAAAAGATGAGCGCGAAGCAATGAGACATGCAGTCATCAAAGATAGAGAGGAATGGATTAGGGTATTTATAGAAAAATATACCGACCTCGATATTCAAGCAAAAGTGGTGTGGCATAACCGCCCTTACGAAGCCATTATCGAAGAGGTACTTAATGAACAATTTGACATTGTCATCAAGTCTACACACCAACACGATACATTAAAGTCTGTCATATTTACTCCCACAGACTGGCACCTAATACGCAAATGCCCTACCCCAGTCCTGTTGGTAAAAGATAAAGCCTGGCCAGAGCATGGAGAGATCATCGCAGCGGTTAACTCTGTCAGTGACAATGAGCAACACCAAGAGCTCAACAAGCGAATTGTCAAAGACGCCCTGTTTATTTGTGACCTTGCAGATGCGTCATTGAGCTTGGTTAATACCTATCCCGCAACCCCGGTAAACATCGCCATAGAAATTCCTGAATTCAACCCATCACAATACAGTGAAGCAGTTAAAAAGCACCATGAGGATGAAACATGGTCTTTAGCGAGTAAGTTTAACATCGCAAAAGAGACCTGTATTATCGAAGAAGGTCTACCTGAAGATGTTATCCCTTCTGTTGCAGGCAAAAAGTCAGCTGAGCTTGTCGTTATTGGTACGGTAGGAAGAACAGGATTAAGTGCCGCTTTAATTGGTAATACGGCAGAACATGTTATTGATAGCTTAGATTGCGACGTCTTAGCACTCAAACCTGATGGTTACAAAAGCCCCCTAGAAAACTAACATCGCATAAGTCCGATATTTAGTATCGGACTTTTCTTCAATGCATCAAGCGCCAGCTTATTTGTGCATTAAAACCTACAGCATAAAGAGATAAACCACCCCAATAAAGCACAGCCCAAACAGACACAACATGACGCCCCTTAAAAAGCGGGTAGACTCAGGCATTTCATATTGTCTAAATGCTTTCAAATTCAAGGCTTCTTTATTTGATAACCCCTTACAATGTGGGCACTCATCAAGTTCATCGCTCAAGGACACACCACAACGCTCGCTTGGTGAACAGTTTGCATTTCGATATCCAATCACCTGTTTCTCCCGTTGGCAAAGTTTAATAAGCACACAGTCTACTTTACTTTTCAACTGCAATCTTGTGCTTTACCAAAAATGCAAAAAAAGGGCCAAGCGGCCCTTTGAGGAATAACCCAGTGCTCTACTAAAACACTAGTTTTTATAAAAATAGCTGTCTTTCGTAATTGAAATACTGCTATCTTCATTCGCGGAGATAGTAAATTGAATTGGCGTTCGTTTACTTTGAATATCATAGCCATCAGCAGCAATCGTCACAGGGACGAGTAACATCTTACCTCCTTGTATTTCAATCTCTTGCGGGGCTGTTAGTTTAGCGTTATCCAAACCATGGAAGCTTACTTTGTATTGCAATGTTTGCTGCGTTTTATTAATGATACTTAACGTGTATGGGTTTTCGACTAACCCTTCGTAATTAACGCGGTAAAGTGCATTACGGTCACGTATAACCGATGCTTCGATGGGCGTACGATTGAATGCCCAAATCGCCATGGTGACAAGAATAACAGCAAACAAGCCTGCATAGCCGACAAGTTTGAGCCTGAAAGGGCTAGATGTTTTTCCAGCTGTTTGATTTTCACTAACGTACTGTATTAAGCCTGTTTGATAACCAAACTTAGACATGGTGTCATCACATGCATCTATACATAGTCCACAGTTAATACACTCATATTGAAGGCCATTTCGTATATCTATGCCCGCAGGACACACCTCAACACACAAGTTGCAGTCTACGCAATCTCCAAGCCCTTGTGCTTTGTGATCTGACTTGCGTTTGCGAGGTCCACGATTCTCTCCTCGTATTGCGTCGTAGGTAACTAACAAAGTGTCTTTGTCGAACATAACTGATTGGAAGCGTGAATATGGACATGCCACATTACACATTTTTTCTCTTAAAAAACCAGCATTGCCGTAAGTACAAAAAGCAAATAAAAACACCCAAAAGCTCACTAAACCAGACCACTCTAAAGTGAACATATCGATATATAAGGTTTTCGCTGGCACAAAATAAGCCATGAAAGAGGTCGCAGTAAATAAAGAAATCAATAACCAAATTGTATGCTTAGCTGTTTTTCTCAGTGCTTTTTGTGAATTCCAATTCGATTTATCTAGCTTAATACGTTGATTACGAGTCCCCTCAACTCGATGCTCTACCCATGTAAACATTAACATCCAAATGGTTTGAGGACAGGTATAACCGCACCAAACACGACCCAACCAGTTGGTGACAAAGAATAAGCCAAATGCACCCGCCATAAACACCCAGGCTAAAATCATAAAGTCATGCGGTAAAAATGTCTGGCTAAATATTCTAAATTGCTGACTTGAAACATCAAAAAGTACCGCTTGCTGGCCTTTGTAGGGGATCCAAGGAATGGCGATAAATACCAGCATCAAGATCCAGCCAAGGTTGCGACGAATTTTCTGAAAGAACCCTTTTTGTTCTCGGATATAAATTGGCCCTTCTTGCTTGTAGGGCTTAATAATCATATCCTCTTCTTTAATATCAAACTTCATATTACTTGCTTACGGTAAATGGAACACAATGAGTAGTTTGCAACTTTCAGACCAAACTGAAAGATATTTAAGTTTTTGATATTTAATTAGTTTTAATTAACCCCACTCTACTTTAACGTGATATTTCACGAAACCTCTTTAAATATCGCGTTTTTTCGAGATCCCCAACTTTTTCATCTTTGAGCGCAGTGTACTTTCATTTAATCCAAGCTTTTCAGCGGCTCCTTTCGCACCTGAAATTTTCCAACCGCTCATCTCTAACACTTTAATAATATGGTGCTTTTGAACTTCATCCAAACGAACTGCAGTCTCAGCTTTAATGACAACATTTTCATCTATGTGTAAAGGCTGTGACAAGTGCAATGTGTAACCGCTTGCTAAAATGGCTTCACGCTCCAAAATATTCTGAAGCTCTCTGATATTTCCAGGCCAATCATAGGACTCTAATTTTATTAAAGATGCTTTCGCTATCCCTTTGATTTGCTTGCCTAGCCGAACATTAAGCTTGTTAATCATGTTGGCACACAGCATAGGTAAATCTTCTTTTCTTTCACGAAGCGGAGGCACTTTAATAGGGAATACATTTAATCGATAATATAAATCCATTCTAAACGATCCCTCTTCCACCATTTGCCACAAGTCTCTGTTTGTCGCTGCAATTACTCGTATATTAACGGATATGGTTTTTGTACCACCGACACGCTCAAACTCTTGTTCTTGCAGCACACGTAGCAGTTTGCTTTGTGCCTCTTGAGGTAGCTCTCCAATTTCATCTAAAAACAGGGTACCATTGTGTGCAAGCTCAAAACGGCCTTTTCTCTTATCATGCGCGCCTGTAAACGCACCTTTTTCATGACCAAATAATTCTGACTCTAACAAGCTTGGCGAAAATGCAGCACAATTCACTCGTACAAATGGCATTTTCGCCCGACCACTTAAGGCGTGTAGGTTTCGTGCAACTAGCTCTTTACCTGTACCGTTTTCACCTAAAACAAGCACTGTACTGTCGGTTGTACTGACTAACTTGATTTGCTCAAGCATACGGTTGAAAACATGGCTTTGGCCCACCAAACCAGAACCTTGCCAATTTTGATTAATTTCAGACAACAGATAGCTATTTTCGTCTTTTAATTGCTCTGATAAAGATTGCACTTGCTTGAGCGCATCACGGAGTGCTTGCTCTGTTTCCTCTTGTTGTGAAATATCGCGAAATATCGCCACAGCTCCTATCACTTGACCATCTCGATACACAGGTGTTGATGTGTATTCAACCGGAAAGCAACTCCCATCTTTACGCCAAAAAACCTCTCCTTTAACATAACGCGTTTCACCATCAAACATGGTTTTATAAATTTGGCACTCATCGGCAGGGTATTCGCTACCATCTGCATGACTATGATGGTGATACTGGTGAATTTTTTTACCGAGTAACTCATCAGCTCCCCACCCTGTCATTTTTTCTGCTGCAGGGTTGATAAAAACAGCATTGCCTGACAAGTCAAAGCCATAGATACCCTCACCGACGGCATTGAGTAAGAGTTTTGGGTCATTTAAGAAGTGCTTAATAACAGATGACATCATCATTCCTCGTGATATTTCACGATTAATGGTACGCCAATCAACTTGATCTAGCGAGAAGTGTTCATAGAAAGGATGATCTTGGTCAAAAATGGGATTTATTTTGTATAAGAAATAAAAAAACCCAGCTGAACTGGGCTTTTGATCTTTAGGTTAGACTAATTAGACGTATTCAACTTCGATGATTTCGTATTCAACAGTACCGTTTGGAGTTTGAATATTAACTGAATCATCAAGCTCTTTGCCGACTAGACCACGAGCAATTGGAGAATTTACAGAGATTAAATTGTTTTTAATGTCTGCTTCGTCGTCGCCAACAATTTTATAAGTTACTTCTTCATCAGTATCTACATTAACAATCGTTACTGTGCTACCAAAAATAACCTTGCCATTGTTAGCCATCTTTGTAACGTCAATTACTTGAGAAGTCGATAATTTAGCTTCGATTTCTTGAATTCGCCCTTCACAAAAACCCTGCTGTTCACGCGCTGCGTGATACTCAGCGTTTTCTTTTAAGTCACCGTGTTCACGCGCTTCGGCTATATCGGCAACAATTTTGGGGCGAACCACTTTTTTCAGATGGTTCAGTTCTTCACGAAGCAACTCTTCGCCTCGTACAGTCATCGGAATTGATTGCATAAGTCTCTCACTTACCACCAAGGCCAAAGGCCTTGGCTTATATCCATTAGTTCAATCGCTGGTGTAATTCTTGTACAGAGTTTACAGAGCTTCTGTCATCTGCTGCATGCGCAGTACAGTTTGCAAACGCTGCATTTAGCGTGGTGGTGTAGTTAGTCTTATGCTGAAGTGCACCACGACGTAACACCTTCGAATCTTCAATCGCTTGGCGACCTTCAGTGGTATTTACGATGTAGCTGTACTCACCATTCTTGATACGGTCAAGAATATGAGGACGACCTTCAAATACCTTGTTCACACGGCGAACTTCAATGCCAGCTTCTTCTAGTGCTTTAGCTGTACCGTTCGTTGCGTCAAGCTCAAAACCGATAGCTTTCATCGTTTTAGCAAGCTCAACAACGCGTGACTTGTCGCTGTTACGGACAGATAGTAACGCGCGACCGCCACGTGGTAAAGCGTTTGATGCACCTAATTGAGCTTTTGCGAATGCTTCGGCGAAGTTTTCACCAACACCCATCACTTCACCCGTTGAACGCATCTCTGGACCACGGATTGGGTCAACACCTAAGAACTTAGCAAAAGGAAGTACAACTTCTTTCACGCTGTAATAAGGAGGAATTACTTCTTTTGTTACGCCTTGGCTTTCTAGTGATTGGCCAACCATGCAACGTGCAGCTACTTTCGCAAGTGCAACACCTGTTGCTTTAGAAACAAATGGTACTGTACGCGCTGCACGAGGGTTAACTTCGATTAGGTATACTTTGCCATCTTTCACAGCAAACTGAGTGTTCATTAGACCCACAACACCAAGCTCTAGCGCCATGTCACGTACTTGCTTACGCATAACGTCTTGAATATCTTGCGATAGAGAGTGTGCTGGTAATGAACATGCTGAGTCACCTGAGTGAACACCCGCCTGCTCGATGTGCTCCATGATACCGCCGATGATCACGTTTTCACCATCACAGATAGCATCAACGTCAACTTCGATTGCATCATCTAGGAAGCGGTCAAGAAGAACTGGTGCTTCGTTAGATACAGATACCGCTTCAGTCATGTAACGACGTAAGTCATCTTCGTCATATACGATTTCCATCGCACGACCACCTAGTACGTATGATGGACGAACAACTAATGGGAAACCGATTTCTTGAGACTTAGCAACCGCTTCTTCTAATGAAGTAACTGTCGCGTTCTCAGGCTGAAGAAGGTCAAGACGTTCAACAAGTTGCTGGAAACGCTCACGGTCTTCTGCACGGTCAATTGCGTCAGGAGAAGTACCAATAACTGGCACACCATTCGCTTCAAGGTCACGCGCTAGCTTAAGTGGTGTTTGACCACCGTACTGAACGATAACGCCTTTAGGCTTCTCAACGCGCACGATTTCTAGCACGTCTTCAAGTGTAATTGGCTCGAAGAATAGACGATCTGATGTATCGTAGTCTGTAGAAACTGTCTCAGGGTTACAGTTAACCATGATAGTTTCGTAACCATCTTCACGCATTGCAAGCGCCGCATGAACACAACAGTAATCGAATTCGATACCTTGACCGATACGGTTAGGGCCACCGCCAATAACCATGATCTTGTCTTTGTCAGATGGTGCTGCTTCACACTCTTCGTCATATGTAGAGTACATGTAAGCTGTGTCTGAGCTGAACTCTGCAGCACATGTATCAACACGCTTGTAAACAGGTAGGATTTCTAACTGATGACGCTTCTTACGGATTTCTTTTTCAGACACACCTGCAATTTCAGCAATGCGCGCATCAGCAAAGCCCTTACGCTTAAGGCGACGAAGGAAATCTTTGTTAAGACCGGCAAGACCTGCTTCTGCAATTTTAGCTTCATCTTTAATGATGTCTTCAATCTGAACTAAGTACCAACGGTCAATCTTAGTTAGCTCGAATACATCTTCAACACTCATACCGTGACGCATTGCATCTGCAATGTACCAAATACGCTCTGCACCTGGTTCACGTAGTTCACGGATGATGGTTTCTTTTGCTTTAGGGTCATCAAGTGCAACGATTGGGTTGAAACCTGTTGCGCCCACTTCTAGACCACGAAGTGCCTTGTGAAGAGACTCTTGCTGGTTACGACCAATCGCCATAACCTCACCAACAGACTTCATCTGAGTCGTCAGACGGTCATTTGCACCAGCGAACTTTTCAAAGTTGAAACGAGGGATCTTAGTCACAACGTAGTCAATTGAAGGCTCAAATGATGCTGGTGTTGCGCCACCAGTGATGTCATTTTGAAGCTCATCAAGCGTGTAGCCTACAGCCAGTTTTGCTGCGATTTTCGCGATTGGGAAACCCGTCGCTTTTGATGCAAGTGCAGATGAACGAGATACGCGTGGGTTCATCTCAATGATAACCATACGGCCATCTTTTGGATTCACACCAAACTGAACGTTTGAACCACCTGTTTCAACACCAATCTCACGCAATACCGCCATCGAAGCGTTACGCATTAACTGATATTCTTTATCAGTCAGTGTTTGTGCCGGTGCAACCGTGATTGAGTCACCTGTGTGAACACCCATTGGATCAAAGTTTTCAATAGAACATACGATGATACAGTTGTCGTTTTTGTCACGAACAACTTCCATCTCATACTCTTTCCAACCAAGTAAGCTCTCGTCAATTAGAAGCTCATTAGTTGGTGAAAGGTCTAAACCACGTGTACAGATTTCTTCGAACTCTTCCATGTTATAAGCAACACCACCACCGGTGCCACCCATTGTGAAAGAAGGACGGATGATACATGGGAAGCCAATACGCGTTAATACGTCTTTTGCTTCGTCCATTGAGTGTGCGATCTCTGCACGAGGACACTCAAGGCCAATATTTTTCATCGCGATGTCGAAACGCTCACGGTTTTCTGCTTTGTCGATTGCATCGGCAGTTGCGCCAATCAGCTCAACATCGTGCTTAGCCAGCACACCGTGCTTGTCTAAATCAAGCGCACAGTTCAGTGCAGTCTGACCACCCATGGTAGGAAGGACCGCATCTGGCTTTTCTTTTTCGATGATTTTTTCAACAACTTCCCAGTGAATTGGCTCGATGTACGTCGCATCAGCCATTTCTGGGTCAGTCATAATGGTTGCAGGGTTCGAGTTTACAAGAATGACTCGATAACCTTCTTCTCTAAGCGCTTTACAGGCCTGAGCACCAGAGTAGTCAAATTCACATGCTTGGCCGATAACAATTGGGCCTGCGCCCAAGATTAGAATGCTTTTTATGTCGGTACGTTTTGGCATTGTTACTCCAGTAATAAATTAGGCTTTGCGTGCTTGCATTAATTCAATGAAGTGGTCAAACAACGGCGCTGCGTCGTGTGGACCTGGGCTTGCTTCAGGGTGACCTTGGAAACTGAAAGCTGGCTTATCAGTGCGGTGAATACCCTGTAACGTACCGTCGAATAATGACTTGTGCGTTGCACGAAGATTGTCAGGTAAGCTTTGCTCATCAGCAGCGAAACCATGGTTTTGCGCTGTGATCATCACTACGTCACGGTCTAAATCTTTAACCGGGTGGTTACCACCGTGGTGACCAAACTTCATTTTTACTGTTTTTGCACCAGATGCTAATGCCAGTAATTGGTGACCAAGACAAATACCAAAAATTGGAGTGTCTGTTTCAAGGAAAGACTTGATAGCATCGATTGCATAAGTACATGGCTCTGGATCACCAGGTCCATTTGAAAGGAAGATGCCGTCTGGGTTTAATGCCAGTACTTCTGCAGCGGAGGTTTCTGCAGGAACAACCGTTAGCTTACAGCCACGGTCAACTAGCATACGTAAGATATTTTTCTTTACACCAAAATCGTATGCAACAACATGGAACTGCTCTTCACCTTGCTCAAGCGTTTTAAAGCCTTCGCCAAGTGTCCAGCTGCCTTCATTCCAAGGGAAAGAAGATTCTGTTGTTACAACTTTTGCTAAATCCATTCCTTTTAGGCCAGGGAATGCCTTAGCCGCTTCAAGCGCCTTTTGCTCGTCAACGTCATCACCAGCGATGATACAGCCGTTTTGAGCTCCCTTATCACGTAGGATACGCGTCAGCTTACGCGTATCGATATCCGCTATCCCTAGAATATTACGTTCTTTCAAATAATCACTTAACGATTGTTCGTTACGGAAATTACTTGCTAGTAATGGTAAGTCACGAATCACAAGGCCTTTAGCCCAGATTTTGTCCGCTTCCTCGTCTTCACTGTTGGTACCAGTGTTTCCGATGTGCGGGTAAGTTAAGGTGACAATTTGTTCCGCGTAAGACGGATCTGTCAAGATTTCTTGATATCCTGTCATAGACGTATTGAATACTACCTCACCAACAGAAATACCGTCGGCGCCGATGGCAGTACCGCGAAACACCGTACCGTCTTCAAGGACTAACAGAGCGGATTTAGTCAAGTTAACCTCCATAGATATAAAAAAACGGGATAAGCAAACACGCTTTTTTCCCGTCTACAAAGCGCTTGGTAACACGCAGTAATTAAATTTTGGCAAATTCGTTATAGTCTACAGCACTTTCTGGGATTCGTCTAATGGTTAGAGTAAAAAACTTGAAAATAAGCACTTAAAAGTCATTTTCAAGTGAAACCGCCAAAAAAATAAACAAACTACTTCAAACCTAGGACATCTTGCATGTCATAAAGTCCTGCTGGTTTATTTTTCAACCACTGTGCAGCCCTTACTGCACCTGATGCAAACGTTAACCTTGATGCCGCTTTGTGGGTTAATTCAAGCCTTTCACCCATGGTTGCAAAGTAAGCTGTATGTTCACCAACTATGTCACCTGCTCGGAGGACTGAATAGCCAATTTCGTCTTGACTTTTTGCTTCATGGACATTACTGCGGTCATACCTTGCAACGGTGTCATGATCCCACCCTTTGGCCTCTGCAATGGCTTCACCAATCGCTAATGCAGTGCCTGACGGCGCATCAATCTTATTTCTGTGGTGGGCTTCAAATATTTCAATGTCCATTTCATCAGCAAGCTTGGTTGCTGCCGTTTGCACCAAGTTTAATAAAAGGTTGACGCCGACACTAAAGTTGCGCGCAAATACAATGGGGACGTGCTTACTGGCTTCTTGTAATTGTGCCATTTCTTGATCAGATAGACCGGTTGTACCAATTACCATGGGGATTTGTTTGCTTACGGCTGCTTTTAAATGAGACAACATACCTTCAGGTAACGTAAAGTCGATTAGGACATCAGCTTGCAGGTCTTCACTGTTTTCAGCGCTAAATGTAAGCGCTGATGTGTGCACAGGTTGCAGTGCCTTGACTTGCGTATCCAGATATTGCGAGCTTTCTCTCACAAATGCGCCAGCTAGTTCAACCTCTTTTTCAATTTCTACCGCTTCAATCAGTGCCTGTCCCATTCTGCCGTTTGCACCAAATACACCTATTTTTGTCATTACTTTCTCATTCCTAATTTTTATCAACGCTTCAGATGGGTAGACGACTATTAATTCGTCCTCTTCATTCTATATGCGCATTTTCTTCTAGCACTTAATCGAGTAAACAACTAATTATCACATGCTTGTACCGGCCTAGAGTTTAGCGTATCTCTATGCCATAGTCAGTTATTCAATAATTATAATAAAGACCATAGACTTTAGACGTCTAAACATTTAAACTTCCACCTTCGCCGATTTAATTATTGCGGGCGTAGAAGTTTAAATACAGCTAATAATAGCCCTGTTGGCTGTGGTTATGTCTACTTACACTGCAACTTAAGTAGATACTGTTTTTTGGGGAGTGCTATGCAGCCATCTTTTGACAACACACGTGCAAAGTTATCTTTGCTACCTTTACTTACCTTTGTTGCCCTATTTCTAGGCGCAGGTTTATACCTACAATCACAAGGCGTTGACTATGCCTTTTACCAATTACCCGCACCGGTGGCTATTTTGCCAGCGATCGTGCTTGCTTTTTGGTTAAATAAAACGTCAATTAATCAAAGCGTTGAAACTTTCATCAAAGGCGCTGGACACAGTAATATTATTACCATGTGTCTTATTTACTTGCTTGCAGGTTCTTTCTCGGCAGTTGCAGGGGCGACAGGTGGTGTTGATGCGGTTGTAAACGCGGGTCTATCGCTTATCCCACCATCATTTTTACTTCCGGGCTTATTTTTAATTGCTGCAGTTGTATCGACTGCCATGGGTACATCTATGGGTACTATCGGTGCCATAGGCCCGATCGCATACGCGGTGTCAATCAAAACAGGCATTGACCCAGCCCTGATGGCCGGTACCATAGTATCCGGTGCTATGTTCGGTGACAACTTATCTATTATTTCTGATACCACTATCGCCGCGACACGTACGCAAGGCTGTGAAATGAAAGACAAGTTTAAAGAGAATTTAAAAATTGCACTACCGGCAGCCTTCTTCACTGTACTGCTACTGGTATTCTTAACGCCAGAGCCACAAGCCGTTGAGACTAAAGATTTCGATTGGTTATTGGTGCTACCTTATGCATTTATTCTAGTCCTTGCCGTCATGGGCTTGAACGTGTTCGCAGTGCTTTTCAGCGGAATTATTTTTGCGGCTGCAGTTGGCTTTGCCGGTGATTACGAAGGCGGCGCATTTGTTAAAGACGTATATAAAGGCTTCACTGACATGCAGGAAATCTTTTTACTGTCGATGTTTATCGGTGGCCTGTCTGAGTTTATCCGCATCAATGGCGGCTTAGAGTACATCGCGACTAAAATCCATAAAATCACATCTAAGCTTGGTAAATTGAACAGCAAAGTAGCTGACCAACTTGGTATTGCTGCTTTGGTTATGACCAGTAATATGTGTATCGCAAACAATACTGTGAGTATTATTGTTGCAGGACCTGTTGCTAAAAAGCTAGCGGACGATAGCGACATCTCACCAAAGCGTTCAGCAAGCTTATTAGATATCTTCGCATGTGTAATGCAGGGTTCTTTACCATATGGCGCACAAGCGTTGCTGCTCGGTGCGACATTCAGCATCAGCCCTTGGGATGTATCTACATCTTCATTTTATTGCTTTATTTTGGCTTTCACTGCGGTTGCAATTATTATTTTGCGCCGTAATAAAGCATAACTTGATCTGTGCACCTGCTTTCGGGTGCACATAACTCCCTGAATTAATATATAATTACAAAGTTCCTCAACTTTGAAGATATATTAATGAACAAAAAACTCTCTCTGACAATATCCACTGCCCTCACATGCATCGCTTCTTCAGCATATGCTGCAGACTGGAGCAATACTCAGCTTCATATTAATCACGGTGATTTCAAAAACCCTTTCTCACAAAATGAAGCCAATACCACGGTTTATTCACTGCAGCACAGCTCTGGTTATCAATACGGAGATAATTTTTTCTTTATTGACTACCTCGTCGATGACTTACATGATAACTATCAAGATAGAGACTTTTATGGTGAATGGTACTCAACATTCAGCCTATCAAAAACAGCTGGATTTGAGTTTCAAAATGGGATAATAAATGACATTGGATTAGTTGCAGGCTTTAATATGGCCGGTGACTCAAAAGTAATGAAATACTTACCCGGCGTAAAAGTCTCATGGAACGCCGAAGGTTTTAGTTTCTTATCTACCTTATTCACAGCGTACATTGATGACAACGAGGGCGTTACTAAAGGTGGTGCGCCAGCAGAGTCAAACAGCTGGATGATAGATATCGCGTGGGGATACCCTTTTAATATTGGCAACCAGAAGTTTGAAGTTACGGGGCATGTTGAATACATTGCTCACAGAGAAAATGAATTAGGCGTTGATGTGAAAGGTTGGCTACTGGCACAGCCTATTGTTCGCTGGGATCTGGGTCATGCACTTGAAATGTCTGAAGGCCAGCTATACTTGGGTTTAGAATGGCAATATTGGCGTAATAAGCTCGGCACTGACACCAATGAATCAGTGCCTCAAATACATGTCGCTTGGACATTTTAACCGTTTTATACATACAGAGGCGTTGTCAATAAGCGCCTCTTAAGAAAGCACTATACTGTGCACTTCATTCCCTTCCCTGCCCATTTTAAATAATCACTTAAATTAGTAAAAATGTATTAAAGCTTTTCATTTTAATGCCGATATTAGATTGTATTTTATCACCGCGTTTTGTAGGTAATCTATTACCAAGGATTTAATGATGAACTTTTTACATGAAGTGAGCGTGGCTTATGGTCATAAACTAGCGACTGAAATTCAGGAAAGAGCTGCCAAAAGAGAGCAAGAGGCATTGGAAGCTGAAAGTAATAACGATGAAGTAAATAACAAAAACGGAGATGCCACAAACAAAACAGACAAAACTTCAGAATTAGAGGGCACCCATAAACTTTCGGACAAAGAGAAAGAAAAGCTGTCAGGGCGAGAAGCCAAAGAAAAGGCTGAAGATAAGTACGGTGATATTCCCGACCACATCCGCCGAATGCTAGAGCGTTTAGAAGAGATGAAGGAAGAACTTGACCTGGTTAAACAAGAAGTCGCAAAGCTCAATGCCAAAACTGACCATAATGACGAGGCGCAAAAAGCCTATTTCGATTCAAGAAATCAGTATTTCATGCAACTGCAAATCCACTACTTCGACATGATAGAGAGTGTAAAAGATGCCATGAAAGAGGCTGGCATTACCGACATGAGTATTTTAATAAAGGCCATTGCTTAGCCCACTCTGCGATAAACCAAGCATATATTTTTCAATGTTTTAATGCAGTTTTTTAAGCTATATGCACCTTATTTAACATACACCAGAATAATACAATGCTTTTTTATTAATTACAATTATAACAATAATAATTTAATCACTCAGGTTTGAAGCGACATAGGTTAGGTGAACATACCTCTTGTGTTATCAGCATAGTTCATGTCACTCACCGATGAATAAAACCAATGTTTACAGGTTTTATGAGCTCCAAATAAGTGTTCATTACTTCATAAAATAGAGCTGATTTATTTCCATACAAATATTACACTCTATTACACATGTATTTACTCTCTACTGCCCAAGCACTATTATTTTAAACTGTATGGACACAACTTAAGTTGCAAAAATAAGGATAATAAAGGTTTTTCATTGGTGTTAACATCAATTTTTTAAATCAGAAAATTAACAAACAAACCCCCAATTATACCGATAACCGAATAATTCTGGTTTTAGTGTTAACAGTAGTTATAATGTGGATGTCAGTTTTATAAGTTAGCTATTAATCTATCGCTAATGTATAAATTAGTAACATATATATGCCATAAACGGATATTAATTTAGAGAAGCTCATTACTATTATGTCATTAACGCAATTTTCTGATTCATACATACACGACAGCTTTGAGTCTTCACATTACAAACTACTCAGTAAAATTGGTGAAGGCGGCTTCGGTAAGGTATTTAAAGCAAAACAAAACAGTACAGGCCAATACGTCGCTATCAAATTCCTCGCCATTGAACCTCATTGCGAAGAACAAAAAAAACAAAGATATATTGAGCGATTCAAACGAGAGACATCGCTAAGTAGCCAATTACAGCACCCTAATATCGTCAGGTTACTTGACCAGGGGCAAGTAAATGACGACTTACTTTACGGCGTATTCGAATTTGTCGAAGGACGTTCGCTACGTGAACATCTCTTATTAGAAGGGCCATTTAGTGCACCTGAAGCAACGGATATCATGTCTCAAGTGCTAGATGCCCTCATTCACGCCCACAGTAAAGGGATTGTCCATAGGGATATAAAACCGGCCAATATCATGCTAAGCAAAACAGGTGCTAAGCTGCATGCAAAGATTCTTGATTTTGGTATCGGGACGCTCACACACGATAGTCGCCAAGCTGATTTTCGGACTTTAACCCTCACGCAAGAAACGCTTGGTACACCCTCTTATAGTGCGCCAGAGCAATTGCGGGGCGAGCCTGCAACAACAAAAACAGATCTGTATGTATGGGGCCTTGTGTACCTTGAGTGTCTTACCGGCGCCCCAGCAATGAATGGTACGAGCGTCGCGTCTATTTACCATAAGCAACTAAGTGATGCGCACATTCCCATGCCCAGCGCCTTACTGGGCCACCCTTTGTCAGGACTTTTACGCCGAGTCTTAAATAAAAGCGCCATTGAGCGAGTGATCACAGGTGAAGAAGCGTTTAACGAACTAAAAGCGATTAATGTTTCTAACTTAGTTGGTATCTTATCTGAGGTTAGCCAGTCTCAAGCAGATGACGAAACCATTGTCATGCGTAACGACAGTGACACGATAAATCAGCAATTCAACTACACCGCTTTGACGGAGCGTAAACAAATAACTGTACTGGCCTTACGTTTTAGCACAACCTTTACAGATCACAGAGAGCATGATTTAGATGTTATCGACACTTTATTCAAATCACAAAGAAGCCACTGCATCGATATCGCCACCCGCTATGGTGCGTATCACGTAGGCAGTGTCGCTGATACGTCTCTATTCTATTTTGGTCACCCCTCTGCCAATGAAAATGACACTCGGCTTTGTGCTCGTACAGCTTTAGAAATCATTAGTGAAATAAATAAACGAAATTCACTGATGAAAGATGCACATGGCGCATTGCTAAATGCTCATATAGGGATTCATACTGGGGTGTTTGTCACTTACGCAAATAGTACTCCTGAAGGACATACTGCCAATGCAGCAATGACGCTGGCGAGAACTGCTCAAAGCAAACAAATACTTTGTGGTGCTGAGACAAGAGCAATATTAGAACCCTTCAGTGATTTTGAAAAGTTTGTAGAACTCAAACTAGGACAAAGTCCAAACCCCGAGTTGGTTTTCGAACTGAAAGGGGAAAGAAAAGTAGAAGCCTTCGGGTTCATGCGGGGTACTCGTAATCGATATGACCTCACTGGGAGAGATAACGAGCTTAAAAACGCACTTGAGCTACTCAATAATGGCATTGAAAATAAGAGAATTTCACATATTTATGGCGAAGCTGGCATAGGGAAATCTAGGTTAATTCAAGAGATAAGGGTTAACGCGCGTAGAAGCCAGCATTTGGTTGCCCAGTGTTTACCTGAGCATAAAAATAATGCTTTGTACCCAGTGTTAACTCTTGTGAAGTATCTTTTTAATACATCCCAATTAGACGCAAACGCATTAGCCGAAGTGATTAAAAAGCATGCTAAAGCGCAAAGTAATACACTGGATGTTGAACAAGCACTTCCCGTACTTCTAATTTGGCTGCACATGGACTTAGGAGAAGTTAAGCCTTCTACGCTTCCAGCGGACGCACAAAAATCATTACTTTTTGATGTGTTGGCTGTCATGTTGCTGTCCAATTTGTACAGTATTTCAGACCATAAACTTATTATTGTTGAGGATTTACATTGGGCAGATAGTACGACTGTGGCCTTTTTAAAATTCTTATCAGAAAGAATAACAGGCAACACGGTTTTATTTACTACCTCAAGGGTTCCACTACCGACTGAGTTGAGTGAGATTAACTGTCATACCATGAAGCTCAACCGATTGACGGTAAATGCGACTAAGTCCTTCATAGAAAAGCTATTTGACTACCATGAGGTTTCTTCGAATGTGCTAGACATCCTAATAAATAGAACGGATGGTATTCCTCTATTTATAGAAGAATTAGTGAGTATGTTGAAGCATAAACAACTTGTTGATATGTCAAACAACCAAGTTTGCTTCAAAAGCCCCGAACACCTTGAGCTGGTACCTAGCAGCTTAAGAGAGTCGCTACAACAAAAACTAGATAACCTATCACACGCGAAAGAAACAGCTCAAATTGCCGCAACTATTGGGAGAGAGTTCGAATATCACCTATTGGTTAAGTCCTCTACACTAAGCGAAAATCAAATTCAGAATGACTTGAATGAGCTTATTAAAAATGATCTCGTCATACATCAACGAAGAGTAGAAAGTGACAGCTATATATTCAAACATGCATTAGTCAGAGACGCATCTTATGAAAGCATGAGTTTAAGTGCCAGAGAACAAGCACACGAAAATATCGCAATGACTTTGCAAGCCAACTTTGATGAACAAAAGTCAGACTCACCCTTTTTGATTGCTACTCACTTCTCCAAAGCGTCACGATTTAATGACGCAATCCATTACGCCGTGACGGCTGCAAGACAAGCGCTGATCCTCTCATTAGAATTTGAAGCTCAAGAGTACTGTGATCTTGCCTATACTTGGAACACAAAAATTAGTAACCAAGAGCATGCACAAATTAATGAATTGGCTATCAGTGCAACTCTGATCCCGAGTCTGATTGTTGGCGAAAACTACGCGCCTAAAAAATTAAATGAAGTCTCGCTGCGTTGTCATGAAATAATTAACTACAGAATCGCTCAAAACCTAATAACTCCCGACGAGAAAAAATACGCATTGACCATCTTATGGGCAAGCTTTTTATGGAAAAATAACCGGGGTACAAGATCTGAGACCTTTGAAGCTATACAAGAATTTAATCGATTTGCGATTCAAGCAGAATTAAAAGAACAAGTTTTGTTTTCTGAAGTGCTTGAAGGTTGTTTTTATTGGAGTACTGGCGAATTTACAAAATCCATTAACGTGCTTAATGATACGCTCAATAAGTTGAATGAAATATCAACTGACGTGAGCTCATTTATACAACATTACGGACTAGATGCACAAACCTATGCGCTCAGTATTTTAGCTTTAAGTTACACTGCAACTGCACGTTTTGAATTGGCGAAGCAAACCATTGAGGCTGCAATTGACCGAGGGCTATTGTTAGGACATGCAGGGAATACATGCTACGCCTATACGTGTGCAGCTTTACTCTTCAATATTACAGGTGAACGAGACAAGCTCATTCAGATCATTGACAGCGTTGATCTACTCCAGGACAAATACGGTCCTCAATTTATTGCAAGTGTAACGGCAATACCAAAAGATGCACTAGCATCAAAGACGGTGAATGCTAAACAGTATCTTGACGGGTTATTAAGTGCCAAAATTGTGCATTGGAACCCTATCATGGAATCCGTCTACTTACGTAACCTACTCACTTTAGAGAAATACGAAGAAATAATAGAAAGAACGGCCAAGACGCTTCAGCTTATTAAAGATTACGGTGAATATAATTATCAAGCCGATATTTTATCTTTTAGAGCCATAGCCCTCTTCAAAACGGGTAAAATCGAAGAAAGCAAAAAATTATTCGAAAGCTCAGCTAATGTAGCGAAAGAGCAAGCATCTCTATTGCAAGAAATTCAAAATCAACAGAATTATTTAGCTTGCTTTCCAGATGATAGTTTGTGGCAATCCAGCTACCAACACTCTATCTCTGCAATACCCAGTGAATTCATACAACAATTCAAAAATGGCATAGCCGCCATTGAATCTAAAGCAACATAGGAATAGATATAAATGACATATCCTTTAATGCCTCAACAACCATTGCCTAAAGAAGGCGAAAAATTTGATGCAACACCGCTAGAGCTTAGCCACGTCAACCTTGCTATGCATGACACTTGGTTAAGAGCTATTTCCATTGTATGGAATACGAAGCTAAATGAAATCCCATGGAAATTCGAAGAAACGACTGTAGGTGACAAAACAGCTAAGCGCTGGGTGCAACTTACTGGATTAACACAAGAACAAATTAATGAGTACGAAGCATCTGACGCCGAAAACACAGATGGTGAACCTAAAGATAAGACTTTTTACAAGACGTATAAAGCGTTTTTAATTGGTAACCCACTTGCTGCTTTTGGTGTCCTAGGCTTCAATGACCCTGATGAATATGCCCGAGAATGCCAACCAGCTGCTTTACCTCCAATTTCCGTAATATGTGCGACAGACGCACTAGAAAGAATTAAAAAGGTGGAAGCCGGTATTGAGGCAAATGAAACCCCTCTAGCACCCAGCTTAGAAGCGCAAATTCTTCGTCGATTCAAAAGATATGCTAACTTAAGCCAAACTCGAAATGGTGCACTTTCGATCGAAGAATATCTTCAAAATCCATATGAGTTTAAGCAAGGTGAAAATGGTTGGTACACCCAAGATGAGACAGCTCCAGCATTATTATTATCTCAGTTAGTTTTGGTTATTCCACCATCACCAAAGGACCCTCAAGACCAAGCTATGGCATTAGCCGACTACAAATTAGCTGGATTATCATATCCTTGCACTATGTGCGCGCAATAAGTATTAAAAATAAAAGGTTGAGTTTCTCAACCTTTTAATGTGAGTTAACATGATAAAAACTATTCTTTGTGGGACGAATTATGGTTCAGTCTACCTTAGGAGCCTGCTGATCAACGAAAGCTTCAGCGTAAATGCACTATTCTCACGAGGTGGAGAACGTTCACTAGATATTGCTAAGCGATTAAATGTTACGAATTACAATATCCTCGATGAAGTGCCTGATACATTTGAGCTTGCTATCGTTGCATTACCAAAAGAAGTTGCCCTACAGACTGCAAGCCACTTTTTACAACGCAAAACAGCTGTACTGCTTGAACACCCTATTGATTTAAAAGACTTTAAAAAACTGCAAACCCTTGCACAGCAATACAACACCAAATTGTTCATTAATTCACACTTTTTATATATGGAAAACATTGCTGATTTTATAAAAAGGTCAAAGCAACTGCCTCAAAAAGAACTAATCGGTGTATCTGTGAATTGCTATGCTCGAACTTTATATTCTACGCTAGACATATTGTATGAGTATTTAGGTGAGCCCAGCGTTGACACTATCCAATCGATAGAATGCCCAGACTATAAAATTGCTATCATCCAGTTTAAATATATCAATGTATCAATGAAGATTTTTAAATCTATTGGCGAGAAAGATGATATAAAAGACTCGATAGTCGGGCATAATATTATTAATTACTATGGGTCCACTTCTTTATCTCTGACAGGTTCATGGGGGACGACAGTTACGTCGAAATTACCTGAGCCAAATTCTCTTTCAAATATACAAAAATTCTCAGATACATCCATCGACATGAACAAGCTGCTTTCATTCAGAGAGAATGCGATAGGACATGTCTTAAGCTCTGTAGAACGCGCACTCCTGTTTAATCACTCGCCTACAGAGTTTTGTCTGAACAGAGCGTTAAGTATCGTTACTCTTTACGATATATTGAAGGAAGCTTAATGTTTTTAGATTATAAAATTGCAATTACTTATAAAAATAATATTTGCTCGTACATCCAAAGTGACTACTTATTAATCTTAACTGAAACATCAACTAAATTGTTTAAAAGTGCTTGGTTTTTGCACCTAGCCAGCATGCTCGATAAAGCAGTCCCGCCATCGACTTATGCAAGTACGCTTGATGACGCATCTAAAATTCAACTCTTTCAAATGCTTGATGAACTATGCTTTGAAGGGGTTATTTGTAATGCCAGTAGCCCTATAAAGCACACTATTGTCGACACCCAGAAGGATGAACTGGGCGACAATGTACTTTATCTCTCAGATATCTTTCAATTGGCTACAACAGAAATATCTTCACCTAAACAGCTCGTTTCTTACATAGAAGGAAAGCGAATACTTGGGCCTTTAATTTCTAACGACGCTGAAAAAGAACAACTTGTACACAGAATATTAGCCAGCGATCCTATTAGAACGTGGTTTGAAAACAAGTTTGCCATTAAGACTAAGCGACCAGTAATAAGTCAAGCACTCTCCGAAGCGTGTTTGAATACACTCTACAGTGTTACATCATCCCAGTACTTCTTTCATGATACACCTTATCAATTGTACCGTGATGAGCCTGAATTATGGCCAAGACCGCTCCATATCGTCGATAATGGCGACTGTAAAACTCAAGATGGAGGCTTGCGACAACAACCTGCATCAACCACATTGTCCAGACTAACAAAGTATTTAGGCTCCCCCTTAAGCGTAGTTAATTCAATTAGAGAGATAAGTCGAGACAATGGCCTAAATTACAAAACATATCGAGCAAGCTTTAACAAAACTATTCGCAAAGACGAAGAACCGACTGTCAGTTCGTATGAAATTGCAGCCTTAGGTAAAGGTAAAACAGAAGAGCAAGCCAAAATGAGTGCAATTGGTGAATGTTTCGAGCGATATGCTGCCTTTTACCAAGGTAATGAGCAAAGTTTTATTGCCCCATATAGTGCCATTGCAGACAAAGCGTTTCGTCCTGAGGAGCTAAATTCGCTCTCTCACCAACAAAAACAAAATTATAAAACTATCAACTACCCTTCAAAGTCGAGTGACAGTAGGTATAACAATTTTACAACCCAAGAACACAGTCATTGGTACCCAGGTATTTCCCTTACTTCAAATACAGTTAAGTATTTTCCACTAAATTATGTCTTTGCTGATGCACCACATGGGTTTAACTACAGCTCTTGGACCTCCAATGGATGTGCTGCAGGTCAGACAATAGAAGAAGCTGCGCTTCAAGGCATTTTCGAAGTTGTAGAAAGAGACGCTATTGCAATTTGGTGGTATAACAAATTAGTACTCCCTAATGTTGACTTAAATACTGTGGACAAAGGGGTTATCGCCGCATTAAATAGCGACTTGGGCTTAGACTGGCAATGCCAGTTGCTAGATGCAACCCATGATATTGATATACCTGTCTATATCGCTATCGCTCGTAATGCTAAAACGCACGAATGTATTTTCGGGTTTGGCTGTCACTTATCACCCAATATTGCCATTGAAAGAGCCATTTCTGAAATGTGCCAAGTCCTAGACGTGAAAGATAAACACAGTGCAATGTTTGATTTTAAATCACTAGAAAACGAAGCGTTTTTAAATGGCTGCCACCATCAGCCCAAAAAATTACCAAAAAGCAGGTCTCTTAGTAACATTAAACAATGCTTAGAAGATTGCCTCAATAAATTGTCTGCTTGTGATTTAGACACTTTTATCATTGACTACAATCGACCTGAGATCCCATTAAAGTGCGTCAAAGTAATTATTCCTGGCACAAATCATATGTGGCCTCAATTCGCAAATGAACGGCTTTACTCTGTCCCCGTCAAACAAGGCTTATTGCAGGAAAAAAGCGCTGAATATGAACTCAATCAAATACCACTTTATTTGTAATTGTGTTACTTACCTCTAAATAGCACAGAGCCTTCTCATAGACACGATACAGAAGGCTCTACATAAAAATCATAATATGGCTGTTATATTTGTGGCTTGAGGTTAGCTCATAAATAAAATATGCAGTCTTATCACATAAAAGAAAATCAAAAAAAGCGTCTAATCATCAATACAAATTTGTTTTGGTAAAGTGTTGAAATCTCGCTCTATATTTAATCAGAATCCTGTGGCTCAATTACAACTTAAAACGCGCCACAAGCTGAGCTAGAAACCGCGCTAAATTCGTTAAAGATTCAGCATCGTTTGCCAGTGCTTTGGTCGACGACACATTGCAGCTTGCCACCTCTTTTGCTTCTAACATCACGGTTTCAATTTGCTGGCAGTCTTCTTCTTGTAAATGCGCATATTCTGCCACTTGCTTGCTTAAGCTGTTAACTTCCAATAAAGCGTGACTTATCTGATCAATATCCATTGCCAATACTTTTATTTGCTCAACACATTCAGATACATCAGTTTGTCCACTATTGATGACTTCAGCTGCCCGCTTAGTATCATGTTGTAAAGAGGAGATCATTTTATTTATCTCTTCTGTTGAGTCCTGCGTTCTGGAAGCAAGCGTGCGTACCTCGTCCGCAACAACTGCAAACCCTCTTCCCTGCTCACCTGCTCTTGCAGCTTCTATTGCGGCGTTAAGAGCCAGTAAATTGGTTTGCTCAGCGATAGAGACGATTGTATCGAGAATAGAGCCTATGTTAGTACTATGCTCACTTAAGCTTGACATGACTTCAACAGCTTGCTGCATTTTATTATCTAATGACTGAATATGTGTCTGGTTGTCTACCACTACACTAGAAGCTTGTGCGCCAAACTCATTTGCCTGCATCAAGCTATCCAGACTTTGTTTGGCGCTGAGTGATACTTGAACAGCTGATTTAGACACGGCTTGTGCTAAGTTTGTCGCATTGTCCATGCGTGCCATTTGAGAGGCAGAGCGACCAGCAAGGCCATGGTTTTCTGTCAAAGACTTTTCAGAAAACGCATTCAGCTCGCTAATTTTAAGATTAATTTCTGTAAGCAGGTTGCTTAAGCTTGTTTGTACTTTTTTAATATTATCCACTAAATTACCAAACTCATCATCACTGCGTTTTTTTATATCAAGAGAAAAATCACCGACAGCAAGATAATTTAGTACTTTATTTACTGATAATAGCGGTATCAACATGGCCCTGCTCGTTGACGTAGCAATGATGATTGCTAACGCGACCAGTGTAATAACCACCAAGATAGTCCCCGTCTTGGCGCTAGTGATGAGCTCATCTGTAGAGTGTTGGGACTCAGTCAATAATAACTTCGTTTTGTCTCTCATATCGCTCAGAGAACTAAGTACATGACTAGAATACTGTTCGGCTTGGCGATAGGTATTTACAACATCTACTGTAAGCCTGTGTTTTTTTATCAGTGCCTCATATGCGTGACCTGGATTTACTAACAACACATTCAACTGCCCAACCGCTGCACTAAAATCAGCAAAAATACTGCCACTGTTAACTCCTTGCGCTTGGCGCTGCAAAAAAGCAAAGTTGTTTTCAATATCTTTCACAATGAATGACACATCGCTTTTATGAGGCTCAATTTTTTCGTTCGGTAAATTAATAATCTGCTGAATGTTATTCTCTAAGGTGAAAAGCGCATCATCAATACGAAACCCGGTGCCAACCATCTCTTCTAACTGCGCTTGTGGTGCGTTTTCAATTAACTCAATGCTGAGCATCGCATCACTGGCTTTTTGCCTGTTAACAATTAACGTCTGAAGTATCGCATTAAGACCATTTTGAGTTTCAATCAGTGAGATTTTTAGTGATAACATCTTATATACGGCTTGCTCAAGCTTAGACATATTGTCTTCAGTCTTTATAAGCAAAGCGCTTAATTCGGGTGCGTGTGATAGTTTTGAATGTAAGTGACTCGTCAACTCATGTCGTTGTTGTAAAGTTGACTTAATCCGAGAAGAGGCAGCCGTCACTTCATTAAGTGTTTGCATATTAAAGGTTTGTGCAACCTGCATTGCAAGTCTTAATTCTTGCAACTTAAGCGCTTCAACAGCATGTTGGCTCGGTAGCGTGACCTCTAATACTTGCCTGTTAGCGTCACTAACTTGAGAGAGCGCAACGTAAGCCAGTACACAAGCGACAATTAATAACCCGCCTATCGCACCAAAACCCGCAATAATTTTTTGCTTAATTGATAACCGTTTAAGCATCGCCAAAGCCCAACCTTACAAACACATAAAATGTCGCATCCGCGTTATTCTATGTTTTGGTGGAAACTATTAAACCGTACTTAAATAGTTTAGTTAGTAGAGATAAAATCACCAATCTAGGTCGTAAATAGTTAAAGTTAGCTTTGAATTGACAAGTTTATAAACCTATCCCAACTCAGAAAGTGCCTCCACTCAAAAGCTATATCCACACATCATTATCAGCGGTCAGCTCGCCACCAGCATCACCAGTATTAATCACCCCTTTAGGTTCGATGATTAATAGATGACACTCTTCCCTTGCGACAGGTTTATGTTCTACTCCTTTTTCGACCACATACATTTCTCCACAGCTTAAATGCACTACTTTATTTCTAAAATAGATATCTAACTGCCCCTTTAAAACGATAAATGTCTCGTCTGTATCATCGTGTTGATGCCAAGTAAACTCTCCAATTACTTTAACAAGTTTAAATTGATAATCATTCATCTGTGCTACTACTTTTGGTGACCAATGGTCACTAAATAATGACAACTTATGTGCAAAGTTGATCGCATTTTGGTTTTTCATTGTCTACTCACTCTCATGTTCTTAAAAAGAATATGTTGCAATACAGCATGAATCAAATGTACATTTTTCAGATAAATATGAATATTGTACATACTATGAATTTAAGACAGTTTGATCAGAACTTGTGGCTTGTTTTAGACGCTTTATACCAAACACGCAGTGTGTCCGAAGCCGCAGAGTTACTCAACTTAAGCCAATCCGCTATGAGTCATGCATTAAAACGTTTACGAACCGCATTTGATGACCCTTTGTTCGTAAGACAGCAAGGAGAAATGAAACCAACAAAAAAAGCGCTTATGATCCAACCTCTTGCACAGCAGGGTGTGGCATTACTCAATCAAGTAGCCAGCAGCTTAGATACATTTGAAATAGATACATCGAATCGACAATTCACAATTGCGACCACAGATTTCATCACCCAGCTTTTTATCTTTCCACTGCTGGCTAAACTCTCCGCTGCACACTCCAGTATTAAAATAAAAATTATAGAGTTAGAGTCTGAACTACCAATTCCCGCTTTGGCCATCAATCAAATCGACCTTGTTTTGACCTTTAACCACGCTGAGACCCTAGATTCAGATATTGAATATACATCCTTATTTAGCGGCGATTACCGGGTGATCTCACGTAAAAACCACCCTCTTTTCGAAAATGGGTTGTCATTAGACCGTTATGTACAAGCACAACATATTTTAGTCTCTCCCTGGGGCCAAGAATACGGTAGTTTAGATATTGAGTTGAGCAAGATTAATACAGAAAGGCACATTGCAGCCATCACTCCACATCTTATGCAAGCAGTCAGCTTAGTTGCAACTAGTGATTTGATAGCAACGGTCCCAACACGGGCAATCTCATCTACCGACCACAATTTGATTGATATTTACACACCACCAATTGCCTTACCCCCGTATCGTTTATACATGGCATGGCATCGCGCTTTTGAACTAGACCCCGGACTAAATTGGTTAAAAAAAGAACTCAATGAGATTGCAGCAATTGCAATGTCATCAGCCTAAATGGTCAAAAACACATTAAAGTTTACATTATAGATACAAAGGTGTTGCACTTGAGATTTTTTTATGACAACTTGAACTTAGGCTAAGCCTTTAAAACAAATAAAAATTATAGAGTAGTAAGTTATGACAGGATCTCTCAAACTATCACCAATCGCGCTTGCCCTGTTAGCAAGCACCGCATCTTTCGCACAACAAGCCGAATCAACAGATACTAAAATTGAAACTATCTCAGTATTAGGCTCTAAAGTTTCAAATCGTACTGCAACTGAGTCAACGTCACCTATTGATATTCTTGATACAGAGCAGCTCAACAAAGGAGGTTACACTGAGCTTGGACAGAGCTTACAGTCAATCGCTCCTTCTTTTAACTTTAGTAGAACTCAAGTTTCTGATGGTTCTGACTTATTCCGTCCAGCCACATTAAGAGGACTACAACCAGACCAAACATTGGTACTTATCAATGGTAAAAGAAGACACACTCAAGCTATCTTTGGCCTTACTGGAACCGTAGGCGCTGGTGCTGCTGGCACCGATATGAACTCAATTCCAATGATGGCACTTAAAAATGTCGAGATCCTGCGAGATGGGGCCGCTGCTCGATATGGTTCAGATGCAATTGCTGGGGTGATCAATTTATCTTTAAATGACACAACCGGCGTAACCACAGGTTTTTTCCAAGGCAGTGCAACTGGCGAAGGTGACGGCGATACCTACGCATTTGGTTTAAACCGAGGCTTTGATATAGGCACCGAAGGCGGTTTTATTAACCTGTCTCTAGAGTATCGAGATGCAGAGGGCACTAACCGCGCTGAACGTGATACAGGCGGATCATCAACAATCGCAGCGGGAGAGTTGTCCGATACGGTCAGATGGCGACAAGGTAACTCCGACAGTGAATTCACCTCGCTCTTTTTCAATGCTGCATTGCCATTTGGTGATAAAGAACTGTATTCATTTGGCGGATACTCTAATCGAACCGCATTCGGCAATGGGTTTTACCGTGACTTTAACCGTGCAGAGCGCAACGTACCACAGGTATACCCGGATGGCTTTTTACCTCGCATAGACAACGAAGCGGACGATATCTCGTTTGCAGTTGGCTTTAAGGGAGATATCAACCCAGATTGGAGTTTTGACTTCTCAAGCGTGTATGGCCAAAATAAATACGACTACTCGTCATCAAATACCATTAACGCTTCATACGCCGCTGAGTTCCTTGCCAACAATCCCAATGCCAGTGATGAACAGATCAGAGAAAACGCTGGGCCTCATGGGGGTTATTCTGGTGGTTTTAGATTTGATCAATGGACAACTAACTTTGACTTAAATGGGGTTATCGAGCGTGGCGATGCCGAACCTATTTATGTATCTGTTGGCGCAGAGTACCGTAAAGAAAATTACGAAATTGTACCCGGTGAAGTCGCATCATACGCATGTGGTGCTTCAAACGCAGCGAGCTCATTTCCATCAGTGATCGACTCAAGCGTTTTTGCTGATTGTGGATTCCAAGCGTACCAAGGTTTGAGACCTGACGCCGCCAACAAAGCGGATCGCGCCAGTCACGCTGTTTACATTGAAGCAGAAACTCTACTGAACGAATATTGGTTAGTCAGTGGTGCACTTAGATATGAAGATGTATCAGACTCAGGTGATGAAACCATTTGGAAACTCGCGACTCGCTATGAAGTCACAGAAGATCTGGCTGTCAGAGCTGCGGCGTCAACTGGATTTAGAGCCCCGTCTTTACAACAGGCCGGTTACAGTGCATTCACCACAAGTTTAGGTGGCGACGGTTCACTTGCGACTTCTTTTACAGCAACTGCGGGCTCACCATTCCCAAGTGCATTAGGTATTGATGGCTTACAACTTGAATCCTCTGATAACTTGAATTTAGGCTTCGCGTGGGACGCTAGCAATGATCTATCCATCACGTTAGACTTCTATCAAATTAAGATTTATGACCGTATAAATTTAGGTAGTTTCATTGGCATTGACAGCGCAGCGCTTGAAAACTTTCCAGAAGCCAACGCAGCGCTTAAAGCTTCTGGTGCAGTGCAAGCTAACTTCTTCTCAAACTCGCTCGACTCGACAACCAAAGGGATTGACTTAATCGCATCCTACACAACCGAGGTCGCTGCAGGTGAGCTTGAAGTCACATTTGCTGCAAATAAAAATGAAACCACGATTGATAAAATAAATACGCCAACGGGCATATCTGAAGACATCGCGTTAGATGAACAAACACAGTCTTTCTTAACCCATGGTCAACCAAAAGAGCGCGCCACACTCACTTTTGACTATAAAAAAGATAAGTGGTCTTCATTACTTCGCTTGAATTATTTTGGCAAAACTGAGGTGTCATACTTTGCAGGTAAACACATCGTCTTACCTGACTTTTTATCGCCCACAAATCACTGGCAAGAAAACAGCGTTGTTGAGTCAGCCGTGTTAGTTGACGTTAATTTTGCATACCAAATTAACGACAATTTTGATTTATCGGTCGGTATAGACAATATATTCGATAAAACACCCAATGAGCTCGGAGAAGATGAAGTACTGAACTTTATCACCAACGGCGCAATGCGTTATCCACTTAGAGCGCTGCCCTATGGCTTTGATGGGATGACCTATTACGCAAAAGTTAACTTTAGCTTTTAAGTAATTCCACCTATGTATTGGCCATATGGCCAATACATAGACACGCCAAACTACTATATTTGCCATTACCACGATTTGTCTGATTGAAAAATCACCACATTTATAATAAATAATGAACGTGTTTTTATTTTAAATAAACACACATTGCACGGTGTCTAATACTCACCTATCAACATTTTCACCAATTTAAATCAATTCGACAGTTTATTACTTCAAAAAATTTCAACTCAAAAATTAACTCAAATTCAGCTGTTTGACAAAAAATCTTCATTGTTCTTAAGATAAAAAACGAACAAATTTCAGTCAAAAAGTGCCTAGAATGAAATTAAAGATTATTCCCCTTAACGTTGAACAAAGGTATTTAAATATAGTTATGCTGTTGTTTAGCGCATGTTCCGTGCAAGCAATGGAAGAAACACAACTCATTGAACAATGGCTTAATCTTGAGCAGCAAAAAAGTGCGTTGACGACCTCATGGCAGCAGAGACAGGGACATTTACAACTAAAGCGTGAATTACTTTCAAAAGAACAAGCCGCGTTGCAAAAGCTGGTAAGTAATAGTAATAAAAATCAATCTCTTGTATCTGAAAAACGCGCTGAACTCACTTCTCAACAGTTAGCTTTTGAACAGACCAATACCGAACTAACTCATCAATTAAATGTACTTTCAGATCATCTTAAATCAGTAATCACTAAACTGCCCCCTCCGCTCCAACAACAGTGGAAAAAGACGATATCCAGGCTAGACACCGAGTCTAATGCAGTTCGATTAGAGGCGGCACTGAATCTAATCAAGCAAGCTCACGACTTTGATAAAAGAGTGGTTTTTCATACTGGTTTGATTGAACTCAATGAGCACGAATCTATTTTGGCTGAACAAGTATATTTAGGGCTCGCTCATGGTTGGTATATTTCAAAAGATAAACACCACTTTGGCTATGGGACAAATCGAGGCAACAAATTTCAATGGCAACACAAAGATCAGATGAATATTCCGCTTACGCAAATGCATTTATCCCAAGTTACTCACATCTTAACAAACCCAACGAACGCAAAATACGTTAAGCTGCCACTGGCAATACACGCTCACAGCAGTGGTGCATTATGATTCATCTAGTTTTTTACATATTGCTGCTCATTGCGAGCGTGCCTTCAATGGCTATGGAGTCCGATTTAAAAGCGCAACTTATCTCCCGCATTGCCGTTGCCCAACAACAACTCTCTACGGCTCAAATGCGCATCAACGCCGAGCACAAAAAACTAGCCAATCAACTTCAGGGTCAACTAAATACCGTCAAACAACTGCGTAGTGACGCCAAAAATATTCGCCGTTTAGAAGATGAACAACTACTCAACGTTAACCAGTTGGAACAACGCAATCAACAATGGCAAAATCAGAAAAATTACCAAGCTCAGCTCATCGTTGCATTTGAGCAAGCCACGCAAAGTCATATTGCTAATACCAATGGCAATATTGATGTCAGCCGTATTATCAGCACTTTAGATCAAAAGCTTGAGCCTACATTTAAACCAAAACACTTGATTGGCAGTGACAACACGCTGGCCACATTTGAGGTGATAAAAATTGGGCCAATGGAATATGCCATTAATAGCAAAGAAGCAGGCATTGTATCCAAAAGCACTGATAACAATACACCCGTATTAAAGCAGTTCCACCAGCAAAATACGCTATTTAATGATATAGCCCATTTAAAAAGTAATGGTATTGGATTTATTCACTTTGACCCTACTCTTGGCAATGCTGATAAATTAGCACAGAGTCAGTTTTCCTTAATTGATTACCTAAATAAAGGCGGCACATGGGCTATTGTGATTATTTCATTTGCACTCGCAGCGCTCATCATTGGGCTGTTAAAAGCGATTCAACTCCTGAGGCTGCCACCTATAAATAGGGTCACAGCACAAGTCATCAGATATGCCAATAAGCCTATATCTCCCATAGAGTTGAAAGCGCTTTATATTAAACTTAGCCCAATTGAGCAGGCACTCTTTCATATTGTGCAGCGCAGTACGATTTCACAAAAAAGAGATGACCTGTTATTAGCAGAGTTATCAAAGCGAAAAGTACTGAATGAAAAATATCTTGGTGTAATTACAACCTGTGCAACGGTTGCTCCCCTACTCGGCTTGCTTGGTACGGTATCAGGCATGATCCATACATTTATGATGATGAATATCTTTGGTTCAGGAGAGGCTTCAGTCGTATCAAGTGGGATATCACAAGCGTTGATCACAACAGAGCTCGGACTGATAGTGGCCATACCAGCCCTGATAGTCAGTGCACTACTCACAAGACGCGTGAAAAGCTTTCAATCTTCATTAGAATCACTGGCGCTGCATTTGAGCAAGCTTGAGATCAGCCAACAGGAACAGATACATGACTGACATTACTCACATACTCTCTAATGGGGTTGTGTTAGCGCTATTATGTATCGCTAGCCTAACTTACTATATTATTTTTGATCTCTATAGCCACCCTTCGAGAGATGATTGGGAAACCAGCGTAAAGAATTGGCAAGTCGCCCTACTCGCATTAATTGCCGCACTCCCATTACTGGGATTACTCGGCACCATTCAGGGGTTGCTCAATACCTTTGAACTCATATCAATTTTTGATGCCTTAAATCAGCAAGCTGTGATGTCAGGCGGCATCTCTAGCGCCCTTATCACAACCAAGTTAGGTCTCGTTTTAGCTATTCCTGCGCTTATCTTTCGTCAACTCTTACTTTTTAAATACAAAGCGTTGCGAGGGGTGAAATGAAATCTTCATTTGAACAACAAACTGGGAGCGATCAAACCCAGGATATTGATTTGGCTCCCCTACTTGATGTGGTGTTTATTCTGCTGATTTTTTTTATCGTCACTACGGTATTTGTCAAAGAAACAGGTGTTGAAGTTGATAAACCAACTTCCGTCTCAAGTAAAAGTTTAGCAAAAAATGTCTTTTTACTGGCCATCACCAACGACGGCCAAGTTATTTATGGTGGCACAAATATTGGTATTAATGGGATACGAAGCACCCTTGAGCACCTCAATCGCAAAGAAGCAAGACCGCTTATCATCCAAGCAGATAAGGCGGTCACCACGGAGCGGCTCGTTAAGGTAATTGACCAAGTGAAGTTGGCTGGTATAACCAAGATAAGTTTGGCTACACAGGGCGCGCAGTAATGCGAGTGCCTCAATTGAGTGTGGCTAAATTTACTCTGATGGTCTTTGCTATTGGGCTCTCGTCCACATTGTTTTTCCTATTGATACTGCTAGATGTAACAAACACCACACCGCAAGATAAAATAAAAATTGCTCAACTCGATGTGGCGGTGTTCATCCCGCCACCGCCTCCTCCACCACAAATAACCGACGCCAATGACATGAGTAATGACATAAGTACACTCAATGTCCTAGACCTCGCAGGCACAGTAAAGGTCAATTATGGTATAAAAAATAAAATGGCTACGCCTAACATCACCGATGTCTCTATGCCTGAGTTTTCCCCTGAACGCTTTGAGATACGTGATCTCTATGCATCCAAAGTCCCGATGCTAGAAGTGGAACAGCTAGACAGAGTACCCAAAGTTGTCTCACAACGTTACGTAAGACCACCAAAGTCAGTCCGTAAATATGGACAAAAAAGGATCAAAACAACGGTTGAGCTGATCATCGACCAGTCAGGTAAACCCTTTATCAAAAAAATCATCAACCCCACATTTCCAGAAATGATAGAAACCATCAAAACTTGGGTTAAATACGCCAAATTCGAGGTACCGAAAAAAGAAGGGAAAGCCGTACAAGCGGTGTATTTGTACGATATAAATTTCAATTATGGATAATAGAATGAATAAAAAGACAGTACTCACTTTGTTAGCTGCAATGAGCTTTATCGTCATATTTAGCGCAAGTGCACAAACATATCGACTCGAGCTTAACCCCGTAAGATTTGTCATACCAGGATTTAGTGAACAGTATTTAGAGCGCGAAGTGTCGCTTGCCCCTGATGAATATGAATTAGCTGAAAAACTCAAATCACTCCTTAACAACACTGATTTTCAGCAAGTTAAATCAACGCTCGACGCCTATTATGACGTTGAACTCAGCCCTGCGCTTTTAATGATCAAAGCCCAAGTCTACTTCTCTTTAAAGGAGTACAACCAAGCCATTCATTTGTACCAATTGGTGCTAAAACGCAAACCTCAATTAGTGCGCGCGCATGAAGAGCTTGGGGTGCTTTATCTGATGACAGAAAACTTTACTCAAGCGAGGCAATACTTTGCAAAAGCCATTTCGTATGGGTCTAACAATGCAACAGTGCACGGGCATTTAGGTTACTTGAATCTCCAGCAACACGGCGGTCTCAGTGCCGTTTATGCCTATCAAAAAGCATACAGCTTAGAGCCACACAATGCGCAATGGCAGCAAGGTTTGTTAACCTCTTTAGTACAAGCCCAAATGCACTCACCTGCGCTTGCATTGCTAAATGAGCTCATTGCAAAAGATACAAGCAATCAATCATACTGGTTAACCAAAGCCGCTATCCATATTGAGCAAGATGCCCATGAACTCGCTCTACAATCTTTAGAATTTGCGCTATTACTCGGTGATATCTCCCAGCAAAATTTATTAATCATGGTCAGCCTGCATTTTGAACAGGCACAGTTTGATCGTGCCGTTGCCTTGCTCAAAACCCAAGTCCAAAGTCAGCGTCTTGCATTTGCAGACATTCGCAACTACCTACTTTGGCTCAATCAAGCCAACCGATGGGAAGATAGCCAGTGGTTAATCACCAAACTTAATGAACAAAACACACTGAGCCAACAAAATAAAAGCCTCATGCTCTCGACTCAAGCACAAATACTGGAAGCCAAAAGCCGTCACACCGAGGCATTAGCTCACTATCAAAATGCGTTAGACACGGATCCTACTAATCAAAATGCATTGCTAAACTTTGCTCACCTATTGTTACAACAGAAACAGTTTATCAAAGCAGAGCAAATGTATATTCGTGCAGAAGCATTTGAAGCAATAAAATTACAAGCGCTATTAGGCCGTGCCCAACTTTATATCAACACCGATGAATTAAAGGCCGCTTACCAATTACTCATTGATGCAAAACGCGCATACCCAAATACACTGGGGATTCAAGACAAAATAAACTTACTAGCAAATATTATCGATATTCAAAGTACTAGCACATTATAAGGAGAATATGATGGTTCGTATCACACTCTGGTCTATTTTTATCATATTAATCGCTGGATGCAGCTCGACTAAGTATACATTCGACTCCGCCAATTGTGATTCACAAGACTGGCAAGCACTTGGTCATGAAACAGCTCTGTCAGGCGACAATGTCAGGTTTTTTGATGCTGTAAAGCAAACTTGTGGAGATACCCTGAACCCCAATGCACAAAATCAATTTGTGAGTGGTTATAGTGCTGGTTTAATTGAATATTGTACTTATGAGACGGGCTATCAGCACGCAACTGAAGGGAGTTCTCAGACTGATATTTGCCCATTTGATTTACAGCTAGATTATCAAAAAGGCTTTGCACATGGACAGCGTAAACGTACTGAAATTGACGAATATATGGCAAGACAAAAAAGAGAAGTATATCGACATAAACAAAATCAAATAAGCAAAAAAAAGCCAAGAGTAGAAATAAGGTGAATTAATGGGTTAGCAATAGCTGACGATTAATTTTGATTTGTCAGCTTACCCTCCTCTCAATATCGAAGCACAACTTAACTCTTAACCCCTAAACCCTCTCCGTTTTAAAGAAAATGCGATATTCAAGATTGAAGTCATAGATTAAATAAACCACCTCAGTTCAGCTTTAGTTTAATTAGGCCCATTATAATTCATTATTTCAATTTGAAAGGAGTATAAACAATTGAAAAAGCTCGCCACCTTTACTGCAATCATGATGCTATCAAGCAACTCACATGCGGCTAAAACACAAATTTCTCCACTTATTCAGCACAGCAATATAAAAGCGCACAGTACCTGCTTTGGTTTTAGCTATGAAGCGTGGCAAGCAACCATGAAAAATAAATACACCAAGCGGTTAAAGTCAGACGAAAAAGTCGACAAGGCCATGAAGCGGTTTGTTAAATGGTTTCCAAAAAGCCAGTTTAATGAATATAAAAGTAACTTGGCTTGTCAGCATTTTACGTATTCTGTCGACGGCTTAGAAGTCGACGGTTATGTCATTAAACCCAAGTCCCACAAAGGTAAGCTCCCTGTCTTGATCTACAATCGTGGAGGTAATGGCAGCTTTGGTAACATGACCCTGGGTCCCCTCGTGGCGAATTTATTTCCCCTTGCTGATAAGGGGTTTGTGATCATTGGCAGTCAATATAGACAGAGCAAAAAGCCACAGGTCCCATTAGATGAATTTGGCGGAGCCGATGTCAATGACGTCGTTGCTCTTAACGAGCTTATTCCTCATATTCACGGTGCTGACAGTCAACGAATAGGCATGTATGGCGCAAGCCGAGGCGCAATGCAAAGTTACCTTGCAGTTAAAAAGATGCCCAACATTAAAGCTCTTGCCGCCATTGCTGGGGTTTCTGACCTCACAAAACAGCTTGAAAGAAGACCAGAAATGGAACGCGTTTATAAATACAGGATCCCTAATTATAAAGACAACAAGCAACAAGCGCTGAGCCAGCGCTCAGTACTGCACTTTGCAAACACACTACCAAAAAATATCCCTATCCTACTTTTACACAGTACCGATGACAGACGCGTCTCTCATGAACAATCCGTCGAATTAGCCAAAGCGTTTGCCTTGCACAACATTGAGCACAAACTGGTCCTATACCCAGACGATTATCACAACTTAAGATTGAATAAAAAAGAGTCATTCTTGGAACTGGCAAATTGGTTTAATGCGCATTTATGATTAAGTGCGCATATTGTTTTTGAGTCTAAAGGCTCTTCACCTTCACCCAACTTTGTTTTCACAGCTTTTTTGAGATGACTTTCTCAAGCATTGAGTGTTTTAAACTGAGAGTCGCAAACATATCTTTTAGCTTGTGATTTTCATCTTCAAGCTCTTTTAAACGCTTCACATCAGCGGCTTCCATCCAACCATATTTAGAACGCCACTTATAAAATGTACTTTAACCAATACCATGTTTACGTCATATTTCCGGTACAGGCGCACCCGATTAAGCTTCTTTGATCATAAACTATCTGTGTTTCGGTGAACTTACTTTCAAGCATCGTAGATTTGCCTTCTTATATGAATAGAAATTCTACTTAAGAACTATTTCAGTTTATGGGGAGGTGACACAACCATCGCACCAAAATAGATATTCAAATCACAAAACCCCACTCATCTTTAGTTTTACGCGTAAGCCATCTCTATGAGATAATGTTTCGCGGTCGTTTTCTCATTTACTAGATTTGCGCATTTTGCATCTAATAGCATTTTACGGCCATATACACACTTACAAGTTTTTTATACACACATTTATACACGCTGATGTGATGTTGTGAGCGTGATGAACAGATTGAGTAAAGCAGCATACTTTATATAAGCCAATGATTTTATGATAAATAATGACGAAATGAAGAATCAAAACAATAACGATAATATCCCAACAATCTATTGGCATGATTACGAAACTTGGGGGGCAAGCCCTCAAAAAGACAGACCCAGTCAGTTTGCAGGTATCAGAACAGATTACGATTTAAACATTATTGGCGAGCCGCTTATTGAGTATTGCCAACCTGCACCAGATTATTTGCCACACCCCGAAGCCTGTTTGATCACCGGTATTACACCGCAACATGCACTGAAGCACGGCTTGCCTGAAAGCGAGTTCATGGCAAAAATTCACGCTGAGTTTAGTAAAGCAAATACATGTGTTGCAGGTTACAACAGCATTCGCTTTGATGATGAAGTAACGCGCTACAGTCTTTACCGTAACTTTTACGACCCTTATGAGCGCGAGTGGCAAAATGGGAATAGCCGTTGGGATATTATTGACTTAGTCAGAGCTTGCTATGCACTGCGCCCAGAAGGTATTGAATGGCCATTGAAAGAAGATGGCTCACCCAGCTTTAGGCTCGAAGAGCTCACCGTTGCCAATGGTATTGAACACAGTGCTGCACACGATGCCCTAAGCGATGTTACCGCAACCATTGCACTGGCTAAATTAATCAAAGAAAAACAGCCAAAGCTTTATCAGTTTTTCTTTAACTTGAGAACCAAAAAGGCGCTCACTGACATTGTTGATGTGTTTAACATGCAGCCTTTAGTGCACACCTCATCACGCATTCCTGCAACACAAGGCTGCACGACTTGGATTGCGCCAATGAGCTTTCACCCGGTTAATAAAAATGCCGTGGTGTGCTTTAATCTTACGCATGATCCCAGCGTGTTAGTTGATTTATCTGTTGAAGAACTGCGCGAGCGACTCTATACCAAACACACCGAGCTTGAAGAAGGCATGTTGCCTGTTGGGCTAAAGCTTGTGCATTTAAACAAGTGCCCAATCATTGCCCCTGCAAAAACCTTACTGCCAGAAAATGCAGCAAGGCTAGGTATTGATAGAGAGCAATGCTTGGAGCATTTAAAATTTTTAAAAGCACACCCAGAGCTTCGTGACAAAGTCTCTCAAGTATTTGCTGAGCAAGGCGACTTCAGTGATACAACCAACCCCGACTACCAGCTTTACAACGGCTTTATCAGTAAAGCGGACAAAGCCAAACTGGCGATTGTTCGCAATGCCTCCCCCGTTGAATTAGGCAGCTTAGCACTCGAGTTTGAAGATCCGAAGTTCCATACTTTACTGTTTCGATATCGCGCGCGAAACTGGCCTGAAAGCCTATCTCAGTCTGAGTTAGACACATGGAGAAAGTATTGCCAAGGTAAGTTGATGCACGGTGAGGACAACCCATCAATCAATGCGCAAGACTTCATGCTGACACTTGAAAACCTTGTCTACGAGCATGAAGGCAACGAGAAAAAAGTCACCATACTCAAAGCGCTTTATCACTACGCACAGAGCTTATAAAGAAAAAGAGGCTGTTGAAAAACAGCCTCTTTTACATTTATTTATAGGTGCGATTCATACACTGCGAGCGCTTGCTCTAAGTCTGCAATCAAGTCTTCAACATCTTCCAGACCGATATGCAATCGTATAATTGGTCCATGCTCCCAGCCCGTGGTTGTTCTTAATGCCGCCATCGAGCGATTCGCTGTCACTAAGCTCTCAAATCCACCCCAAGAAAAACCCATTTTAAAGTGATGCAAGCTATCTAAGAAGCGATTAATGGCTTTTTGATTTCCGGTTTTCATTACAAATGAAAACAAGCCATTACTGCCATCAAAGTCACGCATAAAGTGTTCATGACCAGGGTTTGAAGGCAACGCTGGGTGGCGAACATGATCCACAAGCGGATGCTGTGCGACCCACTTTGCAACCTCAAGTGCGCTCTTCTCATGCTGCTGTAAACGCACCGGCATCGTGCGCAAACCACGAAGTGCAAGGTATGCATCATCTGCCGAGGTACACTGGCCTAACAAGTAAGAGTTCTCTCTAAGTACAGGCCAGTATTCTTCATTGGCGACCGCCACGCCCATCATCACATCAGAGTGACCAACAATGTATTTAGTCGCAGCTTGAATACTGATATCAACACCATGGTCAAGTGGACGATAATGCCAGCCATTACCATATGTATTATCTAACATGGTCATTAAGCCATGTGCTTTGGCTTCTTTAACCAGTGCAGGGACATCTTGCACTTCCATAGTAATTGAGCCCGGCGATTCTAAAAACAGCACCTTGGTATTGTCTTGAATAAGCGCTTTAATACCCGCACCAATCATAGGATCATAATAGGTTGTGGTGATCCCAAGGCCAGCTAAGATCTTGTCACATAAGTCACGAGTTGGTTCATAAGCAGTGTCTACCATCAATAGGTGATCGCCGGCTTTTAAAAATGACAGTAAGCTTTGGCTAATGGCCGCTGCACCACTTGGATACAAAGCGCACCCTGCGCCATTTTCTAATTCAGTAATGGCATCTTGCAGAGCATAATGCGTGTTTGTGCCTCGGCGCCCATAAAACAAAGTGCGATTGCCGCGCTCTTTAATCGCTTCATGCATATCCGCAACAGAATCAAAAACCACAGTCGATGCACGTTGCACAACTGGGTTCACGGTTCCTTGAGTATATTGAGATTTTCGGCCTGCACTGGCTAATCTGGTATTTTTTTTCATTCGTTACTCTTTTTCTGGAAGTTGACGCCAATGTTCAACTAAAAAACGTGATATTGAGTCAGGTCTTGTCAATTTAAAACCAGGCGCGTCATCGCCCCATTGACCAAAAGTATCAAGATCGGCTCTTGAGAACCAATGTGCTTGCTCTAGTTCATCCTGCTCAACAAAAATATCTGTGGTCTTGGCGGTTGCGATAAAACCCAGCATCAAGGACGATGGAAATGGCCAAGGCTGAGATGCCAAATATTGCACGTCATCTACAATGACACCGGCTTCTTCTTCTACTTCTCTGGCAACAGCTTGCTCTAATGTTTCACCAGGATCGACAAAGCCTGCCAGCGTTGAATATACCCCTTCTGGCCAAGCCTCTTGACGGCCTAACAAGCAACGTTCTACCCCATCTTTAAACGTATGCGTGACCAACATGATCACAGCAGGGTCGGTTCTTGGGAACGTCATATGCTTGCACGATTTATTTGTACATAGCCTCGCGTGACCCGCTTCGACAGGGATATTTTTGTGACCGCACCGACCGCAATAGCAATGGGTTTTGTGCCAATAACTTAAACCCCGTGCTAACACCCCTACAGAGCCACTCACCCGCTCAAGCTTAGGGCCCACTTTTCTCATGTCGGCAAAGCGATACTGCCCATCATTATGGTCTTCTGTACAAACACCTAGTTGTTTTTGTAACTCGCTCAAATCAATACTGGAGACATCTAAGGCAAAATAGGAAAACTGTTCATCTTTACCTAAAAAGATGGCGTCTCGCCTATCAAGGTGTTCTATTTGTGACTGCTGGATAAAAGCTAACTCGGTTAAGTCAGCAGTGAAGAGGTTTTGGTCATTATGAATGAGCAACCAACGGCTTTTCTCACCATATTGAGTTAACAGCCAATTTTTATCTTTACGCTGAGCTGACGCTCTATCTAGCGTCATTTGTGTATAATACAACAAGCACTTTGTCCTTTAATGTGGGTTACCTAATCAAAGCAGAAGCCCATTCTTGATTAAATGATTGAGTCCTTTGCTACAAAAAAAATCTATTAATTGCAGCCAAGCAGTCATTATTTAAGCAAAGAAAACACGACTATTAATGTACAAAAACTAATTTTAGTTTCTATGCTGTCACGCTAACAATAGTCACGTTGTTTGCCAAGTATTTAGGCAAAAAAAAAGCCCTTTCGGGCTTTAAACTACAGTGTGAATTCACACTACAGAGAGGCAAGATGTGCTTGAAGCTTTTGGTTTTCAGCTTCGATGTGTTTGTAAAACTCGATATTGTCTAGCTTGCTGGCAGCAGCTTCATCAATCACAATAACCGCATCACGATGTAATTGCAGTGCTGATGCAGGACAAGACGCCGTTAATGGGCCCTCTACTGTCGCTTTAATCGCTTCAGCCTTGTTTTCACCAGTCGCTAGTAACACAACTTTCTTAGCATCTAAAATAGTACCGATCCCCATCGTAATTGATAAATGTGGTTGGTACTCATCTGGACCAAAGAAACGAGCATTATCGTCAATCGTTTCTTTAGTTAGGGTTTTAACACGTGTTCTTGAGGTTAAACCTGAAGACGGCTCATTAAAACCAATGTGTCCGTTACGACCAATACCCAGTAATTGAACATCGATACCACCGGCAGCTGCGATATGCGCTTCGTATTCTTGACATGCTTCCACTGGGTTTTTAGCATTACCTGGTGGTACATGTGTATGGTCTTTGTTGATATCAACATGATTGAACAATTGATCATTCATAAAGTAGCGATAGCTTTGTGGGTGAGTGCCCTCTAAACCCAAATATTCATCTAGGTTAAACGTAATCGCATCTTTGAAGCTGATATCGCCCTGTTTGTTCTTCTCGATAAGGTTTTGATACAAAGCAACAGGTGTCGACCCTGTTGCTAAACCCAACACCGACTCTGCTTTGCGATTTAATTGTTTTTCAAATATATCTGCACCATAAGCAGCGACTTCAGCAGCATTTTTTAAAATTACTATTTGCATGATATTAAAGCTCGTTGTTGAGTTTGAAATAAGAAAAAATGGGATCTGAACCCTGCTTCGCGTGCAATCAAAACAAGGTCAGATCTAAACCTAATTGGGATACACTGTATTAGGTTATTACCATTATGACAACGCTGTCATTATTATCAGAAAAAAAGTCTTTGTAAAGTAAAAGTGAAGAAAAATTTGTATTTTTTTTGAGCCAATAAAAAAACGGCCATCAAAAGATGGCCGTTTTTCTCAATATTTTACGTGTTAAACGCTGACAAATATTTTGCGTTTATACATCCAGTGCAGCACCAGTAATTGCACCAGTAGCAGCGCGATAACAGCAAACAGAGGCTGCCAATCAGGCCCCACCGCATTGATAAAGCCACCAAACACACTCTTACTGACAAATTCCCAATTTACCAAGCTCGATGCTAAATAAATAATGATTGAGTTAGCCCCGATAATCACAAATGGATACGCAAACCTTTGACCGTTCAAAATATCCACCAAAGCGAAAAATACTGCGAGTAAAATCGCACTCCAGCCAACAGTTACAAGCACGAAAGAGCTTGTCCATAACTCTTTGTTCACTGGGAATTGTAAATGCCACAACCAACCAAGCGCGACACTCAATGCACCTGCACCAAATAACCACCCTGCTGTTTTCCACTGCCCAAGCTTATCTGCACGTGCTATCAACTGCCCTGCAAACACCCCGGCTATCGCATTCACAATGGCTGGCACACTCGACAGTATCCCTTCAGGATCTACCGGTCTATTTTGATAAGTAATACCTGGTAGTAAGTTTTGATCAAACCAAGCATTCCAGCTATGAGTACCTGGTGCGGCTAATTGACCAGCACTGCCACCTGGGACTGGGATAAAGTTCAGTAGTACCCAATACCCAACTAAAATACCACCAGCGACAATACCCGTTGTTCTGAGGCTTGTATGCCACACCAACATGGCACAGAAGAACCACGCGATGGCAATCCGACCTAGTACACTAGAATATCTAATTTCATCAAGCGCTAAAGGAATGCCTGTACCCCAGCCGTGGTTGTACATAATGCCCAAGCCACACAGTAGAAACAGACGCTTCACTGCTTTTTGATAATAA
The DNA here is from genome assembly GCF_001625685.1 of Pseudoalteromonas luteoviolacea CPMOR-1. Lineage (GTDB taxonomy): Bacteria > Pseudomonadota > Gammaproteobacteria > Enterobacterales > Alteromonadaceae > Pseudoalteromonas > Pseudoalteromonas luteoviolacea_K. The sequence goes on along the minus strand of NZ_AUYC01000020.1, from coordinate 150,979 downwards.
GGCTTGCGCTCATTAAGAGGTAAATGGTCAATGCGCTTTGGGCTCAAGCCCATGGCAACACCAGATAAAAATATAAATAGAGGAAATATTAGGTCGTAAAATGTAAAGCCATGCCAAGGGCTATGCACAGTATGTGCTTCGAAAAGCTTCCAGCCTTGCCATCCAGTTAGCACAAACAGTGCCGCGAAAATAGATTGACCGCCTAAGATCCAAAACATGTCCATGCCACGCAGTGCATCTAATGAAGCCAATCGTTGTTTTTTATTCGTCATCAATACCTTTCCTGTAAAAACAAAAAATCCCCGCTAAACTGCAGCGGGGTTTTTTACCCAGGGAACTTTAAATTTTTTTTCCGCCAATGAAGTTACTCAAAACTTCTTGACTGTTGTTTAATACTACAAAGTCTGCATCAGCCCCTTCTAAAAGGTGGCCTTTGTCAGATAACCCTAAGTATTGAGCAGGATATAAAGAGGCCATTCTCAATGCCTCGGTCAATGTCACATCAAGTGTGTTAACCGTGTTTCTCACTGCACTTGCCATATCAAGCACACTGCCCGCTAACTCACCGGTTGTTGAATTCAATCTATCACCTGTTCTAATGACCTTACGACCGTCAAAAAAGTCGAATTCCATATCATTAGTACCAACAGGTGGCATTGCATCCGTCACAAGCATAATTTTACCACGTTGCTTTGAACGGATCGCCAGTTTTGCAGATGCTGGGTGTACATGGTGACCATCAACAATAAGACCACACCATGAGTTATCTTCCCAAAGCGCGGCACCAACTACACCTGGTTCTCTTGATGTATATGCCGACATTGCATTGAATAAATGCGTAAAGCCATCAACACCAATTTCAAGTGCAGCCATGGTAGTTTCATAATCTGCATTTGAATGGCCGACACTCACTTTAACACCTAAGTCAATTAAGCGTTTTATGTCTGCAAGCGGTACCGTTTCCGGTGCCAATGTGACCATTTTTATACCAAGATCTTGTCTCGCATAAATGGCAAATTCTTCTTCAGAAATTGGTCTGATATATTGCTCGCTGTGTGTGCCTTTCTTGGGGTGCGATAAGTGTGGACCTTCAAAATGGATCCCCACAACCCCAGGTTCGCCTTGCGCAATCGCTTTTGCAGTTGCATCGGCTGCTCGCGCCATGACTTCCACTTTATCAGTAATAAGTGTAGGCATAAGCGCGGTTGAGCCATACTTAGCGTGTGCTGTAACGATGGTTCTCAAACATTCAACGGTTTGCTCCGCGTTAAAAAAGCCGCCACCGCCGCCGTTTACCTGCACGTCAATTAAGCCTGGCGCAACCAAGCCTTCTAGGATCTCAGCTTGGCCTTCACAGTCTTGAGTCGAAAATGAAATTTTTCCATCAACAACCAAAAACTCAACATTATTTTTTAATTTGTGCCCATCAAAAAATTGACTCGCCAAATATTTTTTCATTCTCATACCGCCTTTTCAGACTGCTGCTCGACACTTTGGATTGCAAAGAAAATTGCGCCCATTTCAGGAGGCTGTTTAGGAGATTCAACAATCTTTGCAATTTCAGGGTCAAGCCATTTACGTAATGGTTCAGATAAACCACCTATCATTGAAAGACGTGGCGGATTATTTTCCATCAAACGATGGGCTAATTTACTAATGTAGTCAGCACCGTCCCTGACAATATTCAATGCAACTTCGTCTTTTTCCTCTGCTGCGGCTAATACAAACCTGGCTAATTGCGCATAACTGCTCGAAGGCTTACCCGCCATTTGCTCGGCAATACCCATCGCGGTTGTGGTATTAAAGTGCTGTTTTAAAGTGTCGCTTAATGTTGTTGTTGGACCTAACTTATCTATTGAAAGCAATGCTGCTTTTACCGCTTCAAGTCCCATCCAAGCGCCACTGCCCATATCGCCTTGTGCAAACCCATGGCCACCGTAGTTAACAGACACCCCATCAACCATGGCAAAACCACACGAGCCCGTACCTGTAATAATTACAGCGCCATCACCGCCTTCATGCGCACCAATACACGCAGTATGAAGATCAGTTGTTAAAAACATTTGCTTAAATGGGTGATCCCATCGCATTATTTTTTCATGTAGTGCTGGCAGGTTTACTCCCGCAAGACCAAGTCCTGCATAGAGATTATGAACTGCTTCAATTCTTAGTCCTGCATCCTGCAGTGCCAATTGAGTCGATACCATAATTGACTCAATGGTTCTTTCAAAACCATGAAGAGGATTAGCAGGCCCACCTAGACCAGTTCCCAAAACGCCGTTTTTGATTGAGTAGATAGTGGCTCGGCATTTTGTACCGCCCCCATCAATACCTATATACAACTGGTCTTGTTCAACCTGTTTAGCCATCATTAAGCGACCCCTAAAAAATAAGATATGAACGCGAATTTGTCCGCGACACAGTATTCAGTCATGTTGATTTGATGTTACACAATAAATGACAGCGTTGTCATTAAGTTTTTTATTATTTTTTCTCAGTTTGAGAAATTTTAATATTGCACACTTTGAACTAATTGTCAGGAAAATTTCAAAAATCAGCCGCATTTAAATACAAAAAAGCGGCCATATTAAGGCCGCTTTTCGATTTATAATCAGATACTTACTTTACACCTAGTTCTCTTAAGCGCTCTTGCAAATATGAGTCTGCTGTATAACGCTCAGATAATACAACCTCTGGTTTAGGGTGTAAAAACAGCGGTAATGAAATTCGTGATTTATCACTCGCCTTACCCGTTGGGTTGATTACTCTGTGAATTGTAGATGGGAAGTAACCGCCTGAAGCTTCTTGCAACATGTCACCAATATTGATGATCAATGAACCAAAATCACATGGTACATCTAACCAGCTGCCGTCACCTCTTTGAACTTGTAACCCAGGCTCGTTTGAAGCTGGTAATACAGTTAGTAGGTTAATATCACCGTGTGCTGCCGCTCGAATAGCACCTGGCTCTTCGTCTCCAGTCATCGGTGGGTAGTGTAAAACGCGTAATAACGTTTGATCTGAGTCTTTGATCATATCTTTAAGATCGATCGAAAACTTAGCACGTACATCCTCTGGTGCTTCAGCTTGAACCCAGCTTAATAGCTCAGCTGCAAACTCATTTGCAAGGCGGTAGTATTCTCTGATCTCAGCTTCAAGCTGAGCAGGAACGCGACCTTTTGGATAAACGTGAAAATATTCCTTAATATCTTTTACAGTAAAGCCTTTAGCGACTTCTGAAACTTCCGGTGGGAAATAGCCGTCTTGAGTGTCCTTGTCAAATAGGAAGTCGTGCTTTTCTTCTGTGTAGAAGAACTCTTGCCAGTTTTTATATATAGACTCTACAAGCTCTTTCGGGATTGGGTGATTTTTAAGTACACCAAAACCTGTGTTGCGAAGAGACTCAACAAATTCTTTTGCTGCTGTAGATGACTTATAATCAACTGTAGGTAGCTGTTGCATAATGGTTCCACCAATTTTTTTGCGTGACTTCAATTCAAAACATTAATCATAAGAATTATTTATAATTAATACTCGAACAAAGATATAATATCTTTGCCCGCGAGCTTAGTGAAATAAAGCCTCCCACATAAGGACTTATGTCCTCATCTCTATCGATATTTGTCAATCGTTGATTCAGATCAATCTGAATTTACTGGAATTTCTATCACCCACTCTAACCCTCTTCCCCTATCAAGCAACTGGTAAGCCCCCTTAAGCGCTGAGTTAATCAAGTTTGCTGTGACAGGCGCACTCAATCCGACATGACCACTATTACCTCGTTTTGTGGTGTTAAAGGGTTTTAGTAGTTCATCAATAGAAATCCCTTGTAAACCCTCTCCATGATCGTAATACATAAACTCAATGTGCTGTGCTTTTAATGTTGCTTCGATCGAAATTGCTTGTCCACTTTTTAACTTGCCGTGCGCAATCGAATTCTCAATCAAGTTATTAAATACCGACATCAAAATGTCTCGATCAGATACAAAACCCGCTTCGACTGCGCTGATCTGAATTTGCACATCTTTCTTTTCCCAAGCCGATTTCAGGTCGTTTAAAAAAGCAATCACACTCAGCGTTGTTGGTGTTGTCGGGCGCTCGACCCTTGCTATTTCTTTTAATACTTTTACGAATTGCGCAACACGTGACAAATTGCGCTCGCACAAAACCACACCTTGTTTAGACTCATCCAATCCATCCTTCAGTTGTTGAGCGCTCAACGTTTCCTGCTCAAACGCATTCAATAATTGCATTACTATACCTTCAAAATGCGTGACTGCCGTGATAGCTGCACCTAAAGGTGTGTTAATTTCATGCGCAATTCCGACTACCATTTGATTCATTACTTGAGAAAGCTGCTGTTTTACAGCCAAGCGATGTGCGTCCAATAACTTTAATTGGGTATTTACTCTGGCTAATACTTCTGCTGGTTTGAAGGGCTTAGTGATGTAATCAACGCCGCCGACCTCTAAAGCAGCAACGATATTATCAGTCTCCCGCTCGGCACTGACAAAAATAACCGGGATGTCTTGCGTTTTGGTCGAGCTTTTGAGGGTTTTACAAAATACTAAACCATCCATAACAGGCATGTTGATATCAGAAATAATTAATTCAGGTGAGTGTTTATGGGCAATGTCTAATGCAAGTTCACCACTGATCGCGGCAAACACCTTATGCCCTTCATTCCTTAATATCAATTGCAGGATTTGTAAGTTTTCTGCGACATCATCGACAATGAGTATTTCTGCCATTTTAGCACCCTTCTTGCTTTATCCAGCTCCTTCAGACAATTCACACCGCTTGTTAATTACGTGCGTGCGACTATGGTTAATATTAGTCAAGTTTTGGAAAGTAAGTTATGTCAATAAAAACAATGTTTCATTCGTTTTTTATACTACTCCCTGCTCTACTCGTCATCAGCCTTGTTGTGATGTCTAATTGGGAAAGTAAGATGACAAATCATGAGCAGCAGATTGAACAACTCAACGACCGATACGATGTATTAAATCAACTGCAAACGACCAATTTGGCTTTATTTTTCAGTATTAGCACACACATTTCAAAGCAAGATGCCACCGAGGCCAATACACTCATTCAGACGCAACTTATTAACTCTAGAATAACGCTCGATGCCTTAACCGAAAAAACGCGCATTTACCCGCAAGATAGTGCTTTAACTCAAGCCTTTAACACTTATAAAGTAATGCAAACACTATACGAATCAATCGGCAAAAGCGCATCTAGTCAAGCTCAAGACAATGCGTTAATCGATGTCCATCAACAAACAACCAATGCCATCGATGTTGCAATTAAATCAACTAAGCAACAATTGCAACAAGCAAAACAGCTACTGCACCAAGGTAGCAGCAACTTGCTCTTTTACCTCTGGGTGAGCCTTATCACTTTATTGCTTTTCGCCCTGTTTATTTTCTACTACTTAAATAAAAGATTGATCACACCTTTCACTTTATTGCATCGGGCATTTTGTATCGATAAAAATTACAATGGCCAAAGCATTTCGCTGCCAGCAGAGTTGCGGGGCGAAGTCGCTGACATTGCTCAAGCCGTGTCTTTGACGTATAGAAAACTTGATGAACGCGCTGATATTGCAAAAATAAGGCATGCTTTTAGTGAAGAAATTCGTCACTGTAACTCTCCTTCTCAAATGCGGACTTTGGCTGCCAACTTCTTCGCTGATCATTTTCAAAGTCCGAGTGTTTCACTCTACCGTTATGAGGATGAACACTTTATTCAACACACTCTAGTGGGGTTTGCTGCTTATTTTGATGAACAATCTATTCAAGTCTCTAAACTCGTCTCTGAAAGACAAACACAGGCGTACGTCAGTGAAGGTCGTAACGCGGTGTTACATAAAGATGGCTTAACTCTAGAGTTACATACGGTTTTATATATACCCTTGGTAATGAGTGACGAGCTGACTGGCACTGTCGTGATCACATTCACTCATCCGCCTAAAGAAGTACAAAAACACTGCCTCAAACTTTTATGCGAAGATTTAAGCATACAATTAAGGTTAAGCGAAAATACCCAAAAGCAAATTGAAGCTGAGAATGCGCTAGCAGCACACTTGGAGCTCACTTTACATATTATTAATGCCATTCCAAACCCGACCTATTACAGAGATAAAAAAGGCACTTTTATGGGTGTTAACCGTGCTTTTTTATCTTTTATAGACAAATTTGAAGTCGAAGTAACCGACTCTCATTTAAACGACGTGTTTGATGGACAAACCGCGGCATACTTAGATCATAAATCCCAGCGCACGATTGACCAAAAAGAGGCCCACTCCTTCGCCCTTTCTATGGAAAATAGTCTTAAAGAACCTCGAGAATTAGTTGTTTATGAAGCGCCCTTTTTTGATAGCCTCGGCGAAGTTGGTGGTGTAGTAGGCACCTTCTTAGATGTCACTGAACGTAATGAACTTGAGCGTCAAATGCTCAGCGCAAAGGAAGAAGCTGATAAAAACGCTCAAGTAAAAGGCGAATTTCTCGCCAATATGAGTCATGAGATCCGCTCGCCAATGAATGCCATAATCGGTATGGCACATCTAGCAATGAACTCAGATCTATCGCCGAAACAACTAGGCTACGTGACGAAAATTGACTACGCTGCCAAACAATTACTTAAGCTTATCAACGATATTTTAGATTTTTCTAAAATAGAAGCAGGGAAAGTCGAAATTGAACATATTCCATTTGAGTTGGATAAAGTTCTCGATAATGTCACAACCATTGTTGGTATTAAGGCACAAGAAAAGCAGCTAGATTTGGTCTTCGATATCCCCTCTGACTTACCAAACAACTTTCTCGGTGACCCACTGAGACTCTCGCAAGTGCTTATTAATCTTGCGGGAAATGCCGTCAAATTCACCGAAAGTGGCGGCGTCACCTTATCCATTTCCATGCAAGATATTCAAACAGATAAAGCTAAATTAACTTTTTCTGTCAAAGACAGTGGAATTGGTATGAGTACCGAGCAACAAACAAAGCTGTTTCAATCTTTTTCTCAAGCAGATACATCTACCACACGTAAGTATGGCGGAACGGGACTTGGCCTCACTATTTCACAACAACTGGTAAAACTACTTGGTGGAGAAATATTTGTTGAAAGTGAGCTTAATAAAGGCTCTGAATTCTATTTTACTTTAGCGATGGAAATTAATAACTACGCTTCAACCCCTGTAGAAAAACCACTTACATTCAGTGGCAAAACAGCCTGTGTAATTGACGACAATGAAGATGCAAGAGATATTCTCGAAACGATGCTCCAGTCATTAGGCTTCCATGTTACGCTATTTGAAAGTGGTAAACATTTTGTGGATCAACTAAACCCGACAACTGAAAAATTCGATATCATCTTTGTTGACTGGCATATGCCTGATTTAAATGGTATTGACACCATCGAGTACTTAAAGCGACAAAACCTACAAAATTATTTTGTATTGGTCACTGCACACGGTCATGAAGTCGGATTCAAAGAAACACACCAAGCCATGATTGACAGCATGCTGTTTAAACCTTTTAACCCCTCTAGTCTATTGGACTGTTTACAGGAGTGCTTTGGTGTCGAAGCTACACAGCAAGTAAAACTAACACCAATAGAAAACCGTAACGCACTTAAAGATTTACATATTTTGGTTGCAGAAGACCAACCGGTTAATCAAGAAATTGCTGTGGAAATTTTAAGTTTCCATGGCGCGCAAGTCAGCGTCGCCTGTAATGGGGAAATGGCGCTAAAGGCTGTGCAAAATAAACAGTTTGATATTGTACTTATGGATATGCAAATGCCCATCATGGATGGGGTTGAAGCAACAAAAGCCATTCGTGAAACAGTACCTGCTGAACAGCTTCCGATCCTTGCAATGACCGCCAATGCTATGGGGCCTGATATTGAATTGTGCTTAAATGCAGGCATGAATGGGCATGTCTCTAAGCCAATTGACGTTGAGGGTCTTATAAAATCCATTTTGGACACACTTGACAGCGGCATTCCAAAACAAACAACTCCAGCTGTTCAACAACCGCAGCAGGATCCGGATATAGACCTAGTTTTAGAAGGCGTAAACATTGCTGAAGGCGTGCAACGGGCCGCAAACAACGAAGCTGTTTACTTTAAATTGCTTAGTAAGTTTATCACTCAACAAATAGAAGAGGTGATTAATCTAAAACAATCGATCAGCATGGGGAATTTAGAGCTTGCTCTGGATATTTTACATGCGATGAAAGGTGCCGGTGCTAACCTCTCTATGGATTACTTCTCAGAAGTTGCGGCTACATTAGAAGAGCAAATAAAAGAAGATAACATTAACTCTGAGCACATAGACACGCTAGCCAATTACCTTCAAGAGCTCAAAGGAAAAGCCGCGTTACTGCTAGAGCAGAGCCAAAAGTCTACTTCCCCTAAACAAACATACTCACTTAAAGAGCTTGCTCAAGCTTTAAAAGAATATGACTCAAAAGCGACTGAGATGGTCGAACAGATTGAGTTAAATGAAGGGTTAGATGAGGCAACATTAAAAGAGCTGAAGGTGATGGTATCAAGATTTCAGTTTTCCGAAGCCTTTGACCTACTTCAAGTAACAACCAGTGAGTTAGAGAGTTAATATAGCCCACCACTTAACCTAGTGGGCTAATAAAATGATTAGAGCCCTAGCTCTGCCATGAAGTCATCATCAGCTGCATCTTCTTGAGGTGCGGCTTGTTTTGTCGCTTTAGGTTTTGCAGACGTAGAGCTTTGATTCGCAATGATGTCATCAGGGTCAACGGCTTCTGCGATATCAAAATCATGCAGCTTTATAAACTCTGTTTTGTCCATTGCCAACTCAAGGTAGAAAATATTCTGTCCTTGCGTGGTGAATGTGACTCGTCTTGCCTGAGGTCTATCCATGGTTGTATCAACCGAGATTTGTACCTGCTTGTTGATTGCCATCATTTTCGGCTGGTTTTGCGTAATTGAGGTATGTAATTGCTCTCTCACTTTACCCGTGAAATCACCAACAATCTGGTTCATCAATTCGCCCATGACATTTGATACATCATCTGATAAGTGGCTTTGTGCAATTTCACTCTCCGGCATGCCCATGTTACGCATGTAATCTTGATAGATTTCCATCGCTGCCTGCGCGGTAAAATTAGTCACAACGAGTCCTGTAAACCCACCATCAAACAACACAAAACAACCGATATCCGGTCGCATACAGGTGCGCGTAATCTTTTGCACCATCGCAGAATAGGATATTTGATTACCACTCGCCGAAGATAGCACTTCAGTCACTGAATGACACAATGTGGATAGGATATCTTCTGTACTGACAACTTTATTTTTCGCCATTTTTTATCTCATTTTTTACTTCTTATGACTAATAGTAGCCAAGCTACTCAATTTATCACTGACTATCCAGTATAAAATGCTAAAATAGCGAGATTATTTTTGTATGAGAGTAGTATTGTGACTGGCAAAGACAGTATTTATGCCGCAGAGCAAGAAGTAAAAGACTTTACATTTGACGCCAATGTCGTCGAAGTGTTCCCAGACATGATCCAACGGTCAGTTCCCGGATACGCCACAATGGTCAGTACAATGGGTAAATTGGCGGGTCAGTTTGCGCAAAGTAATTCAAATTTATATGACTTAGGGTGTTCTTTAGGTGCAGTGACGCTCAGCATGCGTCGTAACATCGACAAAGAAAACTGCCATATCATCGCCATTGATAATTCTGCACCTATGGTTGAGCGCTGTAAGTTACACCTGAAAGGCTTTAAATCAGACGTGCCTGTCAGTGTGCAACTAGGTGACATTAACGACATCAACATTGAAAATGCGAGTGTCGTTGCGATGAACTTTACACTACAGTTTATCCCTCAAGACCAAAGACAGGCCGTGCTTGAAAAAATCTACGCAGGCTTGAAACCAGGTGGTGTGCTGCTGCTGTCTGAAAAGATAAAAGGCGAAAATGACATTAAAGATAACCTGCTTATCGACCTTCATCATGACTTCAAGCGTCAAAATGGATACTCAGAGTTAGAGATTAGCCAAAAAAGAACCGCTATAGAAAACATCATGCGTACAGATGCTTTAAGCACACATATCGAAAGACTTGAAACAGTTGGCTTTTCTAACACCCAAGTTTGGTACCAGTGCTTTAACTTTTGCTCAATGGTCGCAATAAAATAACGAGGATATTATGAATACTTGGTTTAACGACTTTTACGCAGCCATTGCGAAAAACCAGCTCAGTCATTGGTTAGATACTTTGCCTGCCCAGCTAACACACTGGCAAAAAGAAGCACAACATGGTGATTGGCCAAAGTGGGAAAAAGTGCTTAAAAACTTACCTGAATCAAATACAGACCACATTAATATCACAGATCGCGTGGAGTTTGGTTTAAGTGAAGAGCTTTCAGAAGGCCATACAAAGCAATTAAGTCATCTATTAAAGCGCATGATGCCATGGCGAAAGGGCCCTTTTCATATTCACGGGATTCACATTGATACTGAATGGCGCAGTGATTGGAAATGGGACAGACTGCTGCCACACATTAGTGACCTACACGGTAGAACAGTGTTAGACATTGGCTGTGGGTCTGGATACCACTTGTGGCGTATGAAAGGCGCTGGTGCTGATTTCGTGGTTGGTATTGACCCGTCAGATCTGTTTTTAAGTCAGTTTCAAGCAGTTAAACATTTTAATCCTGATCCGAATGTACACTTATTACCATTAGGCGTAGAACAGTTACCCGAGCTTAAAGCATTCGATACGGTATTTTCTATGGGTGTGCTTTATCATAGACGCTCACCTATCGATTTTTTAAGCCAACTCCGTGCCCAATTGCGTAAAGGCGGTGAGCTTGTTCTTGAAACTTTAGTCATTGAAGGCGATGTGAATACAGTACTGGTGCCAACCGACCGTTATGCCAAAATGCGTAATGTCTGGTACATCCCAAGCTGCGACGCGCTCAAACTGTGGTTAGAGCGTGTTGGATTTAAGAATGTACGTGTCGTCAACAAAGACACTACGTCGTTAGATGAACAACGTCAAACTGAGTGGATGGAAACGGAATCACTCGCAGATTTCTTGGACCCACTAGACCCAAGTAAAACCATTGAGGGCTACCCCGCTCCACTGCGTGCAATATTCATTGCTGAAGCGTAAGTAGTCGTGTTTTGAAATGAAAAAAGCCGCTCAATTTGAGCGGCTTTTTTATTACTTATCCTGCTGGATAAATGTAGCTCGACTGCAAGCCTAAAGGAATGCCTAAGCCCCAATAAGCTAACAAGAAGATGCTCCAACCAACTAGGAAAGCGATAGAGTAAGGGATCATAAGAGCAATTAGCGTACCTATACCTGTGTTCTTAACATACTTTTGGCAATAAACCACAACCAATGGGAAGTATGGCATCAACGGCGTGATGATGTTTGAACTTGAGTCACCTACACGGTAAGCCGCTTGGGTCAAATCAGGTGATAGGCCAAGTTGCATCAACATAGGAACAAAAATAGGGCCTAGCAATGCCCACTTAGCAGAGCTTGAACCAACAAATAAGTTTACAAAAGCAGTCAGGAAAATAATACCGACCACAGTGACTGAACTTGGTAATGCCAATGCCTTAAGTACTTCTGCTCCTTCAATCGCAAGTAGTGCACCTAGATTAGACTGACTGAATGCACTGATAAATAGCGCACAGAAAAACGCCATTACAATATAGTAAGCCATGCTGCCCATTGACTTACTCATGGCATCAATCATATCTTTTGATGACTTAAAGGTACCAACCAAGAAGCCATAGACTGCACCTGGCACCCAAAATAGTAAGAATATTAACGGTACAATAGACTGCATAAGCGGCGCTGTGAATTCGGTCAGTGAGCCATTTGGACTACGTAACGCCGAGTCTTCACCACTTGCGGCATAAACTAATAACGCGATACCTGCTAGCATCACACCAGAGGCAGCTAAAAATGCACGCTTTTCTTTTGCGTTCACTTCATCAAAAGAAGGCAAGCTGTTTGTGTCACCATCGATCTCTGTGTTTTTAAGACGAGGCTCAATGATTTTGTCCGTGATATACCAGCCTAATAAAATGATGAACAAACTAGAAGCTGAGGTAAAGAACCAGTTGTTCAGCGGGTTAATCGCAATCTCTGGATCAATAATATGCGCTGCGCTTTGTGTAAAGCTTTGTAGTAACGGGTCGATACCAGATGGAATGAAGTTAGCACTAAATCCACCACTTACACCTGCGAACGCTGCTGCAATACCCGCAAGTGGGTGACGACCCATGGCATAGAAAATTACACCAGCCAATGGAATAACCAATACATAACCGGCATCCGTTGCTGTGTGGCTCACAATCGCAATTAAAATGATTGATGGAGTCAACAATGCTTGAGGTGTACGCTTTAACATGAGCTTCAAGCCCGTGTTAATGTAACCAGAGTGCTCAGCAACACCAACACCTAACATAGCTACTAAAACAACACCTAAAGGTGCAAACCCTGTGAACGTCTTAACCATGTTGGCCAAGAAACTGGCAAGTGAATCACCGCTTAGTAAGTTATGAACAACGATAGCTTCACCAGTACGTGGGTCTATCGCATCAAACGTCGTGCTCGAAAAAATCCAAGAAAGGAACCATATCAGCAACATCGCTGACAAGAAAATGATAGCAGGATCAGGGAGTTTGTTCCCCACACGCTCGATCCCGTTAAGAAAACGTGCAACTGCCCCACTCGGCGCTGCCGTTTCAGGTGATTGACTCATAATTATTCCCAAACAGTAAAATTAGCTAACTTTAACTTAACAAAGCGAATGAAAGCAATCAATCGTCCCTGAATTACCAACTGGTTGACTACTTAACGTGCAAAAACAACAAAATTTGCCTCGAGTGCACAAAATTTAGCAGGTACGGCTATACTCTTTTAACGTCCGTGTAATTACCTTAGTTTGATGTCCAGCATCAAGATGGAATAACTATGATAGAGATAGATAATGTCGTTCTTAATGATGTAGAAAAAGGTTTTTCTCTCCCACCAAAACCAGAGTTGCTCACACATTTACATGAACTACTCCAATCGAGCGAGCCAGAACTTGGGCAAATTGCAGATTTAATTGCAACAGATGTTGCAACATCTGCTGCAGTTTTAAAGGTCATTAACTCTTCATCATATGGCTTTTCACGCACAATCACAGATATTCGCCAAGCAGTCATGTTTCTTGGTTTAAATAGCGTTACACATTTAGTGACAGGCTTTTTATTGAAACAAGCGTTTGATCAATCACGTTGTTGCATCAGCTTGGAGCGGTTTTGGGATACCGCAAACGAAATTTCGGAAGTTGCGATGATTATCGGACGCAAAATCCCAGTAAAAATCCCACTGGAAAGTCTCCATATGCTGGGGCTATTTCACGATGCAGGGATCCCAGCAATGGCGTTAAAATTTGACGACTATGCTAACGTACTCTCTTGCGCAAATAGCAACTACGACATGTTACTAATTGACCAAGAAGAAGCGATTTACAACACGAATCATGCCACAATTGGCTATTTCCTAGCAAATAGCTGGAACCTCCCAAAACCGATTTGTAAGCTTATTCTCCGACATCATGATATGGAGTTTTTCAAAGAAACCCATGACGTTGAACATGCTTGCACTATGGCCACGCTCAAAATGGCCGAGCACCTTGTTCAGGTCAACAAACGTTTTGTGTCAGTACCCGATTGGGCGTATATCAAAACCGATGTATTGCATCTATTGGAATTAGACGAGGATGCATATCAAGATATCAAAGATGATGTCGAGGAAATATTCAACTAAAAACACACCATTCAACACCATGGCATGCTAAAAACACTCGTCTTATTTAGCTTGCCGTGTCCACTTTTTATTAACTATCTATTTGGTTCAGTACCGCATGAATTTTAAATAAATGTAAATGAACATGCATTTAACACTTTGATTATGTTTTTAAAACGATTAGAATATCGAGTTCCAAAATTAACTACAAACAGAGTATTTTTTCAGCAGCGGTAATCTATTCGTGGGCTGATTAAAGGAAAGCGAGTGCATTATTCAGACCTAAAAATTGCAATAGTCGACGATAACAGCGACAACATAAGATTTTTAGAAGCTTTGTTAAATAAACAAGGCGTGTCTCATGTTCGTTCTTACCGCTCTGGTCAGGCGTTTGAGCGTTCTGCTAAACAAAATACTTATGATATTGTTTTTTTGGATAATCGAGTAGACACAATAAAGAATCTTTATGACCTCGTTAGTGAGCTGGTTTACAACGAAACACTGCCCCCTACCACTAGGCTGGTGTATATGGCAAAAAGGCAAAGTGCATTCGACTACGCTTGTGAATATCCATTTCACAGTAATCAGCTACTAGAAGTACCGTATACGCCGCAGGATCTCGCTACGATATTAAAAGAACATACGTTACAAGTTAAAGAGTTCAAATTTGCTTACCAATTTATCAGGGCTAAAAAATACAAAAAAGCCTTATTAAAACTGAAAGAGTTACGTAATCAAGAGTACCCAAACTATTTAAAAAAAGCGCGTAATCAGCTACTTGTCAATTTATTGCTCAAACTTGGGCATTATTCATTAGCAAAAAAACTGCTTTTACCATTGGCTGATCGCAACATCCAGTGGGCAAAGTGGTCATTGTTCCATGTTAACTATGAGTTGAAGGACTTTGCAGCGTGTAAAGCATTTTTGTCTGAGCCGCAAACTCGACAAGACTACCCTATTCGCGTTTTTTATTGGCAGATATACATCGCTTTCCAAACAAATAATCGTGATCTAGCAACAGCTCAGGTACTGGCATTTCCGGTTGAAGATATGTCACCGAGTATGTTTCGGCTAAGCCTAATGGTATTGCATGTCTGTAAAGAGCACGATGCCATTGATAATTTAATTAAACGCAAAGAACGTACTTATAGCGAAGACCCAGCCCTATCTACTCTACTCTCTGCCTTGTCCATTAAAATACGCTTTTTGGAAACATTAGACATAAAAGATACAATTGACCCTAAAGTACTTAAGTCAATTCAAAATGACCTGAAATCTGCCATTACTCGCCACGCATCAAACATGCAAAAATACTGCGCTGACGAATTCAACTTACTACTGATCATGATGATGCTGTTAGAGGGCAAAGACACCGATGCCAGCGCTAAACTATTACAGCTCAGTCAAAGTATGTTGGACGACCCAAGTGTTGCAACCATTATTGCTTTTCTATTTTACCTTGTGAATGATATGGATCACTCAAAAGAAATGCTGTTCAATGCACATAAAGCCCTTGGTAAGCAGCATAGAAATAGCCATTACGTATTAGCGGGCTTAATGCACCGTGAAGTGTTCGCAAAAATTTATAAAGAAGAAACCGATCAGCAAGAAGCTTATATGATGTTTGCCTCACGGCTATTTGATTCCGGTGAATATAGAGATACGATCAAAATGTGCAGTAAAGCATTGCGAAGCGGTATAAACGATCAAGCGCTGAATGATTTGTTATTACGCTCAAGCCGCGAAGCTGGATTAAAAGAACAGGACTACATCCATTATTTAAACCTAGGCAAGCCGCGAGTGACTATTGTCAGTTAATTTATTTTAATCATTCTTTACTAATTTACGCTTTCAAGATCCAATCGCCACTGTAAACAAGCTTTATGTGATCTTTACTAAACCCATCACGCTATTTGTACAATCAATCGTAATTTCCTTGCGCGCTTATTCTGACTCTGATTAGACTGTTTTTTAAAAATAAAAATGATAAGAAGAAAATATGTTTAAGCAGACATTACTCAGTACAGCCTTCATTCTAAGTGCCAGTAGCGCATTCGCGAATACACTCATCCTCAAAGCTGACGCCGCCCTTGACGTCAGAACAGGTAAACTTATTAAGCCAGCCACGGTTGTTGTCGAAGATAAGTCCATCGTATCCGTGTCAGAACACACACCCCAAGACTCGATTAGTTCTGATGCCACAGTCATTACATTAAAAGGCCACACCTTAGTCCCTGGGTTATTCGATATGCACGTTCATCTAACGGGAGATGCAAAAGTACATGGCTATGAGCGGCTTCGCAGAACAGTGCCTCGTTCAGCGATAACCGGCGCGATTAACGCGCAGCGCACACTCGAAGCCGGTTTTACATCTGTTAGAAATTTAGGTGCGTCAGGGTTTGCTGACCTTGCTATACGCGACGCCATCTATGATGGGGATATACCTGGCCCGAGAGTCTTCGCGTCAGGTCCCGCTATCGGAATTACTGGTGGGCATTGCGATAATAACGCGTTTACACATGAGCATCGTGTAACTTCTGAAGGCGTTGCAGATGGCCCTTGGGCAGTTCGCCACAAAGTGCGTGAAAACGTTAAATACGGTGTGGATGTTATCAAATTTTGTGCAACAGGCGGTGTTATGTCCAAAGGCACAAAAGTTGGCGCTCAGCAATATTCGTTTGAAGAGATGCAAGCACTAGTAAACGAAGTGCATATGCGGGGGCTGACTGTCGCTGCTCATGCGCATGGAACAAGTGGGATAAAATCATCAATTCGAGCAGGCGTTGATTCTGTAGAGCATGTGAGCTTTTTAGATGACGAAGCGATACAACTGGCGCTTAAACATGGCACTTATTTCTCGATGGACATTTATACCACCGAGTACATTCTAGGGGAAGGCGCCAAAGCAGGTATACCCGAAGAAAGCCTGCAAAAAGAGCGACAAGTGGGCTCCATTCAACGTGATAGCTTTTCCAAAGCCGTTAAAGCAGGTGTAAAAATGGTATTTGGTTCTGATGGGGGTATTTATCCGCACGGCGATAATGCAAAGCAGTTCAGTCGAATGGTCCAATTTGGTATGACAGAGTTGCAAGCACTGCAAGCCGCTACTATTAACTCGGCGACATTACTCAAGCTACAAGACCACCTTGGATCTTTAGATGCAGGAAAGCTTGCCGATATTATTGCGGTACCAGGTAACCCATTAGATGACATAACAGTGATGGAAGACGTCACAGTTGTGATTAAAGACGGGAAAGTTGAGGTTGATAAACGCGTAACGCAGTAAATCCTGCGCATCGCCATTTGGTACCGTAGGTAAAAATCGAGAAGATAATTAATTTTATAACTAACGCTTAAACGCCAGATGTGCAGTTTAAGCGTCTGCTTTTTCTTCCCATTAACACCAACTGCGGGATAACCACCCGCAAGATACAGACAACTGGTTTCCAATAAAACGTAAGATAGCTTTGATTTAATAGTACACAAGAAAATGTTTAACATTGAACAATAAAAAGGACTGGCGTCACATGCTCGCAAGCCCTTTTTCATTTCTAAAAGTGCCTCTTTAAAACAGTACCGCTCGTACTAGAAGTCTTCAGAAATAATGATCGATAAGAAGCCCCTTAAGGTAGGGTCCTGATAATTAAAAGGTCGTCTAGGTTTGAAATACACTTGTATCTCATCGCAGGGAAACGTAGTGCGCTCAGTTTTCGATATGATGATATTATCACTAATGTCTATTTCTCTAAACGAGCCACAACGAACACTAAACCACGCCACTGCATTATCGATTTTGCCGAACACATCAAAGTTTAACAGTTGGCCGTTATCACCACTCACCGGGATTCTAGCACTGGCTTCATAAACAGCATCTAGATGATACTGCTGTTGCAGATCTTCTAGACGACAATCATCATCCCAAAACTCATGTCTATTAGCACAATGACCATCTAGATCCCAAAAACCGTGCCTCCATGGGGCCTGAAGGATATCCCTTACTGTGGTGACATTCAAATCTCTTGCTAAATCTATTGTGTATTTAACCCCGTTGATATAAATGGGTTCAACAAGTGAAGGCGAGTATTGAATCGAATAGCCAGTATCGAAGTCAGAGGCGCGAAGCATATCAATACAGTGATTTTGTTTTTCTTTGCTCTCTAACTGACCGCTGCAATTTTCATCAAGAAAAGGCAGACTCTCTTGCTGAGAGTGTGATGTTTGGCTCCACATTGATGCCAACAATAAAGTACTGGCAACCGTTAATGTTTTATTATTTATTTTCATTTCAGTCCTTTTTTAACTTGTACAAATATAGCACTCAAAAAAGGTACACCAAAAAATCAACAAAACAAAGCACTTACATAAAATTTAACATTACTGTTTAAACAAACAAAAAGTATACATTTTAACACCTGTGATTTGCCACAATGTGTAATTTCACCAGTGTTGATTGCGTTACAGTGTAAGTGAAGTAGGCTCTGTCCCTTCAAAATTGGCTTTTCCACTAAACGTGCTATGCATCGCACATATATTAGACTGCCAATTCATTAAACTTGTTTCATTCCTTTATATGAATGAAACCTATAATAAAACATGGATATTAAAGAGGGAGTGACGCTACCAAAGGTTTTTGATAGCGCAGCAAACATGGAAGATTGCCCTGAGGCTAAACGTACTTCTTTATTTTAAGCTTCTGCATACAAGTAAATGTCAGAGATTTGTAAGCCATAGAAAATAACGGGAACAAGAATAATGCTTGCAACAATGAAAGATAGCGTAAGTTGTTTCTTTTGTTTACTTTTTACGTACTTCAAGCCAAAAGTGACAAGGAGGAGCAAAGGAAGTAAGTAATGTACTTTTATTAACGGCACTAATACAAACAATCGTGTAACTTCAACAGGGTTTGGTAGGTCATAAGCTTGGATCACCAGTGGCGCACCCACTAAAGTACCCAGAGCTAACGTAGTGACATAAAGAAGTATTAAGAACCACCAAGGCGTGGTTTCAATAAATTTGATCATATTTCTGTTTGTTTAACCGTAAATTAACGCAATATCACAGGTATCTCACAACATACGTGATGAGAGCCTCACTCAAGGTGCTAATTCTATTTCATAAATTGAGTAAGTAAATAGCTAAATCAACAGAAGTTACACACTCTCATAAATTCATTGAAAAACAAATAAATGCGTAGGTCTTGTGACCACAATAAAAAGGAGCATATAGCCAATAGTCACTTAAAAAGGTATAGAGAATAAAAATTACTAATAAAGGTTAAATGAGCCTAGTATTTTTTTCTACACAATCTAGAGAATGTATAGAGCAAGTTTGAACACTGCCTGTTTATATCGTTGCTTATCAATAACAGGCAGTGACTCTTTATTGCCAGTAAGTGTATTTGCTTTATTTACTGATTTGAATAGCCTCCAACCTAAAGCCTTCTTTTTTGTCCTTCACCTTTAAAACAATTTCCTCTTTTCCATCTTGGTTAAGGTCATGGCTATAAATATCGCTTGAAGATTTTGGTAACGAACGCTTAATGCGTTTCGCCCTTCGTGATAGCCCTCTTTTTTCATCACCAAAATACACTTTGAGTTCATTGGTGTCTGCTCTAATCAGCAAATCAGTTAAACCATCACCATTAAAATCTTTAAAAATAATCCCTTTTCCAGCTCCACTACTTGACTCATTCATATTCATCGCTATCTCAAAACTTTTCTTTGATGCCGCCTTCTTCGAAAACTGTTTGTCTTTTTTACCTTTAAAAATACTAATCGCACTATCAAGCGTTACCTCTTTATTTTCCATCGCAGCACTGGCGATTGAAATAATATCCATAAAACCAATATCAAAAGAGATCACCGCTAAATCATTGACTCCGTCTCCATCAAAGTCGCCAATGTGAGCAATGGAACTCGTTTCTTCCAAAGTCAGTTGGAGATCTGGGCTGTCTTTAAAAACCAGCCCATTATTCGTTTGCTGAGAAAAGAAAATGCGATGAATACTTTCACTGTCTAAATCGTTGTCTTTATCGGTATCATCAGTGAGGCTCTCTATGATGTGGATATCTGGAAGACCATCATTGTTAAAGTCTCTTAACTTTTCTATACGCTGCTTACTTTCACTGTCAATCTCAACAAGTGTTTGCAATTGCTTGCTCGGTCCTTGACTGGTTGCCAAAAAGTATCGTACTGCTTTTTGCTCATAAAACATCAAATCATCGATACCATCTCCATTGATGTCGGCGAGTGTAGGAAACT
Source organism: Pseudoalteromonas luteoviolacea CPMOR-1 (assembly GCF_001625685.1). Taxonomy (GTDB): domain Bacteria; phylum Pseudomonadota; class Gammaproteobacteria; order Enterobacterales; family Alteromonadaceae; genus Pseudoalteromonas; species Pseudoalteromonas luteoviolacea_K. The sequence continues at coordinate 130,903 of NZ_AUYC01000020.1, read as the reverse complement.
GTGGCAATGTATGACTGACAGTAAAGTGTTGCTCAGTGACATGAGCCTCTGTTTTTGCCCGTAATGGAAGTACAGTAGAGGCAAACTTTCCGTTCTGTTGTTGCACATACACGGTCTGCTCTTCGATACCGGGTAAATAAAAGTCGGTCAGGCCATCCCCATTCACATCTAACGTAAATGTTTGATATTTAAAATAAGAAAAAGCATCAGCCGTAAATAATGAACTTGTATTTACCAGCTGCTGTGTTTCTGTTAACCCTGCGTGAAAAACACCTTTCTCAGTCAACACAAATGCTTGGGCACCTTGGTGATTTGCAAGCTTACCAAGGCTATACATAATTGGCTTGTCTGGCAGAGCCAATAAACTTGTTTGCTTACTTTTTAGGTCGATTTTTTGCAAATAGGCCGCTTCATCATTACCAGCCACAAAGGCTGTGTCTTTGTCTAACATGATGAGCTTGCCATCGGCATTATATTGTAAGTCGATTGGGTCATATGCGTAAATCAAGCTGCTAAATAAAGCCAAAGGGAGTAGTTTTTTCATATCTTAAGTCCGTTGAAATATGTCGTATTTTGTTGTAATAATTAGATAAAATTTATTATCGCTAGTTATTTTCGTCTGCTTCTTTACTATTTCTACTGAGTCATTTCACTCCTTGGCCACTGCCAGGCATACCACATAGTGAGCAGAGACAACAGCACTTCTAGACCTGTAAGATAAAGATAAAACCCCCATACAGTTTCTAGATTAAGGGCTATCAGTAGCACAACAAATAAACCTGGGATGATGATATTTAATCTTCGGTTGATAGCGGGCTTTAGTGCCAAAGTGAGAAAGATCATGACACTTGGTATAGACATTAACAGCGCGACAGCAAAAAACTCATATTGAATTCCCTTCCTATCAGCACTGACCAAGAGCGCCTCTGACATAACACCAGGTACATACACTTCAATGTAATCACCGTAGACATAGCAAAACATCACTGCTATCCATAGCGCTGAAATCTTAAGCTTTACATTTATTTTATAATCTTCAAATGAGGTAGAAATATCCTTCGTCGTATTCATATTCGCTCCGCTGTTTAATTTGAGCCCTTAGTTAGGCAGTAGTTGACGGAGCTTAACGATATAACTTATAAATAGTTAGGTCGTCCGAGACTATAAGCGCGGACACTTTATTTTGATTGAGCCGCTCAACGGAAAGTGATAAAAGGAACAAAGTTTGGCCAACCCTATCGAAATTATCCTAACGATGATGATTGTTGGGCAAGTATGTATCAGTGTGCCTATTCTTTTTTCGCGTGTAGCAACACATGCGATGAACTTACCCTTGGCGTTATTTTTACTCGCCAGTGGCATTTTGGCCTTAAATTCTGCTATTTCAGCGGTTTTGCCTGCTTACTACCCTATTTACACAGCCGTCGCATTCCCGGCTTTGTTTGTGCTTTGCCCTTCTTTGTGGCTTTATGTTCAAGGGCTCACTGCCGATACCCCTTGGCAGTTGAAAAAAAGATGGCTTAAACAGTACGCTTTAATAGCACCAGCCATACTCCTCTCGATGATGATATTAATCTTACCCAAAGAAGTTCATACCGCCATTTTCGTACATGATAAAGAGATCAACGACCCTTTTATCAGCATACTCCTCATCGGTATTTTAATTATGATGCTACTTTGGCTGTTGCAATGCGCATATACACTGTTAAAAATTGTCCGCAGATTGAACCAATACCGTAAAAAGCTCAAAGATGTTTTTTCTAATCACGATAATAAAGATCTTAACTGGATGAATTGGCTGCTTTTTATTGCCGTAAGTGTATGGTTATGCTCTGTAATTACTGTGTTTTCCTCAAGCTTGTTTAATCATGCCCTATTCAATAGCAACACGGAAATGGTCCTCTCTTTGATTTTGATATGGTGTATGACCCACTTTGGTTTGCAACAAAAGCCCGCCTTAGCGCGTTTAGAGAGTGATGACATAAATCAGGATAAAAGTGAAATTATCGTTGCTGATGATGACACAACACATGATCAGCGCTGCGCGACTAAGAAATACCAACGTTCCGCTTTAGACCAAACGCAATCAACGCGAATTGCTACCAAAATAAACTCAGCAATGGAGCAAGACAAACTCTATTTAGACTCAAACTTGTCACTACACAAACTTTCCAAACACTTGAATGTTTCTCCTAACTACCTATCCCAGACGCTGAATGAAACGTTATCCGTTAGCTTTTTTGATTTTGTTAATCAATGGCGGATTGAGGCTGCCAAACCTAAAATTTTAGCCAATCGCAGTACTGTGCTAGATATTGCATTGGAGGTAGGATTCAATGCGCGCTCTTCTTTTTATAAAGCATTTAAACAAGTAACAGGACAAACTCCCAGCGAATATCGCAAAGCGCATGTGAAAAGTTAAAAGCCCTACTTCGAATAGAGCGCATTATAGGATGGCGTCTTATAGGCGTGTAAAAATGAATAAGCTTGATAGTAATATCAAGCTTATTCACTTCAATCGTTTTGGGTTAAAGACCTAACGTAAACGCGGGTAGATTTCTGGGATCACAGCTTCATTAAGCTCTATCATTTGATAGTAAGCGGCAATTTCTTCTTCTGTAAAATCGCCTAATTGTATTTCGACATACATCTCATATCCATGCGACTTTTGTGTGCTTGGCACCGCGCCTAATTGATAGATGTAGTCCAAATAGTGAATTGGGTCTACATCTGACCCTAATAGCGCATCCTCTAAAATAATTGGGGTGATCCCTGCTTCAATTAATTTATAAACTGCATCATACAAACCTAACTGAGACACCACGCCAGAAATCACCGCTTGTGTCTTGCCTGCCGTTTTAATGTCAGCAATCACAGGGTCAATATTTTTATAATTCACAACATTGGCATTTTTACGATATTTTGATGTGTAAGGCTTACCTTTTTTATTCACATGAAAACTCGGCATGTAGCTAAATAAAAACTCCTGCTCTAAACCTAAAAATGTAAACCTAGGCTCCGTGGCTGGTTTATTATCATGTTCCGCCTTATTTAAGCTTACGTCATCCATATTAAAATTGATCATCGCCATTTTATGTCGTTCACCTTGATACAGCTCATCTCTTTTTCCAACTGCATAGCGTGGGCTGTAGATCAATTTGTCCTTAGATTGCATCGACTCCATAATTTCACTGGCCTTTGCTAACTTAACCCCAGCTTGCTGTAACCGCTTGAAAGTGGGACGTTCATAAATCTCTGTCGAAAACGTCGCGTCACTAGCTAAATAGACATCAAAGCCCATTTTTTTAAGCCCTAACACGGTCTGCATGACGCACACATCTGTTTCTGCACCCGCAACAACCACCCGCGAAATACCAACATCTGACCAAGCTTGCATTGCCGCATGTATATCTACTTCACGTGTTGAGTTAAACGTCTGCTTAAAATAGCTTTGCGTATTTTCATCAAGTGCTTGCTCAATACGCGTTATATAGGGCGTATAATCTAAACCCATATCGGTTTCGAAGGCTTCATATGTAATGGCAGTTGGCATATTTAAATCATTGGCTTTTTGTGCCAACTGTGCGATTCGGTCAATGCTAGAATGCAACTGAGGGTCGACATTTTGCGCTGGTATTTCCAGCTCTGGATAGAAGACCTTGACCCAAAAGTCGTCACTGTCCATCACATATCCTTTTTGAGCATCAATGATGAGCAACCCCGTATTTTGAGCGCTCAAATGAACGTGTTCACTTTTTTTGGTTTCATGAGCTAATTGCAGCCTTTCATCAATGTTACAAGCCGACAGTCCAAACGCCAATGACAGTACTAATAAAGACTTTTTCATAAATCACCTATTTAATTATCCTTTTCAAAGCAAGTTAACGGTTAATATTTAAACAGCCATCGATACTTAAACGTTTTGTTAACAAAGTCAAGCGAGGATAAATCAAGCGATTTCTGCCTTTCTTGCTTGCTTTTAAGCGGTTAGATTAAAAGCAAGCGATAAAAACGCTCAAAAATAAGTGAGCTGAAACGCAATAAGTGACATGAGAAAATTAAAAGACAGACATACTCTGAGCACTTCGATACAAGTCAACCTCGGATTGTGCGATATGTATGCGATCATTCAGTACTAGACCAACGCAAACGTCAATCCACCCTTTCTAAAAACCTATAAGCCACTGAAATATAAACTTACTTTATAAAAAACCCATACATCAAGCAAAAGTCATTTTAACTTCAAGCCATTCAAGTCAGCTCAGGTAAAGTCTCCTTATTGAAAGCAAAATCAACACGACCAAATCGGAGAACATATGATAAAAACAATGTACTGCTTTTTAATTGCTACAAACTCAATTTTTGCCACCAGCTCAATTATGGCCAAGGAGCTCGACACTAGAATATATGGACCTTACTTAGGACAAACACCACCAGGGCAAACAGCCAAAATCTTTGCGCCTAGGATATTAAGCACATCGAAAGACAGAGAGTACACGATTTCGTTTACGCCAGATTTGAAAGAACTCTATTTTACGCGAATGGATGCTGATACTAACAAGTGGTGGACCATGACGTACAAGCAAAAAAACAATCGCTGGTATGGTTCCACATTAGCGCCAAGAGTTGGCCGCCCCACTCTCTCGCCAGATGGTAATACCTTACACCTTGGCAATAAATATATTAGTAGAACAGACTCAGGCTGGTCACAAATCAGAAGCTTAGGTCCGATGTTCGATAACAAGGATTGGGGCATTATGCGTTTATCTTCATCATCTTCAGGTACCTATATCCTCGATGATTATAAAAATGGTGATTTACTTAGGATCTCTGAGGTAAAAAATGGTGTACGGCAAGCACCAAAACCATTACCTGCACAAATTAATACCGGTAAATGGAATGCGCATCCATTTATCGCCCCTGATGACAGTTATATTATTTGGGATGGAGAAAGAGATGGAGGCTATGGGGACACTGATCTTTATATCAGTTTTCGAGAGCCTGACGGGAGTTGGGGTAAAGCGCTTAATTTAGGACCGACAGTGAATACTGACGCTGGTGAAGCAGGCGGTTATATGTCTCCTGATGGAAAATACTTCTTTTTCAATAGAACGACCAGTGCGGGAAATGGTGATATTTATTGGGTAGATTCCAATTTCATTAAAGTGCTTAAAACTCAACGTTATACTAAAAGGTAACTTGGTAAAATTTAGAGTGATTTTTAAGGTCGTATTGAATGCGGCCTAATTATGTTTAGCTCAGGTTCACTTATTATTTTTATAGCTGCTCTCACTAACATCAAAAATAACACATAATTAAATACGGTTTTTATTACACATTCACCAATACTAGTGTAATTTGGATTTTTATAAGCTACTAAATAGATGTGAACTTGAACACCCTATACCATCCAAAGGAAGATAAGGAAGTGTAGGTCACAGTTAAGTGTTGTTATATTTAAAATAGTTCAGATTTACGAACAATAATTTAAAAGTAAGCCAAGCAATAATGGCAATGCATAGACTCGCTTAAACACTCTCATTTCAATGTCAAATTAATATTATATAATTCATAATTTTTGCATCTCCCCTCTTAATTACAGTTTTAATATTCCCTCTAAGCAAAGCCCTTCAATGCGTATATTATAATATTAATATAATCACCTACCATGTAGACTTACCTGATAAAAATCGACTAAAATTCAAACTCATTTAATGTCATAGCTAATATATTTACAAAAGGATTCACAGTGAAAAAGCTATTACTTTCGTCGCTATATGGATTATCGGCACTTACTACAATACACAGCAACGCTGTTCTGGCTGCACCTTATCAAGTTGACCTTCACAGTTACTTTGAAGGCATTTCATTTCAACAAAATGATGAATCAACGAATGCGAATAAGTTTAGGCTGTCTCTTGGCGACGTTAAAGTCACCAACATAAAAGAAGGCAAAAACACAGTTGAGGTAAAGCTGCTAGACAAAAACGGAACAAAGCATGCAGCTTGGTTGTGTAATACAAATGTAGACTATTCGGAAGAAGACCCCGGCAACACGCGCTTTTTGAGCTGTACCGGAGAAGGCTCTATGCACGGCTATCAATATATAGACATGGATCCTAAAGCTTATACTATGAATTTCTATCATAAAGGTTCACTGTTTCAAACCTATGAGTTTGCTCTTGAAAAGAATGAATTTGTAAAACAGGAGAAAAACTTAAAAGTTGCAAGTTTATGGGATGACTATGCAGCTATTGGTGAAGCCCGGATGGATATATGGCAGTCAAGTTCATTAGAGCTAATAAAACCCGCACCAAATACCCTTGATAGCGCGCCAGGCGGTACTCGCCTAGACTTTCACCTTATTTATAAAAATAATGTCATTGGTGAAGGCCACGGCTCAATGAAAGCCTATGAAGGGCGTCTTAAATTCACAGGCGTTAGCTTTACAAAGCCACATGAAGAACGAGGGGGCCGCATAGCTGTCTCTAGCATGGAGGATGGTGAGTATCTCATTATCGCCTACAAAGATAAAACTATCCCTGTTGAGTCATATACCTTTCAAGTAAAAGATGGAAAAGTTGTCAGGACTGGACGCCAACTGAGCAACGATGTAGATGCTATTTACAGTGATACCGGTATGAATTGGTTTTTAAAAAGCACCGCGGATCTAAATAAATTGGCCGAAAATGTTAACTATCCTGAAGATCCAAAAGAAATACGTAAAAGAGAGAAAGAAAAGCAGCGTCTTGCTGCTGAAGCAAAGAAAAAAGCAGAAAAAGAGCAAAGAGCTAAAGAGGCAGCAAAGCGCAAAGAACAACAGCGTATCGCGCAAGCAGAAGCAAAGGCTAAAAGAGAACAAGCAAAGCTAGAAGCTGAACAAAAGAAAGAGCAAGCTCGATTAGAGCGAGAGCAACAGCAGGCCGAACTTAAAGCGCAAAGAGAAGAGCAGCAAGCCGAACTTAAAGCACAAAGAGAAGAACAGCAAGCTCAAGCACAAGCTAACATGGAACAAGCAAGAGAAGACGCGTTGCAGGCTAACTCAGGGGCATTCTCTTTTAGCTTAAACCAACTTTTGCTGGCTCTTACATTGATGTCGTCAGGGCTACTCATCGCCAAATCTAGAGTATTGACTAAAGTACCTCAAATAGGCAAAACAGTGTCAACCATTGAAGGGCAATCATTGTATGTCGGATACGCTGTGATTGGATTGGGGATCTTTGATTTCTTGACCGATTTATTGTCTTTTTCTCCAATCATAGGCGGCGGTTTAACTCAAGCAGCAGCAATTGCTAGTGGCGTACTACTACTTAAAAATGACGCTAAGGTTAATCAAATAAAGCCGATTGCAAAATTCAAGGAGATGATAATGCCTTATGAAGAGCAAATCGGGTTAGCAGCCATTGCTATAGGCGTTCTACACCTACTTGTTGGCGGTTTACCATTGATTTAAATATGCTTTCTTAAAAGCGGTCAATGCAACACTGCCAAAGGCTTTACAATAACGTTTGTAAAGCCTTTTTGCTTTGAACTTTCACACTCAAAATAACATTCACGCAATCTAAAAGGTATCTTAAGTAGACATACTAAAAGCTGTAACTTGAAAATATAACAAGAAAACAGGTTGGTTAAACAGATATTCATTCTTGCAAATGGGTCATTGTGTAAGCCAAGATCTAAACATTTGCTCTTTTATCTCAATCGCGCTAAATGCTTTTGACGTGTTGGCTCAGTGAGATACAAAAACTGCGAGTAGTCATGTGCAGCATTGATGAGCATTTTGCCATCTTTATTACCAATCCATGTCATATCTGTTTTACCAGACAATAAATCATGCTCAACCAGTTTGTACTGATTCCCCTGCTCTAAAGTGACAAAAAGTGTATTTGATTCGGTCGTCAGACCGATTATTCCTGCTTCTGGTGATTGCCAAATACGTTCAACTTCACCAGCGTCACCGCGCTTAAATACTGCTGACGCATTCGAAAAGTATATATTATCCAATTCATCCAACCCCATTGAATAACATGATAACCTCTTACCTTTAGCTTCGAACTCTTTCAATTCACCTGTTTTCAAATCGAATTTTGCTGCGTGAAACCCTTTACCATTCGGTGAGCGATAAGATACCAATAAAGCATCACTGTGATGATATGCTTCGCGAAGATAAAAAGAACTGTGCGTATGTGGGATCGCTTCCATTTTATTGGATGCAACCTCTATGCGGAATATTGTATCTTTACTCGCCGTAAATACAGATTTACCATCTTTTGACCACGCAATACCAAACAGCTCAACATTGTCTGGGTTTTTAAATAATAGTCGCTCTTGGCCCTGCTCATATATAAATAATTGCTTTTGACCAAAACGATGTGACTCGAATACAAACACAGTAGGGTCGGGTGAGAATACAGGCAAAAAGTCTACCGATGAGGAGTTAACTAAGGGTGTTAAATTCTTAATATTTTCTCGCTCCGCGCTTAAAATATCGACATCCACCTTCACAAGCTCCATGAAAATTTCTTTCCCGCTGTTTGAGTAAGTTGCATCTCGTACAATTTGATAATTTTTAAACGGTAACTTAGATACACTCCCTTGCAGATCAACAGAGAGTATTTCATTGCGTTTACTCAACAATATGCTTTTTCCATTAGGGTGCCAGCTGAGCCCACTTAAACCATCTTCAATCATCACAAGCGTTTTCAGTTGTCCACTACCTAGTTCAAGTAAGTCCACTCGATACTTATTTTGACCGGCTTCAAAACCTAAAGCTATAAAAGCTTCATCAGGGGATAGTGATTGCATTAAGAGCCAATCCGATCGTATAGATTGGTGCAAAACATGCTTTTTCTTTGTGCTGAGGTTATATGAAACGAGCTGTGTATCACTGCTTGCCCGATGTTTTTCGGTAAAATAAACCATATTATCAGTCGCCCAATCTAACCTATGGCTCGAGATCACATGCTCCGTGGTGCGATACGCCTCCTCTTGCTCAAGGGGAATCATCGAAACCAGGTCCAGTGTGGTAAACTGTAATGATGAACCAACCTGTTCTCTTATTGTAAATACCAATCCATTACCATTTGGGCTCCACCCCAAACTTAAATAATCTGCCGACTGGCGAGAAACGCGCTTTTCCACGCCTGTATCAAGTTGTTTGATCCATATATGTTTCGTGTTTTCCACTTCTCGGATAAACGCAATATACAAGCCATTGGGTGACATCATAAATGCAAATTCATTCCCTGAACTACTACTAATAGGCAGCAGCTCTGAAAAGTCGTTTTTATGAGGCAATTGATTTAAAAAGATTGAAATGAACACTGCTGCAATTATCAAAAACGCAATACCACTGCTCAAAACGAGCCTAAAAGTGTTTAATTTAGGGCTGGGTACGTCCAAACTATACCCTCTTTTGGGATGAGTAATAATAAGAGCTGGTTGCTTTGCATCGTCATCAAAGGCCTTTCTGAGTATAGCGATACATCGTTGAACTGAACTTGGGTTAAATATTGCTTTAGGCCACACTGCACTAAAAATCTCTTCCTGACTTACCACCTCCCCTTTATGGGAATACAAGTAAACCAACACTTCCATGACTTTCGGCTCAATATTGGTGACCTCGTTAAAACCAGTAATTTGACACCGTTTAGCATCTACGTGATAGCTCCCTATTTCTAACTTCAACTCAGCGACTCCTAAATAAGCTTACGATTCATATACTAAGCTTTTCTTAAGGCAATCTCTAGCAAGATTTTATAGCATAAATAGTACGCTTTAATGCACGCTGCCCGCTCACTTAACAAAAAAACAAGAGCGAATCATGGCAGTACTCTTTACCTTAATAATTTTACTCAGTGCATTTTTGTTGTTTCAAATTCAACCTATTTTATCTAAAGAACAATTATCTCAATTTGGCGGAGGCGCGTCTGTTTGGTCTGCTGGCTTATTTTTCTTCCAGACGTGCGTGTTATTGGGCTACTTATACATCCACGCTATCCGTCACTTACAACTACAATGGCAAGTTGCACTACACCTAACCTTGTTAATCATGGCGGTGGCCGTTACATATACAAACGTTGAGAAAAACATACTTGGTATGTTACCCCCTATTTGGTCAGTGGTTGTGTCTCTTGCCGCTCAAATAGGCCCCATTTTTATCATGTTAAGTACTACATCCGTATTGCTACAAAAATGGTACTGTTTGATAAACCAAAGCCCAGTACCTTATCACTGGTATGCACTCTCAAACTTTGGCTCTCTTGTCGCTTTGCTTACTTTTCCCTTTATGTTTGAAGTTTACTTCGGGCTCACCACACTCAAAGAGTTTTGGTTTTTAGCTTTGCTGGTGTTCGTGGCGTTGTTTTTCGCGCTTACGGCATTGCTCATACCCAAAATGTCTCAAAAAACACCTCTAAACCAAATAAAGCCAACCTCAGATATTTTTAATAACCCGCTTAGATGTATCACTTTAGCAGCACTGAGCTCCCTGCTTTTGAGCTCTACCACTTTTATGATGAACGTTAACATACCGCCAATGCCTTTAACTTGGGTTATGCCTTTAGCGATTTACTTAATCACCTTTATCATTGCTTTTTCTCTTGCTGTGAAAAATCGCAGCTTTTACACCTATCCAGCTTTGATGTTTGCAACATTGGCAGGCATTTTGATGTACTTTTTAGGTAGCAAATTTAATGCTGTCGCTCAATTGAGCATGTATGCGATCATCTTATTTATTTGCACATTGAGCTGTCACAGAGCACTTAGACGAATTGCCCCTAACCAAAATTCAATGACTTCATTCTACGTTTGTATCGCTTTTGGCAGTGTGCTTGGGAGTTTAACAGGCTCAGTTTTAGCGCCTTTGACCTTTAACCTGCCAATAGAATATCCTATCACGCTCATCGCAATTTTTTCTTTACATGTATATCACTACACCCAGAGCTCTATATCTAAATACATGAAACTCGGACACATAAGTATACTTATATCAGTTGCTTGTGGCTTCATGCTGCTAAATAACACGTACACAAAGCTTAACGTGACCACCGAACGGAACTTCTATGGGATACTCACGGTTAAAGACATCACGATTAACAACATCATTGAACGCCGCCTCATAGATGGAACAACCATTCATGGTTACGAATTAATAGAGGATACAAGCCCAGACTCAGGCTATTACCACGAAAATACAGGTATTGTTAAAGCCATTGAGACCTTACAAGTAAATGGTCCTATAAATTTGGGGATTATTGGCCTAGGTGCAGGAGTGCTTGCACAGTATGGTAAAGAACATGACACCATCACTTTCTATGAATTAAACCCAGCGGTTTTCCACATCGCTAAACAGTATTTCAGCTATCTAGATAATAGTTTTGCCGATATCAACGTTAAGATAGGTGACGGTCGACAACTGGTTGCTAAAGAGATCGCCCAAGGCGCCTTTCAACTCGATACGATTGTTATTGATGCATTTACAAGTGATGTGATCCCAACGCATTTACTCACCCTTGAAGCATTTGAGCTATATTGGCAAAGAATGCACAATAATGGTGTATTAATCATGCATATTTCCAATAATCATATTGATCTCATGCCTGTTATGGCGAGCCAAAGCTTACGGTTTAATAAGTCACTATTGCTTTTTGACTCTCAAGGAAATGAAAACTCTCAGTTGGGCTCTAAATGGGTCATCATGACAAACAATGAGGCATTTCTTAAATCAATGCCGATATCTACTCACGTAGATAGGTATACATTTAGAAACCAATTAACAACACTATGGACAGATGAAAAGCACAGTTTATTACCCTATATAAAGTTGTGAGCTTAGATCCATTTTGATAAAACTTCGTGTAGCCACTGAAATATATGGCTACACGAAGGCTATTCACTGCATATTGTCTAGCTTACATCTTTAATATAACTAATTTTGTCATGTTTAAATTCAAAGTAAGATTTACCTTGTACTTTAAGCTCATCGCCCTCTTTCAGCCCATTTGGCAAATCTACCGCGAGTACGCCTAAATAATCAATGTCAATCTGTGCCATTGTGTCGTTGACAATACAATGAGTCACTGTTTGCTTTCTTTGACTAAACAGTTTTGCAGACTCATTGGCAAGATCTTCAAACTCTTGCTTACCTTCGGCCCTGACATTCACCTCACCATTAGACTCATTTTCAAACACAATGCTATCATCAAATAACGACAGCATGCCCTCAATATTAAACGCATTGTAACGCTCAATATATTGATTGATGAGTGCTGTTTTGTCGCGCTCTAGCATTTTAACATCCTTATCTTTTTAAAAAGCTGTTTAAATATCAACCTACAGACAAAGCACTAAAAAATCAAAGGATCAAATCAAGATAAGTGACTGGAAGTATAAAAGTTGCTAAAGAGCCGTGAATGCTCTTTAGCAACTCGGTTTACTGACTGGGAGATTGTTTTATTGAAAATATTCGTCCAAAGCCACTTTAAGGTGTCTTTGCATTGCAGCGCGATGGTACTTTCTAACACCATAACTTTGCTCTAAATGAATGAAACGTTTTGACGATGCCTCAGCACTTTTGTGGCAGCTATCAACAGAGTCATTACTATGACGACCTTGCACATTCCAAGTGCCACCTAAGCTTTTCGTATCATTGCCATACACACATGCCTTGATCACCCCCTCATCTTCTACACTTCGACGTATAGAGTGCAAAATACTATGTTCATTAGGATTTGTTGAATAACGGACTGTTTCACTCAGGTTAAGCATTAAATCATTATCGGTGCCACACTGAGCTTGTAATTTTGCTCGTGTTGTTTTGCCAAAACCATGGTACTGAATAAAAACAGTGGCTAAGTCATAATCACTCATGTATTCATGCACCACTTGAAACAAAGATTCGGTTTGATGCGCAACATCACTGGCTGAGTAATTTGTACCTGTACACTCACTGATCTCATGGCTGCTGTCTCGTCGTGTGCCAGCTAGCATAAGCAACTTTGTTTGTGTATATAAAAAAGCGTCTATCGCTTGCGTACCCGTAAAAGAGTCTCTTTTTGGGTGCGGAGCCTGTAACACAGCGTTGGTGCCCGAAGTATTGAGTACATAGGTCCCACCACCAATAAACTTATCGCTTGGCAGTTGATGCTTCTCCTGCAGTAAATAATATGTTTTATCTGTATCTACATCATTAAACTGAATGACTTGATAGTCTAAGTCGTTTGCAAGCTCACTGGCCATTGGCCAATTTTGCTGATGAAACGCTTCAAATAACATCTGAAACTGCATTTGATACTGATGGCTTGGCTGGACCCACTTGTTGTCTGCTTTTGTACCGTAATTGTAAGACTTTAAATGCTTATCTAATTCACCAGACATCACCACCAAGGCTTTACTGGGAAAACTTACAAGCGTTAATAATAATAATAACAAGGTAAAAAGCACGTAAATTGCTAATGGACGTGCGCCATTCGTTAAACGAGCAGTATCAGTTTCAAATAGTTGCATAAAACACTCCAGCGGTGTGTGTCGAGCTGTCATAAGCAAGCATCCCTGGATAGCCAGTACCAAAGTACCAATTTTCAGCAAGTGACCATGTCAAAAGTTGCAGTTATTATTACCAATATCTAAACAAAAGCTCTACTAAAAGCTTTAAAAATGAGCTTTTGGTATTACATCATAAAAGGAACAACTCAGCTCAAAATAGCTAGTTAGTCTACTAATTTCATAAAGTTAGCCGACTGATACGACCACTTGATGATTTTTACATCTAATAAAATTGAAAAACAGAACAATGAAAATTATAAAAATACTTTAAAATCAATATATTAATATAAATTTTGGATTGTATGCCAGATATGACAGGTATTTTTGCTTAGAGTTATAGGTATTAGATTAGTCGCGACAATCCAATACCTATAGATTAGAAGTGGTCAAAGAATTGAGCTTGGGGAGACTTAGTTAACGCGTCAGGCCATACGGTTGTTACTAATCTTTTTGACTGTGCTTTAGTGTGACCAAGTGCCAATAAGAGCAAGCCAAGCATTAAGCACGTTCTACCAGAACCGCCTTTACTATGCACCGCCACAGTCTGCCCTTGCGTTATGACATGTAATATATGCTGCAAATGCTTTTGCCAACGCAGCTTAAACTCTTCATTTGGTACTCCATCATCAGGCATTGGAAATTGCCACCAGTACAATTCCACACTAGCGCAACCTGCTTGTAACCCAGTGACACCACTTTGAATGAGCTCTTCATCACTCATCAGTGTGATCACGCCTGCTACATTAGCCTCTTTTAGTTGCTTCAAGGAAGAAAAGAGTGCAACGCCCTTAGTGCCAGGACATGGCGTTAAAAAGAACGTATACCCAGACTCAGTCTGAAACGTATCAAATGGATGTGTTGTCATAGTTATACCCCTCGCTCTATGATCTCACTATTTTACTTAGGGCAAAGGATTCCCCCTTGAGGTCACGTATAAGTCAAACCAATCATGTCTCTCAAGGCAAATATCGATTGCCTGTGTCGCATTTTTTATCCTTTTCTCATGGGTTGTACCAATCACTGGCTGAACCTTAGCTGGATGACGTAATAAAAACGCCAGTACGATTGCCTCCCCGCTCACTTGATACTTATTTGCCAGTGTTTTAACTAATTCCGTGGTTTTTCGTACTCTTAGCTCATCAGAGTATAACCCGTGTTCAGAAAATTGCCCTTTTGCCAAACTTCCCCAGGCTTGTAGCTGAATATTGTTGCTTTGACAGTACTCGATTGTACCACTTACAAAGTCAACCAAGTTGTTGCCTTGGGTGCCGACCATTACACCATCATCCAACCAATCAAGCTTTGCTAAACTCATTTCTATTTGGTTAGCAACGATGGGCAAGTCTAACTCCCTTTGTAAGAATGAGATCTGGTGGAGGTTCATATTGGATACAGCTATGTGTTTGATTTTTCCTTGCTTATTAAGTTCTATTAGCTGCATGGCCAGTTGCTCCACGTCCATAAGGGGATCAGGCCTATGCAACATCAGTACATCTAAATATTCCAAGTTTAAACGACCCAAAATCCCATCCACTGATTGTCGCACCCAATCGGCAGAAAAATCATAAAGGCCCACATGCTCCTTATTCTTCTTTCTTATCCCACATTTAGATTGAATGACCATATGTGATCTCAATTCAGGTCTTTCAGATAATACTCTGCCAAATACGCGTTCAGCTCGACCATCTCGATAAATATCAGCATGATCAAAAAAGTGAATATTTGACTCTAAGGCACAATCAATGACTTTATGCGCTTGCAATACATCAGCGTCTAAAACGTGTGGGCCTTGCCCGCCTAGTCCCATGCACCCATAGGCAATTGGGCCTACTGTCGGAAAATACTTTTGAATCGGTAAGTTCGTTTTCATACTTATTCCAGCTAGTCGTAAAACATATCTGGTTATATGATATTGTCCTATATTTTGAATAAAAGCATTTAAAATTGAAATCTGTGTTCATTTATATGAACAATTAATTATGGAAAAATAGAATGAATGAACATAAACGCATTGAATTGCTGCTGCTTTTTGTGAAGCTAGCTGAAGAACTTAACTACACAAAAGCCGCAAAAGCACTTGGGATCTCCAAAGGTCAGCTCTCAGATAAAATCAAACGATTTGAGCAAGTCCTTAATGCACCATTGTTGGTAAGAACAACGCGAAGTGTGAAACTTACCCAATATGGCCAACAAGTATTTGAACAAGGAAAATCGATCAGAGGTCAATTGTTCGAACTTGAGCGCAGCGTCAATACAGAAAAAGTCGAAGGTATAATTCGGCTTACTGCGCCACGTATGTTTGCGCAAATCTATCTGCCAAAGCTCTGTGCAGAGTTTAAGAAACGCTACCCTAAGGTGGAGTTTTCTATTAATGCTAGCTATACAACACACAATTTAAATGACAAAGACTACGACGTCGCATTTAGGGCAACGGTGTCTCCTCCGCTTGATATGGTTGCCATCAAGCTATTTGACTATAGACATATTATTGTCGCATCACCCAGTTACTTAAATAGCCATGCTCATATCAACCAACCCCGTGACCTCACAGCGCACGCCTGCATCGTTGCCAATGGACAATCTAAATGGCATTTTGAACATACACACGTGATGGTGAATGGTTGGATGTCTAGTAATGACAATATGCTCATCAAACAATATGCTATTGAAGGTGCAGGACTTATCCGTATCGCAGACTACTTTGTACAAACACAATTGGACAATGGACAACTGGTTGAGGTGCTAAAGGCATACCAATCTCCACAAAATGGGATGTATCTTTTTTACCCTCAATCAAGCCAAAAAGCGCATAAAATCAAAACATTCATTGGCTTTATCAAAAGCTATTTTACCCTGAAGACAGAGTAATTTTTGAAGGAACATGCTGGTAAGGCCTGCCACTAACCCCATCTAATATAACCCTTATATATAACCTCTGGCGAGCCTGAAACATGATAAACGAACGTGGAGAGTCATTTTCCTCACAACTTAAGTTTTGCACTGCACGCTGCACCTTCGAGTGTATCCGCGCGACGCGCGTTTCATAATTTATGAATCTTTTAATCGTAAATTTCACTTGGATAATTTTTTTAACACGTTACCATAACAATCAAAAACAAGGATCTCACGTGTTATCAAGCATTATGTCTAAAAGTCAGGCACTTGGGCCTGGTATATTGATGGCCACGGCATCAGTAGGAGGCTCTCATCTTGTTGCAGCAACTCAAGCAGGTGCGCTTTTTGGTTGGCAGCTACTTTGGTTAATTATTGCTGTCAACGTACTCAAATACCCATTTTTTCGCTTTGGCGTAGAATATACCCTGCGCACTAACCAGAGCTTGGTGCAAGGCTACAAAGATAAAAACCCTTCTCTTTTTTATCTCTTTTTCATCGTCAATCTACTCGCAGCCGTTGTCAACACAGCCGGTGTACTACTGATTACCGCAGCGCTTTTGCAATATATATTGCCCGGTGATTTATCACTAACAACGCTGAGTTTTGGACTGCTGTTTGTATGTTTAGGCATTCTCATCTTTGGTCATTATAAGCTGCTGGATAACTCAAGTAAGGTGATCATGGTCTTCTTGTGCATTGCCACAGCCGCAGCCTTCATTGTTGCATTAATGAATGGCCCAGCGCACCCTACGCCGCAAGAGGCCCCCTCGCCCTATGAATTGGCATTATTGGGCTTTATGGTTGCATTGATGGGGTGGATGCCCGCCCCAATTGAAGTCTCTGCAATCAACTCTCTGTGGCTAAAGAGTAAATTAAAAACAGCTAAACTCACCAGACAGCAAAGCTTGTTTGATTTTAACCTCGGTTACGCCATGATGCTGATACTCGCATTAGTGTTTTTCGCACTCGGTGTGCTGCTTCAATATGGTCAAGAGCAAAAGATTGAATTGGCAGGCGTAGCATTCTCAAAGCAACTTATTGACATGTATGCGATGACAATAGGTGAATGGTCTCGTTGGCTAATTGCTGTTGTGGCATTTTTATGTATGTTCGGCACAACCATCACGGTGTTAGATGGCTACGCTAGAACATTAGATGAGTCTCTCAAAATCATTAAGCCACATGATTACAAGCACAGTTTATCCTTATTAATAGGACTTCAATCTGCTCTAGGTATGATTGTTGTTTTATTCTTTAAAGGCAACTTAAAAGAGATGTTAATGTTTGCGATGACCATGGCCTTTTTAACCACGCCATTTTTTGCCTGGCTCAACTTATCTTTGATCAAAGGAGAGATATACGAGTCATTGCCTAAACCCGTCAAAGTGTTATCCACGTTGGGACTAATATACCTCGTCTCGTTTTCGCTATTGTTTGTGGTATGGCGCTGGGTTATATAACGTAAACCGTATAAATAAAAGTCACTCATGATCATGTGTCATGAGTGACAATATATTACGCAGCTAATGCCTTGACTTGCTCCCAAATACTAACAACGTGCTCTTTATCTTCATCTGTTAGCTCGCCATTGCGGTAGGCTTTTACAAGGCTTTCTTCTATCTTCGTATTTAACTCTTCTGGTTGTAAATTGAGCTCCTCAACTTGAGCGTAGCCCACAGCCAAATCAAAATGACCTCGCAAATAGCCACCAGCAAAGAGTTCATCATCATCTGCACGATCAACTAATTCATCAAAAAACTGCTGTGCAGCCTCTACATAGGTTTCAAATGACATTTCGTCTCCTCACTTATTCTTGATGCCCAACGGCATACATCACATGATCATTGTATCCTGTGACGACTTTAATATAACCACTCAATTCATCATCAAGTGTTTGATCGCCCGTATCTGCTATCAATGGACGACCATCTAATGCTTGTAGCTTGCGCTTTGTTGCAACTACAATAATGTTTTCTTTACCAATTTGCCGGATTAATTCAGGACTCAACTGCTGATTGCCTCGTCCAAAAATATGGCCTTGGCCACCTATCAAGGTGATCACTAATTTAGTCGGTTGGTTTTTGGTGAGCGTAAGCAGTTGTTTCGCAGTTAAATCTTGCCCTAACAGAGCATGATCTTGGATCAAGTCAACCCCTAATAAGGTGTTCTCCAAGCCAAGCTCTTCCATCACAGCTTCAACCGTCGAGCCAGATCCCATGATATAACGAACTTCTTCATCCATTTCAGAGATAACGAATGCGGCAATATCAGCCAGAACCAATTCATCGCTTTCTTTACCGCCATTTTTAACACTCTGTACATAACGAACTTCACTGGGAACTTGCATTTCGCCATAGCGTTTTGCTTTTACTGTCCCCGCTCTGAATGCAGCTTCATCGATGTCCATAACGTCTGCTTCAGCTAAGGTAACTAGCTCACCTTTGATCAACATTTCAACCACTCGGCCTGCAGCTTTTGGCGTAATGGCATACACACCACTGTGGATCTTGCAACCAGCAGGCACACCCAAAACAGGCGCTTTGTCATCTACCACTGAGCATATGTTTCGTGCCGTACCGTCACCACCAGCAAACAAGATCAAATCAACACCCTGTTCAATTAACTTTTTTGCGGCATCCTCTGTATCTTGTGCGGTTGTTTGCTCATTGACAGTAAAAATAACCTGTGTATCAAAACCAAGCTCTTTTGCTATACGCTCACCCATCTCACCAGATGCCGTATACACTTGCATACGCTCCTGAAAAGGCACTAACTGTTCTAGCGCAAGCTTTGTTCGATTATTAGACTTGGGTTCTGCGCCCAGTGCCAATGCTTTTTGTGCTGTGTCTGCACCATCGCTGCCTTTCAAGGCCACTGAACCACCTAACCCTGCAACAGGGTTTACAATTAAACCAAGTTTAAATGACATCTTCTAACTCCTGTGGGCAATCCCAAGAAAACTGTTCTTTTTGTAATGGCCAAGGCGTTTTGTAAAACGCCGACAAAGCTTTTAGTAACTGCTCAGTACGACAATTAAAGCCACTATCTAATAGCACTAAAACTTGCTGATAAACCCGCTTTTGAAAACTAAAACGACAAGTTTGTTCGCCATTTAAATTATCTACCGATACATTAAAATCAAAACCAGCTGCCACACTCAAAGCCCATTCAATGGCTTGAGGCTTGACTTCAACATTTTCAAATTCAGCTTGTTGTGATTTATCACGGCCATCAGGGCAGTACCAGTAGCCATAATCTTCTAATAAGCGACGCGCATCACCCGCAACTAACCAATGCGCTATTTCATGCAGGGCACTGGCATAAAACCCATGAGCAAAAACCACCTGATGATGTGAACACGTATTGTTAGCAGGCAGATAAATAGGCTCAACATCCCCTTTCACTAAACGGGTATTGTGAGAGTCTGCAAATTGTGTATCGAATATATTTTTTAGGTCAGATATTTGGTGCATAAACGCCAATAAAGCGCGGTCATTCAATGGGCGCTGATTGTACGGACTTTTGATATGAAAGTAAAAAGCTACAAATTTAAAATGTTTCTTTAGATGGCTAGAGAACTATATGAACGCCCTCCTTGGCGCACATTAATCAACTTTAGTGTTATAGCGCAAATGTTCTAGACACTGATACAACCACTCTTTCATCAGCGGTATCAAAGTCTAAACTGGTGTTTTCAGCCGATATTTCAATATTAAATTTATCTGAACTTGTTTGGTAAGCAAGTCGATAATGATAGTATGACTTTTCATCACCTTGCCACAACCATTTATCACCATCCAAAGAGTTAGATACATCAATACTGGCTCTGAGTGTATGATTTGGCGCGACTTCAACCGTATGTGCCACCATTGCTATCACATGGCCAGCACCTTCGCCAAAATAATCCCAGCTATACCAAAAGTTAAACTCGGTCTGACCTAATGCATTACTGTAACCAAATTTAGCATAAGCTTCTGGGTAATTTCCGTCGCTTGACTCGCTCGCACCATGGTAAGAGTAATAAGCGATGCCGTAATCAGCACTCCATTGCTCGTCAAGCTCAACATATTTGCCAAGATAGAAATCCCACTCAATGTCAGTATCACCAAAATCAACATTAGATGCCCAAGAACCTGCATAAACACCACCTTCAAAAGCTTTGTCTAAGCTTGCTTGTATCGCAGGGTCGTTCTGCGTTTGACTAACACCATTAAAAGTGTAATCAGACACTGCGGTCAGCGTCGTACTCCAGTCAGCCATTGCAAAGTTTGAACATATCAGCAAAGAGAAGGCTGACACTTTATTTGACGCTTTCATAATTAACTCACTGTTTTTATTTTGTTAAAATCGATTTCATTATCTTTCGGTGAACCCTCTATCTCTGAAACCTCACGTCGTTTTTTCAGTACGATAAACCCAAAGCACACAAAGAAAATCGCAATCACTACCGCCCCAACCCACTGGATCTGTAAAAAATTCAACTGGAACAAGAGTGTAAGTAACGAAAGCGCTGTAATATTAATTAACACATAATTGCGCTTACCTATGCGCTTAACCGTTAAGTTTAAATTGTCTGTATATAACCTGATTAGTGAATCTAACGAATTGATCACAAATACTACACCCACAAATACCATGGCAAAGTTAATTAAACCATCGGTTGCAATACCAGCTTCATGATAGTGATATAGGACGGCAAACCATGCAGCGATTGGAATAGATGGGAAAACAAGCATTGCAGCAAGTACCTGATAAGTAGTTAAGCCACCGACAAACCGTGCTGTAAATTGGCCTATCATGATGCTCCATGCAAACCACCAAAATAAATAAAATTCATGATAATCGTTCAGTGGTAATACAAACTGGTGCATATTAGCGAAGTAATTACCCATCATTGCTAAGTTATTAAAATAGGCTCCGAAAGGACTGTCACCAAAGATAAAGGCGTCTACCCAAAGTAAAACAATCAGACCAATAAACACCCAGGTAGTCGAAATACTTAATAGCTTTACATATTTGATGTTTGTACTTGAATAAACAGCCAAAGAAATGGCAGCAAAGACAATAAGATAAAACTCAGTAACAACTGACTCACCATCCCCGACACTGGGTAAATACCAGGGTAGATTTGACAGCAAGAGATAAGCTGTGAACGCACAAGTACCTATAATTACGATATTATTAACTAGCTTCACCAACGGAATTTCAAAAAATTGAACTTTAGGTTCAATTACGCAGAAATAAAAACAGGTAAGGAAATAAAACCCCCAGATCAAAAAGCCCCAATAGCCAAACTCAATGGCCAATGGGTTGGTAAATCCATATTCTGGGCTTGTGTTTATGTCTGCGTAACCAGCAAACTCAGTTAACGGGAACATGACTAAACCGACATCAAGCCCCGAAGTAAATAATATTGCAATAAAAGTAAAAGTTTTAACAGGTGTGGTGCCAACAACTTGGACACTTCCCCATTTGTATAGGATGAATGTAATGGAAAGTAGGGTAAAAAGAACACCTGCATTAAGCCAAATGGTCATTGTCGCCCTCCCAAAATAAATAAAAGTAACTCATGTTTTTCCCTATATAAGGTTGTTATTATGTCGTTTGCATAAGTTGCATGATTTACGTCAATTGATATAAATCATGCAATCGTCTAAGCAAATGAATACCTTACCTTCGAGGTAAAGGTACAGACGAAACCACTAAAATTAACGCTGTTGCTCTTGCCAGTTTTGGGGTGTATAAACACTGGTTTGACTGGTTGGTAATGGAGTGTTGCCTAAGATTAAATCTGCGGCTTTTTCTGCAACCATAATGGTAGGCGCATTCAAGTTGCCGTTAGGAATAGTAGGATATATGGAAGAGTCGACCACTCTAAGGCCTTTGAGACCATGCACTTTCGTTTGAGAATCTACAACGGTCATTTCATCTTCACCCATTTTACATGAGCAAGATGGATGATAAGCACTTTCTACCGCTTGACGAACAAACTCATCGATTTCTTCATCACTTTGAATGTGTTCACCTGGCTGGATTTCTCCATCTCTAAATGCATCAAAAGCTGGTTGCGAAATGATTTCTCGCGTCAAACGTACACAGGCTCTAAACCCTTCAATATCATCTTGATGTTGTAGGTAGTTAAATTGGATCTTAGGTGCCATTTTGGGGTCGGAAGATTGGATCAATACTGAGCCACGACTTTTTGGCTTATTATGACCAACATGTACTTGAAAACCATGACCATCGAATGCGGATTTGCCGTCATATCGGATAGCTGCTGGTAAAAAGTGATACTGAATATCAGGCCATTCAATACCCGCCTTAGAGCGAATAAATGCACAAGACTCAAAATGATTAGTTGCACCCAACCCGGATTTATTCAGTAACCACTGCGCGCCGATTAACCCTTTAGAAAATACCCCTAACTTACCGTTGAGTGTAATGGGTTGCTTGCATTTGTACTGAAAATAAAACTCTAAGTGGTCTTGTAGATTTAAGCCGACCCCCGGCAGGTGATGCTTTACTTCTACCCCAGCCCTTTCTAACGTATCGGTATCGCCAATTCCTGACAGTTGCAGAATGTGTGGAGAGCCAATAGGACCTGCGCTTAAAATAACTTCTTTATTAGCTCGCGCGGAGACACTCTCACCCTTATACGTATATTCAACACCTGTTGCCTCCTTCCCTTCTAACAAGACCTTACTCACTAGCGCACCTGTGATAACAGTTAAGTTTTTGCGGTTTTTCACAGGGTCTAAATAAGCGCGGCTGGTAGAGCTACGGTAACCATCTTTTACCGTCATATGCATTGGCCCAAAACCCTCTTGCTGCTCGGCGTTGTAATCATCGGTAACCGGGTAACCCGCTTGCTCTCCCGCTTTCACAAAAGCGCCATACAAAGGGTTAGCCATATCATTCCCGTTATTGACGCCTAGCTCGCCATTTCCACCTCGATATGCATTTTCTCCGTGAAGCCAAGTTTCAGCTTTTTTAAAATAGGGTAAACAAGTTTGATAGTTCCAACCTTGTGCGCCACTGGCTTCCCATTCATCAAAATCTTTAGCATGGCCCCGCACATAAACCATGCCATTGATAGAAGATGAACCGCCAAGCACTTTTCCTCTTGGGCAATGCATTTTTCTGTTATCTAAGAAAGGTTCAGCTTCGGTATGAAATTGCCACGCATATTTATCGGTATTCATAGGAATTGATAGCGCCGTCGGCATCTGGATAAAAATACTTTTATCTGAACCACCAGTTTCCAATAGCAAAACTTTATGTTTAGGGTTTTTAGATAAACGATTTGCTAACACGCAACCTGCAGAACCGGCCCCAACAATAATATAATCAAATGTTGACATGAGGCCCCCTAAAATGGACTTTCAATTTTGCTCATCCCCACATACACAGACTTAGTCTGAGTATAACTATTAAGCGTTTCAACACCGTTTTCTCTGCCGATCCCTGATTGCTGATAACCACCTACTGGCATTTCTGCCGGCGAGTTACCGTAACTATTAATCCAGCAGATGCCTGCTTTTAGTTGGTGGATCACACGGTGGGCACGCTGTATATTCAGACTAAATACGCCCGCGCCGAGTCCAAGTTCAGTGTCATTGGCTCTGGCTATAACTTCATCTTCATCTTCAAAAACCAGTACACTCATCACAGGGCCAAAGATCTCTTCTTTCACTATGGTCATGTCATCAGTACAATCAACAAATATAGTCGGAGCAACAAAATACCCATTTGGAGCCGATTCAGGCGTTAAGGCATGACCACCTGTTAGCAGTTTTGCCCCTTCACTTTTTCCTTGTTCAATGTAATCAAGCACCAATTTTTGGTGCTGCTTAGAGATAAGCGCTCCAAGGTTAACATTTGGGTCAAGCGGGTCGCCAGCAATGATGTTTTGCTCTGTTCGTGTTTTAAGCTCAGTTAAAAATGCATCATAAATATCTTTATGCACATAAACACGTGTACAGTTTGTGCAAATTTCACCTTGTGTATAGAAATTACCAAGCATCGCAGCACTCACAGCCTCTGTGATATCGGCGTCATCAAAAACAATCAAAGGTGATTTACCACCAAGTTCCATGGTCACATCTTTCAAATTAGATGCCGCACTTTGCATCACTTTTTTACCTGTACCTACTTCACCAGTGAAAGACACTTTTTCAATATCTGGATGCATAGTCAGCCATTGACCAACATTGGCAGCACCTTGAACAACATTGAATACACCTGCAGGCATGCCTGCTTCAATAAAGATTTCTGCAAGCTTAATGGCACCAAGCGGTGTTTCTTCTGAAGGTTTAAAAATAAGTGCGTTACCCGCAGCCAGTGCAGGTCCAGATTTCCAGCAGGCAATTTGCAAAGGGTAATTCCATGCGCCAATACCCGCGCAGATCCCTAGTGGCTCTTTACGCGTATAAAAAAAGTCTTCACCAACTGGCTGCTGCGCGCCCATTTGGGTTGGCGCAAGGCCTGCGAAATATTCAATGACGTCTGCTCCTGTTTGAATATCTACACAATCCGCTTCCTGGATAGGTTTTCCAGTATCTAAAACTTCAATTTTAGCAAGTTCATCATTACGCTCACGCAGTAAGTACACAGCTTTATTTAATATACGGCTGCGTTCGACAGGCGTCATAGCAGACCACTGTGCAAACCCTTGCTGAGCACTTCCGATCGCTTGTCTTTGAATATACTCATCAGCCACTTCAACGTGATACTGCACTTCATCAGTCGCTGGATTAATAACTGGAAACGTCTCTTTCGACTTGTTAGCGACGAAAGCACCGTGAATAAAATTTTGGTAAACCACTGTGGTCATTTTAGACTCCACGAGATGAAATTAGAGATAAGATGTATTGCTTTGCCAACTTTTCGGCTTCTATGAACGTAGCCTCATCAGCTTTACTTAACACGGCGCGAAGCCACAAACCATCAATCATTGCTGCACTCAACATCGCAGCGTTGTGCGCAGCTTCTTTGTCTAGAAGATCTGAAAATGAAAATGCTAAGTTGCTGTAAAGTCTTTTTGAGTTAATTTTTTGCAGTCGGTGTAATTGCTCATCATGCATGGACTGCGCCCAAAAGCTCAACCAAGTTTTTGTTGCATTTGTCTGTTGTTGCACGACCGAAAAATTGGCCTCAACGATAAACATCAGTCGTGCCTTCGGCTCGCAATTCATGTGTGCTTTTGATAACAAACTGGTTTTTAAATTTGTCAGTAAATAACGAACAGTGGCCTCAATTAGACCTTGCTTTCCACCAAAGTAATGGCTAATTATCCCTGAGGATAACCCTGCTCGTTTACTAATACTGTTAATTGTTGTCGCGTGTAAACCAAGCTCCGCAACTGACTCTAACGTCGCTTCTATTAACTGTTGACGACGTATCGGTTCCATTCCAACTTTAGGCATAACTTTTTTAATTGAACGTTCAATTAATATAAATTATATAGAGCTCTAACTATTATAACAATGCGTAATTCCGCATCACCCAAGTTAACAGAGTTAAAATTCAAAACTACCCAAATTAAAAATAAACTTTAAACCACTGTTTTAAAACAACTAAATAAATTCAAGAAAATGTAAAATAATTTTCCAACTATTTTCAACTTAGCTTTTTTTAACTCAAAAATACCTCTTGAAACTATGTTCTCAAACAAAAGAACATGGATCACCGTTTGCAATTTGAACAAGATGAAATTAATCAGATGAGCTATAACCCAAAAAAGTAGTGGCTGATATGAAAAACTCGGTGAAGGAAGTCGGCAGCATTTGCGTCCTTTTGATTAGAGCCAAAAAGCGTGCCAAAGAAAATCAGCCTAAGCTATTTGGCTCTTCGATCAACTATGCAGGTTTATAATTCAAACTACGTCCAAACTCCTTTAACTTCTCGACCAGTAGATAATTCACCGGCACCAGAATAAGTGTGATCAAAGTTGCAAAGACAATGCCAAACCCCAAAGAAACGGCCATAGGTATCAAAAATTGTGCTTGTGTTTGCTGTTCAAACAAAAGCGGCATCAAACCAAAAAACGTCGTGATACTGGTCAGCATGACTGGTCTAAATCGTGCAGCTCCAGCCGTTAACACCGCATTCATGAGTTCACCGCCTTTAGCTCGTTGCTTATTAATGTAGTCAACGAGCACCAGCGAGTCATTCACGACCACGCCTATCAGCGCCAACATGCCCAATAAACTCATAATAGTGAGCTCCATTGACATTATCCAATGACCGATCACTGAGCCTATTAGTCCAAATGGGATCACACTCATTACAATTAAGGGCTGTATATAAGATTTAAACGGAATAGCTAGCAGCGCATAAATAATAAAGAACACAAACAAGAGTGCCCAACCCAGTGACCCAAACGATTCCCGTTGCTCTTTGGCTTCCCCTTCTAATGAGTGCGTCACCCCAGGGTACTGTGCAACGAGCTGATCTAAAAATACCTTCAACTCTTCTTGCAACACGGTCATATTGGTATTTTCTTTTTCGATGTCAGCGGTAATATTTACCGTCCGGTATCGATCTATCCGATATATGCTGGACGGGCTCTGACCCGGAGAGAGTGTCGCAACATGGTTTAAAGGGACTGCGCCTTGGTTTTGTGTATTAATGAGCAACGTATTTAATGTGGCTAAGTTGCTACGCTCATTTAACGGTAAACGAACCATAACGCGAACATCATCTCGTCCTCTTTGGATCCGCTGCACTTGTGCGCCAAAAAATGCGCTTCTGATCTGATTTGACACTTCTGTTCTAGTCAGTCCAAGTGCTTTACCTTGCGCAGTTAATTCAATTTGCAGCTCTTCTTTACCATCACTTAGACTATCCGTAATATCAAATACGGTAGGTAACGTCGCCAAATTAGCCTTAACCTGTTGTGCAGCTTCTTTGAGCACAACTAAAGAAGTACCTGTTAGTTGCACATCAATGGGGTCACTAGAGCGGCCAATTTCAGCCCGAAAAGTTAAACTTTCAGCTCCTGGAATAGTGCCAATTAAAGTACGCCACTCTCGCACCAGTTGCCTTGAGTCAATACTGAGAGAACGAGACTCAGGCGGTGTTATTTCAAAACGCACACGCCCTGAATTAGATGCGCCACCTCGCCCTCCGGTTGTTGCCAAAATATGCGTGATCACACTTTCCCCAGTATGTGGGTCTACGTATTTATCTTTGAGGACCTGTGCCTTGTTAGACATCAAATCGATATACTTTGCAGTCACCTCAAAAGGTGTACCGGTCGGCAATGTTAGATTTGCACGTACTGTTTCACTGGGGATACGTGGGAAGAAAATAAACTTAGTCCAACCGCTAGTAATTAGGGTCAAAATAACTAAAAACACACCTGCAAAAGCACTCAGTGTTGCGCCCTTGTGAGAGATCGCAACTTTCAATGCTGGTTGATAATACTTTAATATCGCCCGCTCAAACCCATCTGCAAAGCGCTGTTGAAAGCGACTAAAGCGTCCTGCTTCTTGTGTGTTTTTACGCGGCTTCAAATGCTTTAGGTGTGCTGGTAAAACAAATTTAGATTCCACCAGTGACATCAACAGTACTGGGATCACAACCGCTGGAATTTGCGCGAAAATTGCACCTCGAACCCCATCAATAAAGGCCAGTGGTAAAAACGCAGCCACAGTCGTTAAAATACCGAATGTCACAGGCGTTGCTACTTCTTGCGTGCCCCTAATGGCTGCTTCTTCTCCCGACTCTGCGCTATTAAGATGTGTATAAATATTCTCACCAGTGACAATCGCATCATCCACTACAATCCCCAGCACGAGAATAAAGCCAAACAAACTCATTATATTGAGACTGATCCCGAATAGCGGCATCGCTAAAAATGCCCCCATAAACGAAACAGGGATCCCTATAAAAACCCAAAATGCGATGGCTGGGCGCAAAAACAATGTCAACAAGGCTAACACTAAAATCCCGCCTTGAAGTGCGTTAGAAGTTAACGTAGAGATGCGGTTTTTTACAATTACCGAGTCATCATCCCAATAGCTTAATTCATAGCCTTTAGGGAGCGAGTCTTGACGCGCCTCGATATATTCCTTTACCTTGTCAGCGACCTCAATTGCACTTTGCTGGCCTATGCGATAAACCTCAATAAATGCGGCTTGCTGACCATTAAAGCGTGTTCGAACAGGTGTCTCTTCAAACCCGTCAATGATAGTCGCTATATCGGATAAATAGACAACTGAGCCGTCGGCACTGGTTTTTATTGGAATACTTGCGAATTCATTTTTGCGATATGCTTGCCCTTTTGAACGTAATAAAATGTCTCCGCCTGATGACTTTAAATTACCTGCTGAAATATCTGCACTGGATTGGCCTATCAAGTTAGCCACTTGCTTTATCGTCAAGTCATATTGTCTCAGCTTATCTTGACTAAGCTCGACCGCAATTTCGTAATCTCGTACTCCATCTAGCTCAACTTGTGTCACACCGTCAATACGCAATAAATCATCTCGAACTTGCTCAGCAAATTCACGTGTCTCTTTCTCAGAATAACGCCCTGCAACCGTCACAGTGATCACATCACGTTTTCGCTCAGCCAAGGAGATCACTGGCTTTTCTGCGTCTGCTGGAAACGTGTTTATCGCATCTACTCGGCTTTTGATGTCTGCAAGCATTTCTCTGGGATCATACCCAGTATCAACTTCAACCCTGACATTTGCAGCTCCCTCTGAAGAGCGACTGGAGATCTGCTTTACTCCCTCAAGGTCTTGCACTGCTTCTTCTATACGTATTGAGATCCCTTGCTCAACATCTTCTGGCGTTGCACCGCGCAGAGACATATTGATGCTTATGACGTCTAATTCAAAAGAGGGAAAAACTTCCAAAGGAATTTTTGTCGTCATTGAAAACAAGCCGCCGAACAAGATTGACAGCATCAATAGGTTCGCAGCAACAGGGTTCCGTGTAAACCAAGCAATCATATGCCCGCCTCCCGCGCTTTTTGTTCACGCTCAGCCAACAGTTGCTCGATACTCACCCCGCGTTTTTCCGCAAGTTTTTTCAACCTATTTTTTTGTTTGTCAGATAACTTCTCCCATTTCGGCGATTCTGAGAGCACGTCTTGGGCACCATCCGCTTTAGTCCGATTCAGTGCAACGGGTGTGCCTGAACTGACCTGCCCAAGCGGTGTCGTTACCAATCGCATGCCTGCGACAAGCCCTGAATCGACAATAGTAAACTGATCATTCTGCCAAGATATAGTGATGTCCTTACGCATCAATAAATCTTGCTCTTCAAGGATATAAACGTAGGTCCCCTGGTAAATAGCGCTACTGGGAATAGCAATCGCCCCCTCTAGTGTTCGACCCTTTATTTGAGCATTCACATACTGACCAATCTTAATAGCAAAGTCACCCGCCTGTTCCACAGAAAACGGGTCGTCCACTTGTGCTACTACATATAACTGTTGAGAAAGCTCACTAATGGCCCCCTCTGTACGCACAACAGTTCCACGCCATTGCTGCGCTTTGACAAGATCTGAATAAAGAAACACTTCAGGGTTAGGGGTATCGGCTTTACCATCTCTAAAATGTTCTGGTAAGCGCATAAACGCTAGATCACGATTGTTAATCGGCAATCTTATTTCGACATAATCTGTCGCATAAATTTCAGCAAGCTGACTGTTATTACTAACCACTTGCCCAAGGTCGACCTTTTTACTGAGTATCCTACCGTCAAAGGGGGCGACTAAACGCGTTCGCTCCAAAGCTAATTCAGCCTTTGCAAGTTTTGCCTGAGCAGATAATACATTGGCTTTTTGCGCCTCTAATTGGGGTTTTCTAAGCACTAAGTCACTGGCTTCTCCTCCATCGCCTAGCCGTAACCAATCAATTTGCGCTTGCTTACCCCTAGCTTCTTCTTCTAACAAACTCTGTTGCGCATTGAGTAAAGCGGCTTTGGCAACTTGCACTTCTGCTTTGTAATCTCTCTCATCGATTTGAAGTAACAATGCGCCTTTTTCAAAAAAGCCACCATCTCTAAAGCTGTCACTTACATAGCTAATTTCACCAGAGACTTGAGCCACGAGAACACTTTGCGTACGTGGTTTTACAATGCCATAGCTGTCGATCATCATGGTGAAAGGTTTTTCTTTAACCACCTCAAAGTCGACAACCATTTTAGCTTGGGGTTTTCCATTTCCCCTTTTCGATTGGGGTGGGTTAGATGAAATCAATACAACCAGTAAGACAGACACTGTGAGTATCGCGATAGGTAATATAAATCGTTTAGCCAATGTCATTGCTCACTTCCTCAGGCTGGGTCTGTTGGAAATCTCCACCTAAGGCTAGATGAAGCTCTACTCGATTCTTGATTAATTCGTTTTTTATCGATATCAAACTGCTTTGCGCATCAAAAGCGCGCTTTTGCGCATCTAGGACCGTGGTGTAACTCACTAACCCTTTTTGATACTGCTCAAATGATAGTTGCTCTGCTAACTGAGCATTCTTTTGGGCAACTAAGGTTTCTTGATAACGTTGTTTGAGCGACGTTTCCTCACTAATTTTATTCTCTACTTGGGCGAAAGCGTCTTGAAGAGTGTTGAGATACTCTAATTCTTTTGCTTTTAATTCCGTTTTCGCTAATGCTTCTTTGGCAGCCAGGTTACCTGCATTAAAAAGTGGCGCAGAAATGCTCGAAAGTAGTGACCAACCCATATTGGATAACGAAAAAGCATCTTCAAGTTTGTTGCCCCCTGAGCCGTAATTGGCACTCAAATTAATACTTGGGAAGCGTTGCTTGTGCGCATAAGCAAGTGCCGCATCTCGCGCCAATAAATCGTACCAGCTAGATATCAGTGCTGGCTTTCGGCTAATTAATTCAGACGGTATCCCTACTGGGACTGTTGACTCTAGCAGCGGCAAGGCAGCACTCACGGCGAGTGCACCTTTTGGATAAGTCCCGATTAGTCGTTCTAAGGAGCGAATGCGACTGCCTACCGTAGATGCTTGTTGTGCTAATTTAGCTTGCTCATTATTCAGCTCTGTGCGCGCAAGGTATACGTCTAACGCGCTATTTAGCCCTTGTTTATATCCTGACTCAATGATATCAAGATTTTGTTTTACCACCTGCAAACGCCGATCCAGTAGCAGTTGCTGCGTCTTTCCTTCTATTACTGCAAACCAATTTATGATGACGCCTGCCACCAAATCATGCCTTTGCTGCCTGTAATTTTCTATGCTCGACATAACCTCAAGATTTGCCTGGCGTTCTGAATCGCTTAACTTCCCCCATAGATCAAGCTCATAACCTACTTTAAGAGATAAATCGTGAGCAGAAGAATATTGTTCTGTAGCAGACTTTCGCCTACTACTATCCATTGCTAGGGTTAACGTTGGCCAAAGCGCACTGCCACTTATAATCAGTCTTTGTCTAGCAGATTCAACCTCAATAGACTGCTTACGCAGTAATAAATTATTATCTAGCGCTCTGGTAACCAATGCATGCACCTGAGGATTTGAAATTTGATTCAACCAGTCATTCTGAACGCTTCCCTCGGTATGTTGGTACTGCCAAGTAGGAGGGGTTTTGATATTCGCAACATAGTGCTCGTCAATGTAGTGCGTTGATACGCAGCCACTCATTAAACTCGTCATAGTTGCAACCAACACCATTTTTAGCCGCATTATTTTATTCCTATAGGCTTAGCTCTACATTACTATTTTAGTGTACTGGTAAGTAATGCAATGACCCAATGAACTTTACATAGCCTTACATTCATCAAGGTAGAAGTATTCATACCCAACGGAGGCAATTTACGATCAAAATACCTAATCTTATTAGGAGTTTTTTATCAATAATCGAATTAGCTACTTACCTAGTTCAATTCTGCAAGCACCTCTAATACATGCTTTTCATTCACAAAATTCACGTTTAAAAAAACAAAAAAACATTTTTTTCACTTTATTTGTTATTTTTATGGAAACAGCGCGTTTAATAAAACAAACAAGAAAACCAAAAATGGAAACACACAATGAACAACAGGTTAAATATTGTTACTGCTGGTTTATTACTGGCTCTAGGTCAAGCGAACGCGCAAACATTTGATAATAGTGCTCAAGAATATGACCCTTCTAAACATGTATGGGAATATACCTACAAACTAGCTGGTGGGGATCCGCTTGTTGTACATCAATGGCACCTACAAAATAATGGTCAACATGCAGGCGCAATTACACCAGGCGTAGCAGGCATTGACTTAAACTTAGACTTTACACATCGTCGTGGCATTTTAGGGCAAGGCATTAACATCGCAATTATTGATGACGGTTTGGCTACCTATCACCCAGATCTTGCTCCAAATATTGTACAAGGCAGCACATTAAACCCAGACCCTTATATTTATCAATATAACAAAAGAGGCCGTTTAACAGTCGATAGTCACGGTACTAAAGTCGCAGGTATTGCAGCCGCTGCCGCATACAATGGTCAAGGCGGACGTGGTGTTGCGCCTGCAGCGACTTTAACGGGTGCAAACCTCATTGGTAAAGACAAGAACTACACAGGTCGCGATGTAGCAATTCGTGCGGTCATGGATATGGACGGTGAAGTTCAACCAATGAACAAACATACAGATGCCCGAGTCATCAACCAAAGTATTGGTTACTCTTTCTCTGACGCAAGCATTTACGGCAATTATCGCGCTTTCTTCGATAATATTGATGCAGTAACTAAAAAAGCAGTAACAGAGAGCCATGGTGGTCGTGGTTCAATGGCGGTTAAAGCGGCTGGTAATAGTCACTTTATGGGTGGACGTTGGTTAGATAGAGATAAAGGTCTGCTTACTTTATTTTACCCAAATGGATATGCACTACCAGCATATGATGCGTCAATTGCAGATCCAACAAATGCGAACTTCTGGAACTTAACCGTTTCTGCTCTGAATGCAAAAGGTAACCTTGCTGCATATTCAACAGGCGGCTCCGCTGTACTTCTTACAGCACCTGCAGGTGAATGGGGCCGCTATAGCCCAGCAACAGTCACTACAGATTTACCTAAGTGGTGTACCGATGCGAGCGAAGCACAATGCGAAAACCCAATGTACGCTTTTAACATGAATGGTACTTCAGCCGCCGCCCCTGCTCTATCAGGCGCCGTGGCACTTATCATGTCTGCCAATCACCAACTTTCATGGCGTGATGTTAGACACCTGATGATCACAACGGCAACCAAAGTAGATGCAGACTCAAAACCACGTATGATTGGTGATTACGAAGCAATCCCTGCTTGGCAAACGAACGGGGCTGGACATGCATTCCATTATGACTATGGCTTTGGTTTGGTTAATGTGGATGCTGCGGTAGAGAAAGCGCTGCAAACAGGCCCAGTTATGGGGGATTTGCAGATAAAATCATATGATGTGCCAGTTGCTACTGATGCCTTCATTTATGACGGAGATTTCTCAGGCACAGACTCTGTTCACAGTCAAAAAGAAGACCTTACAGTTGAAGCAGTACAAGTCCACTTGAGCCTAGAACATGAACGTCTTGGCGATTTATCTGTCGAGCTCATCTCACCAAGTAACACGCGCAGTGTGATTTTAACTGCAGGTACTGATATCGAAGGTGACAAGTTTAACAACAATGTCATTTTATCTAATCATTTCTATGGCGAGTCAGCTAAAGGTGATTGGAAATTACGTATCATTGATACCAATGCGAAAGACTCTTGGGCAGAGCGAGTGTATGACTTAGGCACTGGTAAATTTGTTGAAGATTCAATCACAGTTATTCCTCAACGCAGTGATAAGATACAACCAAATAATGCTAAACCAGGCCAGTTAACGGGTTGGAGCATTACGTTCTACGGTCACTAATCAATCCAAAGAGAGCTATACACATAGCTCTCTTCTTCCACCGTTATTTATAGTTCATAAACACAACTCATTTAAGTTTAGTCTCCTACTCAACCCAAAGCTTGGTATAAATTAGCAAATAAAAAACATTATTTATTAACTTTTAAATCTATAAATTCAAATAATACCATGCACCTTATGATATTATTTATATTAATTAATAACACATTCTTTCTACATAAAATAAATCTAGCCAAATACATGCAAAAATCTCTTCCTGTGAACCACTTAACGATATTTTATTGCATTGTATATTTCACACCCATCAAATTTTTCACTAAAAAATTAAAATTTTTTCTTAATCTTTGTTATTTTTTTTGAAATGAAACGTTTATTCACTCAAACAATCAACAAAGTGGAAATATAATGAATAATAAATTAAATATTGTTACCGCAGGTTTGTTATTGGCGTTAGGACAAGCACACGCTCAAACATTTGACAACAGCGCTGAAGAATATGACCCGTTTAAGCATGTATGGGAGTATACTTATAAGCTAGCTGGCGGCGACCCTCTTGTTGTACATCAATGGCACCTTCAAAATAATGGACAACATGCAGGTGCAATTACACCAGGTGTTGCTGGCATTGATTTGAATCTAGATTTTACACATCGTCGCGGTATTTTAGGTCAAGGGATCAACATCGCGATTATTGATGATGGCCTTGCCACATATCACCCAGATCTTGCGCCAAATATGGCTCAAGGAGACACACTAAATCCGAACCCATATATCTATGAGTACGAGTCACGAGGCCGTGTTAAAGTAGATAACCACGGTACTATGGTTGCAGGTATTGCTGCAGCGGCTGCGTTTAACGGTCAAGGTGGCCGTGGTGTTGCACCTGCTGCAACGCTAACCGGTGCAAACCTTATCGGTAAAGAGGGTAACTACGCTGATCTGGACTTCGCAATTCGCGCAGTCATGGATATGGATGGTGCAGTCCAACCAATGAACAAGCATACAGATGCGCGCGTAATAAACCAAAGTATCGGTTACACATTTGCTGACGCGAGTATTTATGGCGACTATCGCGAGTATTTTGATAACCTAGACAACGTGACTAAAATTGCAGTAACAGAAAGTCATGGTGGACGCGGTGCTATGGCCGTAAAAGCGGCAGGTAATGATCACTTCATGGGTGGTCGCTGGTTAGACAGAGATAATGGACTACTCACTTTAATCTACCCAAATGGTTATGCACTACCAGCATATGATGCATCTTTAGCCGATCCAATAAATGCGAACTTCTGGAACTTAACTGTTTCAGCATTGAATGCTAAGGGTAACCTTGCGGCCTACTCAACAGGAGGATCAGCTGTTCTACTTACCGCACCTGCTGGTGAGTGGGGACGCTATAGCCCAGCGACCGTAACAACAGATTTACCAAAAACATGTACTGATGCCACCGAAACTCAATGTGAAAACCCATTGTACACCTTTAATATGAATGGTACTTCGGCTGCTGCACCGGCACTTTCTGGCGCAATTGCGCTTGTCATGTCAGCTAACCACCAACTTTCATGGCGTGATGTTAGACACCTGATGATCACAACGGCAACTCAAGTAGATGCAGACTCTAAACCACGAATGATTGGTGAATACGAAGCAATTCCTGCGTGGCAAGTAAATGGTGCTGGTTTATCTTTCCACTACGACTATGGTTTTGGTTTAGCTAATGTGGATGCAGCTGTAGAAAAAGCACTGCTAACAGGTCCAATTCTTGGTGAGTTACAAGTTAAATCTTACGATGTACCAGTGGCTGCTGACGCATTTATCTATGATGGTGACTTCTCTGGCACTGAGTCTGTGCATACACAGAATGAAGAGCTCACTGTCGAAGGTGTGCGAGTAAACTTAAACCTAGAGCATGACCGCCTTGGTGACCTATCTATCGAGCTTATTTCACCGAGTAATACTCGCAGTGTGATTTTAACTGCTGGTACCGATATTGAAGGTAACGGGTTTAATGGCAATCCAATTTTGTCTAATCACTTCTATGGCGAATCTGCAAAAGGTGACTGGAAGCTACGTATCATTGATACGAATGCTAAAGATGGATGGTCTGAAAGAGTATACGACCTTGGCACAGGTAAATTTGTTGAAGACACTATCACAGTCACTCCACAGCGCAGTGATAAAGTCCAACCTAACAATACCAAACCAGGTCTACTGACTGGCTGGACAATCACGTTCTACGGTCACTAATCCAAAAAAGAGAGCTACACAGTAGCTCTCTTTCACCTGCATGCTGCTATATCAGAATACTGATCTGGCTTAATCCTCATCTGCTACGTAGCACTTATAACCGAGGCTAAACTACATTTGAACACGACGTTCTGCTGACCACTCTGAGTTTACAAGTTTTTTCAACTGAGCCATTATAATATCGGAAGCTCCATTTCGATGACGACAACTAATTTATCTAATGAGTATGTTTAATTTTTATCGAAGCGTAGCATCGCAACACCAACTAGGTTGAATTGTTCTTTGATAGCAACTCATGCTTACTACCGTTAAGTTTTTCCATTTTGCATAATACCCTGTATACGCTTGTGCCTGCCCGTTTGAATAGCCATAAGCCGTATAAGTTTGCTCGGCAGCTGCGACATAAAACGGGCTTAAAAGTGCAATTGCAACCATCAGTTTCTTTATGTTTTTCGTATTATTCTTTTATTGAATTTCAAGCTATATAAAAGCACCACCTAGTGGATGATAAAATATTAAGAATTATATATTTACTTTGCATATGAATTTCTATTACTGACCTGCCAGATTCTTACTCAGCTGACCCTATTTCCTCTAGCTAATTGATGCATTTTGTTCAAACAGAACAAACTGGTTGGTATATATTGATTTCTGCGGATATAAAGAAAGCATCTACTTAGACTAAGTAAGCAACATAATCCGTAAAGTAAACATCAACAACTAAGGCATAAAAAAGGCTGAATAATAAAAAGCGAATTTGAGTGAGCTTCGTTTAGATACCTTTTTTCAACAAGAACAGCAAAAGCGATCAAAAATAGTACAACCAAAGACACTATGCTATTGATTAAAGTTCAAGAAGGGAACTCGTTAAAGGAAGAGGCATTTGACTTCAATACGAGGAATAGCGATTTAAATTAGAAAGCCAAATGTGATCTAAATGGCAATGTTAAATTGGACAGCTTTACGTAGGACAAAATATCGAGTAAAAGAAAACACCGTATTGTACGGCGTTTTCTCTTGTTAACATGTTAGCTGTAGTAAGCTTCACCTGCTTCCGCTTTCGCTTTTAATGGTTCTGATGGGGTAAACACATCATTTTCGGTTGCATACGTAGATAACTCTGAACACACCTTATTGATGCCACGTTTATCCATATAGCTGAACGGGCCGCCTAAGAATGGCGGGAAACCAATGCCAAAAATGGCACCTATATCACCGTCTCTCGCAGAGGCGATGATCCCTTCATCTAAACAGCGAGATGCTTCATTCAGCATTTGCGCAACACAACGATTAGCAATTTCTTGCTTATTTAAACGAGGTGCTTGCGTGATACCAAGTAAATCATAAACTGACTCATCCACCTTTTTGCCTTTTTTACCTTCATAGGTATAAAAGCCACGACCGGTCTTTCTGCCCAGACGCTTATTGTCAATCATGCGCTCAAATGCATTAGGCGCTTTAAATCGCTCTCCTAACTCTTTTTCGAGAATTGGTGCTATCTTAGAGCCAATATCGATACCCACTTCATCAAGTAATGCAAGAGGTCCTACAGGAAAACCAAATTCAACAAGCGCCTGATCTATCTTGTCAATTGGTTCTCCAGCAAGCAACAGGTTAGCCGCCTCATTAACATAAGGCGCAAGAATTCGATTGACATAGAACCCTGCTTTATCTTTTACCA
Source organism: Pseudoalteromonas luteoviolacea CPMOR-1 (assembly GCF_001625685.1). Lineage (GTDB taxonomy): Bacteria > Pseudomonadota > Gammaproteobacteria > Enterobacterales > Alteromonadaceae > Pseudoalteromonas > Pseudoalteromonas luteoviolacea_K. The sequence goes on along the minus strand of NZ_AUYC01000020.1, from coordinate 92,681 downwards.
CAATGGGGGTTTTACCCTGTTTGCGTGCAAAATTAACTGTTTTGGCAATGGTTTGTTCTGAAGTACCCTCGTGAGGAATGATTTCTACCAGCGGCATTTTCTCCACTGGAGAAAAATAGTGTAAACCAATGACATTCTCAGGTCGTGCAGCCTTTTCAGCGATTTGAGCAATAGGAAGTGACGATGTATTACTGGCAAAAATGGTCGACTCTGCACATTCACGCTCAATATCAGCCACCATCCCCTGCTTTAAAGCAAGATCTTCAAACACCGCTTCAATCACGATATCAATATGCTCAAAGCCACTATAATCGGTTGTGCCCGTGATGCTATTCATTGTTGATTGCATTTGTGCTTTAGATAAAATACGACGCTTTTGCTTTTTAGACAGGATCTTATAGCTATAGTTAAGTGCGTTACTGATCCCCTGATGTGCAACGTCTTTAATGCGCACACGTACACCCGCCTTTGCCGCGCTTACGTGCGTGATCCCAGCTCCCATTAACCCACCGCCAAGTACAGCCGCTCGCTCAATTTTTGCAGTATCATCGCTTTGCCACTCTTTTTTCATTTCTGTCGTCGCAAAGAAAATACCACGCAAAGAACGTGAAACTTCAGTCATCACAAGATCTGCAAACCCTTCAGCTTCCGTTTTATATGCTTTAAGTTCATCAAGCTCTACAGACGCACGAACAGCCTTAATGATTGCCAATGGTGCTGGGTAATGGCCCCCTGTTTTCTTCTCAACATTTTCTTGTGCTTTTTTGAAAATAATGTTGCGGCCAAAAGGATTCGATTCCAATAACTGGCTTAATTTGTCTAGCTTAGGCTTACGTGTTTTAGGCTTACCTTTTCGAGCCAATTTAACAGCAACATCCATCAAAATACTGTGAGGTACACTCTCATCAACTAAACCAGTTTTAGCAGCTTGCTTCGCTCTTACCTGCTTGCCTGTTAACATCCACTCAAGCGCTTTTTGGATACCAACCAACTTTGGTAGTCTTTGTGTCCCACCGCCACCGGGTAATAACCCGAGTTGCACTTCAGGTAAACCAAGCTTGGTTTTATCATCAGTCGTACACACTCGGTAGTCACATGCTAATGCAAACTCTAATCCACCACCGAGCGCAGCACCATGAATCGCAGCTACCGTTGGGAATGGTAGGGATTTCATTTTGAAAAATGCCTGCTGACACATTTCAGACAAACGCAGCGCATCCTCACGAGTATTGGCATTATCAAGCATTTTGATGTCTGCACCGGCGATAAAGTTGTCTGTTTTACCGCTGACGAACACCATGCCTGTTACGTCATCATTTTTACCTTGCTCAAGCACTTCTAATAGCTCATCAGCAAATGAATCACGAAGTGTATTCATTTTCTCGCCAGGCACGTCAATGGTCACCAAAGCAACTTGGTGGCTGTTTAATTCATAATTAAATACTGACATTTATGCACTCTCCAATACAAAAGCCGCACCTAAACCACCAGCTGCACATGCAGTTGTCAATGCAAGCCCACCACCTCGGCGTTTTAATTCATTTAAACTTTGTGTGATAAGTCTGGCACCCGTTGCAGCAAATGGATGCCCATATGCCAGTGAGCCGCCATTAACATTGAATTTATCCATGTCTATCTCACCAATGGCTTTACTGCGTCCCAACTTTTCTTGGGCAAACTTATCAGAGGCAAACATCTTAACGTTAGCCAGTGCTTGTGCTGCAAACGCTTCATGCATCTCAATCAAATCCAGATCTTTCAGTTCAATACCAGCTCTATCCAATGCCAATGGGGTCGAATGTGCTGGACCCATTAACATATCTTCATGCACACCGATTGCAGAGAAGGCATAGGAACGTACATAGCCAAGAATTTCATAACCAAGTGCTTTTGCTTTGCTCTCACTCATCATCAAAACAGCGGCTGCACCATCAGTCAATGGCGTTGCATTAGCAGCCGTAACCGAGCCATGCTTCCTATCAAATACTGGACGCAACTTTGCATAACCTTCAAGCGAAGAGTTTGCGCGTATATTGTTGTCTCTGTCGATAAAGCTTTTATAAGGCTCAACATGCGCAGTCATCACCTCGGGTGATAAAAGACCTTCATCCCACGCTTTTGCAGCTAATGAGTGCGAACGGTGTGCTAACGCATCTTGTTCTTCACGGCTGATCCCATGCGTTTTTGCCATTTGCTCTGCAGTATCACCCATTGATAGGCCAGTTGAATACTCTGCAACTGCAGGTGGAACAGGTAATAAATCTTTTAGACGTAATTTAGAGAAGATTTTTAAGCGCTGACTCAAAGTTCTTGCTTTGTTGAGATCAACTAAGCTACCTGCCAACTTTTTACTGACACCAATCGGAAGGACAGATGACGAATCAGCACCACCGGCAATACCTACTGCACTATGGCCCGCAATAATGGACTCCGCAACATTCGCCACAGCCTGAAAGCTAGTTGCACAGGCGCGAGAAACAGAATAAGCATCAACAGAGACCGGCATACCCGTGCCTAACACGATTTCACGTGCAATATTTGGCGCTTCTGGCATTTGTACTACTTGACCAAATACGAGCTGGTCGATTTCTTTTTTATCGATATTCAATCGCTCTAGCATCTCATTGACCACAGTTTTACCCAGATCGAGTGCAGGCACATGATGATAAGCAGTAGCTTGTTTCGCGAAAGGAGTACGTAAGCCACTGACAATGGCAATACGGTCTCCGTTTATTGTTTTTAGAATGTTTTGTTCAGACATGAATTTGCTCTCCCGCTGACAGGTCTGACCTGTTATTTTAACTCGATTCTAAACAACCGAATCCATTCTGCCAATAGAAAAATGGAAATAGTCTGTAAAAATCACAGCGCAAATTAAACTTAGCGTGATTTTTAAACAAATCAAAAAGCATCTGAAAAATATATTAAAAATATGGAACTAAACAAAAAAAAAGAGTCTAAGAAAAGTGTGAAATTACACCTCAAAAGCTTGAGTTTTTCGTTTCAATCCATATAAATAAGCAACAAATTTGTCATAACAAGGACAAACAAGCATGGCAGTTAATGAGTTTACTGAATTAAAAAAATACTTAGATACACAAATTATTGGTCAACCTGACCTCACTGAAGCACTATTAATCGCTATCCTAGCTGATGGTCATTTATTAGTGGAAGGCCCACCTGGTCTTGCTAAAACCAGAGCTGTCAACGCGCTTGCCAAAGGCATTGAAGGCAGTTTCCAGCGTGTTCAGTTTACCCCAGACTTATTACCTGCTGATATCACCGGCACTGACATCTACAGACAACAAACCAGTGAGTTTGTATTTGAGAAAGGCCCTCTGTTCCATAACCTTGTACTCGCGGATGAGATCAACCGTGCACCTGCTAAGGTTCAATCAGCTCTACTAGAAGCGATGGCAGAAAGACAAGTTACAGTAGGTAAGACTACCTATCCATTACCTGAATTATTCCTGGTTATGGCAACCCAAAACCCGCTTGAACAAGAAGGGACCTATCCGCTCCCTGAAGCACAGTTAGACCGATTCTTGTTGCACCTCAATATTGATTACCCGCAAGCACAAACTGAATTAGAGATACTGCGACTCACCCGTGGCGAAGCACTCAGTACAGAAGCTGTGGAATTTAGCCCAATTAGCCAACAGACGCTTTTTGAAGCAAGAAAGAAGGTGCTAGAACTACATTTAGCAGAACCGTTAGAACAATATTTAGTTCAACTAATTATTGCTACCCGTGAAGCCGCCGCGCTTGATGCCCAACTAGGTACATGGATAGAGCTAGGTGCCAGTCCGCGCGCCACAATTGCATTGGATAAATGTGCACGTGCCCATGCGTGGTTACAACAGCGAGACTTCGTTACACCAGATGATATACAAGCTGTTTTACATGACGTATTGAGACACCGCATTATTTTGAGCTATGAAGCACAAGCAGACGGTATTACGAAAGATCAGGTAATTAGCCGAATCCTTGAGTTAGTGCCAGTCCCTTAAAGTATAAGCTCGATCTATGAAAGCAAATATTGATATCCAAAACTGGTTTAAAAACTGTCATACCAATGGCGTTGAACTTGGGCTAAAAGAACTGCTTTATTATAAAAGCAAATCCCGCCTGCTCGATTTAAAACCGAAAGGCCAAATACGCAGCGCACAAGCGGGACAATACCTTGCACCACACAAAGGAAGAGGTATGGAGTTTGCCGAAGTTCGTCAGTACCAATACGGCGACGATATTCGCGCAATAGATTGGCGCGTCACAGCTCGTACAGGTGAAGCACACACAAAGCTGTATCAAGAAGAGAAAGAACGCCCAGTATTCATCTTTACTGATCTGTCAAACAGCATGCTGTTTGGCAGTCAGCTCCTACTGAAATCAGTGCAGGCAGCCCATTTAAGTGCATTAGTCGCTTGGTCAGCCTCGCAGCGCGGTGACAGACTCGGTGGTGTGGTATTTTCAGAACATAGCCACCACGAGCTCAAACCGACTGCCAGAGACAAAGGCGTACTCGCTTTTTGCCACCAACTGTGTGATGTGCATGAAACGAGCCTCGCTAATCGAGATAGCGCAAGCGCAAGCCGTTTCAATGACAACCTAAAAAGACTGAAACATCTAGCAAAACCAGGCAGTTTAATTTACTTGGTTTCTGATTTTTCAAACCTTAATGATGAAAGCTTTTCGCTCCTAGAAGGCTTGAGTCGACACTGTGAACTGATCGGGTGCCAAGTAAGTGACCCTTTTGAGCATACTTTGCCAGCCTATAGCCAAGCCATTGAGATCCAAGGCACTCAAAATACTTGGACGCTCCCGCTTAGCGATAAGCAATTTAGAGATAAATTTGCCAAACGCGCGCAGCAAGTATTCAGCGTTCGCCTCAAACGTTTGCAGCGTGCAGGTATGACTATGCTTAATTTTTCTGCGGACATTCCCTTAGAAACTCAGCTCACTAGGTAACTGTAATGAATCAATCTCCACTAGATGCCCTACACGATGTCATGCCACCAGAACAAGTGAGCTGGTGGCCTTTATCTTTGCCAATGTGGGCACTTATTTGCGTTTCAATTATTGTCATTGTTGCTTTGGCTGTTTGGCTCTATAAAAACTGGCAGTTTGGTGCAGCCAAAAGAGAAGCAATCCAATTAAGCCAAAAACATCAGCAAGATGCCCTTGCTTTGCATGGCATAGTAAAAAGGCTGGCTAAACACTATTATGGTGCGTCTGCTGCCGCTCAATCGAGCGCTAACTGGTGCCATACATTAAATGCTGTATCGAAAGCGCAATTCACAGAGCAAGATATTACCGCTTTATATAGAACAGATAATAACAACGAACAAATTGAACAACTTATGATGGCAATTAAGACCTTTAAAACCAAGGAGCGCTTAGATGTTTGAATTTGAGTGGCCATTGGCTTTTTTATTGCTTCCACTCCCATGGATTATCGCCAGACTCAAACCTGTTGCGCAACAGACACAGCAAAAAATCCGCATGCCCAGTTATGCTACTTTGGGCGCTATAGGCACGCAGGAACAGGTTTTATCTCACAAGAAAAACTGGCTGGAAATGCTCATTTGGTTGCTGCTAGTGACTGCTTTGAGTAATCCGACTTGGTTGGATGACCCAATTACGTTACCCAGTGAAGGCAGAGACATCATGATGGCGGTGGATCTATCACATTCAATGGCCGAAGAAGACATGGAATATAACGGCCGTTATATAGATAGACTGTCGGTTGTCAAAGCAGTTTTAGGCGACTTTATAGAACAAAGGCAAGGCGATAGACTTGGCTTGATTTTGTTCGCGGATACGGCTTTTTTACAAACACCTTTAACCAAAGACATCAACACAGTAAGCCAAATGCTACAAGAATCGCAAATTGGTTTAGTGGGTAGAGCCACAGCCATTGGCGATGCATTAGGCCTTGCAGTTAAACGCTTCAATCAAAAAGAAGAGAGTAACCGTATTCTAATATTACTCACTGATGGCCAAAATACCGCAGGCAACTTACAACCTGAAGAAGCGCTCATTTTAGCCAGAGAAGAAGGAATAAAGGTCTATACCATTGGTGTCGGCTCAGATGGCCGAAGAAATCGCGGGTTCTTCTCTTTGGGTAATATGTCTGGTGCAAGTATTGACGAGCAAACACTGACTCATATTGCAACTGAAACAGGTGGCCGTTATTTCCGAGCAAAAGATGTGCAAGGTCTACAACAAATTTACTCTGAATTAGATAACTTAGAGCCCATCTCAGCAGAAGATGAAACATTCCGACCTAAAATCGCATTATTTTATATCCCACTTTTAGCGGCCATCGCTATTTGGGGATTAGCGCTGCTCATTCGCTTTGCAATGCAATGGAGGCGAGGTAATTAATATGACCGAATTTCAATTTATTAGACCTGACTTACTGTGGCTACTATTACCCTGGAGTATCATCTGCTTTTTGCAGTGGTATAAAAAATCCAGCAGTAAACAATCTCAGTTGATCGCGCCACACCTAGCCAAAATTGTTTTGACCGAAGGCAAGCAGGCAAAGTCAAATCATTCATCTTGGTTGACCAGTCTCATACTTTTACTTGGTATATTGGCCGCGGCGGGCCCAAGCATTGAAAAGCAAAGTGTGCCAGTGTTTTCAGCCAAGCAAGCAAGAGTATTGGTGATGGATATGTCCTACTCAATGTACTCCACGGACATTGCACCAAATAGGCTCACACAAGCAAGATTTAAGACACTTGATATGTTGCAGCAATTTCGTGAGGGTGACACTGCTTTGGTTGCTTATGCTCAAGATGCCTTCATTGTGTCGCCACTAACGAGCGACATAAACACCCTAGAGAATCTAGTTCCAAGTATTAGCCCAGACATTATGCCAGGAAAAGGCGCCAACGTGCTTGCAGGTATTGACCAAGCAAAGACGCTGCTTGAACAGGCAGGTTACCCATCCGGCGAAATCATTTTGATTACAGATGAAATTGAGCCAGAAGATGCGCAAGATATACAAAGTATGCTGAGCGGTTCGGGTTACAGGCTTCATATTTATGGCGTTGGCACTGCTCAAGGTGCTCCTATCAGCGTACCTGAAGGAGGGTTCTTAAAAGACAGATATGGACAAATCGTTGTACCTAAGCTTTACGCTGAACGGTTACGCTCTTTAGCCCAGCGCTTAGGTGGCCAGTATGCGACTTACTCGCCGGATAATTCAGATATTGAAACCTTTGCGATTGAGGATACACAGGACATTGAATCCCCCAATGAACCAAACGAAACACTTTGGCGCGTCGATGCAGGTCAATACCTATTATTTGCCATTATTCCACTTGCGCTCTTGGCATTTCGTAACAATGCAGTGACGCTGGTAATTTGCGTCATCGCCTATCTACCAAGTTCACCTACCTATGCTGCGGATTGGCAATCTTGGTTCAAAAATACAGATCAAAACGCGCTGTCAGCCTACCAAGATGAACACTTTGACCAAGCCAGTGCTGCACAGGATGCGACATTGCGTGGCGCAGCTCAATACAAACAAGGATTATACGAACAAGCTGCTAAAACATTGCAGCAATCAGATACCGCTATTGGCCAATATAACCTTGGTAATGCACTGGCACACTTAGGCAAGCTCGACGAGGCTATTGAGGCATATGATAGTGCTTTAAAAATAAATCCTGCCTTTACACAAGCACAAGAAAATAAAGAGTTACTTGAGCAGATGAGAGATCAACAGTCTCAACAGAATCAGGATCAAAATAAGCAAGATCAACAAGAGCAATCCTCTGAGCAGCAAAACGACCAACAACAAGGCGAAAGTGAAAAGCAAGAACAAGCTGATCAAAACGAGCAACAGAGTCAATCTCAAGATGAACAAGGGGATGAGTCTGAGCAAGAGAATACCGAACAGTCAGAGCAATCTCAAAGTGATGAGCAATCTGAAAATCAAAATGAGCCAGAGTTAGCCGACAAACAAACAGGTGAAGAAGGTGAAGAAGGCGAGCAAGCTGAAGAGCAAAAGCAATCAGCACAGCCACAGCAAACACCTCAAAGTGAGCTATCAGAAGATCAGCAGGCGCAGCAGATGGCGCAATCTGAGATGAGAGAGCTAACACCTGAAGAAAAAGAAAAAGCACAACAGTTGGACCAACTACTTCGAAGAGTACCTGACGATCCTGCCATTTTGCTGAAAAATAAAATGCTTTTGGAATCAAGACAAAGACAACAACAAAGACAACCAGTAGGAGCTGAAAAATCATGGTAATGCGATTTGCTATCTGTTTTATTTTATTCGCTGTCGCGCTGCCCACTTTGGCCATAGACAGACTCACCGCCAGCGTGGATAAAAACCCAGTTTTGGTTGGTGAATACTTTACTTTAACCATTGAAGCCAATGGTAAGGTATCAGGTCAAATGCCTGATACTTCTGCCATAGCGAAAAACTTTGTTACTGGACCAATCAGTACCAGCTCTCGTACTCAAATAGTCAATGGTAGTATGAGCAGTGCAACCAGTTGGCAAATGCAAGTCATGTCCAGAAGCGCAGGTGAGTTTACTCTTCCTGCATTTGAAGTCTCAGGCATCAAATCTCAGCCTATTAACTTACGCGTAGTAGCAAGAGAGTCAGATGATAGCCAACAAAAAGATATCTTTGTCACAACGGAGCTGGCACCGCAGTCTTTGTATGTACAGCAAGCTGCTTTATACACAGTTAAGCTATTCATTGGTAAGGATTTGCTTGATGCGCAAATGACCCAGCCCACAATGAATGAAGGCTCCATCACAGCGATGGGACAACAAGAAGAAGCCTATGAAGTCGTCGATGGTCGTCGCTACCGAGTGATAACCCGTAAGTACCTCATTCAACCGCAAAAAAGTGGTAACTTCACAGTGGAAGGCCCTATTTTTAACGGCCAAGTTCGTGAAGGATATCGCAGAATGGCGGTAAGCGCTGTTGGAGAATCTATTGACGTTGAGGTGAAGCCTATTCCAAATGACTATAGAGGTGCATGGCTGCCTAGTGAGTTAGTGAACTTGGCAGAAGAATGGCAGCCGGAAGATAAACAAGTTGTGGTAGGTTCACCGATCACGAGAACCTTTACTCTGACAGCTCTGGGTATCACAAAAGAACAAATGCCAGATATAGAAATTCCTAGTGTTGATGGGTTTAGAATTTACCCAGATGAAACCGACCGAAATCAAATGGCAAGAGATGGCCGAGTCATTTCGCAAATGATTGCTTCTTATGCCCTACTCCCACAAAAGCCTGGTACTTACACACTCCCTGAGATTAAATTGCCATGGTTTAATACCGTAATAAATCGCATCCAATATGCTACATTGCCAGCAAGAACCGTTGAAGTTATCGCGGATCCAAATCAACCACAGACGACAACAGTACAGCCGCAACCCAACGCAACTATGCAACCTGTCGCGCCGAGTAATCAGGTTGAACCGACAATCATTTACAAAGAAGCCGACAAATCTTGGGGAGATTGGGTGTTAACGGGCTCAGGCTATGCACTTTGGTTAATTACTCTGGTTGTAATGCTGTTAAGAAAACCACATACGCCAGTGCAAGCCCCCGCAAAAAATAGTCAGGACCCAGACAATACAAATGCACAGGATACGTTAAAACAACTTGGAAAAGTGGCCAAGCAAAATGAAAACCGACAGTTTTACACGCTATTGCGAGAATATGTAGAGCTCGCTTATAAACAGCCGCTAAAATCTTGGATCAGCCAGCAGCCGACCGAAATTAGGGAAGAAATTGCAAAGTTGCAAGCATCCCTTTATAGTGCAAATAAACAACAGGTCGATCTCGTAACGCTATATAATCATATGAGTAAAATTAAAAAGCGTTCAAAATCAGACGCTAAGAGTCGCCTAGAGACGCTTTACTAAAAAATATGGCGAAAAGTGAAATAATATTGCTAAAGGCAAGGTCTAGTTAGCATGACCCAAAAACAAAAACGTTACGAATCTTTGGTTCAGGTTTACCATACTGAGTTATATCGCTTTGCTTATTGGTTATGCCAGGACCCAACTATTGCAGAAGACTTGGTTCAGGAAACATTTTTACGTGCATGGCGCTCACTAGATGCACTTCAGGATGAAAAAGCTGCTAAGTCTTGGTTATTAACCATATTACGACGAGAGAACGCACGTCGTTTTGAACGAAAACAATTTGATTATGCTGATGTTGAAAATGACACCTTAGTCGATACCAAAAGCACAGCACTAGACGATGAAATGGAGCAAACGGTTGTCCAAAGACAGATTAACCAGTTAGCTTCCGAGTATAGAGAACCTTTATTGCTTCAAGTGGTCATGGGGTGCTCTGGTGATGAAATCGCAGAGATTTTGGAGTTAAACAAAAATACAGTTATGACCAGATTGTATAGAGCGAGAAATCAGCTAAAAGAGGCATTAACTAACGTGAATGAATCAGCAAAGGGGGCATCAAACTGATGGATGATTTAGAATTTCGCCGTCGCCTGTTCGCCGATCCAAGCGATCAACACCTAGCGGATGAGGCAAAGCAAGATCCGGCTAAAAAGCGCTTAGTTGAAGAGATGCAGGATTTTGATGCCCTGCTCGGCGATGCGCTAGAGGTACCTGTACCAGAAGGCTTACAAGCAAAGTTACTTGCTAATATAGAAGCGGATGAAAAACCAGCAACACATTCTTCGGATAATGTGGTTAAACTGGCTTGGTATAGACGCTTCACCGTCCCTATCGCATCAGCGGCTTCGGTGGCACTGGCTGTAATGGTATATTTCAGCACTGCTGTACACGCACCACTGTATGCAGGAGAGCACGCCCTTGAACATGTGTATTATGAAGAAAGTGCATTAAAGTTAAACAAAGAAGTTAACCTGCAAATTGTCAATGAAAAGTTGGCTATGCTCGGTGGCAAACTGGAATCTTTACCAGGGAAAGTAACCTACGCCACGTTCTGTAATTTTAAAGGTCAGCGCAGCTTACATCTAATTTTTCAATCTGATCATGGCCCTATGACGGTGTTTATTGTACCAAGTGATAAAAACGACTATCGCCAAGGTGATACCGAGTTTAATGACAGTCGATTTAGCGGTTCAATTAACAAAGGCGCTAATGCCGATACCATTTTGGTAGCTAAATTAGGCACTCCACTTGAAAAATATCAAGGTGAAGTCAACAACTCCTTACAATGGCTATAAAACTGGGCGCGACAAGCGCCCTATTTGTTCCTATAACCGCCCTATTTCAGTTCAATTTCTTTTTTATTTTCATTAGAATGTGACACAGTATTTAAACTTAGAGGAAAACCATGAAACAATTTTTTGTTTTATTGACTATCGTTTCAATGTTGTTTGCAACGGCTTTTGACGCTGAAGCGCGTAAAAAGTTTGGCAGCAAGAAAAAAGGTAAAACACATCAAACTTCAACTGTGCAACAAAAAAAGCAGGTTGATACTAAATCACTTGCAGCACAGCAAGGCGCAAAGAAAAAATCGAGCAAAAAAGGTATTATGGCCGGTGTATTAGGTGGCCTTTTAGCTGGTGGTTTAATCGCGGCAATGATGGGCGACGATTTCGAGGGTTTCCAATTCCTTGAAATGATCCTGTTCGCTATCGCTGCATTTGTGCTATTCAAAGTGATCATGGGCTTTATGCGTAAAAAACAGCAGCCACAAATGGCTGGCGCGCCTAACTTTGCTCAACAACAGCAAAACCAACAGTTCTCTCAGCCACAGCAATTTCAGGCTAATCAAGCAGCTGGCGGTTTTGGTGCGCAACAGGGCGTACCATTTAACTTACCTCGTGATTTCGATGTGAATGGCTTCCTTCAAGGTGCACGATCGCATTACCAAACTATCCAGACGGCTTGGAACAAAAAAGACTATGCAACAATGTCTGAATACCTAAGCCCTGAGCTCGTAGAAGAATTTCGCCAAGAACGTGAGCAACAAGGTGACGTAGAAACTGAAGTGATGTTTGTTGATGCAGAGCTAGCTCGTGCAGACGTCAGCGCTGAAAAGTGGGAAATCAGTGTTATGTTCCGTGGTAAATACCGCGACCAAGGTGATATGCAAGAAGAGCCTATTCATGAGGTTTGGCACTTAGAACGCAAAAATCAAGGTGATGCGCCTTGGTTGATCGTAGGTGTAGAAGACCTAATTGATAGCTAAGCAGTATTGGCTTATCGCTTTTTAATAAAGGGCTCTAAATAAAGAGCCCTTATTGTTTATAGTCGTTATTTAATATGATGCTTCGATCTTTACTTAACACCAACTCTAAATCACACCTATCAGGCAGCGTTTTAATCCCCCACTCAGTCAACCTTTGAAATGGCTGAATAAACGCTTCTATCTGCTGCTCGCTCATCCCTTTACCGCAGCGTTCGATTAATTTGTGCTCTTGTTCTAAACGCCATCGCAAAACATGCTCAAAACTTTGCCCATTCAAAAAAACCAACCTATCAAATAGCCGAAACAACCGTTGATAATCCGTCTTTAGAAAAGAATTTACTTGTGAGCGATACAGTCGCTCCGGATCACCTTGAGCCTCAAACGCATTACAGCTTTCAGTTAGCTGTGCTGCTGTTTGATGCGGTAAGCCCAAACACCAACCTTCCACGACTAACACATCGAGTTTAGTGTTGACTGACGTCCACTTTTCCTCAGGATGAGGATCATCCATCGCTTTATCAAATCGAGGTAAAACAAAAGGCTTGCCCTGCTTAAAGCGGTTAACAGCAGTAATTGCTTGTTCAATATCATGTGTACCTGGTGCCCCTCGCGTCACAAACGGAGGTGCGTACTGTTTAGATAAAGCCAGCCGCTTCGCTTTGGAAAAGTAGAAGTCATCGATTGATACTGACTCAGCCATTTTCCCTTGGCTTTTTAGATAGGCAACAAAGTAGGCAGAAAGCGTTGACTTACCACTACCTTGGCAGCCGCTTACGGCAATACACAGGGGATTAGACTGATCTAAAACCTCTTTTTTAAACCACGACAGGGCGTGGTCAAATTGAGATATATAAGTAATTGGCAGCTTATGCTCATTGCAAAACTGTTGCTGCCAAGGTGTAACGTCTTCCATTTACATCACTTCAAATTTATAACCTACCCCATAAATAGAATGGATAAACTCACTCTCCGGCGCAATATCTTGAAGTTTTTTCCTGATTTTTTTTATATGGCTATCAATAGTTCGGTCACTCACGACGCGGTCGTCATCATAAATCGAGTCCATTAGCCTTGCTCTATTATAAACACGGCCTGGATGCTTAAACATGGTTTGTAACAGCATAAACTCAACGTGCGTCAGATCAGTGCGTTGACCGTTATAATTCACAAACAATGTCTCTTCATCAAGTATTAAGCCCGTTTGTATCGGCAAGCTATTATTAGTCCGTCTTAATATCGCTTTTACTCTTGCAACCACTTCTTTTGGGCTATACGGCTTACACACATAATCATCCGCGCCAACTTCCAAACCCAGTAAGCGGTCAATTTCTTCAACTTTTGCAGTAGTCATGATGATTGGCACAGCGGAGTCTTTACGTACTTGTGTACAAATTTCAATGCCATCGACGGATGGCAGCATCAAATCTAGGAGAATAATGTCTGGCGCAAATGTCCGTACTTTGCTGAGCGCATCGGCACCATCCATTACAATCTCAAACTCATAGCCTGCTTGTTCTATGTACTTACCTAAAATTATGGCAAGCTTCTCTTCATCTTCAATGATAAGAACTTTCTGCTTAATCATTTTTATACCTTAGTCGTTTTACTTTTTAGCGCGCTAGGTTTCAATCAGTATGATACATAGTGCCATGAACCTAATTCGACGTTAACTTATTTTATTACGGGCAATGTCACATCTACACTTACACCGCCTAACTCGCTTGCAGTTGCTGTTATCGTTCCGCTGTGCGCTTGCACTATGCTGGCACAAATTGCGAGGCCAAGGCCGGAGCCTCCTGATGCACGATCCCGTGCTTTATCAACTCGATAAAGCCTATCAAACAACTTGGGCAATAAATCAGGGTCTACACTAGGGCTACTATCTTGCCAGCGGATAAGCACTTGATCTTTGTGCAAGGTAATAAGCACTTTTATCTTACCCGGTATTGTTTCGCTGGAATCTGTGTAACGTAATGTATTTTGCATAAAGTTGCCAAATAGCTGCAACAACCTAGCCTCGTCACAGTACAACATGGTTTCAGGTTGGCCTTCAATACTCCATTCAAAGTGCTTACTTTTCAGTGTAGCTAAATGTGAGTCAAATGTATGACCAATGATCTCAGTGATGTCACATTCTTGCATATGGTAACTAAGCGAGCCTCTATCTGACATAGATAGCTGGTGCAAATCGTCAACTAATTTTGTTAAACGATTAATCTCATCATAAAGCGAATGTAATTGGGCCTCATCAGACTCGATAATGCCATCAATCATACCTTCAAGCTCGGCTTTAAACACAGCGATCGGTGTTCTTAATTCATGAGAAATGTCGGCTATCCATTGCTGACGAGATTGCAGGTTATCAGCCAGCGTGATTGCCAATGTATTCAGATCCTTTGCGAGTAACCCTAGTTCATCTTTGCTGAATGATTTAAATGGCGGCTCGTAATTACCCGCAGCTATTTTTTTCGCCGCGGCTCTGAGAGACAAGACTGGCGCAACTAAGAAGCGACTGAAAGGGATTGCCAATAAGCTACTTACCAACATTGCTATGACAGCAATCCCTAAAAACCAGTGTTGCTGTCTACTTGCAAACAATGAGTCTAGCGAGTTACTAATTTCAAGCCCATTTTCGAGACCGATAAATCCAAGAAGCGGCCCCGTGTTATCTTCATTTTTATACACATCGATCCAAAGCGTGGTGTTTTTACTATCCTTTCTGCCTTTTAGTAATTCACCACTAGCAGACTTAAACACCAACCGAGACTGCGCACCACGCATATGCCTTGGTGGACGCTCTTCTCTTCCTATTCTTCGCTCAGGTAACTTCGCATCTGCATTTGGTTTACCACTTTCTGAACGATGATGCCTTGGCGGACCACGCCGAGGTGGACGTTTTACCATTTCATCTATTTCGGCCTGTGAGCGCCCGTGATATTCACCCACCAATCTTGTCCAATGCGGGCTTTTTCTGGTCATCCAATCTTCACCATATCTATCAAAGTTCTCTCTGATAGTTGGCAATAAGGCAGTCAATTTAGCTCGGCTACTATTTTGCAAATATTCTTTGAAACTTTTTTCAAAAGCGAGCTGATTTGCGTAGTAAACCGCAGATATAAGTACAGCATTAACCAACAACAAAATTGCAAGCAGCTTTCTTCTCAGGGTTAACTTCATTGAAACTCCATAAAAGTCAAAGATGCGGCCATCACTATCGCCAAAACCAATGCCAGCCTATACCTACAAAGGCCAACACCAGTATATATAAAAGATGTGTTTCTAATTTACTACAAATAGTATCGGATAAGATTGTGCAAAAACCGTGGAAGTTAGAGATACGAAGGCAATTCGTTGCCTTCGTATTGACTGTAATAGACTAGTTAAATTGGACGATTTCTAGACCTACAACATATCTATCAGTCGCATTTTCATCGCTACTGCATCGAACGACTTTGGCACTGGCATTAAAGGGCGGGATAGTCGTACTTTTGCTATTGATGAACACATTTACCAGCTCACCAACTTCTAGCGGGTGGTCAATCTCTACCGACAAGCCTGTCGCACTGAGATCCTGACAAGTACCAAGAAATTTTTCTCCAGATTGGCTGACAGTTACTTCAGCCTGCGCATTGACCATCATGCGCATAAAGCGACGTTTATCTTCATGGATCATAGTGAGCTCCTAGACCATATTTTTTATTTTTTCCAAAAGCGATTGCATGGCAAATGGTTTAACAACATATTCATCACAACCCGCTTCATACCCTGCTTGTTTTTCTTGCTCAGATTCCAAACCTGAGACCATCATTACCGGAATATCTTTGGTTTCGGGTGTATTTTTCAACATGCGGCAGGTGTCATACCCGTCTAAACCAGGCATGCATACATCCAACAAAATAACGTCTGGTGGATCAGCTATTGCATTTGACAAGCAACTGATCCCAGATTCCGCATAACTGAATTTAAACGCATCTGACAAAGCCATCGACAACATCTCGTAGTTAAAGTACTCATCATCAACAACTAACACATGCGGTGTTCTACTCCGTCTTTGCTGCGTGGACATAGTCAATGTCGCTTCCTTATCACAATCCAAAAATTTATATCCTCTTATTAAGGTAATTGGCTCAAAGCAAAATGCAAGTCAATTCCTATAAATCCAATTCATTTAGTGCATTCGTCACGCGCTTAGATGAAATTGGATAAGGTGTACCTAAGGTTTGAGCGAATAATGACACTCTTAGTTCCTGAATCATCCAAAAAATATGTGCTAGATCTTCAGGTACTGGCATGCCTTTTGGCACTTTATTGCACTTTTTCGCGTACAGCTCACCAACCTTTTCTAACTCTAGTACGCATAGACGATCTCGGTTAGGGTCAACAGGTAATTTTTCTAAACGTTTTTCAATTGCTTTTAAATAGCGCAATAAATCAGAAATCTTATCAGCACCATGCGCACTGACAAACCCTCTAAATATAAGCGATTCAAGCTGAGATTTAATATCACCATGCGCAGTTATCATGGTCAAATCAACACGCCCTTTCATGCGCTTATTTACACTGTGTGCAATGCTCAACACTTGCTCAACTTGCGAAGCAATTTCCACAACTCTATCGCCAAGTTCACCACGGATAAACTCTTTTGCACGCTCAAACTCAGCTTCATCTCTGATGGTATCGAATTGTTTAAGTAAGCTATCTACACCAGCCGCAGTACAATCCGAGATCAAATCATGAATTTTACCAAATGGATTAAAATACAACCCCAACTTCGCTTTGTTTGGCAAATGTTGCTGCAAGTATTTAACAGGAGAAGGAATATTGAGCAACACCAATCTTCGCAAGCCTAAACGGTGGGCCTGTGCTGCCTTCTCAGGGTGATCAAACAAGGTGATTGACGCACTGTCTTTTTTATCAACCAGAGCTGGAAAAGCCTTAATTTCATAACCGCCTTGCGTTTTAGTGTACTCTTGGGGTAACTCTCCAAAGACCCACTCAGTAAGGTCTTCTTGCTCAATACCTTTTTCAGCCACTTTAGATAGAGTTTGGGATACTTTACCCTGAAGCTTTTCTTTAAGTGCATCTAAATCAAAACCATGGGCAATCACTTTACCAGCGTCATCTACGACTTCAAACTGCATCTTCAAATGGTTTTCAAGCGAGCCGACATCCCAATCAGTTTCGCTCACCTTAACACCGGTCATACGTAACAATCGAGTCGCCAACGACTCAAGTAAAGGCCCTTGTAATGGCTCAATGGATGCCAACACCGCATCGGCATAATTAGGCGCCGGCACAAAATTTCTGCGCAGCGTCTTAGGCAAGCTCTTAATGAGTGCACAGATCAGCTCATGTCTCAGCGCAGGTATATGCCAATCGAACCCTTCATTGTGAACTTGGTTCAAAAGGGCCAAAGGAATATTCACGGTTACACCGTCAACTGCTTTTCCAGGTTCAAAATGATAATTAAGGGGTAGCGTCAGGTTGCCTTGCTGCCAAATGTCCGGATAATCGAAAGCGGTGACTTTGTCAGCATCATGTTGCATTAATGACTCTCTACTCATATGCAACAAACGTTTATCACTTTGCTTTTTAAACCAGTGATTAAATGTAGCTCGGTTATTTACATCACTGGGAATGCGCTGGTCATAGAATTCAAACATTGCTTGTTCATCCACCAAAATATCTCGGCGTCTGGCTTTATTTTCTAATGACTGGATCTCGTCAACAAGTGACTGGTTGTATTCTAAGAACGACGCTTTTTGACCTAGCTGTTGGCCAATTAATGCTTCTTTGATGAATAGCTCTCGACTAATAACAGGGTCAATTTGGCTGTAAACAGTGCGCTTTTTCGAAACGATGGTCAAACCATAAAGCGTTTGTTGTTCAAACGCGATAACGGCACCCTGCTTTTTCTCCCAGTGTGGCTCATTGTAACTGCGCTTCACCAAATGCTGCGCCAAAGGTGCAACCCACGCCAAATCGATTTTTGCGTTAATACGTGCATAAAGCTTACTTGTTTCAACAAGCTCTGCCGACATCAACCATTTGGGGCTTTTCTTAAATAAGGCAGAACCAGGGAAGATATGAAACAAACTGTTTCTTGCCCCTTTATAGTGCTGTTTTTCGTCTTTCATACCAATATGGCTGAGCATACCACTGAGCAAAGATTGGTGGATGGCATCAAAACTAGCTTCATTGCCGGAACCTTTGAAGTCCATTTCGTCGCACACAGTTTTTAACTGGTAAACAATGTCTTGCCATTCACGGATCCGCATGTAGGCCAAAAAGTCTTTTTGACATTGCTTTCTGAATTGGCTGCGCGACAGCGCTTCTTGCTGCTCTTCTAAATACTGCCACAAATTCAAAAAAGCCATAAAATCTGAGTTAGGATCATCGAAACGGCCATGTTTTTCATCTGCTGCACCGCGCTTTTCTTGAGGTCGTTCTCGTGGGTCTTGGATTGAAAGTGCGGCAGCAATCACAATCACCTCGTTTAAAGCCCCTTGTTGCACTGATGCCATCACCATTTTTGCCAAGCGCGGATCAATAGGCAAACGGCTCAACTTTCTACCGTCTTGAGTCAATTTGGCGTTTTCTCTACGAGATGCAGGCTTAACAGCACCTAGTTCCTCAAGCAATGCCATACCATCTTTGATATTGCGACTATCAGGCGCTTGGACAAATGGAAACTTTGCAATATCACCAAGACCAAGCGCAAGCATCTGTAAAATTACAGATGCGAGATTAGTACGCAGGATCTCTGGATCAGTAAACTCTGGTCGAGCTAAAAAGTCCTCTTCAGAATACAGACGAATACAAATACCTGCTGCGACACGACCACATCGGCCCATCCTTTGGTTAGCGCTCGCTTGAGAAACCGCTTCTATCGGTAAACGCTGCACTTTTGTACGGTAGCTATATCGGCTTATGCGTGCGGTACCTGGGTCAATAACGTATCGAATTCCTGGCACAGTCAGAGATGTTTCGGCAACGTTAGTTGCCAGTACTATTCGGCGGTGACTATGCGGCGCAAATATCCGATTTTGCTCCGCGTTAGATAAACGTGCAAACAACGGTAAAATCTCAACGCCTTTCAAGTTACGTTTCGACAACGCATCAGCTGTATCGCGGATTTCTCGCTCGCCATTCATAAAAATGAGAATATCGCCAGGACCTGCATCACAGAGTTCATCTACTGCGTCAAATATGCCTTGTAACTGATCGTTCTCAGCTTCACTTTCCTCACCAGAGACGTCGATCACAGGACGGTAACGCACCTCAACTGGAAAAGTTCTTCCTGATACTTCTATTATTGGCGCATCGTTAAAGTGTTTAGAGAAACGTTCAGGGTCAATGGTGGCTGATGTGATGATCACTTTAAGGTCTGGACGCTTTGGAAGTAAGTTTTTCAAGTAGCCCAGAATGAAGTCGATATTAAGGCTTCTCTCGTGAGCTTCATCAATTATGATGGTATCGTATTGATTTAAGAACCTATCTTGTTGAATTTCTGCTAGTAAAATACCATCAGTCATCAACTTAACATAACTTCTGTCTGAAACTTGATCACTGAAACGAATTTTAAAACCAACTTCTTCACCAAGCTGACAGCCGACTTCTTCTGCAATACGATTGGCGACACTTCTCGCTGCAAGTCGACGAGGCTGAGTATGGCCAATGTAACCGTCAATACCACGACCAAGCTCAAGACAAATCTTTGGTAACTGAGTCGTCTTACCTGAACCCGTTTCACCGGCCACAATAACCACTTGATTCTCAGCAATCGCTTTTTTGATGTCTTCTTTTTTCTGACTTACAGGTAAAGATTCAGGGTAGGTAACCTGAGGTAAACCTTCTTGACGCTGGGTCTTCAACTGTTGGCTTCGAGCAATGGATTCACCGATCTGAGCAAGCACTTTCTGTTGCTTTTTCTCATCGGCTATTTTTTTAACACCTTGCAGACGTTTTTTAAATAAAAACTGGTCCTTCTTTAAACAAAAAGGAATATCTGAATACAACGACTTTAAGTCCACTACACGACACCTTGAAAATTCCAAAATCGTCGCGTAGTTTACCAAAACCTGAGTAATCTACCCAAGTAAAAACAAGTTTTTAAACAAATCTGTTCCCAGATTCGTACGTATCGTGTAAATGTTTATCAAATGCGAGTAAAACATGGGCACGAGTTATGACACCCACTAATCTTCCATCTTCATCACATACAGGATAAAGCTTGGGTTTGTCGTTAGACATTCTATCGGCAACCTGCAAAATACTGTCTTCTGGACTCACACATACTGGTTGAGTGTTCATAACATCTGACACTATGCTATGGGACTCGTTTTGATAAGTTGCCTCTAGCATTTTTTTGATACAGTCTTGCTCTGATAAAAACCCAATGACCTTATGGTTGTCATCTAACACAGGTCCACCGGATTGACCGCTTTGTAAAAGCTTCTCAACCGCCATTTCGATCCGCATATTTGAATTAAACGTTACTGGTCTGTGATTAAAATAATCTGCTACTTTAACTGATTGCATTGTTTATTCCCCCAAATAAAATGCCAGCTACCAATATAATAGTAGCTGGCACTGAAAAATTTGCCTAAGAATCAACAATTGAACAAGGTTATTTAAAAATACCTACATAGGTTGCAGAGCGGTTAGATTTACTCGCTCGGTACATCCCCTTAGTATTAAACGGCATACTGATGTTGCCCTCTTTATCTACAATGATCACCCCGCCTGTACCCCCATCTCTAAACATGGGACCAAAAATAACATCTTGCCCTGCTTGCGCTATTGTTTTGTCTTGATAGGCAACCCGAGCACAAATGTCTGCCGCTACGTTATATCGAATAAAATACTCCCCATGCCCTGTCGCTGACACTGCACAGGAGTTATTATCGGCAAACGTGCCTGCACCAATGATAGGCGAATCTCCTACTCGTCCAAAACGCTTTGCTGTCATGCCGCCTGTAGAGGTTCCTGCAGCCAAATTCCCATTCTTATCGAGTGCTACAGCGCCAACCGTCCCCATTTTGTATTGCTCTGGAAGTGCTTGATGCAGGGCTTGGTAATCTTTTGTACCGCTTTCCTTTTGTTTTAGTTTTTCTTTTGCTCGTAATAGAGCTTCATGGCGGTGCGATGTATTAAAATAAGAGGCTGGCACGACTTCAAGCCCTTGCTGCTTAGCGAACGTTTCTGCACCTTTGCCACTGAGCATGACATGTACTGAATTATCCATTACCTCTCTTGCTAAATTTATTGGGTTTTTAATATGCATAACACCAGATACTGCGCCAGCTTGACGATTTTTACCATCCATAATGGACGCATCAAGTTCATGATGGCCGTCATAAGTATATACAGCCCCCTTGCCTGCATTGAAAAATGGAGAGTCCTCTAAAATATTAATAGCAATGGTGATTGCATCTAGACTATCTCCCCCCTTATCTAATACCTTATACCCTGCTTCAACAGCCTCTTTGAGCTTTAAACGATAGGCTTTTTCTTGCTCTGGTGTAAAACGACTTTTTTCGATCGTACCTGCCCCACCATGTATCGCGATTGCAAAATTTTGCGTTTCCTGTGCAGACAGTTGAAGGGCTGTGGTCATTGCGACTATCGCCGAGACCGTTTTTAACATGCGCATCCTGAGTTCCTTATAATTATTCGTGCTTCTTTCAAGTGACAAAGCAAGATAAACACAAGAACACATATCTGCAACATTATGCGTCAAAAGTTATTAGGGATGAATAAAACAGAAAAATCCAAAACAAAAAAAGCACCCTGAGGTGCTTTTTTCTTAGAAGCTAAAAATCAATTAAGCTTCTTGCGATTGTGCTTTTAAACGCGCTAGACGAGCAACTTGGTGAGTTGAAGTCAAGAAAGCAAAGATAGGCGCTAAATAGCCACGCTTACGAAGGTCTAAGAAATCTTCGTCACTTAGCTCGTTTAACTTACGCTCATCTACAAGGTAGATGCCGTTAATGTCTTTTTTCTCACCAGCGATTTCAACTGTCAGTGTCTGTTGAACTAAAAGCTCTTTATCAGCTAGGTACTTTGTGAACACTTCAGTCACGCGAGCAAACTCAACATAGTTCACTAACGCTTCTTTACGCGCTTGTAGGTACTCAGTTTCTTTACCATCAGCAAATAACGCATTACCAGTTTCTTCACTTACTAACGGGCTCGCTTCGTCGATTACAATACCAAACTGATCTTCTTCAGGGTGCTTAACCAGACCAAATGGGTAACGAGCAGCTGCTAAAGGAGCAAAACCTGACTGCCATACGCCGTCTTTTACGTAAAGGTTTTCGCCTGGCTCAAGACCGAAAAGTGCAACAGCTTGGAACTGACCTGATTCAGTGTTTTTAACAAACGCCATTGGAAACTCTGTTGCTACACGAGCAAACTCATGTGCAACAACTGGGATTAGGTGCTGTGATTTAAGAAAGTCAACATTGATGCCGTTTTGTACTTTAAGGTTAGCATGCTTCTCGTTGTGTAAAGGCTGCACTTGTTGCTCCGCCATAATACTACTCCATTCAAATTCGTAATTATTACTTTTAGTGGCCCTAAGGCTAAAGGTTTTAGGACCAAAAGAAAAGCCCTTATAGCGGTAATTTTTACATTTAAGTCGCTAACGTTAAGGCTTTTACTAATTTGTTTCTTTCTCAGTCATAATTTATAAAACTATCAAGTCAGATTAAACTAAACAAACCGTCTTTAATTTGATAAATTAAGTCAATTAATTAATAGACATCTTCCTCTGTTTGAGCACCAGCAGTTAGCTTTCCATGCCCAACCATTTGACTTAATTGAAAGGATACAAAGTGGAACAAGACATTAAGAATTTATCCCCTACCGACAGTAAAGTACCTATTTATTGTATGAGTACAGGAGAAGAAAGCTTAAAATGGAAAAAACTCGCGTCAAATTATAAACCAGACTGGGTGCAACCTATTAATAGTTACCCTGGTGTTTGGGCACGCGTTCCGGACAGTTATTATGACTTTATCCGCAAGGTTATGGCCCAAATGGCGCCTTTTTTCGCTGTGGATGTTAACGATATTAAAAGGGTCAGCGCAAACTATGCTGTGGTGACAAAATCTCAAGCCGAGCTTGGACCGTACCAAACAATTCCGCACTTCGATAATTTAAACCCCAATCAAATTGCATTAGTACACTATTTATGTGACAGCCAATTCGGCGGTACTGGATTTTATAAACACTGTGAAACAGGATTTGAAGAGATAACGGTCGAAAATCACGAGCATTATAGAAACATTTTAGATAGTGAACTGGAACAACAATCACCGGCTAAGCCAGAATATATTAGGTCTAACCACCCATTGTTTCACAGGACACAATATTTAGAAGCACAATTTGGCGACATTGTCGCTTTTCCAAGTAATATTTTACATTCAGCCTGTATTGCAGGTGAGCCTCCTGCTACTGAAATGCTGACAGAAGGCCGACTCACAATCACAAGCTTTATTGTATTTGGTAAGCAAAGTGCGCCAGTTTAACTTAGCTTGCTCACTTTTTCTAAATACTCTCGATGAGAAAGTAAGTTGCTTTTACAATACTTAACTCCCTTTTCGATTTCAACGCGCAGTTTATTTATCTCCTCAATGTTTTGGCTCTCAGTGTACCGACCATTGAGCTCTGTGCCAAAATTCATGCCATATAAAACATACAAATAATTACTCACCCTAAAAGAGTCAACTGTATGCCTAAAGTCAAACTGTGAAGGGAGCTTACGCTGCCACATTTGTAACTTTTCTGCGAGTTCAGTTGAGATGGAAAGCGGATCTCTGTTGTCAATCCAAAACTGTGAGTCATCACGCTTTGAAAGAAAATAATGTAGCTTGATAAAATCAGAAGTAGATTCCCACATCTGACGAATATCTTCGTTGAAACGTCTAGCGCGCAAGGGAATATCTTCCTTGAAATCTGGCAATGCCTCTGAAAACATTCTCGCGGTTACGTCAAACATCAACAACCCTGTAGCCTCCAACGGCTCAACAAACCCTTGAGACAACCCCATAGCGACACAGTTTTTAATCCATGCTTCTTTTTGATAACCAACTTTCATGGATATTTTACGAGGTTCAATTTGCGCAGCTGTTTGGCCAAGATAGTTAGCTAAAGTGTCAACGGCCTGCTCTTCAGACTGATAATTACTCGAAAACACATAACCCACACCTTTTCTTTGAGTTAGTCCAATATCCCAAATCCACCCATTTTTTTGCGCTGTTGAGATGGTAAAAGGTGGGATAGGCGTATTTTCATCTCGATATGGAACTTGTATTGCCAATGCAGTATCGGTAAGAAGGACATCACTTTTATCAATAAATTTAGCCCCCATACTTTTTTCAATAAGCATGGCTTTAAAGCCAGTACAATCAACAAATATATCACCGCTGATTACTCCAGCCGAATCTGTATCCAAGTGGGTAATTTCGCCATTATCATTGAGATGGATATGTTGTACATTTGCTTTTATGTTACTAATGCCCAATTCAGCAGTACCATGCTCAGATAACATCTGAGTAAATTTTCCAGCGTCTAAGTGATATGCGTAATTAAATAATCCCGCAAATTCACCATCTCGGTTAAGCTTTGGCGCCAGTCCAAGCTCACAGACATGTGACTGAACAGAGACTAGATCAGCGTAGTGCGTTTTATTTATCTCATCGTTAGATAGCCAATAAGGTGTCGGATTAAAAGGCCTAATATTTGGAAAATCAAACAGGTGATGATAATAAGTAGAACGATCTTTTTGTGGGGGGACTTCCCAGTCTACAAACTTAATGCTTTGTTTAAATGTAACGTCACATCGCTTTATAAACTCTATTTCGCTAATTCCAAAGTATTTTAGCGTATCTCTCATAACTGGTACTGTGCCCTCACCAACCCCAATAGTTGGAATGTCGGGAGAATCAACTAATGTCACCGAGATGTCTTGATTTACTAATGGTTCCAACTGCTTAGCTAGGTGACATGCTGCCAACCAACCTGCCGTACCACCACCAACAACAACCACTTTTTTTATCTCACCGTTCATATATCACCGTCGAATTACCACTCACGATCAAGTGTTAATAAATTAGTATTAATACCGCTAAGCTCAGCTACCAAGTTGTCCGTACTTGGGTATAGCCTACTTACAATACATAATCATTGTCAAAAGTCGATAAACTTATAATCGGAGATTTTATATAGAACAAATACGAAGTTAGCTTTTGATATTGATAGCGTACTTAGCTTTTTATTGAATTACACTTAAAAAAAAGCCTCAGTCAAGCTGAGGCTATTTAATATATTTCACTAAATATTAGAAGCGGAAATCAATCGCTGCTGAGTATCTAGCATCACCTTGGTAAGACCAAGCTGCAAAACCATCACGTAGTTCAGTCTTAGAACCAGCTGGAGAAACTGCAGGTCCGTATTGAACACTGTCTTCTTCAGTTAAGTTAACTGCTGCAAAACGTAAAGTGATATTCTCGTTTACGTTGTAGCTAGCTGTCAAATCAAGTGTACCAAAGTCATCGTGCATACGGTTACCGTAGAAACCAGTTTCACGAATCATGTACTTTGAACGCCAGTTATAAGCAAGACGAACACTTAGGTCATCATTTTCATAATAACCAACAGCGTTGATTGTATTTTCTGAGCTATCAGAGAACACACCTACAGCATCAACGAAGTTTGAAGCATCTACAGAACCGTCAGCATATGTGTAGTTGAAGATTGTACCGAAACCACCACCTAGCTCATGTTGAACTTGGAATTCGATACCAGTGATATCACCACCTTCACCATCAATTCGGCTGTCAACCTGCCAGCTATCTTGACCTGTTACTGGGTCAACAATACCTACTGACTGGTTTAATAATGTTGAGCTCGTAGTGAAGTTACTAACATCTTTATAGAAAAGAGTAACCGCAATCATATTCGAATCACCGTAGTAGTACTCATAACCTAAATCGGCCTGAGTTGCTTTGTACGGATTAAGAGCAGGGTTACCACGAGTTAACGTTTCGTTTCCACGCTGAGTATCACCGTAACCACTGATAGCAGTCGCTGCAAACATGTCATCATAGTTAGGGCGTGAAATAACTTGTGCGATTGAGAAACGAGCAATGCTATCTTCACTTACGTCGTACGCTAAGTTGAAGCTAGGTAGAATTTCGCTGTAGTCGCCTTCAGTCTCAATAATGTTCGTGCTTAGACCATTGTTTTGCGCGATGTTTGGTGAAACAAACGCTGGGTCAGGAGCAAAGAAGCTAGATGATGCATCTGTTGCGATGTAACGAACACCAAAGTTACCGCGGAAGTTTTCACCTTGGTAATTAGCCATTAGGTAAATAGCGATATTTTCTTCTTCAACAGTTGAGAAACCTGAACGGTCTTGATACCAAGTATCAAACGTTGCTTCTGCATTTGAACGCATTGCTGCAATGTTAGGTAAAGGAATAGCAATAGCATCCGTACCTGCCGCATCTACTGCGCCCCAGTATTCAGTTGGGTTGATTGTATTGTGTGCTTTGTGTGTAGGACGGTAAGAGTTTTTCTCTACTTCATGGTCAGTCCAACGGAATCCACCTTTAACACTTGTGATGTATTCATGATCTAGCTCATAAGTAACATCAACTTGGAAATATGTCTCTTCGTCTTTATTTGGTGCCTGTTGAGAAGCCCAGTTTTGAAGTCCACGGCCATCCCAGCTTGGGTCAAATTCAGAGATGTTCCAGCCACCTTTAGGTAGAGTAACAGTTGACGCTTTACCTGAGTTGTCAATAATCATGCCGTTAAGGTCAGCTGCTGTGCCAAGATAAGCCGCATGGTTGATAGTAAGATCAGTACCACCTTCAGCTTCTGTCATACCAGCACGTGCTTCAACTTTAAAACCATCGCCTTCGAAGTTGTATGCAACGTCAAACACATCAGATTTCATTGAAGCAAAACGAGCAAAAGTTTGCAGGAAAGTTCTATTTGGCGCAGGGTTATCAGCAGAGTTTGAACGCGTTAGACATACATCTGTTGCTTCGATTTTTGCTGTACAGTTACCTGTATTTGAGAATAAAAATAAGCTGTTGTTGTTGTTATCAGCTTCTAATTCTAAACTCATGTAGTGGAAAACAAGTTCTGAATTGTCATTAAGTGCTAGTTGAGCAGTTAAATCAATAGATGTTCTTTCACGTTGCTGCTCAAAGTAGTTTACAGATTCAGCGCCATCCCAACCATAAGAAGCTTCGTTACCACGACGAACATAAGTTGTATCTTCGTAACCGATTGCACCTAAAATACCGAATGTCTCATCAGCATTTTTCCAGCTGTAAAGACCAGAGAAACCAGGATCCGTCTCTTCTGATTCAGTAGAATATTCACCTTCGATTGAGAAATAAGTTGAGTTTGCATCTAAATCAAGAGGCTTACGAGTGATAACGTTAACTGTACCACCTACACCACCTTCAACTAAATCTGCTTGAGATGATTTATATACTTCAATAGCGCCGATCATTTGTGGCGGAAGAAGTGAGTAGTTGAAACTACGGTCAATTGCTTGTTGGTCGTACCAACCAGTTGATGCAACAGCTTGACCATTAAGTGTAGTTAGAGTTAGTTGGTTTGAAGCACCACGGATTGATACTTGCTGACCTTGACCAAACTGACGGTTTACAGCAACACCAGGAATACGACCTAATGCTTCACCTACATCGCTGTCAGGAAATTTACCAATGTCTTCCGCTGATACAGCATCTACAACACTATTTGCGAAACGTTTTGTATTGATTGACTGCTTTAACGAGCGTCGAATACCACGTACTTCAATTACTTCTACGTCTTCTTTGACTTTAGTACCACTATCAGCAACTGCCACACCAGATACACCTGCGGTTAACGCAAGACCAATGTTTGCAGCTAGTAAACTTTTCTTAAAATTATTAGCTAACACAGGATTCCCCTTGAATCATTTTGTTGGTTTTTAAATCACTTCTGCCCAGTGATGATGACAACGCTGTCATCTAATAACAAACCATACACCCAAAATTACATAATCGCTACATGTTTTTTAAACAAAAACTTTAGAATTTTTCACTTAAATTTTTAAGTCTTTGATAAATATAGAGTTATATAAGCTTTGGTTATACTTTGTTACAAACGCGTTCTAATATAGCATATTAGATGCATAAATCTGTAGTTAATACGGTGAATGATACAACTTTTTTGTATCCAAATAAGATACTGCATGAATTTAATGCAATAATGGAAGAGTTCATCAAAATAATAGCCTGGGCAGAAGCTGTTCAAGGTGATAACAATTCTCAATGACAACGCTGTCATTTTAGATGATTTTATAGTGTATGTCCAGTAAAAGCGAAAATACCTCACCCTTGCAGCACAAAAAACAACTGGTCATGGATCAGGTTGAAAATTAAGAAATTAATTTCTACAACCTAAAATTTGATTACATTATCTGCAATAAAAAAAGATTTCAGAGAGAAAATTATTTTTTATTCGATATAACAAATACGAATAAAGTGTGTATTTAATGGGCTTCCACGTTTTAACACATCGAGCTATCAAATAAGCAGCTCACTAATAACGACTACTTTTTGAAATTTCCCGAACTTAGTTAAAAAATTTGATTGTGCAAGTTCTTTAACTCATCAGTCTGAATACAGACTCGACACAATAAATAATGTAAACGTGTTTTTGCTAACACTAATATTTTTCATGCACTTTAAGCGTACGCGGTAATATTTTAGGAGAGTTAAAATTCAATATATTGATAGGAACTAAGAAAAAGCGCGCTTTACACGCGCTTTTGCAAAAAAAAAGTTTAAGGGCACCAAAAAACACTAAGTTTTAAATTTGGTAGTCCTAATACAGCTCTCAACGGTATATCCAATTCAGAACCGGCTTGTTTTGCTTCTTCGTAAACAGCACGTTTTGCATCGCCACTAATAAGCAAAATTGCATGTTGCGTATTCGCTATACCAGCTAAAGTTAAACTGATACGTTCGGTAATACTGCCTGTGACTTCGCTTTCTATAGCGTTAATTGCACATACCAATTGATCTGTTTCAAGAGCTGACTCTAAGCCTTCTGCATTGGGAAACAAAGAAGCGGTATGCCCGTCGGGGCCCATACCTAAAATAGTTACATCAAATGGCTGTTTCAATGCTTGATAGCGTTCTTCCACCTCAGTTTGGCCATCAACGGCTGTAGTTTGGCTATTTTTCATTGTCACAAATGACGCATTTGAAGCCTTATCTTGCAGTAATGTCGAGTTAATGAATGCTTCATTAGACTTTTCATGGCTCGGTTCAACCCAGCGTTCATCCACCATCGCTACCGTAATTTTGCTCCAATCTAAATCCAAACCAGATAAGCGCTTATAAGCTGGGGCGGGAGATGAACCGCCAGACACCAGAATACTTGCAGCGGCATCAGTTTCGATGGCTTGGCTTAATGTATGTTCTAAGATCGAAGCCAAGTGCTCGGTCATTTCATCTTTAGAATCGAAAAACTTTTCCGTTAATAATGCCATTAGTTATTCTCTCCAACATTAAACCAGGCATGGCCTTTTTCTTCTAATAATTCATCCGCTGATTCTGGGCCCCAAGATCCTGCTCTGTATAAAGCCGGCGCGCCTTTTTCTTGCCACCTTGCGATAATAGGGTCAATCCATTTCCAAGCTTGCCTTACTTCGTCACGGTGGATGAATAGTGAAGGATTATTTGCAGCAGCATCTAACATCAGACGCTTGTACGCATCTGAATGGAATCCATTTGAATACTTTTCACTCAACTCAATATTTAATGTGACAGGTTCTAGTTGCATCTCTAAGTTATCGAGTCTTTTCGACATCAACGTAAGCTGGATGCTCTCTTCTGGCTGAAGCCTAATGATCAAGCGGTTAGGCAAAATTGGACCGACAGTATCATCATACACATTGTGAGAGACCGGCTTATACTCAACTACGATTTCCGCACAACGCTGCTTCATACGTTTACCGGTTCTTAAATAGAAAGGTACGCCAGACCAGCGCCAGTTATCAATATGTGCTCGAATAGCAACAAACGTCTCGGTTGTGCTTGACCCCTCCCCTAGCTCCTCTAAATAACCAGGAACTAAAGTACCATTCAAATCACCAGGAACATATTGCCCTCTAACAACGTTTTTATCGACAAGCTCATCTGTCAGCGGTCTCAGCGCTTCTAACACCTTTAACTTTTCATTTCGAATTCGATTGGCATTCAGTTTGTGAGGAGATTCCATTGCAACTAAGCAAAGCAGCTGAAGCAAATGGTTCTGAACCATATCCCTTAAAGCACCCGCTTTGTCATAAAAGCCAGCTCGGCTCTCTAAACCAACGGTCTCTGAAATACTGATCTGAATGTTATCAATCGTTTTTGCATCCCATAGATTTTCAAATAACACATTAGAAAATCTCAATGCCATTAAGTTTTGGACCGTCTCTTTACCTAGGTAATGATCAATACGGAATATTTGATCTTCTTCAAAATACTCAGCTATTTTCGAATTAATTTCCTCAGCAGACTCTCCGCAGTAACCGATAGGCTTTTCAACAACAACGCGTGAATTTTCACTGATTAGAGACTTTTTAGATAACAGTTCACAGCAGGTGCCATAAACGGCAGGAGGAAGAGAAAGGTAAAAAACGCGAGATTTATTATTGTCGTCTTGTTCTAAAATGTCTCGAAGTAGGTCCCAATTATCATCAGCCTCTGTGACATTTACTACAACTGGCACTAAAAATTGGGAAAAAGCATTCCAGTCTGCTTGATTGTATTCGCCTTTACCTAAATGTTCTTGAAGCGCCTTGCCTGCATTTTCAACGTATTCATTTTTTTTACTTTCTTCTCGAACAGTCGGTAGGATTCGACTACCTTCGGGCAGGTTGCCTTCTTGATATGCACGATACATAGCAGGCAACAATTTTCTCAACGCTAAATCGCCGCCCCCACCAAAAATTACGATATCAAAAGGATTAAGCATAATTATTTCTCACTAGGTTAGGTGCGCGGTCATTACTCAATGGAGAACACGCGCTAAAATCAAAACCGTTTGGTGTTTTAGGTAAACATGCCAAACACAACTTCACTTATAGGTTTGAATTCGTTCTCAGACCACATGATCACTTTGGTTGTAGAAGGAAATACCAAGCAATGCATTATATTTTTATTTAAACAGTCTCAAAAATGAGTCTTAGGGGCTCTGTAATTCCTCTCACAAAAATACAGGCCCTAAGTACTCCAGCGCTACCCGTTCAAAGGTATTCTTTACTATCGCAACTTGAAGCTACGATTTACTTATTTCTTTTTTGCTTATAGTAAGCGATTAAGCCAGATGTAGAACTGTCATGCTCATGACTAACATCTGCCTGCGTTAACTCTGACTCTATGTTGCTCGCCAAGCCTTTACCAAGCTCCACACCCCATTGATCGAATGAGCAGACATTCAAAATAATACCCTGACAGAAAATTTTGTGCTCATACAATGCAATCAACCTGCCCACAGCTTTGGCGTCAACTTTGTCTAAGATAATTGACGTTGTTGGGCGGTTACCTTGGTGGATTTTATGTGCAACCAATTGCTCAATTTCACTTGCAGATTTGCCTTTTGCAGTTAGGTCAGCACGAACTTGTTCTTCATTTACGCCTGCCATTAATGCTTCTGTTTGCGCAAAGAAGTTAGATAACAATACATCATGATGCTGTCCAAGCTCTATTTGAGGTTCTACAGACGCGATGAAATCAGCGGGCACAATCACATTGCCTTGGTGTAAGCACTGATAAAAAGCATGTTGACCATTGATTCCTGTCATACCCCAAATAATTGGCACAGTTGTATAAGGTACAGTTTGTCCTGCAAATGTTACATGTTTACCATTACTTTCCATTTCACCTTGTTGAAGATATGCAGGTAACATATGAAGCGCTTGATCGTACGGCAAAATAGCTTGAGAAGTATGCCCCAAAAAGCTAGAGTTCCAGACACTTAATAGTGCCATAAGTAAAGGTATATTATCTTCAAACTCAGCCGTTTTAAAATGCGTATCAACTTCAAAAGCACCTTCAAGCACTTCAACAAAAGCATCGTAGCCTAGATATAACGCGATTGGCAGGCCTATCGCACTCCAAAGAGAAAAGCGACCGCCTACCCAATCCCACATAGTAAACACGTTTTCATCGGCGATACCAAACGCACGCGTTTTCTCAAGGTTTGTACTCACTGCCACAAAATGCTTTGCAATGGCACTTTCATTCTCTGCGCTTTGTAAAAACCAGCTGACCGCCGATTGCGCATTATTCATTGTTTCGGATGTCGTGAAAGTCTTCGAGGAGATAACAAATAATGTAGTCTCTGCATTGACCTTGTCTAAAACCTGAGCCAGTTGCACCCCATCGACGTTTGAGACATAGTGCACGTTTAAACTGCCGTCACTATAAGCACTCAATGCCTCCGTAACCATTTGCGGACCTAAGTTTGAGCCACCTACACCAATAGCCACAATATCTTTTACAGCTTGCCCCGTGAAACCAGTCCACTCACCATTACGAACACGCTCAGTAAAAGCTTTAATTTTTTCAAGCTCAGCTTCTACCTGCGCTGTTACATTTACCCCATCTACATAGATTGGGGACATTTCACGGTTTCTCAGTGCCACATGTAAGACAGCTCTGTCTTCTGTGATATTTATTTTCTCTCCAGAAAACATTTTCTCACGCCACGCAGCAATGTCAGTTTCTTTAGCTAGTTTGACTAGCTGCTCAAATGTGTTGTCGTCGATTAACTGCTTTGAAAAATCAAACAATACGCCAGGTATTTGGCGAGAAAATTTATCGAAACGCCCGCTATCAGTCTCAAAAAGAGTCTTTAAATGCTGTTCTTTTAGTTGTTCTGATGATGCTGATAATGCTTGCCAACTTGGTAATGTTGTACGGCAATTCATAATTTTTCCCCTAGCGATGATAGTGTGCAAACTCATAAAATACACACATAAACATATTCGAGCGTTAACCATAAGTTAAAATGACAACGCTGTCAAACTGCATGTTCCTCATTTTACTTTGCATATAATAACTGATTTTTTAATTTTTGACACCGGTATCATTAAATAAATTAAAGTTATTCAGTTATTGTTAAAATGTTCGCGTGTTTAAATTTGATCATTTCATGAAAAGCTGAAATATACTATATTGCCCTTTAGCGCATACTTGCTCGTGCTTATTAGCACTAAAAGTCAGCAAATTGAGAGCCTGTGTTTACTAATGACTCAAATTTTGGCCAAAAATTAAGCCTATACCCTATAGAAGAAAAAAAATGAAAGTAACCATCAACGACGTCGCAAAGCATGCTGGCGTATCAATGAAAACTGTATCAAGGGTTATTAATAAAGAACCCTCTGTAAGAAAAAAAACTTACGATTTGGTGATGCAAGCTGTTAAAGAACTTGATTATCAGCCAAATACTGCCGCTCGTAACTTGGCGGGTACTTCTTCATTTGCAATAGGCTTGGTTTATGACAATCCAAATGCTTATTACGTCATAGATATGCAAAATGGTGTTTTATCTAGGTGCAAAGACGAAGGCTATGAACTTGTAATTCATCCATGTTGTGCACAAGATCCTGATATGCATAAAGAGATTGCCACCATGATACAACGATCTCGTTTAGCCGGGTTAGTATTAACACCTCCACTTTCTGAGCAACAAGACATCATTAATATGCTTGATGAATTAGGCGTTGCCTATGTTAGACTACTCTCTGGGCAAAATGAGGCTGCTTCAAATGATCCCGGCGATGCGCCAGAAATTAAAAACAACAACTGTATTTACGTTGATGACTATGCAGCAGCTTATGAAATCAC
Organism: Pseudoalteromonas luteoviolacea CPMOR-1; assembly: GCF_001625685.1. GTDB lineage: Bacteria > Pseudomonadota > Gammaproteobacteria > Enterobacterales > Alteromonadaceae > Pseudoalteromonas > Pseudoalteromonas luteoviolacea_K. The sequence continues at coordinate 58,589 of NZ_AUYC01000020.1, read as the reverse complement.
TGTGCACCTTATTAATTTGGGTCATAAAACAATTGCATTCGCATGCGGAGATGCAGAACATAAATCAACAACAGAGCGTCTAGCAGGCTATCAACAAGCCCTCAAAGATCACGACCTTTCGATTAATAATGAGCTTATCTATGAAGGAACTTACTCTTTTGAGTCTGGAGTAAAAGGGGCTAAAGCTTTATTGAAAGACAACAATGCGGCCAAAATCACTGCCATATTAGGCGGAAACGATGAAATCGCGGCTGGCGCATTATTTGCCTCTAGACTGATGAATATCGCTATTCCAGAACAACTATCTATTTCTGGGTTTGAGGACTCTCCCTTCTCGAGACAAACATGGCCTAAATTGACCACTGCACATCAAGCAAATAGTGTTATTTCGGAGCATGCAGCAAGATTACTTTTCTCCAAAACGCGTGGTAGCAGAAAACAAGATAAAGATATCATCACAACTTTCACCCCAACGGTTGTGGTTCGTGAAAGCACAGGGCCGGCACCGGTTTAACATATTGAGACTGGTGCTTAAAGTCGCGCCAGTCCTTTACTTAAGTTAGCTACTTTTTTAACGCCCAAAGAGAGCAATATGTCGGCTGACTGCTTTGAGCGTTTGCCAGTTCTGCAAACAATGAGATACGTTGAATCACTTGATAATTTGCCGTCTATAAACGCATTGACCAACCGCCCTATCGGAATATTGATTACACGATTTTCTAGATCACAGCCCAGTTTCTCAGGTATTTCACTAAGAGATAAGAGATGTTCTCCTCGCTCTCTTACATCAAGTACTAAAGCATCGTGTGTATTCAACCAATTATTCGCAGCCTTTTGACTTGCTAGCTCATCATATTTAACTGAAGTGGTTTCACAGGCCGATTGATTGTTTAATGAAGAGTTTGAACAAAGTGAAGTGTATTTTGTTGTAAAGTCGGTCGCGTAAAAAAGACTATGTGAACTTATATTTAAATTGCAAAACGCATTGGTCAGACATACCTTTTTTTGAGTTTCTTCATTAAAGACGCTGAAACTCATAGACTTTTTTTCATCCACAGTATGAAATGTAACACTCCAATCATCACCACCAAAGTAACATCCGTTTTGCCCCAGTAGGTCTGGCACCAAAACATCAACAGATTGTCCAAAGATATCTCTTATATTGTTTATCAATTGCTCGCTTTGGTCTGTGTCTTCAATGATAAAGCATGTTATCTTTTTCAAACTTTCGTTTTCTAACATGCGCTTTATCTTAGGCAACAAAGCTTGGATCGGGTTAACAACAATGGCTTCTTGATTTTTGGAGACAAACAACCAGCATTGCTTATTTTGATAACATAGGTGTGTCAAACCACATATATTCGAAGATTGATCATTTACTATTGAAGGTTTGATTGCACGGATCGCGTTGCAGGCTTTTTCAATAAAGGCAGTGCTGTCCGCAGGTCCAAAAGACAAACGAATTGCATTTGAACAACACCAATCGCTCAGTCCCATAGCGTCTAAAACAAAGCTATTATGTGCACCAGAACTGCAAGCAGAGCCCCCGCTTACCCTGATCCCCGCAGCATCCATTAAATCAATCACTTCTTTACCCGTGAAATCATCCACAGAAAAATTAAGTGTCGTCGGTACCGAGTTTTCAAAATGACCATGAAAAGTTACTTTTGAAAACGTCTCACGTAATGCATCAACCAGCATAGTACGGTGCTGCCGGAGCTTATAAATCGAATTGAAGACTTCATTTTGGTTCACAAGTAAAGAAAATAGACTATGCAGGCCAGCAATACCTGGTAAATTCTCTGTGCCAGATCGCATCCCAGACTCTTGGCCACCACCCGCGACAAATGGAGTATAAGGCTTTCCAGGCCTAATATACAAAAAGCCAATTCCCTTAGGAGCATACAACTTGTGACCTGAAAATGGTGCATAATCAATGGAAATCGTATCCATGCTTATCTCCATTTTCCCCAATGCTTGTACACAATCCACGAGCCAAGCGATATCAGGGTTATGAGTACGAATCACTTTTTCTAGTCCATATAGATCTTGTATGACTCCGGTTTCATTGTTCACTGCCATCGTGCATATCATCACAGCACTGGATATATTACGTGCAATGAAATCATGATCTAACATGCCTCGCTGGTCTACAGGGATCTCTACTAGCCTTGCATTGAAACCTAATAGGCTATTCCAATGTTTAATCGTGTTTGGAACTGCTTTATGCTCCGTTGCCCCATACAATATAATAGGCTCATGCAGATCTCTTGGTGCATATCTCAAATAATGACTGATAACTGACACTATAGCCGTTTGGATCCCTTCGGTTGCACCAGACGTAAAAAGCAACTCACCACCATGGGCGCCTATCGCCTTTTTCCCAAGTTGTCGAGTTTCTTCTAGCAAATCTTTAGCTTTAATCCCAGCCAAGTGAGCACTGGATGGATTGCCAAAATTAACAGCCATGGTTTCCATAACTTTTTCTAAGATAGGGCTGATTACTGGCGTAGTCGCATTTGCGTCAAGATAAATCTGTTCAGGGCTTTTGGGGTTCACGTACACAACTTATAACTATATGAACTAAGTTATTCCATTTTACACATAAACACTCTTTCAGTTAAAGATAATTAATTTCTCAAATACAAAAAAAGGAGCATAATTGCTCCTTTTTATCGCATTACCCTGTACCCTGTGCGCTAAATTGGGTTTGCCTCGCGTTGGCTAGTAGACCAAGCATTCCCTAACGCTTTGACTAAAGATGCGAGCGGGATTGCAAAGAATACTCCCCAAAACCCCCACAAACCGCCAAAAAATAAAACGGCAACAATAATATAGACAGGGTTTAAATCGACAGCTTCTGAAAATAACAGGGGTACTAATAAGTTACCATCCAACGCTTGAATTATCCCATAGACAATGAGTATGGTCCAAAACTCTGGTGCTAACCCAAACTGAAACAACGCCACTGCTGCAACAGGGATTGTCACCAGTGCCGCTCCGATAAACGGAATTAACACAGACAAGCCAACTAACGTGCCAAGTAGTGCTGCATAACGTAAATCTAGTACAGCAAAGGCAATAAAACTTGTACCACCAACAATGACTATCTCAATGACTTTGCCACGAATATAGTTCATAATTTGATGATCCATTTCTTCCCATACTTGCGTGATAAGTTTTCTGTCTTTAGGTATAAGCTGCTTAATACCAGTTGTTAGATTCGTCTTATCTTTGAGCATGAAAAATACCAGCAATGGGACGAGTATCAAATAAATTAACCATGCAACTAAGTCTTTAATTGATGTTAACGACACCGAAACAATCACTTCTCCCAATGCCAACACTTTACTCTCAACACCCGTTACGATGTTCTGTACTTGTTGCACCGAAATCAAATTGGGATAGTCATCAGGCAAGTGAAGTAAATAATCACGACCTTTTTCTATCATGCTCGGGGCTTCTTGTACTAGGTTACTCGCCTGCGACCATAGCACGGGCACAATCACAAGAAGTAGTGCCAAAACTACGCCAACGAAACCTAACATTACTATGCTAGTGGCCATTAATCGACTGGGTATGGCCTTTTGTAAGCGTGTCACAGGCCAGTCAAGTAGATAAGCTATCACTAAGGCAACTAAAACTGGAATGACAAATGAGCCAAAAAAGTACAGCATGGTCGCCATAAAAACGAGCATCAGTAACAGTGTGACCGAATCAGGATCCGTAAATTTCTCTTGGTACCAGGATTTTATTAACTCAAACATCCGTGACGTGAACCTCAATATAGTTAAAAGTGCCTTCATTTAAAAAGGCATGGTGATACGAATGACCACACAAATAGCGCTTTACATCTGACATATCTTGCGCATCCGAATACACAAACCTTATCCTGCCAACACACAAGCTTTTAAGCTGCCATTTAAATTGTACAAATAACTGCGGACATTGATAGTCTCGCAAGTCAATCACCTTTGGTTCTTCATTTTCAGTTTTCAACAAACTCACAAGCCTCCCCTTGTTAATTTTAGGTTAGGTGTAGGTAATGATAAAACACATACAATACAATTTAAAAACAATAGAAACCAATTATATACCCCATTCGCGTTCGCAATATCCACAACCCCGTTTATAAAGTACCCGCCTAGCAAATAGCAAGCGAAAAATCATCTATTTTGACAGCAAAGCGGTGTCTTTCAGTAGCTTGAACATTGCCAATGGTTTATTCTTATAAGAACAATAAGTTTTACGGGAAACCACATGCCAAAAGCAAATAACAAGGCACGTTTGCCGGCAAACCCCACACTAAAAGAAATCAATTGGTACAAAAAACAAATCAATTGGGGTGAGCTCCCGCCGTTTTACCACCTAGTCGCGTCTTCGGTCAGTGAAAGCGAGGGTATTTTTCAGCACGGCTTCGATAATGCGATCAAAAGATTATTGGACAAGCGCAATTGGAATTTACAGCTTTTGGACGGATATGAAGATGATAATGGTATCGTGCATTGTGACAGTGCGCCAAAAGTCTCTCTCCATCAAGCTTTTACAGAGCGAGGTTATGAACTCTGGGCATTTCCAATTGCCCGTAATGTCAAAGTGGATACATACCTTAAAGATAATAAATATTTAGAATTTAATGTATGGGACCCCCACACTATGAAAACGCTGATTAGATTCAGCCAAATGCATAAGTTTATTCGTTTTTACTTTGAGCGAGGAGACATTGCAGACAAAGCGTTAATCCTGCATGCACACAAGGTTGTTCATCAAACCATTTCTCTTTTGAAAAGAGAATTGAACGTTATCAATGTCGACGGGGTCTCAATAAAGGATTTTTATTTATTATGTGAAAAAGACGCCCGAGCTTGTGAAGATGAAATAAATCTAGCTAAAATCATGCTCGGTGACGATTATAAGAAGGACTAGAATGCGATTAAAACAAGCACTTGCTGCGACTTTATGCGCCCTAACAATGAGTTATTCTACCGCAAGTATCGCCTCAGATTTTAAACTTCCTGACCTCGGTACGTCTGCTGTTCAAGTTTTACCTATTGAGAAAGAGCAAGCCATAGGTGAAGTGATGATGATGCAGATCCGCGCAAGCTCTCCACTTGTTCAAGATCCGGTGCTCAATGAGTACCTGTCATCACTAGGCAACAAGTTGGTAGCCAGTGCGAACGACGTTAGGTTTCCTTTTAAGTTTTTCTGGCTCAACAACAAAGCGATTAACGCATTTGCATTTTATGGTGGCCATGTTGGGGTGCACACAGGGCTAATTGCACAATCAGACAATGAAAGCCAACTCGCATCTGTACTTGGTCACGAGATTGCTCACGTCACACAACGGCACTTGGCCCGAAGGATCCAGCAAGCAAAAGACAATAGCGCATTGACTATTGCGGGCTTAATCACCGGCATTCTTGCCACAGTTGTCGCCCCTGATGCCGGTATGGCAATTCTTGCAGCGAATAGTACCCAAGCGACTTTGAGTCAACTTACTCACAGTAGAAAGGCTGAACAAGAAGCTGATAGATTTGGCATGCAAACTCTACAAAAAGCGGGTTACGACCCATATGCTGCAAGTGAATTTTTGACTAAACTGGCAGCCCAAGTTCGTTTTAAAAATAAGCCCCCTGCTTTCTTACTTACGCACCCTTTACCTGATTCTCGAGTGTCAGACGTCAGGCTCAGGGCACAACAGTACCCTAAAAAGTATGTCCCAAGCAGTGCAGACTTTAATTACGCAAAAAGCCGTGTCATGGCCCGCTACCAGTTGGACAAAAAAGATGCTCAGGCCTACTTTGAGAATATTTTAAGAACCAGCTCTGACCTTGATAAAAGCCAGTATGAATACGGTCTCGCTATTTCTTTACTCGACCAAAAGAAGTACGACCAAGCGGATAAAATCATCGAGAAATTACTTAAGCAAAACCCTAACAACTTGTTTTATTTAGACGTATTTACCGATATCAAATTAGGACAAAAGCAATACGACAAAGCGATTTCCCTTCTAGAGCAAAAGCATCAGCTTCGTCCGAACAATCAAGTTATCACATTAAATTTGGCTAATACCGCCATTAAGGCGAAAAAGTACGACAAAGCTGAGCAACTCCTGAAAGTTTTCTTGTTAGAAAAACCTAATCATGTACTTGCTAAGCAATTGCTCACTGAAGCATATGAACTCAGTGAGAATAAAGCGGCTTACCATGAATCAAGAGCGAGTTTACTGTCTCACTATGGTGCTTTTATGAAAGCAGCTGACGAAGTTCAAAAAGCGCTCAACTTCATCGAAAAAGAAGATGAAATCAAAAAACTGCGTCTAAAAGCGCTCCTGGCTAAGTATCGAAATATGCAAAAAGAACTTGCCAAATTGTAAATTTATCAATGGCCTATCAAATCATTAATAACTAAACATTAAGTTAATGCAAAAGATAGGCACACTTACTTTGATAAGTTACAATCAACAAAAGTATAAGTTACCGTTTATAAGGTTCATTATGTCAGTCACTATTTATCATAACCCTCGCTGCTCAAAATCAAGACAAACTCTTGCTTTATTGGAAGAAAATGCCGTTCAACCCGATATCGTAGAGTATCTGAAAAACCCCATTGATGCTGCGACCCTTGATACGCTAATTACTCAGCTTGGTTTTGAGTCAGCCCATCAATTAGTAAGAAACAAAGAAGCTGTCTATAAAGAATTGGGCCTGAGTAAAGACAGTGATGAGCAAACATTGAGAAAAGCAATGATTGAAAACCCAAAATTGATTGAACGCCCAATTGTCGTCAATGGTACTAAAGCAGCACTAGGCCGCCCACCTGAGTCGGTTTTAGACATCATTTAAGATTATGCCAACTATTTTAGTTTTATACCATTCAAGTCATGGCTCAGTAGAGTCAATGGCCAATGAAATAGCCGAAACACTCAATGCGCACGGTGCAACTGTGCGGTTACGCACCTTTGTTCAAAAACACGCACATGACATTGTTGTAAGCAAACAAGACCTCATTGAGTGCGATGGCTTAGCATTTGGCACACCAACGCGTTTTGGCATGATGGCAGCTCAAGCAAAATCATTTTGGGAAACAACCAGTGATATTTGGCTCAAAGGGCAATTAATTGATAAGCCGGCATGTGTTTTTTCCTCCTCTAGCAGTATGCACGGAGGTAATGAAGCCACGTTACTCAATTTGTCCCTTCCATTATTACATCATGGCATGATGCTGATGGGCGTGCCTTATGATGTCCCCGAACTCTTATCGACTGAAAGCGGTGGCACACCTTATGGCGCCAGTCATGTTGCTGGGATGGATAACAACTCACAATTAACCGACACTGAAACTAAAATTTGTCGAGCAGTAGCAACTCGACTTTATACAGTTGCAAAGAAACTATTATGAGTGAGACCCCAAAACAACCGAAAACGAAGAAATTCCATCGATTAGCGCTCTTTGGCTACTTTGGTTTATTAATCTTAATGCCCGTGTGGCTTTTTCTTCTCTCTCCAAGAGAAGGACACAGTATAGGCTTTATGTTTGCAGTCTATATTCTTCCTCTGCTGTTGCCACTCAAGGGTATAATTCAAGACAAACCATATACCTTTGCATGGGCCAATTTCATTGTCTTAATCTACTTTATACATGGCTTTACGCTGCTTTGGATAGCGACAGATGAGCTACTTTGGGTTAGCTTAGAATTGATTTTTGCCACATCTATGTTCATTGGTTGTACTTATTATGCAAAACATAGAGGGCAAGAATTGGGGTTAAAAATTCGCAAACTCAAACATGACTTAGCCGATGAAAAGGAAGCTCATCAAGACAGTATTAAATAATTAAGCGTGTTTAAGTCACCATAAAAGCCACGCCGTATCGTGGCTTTTTTAATGTTAGAAGTTAAGCTCGACCCCCCGTGATCTTATTTGCTCTTCCCTCTTCTTTTGCCTTGTCAGCTCTTCGTCGCCTTGCTTCTTTAGGATCAGCAATCAATGGGCGATAGACCTCTATACGGTCACCCTCTTTAACAACTTGATGTAATTTTACTGTCCGATTCCAAATCCCTAAACTCAAATTTGTGGGATCAATCTCTGGACATTGCTCTAAGATCCCCGACTGCATCACAACATGTTCAGCAGATGTACCTTCAGCAACATCAACCGTTAAACATGTCGCTTTGTCTGGCAGAGCAAATACAACTTCAACCTTAATCATTTACCTAACCCCATATACCGATTTAGCGCGCTTGGTAAATGCCGTAACCATATTTTTTGCAACTTCGTTAAACACTTTACCAAAAGCAAGCTCAATGAGTTTACTAGCAAACTCGAACTCTAATTTTAAGTGTACTTTACAAGCCTGTTCATCCAGTTCAACAAACTCCCAATAGCCTTGTAATGATTTGAATGGACCATCAACGAGCTGCATTTTAACTCGATTGCCTTCAAATTGATTTTTAGTAGTAAACCACTTGGTCAAACCTGCTTTGGAAATTTCTAAACTAGCAGTCATTTCTTCCGTTGAACTACTCAACACCTTTGCACCAGAACAGTTCGGTAAAAAATCTGGGTAAGCATTTACATCATTGACCAAATCAAACATTTCTTGTGTGCTGTACATCACCAATGCACTTTTTTCTACTTGTGGCATACGATCTCCAAACTTGACTGTCCCAATTTTACCAAGCTTTTAAAGATTTATCTTGTTTGCAGCGCCACTGTGAGCGAAAATATGGCATAAAAATTAAATAACTCTGTTTTCCAATTCGATTTGTAGGTAGACTAAGCCATTATGGCAAAGAAAAAATCAAATAAATCAACAAGCAATACCATAGCGCTCAATAAAAAGGCGCGCCATGAGTATTTTTTACACGATAAGTTCGAAGCAGGTATGGAACTACAAGGTTGGGAAGTCAAAAGCATCCGAGCTGGTAAGGTTAATATCTCAGAAACTTATATCCATCTAAAAGACGGTGAAGCATTTTTACTTGGCAGTCAGATACAGCCTTTAAACAGTGCCTCAACTCACGTTATCTGTGATCCGCTTCGCTATCGCAAGTTACTGCTCAACAAACGAGAAATAGACAGGTTAATCGGTGCCACTGAGCGTGATGGCTTTTCTTTGGTTGCGACAGCAATGTACTGGAAGAAGTGCTGGGTCAAACTAGAGTTCCACCTTGCTAAAGGTAAAAAGATGCATGACAAGCGTGCTGATATTAAAGACAGAGATTGGTCTCGCGATAAAGAAAGACTTATGAAACACAAAGTTTAATGCTTTGAATATACAGCCTAATTATTTAGGCTGTATCAAGTCGGCAGTTTCATCTACATTAATACAAAATAGCACCAGTCTTCACATCCATAGTGAATATCGCTGTCGTTTCTGGAGCTTTAATCTTAGCTATATCTTTATCAACAAGCGTACTGCTTGGAACCTTAATTTTGCTACCCGTATCAGGGTTGACCACAATTAAAAAGCGCGATGCCTTCTTTGCAAACTCTTTTTCACCTTGGTTTTTAACAAAGTGGATGTCTCATGTCATACCGTCTTTGACACCCGCTGTTGCTGATACCCTAAAGTTATTAATTTCGTATTAAGAGTTACTTGCTAACAGCTCGTTATCTATGTCTTCGACCGTTTTGACAGACACTTTAATGAACTTTTTACTTTATTCATGGCAGTTATATCTTTGATATTATCTTATGCACCTGTCACTTTTTGCAGAATAGAAGCAGTTAGCCTTCGCTCTTTTATTTTAAATTTACACCCAACTGGCTATTCACTTCCTCGTCAGTAAAGTTTTTGAATGCTGTCTCTTTTATTTTATTAAACATAGTAAAATCCTTTTTATTAATAATCGTCAAATCAATCATCACGCTATCCGCTTCACCATCCAAGTCAGTGTCAGCGATTACGGCATCAATATCGCCGTCTACGTCAGCAACAACACCATCACTGATGCCATCTCCATTCACTTCGTAAATATATTTATTATGAAAGGCGAGATTAAGATAAGAGGAAAGAATTAAAAAACAAGTTATAACAAACAAAAAAAGCCCCGTAGGGCTTTTCATAATCGTCTAATTTAAAAATTAGCCTTTATACTTTTGAACAACCAATGTGGCGTTTGTGCCGCCGAAGCCAAAGCTGTTTGACATGACTGTGTTTAGTTCAACATCACGACGTTCTGTTACGATGTCTAAGCCTTTTGCTTCTTCATCCAGCTCATCAATGTTGATTGATGGCGTGATAAAGTTATTTTCAAGCATCAGTACTGAGTAAATAGCTTCGTGAACACCTGCTGCACCTAACGCGTGACCAGTCATTGCTTTAGTCGCACTGATTGCAGGTGAGTTATCGCCAAACAGTTCCTGAATTGCGCCCAGCTCTTTTACATCACCAACTGGTGTTGATGTGCCGTGCGTATTCAAATAATCAATGTCGCCCTCAACGGTTGCCATTGCTTGCTTCATACAACGAACTGCGCCTTCACCTGATGGCGCAACCATGTCGTAGCCATCTGAAGTCGCACCATAACCTACGATTTCACCATAAATATGTGCGCCACGAGCTAGAGCATGCTCAAGCTCTTCAATAACCATGATGCCGCCACCACCAGAAATAACAAAACCATCGCGATTTGCATCGTAAGTACGTGATGCTTTTTCTGGCTCTTCGTTATATTTGGTTGATAGTGCGCCCATCGCGTCGAATTCCATTGCAAGTGTCCAGTGAAGCTCTTCACCACCACCTGCAAAGATAACATCTTGCTTGCCAAGTTGGATTTGCTCAACTGCATGACCAACACAGTGTGCAGAAGTCGCACATGCTGAGCTGATTGAATAGTTCACACCTTTAATTTTGAAAGGTGTAGCAAGACACGCTGATGTTGTGCTTGCCATAGTACGCGGTACCATGTAAGGACCAACACGCTTCACGCCACGCTCACGTAAAATATCTGCGGCTTCTACTTGGTACTTTGAAGAACCACCACCAGAACCAACTACAAGGCCAGTACGTTCATTCGAAACTTGATCTTCTGATAAGCCTGAGTCTTCGATAGCTTGTGCCATCGCAATATATGAGTATGCTGCAGCATCACCCATAAAGCGGTGTGCTTTACGGTCTACTAACGCTTTTACGTCAATATCAATTTTACCTGACACATTACTGCGTAGATTCATGTCAGCAAATTCTTGGTTAAAAGCAATACCACTTTTACCCGCTTTCAAAGATTCTAATACTTCTTGCTTGTTGTTACCGATGCTTGAAACAACACCGATCCCCGTAATTACGGCTCTTCTCATGGGTAATTCCCTTAGAACTTAAAAAATTTAGGTGTATTCTACGCATAAAATACTGATCAAGTGGTCAGCTTTCCAGCGTACACACGTACTCTGAACTGATATTTGTAAAATTGCAACGGACTAATGCAAATAAAACCAGTAAAATACCTGTAATTTATGAGCATTATACCAACGTATTCCTATGATAAGTAACGCACAGATTCACTTTAATGATTCAGGCACGCCTGTAGCTGATAATTTTGACGATGTTTATTTCTCTAATGATGACGGCCTAGCCGAATCAAATTATGTGTTTTTCGAACAAAATGAGTTACCTGCACGATTTTCAAGCCACCCAAGAAAACACTTTGTCATTGCAGAAACTGGATTTGGTACAGGTCTAAATTTTCTAAATACTTGGTCGCAATTTAAACACTCTGAAAACTTAGCCATTGAACGACTTTATTTTATGTCATTCGAAAAGTATCCGATTAAGTTAAGTGATTTAAAACAAGCGCTCAAAGCATGGCCTGGGCTCAGTGAACTTTCTGAGCAACTATGCCAGCAATACCCTTTAGCACTTCAAGGCTGCCATAGATTAGAGTTTGATCAGGGGCGAGTTATTTTGGATTTGTGGTTTGGTGATGTACAAGACTCGATGCCGCAGATTGCATACCAAAGTAAAGGCGTGGTAGATGCCTGGTACCTAGATGGATTTGCTCCGAGTAAAAATCCAGATATGTGGCAGCAAACACTGTTTGATAGCATGGCGCACCTAAGTCAAGAGAATGCGACTTTCGCCACCTTCACAGCTGCGGGGTTTGTTAGAAGAGGCTTACAAGACGCTGGGTTTGAGTGTAAAAAAGTCAAAGGCTATGGCCGTAAACGTGAAATGGTTGTTGGCAAATTAAAAACAGTTACTGAACAGGCAACAACCCCTTTATATTATCAGCAACAAAAAGCTGAATTATCTAATGTTGCAATTATTGGTGGTGGTATCGCCAGCAGTTGCCTGCAATACCATTTGGCCAAGCGAGGTGTACAGAGTAGCTTATTTTGCGAGGACGATATGCTCGCACAAGGTGCATCCCACAATCTTCAAGGGGCGGTGTATCCCAACTTACAAAGTGAATATGGGATCCCATCAGAGTTTTATGCGCACAGCTTTTTGTACGCAAGGCGATTTTATGACCATCTTAGTCATTTAGGTTTTCAATTTTCCCATCAGTGGTGCGGCGTTTTACTTCAAAGCATTAATGACAACAAACAAATACAGCACAATAAAGTAGCGAGTAGTGAAATCTACCCAAAACAACTCATCAAAGCAGTAGACCAAGTTGAAGCGCAGTCTATTTCAAATATAGATACACCCTATGGTGGCCTGTTTATCGAGTTAGGCGGTTGGGTAAGCCCTCCTGAGCTAACCCAGGCTGTGTTTGATGCCGCTCAAACCGAGCAATCCAGTGATTGTCATTTTAACACACAGATAAAAGCCTTAAACAAACATGACGATGGCTGGTATTTAGACGCTGGCGAACAAACATTCGGGCCCTTTTCTGATGTATTTATTTGTGCAGGAGAGCATACCGATAGGTTTGAGCAAACCCAAGAGGTTGGGATCCACGGTGTACGAGGGCAAGTTTCTCATATTCGCGAAGGTGAAGCATCCTCCAAACTCTCGACTGTGCTTTGCCACAAAGGCTACTTTACCCCCAGTCAAAACGGTTTACATTGTATGGGGGCAACCTTTGAGAAACACAGCAAATCCAGAGCCGTTACCGTGCAAGATGACATTACTAATCGCCAGCAGCTTACAGGGTTTTATCAAGGTACTGACTTTGATAACAGTTTAGGGCAAGTGGAAAGTGCTAAAGCAGCGGTCAGATGTTGCTTTAACGATCACACCCCGATGATTGGGCAAGTACAAGATAAAGGCGACCTACTTCACGCATTTGATAATATCAAAAGAGGTAAGTTTTATGATTTTAAAGAACCGAACTTGCCTCATAAAGGCCTGCATATTGTGACGGGATTTGGCGCCAGAGGGCTCTGTACAGCACCGCTTGTTACAGAGCATTTAGTGGCAAGCCTATTTCAAGAACCTTTGCCATTTAGTGAGCGAGTGCATGAAGCGCTGCACCCAGCTCGTTTGATCATCAGAGACATGATCCGCAACAAAATATAAACCATCGATGGTGTAAGTTTCCAAGCCCTTTTTAGGGCTTGGAAATCTGAATTATCACTCGACGGTTAGCTTCACGTCCAATTGGCGTTGTATTAATGGCAACGTGACGCTTCTCACCAAATCCATCTGTCATAATTTTGTCAGCAGGCACACCTTTACTCGCCATATACTCTTTTATAGCCATCGCACGTTTCTTCGATAAATTTAAATTAACGTTTTTACCGCCATAACTGTCTGAATAGGCAGAGATATAAATAGAATCAATGTCAGGGTCATTATTTAGGTACTCCCCGATCATATCTAAGCGTTTTCGAGACGACTTGGTCAACTCACTTGAATTCTTACGATAGTTCATCACCACAAATGCAATATCTTCGAAACTGTATGGCAGCAGGTTATCTCGGCACTGTAAAAAGTCCCAATAAGATTTTTTAAAATTAACAGAGGATAAAGACACCGCAATTTGGTCGTGTTTATTATTCCAGTCTTGATAGTAAAAAGTAGGTTGATATCCTTTTTCAAGCTCTGTAAGCATTTCCCACGCCACGGGATTGGACAGCTCTCCGTCAAACTTTTTAAGCAAAGCCATCTTCCCCATTGAGCGAGCTGGGAGCCCCGCTCGCCAACTTGGCGGAACAGATTCTAGCCCAGCAAAGTCATAATCTTCAGGTCGAATAACCATATCGAGATTAAAGGTGAGATCTTTATTTTTACTCGCCGTCGCGCTAAAAACCGCTTCACCGTAGTACGGTACATCATGGGAAAGTGTGCAAGATAACCGTGTAGTTCTGTCCACCATCCACTTAGAGTTATCAACCGAGGCACTATATTGCCGCATCGCACTGTGTGCACTTGTCGCAAACACACATGTGATAACAGTCGCTAAGATATTGAAATGTAAGCTCACTTTGCTTCTCCAAGCCATTGCACAACTAAACAGGCTAATCTGTCAGTGCCTAAATCATATTTCAAAATACTAAGAAGCAATAAACATACCGCATTTCGAGACAATAAATCGACAGAAACTAAAAATATCTGCTTGTTCACCGGATCCTAATTAGCATCTTGCCTTATGATCAGTATAATAGGCGGCTAATTTTAGAAATCCAAGTTTATCATGGCAGAACAAGAGCAAACCCTATTCGCAAAACGCTTCAGAGGCTTTTTCCCCGTAGTAATTGATGTTGAAACAGCAGGCTTCAATAAAGAAACTGATGCCCTTTTAGAAATTGCCGTCAGTCTATTAAAAATGGACGACCAAGGTGAGCTCAGCATTGAAAAGACAATTCATTTCCATGTTGCACCATTTGAAGGCGCTAACATTGAACAATCTGCCATCGAGTTTAACGGCATAGATCCTTTTTCTGAACTGCGTGGAGCAGTAGAAGAAAGTGAAGCAATTAAAGAGATCTGTAAGGCAGTTAGAAAAGCGCAAAAAGATGCAGGATGTCAGCGTTCTGTCATCGTTGCCCACAATGCGGCCTTTGACCATGGTTTTTTAAATGCCGCCATTGAGCGTAATAATATAAAACGTACGCCGTTCCATCCATTCGTGAGTTTTGATACCACGTCATTATCGGGGCTTGCTTTAGGTCAGACTGTGCTTGCGAAGGCATGCCGCGCAGCTGGCATTGAGTTTGATAACGCGCAGGCACATTCCGCGCTGTACGATACCGAGCGCACTGCTGAGCTATTTTGCTATATTGTTAACAAGTGGCAAGCCCTTGGCGGATGGCCACTTCCTCAGTGCGAAGAACAAGAGAACACTGAAAAAGACTAAATTCAGGGTTGCATCAGGCATTAAAAAAGCAGCCTTAGCTGCTTTTTTAATTTACAAATTCCTGAGTAATTTTCCCAGCGTCTAATTTGACAGAATGAGGTGGGTAAATTCTGGAAAAAGAACGACTATCTTTTGCAATAGTCAATTCGATACCCGGATGCATTAACTCATTCACTTTAACTCGACTTAACTTAACCAATCGCATCAATTTTTGGGCGACCAGCTTGCAGTTGCGAATATTTCGTTTGTAATGCGCATCTAAGCGCTGTTCTGTGGTTGCAAGCTTTTTCAAATAGTTGTCCCGCTTATCTGATGCAGGTGTCTTCTTAGCTTTAATCTGCGCTCGCTTCACAGCTAAAATTTTGTCCGATAACAACTTATCGAGCTCTTTAAACTCCTTTTCTTTTTTCTTCAAATCATACCAATCTTGCGCCAATACAATGCGCGTGCGAGTGCCTGATGGCGCGCCGACTTCACCAGCTTCAATGCGCATAGCATTATAGACATTGCCGCCGATCAGCTTTCCTCTTGGTGTATCGCCCTTGCCTACGCGTATTAAACGCTTTGATTTTAAATCGCAATGTAAGGCTTGACGCTCAATAAATAAATCTTGTTCTGATTCAATGTGGCAATATTGACCGTAACCAACAGAGATCGTTCTTTTTGCTTTTATAACACAAGAAAAATCCTCTCCCTCTAGACGCTTTCTACCTATTGCGCCTAGCATCACGGTAACCGCACTTTCACTTTCTAAATGGGCTGATTCCACAAAGCCAATCACAGTTATATCTCCAGTGGCTTTGATCTTCATACCATCTTTGACATCTCCACTGACCACAACACTGCCATCAAACTCAATATGCCCAGTTGTGACGTCAACATTGTCATAACACAAAACATCATCCACGCGCATGCCGCGAGGGACTGCGACAGGTACACCTTTTGCGTCGGCTATCAATAAATTTGGGTCATCTGGGCTGATTTTAGTGCCTTCTGATACCTGTAAAGTAAAGTCTTTACCCGGCTTAGGCTCTAAAATATCACCAAACACTGAGAACCCTTTCTCTCCAGGCGTCGGAGGTACCCGTTTCATCAAAGGGCTACCAGGTTTGACAGTGATGATTGCGCCTAAGTCACGCATATCAACTTTTCCACCTGACTTTTGCTGTGGACTGAGCACACGATCTTGTGCAGTCATACATAGCCTCACAAACCGCGCATCTGTGCCATCTTTTGCTCTGACACCATGAGCGACGATACCGGAATACACACTACCAGGCGATTGCTCAAACTGCTGCCCTAAGAATGTATCTAGTGCCCTTTCGTTGATCCCCTTAACCACACCAGCATTGGTCAATGCGTCTCTGGCTTCATCTATCGTGATGAGCTTACCGCCCCTTGCAGTCGTCAAACGCGCTTCTGCTAGCATGTTATTTTCTTCTACATGCACGACGATAGAAGCATCGACAGCTCTTGCAACGATAAGAACATCTTTCTCTCTGTCATCTGAGGGAGCAAACAACTGACCTATATTGGCGTGAATGACATCAAAGTCGGCATACGAGGATTGTTCTAGCAGCTCAACTAGCTGTGCAGCACTCGCGGGAAACCCCGAATGCGCAGGATGTTCCTTCATAGAAACATACCCAGACTCCTCATCAAAACTAAACAACGACATCACTTCCTTCCTAAATACTCTTGCATATTTTACTTTTTTTTATGCAACTTCCACCATTTCAGCATATCGCCCTAACAATGTTAAGTTAAAATTGGCCACTTTTAAGGCAAATTATGAATGATTGTAAACGCACTAAATGCTGAAATAGCACAAGTTGCTATTATTACTAAATTTATCGGAAAAATGCGTGATTTCTTTAGTAAAATTCACAATATGAGACTTTATTATTAGCTTATTTCTATCTTATATCTTATATATAGAGCTGACGTTTTAATGCCTTTATCGTTCCTCACTCTTGAAAACACCGTAAATTAATTTTGTAACATTTTCCGATTAGCAAAATCTATCTTGAAATTTTATGCATGTATTAAGCCATGAATAAATTGCAATGAACTGTTCAGAACACTGACCTGTTTATTGCCTTATATGCAACCTGTTCAAAAAGACTAAGCAAAAGTTACCAACAAATTATGGAGGAAGTAAGAAGTTATTTGTACATAACATCTTCTTATCAGGACTTGTTCGTAATCTGCTATCAGTTTTTAGTTGATGTCATATTTGCTCAACACAGTATGGCTAATGTTATCGTTGAGGCGTTCGTCTTAATAAGATTAGTTAGAGAGAGTGCCATACAGATGATGTTGAATCACTGTGGGTAAGAAAATATGATCAAACAACACCTGAAACTGATAACGCAAGGTCAAGATTTTGGCTATATTACCATTAGCAAAGAAACTTCCGGCTTATTTTATGGTAATAGTCCGATCGAACATGCGACAGAATTTGAGCTTATCCCCTGTCGCAAAGATTGTAGCGCTTTTTATTACAAAATTGCTAACAGCCAAAAAAGCTACATGGATTTATCCTTTGCATCAAATGTCGTCAAGATCACACAAGCCAATAATCCTGAAAGTGAGAAGGTTTGTGCGTGGAAAATACATAAAGACAACTTATATGCACTTAGCCATGATCAAAGCCCGTACAATATTTTGAGCCGTTCAGCTTTCAAACTTAACTCGAGGATTCTGTACGCAGCGCCATCTAGTAGCCGAGATTTTAGTCAATTGGAAGTGGCACTATGCAAAGTGCCTTATCACTCTTACATTCAATGATGTGACAGCTTCGAAAAATAATTTTGAGTCGTTAACATGAGTTTATAATAAACTTTATATCGTAAAGTTAGCCATGTGCTCATTGATGTTTTCTAGCGAGCACATACCCATTATTCGATTGCTAGGCGTTTTATTAAACATAACAAATACACCTCATACTTAAACTTCAATAAGCCACATAACGATGCAATAGCGTCACTCAAAAAGCCCTGAACAACTTCTTTGTGCTTTTATTTGTGATAACTTTGCAATCAACTGCTCACTCATTGCTAGCTGCGCGAAATTACCTGTACTTACTCGTTTAACGCCAAGTTGTGTCAACACGTCTATGTCCGGCAAAGATGGGATGGCCATCACGTTAATCGGTAACGATGTCACTTCAACAATTTTAGTTATATCTTGTTCATGTGAGATACATGGGAAAAATAGCCCATCCGCACCGGCGGCTTGATAACTACTCGCTCTGATAAGCGCTTCATCTATCGCATTTTCTAGGCCCAGTAAAAAAGCATCGCACCGAACATTAATAAAGATAGATACATCACGGGAGGAAAGTTCAGCACGTACCTCCCGTAGCAAGGTGACAAACTCATCTTTATTACACAATATTCGTGATTCTCTTACTCGGCTATCTTCTATATTAATCCCAACTACCCCCAACTCAGCCAACTGCTGAATATGATGAGCAATAATATGTGGATCTGTACTATAGCCAGACTCAATATCGACACTTAAAGGTAAGTTACTAGATGCTGCAATCCTTTTAACAACAAATAATAACTCTTCAAAAGGTATTTGTTCACCATCCTCGTAACCAAGTACCGCAGCCAATGCTGCACTAGAGGTGCCAATAGCTTGATAGCCAGCTTGCTCAGCACATTTTGCGCTTGTTACATCCCAAACGTTTGCCAATAAAAGAGGCATCTTCTGTTGATGAAGCTGCTTAAATTCAATCATCATTTTATCCTTGTCTTCAATTTATTAATTTTATTGATGTGTGTTCAATGACTGTATTTTTGCAATCTCGTTTTAAAAAGGCCAACGATGAAAATCGACTTTTATTATAAGCACAGCTTATAATACAGTAATAAATTCAATAACTATCAACATCACGTGTTTAAAAATATCAACCTGCTAGTCACACTTGAATGTGCATCACGACACAATAGCTACAGCCTAGCTGCACAAGAGTTGTGTATTTCTCAGGCTGCTGTAAGCCAACAAATTCGTCAACTTGAAGCCATGCTCAATACCCGCTTGTTTGTTCGCAAAGGAAAAAAGATGCTACTGACCCAGCAAGGAGCTGTCCTGTTCGAACACGCTCAAAAAGGATTGTTGATATTAAATAAAGGCATAAATCATGTACAAAGAGAGGGTATTGATGGGGAACTAACTATCACCTCTACACAGGCTTTTATTTCCCTTTGGCTAATGCCAAGGTTGCAGGATTTTACAAATCGTTACCCGAATATTCAAATCAACGTCTCTTCATCAGCAAATTTTGTGGATTTGAAACAGGCGCATATAGACTTAGCAATTCGATTTGGTACCACAGTTGAACAACACACACCAGATAATTTTATTTGTGAATATTTTGGCGAGTCACCTGTTTACCCCATCTGTTCGAGTAGCTTGGCAAAACAACTAAATTTAAACGACCCTGCCAATTTATTATCTCATCACATAGTGACTTTAACTCATAAAGGTCCCTACGATTGGCCTAGTTGGTTTAACGCAGCCGGAGTAAAAGGGGTTGAAAGTCATACGCTTTGGACAAAAGTAATCTCGACTGATATGGCAATTAGTGCCGTTTCTAGTGGTCACGGTGTTACGCTGGCAGCCCCATACTTATGTCAACAACAGCTCAACAATGGCGCGCTTGTGATCCCCTATAAACTGCCACACCCAAACAAAGTTAAGAGATATTTTGTTTTCGAGGCAAACTCTCCAAGACTGGCAAGGCTTAAAATATTTACCGACTGGCTTAATAATGAAATGAAGCACAGCTAAATCAATGTGCTATCTGCTCGTTACTTATGACAGGTGACTCACAAGCACAATTAAAACTATAAACATGTGCCGCTTTTCGCGCCCTTTAAGTCAATTGCAATGCTTGGGTTTTCTATTTGGTAATAAAGTGAGAGGATTTGCCATTTATTCTCCACTTTATAGAGTTGAATGCTATTCACCCCCGTAAAGTCGGGCTCTTTTTGGCCCTTAATAAAGCGAGTCTCTGCCAAACTATATACATGAGCAAATCGGTCATACACCTGTACTTTACGCAGCACTTCACATTCGTAAAACCCCTTTTCAGGCACTTTATCTAACAAAGTAATAAACTCAGCGCCCGAAACCGCCGTCAACTTAGGCTCTGAATTAGTTTGATGAACCCCAAATATTTTGGCTTGTGTATGAAATAGCTCTTTTAATTTAGCAATATCGGGCTTTTCTTGTGGCGCATGCGAAAGCGCTTTAAATAATGATCCAACGGCTTCTTCTGGCGTGCTATGTGCGAATGCACCGCATGATAGCGCTGATAGAAGTAACAGAAAGTTAAATCGCATATTATTTCCTATTTTATTATTATTGGACTTTAATATTTACCACCTTTTGTGCGTATTGTTCAACATATTGAGCGCTACTTAATCGGTGACTTATCATAACAGTTATAACAACCTCTATTGCTAACAATAAAAAATTGCACTCATCATGGGTTAACACAACAGGAGTAAGTCCATCCAATGTCTGATTTCAAATAATAAGTCGGTTAAGGTCAATAAAAGGCTATCAAATTAAAAGTCTGATAGCCTAAAAAGGAGCTAACTAATTATGCTCACACCAGATATAGATATAAGACTGCACAAGCTACTTTTTATATTTTAAGTGCTCATCAAAAAAGGCCAGCATCGCTTTTAAAGTCTGAATACGATGAGGTTGATAACTCAAATGATGATCGCCATCTTCTAGCTCAATATACGTAACATCTTTATCTCGTAATTTTTTAACCAGTTTTTTGCTGTGACTTACAGGGACAGTGACATCTTCTGTGCCGTGAATAAGCAAAATCGGTTTGGAAATAAATTCTGACAAACTGACAGGCGACACCTTTTCCAATAGGGACCGGTCTCCTCCTAATTGCTTTCTTACTACGTCTTTATTGGTAAAGTAACGAGCTCTGGAGTACATTGACTCCAAATCAGTCACTCCAGCAAAACTCGCGGCACATTTAAAGGTTTCTGGATGTTTAATAACAGCCATTATTGCCGCATACCCACCGTAGCTACTACCAGCGATACACATTTTATTTTTCTCTGTATACCCCTGCGCCACTAACCATTTCGCAGCATCATCTAAATCGTCCTGCATAGCCTTGCCCCAACCGCCTATTGCAGCTTGAGCAAATTCGAACCCATAGCCATACGAGCCTCGAAAGTTTGGTTGGAACACGATGTAACCGTTATGTGCGAAAAACTCTGACCAGTAGTCAAAACCCTGATAATCTCGAGCATAGGGACCGCCATGCGGCAACACAATTGCAGGGTATTTTAGGCCCGGTTCATACCCTTGAGGTAATGTAATATAACCCTCGATTTTTACCTTATCCCTAGCAGAATACTCAACCCACTGCTTACCAAGATAATTACTCTCATCAATTTTCGGATACCTTTTCGCAAGATACTGAATCGAATTTTTTTTCGTGTCTCCTAACAAATAACTTCCCGGGTCCTTATCAGATTCACTATACACAATATACCGGCCACCCGTTTTATCCATATCGGTAATAATATTAGTTGCGTCAGGTAAAACTTGTGAAATAGAGCTTTGCAATGTCTTTAAGTCACTATCCCAATATTGAATGGAGTTGTCAGCATGAGCATGAGAAAAACCGGCAACAGCTCCCGTTATAGGTGAATAAACAAGCGTTCCATCAACATCATAATTTGGATCATGAAATACAAGTTCTCTAGTCAACTCAGGATCCTTAAGGTCGACTTTAAAAATAGAGTCTTTATCATTATGAACTGCTTTAACATATAAAATGGAAGGATCACTATCAAAGCCAAGCACTGATACTTTATTTTTAGAAAAAACTTCGTAATCAAAAATGGTTTTCCATTTTGAGGTTTTGTTATCTAACAAACGATAAAAAATACGTGTCTCGTCCCTGTGATAAGATATTCGAACATTACCCTGTCTATCAGCTATCCAACCATCTACATGCGCTTTGTATCTAACAATGCGTTTAAGTTTGCGCTTTTTAACATTCAGCTTATATACACCAGGTCGATTCGGCTGCTTTAAATCGATGGACAGCAAAACATGTTCCGGATCGTCGGGCAGCATATCGATAACATGGTCTTTAAATTGAGCGTTATGTTGACCTCTTTTCGGACGCACAACCAACTTTGCGCCTTTACTTATATTGTTTAAATCAAAACTGAGTAGCTCTGTACGTGTATACCTGACGACACTCTCTCTTTTTGTATATGATATCCCAAACAACAAAGTGTCGTTATTTAACCAGTCAAACCAGTTTAGCTTAGCATTTAAATTATCAGTTCTTGTTATTGCTGTGACTTTACCGGTAGTGATATCACGAACAGCTAAAATTAACTCCCCTTTATTATTTATAACATAAGCGTACTTGGAACCATTTGGAGAGAGATTAAATTGACTGACATTCGGGAGACTTGCATAGGCCTCTACAGGCAATTTTTCTTGTGTACTTCCATGAACATAAAATTGAAAAGTTGACAGCCATAACGCCGTCAATAACCATAATGCTGAAGGCATTATAAACCCTATAATTGTAAATTTTAGAAATGGTATCAAATATTGTATCAATAATATCCATTATTTTCCTTCAGTAGAGTATTAAATTGTCTGAATTAAAATCTAACGCACCTATCTCATTTATACACGGAATAAACATTGTTAAATTTAGACTGTACTGTATACACCTAGCTCTGAATATAAACTCTCAACATTAACCATTCAAAAAAAGACAAGCCTGTTAATTTTTCGATACTAAAAACTAAAATAGTGTATATTAAGGCAATAATCCCAATCGCTTTAATGACATATTACCAATCAAATCAAAATCGACCCAAAAAACCCAAGCTACTGTTTTATAAAAAAAAACAAAAAAAACCACATAAAAAAGGTACAAAAACCATACTTATTGATGATATTTTGCTGTTATGATTGACTTTCAACCACACATCACAATAATTCGATTCCCTGAAATAATCACACTTAGAGTTTTGAACATCAATGTTTAGTTTTGGCAAAGAAAGAAAAGCACTGCAGCAATCGCTTGAGCATGTCACGAACGAAAAAAAAGCGTTGGAGCAAACGCTAGCATCTGTAGGCCGCTCTACTGCCATTATTGAGTTCACCCCTGAAGGAAAAATCATTACCGCAAATGATAATTTCCTCAAAGTAATGGAATACGAATTAGATGAATTAATTGGTAAACATCACCGTATTTTTTGTGATAAGCAATATACTGGTTCCTCAGATTACCAACGTCTTTGGCAAAACCTGAATCAGGGCGAGTTTTTCTCAGGCACTATTGAGCGTTTTACTCGCTCTGGTAAACAGCTTTGGCTAGAGGCAAGCTATAACCCAGTTTTTAGCATCGATGGCAACCTTGTCAAAATCATCAAATTTGCCTCTGATGTCACTAAACGCGAACATACCGCAGTATCTCAACAAAACCTGATTGACGCACTATACCGTTCCATGGCGGTTATTGAATTTGATGTATCAGGCAACGTCCTGACGGCTAATAATAATTTTTTAGCAGCAACGGGTTATCGTTTAGAGGAGATACAAGGCCAACACCATCGTCTATTTTGTCCTGAACATATTGTCCAGTCTCACGACTATAGTGCACTTTGGAACCAGTTAGCTGCTGGACATTATTTTAGTGGTCAAGTAGAGAGAAAAAGCAAATTGGGTAGCGAATTATGGCTTGAAGCCAGCTACAACCCGGTTATAGATAAAAACGGAAAAGTCATTAAAGTGACTAAATTTGCCTCTGATATCACAGAGCGTATTGTGGCTACTCGTCAAACTCAAGAAGATGTCGGTCATGCATCTAGCCTTGCTGATAAAGCGGCCCAAAATGGCTCTGAGTCTGTTACAGGCGCCATTGACCTCATGCACATCCTGAGCAACGACATGAACACTGCTTTAACGAAAATAGAAGCGCTGAATAAGCAATCAGATCAAATCGATAATATCGTCTCTACTATCAGCGCAATTGCAGAACAAACTAATTTACTGGCACTCAATGCAGCCATTGAAGCAGCGCGTGCAGGGGAACAAGGGCGAGGATTTGCGGTCGTTGCCGACGAAGTTCGCCAGCTTGCAGCCAGAACAAGTAGCTCTACAACTGAAATCGCAGATGTAGTTAAAACAAACCTTACACATTCAGCAGAGGCATCCGAATCTATGAGACAAAGTGCTGAACAGGTAGCCTCAGGTGTAGCCCTCATTGAAGACCTTAATACCACTATTAATGAAATTAACCAACAAGTAGATAGTATTGTGAATACTGTCGCTAGGCTTAATTAGGTATACGTATTTTAATTACAGCGAACAAACTAATTTATCTAATATCTTAGATATAACACAGCGTTATTAATGCTTGTTAGAGTAATAACCAAAGCCTTGCTACTTTTCTGCTGCTTTATTAGTGAAGGTAAAGAGCAAAAAAAGTAGCAAGTGCGCTCTTACAAAAGCAATCTATGATACGCAGTAAGCACTATTTTTGTGACAACCTAAATCACTAACTAAGCTTACACCCATTATCATACAGATAGTTCAATTAACTTTTCTACGCTAAAAAATTCTTTACTATCAGAATAAGCTCTTGCTTGGCATCAAAATTTTCGTTACACAAAACCCAACCATCAGTTCCCATAACCTCTAACTTCGTTATTTGTATACTTTCATTATAATCATAAAATCCAGATACTTTAAAAATGCCATAAGGAGTGTTAAGCCTGCTTATTGTAAAAGTCTTCATATTTACACCGCTTTATAGCAATTAATGTAAATCTTGATATTTAATTTTAGTTAAAAATAACGAAATTAATTCTAAACCCTAAGTATCTTACATCTTAGTGCGGGCAATAGAAGGTCGACTATATCCATACTCAAAGCCACTCGTTCCACAGTGATTTGCATCGACCGCAACACTAACAGATTGATCCGCTGCTTTTGCGGCTAGTAGCATTGAGTAGATATAATCTACATTAGCGTTATTAGGATCAACAATAAAACTACTCCCACTTGTTCTAGTACAAGATTTGGGGTTTGTGAAAACAGTCGTCCCAGACGCTGTTTTAAACGATACTAATAAATAACCTTCTTTATAACCAGCATTTAACTCAGCAACTTTAACATCTACGAGCCATTTATCAGCGCTGTGTGCTTGAGAAATAGAAAAAAATATGAAAAAACAAATATAAAAGAGAAAAAACGAGTCATTATAAAATCCAAAATTTGAAATCACATCACATCGATTACAATACTAAAAACCCAACTTGTTGCTAAAATAAAAGTACAAGATCAAAAAACATAACAGTGCAATAATATAAATTATTTCAGGTTAATAAAAATAAATTGGTAAGGGGCAATAAGGCCAGCACATACTGACCTATAAATCACGGATAATAATTATGCACAAGTATTCGTTGTACAGTTTGTGTCGTTAGGATCATTTGACAAACAGCCTGTTGATGTTGGTCGATCGCATTCATTATAGTATGAAATCCATCTTCCACCGCCTGCAATACCGCGTGTTGCTTGAGTCGGTAAAGCAGTTTTGTCGTTTTAAAGGGTCTTTAGCTTTGATTTTTTAAAATTAAGTTTCATTATAATTCCTTTAACTCTTACTTTTTTAATATTTTAGTTTTAATTAGCAATAAAACCGCCTCTACAACATTGAATTAAGTTACAAATAAATACATATAATTTGAAATACTAAATTCAACAAAACAACTCTGTCACAACCAAAAACACATGTAAAGCCCAACCTAATAAAAAATTAATATATTATAGGAATTAATTTATTCTCTCTGCTTATAAAATCAGAGAGAATAAATATAAGTACTGTACTTTTAAATTCTTGCTTTAGCTCTTATCTCTACTTCTTCTGGCACTAAAAACACCCCTGAAATCGCTTTTAAGTTCGCCTTTTTTCCCTCAGGTATTGAAAAGGTAAACTTATGGGCCAACTGCGCAAACAAAGTATGGATAATATACTTTCCAAAATGCTCCCCTAAACAACGTCGCTGGCCTAACCCAAATGGAAATGCCTTACCTTGCTGCTTTTTACTCAACTCACCGTTATCATCTAAAAAGCGTTCAGGTACAAACTCATCTGGGTTTTCCCACAATGTTTCATCACGCGTAATACTGTAGTTATTAATCACTAACGGTGTACCTTCAGGAATAAAATAACCATCCAACAAAGTATCCTTGCTGGTTGCATAATTGGCAGCCGGCATTGATGTGATAGAACAATGGCGCAGAACTTCAGCAATAAAAGCTTGTGTATAAGGTAAATCTGCTTTGTGCTTATTTAATGGCACCTCATCACGCCCTACTACTTCATCTAGTTCTTTTTGTACCCGCGCTTGATATTCCGGATATGCAGCCAAATAAAGTAGTGCCCAACGCATCGCAAACGCGCCTACACCGCCACCAGCGCCAGCAACCTGAGTCAATGAACCAACAACAATTTCCTTTTCACCAATATTAAGGCCTGCCTTAGTTTCATCATCAACACTGGCATTTGCTGCAAATAAGTAATCACATAAATCGCGATATTCTCCTGCTACATAATCCTCTTTGCGTCGATTGACATTGAATGAGACATACTGATCAAGCCCATTCAGATTAGAGCTAAACTTTTCAATTGCATCACCGTATTGATCGTAATACTGTTCTTGCAAGTCCTGTGGCATCAGCTCATGACGAGTACTATTGATAAAGCCATTAGGCAACCAACTCAAACTTTTCTCATCAAATATGTTTACTTCAAACTCACCAAAACGGTCATCAAACATCACTTTGTGTAAGAAGCTGGCAAGTTTTAACGACACTTCTCTATTTGGGTCAAACGCAATATCTCCTTGTGCTTTCCAGACTTCTGCAATGTCATTGATCTCCGTGGTCATCCAAGTTTCAATCTGATCCCAACGCGTAGAGAAATATTCGCGCATGGCATTTGCAAATACTTTCCTATGCACTTGCCATTGCTCACCCGCCTCTAATTCTAGGAAATGTTTTTGTGGGGCGATTTGCAGTATTTCGTAATCTGCACGCACGTTAAACACATCGTTCTGTGCCACTAGCGCCTCCCGGATATATTGATAGCCATTGAGCGCCACTATAGGCCCTTTGGCTGTTTCCACAGAATAAATGTCGCCGTATTTTTTAGATAAGGATTCAATAATAAGGTGAAAGTCCTCCCCCCAGAAAAACGTCTGTCCATCCTCACTATTAAACGTGATATGAGGAATTGTTGGCGTTAACTCATCTATATTTAATTTGCTTTGTGGTAAAGCTTCTGCTGTATCGGTGTTTTTCATTGGTCAAATCCCACTGACTAAAGTTGATAGTTCTGCTGACGCAAATTGGTTGTCGAACTGCTCTGATTGCATATACCAAGCAAGGGGAAACTTCTCAGTAATGCGAAAGATTTTCTTGCCTTGCGAATACACTAAATACGTGCGATACAAGACAAGATCATGAGGTTCAATAGCAAAGTGCTGAGACAGCTCGTTTGCGTATTCAAAGCCCCAAGAAAGTAGCGTTTTATATGTTTCAATTTGAAACTTTTCCCATGCCTTACCGATGGGAATGCGTGTTTGGGTTAATGCACGAGAAAAGTTCACATTCATATTGCCGTGATAAACCAATGAGTCTGCATACAAATAAGGCAAGCCCGTTTTTCCCCCATTAAGGGTGATCACCCTTCTTTGGCAATGCATTTCTTCCTCATGAGGTAATACCGCGATATCCGCCTCTAGCAACTTATCAACAACAATCTTCTCCCCAACGATGCTCTCTAATAACTGGGTTACCGTGCCATCTGTGCCTAGGATAATTCTTTGCAGATAACTCAGGTTGTTTATGTTGTAGGCTTGTGTATTTAGACGCTCATCTAAATTGCATAAGCACTCGTCTGACAATCGGATCATGTCCTTCCCTCGCACTGATTACTTACTGATCTCACGTAACCCGTCTAAACGCAGACGAGAAAGGAGCTTTTGTGCACCAAGCGCCAATTCAAAGTGAACGATCCTTGGCCAAGAACTAATATTGGGGAAACTCAACAAAAACTCTCTAGCCGTGTGCGTCATATTATTAGGCCCATCTAAACGGTATTGGGCTGCAAATTGCGGGTTATGCAGCAATTTCACTCGAAGCAATGGATCTTTAAATAAACTTGGGATCTGTGGCATGCACCCCACCAGCTTTGCCATTGAATCCATGTAGTGACAGTAATTCACAAGTGATGCGACATGCGGGGTTATCTTGTATTCCTTTTGCCAATGTTTAGTGTCATGCTTCACGACATCGTGCATTTCAGATAGCGTCGGCAATTTTGCCTCGCCTTTAGCCAACTTTGATAAATACCGACACTGCATCTCCGCGATGACGGGTATGCCACCTTGTTGAGGCCTAACAAAACCAATGAATGACAACGAATGGCCCATTTCAGGTATAAACATCTGTTTATATAAATCGCGCATATTGGAAATGCTGACATCTAAAAATGGAAAACTCAGTTGATAGCCAGTACAAAATACAACTGCATCAATTTCTTCACGAGAACCGTCTTTAAACACCACCGCATCTTTCTCAAACCGCTCAATGCCACCAATGTTTGGGGTAACCTTACCATCGGCTATCGGGCGGAAAAGTCTCTCATTTTTAGTGACTGCTTGATAATGAGAAGGCCCAGATTTTTTTAGCCATTCACCCCGAATGCGAACATGATCGTTACGGCTATTGACGTATTTATTAAAAATTCCTTTGGTGATCCCACCGTGATATTTATGCGGCAGCTTATTCACAATACGCGACGTTAACCAAGACGTATCAATGGTGAAATAAGGATCTTCTTGAAACGCCATATAGCGTGGAGCCACCGCTGGGTATCGACGCAGTGACAAAATACACTTACGTGCCACCTGTGAAATTTCCGAGGTGATATCCGCCGAACTTTCACCTAATCCGACACATAAAACACGTTTACCAGCGTATTTATGCTTATCGCGATAATCATTAGAGTGCTCAACCTCTCCTTGATACATATCCAAGCCAGGCAGCTCTGGGAGCTTAGGCTTTTGGAAATGCCCAGAGCATACTGCAACCATATCAAATTCTTTCGTTTGCTCTTCATCGCCCCTTTTATAAGTGACCAGCCATTTTTCACCCTGTTTTTGAACACTGCATACTTCATGGTCATAGTGAATATGCTTTGCAATATCAAAGCGTGCGATGTATTCACCTAAGTAGTTGATATATTCTTTCTTAGACCAAAACTTTAGTTTTTGATGATTGGGTACATAATCAGAGTACGCCATAAAATAATTCGAGATAGTGAGGTGTAAGTCGTCGTAGATTTTCTTATCTGCGAATACCCCACCAAAACTTTCTGCTTTTTCAAAGCAAGTTACTTGATGACCGCCATCGGTTAACTGTTTGACGGCGGCAATACCAGATAAACCAGCACCTATCACTGCTATGGTTTTATTCATAATTCTCTCCGTGTATAGCAAGAAGTTGCATTGCGTTGCCATAATGACTGAGGCCAAGTGCCTGAGCTGTTTGCAACTTCGAGGTTAATGTTTACTTTGCTGTAAACTGGTTACGCACCACTTTGTGCCGTATGACTGGCTTGATGTGGGCGGGTTTCTGATAAGCTTCGACGCGATAATTTGCCATTACGATTGCGCGGAAGCGCTTCCCAATACACGATTTGCTCGGGCAACATATATTTTGGCAATCGTTTGGCACAATGCATTTTTAACGTCAGCAATGACGGTGGCTTAATCCCAGCGGTAGCCACGTGCGCAACGAGGTTTTTCTGCTCATCTAACACCACTAAGCACTCTTTGATTTCTTGGTGTTGATAAAGCGCTCGTTCCACTTCGCCAAGATGCACTCGGTACCCCTTTACTTTCACCATATGATCTTGGCGACCAACATACATAAGCTCACCCAGTTCATTGATGTAACCAATATCCCCGGTGTTGTATGCCTTTTCTTGACGTAAGTCTTTACCCCAGTAACCATCAAATACAGTGGGACCAATCACAGTGATAAACCCCTGCTGCCCTAGTGCTACATCATGACCATCTTGGTCGCAGATTTTGATGCGCGCCCCACTTGCCGCGTATCCAATCGGTAGCTCATCTGGCACAACGTCTGGTACTTTGTAATAACTGCAGACATTCGTTTCTGTGGGGCCATAAAAGTTGAATAAATCACTCAGAGGAAACTGGGCACGTAACGTTTTAAGAGACTTCAACTCAAACGCCTCACCCGCAAAGATAATGGTATGAAGCTGCTTACATTTTTGCCCAAACTGTGCATCAGCATTCATCATCATGGTCAAAGCAGTTGGTACTGAATACCAAATAGTGATTTGACGCTCAGCAATAAAATTAACCAGTTTCTGAGGGACGTAACTATCTAGCTCGGATACAAGATGCACACTGGCGCCACTTGCCAAAGCCACATAAATGTCCAAGACCGATAAATCAAAATGCCAAGGTGCATGGTTCGAAAATCTATCCGAGGCGACGGGTTTTATTTTCTCGATAACCCATTTTACAAATGCGAGGGCATTGGTATGGCTGATCCGAACGCCTTTTGGCACGCCCGTCGACCCAGAGGTATACAACATATACGCTAATTCATCTCCAGCGGGCGCGACATCACTTTTCAATCTTGATGGCTGACACGCCAGCACATCACACCAGTGACTTACTTGATTGATCTCACTCGCCTGTGCCGCTTGAGCACTCAGCTCACCCTCACTATCAAGAACAATAAAATGGCAACCCTCGGCGCGCGTCTCACGGTACTGCGCCAATTTGGCCTGAGTCGTGAACAGAGCTTTCATGGCACAATCGCTGCGGATAATGTCAACTCGAACCATCGGGTTCATGGGATCAATTGGCACATAGACGGCGCCAAGTTTGGACACTGCCAACATCGCAGCCAATGCACGACATGACTTGTCCGCCCAGATCCCCACCCTATCCCCTGATCTGATGCCTTTGCTTTGCAACAGTACGGCTATTTGTGTCACCGCAAGAGATAAATCGCCATAGCTATATGACTCTTTATTGTCAGCAACGGCCAATGCACTATCGCCACCAACGCATAGTCCTTTGAGTAAAACATCACTGAGTATGTTCATAGCAGGCCCAACCTATTGCAGATAAGTTCACGTTGAATGTCAGAGGTGCCAGAAAACAGAACTGATCCAAGTGCGTCACGAATGCTTGAATCCACGCCGCTTTCTTGCAAATACCCCAGCGCACCATGCACACGGATAGAATCTATTCCAGATTGCACAAAGGCTTCACTGATGGCTAATTTACTTGATGCCACTGCTTTGGTGTTGTCAACATTCTGTGACTTTTGCCAAGCAGCAAAGTACAACAGTAGTCTGGCGCTTTGTAGGCGCACTTCCATATCTGCAATACGATGTGAAACAGCTTGAAATTTGCTGATTGTTTTGTCGCCTTGCTTACGGGTATTGGCATAATCAATACAGCGCTCAAGGTCTCTTTGCATCACGCCAATGAACAGGGCAAATAAACAGCAGCGTTCCCAATCCATGGAGGCAGCAAAAATACGTGCGCCTTGCCCTTCACTTCCAAGTACGTAGTCTTTATGCACTTTGACTTCGTCGAAGAATACTTGATTAAGTTGCGCTGAGTTTAGGCCCAATTTTTTATAGCTGTTACCAACATCAATACCGGGTAAGTCTGCTGGTACAACAAACGCGGTTTGACCAAGATAACCAAACTTCTCGTTTGTTGTCGCATAAAGTACAAAGTAGTCTGCGACACTGCCGTTTGTGACATATGATTTAGCGCCTTTGATAACGTAATAATCACCGTCACGCCAAGCTTTGGTTGTCAACTTACCAATATCAGAGCCAGCTTCAGCTTCCGATATCGCGTTTGCCGCAATCTTCTCACCACTGGCAAGCAATGGTAATAACTTTTGCTTTAATTGCTCACTACCATGCTCATAAATGGGCATCGCACAGGCAAAGGTATGTGCGGCACCGGCAAATAAAATACCCGTGTCCGTACATCCTTGACCTAAACCTTCTAAGACTTTGACAGTTGTTAAAATATCAAAGCCACTACCAGCTGGTGAGTATTTAGCATCTATTGGTAATCCAAAATAACCAAATTCGCCAAGAGCACGCCACGCTTCCTTCGGAAACTCACCTTGCGACAACTTAGAAAAATCTAAGTCCTTGGCAAAGCTCAGTGCATGCTCAAATAACTCGAGCTGATCCTCATTCCACTCAAAGTTCATAATCAATCCTTCCCTTAGAAGGAAAAGCGCAATGCTTTTCCTAACCGACCATTTGCTTGCGGTCGTACTCTTCGATGGCATTTCTAAAAATGGTTGGTGCCTTCCAGCCTTCACAATCAAAGCAACAGCCACCAAGCAAACGGATCACTTCATCGCGCAAGTCCGGATTTTGCATCTGGTAGCCAAAAAAGATTGGATAAATCCAGAAGTAACGGATCAGGTCAGCTGCGATTTGCTGTCCACCATTACTCCAGTCTCGATAAGCATAAAATGGGGTTTTCCAATCATTGCCGTCAATCGCTTGCTTAATCGCATCCGCTGCGCGGATCCCCTCTTTCATGGCAAATGACACGCCATACGAAAAGATAGGGTCTAAAAAGCGATGCGCATCCCCAATACACAACCAACCATCACCCACAAAAGGTTCAATTCGGTAAGAGAAGTCAGCCATCGATTGTGACTCACCAACACGCTCAGCATTTTGGAAGCGGCGTCGGATCTCAGGGCTGATATTTTCCATCCCCCACGCAATGGCATCGTCTGGGTTTTTACACTCTTTGTAATAGAGATCTTTGGGGATCACTATCCCTAAACTGTCTGTATCTGGTGAGATTGGGATGATCCATGACCAGTGATACTGCTTCGAGTATAAAATAGTGGTGTTTGTCGAAAATGGCGGTAAATCACGCTCAACCCCCTTGTAATGAGCAAAAGAAGCAATCTGCTGTGAGAAGAACTCAATTTCACGTTTACCAGCAATGCCTTTTCTCGATAAAAAGGTATTTTGACCACTGGCATCCACCAGTACTTTGGAGCGCACTTGATGTTCCATACCATCGGCTTTGTAAATGGCACCAACGACTTTACCTTCATGTTTAATAACATCTTTTACTAAGCCTTGTTGATATTCCACACCATGCTCAAGGGCTTTACGCTTTAACATGTTGTCAAAGTCACTGCGTCTCACCTGCCATGTAGGCGCAAGAATAGGAATGAAAAACTCATTTTTAGATAGAGAGCCAATCACATTTACGCCAGGTTTATCAGGAAACCCTGCCGCATTCATTTCATCTGCAAGGCCCAAGTCCCTTATGATCTGACCCGCATTACCGGTTAGTGATTCACCGATGTGAAAACGTGGAAACTCATCTTTTTCGATACATAATACGGATAAACCCTTTTTACGACACTCAATACCACAAAGACTGCCTGCTGGACCGCTACCAATAATGACTACGTCGTAACTTTTAAATGCGCTCATGCCATATCCACCTTAGTTAAGAAATCTTCAACAACCCAAACAAACTCTTCAGGGCGCTCAGATGCTGAGAAGTGACCACATCTAGACAGTCGTGTAACCGTGGCATTCTCAAGTTGCTCGGCCGCTTTTTCACTCCATTCAGGCGGAATGATTTGGTCATGATTACCCGCAACAAACAGTGTTGGTACCGTGACATTATCAAAGGTCGACGCCATCGACTTTTTGGCATAATCATCTAAAAAGGTGTGGTACGCAGGACGTGACAAAACATCATTCAATAGATCTTCAAGCGCAGGCGTCATCTTCGGTGGATGATAATAAGCAGCCGCTAAGAACTGCTCAGGATTGGCGGACATTTTTTTCAGATCTCCCCACCAGCTATCGACATCTTCGACTAAACCAAAACCAGTACAAACCAACGCTTTTACTTTGTCTGGATAACGTCTGGCAATTTCAGTCGCGATCATGCTGCCTGCTGAATTTGCAACTAGCACCCACTCTTGCTCTTCCAATGTTTCCAAATACTGTAATGTGTATTCAACGTGGTCCACATAAGAGGGCGCATCGTTGGTACTTTCGCTTAAACCAAACCCAGCTAAATCCAACGCAACCGCATTATGACGCCCTTGTACAGAGCGCAGTGTGGATGACCAAGAAGTAGAAGGGTTACCAAGTGCTGGCAATAAAATCCAAAGAGGGCCATCCCCTTTAACACGCAAAGTATGCTGCTTGAAGCCGCTACCCGCTGGAACGAGTTCACTCTTGATACCGTAGCTTTCTTGTAATTTAACCAAACGATCTAGTTCAGAGGTGGCTTCTTGTGCTTGCGCTTTATCCTCTGAACTTAACGCTGTGATTAATGCACATAAGGTTTCTATGTTTTCAAAATGAACAGGCGTAATGTCATGCTCAGGAATTTTCGCACCGTAGCGCTGATCAACATGTGCCAGTAATCTGACCATAGATAGTGAGTTTAAAATCCCAAGCTCCAAAAGCGGTGTATGTTGATCCAGATCGGGCGCCGCCCCTTCTAATAAATCTTGATTTATAAATTCAATAAGTTCTTCAATCATCCTAGTTTCCTATCTAGTCTGGCAATATTGTTGACCTGCAACAAACACTCAAAACACCTCAATGTTTATCCGTATCCTCAGGCTCGTTTTCTGTAGGCACTTGACTCTATCGGCCTTGAACGGGTGCTGTATGCCCTGCTCGTTCGTCTGTAAAAACTTTATCGCTATCATGGTTTTTCGAACATAGCTCCTGTGGACTATCCCTTTGGTCCGAACGGACTATAGGCACAGTGGTGTAAAAAAATTACCTTGTTGGGACTATCACTAAGAAGGAAGCAAGGGTATATGAAACAGGGTAATAACCATTTGGTTAAACCAGTCAATCGAGAGTCGACGCCGCATTTGGAGCCAATTTATCAAGCCATAGAGAACAACCTAGGATTTATTCCAAACGGGATCCTTACCATGGCGAAAAACCCCATGCTTGCGCAGGCGTTTGGCCAGCTATTTGGCTGCCTGAGCAAGTTTGAACACATTGATAATGAACTCAAATGGGCCATCGCAACCATCAGTAGTAATGCCGCAGGCTGTCAGTACTGCCAAGGACACTTTTCGCATATTGCCAGCCGAGTCAATGTCAACAAAGCGAAGGTCTTGGCAGCCTTTGAATTTGAAACCAATGTGCTTTATGACCAAGCCGAGCGTGCTGCGCTGCGATTTGCTTTTGCTTGTAGTACTTCACCTGCACATTTGGAAAAGTCGCATTATGAAGAACTCGGTCAGTATTACTCTGAACAGGCAGTCATTGAGATCGCTGCTGTTGTGGCTATCTGCGGCTTCTTAAATCGCTGGAATACAGCGATGGACAGTCAATTAGAGGCAGACCCCGCTGCCATTCTTGATGAGATCAATCAAATCACTAAATTCACCGTATAAGGACAACATGATGCCTGAGATTACATTTGTAGATTTTGCAGGAAACGAAACCAAGGTCGATGTACCAAATGGCACATCTTTGATGCAAGCTGCCATGGAAAATATGGTCGAGGGCATTGAAGCTGAGTGTGGAGGTTCTGGTAGCTGTGCCACTTGCCACTGCTATTTAACAACTGATTGGCAAGGAAAAATTGCCGAACCAGACAGTAGTGAGAGTGACATGTTAGAGATGGTCTCTGAGCCCACCGATTTGAGCAGACTAAGCTGCCAAGTACTGGTCTCTGATGAGCATCATGGTTTGCAAGTACATTTGCCAGAATCACAATATTAAGGAGTTTGATATGCAAAGGTGTGTCATTATCGGCGGTGGTCATGCAGGGGCACAAGCATGCACCAGTTTACGCAAAGAAGGCTGGACGGGGCAAATCGTACTGCTGACCGATGAAGACAGCCTGCCCTATCACCGCCCCCCCTTGTCGAAAACGTACTTACAAAACCAAGTGACTGCGGAAAAACTACTGATCCGCCCTCAAGGCGCGTATCAGAAAGACGACATAGAAATCAGGTTAAAAACTCGAGTAAAGCGTATCGAGCCTACGCAGCAAAGTATCGAATTGCATAATGGTGAACATCTCAGCTATGACAAGCTGCTCATTTGCACCGGCAGTCGCGCAAGGACAGCGGACTGTATGGGGGCGCAGTTAAACAATATTTTTTACATAAAAACCTTAAAAGATATCGAAAAACTCTCCCTTGCCATTGATGTAAATAATAGTAAGAAGCGTATCGTGATGGTCGGCGGTGGCTACATTGGCTTAGAAACCGCCGCTGTACTTAAAAAAATGGGCCATGACGTCACCATCATTGAGCGCGAGTCTCGGCTACTTGCCCGTGTCACGGCAAAGCGAATTTCCGCATTTTATCACAATCTACATAAAAGCAATGGCATTAAGATTTTTACACAGACGAATGTGGTGGCATTTCAAGGCAAGGACGCTGTCAGCACCGTACTGTGTGAGGACAAGGTTATTCCCGCAGACATCGTAGTTGTCGGCATAGGTGCTCAAACCAACACCGAGCTTGCACAAGAAGCTGGATTATTAGTCGAACATGGCGGCATTGTGATTAACGAGCTTTGCCAAACTACTGACATGAACATTTATGCCGCGGGCGATTGCACCATAGGCATCGAACACCACAGTGGCCTTGCAACACGCATTGAATCTGTACCTAATGCTCTGGAGCAGGCGAAAACAGCCGCCGCGACCATCTGTGGCAAATACAAACCCGTCACAGCAGTACCTTGGTTTTGGTCAGATCAATTCGATTGCAAAATACAAATTGCAGGTCTAAATCAAGGCTACGATGAAACCGTTTTACGCCAAAAAGACGATAAAGCCTTATCTCTTTGGTATCTAAAGCAAGGCAAAATTATTGCAGCTGATTGTATCAACTGCGCAAAAGAATTTATGGCAGCCAAAAAAATCATTGCTAACAAGCTCGATGTACCAAAAGCGCTGTTAAGTAACACAGATATTGACCTATTTAAAGCGTTAGCCCAATTAAGCTGACTTGACAAACCGACTCACATAAAACGGCGCACACCCCAAGCGTGAAAGCCCAAAAGAGCCCTAATCGGGCTCTTTTTTTATTTGCTTGCTTGCGTGACTTTGGGCCGCTTTTTCACACTATATGCTTTGGGGTTAAATGGGTGGAGTAATTCGGCTGCGAAAGACTTTCCGAAACTGTCTTTCACCCCCAACGGTTCATCACATGGTCCGGGTACTCGATACGTGCCAAAAGCCCGGTCAAAAATAGAAAACACGGTAGCAAAATTGGTGTGGTAGGCGTTTGGATTTGCGGCGTGATGCCAGCGATGCATCGCAGGAGACACAAATACCCTACTCCACTTTCCGTATGTCCAAGGTAAATCTGCATGAATAAAGTAACCGTAATAGTTTCTGACCATATTATTGGCCACAACGGCATACGGTGGGATCCCCATTAAAATCAAAAACGAAGTGTCTATTATCATGGTAGTGAAAAAGTTCACTGGATGAAAACGCTGTAATGTCAGCCAAGTCATATGCTCGTCAGTATGATGAACTCGGTGCGAAGGCCACAGAATTCTTGAGTGCTCAAACCGATGTCGCCAATAGCCAATAAAATCTCCCAGAAATATCGCAGCAAATATCACCACAGGCTCTGGTAAAGCATACCAAAAAGATCTATCAATGAGACCTATCGGGTATGAATAAAAAAATGCATACAACCCGCCAGCAACAGGCATCAACAACAGTAAATTTAATCCCATCCAACCGAGATTGAATGCACCCGAAGCCATAGCAGAGCGAGCTTGATTAAGCACTTCCTTTCCTTTTACCAACACAGCGAGTAGCACAAAAAGCAACCCGATTAATAATAAATTAGAAAAAGCGATCACGACCTGTTTTGCTGCAACTTCTAAAAAATCCAGCATTACGTTAATTTACCTAGAAGGATGACAATGCCTATTTTGTAACAATGACAAGCCAAAAGAACAAGTTAGTTTGATATAAACGTGCACACTGCCTGTTTAAACGGTATGCACGTCCAGGTTTACGAATGGATGGGGCTGTGAACTGTATGCGGTTTTGCTACACCAAAATCTTCTAAAATGCTGTATAAACAAGGCAAGACGAGTAGTACCAAGCAAGTCGAAGTGACAATACCAAATACAATACTGGTTGCCAGTGGTATTAATATTTGCGCTTGCAAGCTTGTCTCAAAGAGTAAAGGCGTCATGCCCGCAACCGTTGTCACAGAAGTTAACACCACCGCACGAAATCTATCATGACTAGCCATCGCTGAGGCCTCATGTACGCTCATCCCCTGCTTCACTCGGCTCTTTACAAACTGAACCAACAAAATGGAGTCATTAACCACAATGCCTGCTAGAGAAATAAACCCCATCAAAGAAGGCATTGAGAAGTTTATCCCCATGACAAAATGTCCCCAAATTACCCCAATCATAGCAAGTGGAATTGAAACCATTACAATGACAGGCTCAATATAGCTATGAAATTGCAGCGCTAAAAGCAAGAAAATCCCGATCATGCCTAATAGCATCGCTCTGCGCATTGAAGCTTGGGTGATCCCTGCATTTTTGACCTCACCCTCAATGCTGTAGACAAGCGAAGGATAACGAGCCTGCAAGTCTTGCAGAAATGCTTTTTTTAAATCTCCCACCACTGCTGACGCAGTATTCAACTCACTATCTACATCAGCATACACGGATACACTGGTCAAGCTATCAAACCGATTAATCACCGCAAATCCGCGTGTTTGCTCAATATTCACCAGCGCAGAAAGTGGAATAGCGACACGGGAAACAGGGTGAATGATTGGGAAATTATCAAAATCACTATAATCATTCATACTGTCTTCGCTAAGCTTTACTGTCACCTCATAGTCTTCAAGGCCAATGTGGGTTTCCAGTAGTTTGGTGCCTTGAAAAGCAGGCCTTAACTGGTTGGCAATGATCATTGAGTTAATCCCCAAATCTAATGTACCTGGCTTCAGCGTTAGCGTGTATTCAGGTTTGCCCGGACGTAAATTATCCGTAATATTTTGCACACCTTGATAACCCTTTAACCAAGTTTTTAATTCGTATGCGGCATGGGCCAAATCGATGGTGTTATCTGACATTAAACGAATATCAATCGCGCGCCCTTGTGGTCCAAGTTTGGGCTCTTTAAATGAGAGGGTCAGTGCCTCTGGCAAAGTGCCAAGTTCAGTCCGCCAAAGATCCGAAAAAGCCTGAATGGTGGTATGACGCTGCTCGGCACTGAGCAAATCAACAGAGATGTAAGCAAGATTGGCCCCCTGATCTTGATAGTCTGGATTTTCTCCATACGTGATGGTCATCGCTCTGACTAGCCCCGAGCCTTCATCTTGACTAAGTTTTGCATTGGTACGCGCGAGGGCAGCTTCAATCTTGCCCATGGTTTGCTTTGTGACTTCAAAAGGCGTGCCATTTGGCATCAAAAGTCTTCCCTGTAACACATCCCCATCAATATCAGGAAAGGCGGTAAATTTTAATGTCCCAGAGATCAACATACTTAACGAAAATAAGAAACACGCAATCACTGCGCCTATTACTAAATATCGGTACTTAATAAGACGATGATTTAAGACCAAAATGGCATCATTCCAGCGGCGAAATTTTGCTTCAAAACGACTGCGAATATCCGCAACTTTCGAGGATATAGGGTTGTCCCTGCGTTTAGATTGCAATGCATGAGATAAATGATTAGGTAAAATTAAAAAGGCTTCAATCAAAGAAACAGTGATCACTGAAATTAATACGATGGGGATCACTTTGAGGATCTGACCTAAATTCCCTTCAATGAACACAAGACCAATGAAAATACATAACGTCGTTACAAAAGAAGACAACACGCCTGGCAGTACCACAAGCGTGCCTTTTAGTACCGCCTCCTGAACGGCAAGACCTTGCTCGATTTTAGTACCAATAGATTCGGCAATCACAATGGCATCATCCATCAAAATCCCAAGCGCCAGTAATAGTGCAACCATAGACAGCATGTTGATAGACACACCAAAATGCAGCATTAAAAAGAAGCTCGCTAAAAATGACACTGGCAACCCCATCACGACCCAAAAGGCATATTTAAACGAGAAAAATAGCCACATCACGCCAAAAACCAATAATAAGCCTTGCCAAGCATTGCTGATCAACAGCGATATTCTATCTTTTACCAAACTGGTATTATCGCTGGTTAAGGTAAGCACCACACTTTCGGGTAAGCTGGCTTTGATCTGTAATAGTGCGCTTTCAGTGGCTTTGAGTACTCGTAAACTGTCATCCACAGAGTTCTTTTTCACGGTCAAAATTGCAGCTTGTCGACCATCGTAGTAAATTCGCTTTTCCTCTTTTTCAAACGTATTGTGTACCTGACCTAAATCAGCCACGGTTACATCATTCCCCTGCGTGCCAGATGCAACAACCAAAGTACTCAGTGACTCAATATCTTTACGTTCGTCCATCAAACGAATTTGTGTGTCCGCATTTTCAGTATTGAGTGTACCTAACGGCAGCTCAATATTCTGGCTAGACACACGCCTACCCAATTCTTCCATACTCAACCCATATTGACGTAGGGTGTCCTGTGACGCACTGACTCTTAACTGATGTTTAGAAAAATCATTAATTTCAATTATGGGAATATTTGGGTCACGCAGTAGACGTTGCTTTACTTGCTCAGCCAATGCTTTTAATTCAACACGCGTCAAATCATCATATTTTGACGTCAGTGCAATACTGACAACTTCCTGCGTTCTGCCACGTTCTTGAATGGTCCATTGCTCGACCTGCTCTGGGAAATCGTCGATGGTGTCTATGGCATTTTTTACGTCCGTAGTAAATTGCTCAAAGTCGCCCTGCTCAAACATTTTTACCGTCATTTGGCCAAGATTTTGCCGAGCGACACAATGACGCTCCTCTAAAAAACTGATCCCATCTAGTGCTCTCTCAAGACTTAGGCAGATTTTTTGCTCAACATTTTCTGCCGTTGCCCCTGGATATGGCACCATAATATCAATCTGATAACTTTCAATTTGTGGTAACGTTTCTCGCTTAATTTGTGGCAAGCTAAATAGCCCAATTGCCAAAAATAGCATCATTAAAATATTGGCAGCTGTCGGGTGAGCAATGAAAAAACGTATCATATCAGTGCCGCTCCGTTGCTGTCGCATCACTGAGCAATGCTGTAGGGGTGAGGTTTAATTGAGTCCCCGAAATTGCGGGAAACAAATCTGTGGTGATAAGCTTAGCGCCGACAAGTGATGGCTTATTTAATAAAAAGCTATCTCCTTGCTTTATTGCACCATGTAGAGGAAGTTTAGTTAACTTGTCTTCTTTATCCGCCAATAACGCATGACCATCTCGAACAAAATGGCGAGGGATCACCACAAATGTTTGTTCGCTGGCAGACAAAGTTACTTTCGCTCGCATGCCAGCAAGTAGCGGAGGCTTTTCACCCAGTGAAATTTGCTGATAACTATCGGCAATAGATACCACAACACCCACAGTTTGACTTTGTGGGTCTATTTCATCACTGAGCCGCTCTATTGACGCAGGCCAGTAAACCCCCGGCTGGGACAATATCTCTATCTTTGCTTCGAGACCTTGCGCTTTCAAGTAAGCCGCCATCCCATCATCTGAGATATTTTGTAAGTTGGGCGTTTGCTTAAAAAAGCCAGAAAACTGGTTGAATATTTGATAAGTGTATTGCGCGTTTATCAGTACTTTTTCTATGTCGCTGGCACTGAATAAATTCGCCCCTTTGGTAACTAACTGACCTCGCTCAATATGAACCTGATGAATACGGCCATTGAATGGCAAGTGCACTTTAGTACGGTTAATATCAAGTTTGGCTTTATGAACATCAGCAGCGGCTTTTTTGACTTGCGCCTGCAATGCTTTCACTTCAAGAGGTAATAAACGCGCTTGATTTAAATTCCGCTGTAAATCTTGTTGCTGCACCAAGACGTTTTGTTGACCCTTATCGAGCTCATTTTGAGATACACTTGCACTAGAGAATAAACGCTTTAACCTAGTAAATTCTGCTTCAGCAATCTTTAGCTTATGCTGACTCAACTTAATATCTAGTTGGTTATTTTTTATCGCTGTTTGCTTAACTGCAAGTTCCACCTCAGCGCTGGCTAAACTTGCCTCGGATTTAGCCAGTTGTAATTGATAGTCACTGTCATCAATCTCTAACAATAGTGTACCTTGCTTGAAAATTTCGCCTTTTTTAAGCGCTGGATGTACATAAGTCACAGCACCTGACACTTGCGCAAGGCTATTGAGCTGAATATTAGGCGTCACCTTCCCATATCCAACTACTTCAGGCCTCACTGATTGCATCGTTAACGCTTGAAACTGAGCCCTCTGTCCTATTTGCTCAGCATTATCATGTTTAGTTGATGACGCTAGTTTGACAACTAGAATTACAAGCACTACCCCCACTAAAATGGCGATAGGCAGGTTTTTTTTTGCGCTAAGATCCCACCTCATTGATGTCACTCTCCTTAAGTCCGTATATGAAATGCTGGTATAAATCCTTTGCCCATGCTTCACCTTGGATCTCATTATCATCAATTTGCCACGCTTGCTGACGCAAGGTTTTTAAAATATAGGGAGAAACAACAAGTGTTATGAGCTGAAAAGCCGCTAACTTTGCTTTTTTATGATCGTCTGTGCCTGTTTCTTTTTGGATAAGAGGCGGTAAAAACTGTGAGACACGAGCAGGAAACGAAGCCATAAATGCGTGTGCCAAAGGCGTTGTTTTATTCAGTACTTCTTCACTCAACAAATGCACAATACCAGGGTGAGTTTGCAAAATTTCACCAAAGCGAAGTATAAATTGATAAACTGGTTGCGATTGCTCTGTTAAACCTTCGAACTGTGAAAACTGTTCATCTGCAATGGCCTGAATTAATTCAACA
Organism: Pseudoalteromonas luteoviolacea CPMOR-1; assembly: GCF_001625685.1. Lineage (GTDB taxonomy): Bacteria > Pseudomonadota > Gammaproteobacteria > Enterobacterales > Alteromonadaceae > Pseudoalteromonas > Pseudoalteromonas luteoviolacea_K. Next base: position 15,235 of record NZ_AUYC01000020.1, on the reverse strand, counting down.
AATAAATTTTCTTTGCTGCCAAAATAGTATTTGATCATCGCCGAATTAATGCTTGCTTCTGCAGCAATGTCCCGAATGGTGATTTGACTATATGACTTGGTATTGAGCAGTTGCTTCGCTGACAATATCAGCTTAGCCCTCTGCTCAGCTTGCTTTAACTCACAAACTGGGCGACCCCGTGTCGCTTTTTTATTAGTATCTGATTCCATCTTGTTTTCTTATTTTTTTAATCGACTGGTTAATTAAATAAAAAGTCAGGCCCACAGTCAAACAAATGTTCAAACTTTGATCACATTAATACATTACCCGACCAAAGCTCATAACTTGTAAAAGACACTTCCAAAACAATAAGCAATAACAAGAAACTAACTAGTTGCCCTACCTTCACTTTAGAGCAGACATAAGCACCGAGCGGCGCACCCACGACTACGATTGGTATTGCCGCTAGCAAATAACTTTCAATTTTTGGCGTAATCGCCCCCAAGTACCATGCATTCATTGCACTACCAATAAGTGAAGTGAATGCCATGACCACAACTGATGTTGCCGTTGCTTTTTTAATATCCGCATTGTAGGCAATCACAAGCAGCGCAAATAACGCAATATCAGAACCTGAGCCCACAAGACCACTTGCAATCCCCCCAATAAATGCGACCGCCATAAAACGGAGCGTACTGGGCTGAATTTGTTGTGCACTCTGCTGATGATGAGCCTTTCTCCACCAGCGAAGCAGCATCGTCATTGCAAAGCACAATAGCAAAAAGCTAAAAATGGATTTAACCAATAGCCGGGGTGCTATTGGAGCAACGTACATTAAGCTCAATACCACCCCCAATGCGGACATAGGCAGTGCCATGAGCACTAAATTAGTATAAATAGGTATGCGGCGGCACAAAATGGTGATGGTTGCCGCTGTCATGCCAAAGCTTTGAATCGCTAGAGAGAATACTTTCGCAGTGCTGGGCTCAATATTTAACACTTTAGTCATCACCGGGAATGCCACAGCGCCTCCCCCTAAAGCAGTTCCACCGGCCACAAAAGAGCCTAATGCCATCGTTGCTGCAATTTCTATTTCTTGAAGTACTTGTAGCATCGCACTCGAAAGTCCTTGCATCCAAATCAATGTGACGTATATCAGCAATGTAAAATACAGTGGCCAAGTTGATGGCTGTCTTAATTTATCAATCATAGTAATTTTTGTGTCCCTGCAATCTTGACTCGCAGTTTATCAAAGTGGAATTAGCGCTGCGAATAGTCTGATTGGACCATACTCGACTGAGAGTAGCTCTACGCCATATTGATGCTTTTCCGGTTTTTTAAATAACAAATAAAAAACTTTTCATTTACGTCTAGTGGATTGATTTAGATCAACTTGACAAATAACAGAAGTTAGTAAATCTCACTAAAAAAAATAAAAAATCTATATTATCATAAACTTAAAAGATAACTTTTCTTTTAAAAAACGCATAAAAAAAAGACACATAAATAAATTTATAGAGGTGCCACGAAGTGTAAAACACATTTTTTTAATTTTTTACACTTATTTACCACACAATTCGTTCACTTTTCGTTGATATCAATTAGCCGTTCATGTTTAATTAATCAGGCGATTAATTAAATAGGCACCGTCACATGAAAATTAGACTTGCTGGCTAACTGACTAAGTTGATACGCCTATCGAAGTCGTATTTGTAAAGGAGAATGCATATGTTTTTGGGCTGCACAAAAGAGCTTTCGAGCGTACTTAAAGCAATCGAGTTGCTAAAAACGTCAATCATTGAACGTTCATTGGATGAAATAATTTTTCAAGAAGCGATGTCGTTTGCTGAATCGGACGGGCTATATTTAGCCCTGATTGATAAATCCAGCTTAGAAGTAAAATCAGAGTTTTCACGCTCATTTCCACAAGAATTCAAAGAAGATTTGCTTAGCGTTGCTAAGGTGAAAAAGTTTAAAAACATAAATTTATTAAAGACTTTATGCAAAGAGCGTAATCCTCTATCCGATATTACTCTCTATGATTTGGATAATCCAAATTCAAATTTCCTCACACTGGTTGCATTTAATAACAAACGTTCTAATCGTACGGCACCGGCATCTTATTTAATTGAACTCGTACTCCCTTATTTGCATAAGGCACAAATTTCTCGATATCAATCAGATAAGACAACACGTTCACCGATCCAGTCACTCACCAATAGAGAAAAAGAGGTCTTAGATTGGATCTCATCAGGTAAAACAAATGGAGAAATAGGCATGATTTTAGGGATCAGCCAATACACGGTCAAAAACCACGTTGCCAAAATCTTAGAAAAACTCAATGCACCAAATCGCTCAGCAGCTATGGCCTTAACCAAGGAGCTTGGATTCAGTTAATTTTAATCTGAATTGGTTAAAGCATATAAATATATTCATTTAAACTGCAATCATTTAATGCACTTGGGGGCCTTGCCCTCAAGGTATTTTAAATTTGAATGTTGTAAGACTCCGACCAAACCCTAAGAGATTCAAGAATTTCCAATGCAGAGCGTCCAAACTCAGTCAGCTCATAGGTTACAGCAACCGGCCTATGACTGATCACCTTGCGGATCACCATGCCTTCTTGTTCAAGCTCTTTTAACCTTTGATCTACCATCTTTTTTGTTGCCCCACCCAACATTCTTGTTAAATCATTGAACCTGACAGGTTCATCTTTTAGGTGGTAAATAATCGAACCTTTCCATTTACCACCAATCAAGCGCATTCCCTTTTCTATTGCACAGGGTTCATCACACATATTCAGAACTTTTTTTCGCCCTTTAGCATCTGTTTTTATTGAGCTTTTCATTTTATTCACCATGAAAAAAACTAGGTTACTAAAAGTATACTAGTTGTTATTTAATTGCAGGTACCTACACTATACCTAAAACACATTGAACAATAAACCTACAGGTGGAGAGTGAGTAATGAGCAATATATTAATCATCAACGGACATCAGTATTACCCTTTCTCAGAGGGCAAGCTAAATGCAACACTCGTTGATACTGCAAGTACACTGTTTCAGAACAAAGGACATCAAACTAGGATCGTTACAATGGAAGATGAAATCAATATTGATCAACAGCTTGCCCACCACCAATGGGCTGACTTTATATTATTCCAATCCCCCATTAATTGGATGGGCGTCTCTTGGTCATTTAAAAAGTACATGGATGAGGTGTATACCGCAGGTATGGCGGGGGCGTTGTGTCATGGTGATGGTCGAAGTGCCCAAAACCCGACCAAAAACTATGGAAAAGGCGGTGCACTGTTAGGTAAAAAGTACATGATATCCGTGACCTTTAATGCGCCCAAACAGGCTTTTGATGACAAAAATGAGTTCTTTGATGGCAAATCGGTCGATGATCTACTATTCCCAATGCATATGAATTTTAAGTTTTTCAACATGACGGCTTTGCCTACTTTTGCTTGCTTTGATGTCATGAAAAACGCCGATGTTGAAAGTGATTTAGCTCGATTTTCAGCCCATATTGACCAATATTTTTAAAGGAGCGTTACCATGTCTCAAGACTATACAAATAAGCTGCATGCTGGCAGCACTTTTCCTACGCAAACAGTCACATTAAAAAGTGGTAAAGAGGTTGCTCTAGGAGAACCAAGAACTGGTTTTGACTGGCAATTGATCGTTGTTTATCGTGGAAAACACTGTCCATTGTGTACTAAATATCTCAACCAGCTACAAAACTACATTGAACGTCTTGCAAAGATCGGCGTGGACGTTCTTGCTATCTCCGGCGATAACAAAGAGCAACTGGTAACGCATGCATCTCAGCTAAATACCGAGTTTGATATTGCATATGGTATGACACTTGAACAAATGAAGGAGTTAGGTTTGTATATTTCGGATCCCCGCTCAGATCAAGAAACAGACCACCCATTCTCAGAGCCTGGGCTCTTTGTTGTAAATGAGCAAGGTAAGATACAAGTGATAGATATTTCAAATAACCCATTTGTAAGACCTGAATTAGAGGCACTCGTCAATGGCTTAACTTGGATTAAAGATCCTGATAATAACTACCCAATACGTGGCATGCATCGCTAAGCACCTAATGTAAAAAGCAGTACTAACGAATAGGTAAGTACTGCTAAATAGCTAATTCCAGCTTATATTGACACTGACAATATCACACTATTTTGCGAGCCTGCGCTGCGTTTGTGTGGATCATAAAATATGTCTACAACTGAAAACCCAGCTTTTTTCATCATACCCGCAGAAGCCAAGTTCTCTTCATGCCTCTCAATTAAAACGGATTCAACCCCTTTGGCTTTAGCCAAATCAATGCTATTGATTAACAACTGTGTTGCGATGCCTTTTCCACTATAGCTTGAAGATACGACAACATCTCCTATAAATGCCATCTTATCCAAGCTACAATATTGACTCAGGTAGTCTGGGCTTACACGGCCATTTATCAAAACAGCAAAACCAACAATTTGCTCGCCGTCTAGCGCTACAAGGGCCTCTGCATTTTGCTGTTCGATTAATACAAACTCCTCTTCCACCCCTTCTTGCGTTAGATAGTTCCACTCATTTGGCCCATATTTCCACAGCAAAGACTTTAGAATAGGTAACTCTGTTACTTCAGCTATTTTATATTGAATCACTCTCTAGACAGTCCTTTAGAAAATTTCGTTTTTATTTATTATATGAAGTTTTAGCTTTATTTTTAAAAACAACGCGCTTTATATTACTCTATAATAAAACGTTAGTTAATGGGCTTTTTGACACAAAAAAGCGCCACTTTAAAAAATGACGCTTTCGGTCAAAAATTTTAAGTTTTAGTCAAAATATGGATGAAAATACCGTAAGCGAATTTTATCTTCTTCTGTACAAGTTTTCGTGTCTTGATACATACAAAATGTTATTCCGTCTACAGAATTACTCTGTGGAACTATTTCGATCACGTAATCATAGCCATCATCTAATGTTATATATATCTTCCCGTTTTTAAGTGAGTATTCGAATTGACCTCGGTTGGGGATATACAAATAACGGCCATTGGCGTTATAACCTCCAGACCAGACTTCGTTATTGCTATCTAACAAACTAAAATTGATATGAAACTCAGCAAAACCGTCTTCGAAAGCTATATCCTGTTTGCGCATTAAAAATAATTCATACGAATTAAATTGATCCTCTCTTATAAAATACAGATGTTCTCCATCACGTGCCACTGGCGTATAAGAATAAGCTTGATATATCGAACACTGAGAAAAATCAGTACACCACTTAACATAACGACCTTGATTATGGTCATAATATAAACTCTGTTTAAATTGACCATTTTCAAAGTATCCTTGTGATTCTGAAGTTTTTACACCTAGGTGTATTGTCATATCTTCATAAATTTCCATTGCACCATAGAATGTATCCAATTCTTTACTTTGTGACTTCAGCCAACGACCAACATAATCCTCTGGCTTGAAATCAATTTGTTGTGACTTAATCATCAAGCCTGTTTGCCTCAATTGAGTGGGTCGAAATGGATAAATAGATCCAAGTTCCCAAATAAATTGAAATCCTACGAGATCGTCACGCGTTAATGTGAAACGCTCTACACTGGTATCAGAAAATGTAAGGTTGAGTACATTGCCACCTTGTATTTCCCAAGTAAACTCTACAGAAGTTTCATCATTAAATAGTGTCTTCGTTCCCACTCCATCTGCAAATTGATAGGTGTAGGTTGAACTATTTAACGTGACAACCCAATCACCGTATAGTGTCTCTTCTGATACCTGCATACCATGAAAAGCATCAACACGAGTCGTCATCTGTTCAGAAACCAATGTATCCACTACTTCCCCTAAATTATAGACATCGACTGTCGTGATAATAGCGAATTTATCTCCACGCTCTTCTACCTCAACTTTGCTGATATTTTCAAAGTAATCGTCTACAAATGAAATAAGAGGTCTAGCAGTGAGCACAATTTTGCTACCCGAAACTTCAATATCCATAAATGATTCCGTGTCAATTGGGTGATCAAGTGCGACATATTCATCCCAACGCTGCTCGATTGCGTAGTATTCAGAATTATGTGATTCTGATACTAAAAAATAACTGGTTGCTTTTGGCATCTCTTCATATTTTGTATACCAAAGCAGCTTGTCGCTTTCATGGCATCCCATTGACACTTGGTATACGCACACTTCTATAAAGTTGTCTGCTTCGTGCAATAATGAAACACGCATCAGTGTATCACCAATACTGTATTCGATATTGCCATCCACGATAGCCATCGGGTAAACCACGTCATCAAAAGAAATAGTACTACTGCCTGTAATTCTATCTTGTCTAACGTTAATTTGAGGGTTTTGTCCAAGTGCTGACTCTACATAAAATCGAGATGAATTTGAAAACATCAAAGAATTAAACTCATCGTATTCATTATCTGGAGCATAAATGTAGTGGAGTATTCCCTCACCAGAAATAGACTCATATTCAGTATCAGGCTCGTTAACGACCCTTCTATATACAATATAGTGATTATCCTCGATGGCTAAAAACTCATACTCCATGTAACCGTTCAGCGTGCAGTACTGTGAAAGTTCGTAGCAAGTATGGTAGCCATTAATTGTATCGCTAAAATGTTGTCTATAAAAACGGTTGTTTTCTAACTTTCCATGAAAATATGGAGTGCGCTCTGAAATACCAACTTTGACATCTAAATTTTCGGATATTCTAAGGTGGTGTAAACTCTGATCACGACCAATAAACCCTGACCAACTACCAGAGATTTGCTCTTGTGTTACCGTCAAGTTTGCTTGTTTTGCCACCATAATACCTGACAGTGAATTTGTGCTTTTAACTGTCTCATCTTCAAGGTGCCTTTCTTGAGCAACAAAATAAAACCCTGAGATACTTGATTTTGTAAGCCAAAACTCTATCTGTCTGTCTATTTGTTCACTGGTGTAGTTAATAACAAATGAATCATCTTCTAGTTGCCAAGTTGCTTGCAAAGCTTGATTATCAAATGTAGCTGTACCGTCATCGTTTAATGTTAAGCGTTCAACAGCACGATCACTGTTAGTGAAATCATTGTCGCGAAATTCAATTAGCCAAGTTTTGTCTATTAGCTCTTCAACGGTGACAGAGTGCACTGACCCTTTATCACTGAGTTTATATACACTCACAGTATTGAAGTCAGCATCTGAGTTATGCTCATCATTGATAAACTCTTTTGCGTGTGTATTCAGCTCGACGATACTTGAACTCTGGTTGGTATGTAATATATCTAACGTCAACTTTGACGATTTACGTACGATATGTTCAATTATTGGGTTACCAAACTCATCTAAAACATACCACCCCTTTTCATCAACCTTTTGTCTACTTGAACGATAAAATATTGCGGGCTCAGCAAGTTCCAAAACAAACTGGTCATTCAACATACTTACTTGGCTCACTGCTACCGTATTCTCAGTGACAAACTCTCCTTGACCACTCTCATTGAGTAATAAGTGAAAAGCGGGCTGATTGTAGTACTTAGGTTGATGCAGGATAAATTCACCCTGTAAAGACGTCTGTTGCTTCGCGACCAAATTGTCGTCTTCTAAAATCTGGTTTTTAACTTTCTCAAAGTGCGCTTTATCCTTAGCTCTGACCATGTTTTCAAAATAATTTGATTTTTCTTCATTGCTGGCCAACTCCAATGTCGAGGCAATACCATCAGGCAGACTGTAGCCCTCTGAATCCACGATCACTTTGATAATAGTCGCTAAATTCAGTAAAGACTCTCCATCTATAGACTGTAACGCATTACGAAGGGTTTCATCGTCTGTTATTTTTTTAAGCCCTCGCTGCAGAAGCGCGTATTCCGCAGTTGTTACATTAGTAACATTCACTGAGAAGTTCTCACTGTTTGTTAATATACCATCTTCGCCAGCTTGGGCTTGAAGTGCCTCAAAGGTACCAAGCTGAGAAACAAACTCGATATCTGGCTGTGCGCTAGACCCTAAAGCAACCACCTTAAGCATTTCATTTATTTCACTTTCATCAATCTCAAGGGCTGCGGTGTACTCCCCAAATTCATTTGCTTCAACTTCAACACGAGAGTCACCTACACGCAAACTAACTTGAGCATGCGGGACAGGACTGTCCGTTACAACGCCTTTTACAGAAAGGCTCTTAGTTATTCTTTTGAATGTAACAGAGTGAACCTGCTCAACTTTTTGCTCTAAGTCATCGACAACAGAAACGGTAAAGTTAACACTATAGTCTTGAGTTATATCAGGAACTGTCAAGCTCACGCTATGATCACTCGAGTTACTCATAGCTAGGTCCAAGCTCGAGTCATGTGACCAATTAACAGACTTAATTTTCCCCTCACCTTCAAAACCCATAGCTAAACTGAAGTCAGTTTTCTCTTCAACATCTGATGGCCCCGAAATTGTTATTGTAAGTGGTTGGGGTTCAGGTTGTGGTTCAGGCTGTGGTTCAGGCTGTGGTTCAGGTTGCGGATCTGGCGTCAAAACCGGCTCTGGTGTCGTCGGTATTTGGTCAACCACGGCTGCTGGAGTGTTCGGCTGCGTTTCATTTTTTGAGCTTGACCCACCGCACCCCATCAATATTATGGAGGCTACAGTCGAAGCCCAAATCGGCATTTTATAATATTTATTTGTGTACATATTTAGCTCAAAAAGATAATTTTCCTATAAAATTATTGTCTAGTTCTCATTATTGCTACAGGCGCAAGATACTACAAACGGAACATTAAAACAAAATTAAAGGAACATTTGAGTAACCTAAAAACCAAATACAAAACATGGGAAATCAATATGTAAAATTCACTCTCAACGACTTACATACACAACACATTGTTTATCATGGAAATCTAAAAATCTTAAGTCTCCAACGAATTTGCCACACCTTTAGTTCATTTCTTGTCTAAATATGTGTAGCCACAACATTAAGGTTATTCTTCTGCGGTACACAATCGAACACTTTTCAAACAAAAAAGATGACTTAGCTCATAGTAAATACAAAGAAAGAGTCATGAACAAGCAACAATTGGATGTATTAGCAAGCGTGAAAAAGATGGCAAGTGCTTTTCATCAAGGCGACTTAGAGAAGATGATGTCACTATATGAAATGTAAGCTACAGAGGCTTTTTAACCAAACCGCTGGATGCAGTGTCATAAAACTATCTTTGAGTGTTTTAAGGAAGCATCAGCGACAAGGCCTGTATTTGCATATCTAGAAAAGCATCAAGTCATCATTGCGGAGACTTAGAACACATACTGCGTTATTGGGTGATGAAAGCACGCTTCATTATGGAAAAGTCATACAAGAGTGTGAATTACCTCGTTTTGATACACGAGCTTAGAATTCCATGCACCATGGTAATGTTATTATGGTTAAAACTACAAGCTAGGCAAGTGTATATTTTAAGAGAAATTTTCGAAAACAGCTATAAAGAGCCAGAACGGACGTCGCAGAGTTTACACGTCAAAGCTACGGGCTTATTACTGAACAAGCCTCTTGCAACTGCAGTAAAAAGCGAGTTGGAACCCGCCAAAGAGCTAGGGTTACTCCCGGTAAACTGAAATTTACGAGCGCCAATCAAATCGATTTTTTAGGAATTAAACAACATTTTTCACAAACAATAAATTCACGGAAAACAATGCTTGTTCAGCGGTCAATTCGAGCATTTGACAGTCCAGAATCACTGAGCCAAGTACTCCATGTAACTTTTAAGCAAGCACAATCCTACTACCATAAATCCCTGAATTTATAAGAAGTAACCGGTGCGCTCATTAACTTGCGCACACCGAACTATACAGCAAATAGGCCCCCAAACGCCTTAAATTCTTATAACATCACTATCTTGATCAAAAATGGTAAGGTTAAGCTCTTGGACCAACTTATCTAGCTTTGGGTGATTCCCTTTGTTTAAAATTGTTTTGTATATCCAAGTATAATATGGGTTGCTTTCAAGTAACGCCCTTGCATCACTTTCACCAATCAATGACGCCATTGCACGATATTCGAGGTAGCATACAACTAAGTGTGTAAGCGTACCACCTTCATCTCCACTGCCTAATGGTCTTTTATACTCTACTTTTGGAAACTCTCTTTTTATTGCACCGCGGAACTCTTCAATCGAACCTTTACCATTTAATACCACATGCCAGTGAAATTGTTCATGTAGAAAGGTAGACAGCACTCTATTTTCACTTTCCAAATAGGCTTTTGCAGTATTCATCGTTAATACAGGGTGACTATGTGGAACTCTTGCCTTCTCGTTTACTACTGCCTTACTTGTATAAATCCATTGTTCAATATCATATTTATCAATTAACTTTTTTAAGGTATTTTCTATTTTCAGTTCTTTATCTGTAGCAGCTGCCGTCTTTATGGATATAGCTGCATTTGATAGAAATGGAACCGTGACAAGTAATGCGAAAAAAATGTTTTTAATCATTGCATGTTCTTATTATTATTGAATTGATACTAAATATACGTCATGAATTATAAATATAAAATGAACGATAGCATATATCAAAATCATCACTGCAGCGTTTAAATTACAATACACCACGGCTTCTTTGCTTTGTTATCACAATGGCAATCAGTAAAAATGCAACACCAATCACACCATTGGTATAAAAGTCTAGGGATAAGCCTGCTTCAAAGCTCTTTACACATGCAACAATCAACATAAGTAGCCAACAACTGACGGGGATGAGTAATAAAAGTCCGATATGACGAGTGACACGTTCCATTAAAAAAGCCATCGCATTAAAAACAAATGATATCACCATGCTTATCATAAATGCGCCAATCAATATTGCAAACCCGGAAGTTGGTCTACCAGTAATTCCCTCTCCAAACAAAGATAAGACAAAAATCCACATTGCAGCTAATACAAGTGATGCCAAAGATATGACTGCAAAACATGCCCCACCGATGGCAAGCTTCCTTGCTTGACTCACCGCCCTTGGATACAATTTTAAAATTCCAAAGGTACAAGACCCTAATGCGATAATGGCCGGAACTGCTGCCCACAGTAAAGACATCTGATAGCCCGAAAAGTGCCTCACCCATAAACAAACTGTATTGATTAACATGCAGCAGCCTGCTATCAAAAACAACCGTGTATCCCAACAGATTGTGCAATGTTCTGTGTTATGTGTATTCATCATTTTTCTCCACTGATATTTAGTTCGTCCTCATCACAGTGACTAGTACTCGATTCGTGACAGCCTGTGATTTGATGAGCTCAGTATCTGAGAAAAAATAACTAAATGCGTTCAAATGGGCCCGTTCGGTCTTTTTATTACAAATATTTTCAGTTACTTATGAAGGAAGAAATTAACTAACTTGAAAACAACCAGTTATCGATACGCACAAAGGGCCGGTATAAATTGCAAAAATGGCTTAGATTTCACAGTTGATAAATACATTTTTAAGGCTGAGAAATGCACTGTCTGATTAACCAACTCTCGACTAGGTCAGCAGACTTTGAAAGAGGCAATACCCCTGTCACTATCAAATCGCAGGCCTGACGAACTTGTTCAACCACGTTTGAATAAATAACGCGTAAATGATTGTCATAAGCACAAAGGTATTTTGATATGGCATTGAGTGAATCAATATGCCGCGTATTGATATTTCTGGCAATCACACGTGACAAACAAACTTCTAAAGGCACATCGAGTAAAATGACATAGTCAATATACTTTGCTATCTCATCTCTACACCGACCAAAAGGCTCTTCTATAAAGACATAAGGTGCATTACATGACAGTATGATCGTCTCAAGTGCCCCGATAAAAGCGGGGGCTTTAATCTCATTGAGATTGACACCTGCTTTCAACCACGCCTTCATATCCTTAGGGTAAGTGTGCGCGTTTGTATAATCATCAAAAAGTAAATATGGGCAGCTTAACTTTTCGGAGACTATTTTTATGAGGGATGTTTTACCGCAGCCTGATGCTCCACTTATCGCGATAACCTGTGTTTTTGCCATCTAAAAACCCATTTAGAACATTATTAATTTGCAAAAAACTTAAAACGCCATGTGAGCCCAATCATGATTATGCCAGCAAAGTAACCTTGATAGAAATAGCATCTAAATAAAACGACACACCGATGGCAAAAAGCGCCTTAGCTCCGGTACTTCAATGCCACGAGCTGACTGTGACTGTTGCCGTAAACAAAGATATCGATTTTATCTTTCGTAAAAGCATATATTTTCAGCGATATAGGAGGTATGCATATACCTCCTCTCAAAAGGCCATATAGTTTTATTTAATATAAGTCGACGCATTAATAAATGCGCTCAACCTCAGTGACAAATAAAATTAAAGCAATTCGGCTTTATCAAGTTGTTATCACAAGCAATCCAAAATTTGATTTGTCATTTTTTAAGCTGCTTTTTAACTTCTGATTGCATTACTTACTTAGCCCTTTTTAATGCCTCTAAATCATTGCCAACTATGGCATCTAGATGTTCAGTCACCTTCTCTATTGGCCAATTCCACCACCCAATATCTTGAAGCATATCGACTGTGTCTTGCTCAAAGCGCATTTTAATGACTTTGGCAGGGTTGCCCCCAACAATACTGTATGGAGGAATATCGTGGGTAACCACTGACTTGCTAGCAATGATGGCCCCATTACCGATTTTAACCCCCGGCATAATGGTAGACTCATACCCGATCCAGACATCATGCCCTATTTCTGTGTCGCCTTTATAGGGCAATTCACCTTCTTTAGGCATCACTTTTTCCCACCCATTACCAAATATTTGAAAAGGATAAGTCGAGAAGCCCGACATTTTATGATTCGCACCATTCATAATAAATTTAACGCCGGTGGCAATCGCACAGTACTTACCAATTTTTAGTTTATCTCCGATAAAATCAAAATGATAAAGCACATTTTTCTCAAAATTCTCGGGACCCGCAGGGTCATCATAATAGGTGAAGTCCCCCACACTGATATTGTCTGATGTAATAAAGTTTTTTAAAAAGCCGACTTGAGGAAAACCTGCCAACGGGTGCTTATTATTCGGGTTTGGTCCTGTCAAAACATTTCCTTAATGTGTTTTTATAAATCAAAGTTCAAATATTTAAACGGTACATGATCAACCAACCACACATTATTCTGCGTTTTATAGAATTGTGCGCCTTGCACATGCATCGTTTTAGCATCAATGCCAAGCAAGACTGGTTTTCCGTAGCGACCTCCCACTTTTAATGCCGTGTCTGTAGACTGTGTTAAATGGACATGATGGCGTTGACCTTTTACCAAGCCGATACCTTTTATTGACTCGATAAATCGACTAGCCGTCCCATGAAACAAAATATTAGGTGGTATCGCAGCTTCTAACGCCAGGTCAACCTCTATTGAGTGCCCTTGGTTAGCGCGGATCATTGTGCCGTCTTCACTAATGACAAAGCGTTGCTTATCGTTAGAGTCCACTATCGATTGAATAAGCTCCAAAGACAGTGAATGCTCATGCGAATTATTGATTAAATCATTGATACAGGCCCAACCCTGACTATTTAATTGAAGATTTGCCAGTTCAGGCTTATGTCGTAGAACTAAACTGAGGTATTTAGATATTTTTTTATTATTCATCAGTGCTTAATTTAGCCCAATTACGAGGATAAATTAAGCACTATTTTATAAAATATTAATTGAAAATTACCTCAGTAATAACTTAGTTGTAGATATCGAATCATTGGGGGAGCCGACATAAACGATTTAAGCTGCTGTAAGACGCCATGTTATTAATGAATTGCATGTATTTTTGATGATGAGAGATGCTGTGCCAGTCTTCGTCGAACATCATCACCGCGCTGTGCTCATCAAAACTGCTGATTACTCGGCCCCCAAAAAAGCACCTTACAATAGGCACATTGGCTGATAAAAACGCGTCTAAATCACCTATTTTACCCTTTGCCAAGTTACACTCTATCATGACTTTTACAGACATACTCGCTCCGACTTATAAAAGTGGCAGCGAATATATCTATGACGAACTTAATGTGTTGTGGTCAACTAATTCCGGACAATGATTTAAGTTGTTCTTCCATAACCAAAAAACAGGACAGGCACTTTTATTTTAAAGCTAAATTTATGTCTGTCCCATTTCATTTTCTATCATTGTCGTATTTTAACTATTCCACACTAGCTGTTTAGAAGTATAAGCAGGCAACACATGGCTTAAACAAAATGCTAATTACTTAATCGAACCATCAATGAAGGAATAGTCGTGTTGTAGCTAGTACAGTTATAACCATCGGGAAAGCGCAGCGTAACAGGCTTACCTTGTGCATGTGCAGACATCAACACGGATAGTTTCATGTTCGTAGCTAGATAATCATCATTTACACCTTTTTCATTTGTTCCAAATTTCCCAACTAAGTGCCAACTTGCCCCCTCTAAATTTACCAAAACTTTTGTATCTTCTACCTGAATATTAATAACTTTACGCGGTTCGCAATCTTCTGCCGAGAACGAACTAGCAGAGAACATCGCTAATAAAGAAAGTAAACAGCTTTTAAATTTCATACTTTTCCTTTTAATAATTTAGTTAGCCTTATTTAACAAACAATATTAAAACAAAAAAATAACACTCGAAATTAGCAAAAAAGCAGGACACAAAAAAACAGGACAGGCACATTTTAAAATCTAAACGATTTTTCAAGACCCCCTCCTGAACAAAGGTTTATTCACTAAAAATATCAAGAAGCATCTTTAAATAAGTGCAAACTTAAAATAGGGCAAACTTAAAATAGGAGTATTTTAATTTTATCAAGCGCAGAGTGTGAAGGTAAAAAATCTAAGACTAATTTTGACTAACCTACTCCCTTATACCAATTCATGTCGTTTTTAGCTGCATGTGCTCTTAATACTGTTTGTGAGCCAACAAAGTTACCGTAGTAACTACCATAATTTTTCACCTTATCTATCCAAGTCGCTTCCTCGATGCACAGTGATACAAGAATACAGGGCATACTCTTTGGTATGTACACCCTATTTTTGAGATGAACATGACGACCCGTCCAATCAACTAGCTCAAGATAATCTAATAATGAAAAGGGCAATGTTTTTTCATGCTCCCTTGCTCCAAATGCTTTAAGTGATTTGGGTTGCTCAGCTTGGCGCTTGGCTTCATTTAGATTTAATTTTTTTGCGTTTGATTTGGTGTTTTTAAAGTACTTTATGCGCTCTTGGATCGA
>NZ_AUYC01000019.1:0-11341 GCF_001625685.1 Pseudoalteromonas luteoviolacea CPMOR-1 | reverse complement strand
TCTAGACTTCGAAGTCTAGATGTACAGTTAGTATATAGTTTGATGTACAGTTGTGCATATATAGTCTAATGTACAGTTATTGAATATTTATATTACTATTTAGTCTATGTACAGTTGTTGAAATCTCGTCTAAATAATGTACACTGTAATTATTGGTAAAATTAACCGACAAAATAAGAGGCGACAAAATGACAGATAGAAACAAAACGGATAAAACTCAATATCTAGTAAGGAGACTTGAGTCATATTTGCCAATTCGAGAAGACTCAAGAAAGGTCAGCAACCATAATGATAAACTTATGAAGGTGTTTGTTAGGGATGCCTTCGGAATGCACTCAGAACGAGTTGAAGGGCGCCAAATATGGAGCTTTAACCAAGACTCACCAGTAACTAGAGGTGATTTAAGCGCAAGCCGCGTGTCTGCTGTGCTAATCAAGTACAGAAATGCAATTAAGGCTATGGGCGCCATAAACGCTAACTTTGAGGCGAGTTTAAAAGAGGCTAGAGAGCTTCTAAAAGAGTTTGGGGCGCTAGAGGATGAATATAAAGGGCTAAAGCCTAATATCATGCTGAGCACCCTAGAGGACCGTATATCAATAATTTCTAAAAAGTACAGAAGTAACGGATCACATATCAATGCTGCAAAGATTCGCGCCGCTGTAAATGGCATAGAAATATACCACCCACTTTACTATAAAATTAAAGCACCTCTATCTTTCGCTAAATCAATAGCAAATGAAAAGAATAAGCTGGCGTTAAAAGAAAAGCACGATGTAAAAATAAGGGTTAATGTTGAGAGCCTATACAAAAAATCAATCGAGGTTTTAGAGGATAGCTCTAACCGAGATTGGGTAGATATGACAATCGCATTATGCGCATTAACAGGCCGAAGACCTACGGAAATAATGAAAACTGCACGCTTTGTAAAATCAGAAAGCAGAGATAATTATGTTGTATTTAATGGAATCTTAAAAGCTAGGGATAGAAAGTTAGGTGATGACTTCGGGGACTGGGAAATTCCTGTTTTTGCCAAGCCTGAGTTAATAGTTAAATCCTTGCGCGCTATGCGCATGAAGTTAAACAAGCATGAAAAGATCCAGCACGAAAGCGGGGCTAAAGGTGGCTATTGGGGTGGCGGCTATGTGAAATTCATTTCCCGCACTGGTAAAGAGGTTGAGGCGAGCATATTTGATAAGCGCTACAAAGACAGCACAGAGCACAACGAGGCCATAAACCAACAATACAACGGAACACTTAACGAGCGAATCAGGAAATGGCTTGAAACTGGGGATTTTGATGTTCATTCACTGCGTGCAATTTACACCAAGGCTGTTTACGAGCGCGAAAAAGACACAAGCCCGGAGTCTTACGAATCAATGACTACCCGAGTCTTATGCTATTCAACGGACACAATATCTGGTGCCGTAAAGCACTACGCAGCACTAGAGATTGATAACACTGTCAAAGGCGTTGAAGTGTTCAAGGGTGAGCAAAAGCAAGACCTAATGAAGCCTGACAGTGAAAGCCTAAAGCAAAAACTAACAAGCTTTGATGGGGTGATTGCGCAAAAAGGCGTAAAGGCCAAAAAGCTACCCGACATACACGAATGGGCTAAAGCTCGATGCGAGAATGGCATGATAGCCGATGACTTAACAGCTAGCTTTATTCGCAAGAACTGCAAAGTAAAAGGCAAAGCTGTTAACGCAGATACAGCCGGGCTTTATCTTGTGCTGGTGGACATGGTAGACGAACTGGAAACCCAGACAATGAAATACTTCAAGGATCCTAACGGGGTTTGGCTTGTTGAGTCTAAGAAAACAGGTCAGCAAAAACGACTAATTGAACATAGTTAAAAAGGAATAAATACACATGCGTAAATTAAAGCTAAAACACAGTTCTTGGGATTTTGACTTAGAAATGGTGATCACCGTTCTTGATGAGGAAAAGTTCCAAAAAGAATGCAAGGAAATTAACCAATTTTGGGGTGGTGATGATTATAGACTTAATCACCACGGTTCACATGAAAACGCAGGTCTAGCCTTATTTGCAGCCGAAAGTTTCCAGCAAATGGCATTCAATAATTTCAAAGATAAAAAATGGCTTAAAGATCAGTTTGACTGGAGTAAAGAGAACGGGGTTGAAGGGTTTCCATCCTTTGATAATTTTGGCATTGAAGTTAATTCTATTGATACATGGTTCATTGAATCTGATGAGATCAAGATTGTGGAGCTAAGCAATGATTAATACTTTTGAATACCAGTTATTAGCTGGCGCCGCTATGGGCCTAACAGAAGAACAGACGGAAAACCTTATTGACCAAGGGGCAGACTTTGACGATGAGCTTATAAAAGCTTTGGGCATTGATTTTGAGCAATTCGTAAATGTATCACAGGCACTTTTAAAGCTAACTCCGGCAGTTGAAGGGGCAGACAGCAACAAACTTTATAACGCATTCGTCAGGCCATTAGAGAGCGGCGGTTACTTAGCTTTAATACAAAAAGAAATTTAATTCCGCACCTGGTTAACCCGTAAAATTTTTTACGGGTCCTCTCCGGGAGTAAAATCCCGTTGGGGCCAAGACTCGCGGCCTTTACGAAATTACGCCCTTTTTTTTGAGGTCCTTACTTCCTTTCTGAAACAGCAAAATCCACTCTAAACCGCTTTGCTGGTGGCCTTTTATAAATCCAAAAGAAAGGACATGAAGCATGGCACCGGTACTCAACAACCTATTCAATAAGTCCTTTCTCAAAGCTCCCTGCAGGGAGCAAAAAAAAGACCATTTAAGGCCCTTTTTATTTTTATACAACTTAAAGCTACGGTTTAATCTTTAACACTTCAATAGGTAGCAACCTAGCCCGTTTCTGAGGTAAATCCGGGCTTCCAGTTCCTGTTCCGCCAAAAACTTTATTTAAATATTTTTTACTTAATTCCATTGGTTTTTCCTTCAACATATGTTCAACAACCTATTCAATAAGCCCTTTCTAAAAGCCCAAATAGAGGCAATAAAAAAGGCCATTGAAGGCCCTTTTTATCTTTATCTAGCTAAGAGCTAAGGAGTAATTATTTTAAGCTTTAACACTTCAATAGGTAACAGCCTAGCTTGTTGCTGAGGTAAATCTGGGCTTCCCGTTCCACCGCCAACACCACCTGTTACCTTTTGCAAATCTTTATTACTTAATTCCATTGGTTTTCCCTTCAATATTAGATGAGAACCGAAGTGCAAATGTGATGCAAACAATTGAAGCCATTATATGCAAAACAGTCTGAACTAAGTCCCTCACGTAGAGCTTTATGTAAGCATTATTAAACCAACCAATATAGTACAGGTAAACCTCTACCAGCGTTATAAAATTGATTAAAAATGAAAGAGAAAAAAGTAGAACTAAAGTAGTTTCTTGAAGTGAGTATTTATGCTCATCAAATGCTTTATCAAAAAATGAAAAATAACTTAATTTATATGCCCAATACCTACGCCCAAAAACAAACACTAAAAATAAAACATTCATAAACATGCACCAAGCATAATAGCCTATGGGCATACTCATTGCCCAATCTAAAGACAGTAAATTTATGACCTCAACAAAACCATAAATCAGAATCAAGAATCGGGCATTGATGTTCGACCAAGATATAAATAAAGCCAAAAACAAAGCTACTGGTAAAACAACATTAAAATAATCAAAAAAACTCATTTAGCGACCTCTTTAACATCCTTTTTGTTTTCTTCTTCTTTTCCAAAATCATCAAAATAAAGCAGTGGATTGCGCCCGCCTAAAAGTAATATATCAATAAACTTACTTAGCGGAATTTCATTTTTACCACTTTCCCAATTAGAGATCGTTGACTGGTCAACATCTGTGACCATTTTCTTAGCCAACCCAGATTGAGACAAACCAAGCTCTCGTCTAATTTGTCTTATGCACCTCTGAGCCTCAACTTTAAAGTTAAAAGCTTTCCTTCTACGCTCTGATGTCCTCATTAGTTCCTTTCCAAAAAAATATAAGGCTCCTTTTAAATGCCTCGCTAAGAGCTGGTCATTTTATGGAGATTGTCATAACAACCCATGTAAACATTAACACCATGATAACAAAAAACGATCTGTTTTCAATATAAATCTATTTATTTATTAAACATAACCCTTTGTTATTAAAGGGGGTTTTGTCATGGAGAAAGTAAGCACATGCATCAAAATATAAACTACCAATTCCCCTACCCGACTCAGTTATTTAACGCTAATTGCATACACGCAAACATGAAGTCTATTTCAGACAGTATTTCCTTTCTAAGCCGCGCAGTTAGAGGGCTAGAGCAAGGGGACATGGACGTCCAATCATCTCGTGACGGTTTGGGGGACATTTTAGAGGTCATTAGTGAATCAGCCAATTACACAGCCCAAAACTACATCCAAGAAAGTCGAGTTGAAGCGCCGGGGCTGGTGGGGGTCGAAAATGCTAAACACGCTTGAAATTGAAAAGCCCCTAAGTATTGCCGGGCTAATGTTCCCAGATGATAGTTACCCAGACGATACAATGAGCACGCTATCAAACGTAATAGGGTTTTTAAGCCATGTATCAGAGTCGGAACACTTTGTTGATATTGTTGCCTGTAGGGACCATCGAGAGGGGTTTTCTGCATTACTCAATGTTAGTGAGCAATCGGCTAGACACGCAGTAAATCAGGCTAAAAAAGTAAACGCCGAAATGCGCGATTTACAAAAAAAACTGGATAACGTGCACAACTATTACAAGCCATTTGCTGAAGCCATTTGCCACTTACAAGAATACACCCAGATAATGGATCGATTGTTCAATTTTAGATACGTAGAACACAGCCAACTAGACCGCGATACATACTTGTTTATTCATGAATCAAGTGCACTTATTGAAGCTTGTAAAGTGGTTAATTTTGGATTGCCTGAACCCTTTCTAGTCAAAGAGCGGGAGCGCACCTTAAAGCGCGCCAGAAAAGTTAAAAGCAAACTCCCAGTAATCAATCTAAATATGGAGAAAAAGCAGTGAACAACAGTAAACAGCCAATCGACCGTGGCCGCTTAATGTGCGTAGTAGACACGTACCAAAGCAAAGAACTAGACGCTAAAGGCCAGCCAAAAGTGAAAAATAAATACCTTCAAGTTGGAGAGGCAACACTATGGAACGCAGACAACGGCGGCACATTTACCAAGGTTAGGCGCCTACTGCCAGCCCCCAGTTACCCAAGTGAGGAGGTGATCTGGTGGGACAGTCAAGAACAAAACAATCAACAGGGCCACCAGCAAGGCCAACAACAGGGCCACCAGCAGAATCACCAGCAGAATCACCAGCAGGGATACCAGCAGGGACACCATCAAAACGGATACTAGCGGCAAAATCGCTAACAGAGTTCACCCCACCAAATGTACAAGAGAACTAAGCACAGGCCATGCGGCGGGGTAATATGCCAGCCTTCGGGCTGGCAACCTGATCACTTTTAAAATTCCAAAGTTTTTGATCGGTGATCACTTCATTACAAGATTAGGAGCCAAGCAATGAATGAACTATTTGAAGCCCAAGACAAAGTGACTAAAAGCATTGAAGATGTAGAGACTTTAGCAACCATTGCGGAGTTAATGAGCTGGGATGGAGTGTCAGAGCAAATAACTATTAGTTACATGGAAATGCAAAGCGCCCACGTAAAAAAGTGCAAGCAAGACATTAACGAACTGAATAAAGTAGTGCGCAAGATTACGCAAAGCTACGCGACAACAAACGACAAAGTAACGACAAACCTTTAAAAAGAGCGCCTTTGAGCGCCATTTTTGACGCCATATACGACAGTTATGGCGTTTTTTTTCGCGTAAAACTTACCAATTGTCGTTTTATTGCGCGAGCAATAAAACCCTGTAAGCCTTGACCTATAAGGCTTGCAAGCATTTTAAGCGCTCTTATTGGCGTCAAAAAAACGCATGTTTTTACCCGGGATTATCCGGGATTATCCGGGATTGCGTGGGATTATCTGGGATTTAACGGGACAATCCGGGACTATACGAACCTAAGCGAAATGCGCACAGGCAGTGCGCAAAACCAGCGTGCGCAATATCAATCAAGCCCTTTAATTAAAAGGCTTTCATAAAGATTATGCGCAACTAAACTGCGCACTTTAAGCCGAATAATGCGCACCTTGCGCAAATGACATTTAGGGTGGTAACTGGTTGGCAGTTAAGGTGGCAACTGGTGGACAGCTATAAGGGGTAAGGGGGTCAAATTGTTCAAACAAATGCCCATGCCTAACTACCGCCATCTAGTAATATTTACACGTGCAATTAATAAAAAATCAAAAATGACCAGTTTATTAACATTTAAAGCCCCATCTTTAGCGGTTTCCAGCCCAGTTAACCATCGAATCAATACCGTTTAAAAGGGTAGTTGAAAGGGGGTTAAACCTCCATTAAACAACCTATAAGGACTAAGCAAAGGCTATTTAAACGCTGGTGGATGGGATTTGATACCCGTAAGTAAAGGCGTGATCCATGATAATCAACTTATCCACATTTTCGGGGGATAAGTGCGTGATTAACTAGGCCGAACTGACACGATAGCCGGTTGCCGGGTCCTTTTGAATATCAATTCAAACTACGGGTTCAGAATGCGCAAAAGCTCGCTTGCTCAAATATTATTTACCTTTCAGGGTTTCCGGTTTCCTATGCATGGCTTGACTGTATACCGTGTAAACATTGGGTTTAGTGGCTCAGGTAAACCGGAAACTCACACCCCCCGGGGGTGTTTAAACTCTGCGCGAACTGAACGGACACCGCCGACCTAACCAGATTTTTACGCGACCAAGAAATGAAATGAAAAAACCCACTGCTAAATCATCTTTGATTTAGCCGGGTCCTTACGCGCTTGAACTTCATGCGATGCCAAAGCCGCGACTTTTTTACAGCTACCTCTCGAGCTTAGGGGGTTCCGGTTTCAGGGGGAGGGGCCTGTAAATCACTACAACTTTTTAGCCTAGTACCGCCGCCCCAGCACAATTTAGGCACATGCCAAAACTCAAACTTTTTTTTGGGTCCTTTCCCGGCCACCCCCCATTGAATGCGGGTAGAAAACACGCGACCTCTCACGCATTTTTTTTCCAGTAAAAAAAATGCCTTTTCCGTTTCCGCTTATATCGCACACCTAAAAACGCGGCAAGCCGCGTAATTACTGGCTTCTTAGATTTGGCCAAAGCGGTAAAAGGGGTCCCTAGAGATCAGCTGAACAACCACGGGTGTCCAACTCGCGGTTAAAGCGAAATTTTCGCTAAATCATGGCGCCGCCACCACCTTTACCAGTTAGGTGGAAAGTTAATTGATTTTTAAAGGCTTTTGACTGGCGAAAACAACGCTAACAATCAAAATCACTGACGAAACCATTAAACAAGCATACAAATATACAAATATACAAATCCACCAGCAGCTAAAAAGCCCTGTAAGGCTCTGTAAGCCCATAAAACAAATTTGAGCATAAATCCTTTAGGATATTCGTTAAATCACCCTCACGGGCCGCCTAAGTCGATTTTGAGGCATTCCCTACCCGAAACGCCTGTGTTGTTTGCAAATTTATTTTTTGTTTATCAGAGCGGCATTGCAAGCGACGCGCCAGCTTTGTCTTGCTACGCGCCATTTTGAGAATTTCCCCCAGTTCGCCTCCCTGCCTTGGCTTGTGTCGCACTGCGCGGTTCCCGCTTGTTTCGGCCTTCGGCCCGAAGCGGAGCTGTTCTTTATTTTTTAGGGAAAAGTGACTTTTGTGACTTTGTGACCTTTTGTGCGACCTTTTGTGCGACCTTTTTATTATATATATATATATGTTTTTAAAGGATTTATTATTATTATTATATAAAAAGTCACAAAGTCACATAAAAAAATAGGTAGATACGCATGGCAGAAAAAAAAACTCCCCCCTCTTAATCTTTAGTTTAGGGTTAGGAGAGGGGGGGGATTTTTTTTATTGTATATATGTCTATACCTTCAAAATGGCGTGACTTTGTGACTTTTCATATAAACCAATGATTTAAAAGCAAAAAAAAGTCACATTCAAGTGTGACCTTTTTATAAAAAGTCACATAGATTTTGTGACCTTTTCTGTTTTGGGTACTGTTTTGACGTAAAAAAAGCGCCTAAAGTGGCGCCTTGGCTTATTGGTTGGATTATTCAAACGGTATGAAATAACCCCGTTCAGCTTTACCATTAACCTTAATTTGCTTTTTGGGTGCAAAGCCAGCTCGTTTAATGTGACTTTGCCAGTCTTCGAAGCTGGTGCGACTTAAAATAGCTTTTAGCTTGGGGGAATTAACAGCAATCCATACACCCTCTAGCCCTTCAAATTCAGCTAGTGCGGGTGGTATTTTATAGCCGTTTTTTAGCCTTGGCACGATACCTAAAGATTGAAGCGCTTTGTATATCCGTTTTTTACCTGTATCAGCGTGTGGCTCAATTGCTGCGGGGTCTGTATTGGCTAGCGCTTGCCATCCTCCCCATTCAGCAAGCTGTTCATTGTCTTTTAGTTGAATGGCTTCTATAGCCTCACCAACTGTGATTTTTGAACTTGCTTGTGATAATGGCAGATCGGTAGCGCTTATTTGGCGCCATAGCTCACCCCATTCGTCCCCTGAGTTTTCAAGCTCCCCGGCTATCATTTCGGCCAAACCTTTATTGTTAGCAAAATTTGTCACTTGCTCTTCTGTAACGGGTTTATCTAAAATCATGGTGTAATAACCAGCTAGCAAAGTGCCGTATTGCTTACCTTCCCGGCCTGATGAACTGAGCAAGTTGATAGCCTTTTCGCAAGTGATTAAATTTTGTTGAAACAGGTCCCATCGGTTAAGTGTTAATTCAATTAATGAGTGTTCTATACCGTCTTTTTTAAGTAGCGCTATAGCCTCCTTTATTTCGGCAAAGTTGCGCCTCGTATCTTCTGAAACTTCCTTTTTAAGTAGAGTAAGAACTGCTGTTCTGTTTTTGTCGGCATCTTCAATTAATCGTGTCTTTATGCTTGCATATGCAAATTGAGATCTAACTCTAAATTCTTGAACCCGACCACTAGCCGAACCTTTCATAACAGTGGCGTCATCGTCTGAACTTGCAACCCTTGCTAAGCCTAAAATTTTATCAATCCTATTTTTATCTGCCGCTGTATTAGGCTCTAATTCGTCAATAAGCGCCGGGCGAGCATCTAGTTTTAACTTTTGCCTTACCGAAGCCTCAGTAACACCGCCTTTCGCGTGTAGAAGTTGTGACCCTAGCAATGCATGAGTTGCTTGTAATACGGTATCTGATTTACCCGAACCTGATGGGCCAGTGATCCAAATATGAGGGCGCCAAGGAAGAATCCCGGCAAATGGCCCGGTGATAATCCAGCCAATTAATAGTGCTGGCGAATATTCATCGGCCCAATACATGTTGTTTATAAGGTTATAAACCTGTTCGGTCTGCTCTTTTGTGGCTGGGGGTAAATACTCGTATTGTACCTTTCCTTCAAGCTGGTAAATGTTGGCTAGGTCATTGCTATTTACAGGCTCTTCGTTGCCATCCACCAGCAAACGATCCCCCAAGTGTCTGACCAACTTACCTGAGTCATACCAAAAGCCGCGACCCCGAAGTGTTTTAGCATCATAAACCCCTTTAGCATGGCTATTTGATAAAACCCAGTCGCCAGCGCGAAGCCAATCAACGCCAACAATCTCGTTTAGGTCGTTAAGCTTAGGAAATGAGACCATCCACCAGTCTAATTCCGCCAGTTGCATTAAATGGGCTTGGCCTGTGAGCTTTTCGCCATTAATCCCCATTATTTGCAGAGCGCTATTGGATATAAAAAAATGAACACCCTCATCATACCCAAGAAATGAAAAAGGAGGTCTTAGGTTTTCAGGGTTTGCCAGCTTTTGGCGTTCTGCCTTTAACTCTTCTGCTTGGCGCTTTCGCTGAACTTTTGCTGTGCGTTTTAGTAGTTGTTCAAGTTGTTTTTTGTTGGTTATGTCTTGTAGAAATTCAGGAGGGTCAATTGCGTCTGTGTATATTTCGACCCAAGCCGATCTCATATCATCGGTAAGGGTGGTTTTTTCAGACTCATCACTGTTTGTTTTTTGATCGGCTTGTGAGCGGACTGATTCTAGAGAGATTACGGGCGTATCTGTCCCGTTGTTATTGTTATCCATATTGTTAACCTTGTTGAGAGGTTCTGTTGAATCAGGTATTGCGGAAGGCTGGTTCAACGGGCCAGCCGTATCGGGTGGGGTAATTAGTCCCACCCTATCCGCGTTATTATTATCATGCTGATTTTGGGTATTGGTCAAGTCCGTCATGTGCCAACCCCTTATAACGCTTCAACAATGTAGTAATACATGCCATTGGTTAGGCCGTATTCTTTTAACCTCTCAGTGCTCATTATGCCCCGGGGCTTAATAGTCAGACCATACGGGCCTAAATAGCCTTTTAACCTTACTCGCCAGTTGTTGTTGTGTATGCGCATTTTTTGGTTTCTGCGCTCAATTTCAGGGTGAGCTAAGAAGTTATGGTCAAGAATGTGACGCAAAAATTTAATAGTTGTTTCATCGTTAGAGTGGAGTAGGTTTTGATGCAGTTCGTTGATAACTTCCCTGTGCTCAGGATGTAAAGTTACTTCTTCTTTTAGTTTTTGAATGGCTAATTCCATTGCTTTTCCTTAATCATATTATTGCCAAGGTAAGCGACAGGTATTAGCAAGATGGATGCGTTGCTTTTAAGGGTTAATAAGCCTTTCAGGTTTATATTTTACACCCTTTAGAATAAGAAATTACTGGATTTTTTGTACACTTTAAGCGTAAAATAATCCAAGGAAATTGCTGTTGGTAGCAGCACTTCCTATTCTTGTAATGCCTGTGCTTACGCATGACAAGGTTTAAGATTATCCAGCCGGAGTTCGCCAAAACAACGGGCTGGATAATCGTCTTCCCCTTAACTCCCCTGTATAAAATCCAGAGAACCCAAGCGGTAACAAGCTCATGCGAAGCTTTAATAGCCATTTTATATTCTAGAACCCTTTGCGCAAAGCTTTTTTTTGGTTTTACTCAATAAAAAAAAATAACTGTACAAGCTAAAATCACACAAGCATTCCTTTAAACCACCCCATAAGACAAATAAACGCCAGTATACAACCCTGAATACAAAGACAAACCACCATAAAAAAACATTCCATTTTATTCAATCATCAACAAGTTCATTTTGTGTATCACAAATTGTGATGAAACAATTTTTAACCACCCTTAAAAACAACAACTGTACAAAAGACTAATCAACAAATCCTCACAACAAACCAATCAACAGTAACTGT
The DNA here is from genome assembly GCF_001625685.1 of Pseudoalteromonas luteoviolacea CPMOR-1. Taxonomy (GTDB): domain Bacteria; phylum Pseudomonadota; class Gammaproteobacteria; order Enterobacterales; family Alteromonadaceae; genus Pseudoalteromonas; species Pseudoalteromonas luteoviolacea_K. The sequence continues at coordinate 17 of NZ_AUYC01000019.1, read as the reverse complement.
ACACCAAACTAAATATC
>NZ_AUYC01000018.1:0-218185 GCF_001625685.1 Pseudoalteromonas luteoviolacea CPMOR-1 | reverse complement strand
TTTGTTTTATCTAGGCTTTTTACTTTCTTGCCTTCTACAATCGTGACTTTTACAGTCACTTCCTGTTGTTTTCTTTCTATTTTGTTTTTTACCAGGTTGATGCTCTGGATAAATGTGATACAAATTTTCTAACATTCTTTTCTCCCTGATCATTTTGTTTAGTTAAGCGGCTTTACTATCAATTGCTGTCTCTATACGCTGTTTTGCCTTTTCAAAGTATTCCCTGTTTAGTTCAAAACCCGTGAACTGCCGATTTTGAATCTGTGCGGCAGCACCTGCGGTACCGGAGCCCATACAAAAATCGAGGACATGATCCCCTTCATTGCTATATGTTCTAACTATGTATTCGAGCAACGATAACGGTTTTTGTGTTGGGTGAAGGCTGGCCTTGTATTTGTCACTTGTGAATTTCTGGACACTTCTTGGGAATCTTTCTGTTGAGTCATAATGAACTTTTTTTACTTCTTTCCCATAACACTCACTCTTGCAGCCTTTTCGACTAGCCGTTTTGCGCGGGTGTCCTGATGTTTTTTGCGGGTTATAAATAGGAGGTTTTGAATAAAAAACTAAAACATTTTCATGTGCTTTTAGAGGCATTTTTTTTGCGTTAAAAAAGCCTGTCGCAGTAGACTTTTCCCAAATCCACTCGTATCGCAACATTTCTAAATTACTGCAGCCCAACACTTTATCGAACGGGGTTTGCGCAAATAGAATTATTGCAGCTCTATCCTTCGCAACACGTTTAAGTTTTGGCCAAAGCAAGGTAAGGTCAATCTGAGTGTCCCACTTGCATTGAGTTGTACCGTAAGGCATGTCAGCACAAATGAGATCTATAGAGTTATCAGGCAATAAATCAAGCAGTTGAAGGCAATCTCCTTGAAATAAATTAACCCCTAACATACTTCTTCGTCCTTTCTTGGAGCCGAAGTCTTAAAATCAAAATTGCGTATTACCTGATCAATGCTATCTACCTTTTTCTGGGCATTGGTCAGTTTTTTAGCGGCCTCTTCAGAGCAACTCAAGAACGCCTCCCTGCCCTCTAAGATTGACTCTAGTTCAATTGCCAAAAGAGGTTTTGATACATGATTCCCATGTTCCAAATATGTAAAAGTGCCAACTACTCTGTACTGATCTTGTGCTGTTGGTTGAGCGCTATTGTCTGTATTAAACTCGTTCATTTCTAATTTTCCTTAATTGATTCAGCATAATTGCTAGTTTTTATATTTCACCAATGAGCCTAAAAAAGAACATCAGCTCTTTAGCTCGTTCGGGTATTTACAAGGTTCAGGGTGCGGCCACCCTGCCTGATCGCAGATACCTTGATAAAGTTCGTAGAACCCTGAATCTTTTTTCGCTTGCTGATAAATAAACGTGTCTGCTAACGGTTGTTTATGTGCAATGCTAATGATCGACTTGCCCTGCTCACCTATCTCACCAATTAGGTCCACGAACCTATTAACAACCAAGTTGAAGTTAACCGAATCCTCGTTCAGCATGTTGGCAATGTTCAAAAGCATCTGTTTTGTTTCTAGTACTGCTTTTTCAACTTTGGCCGCATCAAAATCAGGGTGATGTACTGCGGTATCAACATAGGCATCCAAAATGGAAAACATCAGCTTGAGACCTGGCATAAACTTATGTGCCTTTTCAATAATCTGATCGTTAGTTAAATTGGGTTTATCCATTGCTACACCCTTTTATTCTCGCGCCTTGCATCAAACGCTCTGCTTTTAGAATGTAATCCTTGGCACTTGCGATGGATTTCATAACAGCAATTCTTTGCTGAGGATCCTTTATCTTGTCCGCCCAACACAACCAGCCATCGATTGTTTCCAATACACCGCTTTTTGTAGGGATTTGTATCGGTGCCACCAGTTCAAAAGCTAATTTCTCTAAATCTTCGTCGGGGCTTTTCAAATGACTAGCAAGTGAGTGGAGTAGAATGTTCTCAAACCCTTGAAAAGAGGACTGTGTTTCATTGCAGTCACAGCCGTAGACCGAACATTCTCTTTTTAAACGTTCTTTCTCGAACTGTTCTGTTTGATACTCTTCCTCTCTTGAAGCATAGATCAGCTTTAACTCACTACGTGTTAGCGGCTGTGTTACTGTAGCTCCGCCCTCAACGACATAAGTCACTAGGCCAACTACCGCTTTAGGATCTGGCGTTCGCCACTCCAAAGGGTTAATAAATACGGGCTTCATCATTAGTCCTTTCATTTTGATATTGTTGAATTTGTTCACAGGTCATTGTCCAAAAAGGTCTGGCCTGAGTTCTGCTCTGCTAACACCTGTGACTTTTTCAATCTCAATCACATGTTCAGCGGGGACAATACCTCCCCGTTTAAGCCAGTAAGAAATATTTTGCTGCGCAACTCCTGGCAATTGCCCAGCAAGCTTTGTTTGGCTGCCTGCGATACTGATCGCTGCCTTTAGTGCTTTTCCTGACATAATCTCCTCCCACAACAAAAATACAACCACAACAAATAAAATACAAGTTTATTTGTTACTTTGCTACAATTTTATTTGTTTGCTACCATACAAAAAAACTTGTAGATTAACGGGGTATATTTGATGTTAAAAACGAACTTTTGGGGTATTGTCATGGCTAATTCTGTCGGGGCTCGAATTGAGCACCTAAGGAAAGATAAAAACCTAAGTCAGGGCGATCTGGGGAAACTGGTTGGATTAACTCAGCAAGGTGTTGCTTCAGTTGAAAAGAAAGACTCCATACCTAAAAAAATAGTGGAGTTTGCTGAAGCATTAGGTGTAAGCATCGAATATCTTAGGACTGGAGTTTCTGATTGTAAAAATGAAACTGAGGCAAATGAAAACGTTCAAGCTGAAGGTTATAGACTAGATGAAGTTCAAGCTGTAATCCCTAAAGCACTTGACAGAACAATCATTTCACTAAGCAAGCAAGTTAAGGCTAGGCATGGTCGTGAATTAGACCTCATACATGATAGAGCCGCAATATCGAAGCTTCTTACATCAATAGTATTGTCTGAGCTTTCAGGTGATTATGAGATGATCAGCGCTGTATATAATGAATTGAACTTGGCTCAAGGTGAGTAGCCGAGCCACATTTCGATATATTGAATTTTTTGTAAAAAAATGAGCGCATTTGCGCCCACGTTATTTTTATAATTTTAAAGGTGGCTCAGTACCGCCCCCACTTCCAGATAAACTGAAACGAATAGCTCTAGAGTTACTATCATCTCCATCACCGCCCCCGATACCACCAACGACTTTCTTAAGCCCTGAAATAGGTATTACTTTCATTCTGCAACTCCTTTTTTATAAAAAAATTTATACATGCAACTATTAATTAATAAAATTGGCGCTGTTGGCTCTGGTCCGAGCATCTACCTACCCTATCCAGAAGTCCGTCTCGCTTATGTAAGTGAATTGCACTTTTAGCCGTGACATCTTCACCTTTCAAGATCATCTCATCAATATCATAAGATTCCTTAATAACTGCCAGACAATCTTTTAACAATGACTGCTCAGCAAAAGGTGCGTGATATACATTTTCGCTATCTAACTCCTGTTCGATTTGTTCTGGTTTGGAGCTAGTTTCAGCTTTCCTTAGTGTAAGGTAATGAAGCTTGTAAACTCCATAAAAGCTACAAAATAGCATTGCCAATGCAACAATCGCCAAAATGGTAGTGGTCATTCTAAACTCCGTTTATGTACAACGCTTTTCATTGTAACAAATAAAGTTGTTATAGCAACACAAATGTTAATGTAAGGTATACTGTAGGTATAAAACTCTTTGATCAAAAAGTGGTCAACATTTAAAAGTACGTAAGAAATATACCGAATCGTATTAACTGCTGCTAGAAAAGCAAAGCTACCAGCGATGAATACAGCGAATTTGCTACTCTCTATACCGTTGTTTCTATGCACGAAAAAGATAAAGAGCACAGCAACTAAATCAATAAACACAAATGTCAGGTACCAAATATGCCTAAAGATCTCTGAGTTGAAAGAGTTGTGATTGTCTTTTAAGTAAACGCCAATTGACTGCATAAGAAAGTTAAAAAAGCAGAGTGTCACCAAAGACCAAAGCAAACTTTGATTTCTACCCCCTATACATGCATAAATCACGAATGCAAAACAGTTTACATAAACGACTACATCACCGATCTTAAATAACAAATCCGCCATACTAATACCTATTACCTATCTGATTCCCTTAGGGTTTGACAACCTTCACATCATAAAATGCACTACTAGCCTTGGCCGTTGGCTCCCAACCATTTCCATTGGTACCACCGCTTACAACCATTGAAAGCTTAGTGCCTATTACATAAGTGCTATTTAGCTTTTTCTTACTCGTCTTCATAACATCTCCTTTCAATTACAAATAATATATCATAAAAATTGTATTTTAAACTTGAAAACAACAAATTTATTTGTATTATTAATAGCGAAAACAAATTAACAACAACTTGCACAATCATTTTTGTGTTAATAATTGCGATATAGGATTGTACATCATGAATACAGCATTGATACACAAATTAGCTGAATTGCTTCTAGCTAGCTTCCAGCAGCATGACAGAGTATCAATTTCAATTAATACATACCCGCGCAACCAAATGATCGATGTTGTTACATATGACCATGCAACTACTCATGAAGGAAAGCCCGATGCAAATGTAATTGATATGTCTACAGTGCTTTTAAATTCACCTGATGCAGAAAGTCAACTCAATAAACTGATTGCTGATGTAAATACTCACCATTCAGTAACAGCAGCGTAGTAGTAAGGAAAATACAATGACACAAACTGCACAACAAATAAGAGAAAAGCTCTCCGCCCCATTCAATGATCACGAAGTCGAATGGATGGTGAATAGAAAAGGTATAAATAACGACAGGCTTTGGGTTGAAGTTGTTCCTTATATAACAAACCGCGCAGTTCAACATAGATTAGACGAAGTGCTGGGGTTAGACGGATGGAAAAACGAGTTTAAAGACGGCCAAGGCGGTCAAATTTGTGGGTTAAGTATCAAAGTTGGTAATACCTGGGTTACCAAATGGGACGGTGCATCTTACACGGATTTTGAACCGCTAAAAGGCGCATTATCGAGCGCAATGAAGCGCGCTTCTGTTCAGTTAGGAATTGGTCGATACCTTCACCTAGTAAAACCTGTTTTTGTCGAATGCCAACGCATAAGCGATAGAAACGAATGCACAGAAAACTATGTCACTTTCAAGTATGCAGAAAGTGACAATCAATACACAATTTTAAGCGCTCAATGGGCCTCCCCATCATTACCGGCTTGGGCTATGCCCATAAGCGATATAAGCCCATACGTTGCTGATATTAACTCTGCGAAAACTGAAACAGAGTTAAAAAAAGCATTCTCCACAGCTATCAAATGCGCCGAGGCACAAGATAGTGATGTATTCAGGCATGACATAAAAGCAGCTAAAGAGCAGCGCATGTCTGAAATCAAACAAGCTAAACAAAAGACGCAAAGAGAGTCATTAGAAAGGTTTGAAAAATGGTTCGCCAAGAAGTTAGAGCAGCTGCAAAAAGAGCCTAACGAAGCCGTTTTAGACATGACTTACACCCAGTTACTGCAAGAGCTTAAAGGTCAGTGCAAGTCTTTAAGCTTGGATATTTCTGAATATCAAAATCAATTACAAGCCGAAAAAGCGGCAACAATTACAAAAATCCAAGGAGCGTAAAAATGTCATCGAATCACCAAGTAAGCACTGACGTATTAAGTATTATTTTTCAAAATCAGATCACTGAACAGCAATTAGCAGAACTCAAAGCAAAGTTTCCTTCTGACATCGTCTACGACATGACAAATGACGACACATACAAAATAGGCCGTAAAGCCAGAACAGAAAGGAACAAGTTAACAAAGGCCATTAATGATCGCCGTATTAGCATTACTAAGACCATCAAAGAAAAAGGCGATGATCTGATTGAGCAGGTTGAAGATGTCTACTCTGTCATTGTGAGCCCTTTCGAGGCCGAAGATGATGCCAGAAAAAAGGAAAAAGCTCGTCGAGCAGCAGAAAGAGAAACTTTTCTTAATTCACAAAGGGACGAAATACAAGCAATAAGAAACTTTGTTCCTGACTGCGCCAATAAATCATCAGAGTATATCGCCGGCTGTATAGAAGCAGTGAGCATAATAGAAGTGGATCACTTTGATCCTGAGCTAATACATGAAGCTCTCAAAGTAAAAGACGATGTGACTACAGCACTATACAACTTGCGTGAAGATGCTCTAAAACGTGAACGTTTAGCTGAGCAACAAAAAGAAGCAGATCAACGTGACGCATTAAGCCAAATTTCAAACACGCCGATGACGATGTTTAATTCTTCCAGTGAAGACATTAAAGCTGCCATAGCTAAATTGGATGCAACTGTTATTAACGAAGACACATATGGCGATATTAGTGCAGCTAAACAAGCTGTTCATAACGCAACATCTCAATTAAACCAAATTTTAGATATGGCTACAGCGCGTGAAGCAGCTCAGCCCATAACGACTAAAGCTGCAAACGATGACCAACCGGAACTGGCGGCTGATGAAGATACAAGCGAAAGCTTTGAACTTAAATACGAACCTTTCACTAATTGGCCAAGCGATGTGCGTAGAGCACAAGATCCCGCAGTAGATATGATTTGCAAAAAGTTAGAAGAAGCTGAAAAGCATATTGAACTTTTAGAAGAAATGCTTAGCCAACAAGCAGCATAACCAGCCAATGAGGTGCGCATAGCGCCCTCTTCTAAGGTCAAAAAAGGTATTGAAAGAATGGAAGGAATTACACCAATTTGCGGTTACTGCGGCCAGTTTTCGAAAAAAGTATCAGGTCGAGAGATTTATCCTCATAGACCCGATTTATTTAAAAAGACTTTTTACAGCTGCCAAAGTTGCGATGCATATGTCGGATGCCACAAAGGAACTGACAAGCCCATGGGCAGATTAGCTAACGCGCAATTAAGAGCAGAAAAAAGTAACGCTCACAGTGCTTTTGACAAGATATGGAGAAATGGCCACATGAAGCGCCAAGACGCATACAAATGGCTTGCTAAAAAGCTGGGGATTAACGGTAGAGATTGCCACATCGGAATGTTTGACGTGGAAACCTGCAAAAAGGTAGTTCGTATTTCCCTAAACCATCTAAGTACACTAAAAGCAGGGCTTAAACATGGGTAGAGGTGTAAACAAAGTAATCATTGTTGGGAACCTGGGGCAAGATCCTGAAGTTCGCTATATGCCAAACGGTAACGCTGTGGCTAGCTTAAGTATTGCCACGTCAGAGTCTTGGAAAGATAGAAATAGCGGACAGCAGCAAGAGCGTACTGAATGGCATCGTGTTGTGATCTTCGGAAAATTGGCAGAAGTAGCAGGCGAATACTTGCGCAAAGGCTCGCAACTTTACATAGAAGGTAAATTACAAACCCGTAAATGGACTGATCAAAGCGGACAAGACAAATACACCACAGAAGTAGTCGTAGACATAAACGGTCAAATGCAAATGATGGGTAGCCGCAATGATCAGCACTACGGGCCACAAAACTACCCGCAACAGAACGCGCAATATGGCGGTCATCAAAATAACCAGAACCAGCGCGGAGGCTTTAACCCTCAGCAGCAAGGGCATGGACAGCAAAATAACCAAACGCAGAGAGGCGGATTCGCACCTCAGCAAAAAAACAATGCACAACAAGGTAACGGCCAACAAAGCGCTAGTGAGGCGGCAGGTTTGCCTGCTGAGAACAGTAATTTAGGCGGTCCGAATAACCCAATGGAGCCACCCATCGACTTTGACGATGATATTCCCTTTTAGCACACAGTTTTTAAATAGATAAAATTTCAGCAGGAGCAACAGCAATGAGTAATACGACAGATATACAAACATTCATCAGTAGTCTTGAGGCCGGAGTTTTTAAAGAGAAAGTATCGCACTTACTTAGCGATGTAGCTCTCGGCCAAGTTGTACACGGCGCTGGTAACAGAAAAGGTAAATTGACAATCGACTTAACTTTTCAACGTGTCGGAGAAAACAACCAGGTAATGATCTCAAGTAAGCTCACACATACAACGCTTACAAGGAGAGGAAGCAAATCAGAAACAGCATCTAATGAGACCCCGTTTTATGTGGGTAAAGGTGGCGTTCTCACAATTGAGCAGCCGCAAGAAGAGTTCAACGGCCAATTTACCCTAGTACAACAAAACTAAACCATTAACCAAACAATAAGGAAATCAAACATGTCATTATCTAAAGAAGCAGTACAACACATTCAAGAAACAGCCAACGCAGCCCATTTTACTGATCAGTTGCAAGATACAAATGTTCCTCTTGCTCTAGTGCCAGACAGCTTTAAAGTCCAAGACTTAGAAAAGTTTATGGCAGTTCGCTCAAGGCTACGACTGAACTTTGATACTGAGAGCATCAATGACTTTGTTGCCTACAGCATCGAACATGGAAATGACGATTCAGGCTGCTTTATTGACTCTTCAACAATGAGCGCTGAAACAGTTTTTGATATTGGGACCACTGAAGTACCACTGCATCAAGATCACAAAGCTATCGTGGCATTGAAAAAAACAGGGCCATACAAGGCACTATTGGCAACCGGTGACGACTCGCTTAGCCAAAAAACTGCGGCAGAATTTTTTGAAGATTGGAGCGACTTAATTACTGTTTCAGACATGAACGGCGGCGATATGGCACCAGCAATTGCGGCTCAACGACTTAGAGATCTCTCAATAGACAGCGCCAGACAGCTCAATTCAAAAGTGGAAGACTTTGGTGCCTCAATGTCGGCAATGGATAGTATTGAAGCTAAAAACAAGGACACCCTGCCAAACCAAATTACATTCAAATGTGAACCTTACAACGGCTTGGGCGAGTTTTCGTTTACTGTTCGAGTCGGTATTTTAACAGGTGGTGACCGCCCTAAGATCAGTTTCAGAATTTTGCGACTCGAGTCAACGCAAGAAGAGATCACAGAACGCTTTAAAGAGCTGCTAACTACTGAATTTAAAGCGTGTCCATTCAAGACGTACATTGGCCGAGTTTAAACTGATACATGCTGCCCTTCGGGGCAGCAACCAAAGGAAAGATCATGTGTAACGAACTTTATGAAAAAGCCGAAATGACACTGAGTGACGTTGAAGCGGTTGTTGCTATTGGCTCAACTGGCGTAGATGGCGCGGTAACAGAGGTATTAAAAACAAACACACAATTCAACACAGATTTGCAAGAGTACGCTTGTGATATGGAAGATCTGTTCCACAAGCTCACCCTGCCCGAGACAGCAGGTGTATACCTCTTCAAAGGCCAAACTGAAATGCAAAGTCTTGATGACTGGCACCATGAGGGAACATTCACCAAGTTAAATGTTTCGGTATTATTAGAAACAACTACACATAACGAGGTTGCGCATGTTTGATGAATTTAAAGGCCAAAAATTCGGTCTCATATACGCAGACCCCGCATGGCAATTTGATAGCAAAAAAACTGGCGGCTCTATGAGCTCTGGCGCAGCCCATCATTACGACACAATGAGCGTAGAAGAGTTAAAAGCAATGCCCGTAGAAAGTCTCGCTGCAGACGATTGTATATTGGTTATGTGGTACGTGGGAGCAATGCCAGAAGAAGCTATTACAGTTGTCAAAGCGTGGGGTTTCACTCTTAAAAACATGAATGGATTTGTGTGGAATAAACTAACTGTAAACGGCAATCCGGCTTTTGGTATGGGCTATTGGACTCGCGCTGGAAGTGAATCTGCAATCATAGCGACTAAAGGAAAGCCCAAAGTTGCATCGAGGTCAGTTCGCGCCGTTGGGAACTACGCATTTGACGCTGATATCTTCCAAGCTATTAACTATTCAGGCAATTACCTCACTTTAGAACATAGCCGTAAGCCAGATGAATTCAGGGTTAAATGTGAAGAGCTTGCGGGTAATGTACCAAAGGTCGAGTTATTTGCACGGACATCAAAACACGGCTGGTCTGTGTGGGGCAATGAAATAAACAAGTTTGACGCTAAAGGAGAAGCAGCATGAACAAAAACCCGTATGAAAAGACCTATACATCAGCTGAGTACGCGGAAGTCGTCTGCAAAGGAAAGATTAAGCCCCCCGCAGTTCGGGCGTGGATCAGAAAGTGGAGAAGTCAGGGCGGACTCCCCGCCAATCATAGGCTCGATATTTTACCGAATGGAAAAGTGCTGATTGTAGTGACTGAAAACAGAACTCATAGTCAGCTAGTAACTCATTTAGTTGCAAACAGGTGATATATGGCACCAAGAAGACGAATACAGGGCCGAGAAGAGTGGCCCGAGGGCTTGCATAAGAGAAAGATGCGTGGTGTAGATAGGTTCTTTTTCCGAAACGAAAATGGGAAAGATGTATTTTTCCCTGCGGGAACCTCTTTTATTGAAGCCTATCAAGCGGCGCAGACTTACAACGAAATGTATCGTGACCCTGCTAGTATATTTGCATCAAAACTTGATAAGTATAATAAGCCAATCGTTGATTGGAGCAAGCTGATAATAAAAAGGGTTAAATCCGAAGAGGAGCTTGGAGAAAATGCATTTAATACTTTCGTGAAAGACGTTGAAAAACTAGACAGTCTTTTTGGTCATATATTAAGTAAAGAGATTACTTCAGAGCATGCAACTGAATATTTAAATCACTACTGTGTCAACCAAGGCAAATCCAAAAATGTATATAATAGAAAACTGAGTTTTTTAAATAAATACTTCAATTATTTAATGGATGAGCAAGGCATTGAAATACACCCTAGCCAAGGTAAGAAGTTTAGAAAAATAAAAAGAGATGAAAAGAGTAAAGATCGGTCAGATCTAAGTAAAGAGGCGTATCAGGCTATTTATGAAGCGGCTCCACTCTGGCTTAAGGTTGCAATGGGGATTTGCCTTCAATCAACGCATGCAGTTAAAGAGCTCCATCGTTTAAAGCACAATATTAAAAAACCCAAGGTAGGTGAATGCGGTTGCGTTTGGTATGAAACACCTAAAGTAATATGGTGCGTTGTAAGCCAAAAGAACGTACCCACTTTTGGTGTTATGTATATCCATAGGCATAAATCACAACATAAAAAATCAAGTTTTGTAGCGATCCCGATAACAACTGAACTTAAACAGATTATTGAGCTTTCAAAGACAGATAACCTAGTATGCCCTTACATTGTTAGAAGAAAGCCTACACGAAACAATAAAATCTCTAAGTATTGTGATCATCGCTTCCAGATGACAAGTAACAACATTAGCAGAGGCTTTTCGAAGATTAGAGATGACTTAAAGCTTTATGACCATTTACCAAAAGAGCACCGCCCCACCTTTCATGAGATTAGACGTGTAGCGGCGCAAGCAATGGAGCACGCTGGTGAAAACCTCACACAACGAATGGCACATTCAGATAAAGAGACTACAAAAATATACACCGACTCTCAAAATGTTGAGTGGATTGAAGTAGCACCACTTTCTGTACAGTTGTAGTTTTAGCCGCCCCAATATACAGTAGTTTTTAAAAAACTAATTTTTAAGTGATTGTTTTTTATACCCTTATTATTGCCGAATTTACGCGAATATTTAGCATTACTGACGCAAAAGCTTCGGCAAATAACTTTAAGTTATTGATATTTATATATTTTAATATCGCTAACTCTGACACATGGGGTGTCAGGGGTCGCAGGTTCAAATCCTGCTATGCCGACCAGCTTTTCCTTACCCTATTCAATAAGTTATATCAATTACTTGTCTTTTTTTAGCACTTAGCTTCTTCAATTATTAACTTTATATCGCACATTTATCGCACCACATTAATCTAAATTTATTTTCTAATTTTTAGGTTAAATTAGGTGTTGATTGGGGGGGATATATAGGAAGACAGCTAATGGCACCTTTATTACCTTCCTCACGATAGAATTTTATAAAAGCTTTTCAGAAACAGTTTGTAATCGACGGGCAATGAATCTTGGCAGCTCATATATGACCTTATGCTTTCAGCAATTGGGTTAGGATTGTGCCACTATACCTAACAGGTGGTTTGAACTAAAAGCGGACGGCCACTCTAGCCTGTTTTTGGAAAAAATAATTTAGCACTTTGGATCTACAGTGTTACCTTTAAATTAGAAAAATAAGCTTTACTTCCTCCCTTAATTAACCAACAACCTTAGAAAAATGTGTCCGTAGCAGCATTTTTCAAGGAGGATTAAAGATTTAACTAGAATATTTCTGTATAGAAAACCATATCAGGAATGATCATCTTTAATCTTTCATAAAAGTCTTTCCTCAAAATTAAATCGCAACCCTCTAGTCTAGAAATGTTAGAATTTAGGCCAACAAAGGAATTTCCTTTACCGACTAAACTTTCTCTCCAGCATCGGTATATTAAGACTGCTTCACCATTTTCATTTAGAGCTCTCAGCCCGTTGTCATAACGATCTAGACTTAGGCCTAATAAACTCAGCAGCTCACCATTCATCCAAATAACTTGTGCTGCCTCTAAACTATTTTCATTGATACAAAGCCCTTGGATGGCAGGAGTTCCATAACAGTATTCATCTTTCCAAATGTCTTGAGTACAAGGAAAGCTTTTCAGCGGGTTTATGTTAATTTTTATTGGCAGGCAACCTTCACATATCACCGCGCGATTGCCTTTGGTGTTGCTGCCATAATCTCTAGCTTCAAACTGACGCTCAAATCTAGCAATGACAACAAAATCGTTTAATTCATCAGGAGCACTAAACCCAGGTGATTTATCAAACGGCTTTAATAAGTCGGGTCTACTAACAAGAGAGTTAGATGTTGCAATCATTGTTCTAACATCTATTTTCCCTTCACCTTCAAAAATGACTAGTTCTCTATATTGTTGATATAAAAATTCATTTACATACTTAAAAACTAAATCATAGATATAAGTGTTCGGAGAAAGCATCCCATTAGAGCTATTAACAAAGTGCTCAAATTCATCTTCATTAAAATCCTGTATTATTGCGTCTTTTACTTCGTTCGAATCAATTCCTAAAGCATCTAAGTAACTGATAAACTTTGATTTGTTGATTAAGTTTATGAGATTTCTATTCATAACTTAACTCGCAAAAAATACTCTCAACTTCATTTTGTATGTACAAATTTTGCACCCCTATGAGTTTTTCAATAGATGGCTTTATCTTTAGCAACAACGGCTTATGCTGCTTAATTTCAATCGATATAAGCTCAAGGATTGCGGCAATTGTTGAGTGATGGAATAGATGAAAGTTATTGAAAAACCAATTAAGGGGTTTAATTAAAAGGTTAGTGTAATTTTTAATTAAGTAATTTAACGCAAAAATAATCTCTCGTTGAACTGATGAATCCAAGTTGTTTGCTTTACTAAGGAGCAATGTAATTGCCCTCTCATTATCATTCATCTCAGATATTTCAATATAATCTAAATTTTCCCATTCAAAATCACTTTCGTCTGGCAACCTACTGTTGATGAAATCAAAGCCTCTTTCATACATTGATAAAATACTCTGTTCATCAAACCCTACATATTCGAAGGCAATAATTAAGTTAGCCGTTGTCTTGGATGAATAGTCTTTATTTTGAAAAAACGCATATAAAGCCGATGCTAAACAATTTTGCGCAGTATCTCTATCAATCATAACAGCTTGGAGTAATGAATCCTTGTCAACAAAACTAGAAAACCACCCGTCTTTTGAGTACACAAAGTTATTAATCAATAACAAAATTTTATCTCTATCTGAGATGGTAATTCCTTGAATTAACCACCGCAGGTTCGTAAAGTACTCTTGTCCTCTAGGGAACCTTTTGCGGATAAGTGGCACAAGTATTTCATTTGCCAATTCGCTATGATTTCCCTCTTTAAAGAAGAAATGTAAGTAATTGAGATTGTCGTTCCCTAAGATCTCTTGAGAAACTAAATAATCAACTAGATCCTGAGTAGATTTGCTACTTAAGCTTTCTTCTTTACAAAGCTGAGCAGTTAAATTTATAGATAACTTGTCGTTATCAAATGTGCGGGGAGTTCCAGTATTTTGTTCTTTAACCTCATCTAAATGTAAATTCAACCTTAATTTTTCAGCAATATTATTATATTTGCGAACGGTTTTTTGACTCAATGTATCATAAGAATCATTCCAGTCTCTTGTTGATAGGTTAATCATAGATGCTTTGGCTAACTTATCATCCTTCTTTTCTAAACGTCCAATTACCTCCAAAAAACTATTGAGGTATGCATCTTTAATGTTTGTTGGAGTTAATCTATAAAGAAAATTTAAAATACAAGGTTTGATGTTGTCGCTATGTTGCAATAAATCAACATACATGAAGTCTAATTTCCAAAAATATCCATTGGTAAGCATTTCATTGATTAAATATTTCGTAGCTAGTTCGAAATCTACTTTTATAAACATTTCAAACCATTCTATAGTTAACCATCTGGTATCTTTACCATCTTCGGTATGCTTCATAACGGCATCAGTGAGGTATTTGAGTCTTTTAGTATATTCTTTAGCAAAACTGGGATTTAAGTTATTCAGAGAGGGGATCGGGTCGATGAACTCTGCTAAATTTCTATCTTTTCGAGATGTATAGCTAGTTATTAAATGAATAGCCTTTTTCAGCTCTATCTTAGCATTTTCAATATCCTTTACTTTTGCACGATAAATTGCTTTTTTGAATGAATTCACTGCATGCTCAAAATAATCACTGTTTTCTTCATCAAAGCTATTATAAGTCTCTATCAACAAGTTGATATTATTCTTACTAAGAAATCGCTTCTCTATCGTTGGGAGAATAGGAAATACAATTTCCCTTCTGATATCAAATATCTTCTCCCATGCTACTTGTGATTTTATATGCTGAAATACTTGTTCAAAGCTTCTATCTATCAAGCCTCGGCTATCAATAAGAAAATGAGAATACTTAGCGTCAGGAAAGTAGATCATATCTTCAGCTAATGCTTCGAAACTATGAGTTATACTTTCTTCTATTGATAATTCATGGCTGGTCTTGTTTATAATTAGATTCCGTATATAAAACTTAATCCAGCAGTGAACGATGTGATTAGAAGAAATAGTTTTTTTGAAGCTTTGTAGACATTCGAGATCATTATCAGAGTACATTTCTAATTGATTACAAAGCACAGTCAGCTCATTTTTGTCGACATTTTCGTTGATGAGTGGTAGCGATAGGGGCTCTAGAGTGACGTTACACTCTACCTTTATTGGTATCCGAGTTGAACAATTCTCTCTTTCAAAAAGGTTATTAATAATAAGCCCTATGGACTCTTTTTCAGTGTCCGTAAGTTTGCTATATAGATCAACTAAATAATCACTGCCTTTGAGCCTGAATACCTCTTCTAACAATATTCTAAGATAGGTTTTATCATCATGCTGTATTGCTTTGTTTAGAAGCGCAAAAAAATCACCATTTCTTTGGTTCAAAAAGCTAATATAGTATTTGAAGTTTTCTTGAGTTATATTTTTAGAAAACAGCTCATTCACATCCTCCCACTTGGGAAAGTAACCGTGCTTTTCTAAAATTCTAAATGCTTGCGCAGTAACTGCATTACTATGGTTTTTTTCACCATTAAAATATAAAAGCGCATTTGCTTTTTCTACTCCATAGATCAAGCAAATAGCTTCAAAGTATAGCTCGAAGTTTTGTAAAAACTGACTGTAATGTTCTTCGGAGCTAGTTGTATTTATCGCTCTATTCAGTTCACTAGCATAAACAAATAGGGACCAATTTTGTGTTTTTTTGGCTACACTTAGAAAGCTTTCGTAGTTTCTTCTAATTAATGATTCTGAGTGAGCATAATATAAGCTATTTGGTAGAAAATTGTCAGATGCATATCTACTAATATCCTCATACTTCTTTGCTCGCATTAGGTAGCTAAATAAATAACGGTAAGATTTGTCGCTTTCAAAAAAGCATTCACAATTTAGCCAGTCTATGATGAATTCATAGTTTGCTTCTAAAGCTTCTTCGATATCAGCTAACTTTTCCATGTTAAATCGTCTGAAACTATCATGGTAAAGCTTTAGTCCACCCCTAGCTGTATTCTCAGAGATGACGGGGGACAATACTTTCATACTAGAATTGAAATGGTGCTTCACCGGTATTATCTCTTGCAATTCTTTTCTGGTTACAGAAAAATCTAGACAAGATAAGATCTCCGCTGTTGTGTTATTTTCAATTTTATTTGTTAAGTATTCGTAGTATTTTTTCAGGTTGAAATCATAAGGGGGGAGAGAATGTATGATCTCATCACTTATTACTTCACTATTTTCTAGTGTTAACAATATATAAGTTAAATAAAGTGGATTACCCTCACTTTTTTCATGAATTAATGCGACGATATCTTCATTATTGCAATCTAATTTTGTAATTCTATGTTTTTTTGCTAACTCTTTAGTATCCTGAATATCCCAAGCAGGCAACTGGTGCTCTATATAACTGAAGTCCTTTTTAAGAAAATTTAACTCTTCAACAGGCTGGGAACCTAATATTATTATTACGTTGTCGGGAATGCTAACCTGAGATATATTTTCTAGGATTTGAGTTTGTTCTTTAGATAAGCTAATGGACGAATCTAGAACTCTATTAATATGGTCTAAGCCATCTACTATTATTACTAGCGGCTCTTCTATTTTTTGCAAAAGCAGGTTTAATTCATCAAGGTTAGCCGCAAAAACCTGATTTTTTACGTTAGTTAGCTCCGGATATACTTTTTCTATCCCGCTTATTAGATTCCCAAAAAAGGTATTAGAGCTGACCCTTCTCTCAATAAATTCGTCTTCAGTACTTGTGAAACAATAATGACGAAGAACACTTATTTCCTCACGTTCTAAGTAATCTATTAGATTGGTTAGAAACCATGATTTACCAGCTCCTGGCTCACCCGATAATATTACTTTCTTGCTGTTTACAGCAAAGTTATAAAATGAACTATATCTACAATCGGACTTAACGTTTTTACTCTGGTCGATTTCAAACCTTTGCTGAAGTTTTCCAAAATCAGTTTTAATACGCAAATCTTTCAATACATCTAGAGTTGTTACAACAGCAGAATTGGTTCTATAACTTCCAACGTGTTTTACGAGTCTCACCAAGAAATCAATGGTGTTAATATCATCGTTTGGATATTGTCCAATTCCTAGCCTTGTGGCTTGCGAGATTAATATTTTTTCTAGTTCATGTGGATAGTCAAATTTTAAACTGGCTTTTGGAAGATTAACTTCAATTAGAAGGCATTCACAAAATTTTTGGAAATCATCTCGGTCAACGTTATCTTCTTTTACATATTGCTTTAGACTATCCCAACGGTTGAAATTCTCAGGTTCAATTTCCCAAAGTAGGTTTATGTCTACCTTAAAAACTTTAGTTGGAAATGACTCGAATGACGATAGGTTTGAAGGCTGAAGGTTTAACACCTTCAGAATATTTTTTTCAACAGGCTCATCCCAGGCTAAACATAACCTAAACTCACTATGAGTAGTGCTAAGTGCTTTCCATGATTGATATAGTTTATGTAACGCTATCTTATAGTGACTATCAGCGGAAAGGTAATCTTTGGTGAGCCTAATAGATGTCTGTTCATTGCTATATTTTACTTGCTTGCGCTGTACTTTATCCCCGTTAGTTATAACTAAGTCATCGAATCTATCTGGGGTATCTCCTTTCGTATGCTTTTTGTCTATTGAGAATATGCTTTCTCGATTGCCGTTTAGTATCTCTTCTAGTATGAAATAGCTAGTTATCAGATCTTGGTAATCATATCCTTCATGCGCATTATTTAAGCTCAAACTGTTCCTCACCTTGGATTTAGTATTAGTGTTTTAATTCTCGATTTCATTCTACATACCATTGACAAATGAGTCACCACAAAACAATGGATACAGTAACTCTATATTGTTATGCAATTAAAGTTAATAATTATTAAAATTAGGTCAAACACTGAAGTCAATAAATGCTACGAATCATTACTCTAATTAGAAATGGGGCTGACCAAGTTAAGACTTACTTAAATAAATTACACCTTTCGTTGGTTTGAAAATTCCGGTATTTACCCTTAGCTAAACCAATACCGTTTCACCGTTCGTAACCCTAACCCAGCCCTCTCGGCAACTTGCCTCTGAGTTGGCTTTTTGCCTGTTTCATTGATCAATTCATTAAAAGCTTCTCGCACGAGCTCTCGAGAGCTATTTCTCTTCTTAGTAGCAGTATCTTTGGCTGCTTTTTTCTGCCTTTTATTTATTTCATCACTTGATAACTTAACTTTGGGCTTTGTACACAAGTATTCAGGACGGTAGTCAAGTAAGTCTTTTAGGTATTCAGCTAGTGTTTCTTTTTTGTATTTGTAGAAAGTGCTTTTTGCCGTTTTTGTCAGTCCGTCTAACTCTTCGAGTGAAAAACCTATCAGCTCATCATTTATTTTTACCAGCTTTTCAAAAGCAGAGTCTTTATTTAAATGTTGCAAGGCAACAAATAGAATGAATGCTGTTTTATCACGTTTGCCTTTAGGCACCATGCCTTGCTTACGAAAATGAATTTGAATGGTGTTTATACATTTGAGCCACCAATCCTTAATGTTGTGACCGTAACGCCTTTGAGTTTGTTGTTTGGGCTTATTGCTTTTAGATTCATTTGGCAACCTAACAACTCTCAATTCTTTTTCTAGTCTCAAGCTATCTCTTAATGACTCCAAATTGAGATAGTTCAGTAGCTCTTCAAATTGGTACTTAGGGCCACCGCCAAAAAACCTTGCATGTAAACCCGTTCGCCCATGAACAGAACCTGGTATACGCAGATTTCCATAAGCCCTTTTTGATGCGGTTGTGTCGATGCACCATAATGCGCGTATGCTTTGTAAACTTTCAATTAATATATTTGCTATCGCTTTCCACAGTTTTTTATTAATTTGAGAAGCGTCAACAGGAGCGTAAATCCAGTATAAGTGAATCCCGCCAGAACCCGAGCAAACATAACCAGTAAATGGTGGTATCTTATTCTTTTGTAAAATTTGAATAACTTTTTCAATTAAGTCATGTTCAAGCTCTCGCACCTTGCTTGCGTCAACTTTTTCAGTAACATCAATATCAATCCAATTAGCCCTGAAAATAGCCAAATTTATCGCGCGTGGCCAACTATAAAACTCGTTTGGACTATAGTAATTGTTAACCGCTTCGCTTTTACTGTTCAATACTCCTTGAACATATCTAGTTGTTTTTATTTTAAAAGTTTTTAAATCAGTGACCTTGCTGGTCTTTTGGCTTCCCAATAAAAAGATCTTTTTACCTGATTCGTGGTTATGACTAAAAAGTGCCCTCACATATTTGGGTGAATGAAAATCTATCAGCTCGTAAAAGTCTTTTGGTGAGGCAATAGCATACTCAGGCCACGACAAAGGTGGCCTTTCTTGTAAGGCAAGCATATAATTTGAAGATGCAAAGTGCGGTTGGGGTGTCGCCGGTCAAGCAGCCCCTTTCGCCTTCCTTACATCTTCACCCCTTCAAAACGAGCTAGCCATTGCTCAACGGTTTCCCGTATGAACAAACGTGATTTTCCCAACTTTATTGAAGGTGGTGCTAAACGCTGTACTTGGTAGCTCTCTGGATTTTCACCAGCTTCTATTGCTTTAGATTGAGCACTAATTCGGTTGTGGATTGTACGTGGTGATAATTGTAGTAGGTCAGCTAAGTCTTTAACTGAAATAGTTTGAGATGATGACATGACAGTCCTCCAATACGTTTAATGGAGCGAAGGGCATCATTCATGCACGTATGCACGACGCTGCATATGCAGCAATGTCTTTCCTCTTTACGTATTGAAGGCAGCTATAAAAGCGCCTGTTTTCAGTCACCGAAGTGACTCCCCTCGCAGTAACGCAGCAAACGTGCGCATTTGTGAATATAAATGATTGAGTGTGAGGTATCAAGAAATTGGGAGTAACTTTTGCGCTAGTAATTTACTAGTCTTCTAATTTAAGATAACCGTTTAAATAATTGGATAAAAATATAAGCAGGCAGTGCACTTTAACGATACTCAACCCAAAATGTGCGCTACGTAAGGAAACCATGAAACAAAATCTACATTGGCGCTATTATCTCTCGCTAGAATCAGATGTATGCGCTTTGTCTCGCTACATACACTTTGCCCCTGACAATTTCAAAACATACTCTATAGAATTGGCCAAACTCTATCTTGCAATTTGTGCTGAAGTTGAGGTGGTACTTAAAGAGATATGTGATATACACCCTAACAAAAAGGGGAAAAATGCAAATATAAATATTTATCGTCAGTGGATAGTGGAAAATCAACAAGGGCTGATAGCGGAGGAAGTGCTGTCCTTTGAGTTTGAGCTAAAATACGTCCCGTGGAAAGCATTTGAAGAGGGTAGATCCCCCTCTTGGTGGTCAGACTATAACAACGTAAAACATGAGCGCAGAGAAAATTTCAACAAAGCCAATCTTGGTAACGTATTGGAGTCTCTCGCAGGGCTCTATATTACGAATCTATATCTTGAAATAGTGTTATCAGAACGATCTGGCTACAGCCATTTACCTAAAGACATAAATGACGTTTATTCACAACTCCCACATAGCCACAAGCTGTTTCAACCATTTTGTCTAGCTGCTAGCTTGGAAAACTATTATGTTTGTTAAAATTGCAACTCTAACAACCTAATTTTTAGGTTTCTTACTTTCCAGAACCAGTTCAACCACCTTTGAGTAGCGTTCCAAACGCATTGCGAGGTGGTGTGCAACAACACCAAAACCATATAGAAATAATACGGAGTAAGCTAGTGCATCAAGCCATAAGAACTTGTCCGCTTTAACATTTGACAACGCAACCAATACAGCAAATATCCCTGGGATAAGTCCGACTTTTTCGATTGAACCAACAACTAGAGCTATTCTTTTCTCAAAAAACTCTTTCTCTGACCTTAACTCAAGAAGGATAATATCAAGTGTATCAATAGGTAAATCTCTTAGTCTGCTTAACAACCTAGAATCAACTAGGGTACTTCTCTCAATATTTTTCATTAAGAGGCTCATGGGTGAACGCACCGAATTTATAAAGTCACGTCGATGTATCCATATCATTAAGAATGGCTGAATTACCGCAGCAAAATATACCACAAGTAGCAAAATTAATGCTGCTGCTCTTAGGTGATTGTCTCCACCTCCTGAGTTTGCAATAAAAGCCAAAATAACAGACACTGCGAAAGGTGATACTAAGAAAAGCCAGTGGTAGTTTTTGATAATAAAGCTTTCTGTATCTTCTCTACTCTTTGTCTTAAGCCTGCTTTCAAAACGACTAGCGGCGCTAAACAAGCGCAGTAACTCAACCCTCTTAGCTTTATTCATTTGTAACTTCCCTATCGACTGAAATTTTTTATTTACTCAACTCCGAAGAGGTTTACCTATTCGGATTAAGGTCAATTTATAACACATCAGTCTCTAAAGTCGTATGTACGCTAATAAGAAAACTCCCCCCTATCATCGCCTTCTCGTGCTTCTTGCTCCGTATATTCATCACCATAGAAGTTTACATTACCCATCCCATCATTGTATTCATCAATAAACTTGTCTTGGTCTGATTTTTTATCGTCGTCGATCATGACTTCAAGCGCTATTAACGCGGTTGCTTTCAGTGCTTTTAAAAACATGGTTTAGCCTCTCACATTAAAACTAAGGATTCCTGAGTATCAGAATAACATTAAAGCTAAGAGACTCTTAGTTTTCAAGAATTAATCGATTTACGATGAAAACAAATGACGAGTCGCCCTTTCCAAAGCGCTTAAAAGAGGCTCGAAAGAGGAAAGGTTTATCTCAAAAACAGTTAGGTATTTTGGCAGGAATGGACGAGTTCTCAGCCTCTGCGAGAATGAACCAGTATGAAAAAGGGGTTCATGCGCCTGATTTTAAAACAGTCAAAGCACTCGCTAAAGTTTTAGACGTACCAACTGCCTTTTTGTTTTGTGAAGAGGATGGACTTGCTGGGATAATAGCTGATTACAAAGGTAGTTAACTCACCATTTTATTTGACCTTACCTACCATTTGAGGTTTTTGAATTAGCCTATACCTTACATATATCCTCGCCTGCAAATTTGCTAAAAACCAAGCCCTTTTCACCGATGCATCATGAGCAATTTCCTCCTCTTTTAAAAGGGGCTACGCCCCCCGCTATGTCGAAGCGATAAATCGCTCGCTTCATAGCGGGGGGCTTGGTTTTGCTGAGCTTATACGCAGATTTTTATTCGCAGATTGAAAGCTGTCTTATTTAACGCTAACCTAAACTTGATTTAGCCCTTTGGGCATTGAAGAAAAACGGCGCTGCTCAGCTGCCGACAACTCATAGTGAGGACCCTCACTGTTTTAATATTTATGTCATGCCGCGCCACATTTATGGCGCTTTTCAAATTCGGCGCTTAGTTGCTGCCGCTTCCACGTATCTGAGGTTTTTATTTTAGGCGAGATCAGTCCGAGCCTTGCGCAGTTGCGCTTAACTGGGGCGAATAGGCTTTAGTGCCGCTGAGCAACTGTGTTGCCAGTTAATCTTACAACCAAGGAACAAGCATGACTTTTAACCCCAATATTGAAGTCGCTTTATTAAAAGCGCAAACAAAACTACGTGCCCGTAAACGTCATAAATCATCCAAACTTGATAAGTACCGAACTCAACTTTGTAAACTATATGACGCAGGTGCAACTAAAGCTGAGTTACAACGCTGGCTTGCCATGAGAGGTATCGTTGTGCAGTGGACGACCGTTAAGCGGTGGCTCGATAAAAATGCCTAAATTTGCCAAAGCCAGCACACAAGCCAAAAACGTTATCAAAGGGTTGACCAAAGCAAAACATATACGCTCTTTAGGCACAGCTAGAAACTACGAACAGGCGCTAAAAACGGTTGCCAGCTGGTCAAAGGATATTGGTATAAACGGCATCCAATCTATGAGCATTGAACAAGCCCGAATTTATCTCGACTACCGAGCTGAGATTGTCGGCCAAAAAGCCCTAGATATGGAGCGTCAAGCAATACAAGCTATGATGCAACTAAACGGTAAGCTACAGCCAAAAGCAACACTCTATCGAGTTAAGTCATGTTTAGAAGAAATCAAGCGTTCTCGGGCTTACACTAAAGATCAAGCCAGAGCTATTTCACATCGGCAAACAGCAAAGCATCAACTCGCTACACAAATCGCCTATGCCGCAGGTCTGCGCGCTCATGAGCTGCTAACACTTGCCAAAGCTAGTGAGCGAAGCCCAGACAAACGCCCTGCCTTAGATTCAAAATGGCATGGTCGAAGCGGCGAGCTATATACCGTGCAAGGTAAAGGCGGCTTAATTCGCCATGTGCTAATTCCAACCACACTCGCCAATAAGCTAGAACAACAACGTTTAGCACAACCTATCAGGGTAGTAGACAGAAAAATTAACTACCTTCAGCGCTATGATATTGCTGGCGGTAAAAAATGGTCAGACTCTTTCTCTAAAGCCTCAAACCGCGCATTGTTATTTTCGACTGGAGCGCATGGTCTTAGACATAGCTATGCCCAAGAGCGGATGGTTGAGCTGAAAAGCTTGGGGTATAAATATGAAACGGCATTAGAGACCGTTTCACAAGAGATGGGGCACTTTAGGGCTGAGATTACTACTCATTATCTGTAGTGAATATCAACTTTATGCATGAGAAAACGCGCTCTCTCAACCTCTCGCTCATTTGTGAATGTTGTGGTTATCACGTCTAGCAATTTGAAGAAGTCACTCTCAACGGAAAAAAAGTCACTTTTGGGTAAGTTAGCAACATCAATGCCAAATTTTTTAGCGAGTTTTATTATTTTCTTTTTGTGATTGAAAAAAGAAACTTCTGAGTTTGGCACCTTTTTCAGTCCGCCTTTATAACCATTTGAGTAACTTATTACATAGTCTCTCAACTCTTTAACTCCGCTTTTGTACCCATCAAAATTTGACATTTTACCCTCAGATGAATTTGGGTAAATCAACTGATATAAAATATTGAAATCAACGCTAGACTGAGAGAGGTAATCTAGTCGATCAATTTCAGATTTTATGAATGATACGAAGAACTCTAAATTCCTGAGATGGTTGTTAAACGCCCTATCTTTTGATTGCTCAAGAAAAGCTACATAACCATAAGCTACGCCAAAAATAGCCGCAAATCCCGCTAAAAATTTATTTATTACAATCACCAACTCGATAAAATATTGGTGCCTATCGTATAAGTATTTTAGGCAACGATCTTCTACGCAGAAATCAAGTGAAAACGTTCCTGCTACATTCATCTGCACCAACAGCAGGAGTAAGAAAATGATGTTCGTAAAAGCATAAATACAAGCCATCTTTGTTATTTTACTCTTTACTAGCATTAATAGTCCTTGACCTTAAAATCAGGCTCATAACGTGATAAGTTATCAAGCTTAACTTGTGCAAACTTTTTATAGTCAGAACCCCCCTCTCCTTTTATAAAAAATAAGAGATGCTTTAAATAATGATATCTTTTATAAAAGTTGTATTGAGATTTTTTCCTGCTGTAATCAGTCACTATTTTATCAAATCGCTTTTCCGCAGAAATTATGTCTGCCCTGGATGGCTTGGGTCTTAAATTTTCACTTCTAAGTATTTTTATAAGCTTTGCATGCTTGTCATTTTTAACGCGACTAAGCTTATTAACTCTTCCTAAAATCCTTTGGTAGTCGTTCCTATATGATTTCGATTTTTGATCTTCTTGTTTTTCAGCTCTATGTTTCAGTTGATGAACAGCCGCCCTAATATTCTTTACTTCATCTTTAGAATATATAGGGTTTGGGAATGATACTACTAAGCCATGAACTTTGAGTGGCTCACTAGAAAGACGATATATTCTAGTTTTATCAAAGTTCTGTGGTAAGCCTTTTTCATTTAGCATTTCTTCGATCAGCTTGGATGCCCCGTTAAAATCAAAATTGTGACTAGGAGAAGAAACAGTAATATCATCCACTAAGCGCGTATAAGTTAGATTCAAACGCTTCAACTTTCTAACCAAGGATAGCTCAACGTCCCACAAAATAAGTGAAGCTATATAACTAGAGGTCAATGCTCCTTGCACTACCCTGTCACCATAACAGCATATATTGGTTATAATCTCAGAAACTTCATCAGAATACCTGAATAAATTTTTAAACATATTCTGCACATGAAACTCTTGTATATTGTCAAAGAAATTAGAAATATCAACTTTCAAAATACTCTTTGCCCCACAATGTTTATGAGCGCACTCAACATAATCCCGATTACCATTTTCAATACTTTTAGGGATAGAACCATAAATGTAGGAGGGCCATCTTATACACTGCTTATTAATTCTATTATTAATGCGTCGCTGCAAGAACCTTACTTTTCGATGAGGGTTAAATATTTTTCTAATTGTTCCATCAGATTTTAAAATGGGGTTCCTAGGAAGCCTATACCTCTTATCTAGTGGCATGTTTAAGACATCATCGATATCAGATATGTCAATATTTAACACTTTTGCTAAATGAGCTTTCGATTTTATTGGACCGGCTTTAAACAGAGGAATATCTGGAGTGGTCATTTGACTAATAATTCCCTTTACAATTTTTGGAACAACCGACCCAGCACAAACGTGCTAACAGGCTTCCGCCACACTATGAGACTCAAACCGCCTCTGAAAAAGAAAAACCAGTACAAGTCTCATAGCCTGGGTCGGTATCCGAAAGTGCCGAAGGCACGCAGCAGATTCGCCCCAGAGGGGGTTGCGAAGCAACGCTACTCTGGTCAGGGTGAATCACGCGACTGCGTCGGGGGTCCAGCACTAGGCCTAAAGGCCACCTTATACATCAAGGCAAAAGGGTTTTCTTTTTATCAATCAGAATAAGTTTGCGGACGAAACGTCCGTGAAGTTTTAACAATAGCTCTAAATTCAGCTTATGCAAATATTGGCTACAATTTAAATAAGGGGGTTCTAGGACTATTTAAATCATATTAAACTTAAGAGACCAAGCCGCAAGGGCTTTACTCCTTTTCTCCATATACTCCTGTAAGTTATAAACCTTTTGCATTCCCTGCAATTGGTGGTTAAGTATCTTTTCAACCACTATCGGGTCAGCGCCAATATCATCATCACCTAAGCGAGTAGCTATTGTTCTACGCAAGTCATGAGGCACAAACTTTGGAACGCCTAGCTCTTTTTGTTTTCGGTTTACCGCTCTTGAAAGTGAGTGCCTATCAATGGGCTGTTCACCTACAGCGCTTGTGGTACAGGTGGTGCTTGGGAACACATACTTTGAGCTTAAATAGCTGAATGAAGCGCGCAGTTCATCAAGCATAATGATCATATTTTGGGTGATGGGCACTTTGTGGATTCGCTCCCCGCCTTTGTTTTGCTTTACTCGCTCGGCGGGAATGGTCCAAATCATTGTATCAAAGTCGAATTCTTGCCACTGCGCGCCCGTCACCTCTATTGGCCTGCAACCAGTTAAGGCGATAAACTTTAGAGCATAGATAACTTGCGTGCTTACGCCGAGCTTAGGAAGGCGCTCGAATACTTGTATCAGCTCTTCAAACTCAAGAGCACGTGTACGTGACTTTTCAATACCGCCCACGTTCTTTTTCTTAGCGGTGCTTATCGGGTTGCCCTGCATCAGGTCACGCTCAACGGCAAAGTCGAACATTTGTTTAAGAATTGAAAGGGTTTTGTTGGCTTGAGTGCCTGCTCCCCTGTCGGTGATTGGGTCTAATACTTTGCTTAAAATGTCTCGGCGGGTAATGTCTTTTAATTTAGCGCCCCCTATCGTTGGTAGCACGTCTTTTTTAAACATGCGTTCGACTTCTATAGGGTCTTTGCGATTAACCTTGATATAGCGTTCTAGGAACTCTGTAACTAACTCTTGTATCGTTGGTGCTTCAGTTTCTTGTTTTTGCGCTTTGGTTCTTTCTTTCTGTTCAAGAAATACATCAATACCGCGTGATACATCACCAATGTATTGCTTTGCTAGCTCACGAGCTTTAACAACGCTCAAAGCAGGCGCACGGCCTAATGCTAAACGCCTTTCTTTTGAACCTCGGCCGCCTAATCGATAATAAAGGTAGTAAACTAAAGAACGCTTCCCATCTTTGTTAGGCTTGCCAACATTGAGATAAAAACCTGATAACTCAGTATCTGTTATTCGGGTGATCTCTAGTGGAATATTTTTGATCACCGACTCTGTTAATTTTGCTTTAATTGACGCCATTTATCGCACACCTAACACATAGCTAATAAATTTATCGCACAGTTATCGCACCAACTGGTTTTAACTCACGATTCATCACGTTGCTTCACTATGTATAATTTACAACGTAATTATTAGCAACAGCAATAAGTTAGGTTTTATTCGGATACCTCACGATGAGCCACGTTTGTTCATGATTGTACACGTTTGAACACAGTTAATTTTTATGGGGTGTCAGGGGTCGCCGGTTCAAATCCTGCTATGCCGACCAGCTTTCCTCTCCCTATTCAATAAGTTAAACCAATTTCTCGTCTTGTTTTTCGCACTTAGTTTCTAATATTTTTATCCGACATATTTTTTTGGCTTTGTAACGCTTTGATATCTGTACAGTGCTTAGTTCATACCTTTAGAATGAGCAGGCTCTTTAATACATTCATAAATTAAATCCCAATATTGAATATCTCATTATATCTTTTATGGTTCAAAGAGGATCAGGGAAGTCCTTTGAAACACACCTTTCTTGGACTGTTCTGCGCAACTAAATCAGGACACTTTTCTTAAGGAATTTTGCTCATACTCTACTGGCGTTTGATCACAGTTAGCTGTATGAAGTCGCTCTAAATTGTAATAGCGCATATACGCTGTCACATCATTTCTCATATATTCACGAGTTAGCTGAGGCACTTTCAACAACCAATCGTGTTTTAAACTGCCGAAGAACCGTTCAACCACGGCATTATCCCAACAAGCTCCGACATCACCCATACTCGCTCTAATACCGTAATTAGCTAACAGTTTTCGGTAATGCTTACTGGTATATTGCGAACCTCTATCAGAGTGAAACACCAAGCCTTTTGGTGGCTGGCGTAAGTTATACGCTTTCATCATCGCTTTGCTCACTAAGTCTGTGGTCATGCGTCTATCAATGTGCCAACCAACGATACGGCGTGAATATAAGTCCATAACAATGGCTAGGTACATCCAGCCTTCGTCAGTTCTTAAATAGGTCACATCAACAGCCCATACCTGATTAGGCGCAACAGGATTAAAGTTCTGATTCAATAAATTATCAGCAACAGTATCACTGTGCTTGCGTTTGGTTGTTACCTTATAGGCTATGCGCTGGGTAACAACTAAGCCAAGCTTAGCCATTAATGTTTTAACGCCATACTCGCTAACATTTGTCCCTCCTTGCATAACCGTTTCCGCAGTTCTCGGTAGCCTAAGCTATTTTGCAAAGCTTCACCACAGGAAACGCTGTAGCTAGCTGTTGAATTGTTTGAAACGCTACTTCGTTTCCCTTAGCAGGAGGGAACTGGCCTTTTTTAATATTTCTTTTTCCATCCTTAGCTCTTTAACTTCCTTTCGTAGCTTCAATAATTCGGCTCGCTCATCAGCACTTAAAATCGAGCCTGATTGCTCTGCTTCAAATTTTGCTTTCCAGTTATAAAGTAATTTATCTGTGATACCTAAAGACGCAGCCGCTTTAGATACGCTATAACCTTGCTCGGTTACTAATGCGACGGCTTCTTGTTTAAATTCAGCCGTGTAACTTCTGTTTGTTCTTTTTGTCATTTAACACCTCAATAATTGGATTATATTCCATTATCAAAGTGTCCTGTTTAATTACAGCAGATCAATTTAAAACTGGACAAATTTATTAGTATTTTAAATTGACTTAGACGGACCTGTAATGTAGCATTTTCGCTCATTCCATCGAGTTTATTTCACTTATTTTGAATTAAATGGGGATTAATGACAGAATTTTTAAACCTCATAGGTTTGGATAAATACGCACCCAGGATAAGCCACAGCCAATTCATAAGTGAGAGGTACAATCATATCTAAAGAGATATGTTTGGGAGCTTTGCTATATAGAGATTAATGTTCTTAATGGGTATAGTTTTTGAGTAGCTGAATAGACTATCTGTGCATTACTTAAGACTTTAATCGGTAAAGAAAACAAAATCTTTTATGCCGGTGGATAAAAGCTTGTCAGTAAAATTTAGAGATGGAACATGGAACAAAAAGATTAGAGATGGAACATGGAACAAAAAGAATTTTATAATAAAAATGGTTATTTAATTTTATCTGGGTTTTTGTCTAAAGATGAGTTAAACGATATAAATGCACATTTATCTGATTATATAAAAAACGTCAAAAAAGGCGTTGCTCTTGAGGCGGACGGAAAAACAATTCGCGGACTTCACGGGTTGCATTTGTATGACGATTTTTTCAAAAGGCTCACTAATCATCCTGCGATTCTTGATTTGGCAAAGCAGCTTTTGCATAAAGAATTATATGTACATCAATTTAAAGTAAATCTTAAAGAAGCCATAATAGGGGCTAGTTGGCCTTGGCATCAAGATTATATTTTTTTGGAAAGAGTTGGATCATATTCCAAATCCACATTTAATAAATATGTGTATTCTCTTAGATGATGTTGACTACTTATCTGGTCCTTTGTGGTTAATACCCGGAAGTCATCTGCTAGGTGACATTTCAATGCCAATAGGGAATAGAGCGAAATCAGTCAACCGTTGGGCAAACGATACCTCAGAAACTTTGTCTTACCAAGTGCCTTCTAATGATGTGAATTCGTTATTAGAAAACACTGAGCCTAAGGCTTTGGTCGGTAAAGCTGGCGACGTAATATTTTTTCATCCCCAAGTCGTTCACTGTAGCTCAAATAATTTATCAAGTGTAGATCGTCGTTTATTGATAATTACCTATAATCAGAAGTCTAATGCCGGTATAAAAGCTTCAAGTCGACCAGAATTTCTTAGCTCAAGATTAAAATAAAAGGTTAATGTATTATGAGAAATAGTTGGTCAAGAAGCTTAAAACTCACAAATATAGGTATTTTTTCACTTTTTCCTTGGTTAGTCCATGCAGATATTAGCGCGGTATCTGTTGCTAATGTGACTGCTAGTAACGAAAGACATGTAGAAGTTCAATGTCAAGTAATCGCCGAGCATGAGAAAGTATACTCTGCTCAAGTTGATGCAAATATAGATTATATTTCGCTCACTGGGCAGCAGTTGGAAAGTGGAGATGAATTGATTAGGCAAGATACTACCTTCATGAAATTTGATTTATCGAAGTTAGAAATAGATATTCTTAGCGAGAAAAATAAATACGAATATTTAAAAAAGGAATCTTCTAGATTATCGTTGTTAGCAAAACGCAATTTGTCATCTGATGAGCAATCCTCACGAGCGATTCATGAGCTTGAACAAAGTAAGTATCGACTTTCATTATTAGAAAATAGAAAAAATGTCTTGCAAGAAAAAATTTCAAGAGGTGTATTAACTGCTAGTAAAAAGGGGGTTGTGGTTTCTAGAAATGTGGAACATGGACAGTTTGCGCAACAAGGAAGGGAATTATTAACATTTGTTGAAGATGATGACAGATCACTTAAATGCCTAGTAGAAGCAAAACTACAAAGTCATATTGCTCAAGAAAGTGTTGCTCAAATATTGTTAGCAAATGAAGAAGTCAATGGAATTGTTAATAGGGTTTCATCAAAATTGGATGATGTTTCCACTTCAATTGCTATTTATATAGAGCCAGCAAGTAAAAGCAAGAGTTTATTGATTTTAAACGCATATCATAGAGTTCGTTTTCCACTTCAGTATAAACAATTATTTTCTATTCCATACAAATCATTAGTCGCATACAAGGGACAGAATTATGTTTACCGAGTTTCGAAAATTAATGGTGAATCTAGAGTCCAAAAAGTTCAAGTTGACGTAGTCGACGACACTGAGTTAGGTTTTGTGGTGCGCGGTGAGTTGAAACAAGATGATATTGTCGTGACCAGCGGCAAGACAATGCTTCAGGATAAAACGGAAGTTAAAATAATTTATTAAGGAACAAACTATGACCCGTTTTGTTTTAGATCAATATCGTATTGTCTTATTTCTTTGTTGTATTTTAATTCTTGCAGGCTCGTATTTTAGTTATTCGCTTCCTGTTTCTTTGCTACCAGAATTAAAAAAGCCTGAGATAACTATTTACAATGTTTGGCCTGGCGCATTGCCAGATGAAATTGAACAAGCTCTTGTTGAGCCACTTGAAAATACATTGGACTCAATTCCAGGGGTACAGGATTTTTCTACTTTTATCTACCCTGAAGCGGCGTTAACTCGAATCTACTTCAAATATAATACCGATATGTATCAGGCGTATATGGATGTACTTGATAGAGTTAACAGAGTACCAAACCGCCCTGTAACTGCTTTAGAGCCAGCAATTACAAATAAGAGCGCTACTAATGACTTAGTCGTAGCTGACCTATTGTTAACAGCAAAGAATGGGGAGGTCTATTCCAGAGAAAATGTAACCAATATTTATGAACAAGTCATTTATCCAAAAGTAAAAGCTATTGATGGAGTCTTACGAATTTTTACTCACTTAAATAGCTTAGAAAAAAGATTAGTTATTGAGTTTGATGCCCATAAATTGTCGCAA
This sequence comes from Pseudoalteromonas luteoviolacea CPMOR-1, assembly GCF_001625685.1. Lineage (GTDB taxonomy): Bacteria > Pseudomonadota > Gammaproteobacteria > Enterobacterales > Alteromonadaceae > Pseudoalteromonas > Pseudoalteromonas luteoviolacea_K. Next base: position 186,456 of record NZ_AUYC01000018.1, on the reverse strand, counting down.
TATAAGCTCGAGTTTAATGATCTTGCAAATGCTATTGGTAATGTAAGTGATAGAAGTGGCGGCTATATTGAACTCGGGGAAAAGCGTTATAGTATTAAATACCAGGGGCAACATACAATTAAAAGCTTACGCAATCTGCAGATTTCACAGCGTAATGGTCGAAATATTTATCTTAATGATGTTGCTAAAATAAAAGTTGATTTTGTTCAACATGAAACTCGTAACTACTTTAATGGCGAAAGGTCGTTTCATTTTGGTTTGGTTGCTGCTCCGGGAAGCAACACGCTAAATATTCTCGAAGATGTAAAAGAAGTTGTTGATAGTCTAAATAATTCAACATTGGCAGAAAGCGGACTTCAATTAAATCTTGGTGCCGACAACTCTGTGCCAATAGTGCAGTCTGTGTCTTTTGTTTCTAGAAATTTAATTGTGGGTATTTTGCTTTCTGTATTTCTACTTACACTATTTATTCGAAGACCAGTATTGCTTGTATTTATCGCTTCTATTGTTCCTCTTTCTATGCTTGGAACTATCTTGGTCATGGCAATTACTGGGCGCTCAATTAATACCATTTCATTAGCAGGCATAGCGCTATCGACGGGAATAATTTTAGATGCAGCTATTATCTTAGTCGACAGCATATTGCGGCAACGTCAGTTAGGTAAAAGTTCCATAAAAGCTATTACTGATGGTACCAAAGAAGTATCTAAAGCCTTATTTACATCAGTAATTACCAGTATAATTGTGTTTTTACCCATACTCTTTTTAGATACGGCTGAAGGAAGATTGTTTCACGATCTTGCTATCACTATATCTGCGACAGTATTCTTCTCATTAATAGCATCATTATCTTTACTACCAATAATGATGAGAGTTTATTTCAAAAATCAAACATTTATTTGCAATCAAGATGGTTTGTATTTGAACTTAGCGACGAAGCTTTCAAGTTTAACAAGCTCAAAAATCCGTCAATTTAGCATTGCCATTATTGGTGTTATGCTTCCAATAATATTGTCAATCGTTTTTCTACCAAATATAGATGTTCTGCCTGATCCGAAAGGTCATGCGGTGAGTGTTCATTTAAGCTTACACGATAGATTAAATGAAAAAGCCAAAGAAATGCGCTTTGTAGACCCTATTCACGACATGGTTCAAGACCATATAGCTTCAGGCCAAGAGCCGCAAATTTTAAGTTATTCAGTCGGAAATTTAAGAGAAGATAGCCTGTCCTTACGATTCTATGCAAAGGATCATAACAAAATTAATGAATTAAAAGTTTGGCTCGAGCAGAGTTTCTCAGATGGGAAATTTTATGATGCTTATGTAAATATAGACAGTCTCTTGAGGTTCAGTCTTTCAAACTATCAAGACGTTGAAGTTAATATTCTTGGCAAAGATAACGCTCATTTATCTGAATTAGCTCAAAAATTTAAACAATTAGTTGAGAAAGAACTTCCAGAAGCCTATGTCGATTTCTTTGGTGGAGAAGCGAAACAAAGTGAGCGTATTGTATTTACGCCTAAAGACGATGTTTTGCAGCGTCTTAATCTTGACCGAAACCAGATTGGAACATTGACTAAGGCCATAAGTGATGGTGTGTTTGTCGGTGAGTATTTTGACGGTGCGCAAAATTTAACTATGCAATTAAAAAGTGCTAGGACTGAACAATTGTCTGATCTCTTGGATACTCCATTTCATTTTGCCGGTTACGGTACTTTGCCTTTGAGTGTGTTTGTAGACATGAGTTTGACTTCTTCTGATGAACGAATCGATCGATACAATGGCAATAAGTCTCAAGTTTTATATATTTCTCCTCCAGATGATTACTCAATCGACCAATTGTTAACTGTGCTCAAACAAAAAGTTGAACCCGTATTATATAAAGATATGCAAGAAGGTGAGTCGGTAGAATACAACGGAAGTGCTAGCAAGCTCAAAATGATTGTAAGTCAATTATCAATCCAAGCAGGAATTGCATTTTTATTACTGGCAGTGATCATCTCAATAATGTTGAATTCGTTTCGATATGCAGTTATCTCTTTGAGCGCTATGCCATTTACCGTGCTAGGAGGAATTTTAGCAATAAACGCGATTAACTTATTTAGTTTTCAATCGCTCGATGTAATTACGTTTATCGGCTTTATTATTTTAATCGGACTTGCTGTAAATAACTCTATTTTATTTGTCTCTCACTTCAAAAATGGTGTTATGGCTGGCGAACAAAAGTCAAAAGCATTGTACGATGCTATCGCTGTCCGAAGTCGGCCTATTTTGATGAGTACATTAACCAGTATTTTAGGTGTTTTACCGTTAGCCATATTGCCTGGTACTGGTGCCGAAATTTACCGTGGATTGGCAGCCGTTATCGCGGCAGGAATGCTATTCAATCTAATAATCACTATTCCGTTGTTGTCTTCTTTACTAATGCTAACAACAAACGAAAATAAAATTAAAAGTAGTTTAAGTGTCGAACCAGAAGTAATTTCGAACGTTGCTTAAATAGTTCTTGAAGGTTAAAAATAAAATGACAAATCCAGACGAAATTATTTTAGAAAACGCTAGGCTCTGCTCTGAGTTGAATCTTAGCTTTTTTGATTATGCTACTACTAATAACCGAGTAATAGCAAGATACCTGACACCCACATTAATTTATACCACAAATACACCTGAACATGTTTCAAAGCAGAAACAAACCGCTAAAAATTGCTACATTCGGTTTTATCGTTTGATTAATTGCTGAAATTTATAACTTTTTTGGGATTTCAGACATGACTGAAGACATAGCTTTTACAAGCTGCATTGAAGTTGGAATGTTAGAACGTCTTAAAGGTTAAGTAAGCAATTCACTACATTGCGTCAAATTGCTTCGTCGCTTTAATTTTAAGTGCTCACAGTATTTTTGCTTGGCATCAGGATTGCCTACTGACCCCTTGAACACCTTGGTAAATTTGGTAGTAAGCTTTAGCCAATTCTCTGGCTGTATATTAAGCATTGCTAAAATCGGTTGTGATTCGGTGATAAATCCGCGTTTATCTTCGCGCATACAACGCCCTGTTAAATCGACAAGTTCTAAATAATATTTAAATTCAAACGGTAAGCCTTTTGGCATGTTTTTTCTTGGATTACCTGCAAAACGCATGAGTGACTTAGGCTGCTTGCCTACTTTTGCTGTCTCAATACGCTTTTTGATACTGGTATGGTCTGACTTTTCTGGGGTCTTTGCCATTTTGGCTCTGACAGGATTCAAATCCACATACGCTAAACATGCTGCCAACGCGGCTTCATCTAACAAGGCTTGTGATTTAAATCGCCCTTCCCAAAAGCGGCCTGTGCACCCATCTTCTTTATTGGCTTTACGTGCTATATCTTCGTTAAGCGTTCGCATAAACCAGCTAATATCAGCTAGACGCTTTCTATATTCGTCTATCAACTCTGACAGTAAGCATCGCTCTGAGCTGGTCAGTAACTCGCCACTAACAAACTTATGAGTCAGCCAAGTCCCTTTAAACTGCTTGTGCCAACGAATAAGAATGGCTTTATCGGTTAAACGTTTTGCTTTTTTATCATCAACATACAAAACAAGATGGGTATGATTGCTCATCACTGCATAAGCACAGACATCAATACAAAACACCTTGGCAAGCTGCAATAGCTTGTCTTCAACCCACCCTCGTCGATGCTCATATGACTTACCCGTTACTTTATCTTCTCCGCACAAATACGCCCGTCTTACGCATCGTGATATGCAGTGATAGTACTTGGTATCTACCAAGCTAACTTGCCTCTTCCTTGCAATTGCCATTAAAAAAGCCATCCATACTTTAACATTCATTAAAGCATAGACGGCTTCTTAAGCTAACCCAAGATTAGAGTGGGTGTCAGCTTTACATATGTTGCTATTGCCATAAAAAAGCCATCCATACTCTAACATTCATTAAAGCATAGACGGCTTCTTACACTACCCCCAATTAAGGTGGTGTCATGTTTATTTGTGTTGTTACATTTAGCTAATTTTGCTTGCCTGCTAAGTATTAAGAAGCAATTAATTTGACCCCTTTGCTCTTTCTAAAGCTATGCAAGCTGTGGTTTACAGCATTACCTAGAATTTTTCGACTCTACAATTGCGTCCCTTATACGGTGGTGCTATGAATAATTGGTTACTATTTAACAGGTGTTACAAAATGAAGGTTAGCGTAGTTGTTCCAGCTCATAACGAAGAAAAATATATTGGTCGATGCCTTAAATCAATCCGAACTCAATTGATACCGAGTGATCTGCAAGTCGACATCATCGTTGTTTTGAACAGATGTACTGATAAAACACAGGAAGTAGCTGAGATATACGGCGCTAAGGTAGTTAACAATGATTCAAAAAATCTGTCAGCAATCAGAAATACCGGCGTTTCGCACGCAAAAACTGAATGGGTTGTCACCATAGATGCTGATAGTTGGATGTCTGATGGCGTTTTAGCTGAAATATACAGGCATGCAAAACGTTCAAACGTGTTGGGTGGGGGAATACGGATTAAACCCGAAAGATTATCTCCTGGTATTGCCGTTGGGTATAGCATGATGATCGTCCCTGCATTTTTCCTTGGGCTATCTTTTGGCATGTATTGGTTTAAAAAGTCTGATTTTGACGCAATCGGCGGATTCGATGAAAAACGCCATATTGCGGAAGACGTCGACTTTATGCGCAGGCTAAAGTCCCATGGTCGTAAATCAGGCAGGCAACATACAATAATTACCTCTGAGTCTGTAATAACATCTTGCAGAAAGTTTGACGAATTTGGAGATTGGCATTTTGTTCGTATTTTCGCGAATCCATGTCAGGTTCGAAGAGCCATACTTGGAAAAGATCGCGAGTATCTGGATAAAAACTGGTACGATGTTGATCGCTAGCGGCTTTACAAGGTTACTGAATATGGATTCACAAGGCAGTATTAATGATATAGCTAACTTCTGAAACAAGTTATTTTTTAGGCATAATTGATAAACTACAACAATATGTGATATATCCGCGTTTGCCTGTGCTAACTTGCAATTGCCATTAAAAAAACCATCCATACTTTAACATTTATAAAAGCATAGGCAGCTTCTTAAACTAACCCAAGATTAGAGTGGGTGTCAGCCTATCAGGTTATTTCTCTGTTGAGGTGAACTGTCATTTAAACTCATAAAAATCTTTGAAAATGCTCAAAAATCAGGTACAGAACAAATCCTAATGCACCGACTGAGCTAATAACTTTTGCAATCCCAATACTTAACTCTCTAATTATTAGAGCGGCGCCATCAAACCAAACCCTTACTCGTTCCGTTTCTGCTAGATATCTGTTCTTATTCCAGTTTTCAACCTTTTTTTTCTTTGCCATAACCCAACCCAAACAAATCCGTTGAGTCTATACTGGCGGTAGTTCAACGGTGAGTTAAGCATTTTTGATCACGAAGCTGGAAAATTTGATTTTTTTTCCCATTAACCAGTTTTAATCTAGAAATTAAATATGACACCCTATCCAATCTATAGAAAATTTAGCCCTTGCAAACTTCAATACAAAACACCTTGGCAAGCTGCAATAACTTGTCTTCATCCCACCCCCGTCAATGCTCATATGACTTGCCTGTTACTTTATCTTCTCCGCACAAATACGCCCGTCTTACGCACCTAGATATGCAGTGATAGTACTTGGTAGCTACTCAGCTAACTTGCCTCTTCCTTGCAATTGCCATTAAAAAAGCCACCCATACTTTAACATTCACTAAAGCATAGATGGCTTCTTAAGCTAACCCAAGATTAGAGTGGGTGTCAGTCATACAATACAATCCCAATACTTAACTCTCTAATTATTAGAGCGGCGCCATCAAACCAAACCCTTACTCGTTCCGTTTCTGCTATGTACCTACTTTTATTCCAGTTTTGAACATTTTTCTTCTTTGCCATAACCCAACCCAAACAAATCCGTTGAGTCTATACTGGCGGTAGTTCAACGGTGAGTTAAGCATTTTTGATCACGAAGCTGGAAAATTTGATTTTTTTTCCCATTAACCAGTTTTAATCTAGAAATTAAATATGACACCCTATCCAATCTATAGAAAATTTAGCCCTTGCAAACTTCAATACAAAACACCTTGGCAAGCTGCAATAACTTGTCTTCATCCCACCCCCGTCAATGCTCATATGACTTGCCTGTTACTTTATCTTCTCCGCACAAATACGCCCGTCTTACGCACCTAGATATGCAGTGATAGTACTTGGTAGCTACTCAGCTAACTTGCCTCTTCCTTGCAATTGCCATTAAAAAAGCCACCCATACTTTAACATTCACTAAAGCATAGATGGCTTCTTAAGCTAACCCAAGATTAGAGTGGGTGTCAGTCATACAATACACGAAAGTGCGGTGTTGGTTTAACGAAAGGAAATTATCTCAGTTCAAAGTTTTCTTGAATTCAATGGACCTCAGTGAGAGAGCCATATTAAACATGACGTAGCTGTGCAACTATCCCCAGCTTTAGTACAGTTCATTAGTAGAATTATGCAGCCTCTAGATAGCTCATTGAAGTTTGATTTCCTAGTGCATCGTGAGGCCGTTCACAAATGTAAATATCTAACCATACATCTGTAATGTCACGAATTTGCTGAAGTGACTCAAACAGATATAAATCCAATACCTCTTCTCGGGTGCCTGGGACTATTCAAAAATAGGTATCATATTTATTTGAGCCAAAAGAAATATGCGTGGCAGCAAGGTATGGTTGCATAACTAAAGCCATAGCGAGCCTCAGTTTTTAGTGTAAATACAAAGCCACCATCAAAGTTGAAATATTACTATAAATAGCTCAAACACATTTAAACCTTTTGTGATTCTGGTGCGTCAAACAAGACATTAATAAGAATAAAAGGAATAACGTCTCGATGATCAGAGCTTTAAGAATAATGTGCGCGCTTGCAGCTGCTTCATGTATCAGTATTTTCTCGGCAAATACCCTAGCAAATAATCACACGCCACAAGCTTTGCAACACACCCTCTCGGCAAGGCAAGCTAGCGAAGATTTTGATCAATGGTTCAATTGGTTGCACCAAACTCATCCCGATTTATCACACAGTGTGCAGGATGTAGATAAGTTCTACGACACTGTTACGCAGATAAAAACCGAGTTAGACACGCCGATGACTGTAATGGCATTTTGGCAAAAAATAGCACCACTTAATTCGATGCTCGCTGATGGACACTTAAAAGTCGGTCATGGTTCATCTTCACAGTGGAGAGAATGGATAACCCAAGGCGTTACACTACTCCCGTTCGAAGTGGACATTAAAGAAGATGGTCTATACATAGCACGCGATCTGGGTGAACAAAGTAGCAAATATAAAGGCGCAAAAATACAATCTATTAATGGTATAAATGCAGAGGCACTGTTAAAACAATTACTCGTGAATACCCATGGTGATACACTCGCATTTCGCAAAAATGTATTACAAAGCCAATTTAACAGGTTGTATTATATGACCTTTGGTCCACAAGCCTCGTTTAAAATCGCGTTTCAACAAAACAATAAAATAGAACATGTTACGCTCAATGCAAAAGCCGCTATACCAACCGCGCTCGCAAATTCGTCGTTTTCAGATGAATTTAACGTGTCTTATCACGAAAAAACTGCAGTCCTACAGGTAAATACGTTTGCATGGGATGACTTCAAACAGTTTTTAAACTACATGGACTCAGTATTTACTGAGATAAAAGAGAAGCAAATTAATCATTTAATTATTGATATTAGCCGCAATGGCGGTGGTAATGATGATATGTGGATGGCAGGTATTATGCGCTACATCGCACATAAGCCATATCGCCACTTTTCAACTTACCGTTCAAAAGTGCTACTAAAATACAGAGACCCAGGCCAACTCGTTGGCGCTATTGAGCAAGGCGAAAACACCCGCTTCATCGAACCCGAAACGCATTTAGCTAATTTCTACCGTGGCAAAACGTCATTGCTGATTGGCACGGGTACTTATTCATCGTCTATTGTATTTGCGAATACCGTGCAAGATCATCAGTTTGCTCAGCTGATTGGCAACTCAACCGGTGGCCGAAGTACACAAAGTGGTGGCATTCAATTTAAGCATTTAACTCATAGTCAACTTCAGATGATTTCACCACGTTTTATACTCACCCGTCCAAGTGGTAATCAACAAATGACGCCTGTTCAGCCCGACCTATCTATTGAACAGCTTGCGCTTCCCGAAAAAGTAAAAGCGATGCTTTAACATCACCTTAAGCAAACGTCATGTGCCACAACATGGCGCTTGCTTTATTGTTCATAGTGCAGCCAGCTTTCATTTACCCCCAAAGAGGTATTTATTATTATCAATGCCTCTAACGTAAGCGACAAATTTCGGACCTCACCATCCTAACTCGACTCAAATGGCACACAACAGAAGCCCTGACAGTAAATATGCAAATATTGAGAAAAGGCACATCTCAACCACCACATAAAAAACCATTAATTTTCATAATATAAATTGATATTTTTATCTGAGTATCGCAGTATTGTAGAAGTTAATTATAAGTGAATATATTACTGTTAGAAAATGGGAAATAGTAAATGTATAAGCATTTAATAAAACCATTTAAGCGTAAAAAAGCCTACACAAAATAGATTAAAGAGGTCAATCAGTGAATAGTTATCAACTGCCGGCATTAGCCTGTGAAACAGAGTTTGAATATTTTGTCACCGACCTGTGCCGCCTAGAATACGATAACTCATTTCAAGTATATGGTAGAAAAGGTCAAAAACAGAACGGAATTGATGGAATAGGCTCAAATGAAAACAACAAGCTGGTCGTACATCAATGCAAAAAAAAGCGATTAGACCGCCAAGATAAAGACATCGTAAAAGAATTATTAGATGATTTGGTAGCAGATGCTGAGAGCTTCAACCAAGAGTTCATAGTCGATAAAAAGTTTTCAGTAGAGTGCTTTATTTTTGCGCACACTTTTAAAAATGATGTCACTTTACAAAAAAAAGCGACTGAATTAACTGCGAAATATAAGTTTAAAGTCATAGTCTGGAGTTGGGACTTTATGGTTGATAAAACCATGGAGTCACAAAAGTTAATCGATAAATACTTTGCTAAACTCATCAAAGTTAACGGAAAAGCCATCGATCCGAATAATTACATAAGTGAGTTATCTAACATTGTTGCAGACCACTATAAATCAGCCTCATTTACGAGAATGGTTGGCTTGGCTACATCTGTGGATAGTGCCAATTTAAATTTAACAGATACCATTGCAGTGGATTCTTCAAACCCTGCTTCGCAAGATTCCGTGAAATCAAGTGCAATGCTGCTTCGTGACTTAATTGGGTCTTTTTCCAATAACACTCCTCTTAAACAATTAATATTAGGAAAGCCAGGCGTAGGTAAAACCACTTTCCTTAAAACACTATGTCACAAATGGTCAGAAAAAGCGCTCGACTGCCCTTTCAAGGTCATTTTGTATATCTCACTAAGGGATTGGAACAGTGAATTGCCTTTTACCGAAAACGTACTTAATCAATTCTATGAATTCAATGAAAAAAGCAACAGTTCTTTAGAAAATCAGCACCAATTATTAAAAGATAACAACCAAGATATACTATTTTTATTTGATGGCCTAGATGAGTTTAAGCTGAAAGATAATGATGCTTTTATATCAAAAGTATTAGAATTTGATAATGTAATTTTTACCTCACGGCCATATGCGGTAAATCCTAACAAGTTAAACATCAACAAAAAATATGAAATAACCGGGTTAAGTACACCTAGCTTATTTAATTATATACAAAAACACCTCAGTACCGAAGAAGCAAATAATCTAAAATCTCTTTTACAGAAAGAGCCTGCTCTGCTGGAATTAGCACATACACCTCTTATTTTAGAGATTCTCTGTATCGTTTTTGAGGGTGCTCAGACCGAAAGTTCAACAGACTTTACCAATATTGCATCACTATATAAGTGTTTATTAGATAGACTGCTATCTGATTACTGCGCTTTGAAGGGATTATCAAAGGTAGAAGAAAATGAAATTTCTATCATAAAAAAATTATCTGAACTCGCATTCCACAGCCATATTAAAAATAAAGCATATATCGACGTACCTGAAACAGTAGAAGACAGAGAGTTTTTCAGAGATTGCTTATTAAAATCTGGCTTTTTACAGTCCAAGCTTGAGCGACTCAGCATATATAAAGATAATTATTCATTCTATCATTTAACATTCCAAGAGTACCTTTCAGCTTTATACATTTCTACACTTGATGAAGGTGAAATTTCTGAAATTATACAAAAGTATAAACCCTACCCAAACCTTAACACCATGTTCAAGTTCCTTACTGGAATATACGTAAATAAGAAGTTCATACTAAAAGAACTAGATAAGGGACAAAGAGATATTATTGGTTATCACTCTCTTGGGCTATATTTAGACTGCTTTAATGAAGCTGAAGGTTTGGACGTTGAAGACTGTCGTTTCCCCAGAGAACAGGTTTATAAAATCATTGACTATGGTATGAACAACAACTTAAACGTTGAAACTTTAATATATAAAATAAGAGACAAAGAAGCACTGTTAGAGACATATTCAAAATTCGGCTATAACATAAACAAGGTAGCAATCTTTAATCAAATACTATTACACACTGATTTTACCAAAGAAATAATCGAAAAATTCAAGGATGAGAAGTCAAAAAACTTAATAGATGAGCTCACTTTAAAAGCATTAAGCTTAAATGTAATTACGCCTCTCATTGAAGGTAAAGTTGATATTAAGTCTTATATTAAAAACAAAACGAGTAATTCTTCATTTAGATACTTTACAACAGATTTTAATGAGTCTGAAGAGCTACTAGGAGAAGACATCTTAATTTCGGCCCTGTTCAACCTATACCACTACAATCAAGAGTATTGTCTATGGATATCTGACTTAATGTTAAATAGCGATACACAAAACTCAATAAAAACAAAACTCTTATTTACCACCAAAAATAGTGATATAACAGAACCGTCAGTTTTAAAAAATGATTCAAATGAAGATTTAAATATTGAAATTGAATGCGACGATGAGCACGATATCGTTTTTGATGACCTGGCGCTGTGTGCACGGTTCAACACATCCTCCGACAAAGTTGATACTGCTAATGTCATATTAAAAGAGTTAAATACTTTACCCCAGGAAAAAGTTCAAAAAGCAAAATCAGCCCAACTAATCTTGGAGTACCTACTATCTAACGACATCAATCAAGCTTCGGATTACAGCTTTATGAAACTTGCCTGTCGATATTTAAAACGTAATTATAGCTTAGAGCTTGATGAATACATATGCCAACTAATTGAAATTATCATAAAAAAAGAAATAGATTATACAAATAAAGACATTATGTATTTGCTTGAACACTTGGCACTCTGCGAACCTAAAAGCGCCAGGTTAAAAAATATTATATTCTCATTCCTTGATGATAAGTCAGTAAAATCAGCACATAAAATAGATATTGCCAAGTGTTTATTTATTACTGGAAGCCGGGAGATCTCTGTAATGAATATCTTATTTTACCTAATTAGTAGTTCGGAAAAACTTTGGGGAGGCGGGATCCAAGACATAATGAAAAATGAGGTCATCTCATTACTAAGTGGTTTTTCTGTCGATAAAAGTAAGGGAGTACTTGAACCGACTCGCGTGTACTCTGCTGGTAGGAAATTAAAGTTAAGTACAAAATCAACTTTTTACTTTATCAAAAACATACCTGACCTTATAGAAAACGATAACTTTATCAAAGCTATTGTTAATTACTTTATCACTCAAAACAAACCCCTCTACCTCATAGAAAACAAAGTAATATCATTTGAAGATGGTGCACAGGTATCAATTGAACTGACTGAAGATAAGATAACCAAGTTAAAAGATAAAATAGATCAAACTCTTAACTGTATAAGCTTTAAAAATTAACTCCTTGACATGTACCACTTCCTCTACATCCCAAAAAGACGAAGTGGTACTCGATTAAGTTTAAATATAAAACCAACAAAAAATCATAGCTGAAATTAAAATTATAAAACCCAGAAATAAAATCAGATTAAAAATTAAAACCATTACACTGCACTAACGTTAGCCAATAATAATTCACACTTAAATACTGGCTAACTAAAAAATTTATTGACACCTGCTATTTTTTTAGATAAAAAATTAAGTGTTAACTATATAAAGGAGCTTGTAATGACATTAGAACTTAAGAAAATCAGCTTAAAAAACATCTCCACACCTTCAGCATCGCTATTTGAAAATGACAAGGCCATAGGTAACAGAAACCCTGAGGGTTGCGGTACTACAACGCATCAAGGTCAATACTCTTGTTAACTAACATTTTATAATTAAGTATATATCGAATTATAAAAAACGCAGTTTTATAAAAATATAAATCTGCGTTTTTATCATTTATAGTAAAACTGTTCTATCACTACCTCATCATCAAGGTAGTTGAGCATATTTTACTTCAAGCTTTGCGTGAGTAATCGTAGCAAAATAACTTCGCTCATAAGGTGAAGCAGTTAAAATAATACCCTGATTACTATTTTCGTCCTCAACCCACTGCTTAACTAAATTAATTAGCAGATCTGACTCTACGACATAACTATTATTTGCCATTGCAGCGGGGATCGTGCCTAAGCGCTGATCCCAAGCAGGACACACATTAAAGCTTTGGCAAAAGTCGTCATAGCTCACCGCTTGGCCATTTAATGTACGCTTGTTTTGATTAAATACTTCTATCGAATTAAATGGCGTCATTAGGCTAGACTCCCACTTCGATGATCAGTTTAGCCTCCAAAACATGGCTACCAGAGATCTCTGGGCTGAAGGTTAACAATGTCTCATAGTCATAAGGAATTGAAGAACCCGAACGTAAGTAACCACCTACTCTTGTGTTATTAGAGGGTGCCACGAGTGATGTTTGCCAGTTGCTGCGCTCTAACGCATATTGCTGTGCATCGAAAACCTTCGTATACACAGACATAAACGGCTCTTTTTCATACGCTCTGGTTTCACCCAGTAAATTCTTTCTGGCGGATACTCTGCCCTTGGTAACCAGCAGTCCAACAAAGCGATATAGCCCATCCGCTTTGACAAGTGCCTTATTGTTCACATTAAACATCACCGAATTATCACCAGCGGTTAAGTCTGCTGAAAACGTAATAAGGCCCAAATCTGTGTTATCTGCAGCAAAAGCTTTTGAAGATACCTGATAACGGCCAGATTGCTTCACAAATACAGGGAAGCTGACATCAATACCTGAGTAATAACCATCAGCTAACACGGGTTCTTCGGTTATCTCTGGCATGATCTCTATATCATCTCGACATAAATCAGCATAAGAGGTCCCTGTCGATAATACATGGTCAGGCAACAATGCTGTTAAATGGATACCTTCAGAGTCTACTTTATTCACCCAAAACTTAGCGAGCTGATACTGAGATGTTTTATTTAAATTGGCTTTGAGCTCATCCCGTGAATAACTTAAATTAATGACTGCTGCACCCAGTGGCAAAGACACATTTTTATTGCTGAGTAATTTGCGCTCACTGTAAGAAATATCCAGATTCACGACGTACTGACCTGCTTCCAACACTTCTAAATTAACTTTTGCATTGATTGCTTCAACACAGCCCGCGCTATCTAACACTTTGTCATAGGTGATGTCATTAACGTCAATAAAAGGGCTCTTCACATCAAGCATCATACCGACGAACAATTCCTTTACCGGTGTTAATATCGACCGCCATACTTACTTTATATTGACCGGGTTTATTGAGTAGAAAGTCAATACGGTAGATCCCATCTGCTTTTTGCGCATCAGCTTCTTCCCCATTATCTTGCGCAGTTAAAACCGTGTTCAAACCATCCGGGTCTGTTATGGTGAACTCAAGTGAAACGCCAGCAATTGGCAAACCCTCATCTAAGATAGTCACAGCTAAAGGTGCCACCTAGTCTACCAAGTACTCGGTGCGCGCAATGACCATCCCGACTTGCAGATTAGATCGCATAATTGCGGTTGCAGCTGCTCAGGGAGCAAGAATATACCACCCAGTAATGGATTAGCAGCATCTAGTTCTGCGCCTGCGATAAACTGCGTTTTAGGATCATTGGCATCTGTAACCATGTTACCCTGTGGATCAAACAGTTGAACACTTGCTCCCTCTACAGGCACAACCAGCTCAACCCGAAAACTCTGTGCGCCTTGTACGTCGAATTGTAATGTCGCGATTTCATCTTCTGTTTTAATCGCCACTGATGGCGTAGTCGGTGAATTTGCAACAATTTGTCCTTGTATACTTGCCGAAACGGACGATGCCAAAAGCATCACCACCAGCATTAAGCCTTGAGCAATGATGTTACCTGTCCAGTATTTAAACATTTTCAATCTCGTTATCACCTTTCAAATCTTTTTATTTAAGATGTATTGTGTTGTTAACTATGCGTGTGATGTTTTGTGCATTTTTCAATGTTGAATGGTTCGCCATCACATTACCAATTACTTGACCATAGCTGGGATTTGCACTGTTTAACGTCACAACAATATCGTTGTTTTGAGGTTGAATAGATGAGGTCGCTGCGTATTTCAAAATAATCATGTCAAAGATAACACCGTGCCCCTTACTCTTGTTAATTGCAAAAGCACAGACTTTAAAATGAGATATGTAAGACTAAAGTTTGGTGCCATACTTGATCAAAGCAGCCGAATTTAGATATGTGATGTAATTTTAAGCTTGCTTAATACACTCGCTAGTTAACACATGGATTGACTGGTTAACCATTTCTGCCACAGTTCGCCGCCAAAAGCAGTTTAAAACAGTAGCTCACCATATTAGAGGGCGTGACATTATCGGTAAGAACACACTGAACAACAGCTCCAAAGGCGATAGAGATCAACAAGTATTTGGTTTCCATCGCCACTCCCGCAATTTAACAATAAGATATTGACTTGCGTGTTTGTCAATCACCAAACACTAACTTATTCTTATCTAGATCTCTGATATACGCCGAAAATTTAGGGCCCCGCTGTTTTGGCTCGCCTTCGCAGCTTCCACCAAGTGCCAACGCTTTATGATAAAGCCGTGTCACCTCATCGGCACTGCCTACGTTAAACCCCAACATCGTGCCATTACCATTAGTCGCCACTTCTTGATTAAACGGTATGGCTACAGCAAATGCAGCATCAGGATCTTCAGCTTGCCAAAATGTCATTCTATCGGTTGCATAAGTTTGCGTAAATGGCGTGTGCTCAAATAGTGCATTGTAAAAATTAATCGCTGCAGGCATATCGTTTGTACCCACAACAAAGTAGTTCATTTTCACTTAGTTTTTCCTTTAAATGGATTAGGTTTTCTTGGTTAGGCAGTATATATTTTCCCCCTGACACCCCATGTCAGGAGTGTCTATACCCTAGCCTTATTTGGCCTTTAGTGAAAAATACCGCTTTGATATATAAATAACAGAAAGCCCAGCGAATGCTGGGCTTTAAATTTTATAAAGTAGAATATACAATCTAATTACTTTTATCATGTAAAAAATAGATTAGCATTCAACACCAACCAATATAATCTCATCAAATTTACTTTCGGTTTTATATCCAGGTGGACATGCTTTATTGTGCCTATCTTCCCCTGTAATTATTAAAAACGAGTCAGCTGAATGACCGCTCCCCCAAGTAACATGACACCTCTGTACTTTTCTAGGGGCAAAACATTGTCTGTCTAGCTTTAGTAATTTATTGGAAGATAAAATATTATTTACAGCCTCAACACTTTTAGAAATAATGAGATCACTATCAATCTTACCATCCACTGCGGTTTTTATGATATCAGACGAATTATTTGCATAGGCCTGTGCTTTTTTTGAATTAGTAAGCGCTTTTTCAGCATCCAGTTTGGCTAGATTTGCTTGTGCCTTAGCTTGCTCGACATCAGATATTCCATCTGCAAGTTTATTAACCATTGCAGTAACTACTATTTGTGCATCAAGATTCTGCTCTTTAATTCTTTCATCAACCAAATGAATCAGTTTGTTGTGTATATAGCTGTATGACAATGCAATAAATATTGCAGCAATTATTGCTGCCAATACAGAATCAATTATGTTTTTATAGGAATTGTATGTAGTTTTAAGACTCTCTATTGTAAACATTGAACCCCCTAAGTTAACCATTCAAACACATAAATGACATTGAAAATTACAAAATGTCAACAAAAATCATTAGGGAATACCTAACAACCTGCCCTAACGCTCAAAAAATGAAATTAATCGAGTATTGTAAAAACAAACAAAAGTATTTTGATAAAAAGAGATTCTCGAATGAAAACCCTATAAAAGGGATTAATAAACGCTTCTAGTGCATTTCTTTGAACGTGTATGAGTAATGGCTAAAATTACCACAAAAAAATTACTTGAAAATTTTAATTTTATGAATTTTATATAAAATACTAGTAACTCCACTTCTCCTTACTTTGTTCTTGCATTCTACGTAAATCAAGATGCAAAAACATGATGCTGGTACACTTAGCTTATATTTAAAAGGCACATATCGACGCCATAATCTTAACCACTTAAAAATAGAGTTTACAATTTTTCACTACAATACCGCTTATCAGAAAAGCTATGTTAGTGTATGTTTTTAATAAAGTTATCATCCACTAGAAAGAGTGATTTCCACCCTTTTTTCTGACAATTATTATCGTATTCATATAACATGATCTGCATATCAAGATTTGAAGCGCTCCCCTTTACACTCTATCTCGGAAATCTAAAATTAAGAATTCGTATATGTTCAATATCACGCCAAAAAAGGATAAGTAAACAAACTAAAATGTAGAAGATTAAAAACAAAATGGATATAAATAGGCACCAAAATATTGGTTGTTTTTTGATAGGCATAAGCACAGCCCAAGCCAAGCAGCGAAGCTATTAAGGTATAAGCTAAGCCACCCGGAAAATGTACAACACCAAACAAGACTCCTGAAAAGACAACCGTTAACCAAAAACCAAATTGGCGATGTTTAAAAGCTTGATAAAATTGCGTTTGTATAAATCCCCGAAAAAATGCCTCTTCTGCATAACAAGTGATAAATAAATTTGTTATCACCCAACCCAGTAAAATTGGGCTCAGCTTTGGGTCCCATTCAACCAAACCGGCAAAGACCCCACCAGCTAACCCACATAAGATCACCAATGTTGATACAGCAAAGACCTTCACGGCATCTTTACCAGCAGAAGATTGAGCGCGCGGTACAACCAAAGCCATCAAAGCAATGGCAACCATCAACTTGTCAAAATTTAAATGCTTCGAGAATGGCACCGCATTATGACTCACTTCATACGACTCAATCACTAACGGGTTATTAAAACCGGGAAAGGCATGCACAAAAAACAAAATGGATGTAACAAAAATACCGATCCCAAGTAGCCAACGCACACCTGCTTGCTTGAATAAGCTGAAGCCAAAACTCATCGCAAATAAGCTGAAGATCCCGAGCAAGCCAGCAACATCAACAATACCAAAATAGTAAGCAAATACGGTCGATAGGACAGCCAAAGCAACTGCAGTACGATGCAGTAAAAAAGTAAGGGCACAAATAGATAACAATGCTGGAAGAAAAGCAATGACGATACCAGCGTTTAACGTCAAGCCGAATAGTTCAAAAGGTGAATTCATCTTCAATGCTGCTTAATTGGTATTCTTTCACACATAAATGGAAAAAATATTAATTTTTACAACATTGTACGTTAAAGCACCTCTTGAACTATATTTATTTTTAATTTCAATTTTTGCCCAGCAAAGCCAGACTAAAGATTAATTACATATGATTGCTGTTGGGCAAAATACTGGCGCAGTATGGCAGGCACCATAATCCTTGCTGTATGCCGATGCACCACCACCAATTTGGCGTGTTTGTTTATTATTTAAATTTTTATGACTGCTTAGTTCTTTTAAATTTACTTTGTTCAGCTTCATACTAATTCCTATTTAATTTTCAACCTTTATCAAGTAGACAAGCGCATTTCTTTATTGCACTTATCTAAACACGACTTTGTTCAATTAATAAGCACAATGCAAGTTGAAAATATGCGTAATATACATCTAAAAACATATAGGCCTTATTTAACAGCAACTTATAAAGGTTGAAAAATAATCATCTCCCGTAAATTAGTCAGTATTGATGAAGGGTAGACTTGAAATTTATTTTTACACTTAAAACATAAAATAGTCATAATAAGCAAAGTCCAAACAGGGGGTGAGCACGCATTGCAATAAATAGATTTACATCGTCAGCTCAAACTGTGTTTGGGCAACTACGTTGCCATTTACCTGTAATTCCACAGTGTGTATACCTGGGTAATAAGTGCGTGTTGTGATCGGTTTAATGGTATGCTTCTTTTTTACTCTTATATCGCTATGCGCTGCCAATTCAATTGTTTTCCATTTAAACACTTTAGGTGATGTTGAGCCATTGGCCTTTTGATGATGCACAATATAATCTATCATCAAAGGCTGAGTCACGTCACTGCTGCTTGAAAGTTCAGCAACTAACTCAATATGACTGCCAAACGCAAGAATGGGTGAGGACACGCTTAATGTCACTGATGACAATGCCACCTCAGCATAGCCCAATGCGAGTAACGTTGGTTTGTGCCCTTCCTTTATCAATGTTCGACATGCATGCTTAATGAGTGCGACGCGCTCAGGTGAGGCATTTTTAAGCCAGCTTTTCGCTATGTTACACACCGTATCGGGATGATCTTTGGAAATATCATTGAGGTTATTTGCCACAGAGCGCCTAACATATTCACTGGGATCGTCTTTTAATACTTCCAACAAACCAATTACAGGGTCTGGATCCTCGACATATTTTTTTAGTCTCAAACCCCATGGCAATCTAGGTCTGCACCCTTCACTTGCCAACCTTCTGACATTTAGATTGTCATCACTTGCCCATGTTTTCATCACATCTAATGTGCGCTCAGGCTCCGCGTCTAAAAAATGCCGTATCGCAAATTCAGATGTATTGCGCTTCGTCATTTCTTTTAGCAGTTCCATGGCACGCTCAAACTGTTCCTGGCCTTTATTAGCAACGTATTGTGCCATTGGTAAAATTGCCCAACCCGAAATACCCCGTTCATTGCTCGTTGCTAAAGTCCAATCTCCCTGGATTTTATCTCCTAAAGACTGCTCAATAACCCTTGCAGCGGCCTCAAAATCATCAGGTAGATACGCAGCCATCGCCTCACTGATCCGCTGGCTTCGTTGTTTAAATTCCAATTCGTCGAACTCTTTCTCGACATGTGAAATAAAGCCATCAGACAAAAATTCAGGGAAATTACGACTAAAATGTAGCGCCATAAGACGCACAAGTTCTAAATTAAAAACGTTTTTAAAAGGTTCTGGCATTGGGTTTAAACTCTTGTGTTAACAGTCGGCTTACTCGCTTGTAAAATAACACAAAAAATTTAGCTAATGCATTAATACCTAAAATTGTAGGCACACCAAATGAAAATCGAACGCTACAATACGTTTGCCCGTAAACGACCGGATGATCTTGCCTGTCCTCAGTAATTGGCTAAACAGAGCTTTAAACACGCCTGCTCCAGATCAATTCTCCTTACTATTTCACACGAGTTGTCTTGAACATGTAAGCACTTGAGATGTAAACTAACTGTAACATCAATGTTCCAAAAAGGAGCTTCTCATGGATAAATCTAAACCTGTTGTACAGACTCATAGTCAGCATAACAAAGCAGAGGATGCATTAGAGCAATTTACCAAACAGAATAAAGAGCAGATCCCAAACGGTCCGATCACGAGTGGCAAGTTCTTTGAAGCGTTAAGCGATATTTATGTGAGATATTGTGATATTTCTGCCAAGTTAGTTAGAAATGATAAAAAAATAGTGGCATTTAGTGTTGACTATGAAACCCGTAAAACAGATGGCTTATGGAGCACTCACCCTTGTTATAAAGTGCACTTTTCTGACCAAGAAATTTTGCCATTTTCAATTTCAAAACCGTTAACTACGTAAATTTACTAGGTTTAATACGCTTAATGTGTACACGATGCCAAATACTTGGCATCGTGGTTACTCAATTGATCTTCAGCTATTTTACACCAAGTAATATTCGGTCATTATTATCATCTTCATTATAGATATGGTCGGCTCGAATTAATTAAACCAACATATCATGACGCCTCACCCTCTAATAATGGTCTAGCCATAACGAAAACAGGGCAAATTTAGAACAAAAAGATTACCGCTATCATGATATTACACACAATGGTGACTACTGTTCTATTGCCAACCTCAACCCTGAATAGCCAAAGATTGACTGATGATTGTCTTACTCGTTAAGTCGCACTTGCTTTCAATGAAACACGTAGCTTAGAACCGATAACCAAGATTCCAAAGTAACCCGACTTCTCTTTCCTCTTCATACGTTACCTTGCTAAAAAGCAGACTATACTCATCCCTTCGAATATAACCTATGCCCGTACCTATCTCCCAACCAGAGTCGTGAAATCCATTAAAGTGGTAAGTATAGGTCAACCCTAAAATATCTGTTTTATGATTAAATATGGTATGAAACCGTCCAAAGTTAATACCCACAGAATGATGGGGCTCATCTGGTAATTGAAATTGTGCCCCTGCGGCCACGCCAGGAATCCCCAAGGCTGCGAAATACCTAATGTCGTCGACTTTGACCGCGGCCTGAACACCTAACACCCCTGCATACTGTGACCCAATTCCAGCTGCCAATTCAAACTCTGCAGAGAAGGCCGAAAATGATGACAGCATCATCGCAACGGGGAGTATTTTTTTTCGCATTAACTGGCTCCTTATAATGCGTAATAATAAAAAGGTAAATAGAAATACTATCAAAAAACGACGACAATCTAATTTAGCATTTAATAAAACGCAATTGTTTTAAGCCAAAAATCACTCGTGCTAGCTAAAAACAATGCCTCCCATAGGAGATTTATAAGACAATAACTCACTAGGTGAATAATACTAATTACCTAACATTTGTTTTGAACCTAATAAACTGATAATTTATTATTGGTCTTTATATTAATTTATTTAACAAGGAAAGTTTTATCATGAATGTTCATCGAAGGGGGCGTATTTTAGAGCTGTTTTTACCCCTACTCTTTGCAAAGTACCTTGCAAGATCTCCCAAACTGCTTATAGGAATAATCGTTTTTTTAGTATTATCCATCGTTTTTATTATTCAAATCGCGGCATTTGCAATTTATTCATTTCTTTTTGGCACACTCCTATTTATCGGCTGGCGATGCTGGCGTGCAACTAAACGACTGTTTAAAAGACAAAAAAGTCATAATCAATAAAATCGTGCCACCCCGCACAACGAGGTGACAGGATTGATTACTGTACAAGCTGGTAACTGTTACCTAATTCATCTTGCATTACATACGCTATACCGCCAACCGCAGTGACGTTTAATGGCTCGGTCAAAATACGACTTGAATAGTGCCAGCCATCGGGTAAGTTTAGCCGTGTTTCTAACTCCTTTAAGTCGTCCATTTGCAATGACGCATCCGAAATACGGCTAAACGATTGCATCACGTAAACTTGGCCTTGGTTGTCGGTAATTTCATAAACACGTCTGCCTTGGTAAAAATGCCATGTATTATTTCTAGATACTTCTGCGGCAACATATGGCGCTTGTTCACCACCTGCCACACTCAAATCAGCAGTTGTGAGCAGGCGCATTTTAACATCGCCAAATTGACGAAACTCAGTGTCTGCATCCAGCGAGATTGTGTCACCACCTCGGCTTTCATCCACCACAAAAAAACGTGGACCATTCGGTATTGCGCTCAACGCATCATATTGCTGTGCAACTTCATCAAAATCAATGGCATCCCACTGAGCCTGACGGCACATATCAACGCCAGGGGTGCCCCATACTTGCGAAACGACTTTACCGTCTTGCTGATAAGGCAATAAAATTTCACAGTAACGCATGTTGTAGCTTGGGCCCCCTGTGACAAGTGGTTCTTGCACTGCCGTCGATTGCATAAATGCTAAAAAGTGCAGCGCCAAGTCCTCCCCTACATCATCTTGAATAAAATGCCCCGCAGGAAAACGTCGGTGATCAGCCCCGTCAGCCCCTGGAACATGGTTAACCCACTTTTGTTGGTTAGATTCGCTTCCAAGTCCCTTATCGTACTCACCGGCGTTAAACATAAATGGATTATGATAAGCCCCTAGTGTTTGCCATGCAGGCAGCGTTTGCACCTCAATACCAGATAACATAGATGGAAATGCACGGATCGCCGCTTTATAGTGCACATTTGGATACGGCGCGTTGTATGCTGTGACCTCTGTGTCGCTCAATTCAATTGCTGAAAGCTTTTGCACCACATCACCCGCCATCAATTCGGGCACACTGGCAGCATAATCGATCCACTGCTGAAACCCCTCTACACGATCACTGGACCGCGAATCAAAAAACGTACTCGCATCTGCGGTGATTGACTCATCAATCTCAAAGCTAGGTAACAGATATGGATTACTGCCTGTCGGAATAATTGGCATATCACCATTGGCGACCACGATTCTAGCAAACCGCTCAGACATATTACCCGCTATTCTCAAACCAATAAGACTGCCCCAATCTTGTACAAACAAATTAATGTCTGTGAGTTGCAATTGATTAATAAATGCCTTAGTCCAAGCCACATGATGCTCATATTGATGCACAGAGGTATTCACAGGTTTATCTGATTTACCCATCCCCATATTATCCAGCGCAATCACGCGATAACCAGCATCTGCTAAGATTGGGATCATTTTACGATATAGATATGACCAACTTGGCTGACCATGAAGCATCAGTACCACCTCACCCTCTTTTGGTCCTTCGTCAACATAATGTAATCTCAGTCCTTCGAGCTCTATATAGTTAGCTGAAAAGTCATAGCCGGGTAAGTCATCAAAGCAGGTATCTGGTGTTCTAACAAACTCCACGCCTTTGGCTGTAGTCAACGTATTAATCTCAGCCTTTAAACACGCATCGCTCAATGGGCCTGTAGACGGCCTCGTCTCAACCGATGATTGAACAACGGTTTCTTCTACAGAGACAATTTCATCATCGTCATCGTTACATGCCACCAATAAGCCGCTTAGTAAGCACACCCCAAGTACTTTTTGTAAAGCCACCACAGAGGGTGTCAACTTTAACTGTTTTTCTCGAATGCTATAAACCATGTTTGTTTTCCTTATGTTTCAGCTGACAATTGCTTGTCGTGTTGAGACATAGGAATATCACCGTAAATAGCTGTGACGTAGTCAGTTGTGTGCAGATGGTGTAAAAGTCTGTATCAATGGTGTTTTCGCGGCGTATCATCAAAATGCGTTTACTTGTACCATGCAACATATCGTTAATTGCAGGCATATTAAGTGGATAAATTAGATATACCATCGAATCAAATTGGGCTATATAACAAAAGAAAAACGCAAGCTTTGATATTTTTACTGATTTGGCCTTGGTTCAATATCTTGCTGCTGTCGAGCGTATTACTTGTGCTTGATGTCTTCACACTGCATTTATTTGCTCAGGCTACATTCAAGGTTTGGAGCGGATTTTGCGCAGGTTATCTGTTGTTTAATATTTTAGAACCTGTTTTAGCGCGGCTTTTTACTGTAAATTTGCGCCATAATGTTTGGCTATTTAGACCGTTTGTCATCATTATATTCTATGCGCTGATTGGCCCTATTGTGAACTTGCCCATCAACAGCGCTGCCCCTCAAGTGACTTTTTTACCGATTGTCATTATGTTACTTGAAACCTTGGTTTACATTGCGGTGATGCTCATGTTTAAACAGCAAACTTATCACTTTCAATCACAATTACAGACACAAAAAACAGAACTACAGATGCTGAAAATGCAATCTAACCCGCATTTTTTGTTTAATACATTGAACCTCATTGCCAGCGAAGTGACACACAACCCACAAAACGCAAAAGCCTTAATTTACGACTTGAGCGACCTACTACGTCAAACCATTCAACAGGCCAAACAGCAATTTATCCCACTTGAACAAGAGCTAAAACTGGTAGAGCTGTATTTAGTTTTGCAACAAAAGCGCTTTGCCGACAGGTTCACCTTTGATATTGATTGCCATAGTGCATTGGAACCGTTGTCTGTCCCCTCTTTACTCTTATTGCCAATTGTTGAAAACGCTGTGAAATACGGCATTGCACCCTTCGCAAAAATGGGCCACATCAGTATCATTATTGAAGAACAAGACACTGAGCTGCTGATTGAAGTGCAAGATACTGGCGCTCAATTTAATGACAGTCTTGTTGTACAAGGTGAAGGGCTGCGCATCACAACTGAAACCCTCAAATTACACTATCAAAACCAAGCCACATTTGCGTTACAATCCAGCGATGAAGGCACCAGTGCGTTTATCAAATTACCGCATAATATTGAGTAAATATGAATACTAAAACCGTGATCATTGTCGACGACGAACCCGCTGCAAGACGAAATTTGAGAGATGTGATCCATAATTTTGCTGAACTACACATTATTGCTGAAGCTGCCGATGGCAAATCTGCCATTGAACAAATCATGATTAAACATCCTGATATCGTCTTTCTCGATATTGAGATGCCAGAATTAAATGGCTTTGATGTTGCCAAAGCCACCCAAGATGTAAACTATCAGCTAATTTTCATGACCGCATACGAGCATTATGCCCTCAAAGCCTTTGATACCAAAGCCATTGATTATTTGGTCAAGCCAGCAAGACCTGAGCTCGTAACAAAAAGTATCAATAAGATTATCCATCAACAGAGCTGCTACCACACTAAAAAATCCATCGAGCGCCTTATCCTCAGCGATCATGCCGAGCAAAAAGTCATTGAATTTGACCATATCAACTTTATCGAAAGCATTGGTCGATATCGCCGAGTGCATTTAACCAAGCACGGTGCTCAAGCGCATAATACTGAGACCATTATCTCTGAACACACTCTCGATAGTTTTGAAGCGCAGCTACCAAGTTCGCAATTTTATCGCCTACACCGAAGCTACATCATTAGTGCTATACGGCTCATAGAACTTAAATACCAAAATCGAAAGCACTTTGTGCGACTTGCTAGTACCGACGCACACATTCCTGTTTCACGCAGCTTTGTCGGCACTTTAAAAGCGCATATTGCTCAGAGTAGAAAACGAGATAAATAGCACTTCACTTTTAAACAAACATCTGCAACTTTTGACTATTTTTTCACTAAAAATAGGGCTTTTTCACACACCTTTTATACTTTATCTTACCTAAACTTTTTATAAATACTTTTATAAAGTGCTAATTTATAAGGCTTTTTGTTAAATTTTGGTTGCAAATAAAAATATCAACTGATAATTTACGACAATCGATTAAGGAAGAGGTACAAGGGTGTGGTGGTGAGTAGCACAAGAAGGATCAAAACAGAAAACTTTAGGGCGTACGTCCAACGCTCAATGCGACAGCTACGCAAAGAAAGAAAATGGACACAAGAGCAATTAGGAAAAAAGCTAGGCGTTGACCAAGCGTCTATTAGTAACTATGAGTCTGGCAAAACAGATATGACATGCACTCAACTATTTGAGCTATTTCTAATATTTGGTAAGGATTTGAGTGGCGTATTCGAATTTAAATCTTCGAAATTACAAAATACAAATAACACTCAAGAAGAAAAGGAGTAATTACAATAATGTCTGAACTTTATCCTCTTGCAGATCAAGCTCTAGTTGCATTCGCTATCATTGGAGTGTTTATCAGTTGGAAAAACCCTATAGCAATTTGGTTTTTTATATCGTATTTGATGGTAATCTCTATCGACCTAACTTTTTCGAGTATTAGTTTTGAATGGAAGGTTCACTATTATATATTCCAAGCAATCCTTAACGTTGCCTTTATAATACCAATCGTTTATCGTAGAAACTTAGCATTGTTTCTATACCATAAGACTGATGCAAGCTTTTTTAGGCAAGCTTATGAAAAGCAAACGTTAACTTCCCAAGAATGTATGATTCTATTAATATTCCTTGGTGCTGCAGTAGTAAATATATTTACATGGCTTGAAGTACTTGCTTATAAGCATTATTGGATTGATAACGCTTACATCAAGCTCTACTTTAGAAACAATATTATTATGTTGATCCAACTTGTTTTATGCGTTTGTTTTATAGCTTACGCTATGCAATCAAAGTCGAGGGACTGTAATTATGAAGCAACTAAGTGAAGAACTTTTAATGAACATTATTGGAGGTAGTGCAGACGCACCTGGGCTACCTCATAGGCCACAGTTTATTGAACTTCCAAATAGTAAGCCTGAAGTAAAACACCAAGAGTAATATAGCACCTAACTCTTGTGGTAAAGCGCTTTAAAGAAAGGAATTAAATAATGAAAACCTTGCATATTAAGTTATTGAAATCTATTTATGGTGGCTGCAGTCATACTAAGTCCCCTGATTTACCTGAAAGAAAGCAAGCATTAGAATTACCAAGTGGCAAGATTTAATAATGGAATTGTTAAGCCTTAAAGCATTGGAATGTATCTATGGCGGAGTTCATTGAAGTTCTCCTAGCACTCCACCTAGAGCCAAAGCAATTGAGCTGTTTGGCATAAACCAATACAGCAATAGTCAGAGAGATAAATAACTTTTCTCTTAAAGAGTAAGCCATCACTGATGCGCTTACTCTTATGAATATTTACATATTTCATCCACTATAAAACTCTTCTGACGACTCGACACACCTAACCGCCTGAGCAAAAAAGCGCTATTCGCCCCCGCAATTTTTTCACCTTATAATTTAAATTCTGCTTTTTTCCCTGCGCCAATCAGCTGCTGTTTTGGCTGCACTAAGCTGGTATAAACTCGGCCAAGCGACTTTGGCAGTACCAAAGAGACAACACTTAACTGTTTATGGGGTAATACGCAGCCAAGTCTGAAATAAGCGCGGCTATGGTTTCCTTTGTGAAGCTGAGCAATCTTTGCGGGAAATTGATTCAGCTGGCAACAGAGTAATACACCATTAGCCTGAATTTTTGTATGTGTAAGAGTAAGCTCCTGTAGCTGTTTACGCCTTTACGTGCTCTGATTGCCCATCTTGCAATACCTACTCTATATCTTGGCGCAACTAAGCCTCATTATTATGTAATAAGCTCAGCCAATGACTAAAGTCAGTATTGACGAGTACATCTATTTGACCGTTTAAACGCCTCTATTATCTAATTTGTACAAGCTAACAGTATTCACATGCCGGTTATAAATAAGCACACCGAGCTCACCCACAGCAGAGTAGCCATACACGGCTACTCCATTAATGGTTACACCACTTGCTGCATAATCAAACGAAGGAGCAAAATTATACTCAATCAACTTAAAACCCAACCTATACCCCAAGACAGAGACATAGTAAAAACCACCGCCCACGAGACTTGCCTTAAAACCATTTTGGATGCAAATCGCCACTGCATTTCCCGAATAATCGTGAGTAACGACACGATACAAGGCAGCATCACTCCCGCCAAATACACCGCACATAACAATTGAACGTCTGTGATTTCAGCAATTTTTAGCCCTTGTGTACTGCTATCAATTAGCCCAATGGCCAAGCCATCTTTACGAATTGCACCTAAAATCACCGCAATTGCCGCGCCCTCTGGTAAATTCACCACACTCATCAATGGTGCTATCACGCCAATTAATGCATCGAAAAAGCCAAGCCACGCTAAAAATCCAGCAGCTAAACAGATCCCAACAAAAAGCGGAAATGCGGTCTTAAAAAATGACTTAAGTACATCGACCATTTCATTGACTGCAAAACGCCAATTAGGCGGCTGTAAAAAACCTCGGTTCAATAAGTTATGAGATGCCGCTGCTTTTCGTTGTGCCGCAGAGGTTGTCGCAATCAAATAAATGCACGTAGTCACGGCTAAAATGATCAAATACGGTAAGGTTAAATAAGGCTTGCCCGCTGCGGAGAACACCGCAACAGTGGCTGGCAATTGATATGAGCAAGCAGAACCAAACGATATCGCTGATACACAGCTCCCCCTTGTACAGCAAGAGCAATTACGGGTTTGAATTATCGCAGGTACATTGCAGCCAAACCCCATGATCACACGCACTAAATCACGACCACTTAGTCCGAGTTTGTGCATAACAGAGTCCAAACGATAAGACAACCTATCTATCAGCCCTGTGGTTTTATACAAGGAAATAATCATCGAAAAAATGACCACCGTCGGCAATGCATACAAGATTAAAAACGGCAACATAGACACCAAGCCATAATCCCCCACCAGCATATGATTAAATGGCTCTGGCAAATGTGAGAGCTTTGATTTAATTAAGTCGACTGGCCGTTCAATCGTCGGGTATAGCCAATCGGCAAGTGTATTTGCATTGGTCACGGCCAGCCAAGCGGGCAGCACCAGTAATAAAAAGGACAACAGCGGAGCCAAGCCAGTTTTTTCGAAAAACAATAGCTTGGGTGTTACCGACCAATTAGCAGACAGCGTTGGGGGACTTTTTGGAAAACGAGATGGACGTGATAACGCCCGCTCGATTTCTTGCAGCTGTTCATCTGTAATATGTCGGTTATCAACAGTTACCCAAGCCAAATTAGTGCTTTCTCTAAGTATCGCAAGCTCCTCTTGTACGCCAGCCTTGTCTTTGACCACATCCCAATATGTTAATATCACGATGCCTGTTTGCCCTTTTGCCAGATGCCACAGGTCAGATAAATCACTTTGTAAATCAGATGCCTTGAGCGTCAAAATAATATGTTCACTGGTTTTTAATCGGCTCAAAACTTGGGAAGTCACCACACTGTCCATACTGGTTTGAATACCAGGCGTATCGGTGATTGTTTGGCCATTCCACGTGTACTCTTTGCAAAATAAAGAGCTGCCTTGAAAGTTGCTTTTACCCGATTTTTTACCAATTAGATTTTCTGTGAATGCGGTTTTCCCCACGCTCTCTTTACCAATCAATAACCAATTATTTTTTTGCTTTTGCTCTGGGTAAAAGGTTTGTACATCAATAAACTGCGTCATTAGCAGAAGCACTCCTGCTGCTTGCAACAGTCCATATCTTCGAGCACCATGCCCGCTTGGCGATAGTGTTTCATCACCGACATATCAAGCTCTAACTCTGAGCCAATGACCCTGCACGGTGCTGCAAATCGGCCTCTGAACTTATAGATAAAACACAGCAGAGTTGGATCATGATAAAGCCTCGGCCCTGCTAAAAATAAATTTCTGCGCTTAGTCGACTCGTCAAATGCGCTCACCCACGGATAGCCATTGTCTTGATAGACAAACAAATCAGACACAGGTCCAAGATCCATCTCAAAGCCAGTACAGTTGATCGGTGGAAATGGCGTACGTACCTCATTGCCGTCGGTAGACTGGACAACATACTCATCGCCCTCTTTGTACACAGAGCTGACTTCAAACTCGCCGTCGTAGTCAATGTCTTTATTGTCTGCAATCGACTTCATACGCTCCATGGTATACGGAGATAAAACCTGGCTGGGGTCGTAGGTATCGGCGTCATTTGGCTTACAATCAAGTAGCGTGACTTTATTTGCTGATTTTGCCAAATTAAATGTCGCATCTACACCACTCTCATAACCGCCAATGACCACATAATGGCCCTGCTCTAATGCTTGCCAATCACGAATATGAGTATTGTGCTGACACAGCTCAGCGCCACTAAAGGCATTCATACTCGGAGATTGAAATTCACCACCCGCCCAAATTAAAAATTTACACTTAATCTCAGAATCACTTGTGCGTAAATAAAATCCATCACTTGGTCCTATCGATGAGACTTCCAGTAGCTCAGTCTGTGTTGTGACCGGAATTTTGTAATGGTTAACCACCATGCTTAGATACTTCGCATACTCTTTGCCGCTTAA
The DNA here is from genome assembly GCF_001625685.1 of Pseudoalteromonas luteoviolacea CPMOR-1. GTDB lineage: Bacteria > Pseudomonadota > Gammaproteobacteria > Enterobacterales > Alteromonadaceae > Pseudoalteromonas > Pseudoalteromonas luteoviolacea_K. Next base: position 156,435 of record NZ_AUYC01000018.1, on the reverse strand, counting down.
GTGTTCTTTTCCTGCGTTAAATGCAGGGGAAGTATCTGGGGTGATGGCATTTAAGTCTGTCTGATGATACCCGTTACATGGGAAAGAAGGGGTAATAAAGCGCATGCTCTCTGGCCACCTTAAAAAGCTCTCCCCCACTTCGCCTCGTTCAAGCACCATGAGTTCTTGATCTTCAATCCCCATTTGCTTTAATAAAGCTGCACACCCAAGCCCCGCAGGACCTGCACCAACGATTACGACTTCCGTTTTGATCATGTGAGGTTCACCTATTCTGTTAAAACTTAATTTTGATACGATATAACACAACAATATACACAAGTGTAAATGAGAATTCATCGCATTAATGAATTAATCTTGCTGGTCGTACCCTTAAACACAGTGGCCAACGGTAATTCCAATGGTGAAATCACCAAAATATGTTATAACATAACAAATAAGCAAAATTAGTGGTATATCAATTATGACCTCCGCAATTGAACAAAAAATTATTGACGCTCCTGAATCAGACTATATGAATGACGAGCAATTGGCATTTTTTAAAGACCTACTCATTGAGTTACACGACACAACCCGAGCCCGAATAAAAGAAGCCAAAGAGGAAATGCTTAACCCACCGGATCTACCTGACTTTAACGACAGAGCTTCGTGGGAAGAGCAATGTGAGCTCCTTATGCGCATTGTTGACAGAGAGCAAAAATTACTGCCTAAAATTCAACTCTCCCTTGAGCGGATCCGTTTAGGCACCTATGGATATTGCCTTGAAACTGGCGAACCTATCGGTGTCCAACGACTAATGGCAAGACCGACAGCAGAATACTGCATTGACGTCAAAGCATGCCAAGAGATGAAGGAACATTTAATTCGGTCTTAATAGACACTTTCATCCTTTTCCTAGTAACAATAAGGTAGCAAGTTATGTTACATACACCGTCAAAATTACCTGTTACAGTACTTTCCAGTTTTCTTGGAGCGGGGAAAACCACCCTCTTAAATCACATACTCAATAACCGAGATGGACTGAAAATAGCGGTTATTGTGAATGATATGAGCGAAATTAATATCGATGCCGCTACCGTTAAAAATGAAATCGGCGTCAATCGTGCAGAAGAAAAGCTCGTAGAAATGAGCAATGGCTGTATCTGCTGCACGCTGCGAGAAGACTTACTCGAAGAAATCACCCTGCTTGCCAAAGAAGGGAAATACGATTACCTCGTTATTGAATCCACAGGCATATCTGAGCCTCTCCCTGTGGCTGAAACCTTCACCTTTACCGATGAAAACGGCCAAAGCTTATCTAATGTCGCCACATTAGATACCATGGTGACGGTTGTCGATGCACTTAACTTTTTAAAAGATTACGACCAAGCCCGTAACTTACAAGAAGTAGGAGAGAGCTTAGGTGAAGACGACCACCGTAATGTAGCTGATTTATTAGTTGACCAAATAGAGTTTGCTGATGTCATTGTGATCAGCAAGACCGATCTGGTTTCTGAGACAGAGCTGCGTCGTCTTCAGAGCATCTTAAGCACACTTAATACCGAAGCCATGCAAATTCCTGTATTAAACGGCCAAGTGCCGCTCAAACAGATCCTTGCAACAGGCAAGTTCAGTTTTGAAAAAGCGCAGCTTTCACCGGGCTGGTTAAAAGAGCTACGTGGTGAGCATGTACCAGAAACGGAAGAATTTGGTATCAGCAGCTTTGTGTATGCCGCACGCAAACCCTTTCACCCACAACGATTTTATGATTTTCTGCACAGCAAAGATAAAAAAGGTAAGCTCATCCGCTCTAAAGGCTTTTTTTGGCTTGCATCGCGTCCCCAGTTTGCTGGTAGCTGGAATCAAGCAGGTGGCATGGCGCAATATGGCGTGGCAGGCTTATTTTGGAAAGCCGTCCCTCAAGAACAGTGGCCGACCGATCCAGAATACATTGATGCAATACAAGAGATGTGGGAAGAACCCTACGGCGACATGCGTCAAGAGCTGGTATTTATTGGGCAAAAGCTCGATAAACAAGCAATTATCGACGCACTGAATGCGTGTTTGTTAACTGAAGAAGAAATGGCACTTGGTATGCAGCTTTGGAGTACGCTGCCTGATCCATTCCCTGAGTGGGAAACAAGGTAGACGTCGCATGTATAGAGGCAGCTCAACCAAAAACGCTGCCTCAACTTTACCTTATCGGCCTATCAAAGCTCAGCCTCTAACACTGCAAGGGCACGTTTTTCGGCGTCATCCACGACACCGTCAGCCTCGATAACTTTAATGACGAGCTCTTTGACAAATTTTCGCATAGGTTCATCAACAACATGGTGCATTCGATGTTGAATAAACGACTCAATGTCATTTTGCTGTACCGCTAACACCGATTTACTCAAACTGTCTTCAAAATAGTCTTCCAATGCAATTGTCGAATTCCACTGAAGTTGGTTAGCCCATTCATACACAACACGCTTTTCGCTGTCGTCTATTTTGCCATCTACACCGATAAACAATAAGGCGAGGTCTAATAGCGACTCTTTTTGTAATTGATCAATACAAATGCCCGTATCAAAATGACTTAATAGTTGCTCAAATTTCATTATTCACCTGTCCTTTTTGTCCAAAATCACACTGACAATAACCTTAATCTACTTTTTTACGTTTGTCATAACAATTTAGCGCAGTGCAACAGTCATTACTTTTAACAACGTCATTCACACAACTTTAGTGCAAACTATTAATAGCAACATGCCAAAACTCACATAGGTCATGTCAAATATAAAGCGGTTTTTTCAGGAAACGTCCTCTTTTTCGGCGCTGACGCAGGGGATCCCGATGGCGACACTCTCACCCGCAATTGGGCGCAAACGTTGGGGACTACAACCTCAGTGCCTGATAAAACCGAACAGTTGGGTTTTACTGCCCTAGAGGTGATTCAAACCAAGAGTTGGATGCTTACCGTAACGATCACAGATGTTTTTGGGTTATCTCAATCTAAAAAATCAGCTTTATAGTGAATGCTAAACACAACAGCGGTGTTTTTAGTTATATCATTTCACTGCTGATACTAATGATATAATTCATATTTACATATTATTTATGGCACCACTTACCATTAGTATATTCATAGTTATAAATATTTAAAATTATCACTTCGATTATTGGGAATTAAATATTAAAATAGGCGAGATCAAAAAACACACAAAAGAATACATTTTTAAACAATATTGTTCTGATGTAGCTCATATTCTATGAGTTTTCTTATGTAAATAATTTAACCAGAAAATAGGACTGACAATGCTCGCTAAGTTGAAAGGATTGCTTCTTATCGTGACCATAACTATTCCAGCGATTGGTATTGCGATTGAACAAAATACTCCATTAAAAGCCCCTAACACACTCCCGCCTTCGTCAGAAGTGACTCCCTATATAGTTGGTGGTAATGAAACAACCCCCTTTAATTACCCATTTATTGGCAGTTTACAAAAAAATGGCGTGCACAGCTGCGGGGTCACATTTATTGGCGACAACAAAGTGCTTACCGCAGCCCACTGCGTGAGGAATGGTTACATTGAGTCCTTCACTGTGAAGTTTGGAGGACATGACCTGAGTGAGCCAACACAATGGCAAACCTATCACGTGTTGCGTCAATTCATGCACGACGACTACGATTGGATTTTTACCGATGAAAGGGCATATGACATTGCTATTTTGGAGCTAGATCGCCCAGTTGAAAACATCACACCAATAAAACTGGCGAACCCAGCAGTGCGTAATAACCTAGTGGCGGGCGAAACGCTCAAAGTAATGGGATGGGGCCGCTTAAATTATAACGGCAGTCTGCCAAGCAAGCTTCAAGAAGTCGATTTGCAATATATCCCTAACGACATTTGTAATGATGTAGATCATTATGACGGTGACATCACAGCTTCCATGATGTGTGCAGGTGTTGAAGCCGGAGACAAAAGCCCATGCAACGGAGATAGCGGTGGCCCACTTATCGTCAAAAAAGAAAATGAATGGGTTCAGGTTGGCGTCGTAAGCTGGGGTTTTCGCTGCGGTGCGCCAAATAAGCCGGGGGTATTTGCCGATGTAGCAAATTTATCTGATTGGCTGTTTGGACGGACAATTGAATTTGGTTTTGACACTGAAACGCAACATGCCTTCATTCAAGAAGAAGCACCAACTATTTTAACAGGCGCATTCACCAATACCCTAAACACACCCGTTAACATTACCAATGTCAAATTTGCTGATAGCGCAGATCCCGACTACATACACCCCAATCCATCTAATGTAGCGCTTGTCGAACAAACCTGTACAACCACTCCCCTTGCACCTCAACAAACATGTCAATTTAGCGCTCAGTTACCAGAACAACATCATCATAGCTATTACAAAGTATATGTGGACATAAACTCACCGGTAGAAGCTCGCTATTATGAGCATTTACACTATTACAAAACCCGCGAAATCGAAGAAGATGTTAATCAGCACTTATCGAGTCCAACACACATAAAATGGTTAACAGGCGGAGAGGCAAACTGGTATACAGCAACCACTGACGACGGAGAAAAGGTCCTAGTTAGTGGAGATATGATAGATAATTCAGACGACCCTGATCATAAACTCGCGTGGCAAAAAACCTACATAACTGCTGACATTGATAATGTGCATATCAGCGCGGTGAGTTTTGACTATCTTATTTCCAGTGAAAAATATGAAGACTATGTCGATATTTTCCACAATGGCAAGCAGCTACTTAGAGACAGTGGTCTCCAAGAAACCAAGACAAATATTCACATTGAATTGGAAGCAGGTCCAAATCAAATTGCGATCTTATACAACAAAGGGTACAACAACTCCGAAGGGAGTGATAATGTCACTATTTATAACTTTTCGACCACCTTTGTAAATGAAGTACCCAAAGCGGTTGTTGCACATTCAGATGTTGAAATACGCAGTGAGCTAGACTTTACATTAGACGCCACCCAATCCACTGATCCAGACGGTGATAACTTGACCTATCAATGGCGTGAACTAAGTTCGCCTGATGACATCATCGGCACAGAAGACACCTTACAACTCAGTGCCGAAAAAGTAGCTGTAGATACAGTGAAAACCTATCAAGTAACAGTCACGGATGAGTATGAAGCGGCGGCCACAGCACAAGTGAAGGTGCGCATACGCGCAAACAAAGCACCTGAAGTCACTTTAGCGAGCGATACACAAACAGTATCTATTGGCAAAGAAGTCGTTATTACATCAACGTCTTCAGACCCTGATAATGACAAAATGACTTATACATGGAAGCAAACTGCGGGGACGCAAATCACACTCCCTCAAAATACCCAGCAATTGAAGTTTACAGCCCCGCAAGTAACACATAATGAGACGCTAACTTTTGCACTGACTGTGACTGACTCATTTGGCCTCACAGCCTCACATGAAATAAACATAAACGTTGCGGCCCCTGCGTCCAGGCCAAATAATGACTCAGGCAGTAGCGGTTCATTCGGCCTCCTCAGCATAGGTGTATTGGCCCTGCTGATTCGACTAAGACGCTTTCAACTTAACAAGTTAAATTAACGCGGTTTAAGTAAAAGCCTTCATTCTATGTCGGCTTTTACTCATTTATTCGGTTCGACCAATTGATAGAGCACCTCCCTTTCCCCACATTCATGCTCAATTTAGCGCCATGACCTATGGACTTTTTCATTCCTAAAATGAGATTTTGATTTCGATATGGCTTTGCATTTTGAAAACCTGTAAAACATAAAATAAAAAATCACAATAATATTAATAACTTAAAATTGGCACCGCGATTGCAATCAGTTAAATCAGCAAAAATTGCATCTTGGAGAATGTCATGAAATACAAACTATTAAGCTTGTGCCTTTTGTCTGCAGGCGTGAATGCAGCACCGTTCGATACTTGCCCTTCTAAAGCATTTTTAGTGCAAGGAAATACAGCATCCATATACGGCGTAAATTTAGTGTCTGGCGCATTCACAGAGTTCGCTCAAAACGTTGGTACCAACAACAAGCTTAATGGGTTTGGATTCAGTCTCCACGACCGTTACCTCTATGGTTGGGATTACAGCCGCAAAGACATCGGTCGTGTTGGTAAAGACTATACATTAGAACCATTAAATACTATCGGCTTCCCTGACACCAACTTCTACGTTGGCGATGTCGCTATCCACGAAAATGCGTATTATGTTTACAGAAAAGGCAGTTCATACGGTTTATACCGTGTCTCGCTGGATGAAACAAGCAACGACTATTTGCAAGCAACGCGTGTCATCAACGGGGGTGATCTTAACCTAAATATTTTTGATATGGCGTTTGCCCCCAATGGCGAAACTGGCATGGCTTATAGTGTAGATAGCAACGGTAATTTACATCGTATTAATGCCAACACAGGTGAAAGTACTATGCTTGGTAACGTCGGCCAGTCGGGTACTTTTGGTGCTGTATATTTCGATATCGATAACAACTTTTATATCAGTCGTAACCAAGATGGTCATATTTATCAAGTAAACATAGATGACCCAGCAGACACACAGCTATTTGCCTACGGCCCAAGTTCAGGTTCTAATGATGGCGCACGCTGCGCAACCGCCCCGATTATTGATGAAAGTGAAGATCCCACCATGGACTATGGCGATGCACCTGAAAGCTACGGCACGTCTTTAGCTGAAAATGGCGCTCGCCACGTTGTAGGAGATCTATACTTTGGCGATGGCGTAAGCGCAGAGCATTTACCACAAGCGCAAGATGATGACGATGGCGTCAGCTTCGTTACAAGCATTGAAACAGGATATGATGCACTCATCTCATTTACACTCTCTACTAACGGCTACGTTAACGCTTGGGTAGACTGGAACCAAGATGGTGAATTCCAATCATCCGAACGCATCATTAGCGAACTTTCAGGTGTAGCTGGCGAAAACCGGGTGTTAATACCTGTGCCAGTTGACGCACTTGAAGGTAACACTTGGGCACGCTTTAGAGTATCAAACAACCAAGATATTGCGCCAACAGGCGGGGTGGATACCGGTGAAGTAGAAGATATCTCAGTGTCAGTGGTTGCCAGCAGCTTAATCGAGTCATCAACCGCTTGGCAAACCGCCGCGTTTGAAGACTTATGGCCACAAAAAGGCGATTATGATTTCAATGATGTGGTCGTCAGGTACCGCGCAACAACAGGCCAGATTGGTAATCAAGTCGTTCAATACAAAGTAGAAGGTGCATTAGTTGCCGTAGGTGCCGGCTACCACAATGCATTTGCGCTGCGCTTTAAAGAAATAGCTCGAAATCATGTCAATGAAGCACAAATTAAGTTAACCGTTGATGGCGTGGAGTCTCAAACTAGTCCGCTTGAAGCGAATAGAAATGAAGCGATCGCCGTCATTTTTTCTGACACCAGAGAAATGGTGCCGACACAAGAAGGCTGTAAATTCTTCCGAACAGAAGAAGGCTGTAGTGATATTCAACGCGCACCGATTCCGTTTGAGCTAACTCTACCATTGTCGACCACTTACAGCGCCAATGTAGCGACACTAGACAAATTAGACCCATTCATTTTCGCAGTAGACGGTCATTACCACGGCCCATATGTTGACAGCAATAATGGTCGCGGCTGGGAAGTACACTTGAAAAACCAAGCGCCAACAGAAGCATTTGACAGTAGCTATCTTGACCAAGGTGACGATACATCATCTACAAATGGGTACTTTCAAACTGGCACTGGGTTACCTTGGGCACTGATCATCGATACCGATTGGCAGCATCCAAAAGAGCGCGTTGAGATGTCCATTGCATACCCGCAATTTGTAGAGTTCGCATCATCAGCTGGCCAGAGCAACGTGACTTGGTTTGAAAATCCTGTCGCAAATTACCAATACACCATCAGCAGCGCATCACAAAACTAGGAGCAGACCATGAACAAGTTAATTATCACTCTAATGACATTAGTACTTACAGCATGTGGCGGCGGTTCAGGTGGCTCTGAAGGTCAAAGTAACCCGACGACAACAACGTCAAGCAATAGCACGGCCGCTGCACCAGCATCAGCAAGTTCTAGCACACCAGATGCGGTGCCACAAGACACGACTGACGCAGATGACACGGCAGCAACACAGCCACAAGGTGGAGGAATGGATAGCATGGATGTTGATGTCACTTTCGATTTTAGAAGTAATGTCGCTGTAGAGGTTACATTTGGTCAGAACCTAGTAAGTGAACGTGCTTTCGTAAACATTTGCAAGCAAGGTGAGAGCATAACAAATACTAGTAACTGCTTTTTGAGAGCACCACTGGACAGTAACGGTTTCACAACACAAATCCAGTTACCTCATGCAGATCAGAAACTCAAAGCGGAAATTTGGTTCTACAGCACAACGAAAGAGCCACTAGTATACAACTGGGAGATAGATGCAAGCCAAGAACAACAAGTTTGGAGCATTAACTAACAAACACCACAGGAGCATGTAAACATCATGCTCCTTTTTTTATTCTAACAATGCACTTTAATCTTAAAATAGCCAAGGGTTTACCATTAAATCGACACCTCTTAATTCTCTAGCTATACAAACTAAACATAGGAATTAAAAACTCCAAATATCCTCAGCTCCACTTTAATAATTCAACTCCAATTGCTCCCTACTTTTATTTTACAACAAGTGTTTTTAAGATTCGTTCTAACATTCATCCACCACAACAACAAAATCACAAAATTCACACCTTATTCACAAAAACAGATTACATTCATTACCAACCAGAATATAATAACGATTCTCATTACCAAAAAGGATAATTACTAAAATGAAATTAATCTATGTGTTATCACTATTACTATTACTTTTCACTTTACCAGCATTTGCGAAACAGCCCATACGAGTTGCAGATATTGGCGTTATGGGTCTAGCATCGCATGACCTTTTTCAGTGGAACTCTCGTACACGTGAAAATGAAGAAAACGGACGCTTTGATTTAAGTACAATATTTGACTACGCAGATGGCACAAAAATACATCAAGGAGGCAATCCTAAAAACTCATCAAACACTGCCGTCTATTCTGTAACTCAAAGCCTAGTCAGTTACTATTCTGGTAAAAAAGCCACACTACTTATGTCCAGAGAAGTAACTGAAGAACAGGCACATATAATCGCTCGACAACAAACTGTTAAATTCTTTATCGGGATGGTAAAAGAATCCTATGAACGATTTACAAACTCTAGGTTTCCAAATTATGCATTAGCGCAAAACGTCAATGACAATGAACAAGCTGTCATGCGTGCTCTTCATGATATATTACCTGGAAAAATAATCGTCAACCGTAATCTCGCACAAGAAGTCTTGGTTGTGACAGATTATAAACTGGCCATGACGCAGCTATCGGCCTCTGAAATGATGCAAATAGTTAAGTTTTTTGATGGTAAATACGACGAAGAATACTTACATGTTGTCGTGCCGGGGTTCCCAGATTTTCAAGTCATCAATTTACAAGAAATCGACCAAAAATTTATTGCAGACCAAACAAATTACAACCTAGATCATATGCTAATGGAATTACACTTTTACGGTAATTTCCCTTTCTTCGGCAACCTTGTTGATTTTACTAGCTTTGGGTTTCACTTAGAGAACTTATTTGCAAAAGGTATCTGTAATAAATATGCAGATGGCAGCCCAAATCCTTGGAACACTGTTGAAATTGAGTGTTACTAATACATTTTTACGCTTTTTGATTCATTAACTATATATTTTCTAGCGTCGTTAAATAGATACTTTTCTTACAGCGCATTAGTGAAACCTTAATGCGCTTCTTAGCTTAACTAACAAGATGTTACCCCCCGAATTCTCATAATAAGTAATATAAACAGCATTTATAAAGAGTTATTTATAACATTAGGTACAGAAGAAACAGTACCATAATGCACAAATTATAAAAGTTCGATATGAAAACTCTACTAATAATGTTGATTGGCAAGTTAGCGAATTTTTTTAATCAACCCGCTGGACAGAGCGACACCCAGAACAACTTCTACAGGCATTCAATACCAGCTCATTTAAATACTTTGCATATCAAGAGGGAAAATGAATTGGAGTCGTTATAGCTGTAGATGACGGTCACTTTTATACGTGGAAAGTAGACTTAGCAGTTAACCCACAATACCAAGAGCTTGAGGTTGGTAAAACTATTTTAGGTAAACTCGAAACAGACTTAAATGCTTACATTACAACTATGCTAATAGCAGCACCTGGAAAAAGTAAGCTTTAAGAAAAGCAAGACAAGAAGAAGCCTTATCCTTTGAGATCGACAAGGCTTAATAACAGAGAGCGTATTATTTACAGTAGTTTTCTACCACTTGGTAATTGTCTACTTCTACTTTCTTGTACTGGCTTTGCCCATCAGCAACTATTTCAAAAAGTTTAACGCCACAAGTTTCTTTACCATTTGGCAGCTCAATGTAATCGTACAGCGCCTCATAGTTTGCATTTTCCGCCGGTGTGAAAGTAATGATTTTTCGACACCAAGAATACAGTGCACCACCAGAATCAGTTTGACCAGGCGTGAAACCCGAGATCCCTACACCATTGAATTGAAATGAAAAAGGTTTTTGTGCTGGAATATAGACTTCATTTTGATGTGAATCACCCAGTTTTTCGTCATATGCAGGCATATCTAAACGACTCAAGCTACGAACTAAATTAGCTTTAACACCCAGTGTCGCTATATGCCCACCATGTTTAAACTCTGTTGAAATACAACTTTCTGACAAAGGAACTGCAACAAAGTTATTATTACTTGGCACAGATGCTAAACGCAGCTTGGCACTTGGACCATCAACCATTGGCTGAAGATAAGGGTTTACTGCACAGCCAGACAGCAATGTAACTGCGGCCATCAAACTAATTTTTTTCACAAAAAGTACTCCATTTGCAAGCTTAGACACTTGGCTCAATCTAAGAGAGAGTTAAGCTTCCTATTGAACATATGCCATATTCGATTATTACAGAGTGAAGCATAAGTTTTTATGCATAAAATTTCAACAATTCAACCTAATTCACTCATTCATTAAGCAATGAATTATGGCCTTGATATAAACCTTTATTACCGTTATTAAGAAGAAATATAGATTTATCACTATTTTAAAATAGGCGGCGCCACAAAAAAATTAAATATTAACCCTTCTTAGCAACCTTGTGATAACCCGAAAGGCAAAGTTATTATGTGTTATTTGAAAGGAAAACTATTTATAGAGAGCTAAAAACACATCAATTTACTTAAAGAAAAAAACATTTTACTTTTTAAATCATTTCCATATTTTAATGGCAAAAAGTAATAGCCTATCCTTGGCTATTTTTATAAACACGAATTAATGGCAATAATTATCTACAAAAGTTAAATCATTAATATGCTCTGGCGCATCCATCACATAAGTTGCAGCTGCAGTTTGGGGATTAACGCTATAAATTTTTGCGCGCTCACCTGAAACTCTGCCTGACACATATAATGTTCCATCATCAGAAATAGCCAAACCAGACGCCCAGTTAATACCATGGTCGCCAATCCAGGTTAACGCCATTGAACCATCATCTATGGTATACAGAGATTTGCCAGTCAACACATACAGTGTGTTGTTATCAGCAGAATAAGCAATATCTCCATGAGAGAAAGAGTCACCTGAGTAACGCATCTTTCCTAACACAGTTTTTTCGCCCGTTTCTAGGTTGTAGTCATACATATAAGTTTTACTAGTCGCACGTAAAGACTCGCCATTCGCGGTGACCGCAGAGCGGTAGATTGGCCAAGACTTCGCATCTGCTTCAGCAGCTTGTACGCCAGTTTCTAAGTCCAATGACCACAGTTTTGAAGCCTTTGTGCCCGAATCTAGCTGTTCCATGAAATACAGCTTACCGTTGTGACTAGCAATATTTGACGCCGTATTCTGAGCGCCAGCGACGACACTATACGTATTTGTCTCTAAATCAAACTTATAGACATAACCCGTTTCGGCTGAGCCATAATTATTAATGCCAAAAATGCCCGTATGACAAGCTTGCTTTTCGGTTACGGCGACGTCATCAATAAAGCCCCCTAAACTGTCATTCGTGCCTGTTCCAGTAAAACGGATCTCTGAACTACTTGAAGTCGCCTGTACAGACAATGTAAATGATTGCCAACCTCTTTGCGTCGCGTTTAGGTTTAATACCGTTGTGCCATTCCACTTAACATCCACCTTATTTGTCTGGCTATTCCCTTTAACGCGCGGTGAATAATAGAACGACACCTCATAGGCTTTTCCAGCTTCAGTAGCAACACTTTGAAATACACTGTGATTAGCCGTCGAGTCTAGCTCAATGTACTGCTTACCATCTGCAGCGGTAATGATCCCAAGACGTGATGTTTGAATTTCAAATCTCGCCCCTTCACTTTGCCACCCAGTCACTGAATCAAGTAATGTCCATTTTGACTTCACGGCATCTTGTTCGAATGAGCCGTTAGTTACTAAATTGTCTGCAGTTGCAATTTGCGATGCAAAAAGCGTAGACAGTGCAAAAAGAGATAATTTCATAAAGTAAGTCTCCAAAATTTGGTTATGTTTAAAACACAATCAAATGAACATTTATTCATTAAATTCATAATGTTAAACCAACAAATAAAGTTCAGTTAAAGCTAAGTTGAACTATTCAGCTGTAATTAAATTGCACAAATGATGCCGAAACTCAAAAGCGTGTTTATCAATCCAGAGATTGCCATGAAAGAACAAGAAATTAGTGGCAACTCGTAAGGTGATACCTCACTGACGGTGAGGTAAACCGATACTATGACCACTAAAGGTTTTGATATGTAAAAGCTGAGTGATTATTTGAGGGCTTAAAAAAATAGGCCAGCGACTTTACAGTGGCTGACCTATCTCAACAACCTAGCAGACGAAAGCGCTAGGCCTTACAGTTTGATTACTCATATTCTTGAAGGTTATTTCCTATGTATATTCAACCTTACAAAAATAATTGTAAAAGCATACGTATGCCGGTGATAAGCAACACGACAGAAAACACTTTCTTGAGTTTTTTTGCGTCTAGCTTAGCAGCAAGTGATGCACCAACTGGTGCAAATAACACAGTTAAAGGCACAATGCATAGGAACGCAACGAGGTTAACAAGCCCAAACGTGCCGATAGGTGCATCAGCAGGTGATTGGCCTAAAATGAGCATAGTCGCAGCGCCTGGCAAAGAGATAATTAGTCCAATCGCTGCGGCTGTCCCCACAGCTTTATGTGCTGGATAGTTATAAAGCGTGAGTAATGGCACTGAAATAGTACCACCCCCAATGCCCACCATTGAACTGAAAAATCCAATTGAGGTACTCATTGACGCTTGTCCAGCTTTACCTGGCAGCGATTGAAATAAAGCTGATTTGCCTGTTCGAAACAGCATATTCAGCGCTGACAAAGTTGCGATAATACCAAATAACCCAGTCAACCAAGTACCATTGACGCGTGTAACCAGCCAGCTTCCTAACAAAACACCGATAAAGATAAACACAGCCCAGCGCTTTAACAGGTCAAAATCAACATTGCCTTTTTGATTGTGTGAGCGAATTGAACTGATAGAGGTTGGAATGATTGTCGCTAATGAGGTCGCTGTTGCAATGACCATGGCTGACTCAGGCGATACGCCAAACCCTTGAAAAACAAAAAATAGTACCGGCACAATAACGATACCGCCACCGACACCCAGTAAGCCTGCCAAAATCCCTGCAAATGCACCTGTTGCAACCAGCGCCATGAGTGTTGAAATATTATTGCTTAAAAACTCTATCATAGTGTAAATCAACAACGTTTAATTAAAATAAATAAAACCAACAAACGGAAAATCCGTTTGTTGGTTATGTAAAAGAAAAACGAAGAAATTATGCAGAGAGCTCTTTTCTTACGATTTCTGCCCCTGCGGCTAAAGCCTGTAGTTTGCCTCTCGCCACTTCTCGCGATAGCGGTGCCATACCACAGTTTGTGGAAGGATAAAGTTTGTCAGCATCGACATATTTAAGTGCTTCGCGAATGGTGTCGGCGACTTCTTCCGGTGTTTCAATGTCATTGGTAGCAACATCAATAGCGCCGACCATCACCTTCTTGCCTTTTAATAATGACAACACTTCAAGCGGCACTCGACCGTTGTGACATTCTAAAGAAATAATATCGATACTGGATTGTTGAATAGCAGGGAATGTTCTTTCATAGTGACGCCACTCATTGCCTAACGTTTTCTTCCAGTCGGTATTTGCTTTGATGCCGTAGCCATAGCAAATGTGCACCGCGGTTTCGCATTTAAGCCCTTCGGTTGCAATTTCAAGCGCTTCAATGCCCCATTCATTCACTTCATCAAGGAACACATTAAATGCAGGTTCATCAAATTGAATGATATTGACGCCCGCAGCTTCTAGCTCTTTTGCCTCTTCATTCAGAGCTTTAGCAAATTCAAACGCAAGGGTTTTACGATCTTGATAATAATCATCATAGAGCGTATCAACCATGGTCATCGGCCCTGGTAGCGCCCATTTGATTGGCTGCTGTGTTTGCGAGCGCAAAAACTTAGCATCGTCAATAAATACTGGTTTTTGACGACTTACTGGGCCAATAATGCCCGGTACACTGGCGTCATAGCGGTCACGAATTCTAACTGTTTTTTTATTTTCGAAATCAACACCACTCAAATTTTCGATGAAGGTGGTGACAAAGTGCTGACGAGTTTGTTCGCCGTCACTCACAATTTCAATACCCGCGCTATCTTGTTCTTGTAATGTAACTCTCAGTGCATCTTTTTTACCGGCAATCAGTTCATCGCCTTCTAGTTTCCAAGGTGACCAAAGCTGTTCAGGTTGTGCCAACCAAGACGGTTTTGGTAGGCTGCCAGCGGTAGAAGTTGGGAATAATTTTTTCATAATTAATGCATCTATACCTTAAAATCAGAATGACGGCTGAACAAAGTTAGCAGCCCATTTTTCCAGTGTTGACTGGTATCGCTGAATAAAGTTATCTTCACACCACTTACCTTGTTCAATCGCAAGGCGAGCACGCTCTTCTCGGTCATAAACTACTTGCGTTAAAGAGCAATCTAAGTTTTTCAAGCTTGGCTTGTAAGTTTCACCGGCAGTCGAGTTCGCGTTATAAATTTCTGGACGATAAATCTTCTGGAACGTTTCCATGGTGCTTAGCGTACTGATAAGCTCCAGTGTGCTGTAATCGTTTAACAAGTCACCGAAGAAAAAGAATGCATACGGAGCAACACTGTTTTCAGGCATAAAGTAACGCACTTCCATACCCATTGTTCTGAAGTACTGCTCTGTCAATGATGATTCATTCGGCGTGTATTCAACACCCAAAATCGGGTGTGTGTTACTGGTGCGATGATACGTTTTGTTGTCTGATACACTTAAACAAATCACCGGAGGCTTACTGAAGTTTTCTTTGTAAGCGCTTGAATTAATGAAGTCTTGAAACATTTTACCGTGCAACTCACCATAGTTATCTGGCACAGAAAAATGGTCTTTCCCTTCGTTATGTTTACGCAGTAAAACGCTAAAATCGTAGTCGCGTACATACGATGAGAAGTTATTACCCACAATACCTTCAATACGTCTGTTTGTGTGATGATCAACAATGTATGTTTTTAATACTTCGATAGTAGGGAAGGTTTCACCATTGCCCTCAACGTCAATATCCACATGCACAATATCAATTTCAACTGAGTAACGGTCTTTGTTTGGGTTATCCCAATTTGCCAGACTGTTAAAGCAGTTATTAATCATGTTAATTGCTTTACGAAGGTTTTCTTGGCGTACTTCACCACGAGCCAAATTAGCAAAGTTTGTAGTAAGGCGCGTATCGTTTGAAGGTGAATAGTGCTCATCAAAACGAATAGTCTTAATAGAATAGGTGAAATCGCTGTTCATAATATTGTGGTGTCCTTTACTTAAATTAAATCAGACCTTAAATCGAATGAAGCGATTCTATGATCAATAACCCATGATTAATATTGATTTAATTTTATGAACCTATGAGTTTTACTCATAGAGACTCTGTTAACGACTCGAGTCTATAAATGCTTAGGAATTGTTAATTACTATGATTTGCAAACTAGTGCGGTAATTAATTCTATGTTTGATGATGCTAATTTGTGAGCAATTAGAGTTGATGAATTGGTGTGTATATGGAGCAGTATTTCGAAGTAGTGTGGTACCACTAAAAATTGTTTTACTGAGTGATGGTCTGCAACCTAAGCGCGCAGCAAAACGCCGTGTTTAGGCCAATTATCATTTCTCTAATAAAGGTGAAACGAACGTTTTAAACTTTTGTGCATTTTACTTTTTTAGACTGAGACAACAAACAACTTTAGCCATTAGGAAGTGCTAATGGCTGTTGATTTAATCTGAGATAATTGCCACCGGATGTTTGTAACTGTGAGCCATTTTGATAAAGGCGCTGAGGTAATCAATATCACTATCCCCTTCGCGAGTCCCTAAATAAATTTGCTTCGCGATACCATTTTTCCCTAGACGCACAACTGATAAAGGTAATTTTGTACTGTACTCTTCTGCCAGCCAGCGTGGTAGTGCCGCAACACCGCGACCACATGCAACCATTTGCAACATGATGTCGGTAGTTTCGACGGTTTTGTGTTGCTTAGGGATCACTTGGTCTGGATTGAGGAACTGCGTGTAAATATCAAGGCGATCTTTTGATACTGGGTAGGTAAACAACACTTGGTCCCTAAGATCTTCAGCCTGGGCAAATTTTTTAGCCGTTAATTTATGATCTTTAGGAACGACGAGCACTTGCTCATAATCAAATACTGGCTCAAAGACTAAGCCGGTTTTAAAATAGGGATCAGGGGTTACTAGCAAATCTATTTCATAATCTAGTAAAGCCCCTACTCCGCCGAATTGAAATTTTTGTTTAACATCTACGTCAACACCCGGCCAAGTTTCTAAAAAAGGCGATACCACTTTTAATAGCCATTGATAACATGGGTGGCATTCCATACCGATCCGCAGTGTGCCACGCTCGCCCATCGCGATTTGCTTTAGTCTTTCTTCAGCACCACTTAATAACGGAAGCGCACGATTTGCGATATTAAGTAAGTAATGGCCTGCTTGAGTTAACCTTAAACTTCTTCCGTCACGTACCCAAACGGCAGTACCGAGGTTGTCTTCCAGTTTACGCATCGTATGGCTTAATGCCGATTGTGTTACACAGAGCTCTTTTGCCGCAGCAGTGAGAGATCCTTGCTGATGGACAGCATGGATGATACGAAGGTGGATACGTTCTAACATTTTTAATTATGAGTAAAATTAATAGATTGTTTATAATATATCATTATCTCTCATCGATAAACTCACCTAGACTAGTAACAATTAAATAACCCATACGATTAAGTGTAAGTTTATAAAATGAAAAATGAAGTTCAAACGTCCCCTGTCGCACATTATGACGTGTGTGTAACCAAGATCGAATCACTCAATAAGCATACCTTTGAAATTGAGCTGTTAGCCCCAGAGGGAAAAGTGTTGAGCTATAGGTCTGGACAATATTTGAAGCTCGAACTGGATGTTAATAATGATGGCCAACCATTGTGGCTTTCATACACGATTTCCAGCCGTTTGGATGCTGGTAAACCTAATAAAGTGTGTTTAATTATTCAAGTTGCGAGTGACTTTTCAGGCAAAGTAGTAGACTGCTTGTTTGCTGCCAAAGCCAGTAACCAGCCGGTCAAGATCATGCTTGCCATGGGCAATGCGTTTTTACAAACAAGCCTTGACCAGCCTCATTTGTTTGTCGCCGCGGGCTCTGGCATATCCAAGATTAAGTGTATAACGGAAGAGATTTTGCATCGAAACCCTGATGCGAATATCAATATTTACTGGTCTAATCGTCATAGCGATGACTTTTTTCTTTTAGAACAGTTTCATAAATGGGCGACTACGCATAAAAACTTGGATTTCCATACGGTTTTAGAGTCGGCTCAATCTGGTTGGGCAGGAAGAACAGGCTTTCTCTACGAAGTCATACAGCAAGACCATACCAACCTTAAAGAGACACATGCTTATTTATGTGGTTCTCCAAAAATGGTTTATGGCACCATTGACCAGCTCAACGCTTTAGGTTTAGAGGAACGCAACTGCTATTCAGACGTTTTTGAGTTTTCACCTAGAGTCGAACAGCTAGAAGCCTAAAGCCATTCAGATAATTTAAAGCTAAAACCCCTTTCAAGTCACCGTCAAATATCTTTTTGGCGGTGACTTTGAGCAATGAATATTTGTTAGCTGTCATACACAGTAAAGCGGAACCGAGCCAACCGTTACGGACCCGACTTTAACGCCTTTTTATACTCAATTAAATAGTCAAACACCTTATTTGAAATCGCCTCTAACTTTGGTTGAGTATTTTCCTCTGCCACATTGGTTACAACAAAAATACCCACCTTTTTCTTCGGATAAATGACCAACCAACTAGATGTGCCCATTGAGCCGCCACTTTGATAGAGCATGAGCTCATTTGAGTCATCTTTAGCGGTATACCAATAAAATGCCTTGCCATGACCCGTCCAACTCTCCTCTAAAAGTTGATGAGAAATAGCCACCTCAGGCTCTGAAGAAAATTGATGTTGAATATAACGCGTAACAGACTCAACGTTTGAAGTTAATCCTCCACCAGCAAACCAATATGGACTCGCTAAGGGCATTTGATTGCCATTTTCATCTGATCCGACTGTAACTTCGCTTACCTCGGAGTTTGTGCGTCTGAATTTTGTGCCGCGCTCTCCAGACTTGCTTGTGATCATTTCAGAAATCAGTAATTCAAACGGTTTTTGGTAAACTGACTCCAGAATGTATCCAGCTAAGTTGGTACCGACGCTTGAATATAGATAGTCCTCGCCTGGGGTAGAATTCAGTTTTACTTTTTTAAGATCGTCAAAGTAGTCATCTCTAGAATATTTTGATATTTTTTCGAAATACCTGCCTTGCTCAATATCTTCTCGGCTAGCAGCAAAATTGCCAGGCAGCCCACTGGTATGCGTCAAAAGATGTCGTAAAGTTATAGACTGGTTGGACAGTTCTAGGTTTTTATATTCGTCATTTTTAAGGTAATGGCGGATATCTTTATCAAGCTCAACTTTACCGTCGTGAATAGCCTTAGCAACTGCTAACCCTGTGTAAGTTTTGGTTAAAGAGCCAATTTCGTATATTGTTTGGTTGTTAGGCTTATCGCCATTCCTTAACGTCCCTAAATGATATTGGTAAGTCTTATCTGAGTCTACGACTGAAATTGAGACGACCTGTCCAGCATTTCCATTAATAAGTTCAATGAGTTCATTCTTTGTATTAGATTCAAAATTAGTTGCATCATGACTTTTGCAAGAAGCCAACACTGTCATTAATGAAATAGCCAATACCGATGATATAGTTTGAGTTATTAATTGGCTCATCGTTTTCCTTTTAAAATCATTAAAATCGTTGTTTAGACGACAAAATTAAGCAAAAGGTTTAAAGGCTGAATCCAATAAGGCACTTAAAGTTGTAAATAAAAGACTAAACATAGTTGGCTATAGTTTGTGAGGAAGAAAAAATTTAACTACTGTTCATCCGTACTTTTTATATTTAGGTAACTGCAACTGATTGGGCGGCAAAGTTACACTCTTGTTGGTCTGTACCTAAACAATAACATACGCTGTTAAATCTAAACCAATCACTCATTCGATACACTTTGCATCGAAATCCGAGTCCTTAATCGTTAAACCAGATGCCTCAATAAAAGTGAATAAAAGCACAAAGGTAAACCCTGTTGGTTGAACATACATTACAATGTCTAAGCGCTTAATTTCACTAAAATAATCGATTAATTTATCATGCCTAGATTAACTAGGAATATATTTGCTGATTAGAATCCATAGCAGGCACCTAACACATTTGTGTCAGTACAATATTATCTTTAAAATCAAAAAAAGAAGGATGCTGATTATAGTGACTAGCCCTGGTAACAGGTAATACGGCCTTTTCGACCAAACACTTATTCTGAAGAATGGGGGTGACTAAACCGCACTATAAATCACAAACAACATACTGGAATAAATAATGAAGCCTGAACGCCTAGCGAAATGCCTCTCAATGGTAATTGCTTTGTTTCTAACCACCAGCGAGGTGCAAAGCTGCGAGCTTGAAACAGAAAGTAGTCTGTGTATCCACCAGCAGACAATATCATTACCTTTAAAACAACCGGTTGGGACCTTTGTTGTTCACCTAGAAGATCACAGCCGTAAGAGCCATAGAACGCTTGATTTGGGTCACAGACGGCTGGGAGTTAGGTTTTTTTATCCCGCCATTGTCGATTATCAGAAAACTAAACTGGCAACGCTGCCGGACAAGTTTGCACGGGTTAACCAGCTTATTTTCGATGAAGCCATAGAGCCATCAGCAATCGAAAAGTTAAAACCATTGAATTGGGACATCGCTGTAGGAGCAGAAATAGATCACTCTTTGGGGGCTTTACCCCTGATCATTTTATCTCATGGGTATTATCTCAACCCAGAACTGTTTGTCATCACGGCTTCGTATATCGCCAGTAGAGGCTATCTCGTCGCTTCTATTAATCATACTTTTGGCTCGTCTCACTACTCCCCCCCTCATTCAGAGACTGAGCTGACCATAGAATTGCCCCATGATAACCTAGGAAGTGATCTGGCGATGTGGAGTGCCGATCAGCTTTTTGTGATTGAATACTTACAGCAACAAAGCAAAAAATCAGAGAGTGTTTTTTACAACAACGTCTCCGACAATATAGGTATAATTGGTCATTCTTATGGGGGTGCAGCCGCGTTTCACAGTGCAGCACAATCAGACAAAGTCGATGCCATCATTAACCTAGACGGCACGGTTTTCAACAGAAAAGGGCTTACTATTACACAGCCGTTTATGTATGTGCACGCCGACGAGGAATACTTCAGCGAAATTTTTGTGAACGTGAAAAACAAGGGCTATGTTGCCATTTTTAAAGACCTCAATCACGTGTCTTTCACCGACTTTGTTGTCTTCAAGGAGATGATTCAACAACCCCAATCAACACAGCAAATAGATACTAACTTCAAAGCTATTCTGGATGTGGCCAACCTAAGCTCTAGCTTCTTTGAGCATCACCTTGGTGACAACAAAGGCCATTTTAAGCCACCAGCCAATTTGGCCAGAGAAGATTTTAGCTTCAAAGTTTTTAACTGCAATTCTAAGGAATCATCGCCACAACCGTTAATGCTCTGTACCTACTATGAATTGAAAGACTGGTTAATGCAGACATTTTGAATACACTCGCATTGATGTTTTTACGCTGAATGAAAAAAGAAAAAAGGACAGGCACTTTTCTTTTTAAAGTGCGAACCGAAATATAGCAATGTATTTACAAGCCATGGGTTTTATTACTGGGCAAAGCAGCCATAGTCCGCCTAATGATAAAAATAAATGTAACTTTGGGTTATCTTCATTTTATGAAACAAAAGCGTCTAGATTGATAAGCAAGGCTCAAGCTACATTTTACTAACCCACTCCTTTATACTAATCCATATTTTTTAACGGCATGTGCTCTTAATAATGTGTGCAAACCAGCAAGTTACCATAATGGCCACCAAAGCTTTTACTTGTGCACTTCCCCTCACCACACAAAAAAGCGCGAAGTACACACCGTACGATTAAGTGATAATAAGACGTAAAAGAAAAATCTATCAGTGCTTTATGTGTTCAAGTCATGTCTACTCAACTTAACTTGATTCTGTATCGCTAAGTCACGCAACTTATGCAGAGAATATGTGCCTACCCCACGTGGTTTGATTAAAAAGTAATGGTACAAAAACTTAATCGCTAACTTTTACAATGCTCTTGGCCTCAGCAGGCAGCTCAGCCTCTATGTGTATTTTCTCAATAGGATATTTATTTGTTATTTCTTGAGCAACTTTCAGCGCAGAGTCATACTCTGGTGAGCTCAGATAGGAGAGAGCATCAAAATCAGCTGAAATGTCTTCTAGAAGACTAAGGATCTCTAGTTCTTTCTTTACTTTATCTAGTTTTTTACTTTCTAGCTCTTCACTGAGTAGCTTGTTTTCAAGAGTTATTTTTATTAACTCTTGTTTTTGAAGTTCCTTTTGCAATGCTCTATTCTCAGCCGTGGTCTTAATTGCTTGCCTTTTAACTATATTCTCTAGTTTTTTTTCGGTGACCTCAGCTTCAGTTTTTTCCAAATCTAAAAATTTACCTTTTAGCAGTAGCTGCCTGAAATCACCGTACATTTTGACCCAAATACTGCCTCGTTTTATATAATCCAATTCTGACTTTCTAACGTTAAAAGGCAAAAGACTTTCGAGTTCATCAAGTGATTTTAATAACCCACTAGCTCCATTTAATGACAATCCACCTGATGTCAACTTTATGTTTAAAGATGCCGGATACTCCCACCTTTTAAGAATCTCCGCATGCTTTGATTCTGATAAGGATTGGAGAGGTAGCTGTTTTAAACCATCGTGGCCAGTTGAGGTAATAAATGTCGTGTAGTCTTTAAAGATTGTTCCTAGCTCTGTGTAATCGCCTTTTTCTTGTGCTGAATTAGCTAAAGTCTTAAACCAATCCTTTACTCTTTCTTTAGTTTCAAAATCAAGGCTTGAATTAATGCTGTTTAATCTGGTGATACACACTTCAATTTTTTCGTAATTACCATACTCCCACTCTGTAGATTTGAGCACTTTATTTATGATGTCGAGGTAGAATGAAACACGGTTAGTAGAGTGAAAGTTGTTCCATTCAGTTAACGCTGGAGTAGGCTCAGTGCTGTTCGAAAATTCAGCATCTACAAAATCACATAAGGATAATTTGTTATTTTGCAATGTTTCCCAAGAAATATCTTTTAAAGATGATGCCGTAAAAACACAGTTGCTAAAATGAGATTCTTCAATTTGTGTTCTATTAATGAAAAATTTAGATAAGTCGCAGTCGTGAAACGCACATTCTTTTAATTCTGAAGACTGTATTAACCAATTAGAGCATTCAAGAACGTCCATAAATATTGAATCTCGATACACACAGGCGACTACATCTGTATTTTCTATCGTGCCTGATGAAATCAAGCCTCGTTCAATGGTCGATTTAATCCATCTATGTTTAACAAAACTACAGTAGAAATAATGAGTTTCATCAAAGCTACAATTTTCTAATTCACAGTCTACAAACTGACACTTATAAAAACTAGTAATTACAAAGGATGAGTTACTAAATTGACAATTTTGAAATTTTATATTTTTTAGAATACAGTCTTCTATTTTGATATTATCAAATTTAATATTTTTAAAAGTATAAAAACACTCACTTTCATCACTATGACTTTTATCTTCAAGCATTATGCTTTGTAATTTTAAGTCTTTAACAGTTTTCCCTGACATTTCATCAAAGTAATTTAAAATCTCTTTTTTATTAGTGTTTTTATCAATGATCATGGCTGCTTATTCAGTTATTAATGGCACTGTGTTGGTCGCTCTTGCTGCGTATACGGAATATTGCAGAGTAACTAATATGTAACACAAAAGTACATGCTCGATAAATAGCTTTTTTCATTCGTTTTGTTCTAGCACTTGATACCAGTATCAAAATACTAGAATGTATAAGATTTTTTAACCTCATTAGTATTTTTATCATCAGGTTTAGCTATAAGGATGAAGCTTCTTGCCCCAGGGTCAAGTGTTGCCTTTTTGACCAACTCATGCTGTCGTAGAATTAGTTTAAGCAGATCTATTATTCTAATTATTTTCCTTGGATATTGCCTTTAGATGGTTGTCCCCTCGCTTATTCCTATTCAACTCAACTTTAACTGTGTATCTAAACAGTAGTCTGGCAATGCAATTTATGCAAAAAATTTGTGCCTGTCCGATTTTGATACTTTGCGTATTTAATTGACTCACCTTTCAAAATATATGGCCTTCCAGCAAATAATACTTTTTCACAACTCAGAAAAAACAACGTCTTCCTTCGTACAAAATTTAAAAAAACAATATAGTGCTCGATTAATTAGAGTTTTTGTTTATCTAATTAACAAGCCGGAATCAATTCGACACTATACAAGTTCGGGAGGCTCAAGTGGAATTCAAACTACAAAATGAAGAGACAAATAAGAAAGAGATAGGCAAAACAATTGTGTTCACAGGTGTTTCATATGATCGAAAAGCTATTGAACAAACACTAAAAACCCAAGTAAAAGATAGATGGGGCTGGAACACAGTACCTAAGGGGACTTCTGCCGATCACATGGTGCCTCATTCAGCCATCAAAAACAGAATGATTGATAAGATTAATGGTTCCAAATTCTGGGAAATATATAAAGAAGTTCAGGAAGGAACGGAGAGTTGGATACCCAAATATGTAAGAGACAGAAGTGACAAGGCTACTAGATATGGAGTTAAAAATTACTACAATCAAGCTACAATTGTAGATAAAGATAATGCTGTATCCTACGGCGCTGCAACAACACTCCCTGAAAGCAGAAAATGGCTAACCAATCTTTTTGATGATGCTACAGATAACGTTGAAAACTTAATGTATTGGCCAGCAACGTCTGGAGACAGTGCTGACGAATTATCTAACACAGCACAACACAACACGTTAACTACAAAAAATCATAATGGAGTGAGTGTAGATAACAATCGAACTAAAACAACATCAGGTGCTTGGAAAAAAACTTCAGGTACAGGCGTAGATGTTCCTCTAAAAACAGGCTTGCTTTCTGGCTGGAATGCTCAGAGTAAATATATGAATAACATATTCTGGGATCAGGCAGGTCACGAGGCCCATGCAACAAAATTATATGAAGACAACTTAGATAACTATGATAATAATACAAAAAACAAGGCTTTAGGTTATGTATTTTAACCAGATAGGTAATTGGTTAAAATAAGAAAAGGTAAGGCGCTTAGTGTTATTTAAAGGGCACAATTAAAACAAAGTGTAACTGCCCCAGTTTTAGTACAGCTCATTAGTAGAATTATGCTGCCTCAAGATAGCTCATTGGGGTTTGAAGTCCTAGTGCATCGTGAGGCCGCTCATAATTATAAATATCTAACCATTCGTCTGTGAATATTTAGATTAGGCTTTTCTTGCCCTTGAAATTCAGGCATTTCATCCAGTAGTGGTGCTAAGTTTTTCTGCGTCCAACCACCAATTAATCGCTGTTTAAGCCACTTCACGTATTTAAGTCGTGCAAGTGTAGCTGCCTGCACTTCCTTGGGCAGTGACTCTAAATCACGAGGTTGAGGGTTAGGCTCTTCCGCTTTAGCGGTTTCAACTAACGTTTGAGGTTCTTCCTCAACGTTAAACTCGTCTTCAAACTCCATCAGCCCAAATCACCGATTCTAAAGTAAGTTCTGTGTTTAGGTCTGAATTAACACTGCCTAGAGACAATAGACGATATACAGAGGCAAGTACCTCACCCATGGACGCTTTTAACGTCATTACCAAATCTTGAATGGTAAGTTTTCGAAACTGGTTAAGTAACTGAATAATCGAGAGTTGGAGGTCTGTTAAAGACTGAAATCCCGAGTAACGATGCAGCAGCTTTAAATTATCTAAGGTTGGAAAAACACGAATCTGTTTGTCGGTAACTAATATCAGCTCAATGCCTATTTGTTCTTTGGCATAGAACTGTTTTTGCGCAAAGCGTGCTCTAAATTCAGGGTTTGCAATTTTATTGTAGGGCTTAACTTCAATATATTTTTGCGGCTTCTCATGATGAGAAATTAAAAAGTCAGGTGTATAGCGGCAAGTTCTACCGTCAAACTCATATTCAAACCCTAACGGTTGTGCTTCAAAGGTTTTTATTTCGCGAGAGTATTCAAAGTGAAAGCACGCATCGAATTCTAAGGATGATTCAACCAAGCAAGTGGCTTTGTTCTTTTGGCTTGCGAACTTGTATAGATTTTTGACTCTGGAATGTTTGAGTTTACGCCTTATCATTATCATCACCAAACTGCTGGGACAATTTAAAAGTAGGCTATGCAGGGTTATAGTTCAAGTTTATGCAGGGTTTTAATTCAAATTTGCAGACTTATGCTTCAAACAACAAAATATGAAGTTTGGGTGGTAGTCTTACCAGCCACATCCCGGCACACAAGTCATCCGCTGTGGCTGCTTCCTTCCGGACCTGACCAGGTTCACGAACTATTGTTGCGAGAGGACCAATAAGACTACCATTGAGGGCCTTGTTTGGCGCGGGATGAATTATGGCGATTTTCTTACTGGGATGCAAGCGAAAACTAAAAAAGCTTGCTCGTTTGCTGTTTGTTTAAGCAAGTAAGCAAGCTTTTGATTATTTAAGTATTAAATTTGTACTAGTTGGCAATTGCACGCTGAAAAGCTTGCAAGCGTTTCTTCGCTTTTTTCATGTTTTCAGGGCCCATACGTAAAAACAATTTTTGCGCATCCGAAAGCTGCTCCCACTCGGCATACGCGTACTTGTAAGTCACGGACTCTTGGATAAGCGGTAAGTTTGACTCAGGAATAGGGGTTTCTAGTAATTCACCCAACGCTTCTTGAAGCGTGTAATCAAACTCGTTGCCGTTATAGCCGATTTCTTCATACGCTTCGCTGATGAGTGGCTTGTATTGCTCATATAAACGAACAAGCTGAGCAGTACTCATTGAGTTAAGCATATTGACGTACGGAGTATAACGCTCAAAGCTATTTGGATCTGTGATGATCAAATCATCTTCTATCACCATGAAGTTATCAGCGGGTTTGCTCACAGGATAGTGCTTTTTAGCCACTTTACCCTGCGCAAGGTTATCGATAAATACAACACTGCGTCTAACCATATCTTCTGTTACTAATAGCTCCATCGCTTGTTTGCTCAAGTAACTCGCCACTGAATCGCGCACACTCATATCACTGTCATCAAGACTGGGGAGTACAGGCTCCACGGGTTCTGCGGGTCTTGATTCTGGCTCAGTAACATTGGTAACAGGCTCTTCAATCACGTCAGGTACTGGCTCAGGATCCACATTTACCGTGATTTCTGCTTTTTTCGTTTCTTCCGCGTCTTGACGTGCGGTGTTCACAACGGTTTTAGGGGTTTCTTCAGGCACTACGACATCCTGTCGAAATTTTGTATTGTCTGCGGGTTTACTTTCTTTGTTCGCTAATACAAATACAGCCACGATGATCAAGGCAACCACTGCAATTGCCGCAAGAAGTAACTGACTGTTAGAAGGCTTTTTATTTGTCCTTGGTTCTACTGAACTGTGCTCTGACATGGAGGCTCCGTAAAATTCGCTTAAAAAACTTGGCAACTAAGAAAAACACTTAGCAGCACTTAGTAATTAAAACACAAACTAAAAGATATCTCATCTGCGTCAACGCGCATTAACGAGAGTTTATCTCAAACTCGCATCTGTTTGCTGACAATTACATGAACGCACGTACAAACAAGCGTCATCTCGACAAAAAGCCACATAACTATGACACTTTTTTACGTCTTAAAATTTGTCAAAATTCCGTAACAGGCTGATATTTAAAAGAGATGTAAAATACACTTTCGCATGTATTTGAGTATAGTATATGAAAGTGCGAAGCTTTTATCTTTGTGACTAACAGCTTATTTTTGAAGGAGCAGATATGAAAAAAGCACAATGTAAAATTGGCAAACCGCATATTGCACTGTTACTCACTGGAGGCGGCGCAAGGGCAGCCTATCAAGTAGGGGTATTAAAAGCCATAGCACTGAGCTTACCGCGCAGTGCGCCACTGCCTTTTAAAATCATTAACGGTACCTCCGCTGGAGCAATTAACTCTACCGGACTGGCATGTTATTCATCAAATATGCACTTGGCCATTCGAAAAATTGAATGGATCTGGAAAAACTTTCACACCAATATGGTGTATAAAAGTAGTCTATTTGGAGCTTTTGGTCATTTAACTAACAATGTCATGCGCAGCTTTCAAGCTGACTACTTAAATCATCCACCAGCGAGCTTGCTCGACAACACGCCACTGCGTCAATTGCTCGAAGAGGTAATGGACCTTGCACGGATCGATCGCAATATTCACCGTGGCTTTATCGATGCTTTATCTGTGACGGTATCGAGCTACTCTAGCGGTAAGTCGGTGGCTTTTTTTCAAGCTAAAGATGCGAAGCCATGGCAAAGAGCCAAGCGCGAAGGCATTCAAACTCAGCTCAACATTGACCACCTGATGGCATCCAGTGCTATCCCCATGGTGTTCCCCAGTGTTCGGGTTAAGCATAATTATTATGGTGACGGTTCCATTCACCAATTGTCACCATTGAGTCCTTCCATTCACCTAGGTGCCAGTAAAATATTCATCATTGGTGTTGAGCAACCCAAGGTGCAACAGCCTCTGGGTTACGAACCGCACTTTCCTGGTATGTCGGTAGTAGCGGGCCATTTGTTAGATAGTATTTTTAGTGACACCTTGCAATCAGATTTAGAACGCCTTGAACGTGTTAATCGCACCATTAGCTTACTTCCTGCAAGAGACAAACATAAAGAGCTCAAACGCGTTGATACCTTAATTGTTAACCCATCTCAAAACTTCAATGAACTGGCTCTCGATTTTTATGATGATTTGCCCATCGCGGTTAAGTTATTACTTAGAACCATCGGGGTGAAAAAGCACTCACAATCAAGTTTAACCAGTTACTTACTGTTTGAGAAAAGCTATACCCAAGAGTTAATCAATATAGGTTATGAGGACGGCCTTAAACGCCTAGATGAAATAAAAACATTTTTAGAGCTGGACTAAGGAAGACCGTCTAAAATAAATTGCTCAGCACGCTCCACTCTTCTAGGTTTGCCCTTGAGCAGTAGAACATCACTCGCTTGAAGTATAATATCTTCATCCGGCATAGGAATTTCGGTGCCATCACGCCTTAAAGCTTTAACAACGACTTTTTGACGCACTAACTGAAGCTGCGAAATGGTCTTTTCAACTGCATAGGCATCTTCTGGCAATGCCACTGCATGTAAGTACTCTAGGCGATCTGTCACAAAACTAGAGCTTGAATGACTATGGCCGTATTCACTCATTTCGTCACTACTGCCCGTGAAAAAACCATGTAAGTACTCGTAGCGATTTTGTCGCTCCTTACTTACACGTTTAAAGATCCGCCTCATCGGCACCCCAGACATGTACAGCACATGGGACACCAACATTAAACTCGCTTCTAAGGATTCTGGTACTACTTCTGTGACACCCAATTGCTTTAAGTCTTCCAAGTGTGTGTCATCTTGCATTCTGACCAAAATTTTGACTTCTGGTGCATAGTGCTTAAGTGCATCAATAACAATTTGGCTTTGCTCAAAGTCATCCATGGTCACTATCACTAACCTTGCCTTATTAACACAGGCAGATTTTAAAATGGCTTTTTGTCCTGCATGACCAAAAATGACGGGCTCACCAGCGGTTTGCGCTTCTTGCACGATAATAGGGTTACGTTCAATTGCTACGTAAGGAATTGCTTCAGGCTTTAAAAAGCGGGCAATGGTTTGCCCAACTCGCGCATATCCAAAGATAACCACATGGTCTTTAACCGTATCGTCTTTAAATCCAGCATACGTAAAATCAGATTTATGCTCGCCATCTAATTTGAATAGCTTTAAGAGCCTATCTGTTTCACTCATAAGATAGGGAGTAAATGCCATGGATAGCACGCCAAGAGCAATTAAAAACGACGCGGTATCAGGGGTTAACAAGTGATGTTGGCCAGCAAGCGCCACCAATACAAAACCAAACTCCCCCATTTGCCACAGCATAATTCCAGAGGCGAGTGCATCGCGTTTTCGCTCTCCCATCATTTGCGCACTAAAATAGACAATGGTCACTTTAACCAAAAGCAATACTGCCATCGCGGCAACTATGTAACCAAATGCACTGATCACATACGCCACATCAAGCTGCATGCCGACGGTAACAAAAAAGAGCCCCATAAGAATATCTCTAAAAGGCCTTATTTCAGCTTCCAATTGATGCCGGTATTGGCTCTCTCCTAGCATCATACCCGCTAAGAAAGCGCCTAACGCCATCGAAAGCCCAAATGCATAAGTCAATGCACCAGCGCACAACGCCACAACCAAAGTCGTCAATACAAATAGCTCATCTGTTCTAGCCAGCGCAACTTCATTAAACACCTTGGGCAATATCCATTTACCAATCGCCCACAGTAGTAAACACACAAATGCCCCTTTGGCCAGCGCCAACACCAGCGCCCCCACTAAAAATTGATTGTCAGTACTGGCCATTAATGGAAATACAATCAGCATGGGGACAACGGCAATGTCTTGGAATAACAGCACCCCGATAGATAACTGCCCTTTACGCAAATTCAGCATGCCTGATTCTTTCATGATCTTAACCACAACCGCAGTGGATGAGAGCGATACGATACAAGCAATGATCAACGACTCAGACCAGCCAAACCCGAACAATGACACTAAAAAGGTACCGATCAAGATAGATAGCAATACTTGAGTACTGCCCAGCCCAAATACGACACTGCGCATTGCCATTAGTTTTGGTATAGAAAATTCCAGCCCTAAACTAAATAACAGAAATACAATTCCAACTTCAGCAATTAAATGGATTTCATGGCTGTTATCCATTAGGCCATAACCTGCCGCCACTAGGCCAGTAAGTAAATACGCTAATATCGGCGGCAGCCCTACTCTTTTAAAGGACCAAACCAAGATCACAGCACACAGTAGCAGCGCAACGACATCTGTAAAATGACCATGTATCGCGGTCATAAAGACGGTGACGACTCTATCGGAAATAAACCCGGCAAAATTTTGCTGCAAACGGCCCCCTAAGTGTCAAAGAAATGTTTTGGTGTATTTTTCACCCAATTTAACTATAGCAACCAACTGTTTTTCAGCCAGTTTAATTTTTTGGCACGAAACTAGCTTATATGTTCGGGAATGTTGTAATTAGGGGAATTACCAGATGGAAAATGTCCATATTTTGGCACAGCGAACGCCTTCGCGCGGTGATTACGTTCCGTTCACGACTGAACAATACGTAACACAAGCGCCTGAACAACCGAATGTGCTCGTTGAAAAGCTGCAAACAACGTTGGAGATAAACGGTATCTTAGATATCTTTGCATCCTACGTTAAACGCATTACTGATCTTGCAGGATTGCAGTTTCATTCCAATCAAGGACTGTTTCAAACTCAACAAAGTGATAACCAACTCAAGCCTTACACGTTTGATCTCGACTTAGAAGGTCAGCACCTAGGACAGTTGGTCTATTTCAGCAAATATAGTTTTAGTGGCACAATACGCGCACGCTTAATGCAACTGCATGCCTGCCTTTTGTACCCTTTAAGAAATGCGCTGATGTATCACCGCGTACTACAACTGGCAACTAAGGACACGCTCACCGGACTGTATAATCGCAGCCAGTTTAATGAATACCTAGAGACGAAGTTAGAGCGCAGCCGTAGGCAGCACCGAAACTTTAGTTTAATGCTATTAGACCTCGATAATTTTAAACAAGTAAACGATGCATTCGGGCACAAAAAAGGCGATGAGGTACTCATAGGATTTGCCAACATCCTGACTTCTAGCATTCGTGCCACAGACGCGGTGTTTAGATTTGGCGGTGATGAATTTGCTATTCTTATTGATGACCCTGCGTTTACAACAAATAAAGTCATCGCAGAGCGCATTATGGAACGAGTGAATAGTAACAGCTTATTGGCAAAACATGCTGTCACCACCAGTATTGGTTTTACACTGGCTTCGAGCCAAGATTGCTCTAACGAAATTTTTGCACGGGCAGACAGTGGTTTATATAAAGCCAAAGAGGCCGGTAGAAATTGCGCACGCGCAGTATAAACTCACAGGTACTTATCATCCCCTAATGATAAGTACCGCTTTTTAGTCTTGGCTATTTTTTAGCTGAAATAACCACAGTAAAATAGCAAAACCACAAAAGAACCCATTAATAACCCAGCCCAACGCCCAAAAATCAGGAAGAACACTAAACAATATGGACAACATGGGCGCAGCTAATCCTAAAATGAAGTAAACCCCTCCCTTGCCATGCCAATAAGCAAGTAATAACACTGCCGATAATACCCCAACACTCAATGCTAAAATAAGATTTGCCCAATTTATAGACGAGCTTATGGTGAGCAATATAAATATCAACGCACATAAAAACAAAGCCATCGGTGCTTTGCGTGCCAAAGACGAACCAATCTGTTTGTTACTCTGCATCTTCTACCTGCCAATTAATTCCTGATTGCGCGGCATAGTCTTCATTGATAAATATACCCGCCACCGCAACTAAGGTATCGTTGTAGTATATCATTGGAATAGTATCTCTCTCCCAGCTGGGTACTTTGGCAGCTTTGAGCCAATGTTTAACCGTATTGCGGCCAGGTTTACCGAGTGGCTTGATCTTCTCATTAAGCTGTGCAAACCGCACTGTGATCGACTCACTTTGAGAAGGCCTGCGAATACCCTTTCCTTCTACAAAGACCAAACTTCTGCCATCACCCAGTGGGGTCTTTTTCGCCAAATTCGCCATGGGTATATCAACCAACTCTGTTGTGTTGTTGAATACCCAGTACATCAGCCCGTTATAGCATTTGACCGATCCTGCCCGTAGCTGCACATGAACTTGGGCATCTTCTTTTGCATGAAGGGTTTGCTGTAAAATCTGGAGCAGCTGTTTTTGTGTAGGCATACTTACGCCTTTATTACTCAACCATGCCCGCACTACATTTGCCTGCCTAAGCGCCGACAATGTTGCCAAATTGGATACCTCAAGTTCTTTGCCACATCGGCATGCGGCTAAATCATCATTGGTTATTTCGTCTATCAAAGTTTGTTGGGATTGCAGTAAGGAAATAGACCTCAATACACTGGGTACAAACCCTGTAAACCGCGCTTTGAGCAGTGGCATCACCTGATTACGTAAAAAGTTGCGATCGAATACATCACTTTGATTGGACTCATCTTCGATATGAGACAAACCAAAAGTATGTGCAAACGCCTCTATATCTTTACGCTCAATGTTAATCAGTGGCCTTGCACAGTAACGTCCGCTCGCAAGTTGAGTGGTCGCCCGCATTGCACCAAGCCCCTGTAGTCCTGAGCCTCTTTTTAAACGAATAAAAAAAGTTTCAACTTGATCATCAGCATGCTGACCAAGCAGCAAAGTGGCGCTTTTCAGCGCATGGGTATCCAAAGCCGCATAACGCGCATCTCTGGCCTGAGCTTCTAAACTGGTTCTTGTCTGCGCTTGGATCTCGACTGAGACTGCTTGAAAAGGGATGTTAAGCCTGGTGCATAATTGAGCGCAAAACGCCTGCCACTTAAGTGCATTATCTGATAAGCCATGATTGACATAAATCGCTTCTAGCTTTATGCCTGCGTTGAGTGTGATGTATTGCTGACATAAATGAAGTAATACAACTGAATCGACACCGCCAGATAAAGCAATGGTGAGCCCTTGCCCCAATCGAGCATGGCATTGCGCTTCAAGTGCACTGGCAAATTGTTTATATACGCCTGTCGATTCCATATTTTTTCCTCATACTCTCATCAGGCGTTATACCCTATCCAACTTAAATTGCAACGAACACAAGGCTGATAAAATGATATTGATGCAATAGATCATCCTCAGCGCAAAACTTAATCCTGTTCAATTTTATTAATTAGTCCACCAATTTGGTACTTAAAATCAGTAAAAAAGAGTATATTTTGCCATTAATGAAGCGAAAACCAATTAATAAAACAATTTTAATCACTTAGCGTGACCTGACATTGATATATCACAAAAGTCATTTGCAAATTTTACATAGATAAAACAAACCCGAAATTAATTGACATTAGTGCTAAAATCTAGGTAAATCCCTACTTATGTTTAAAAAGTCACATTATCTTGCTGGTCTGTTTTCAAGATCCAGCTCGGGGCAGTATAATGTGCACAAAATTGTATGTGATGACAGAGAACGGCGCCTTCACGAAGGAAAAACAGTTAAAAAATGAAGAAGGTAAATGTCGCTAAAATTCGACATCTTCTGCAAAAACTGACTTAAATAAGCAATATTGACACTTAGTTTAAGCTCCATTTAGCAAAATAGACTATGCTAAATAATATGCTGAAAATAACTGAGTCACGGCATTTTAAATCTGTACTCTCTACATAAAACCGAGACAAACTTTAAAAAATTATCAGATAGGTTAGAAAATGAGCTTAAATTATCTAGAATTTGAACTTCCAGTAGCTGAATTAGAGCAAAAAATTAAAGAGCTACAAGCTGTTAGTCGCTCAGGTTCTTTGGACCTAAGTCTGGAAGAAGAGATCAGTAAGTTAAAAGAAAAAAGTGTACAGCTTACTGAAAAAATTTACTCAGAACTTAACCCTTGGCAGTTACTTCAACTAGCGCGTCACCCAATGCGTCCTCATGCAAGTGACTACATCAAGCGCATGTTTACAGAATTCGACGAGTTTGCAGGTGATCGCGCATTTGCAAACGACCCAGCAATCATTGGCGGTACTGCACGACTAGACGGTAAGCCAGTGATGGTGATCGGCCAAGAAAAAGGTCGTGATACAGCAGAGAAGATCAAGCGTAACTTCGGTATGCCACGTCCAGAAGGTTACCGTAAAGCCAAGCGCCTTATGGAAATGGCAGAACGTTTTAAGATGCCAGTGATCACATTAATCGATACACAAGGTGCATACCCTGGGATTGGCGCAGAAGAGCGTGGTCAAAGTGAAGCCATCGCAATGAACTTAAAAGTCATGGCATCATTAAAGGTTCCTACAATTTGTAGCGTTATCGGTGAAGGTGGTTCAGGTGGTGCGCTAGCAATTGGTGTGGGCGACCGCGTTAACATGCTACGTTATAGTACTTATTCCGTTATCACACCTGAAGGGTGTGCTTCAATCCTTTGGAAGAGTGCAGAAAAAGCACCTCTTGCAGCTGAAGCAATGGGTGTATCTGCACAGCGTATCAAAGACAATAACCTAATCAACGAAATCGTTGCTGAGCCTCTAGGCGGTGCACACCGTGATTACGACACGGCGGCAAGAAATCTAAAAGCGCAGATCATCAAAGATCTAGACAACGTGTCTAAACTTAGCCAAGAAGAAATGCTTGAGCAAAGATACCAGCGCTTAATGTCTTTTGGTTACTGTAACTAATTAAAAAATTTAAATTAAAAAGGCCACCCATTGGGTGGCCTTTTTTGTAGCTGAAATCATGTATGTTTAATCAAAAATTAATTCTACATCTTGTCCAGTTAACTTTTTCAATGCCCTCATCAGCTCGTCACTGGGTGTCACACACCACTGCGTGCCAAGTGTTAATTCCGCAGTTGCATCAGGGCGTTGATACTCGATGATCACCTGACAAGTTCCAAACTTATATGGCTCTAGTACCCGTTTTAAGTTCTCACCAAACCCTGCATCAATTTGCGCCATATTGAGCCTCATCTTCATTGAGTTCACACGTTTCTCCCGTGCCTGCCCAATGGTATTCACATCTCTGGCAGTCATCGTAATACCACCTGAGAAGTTATCAAAGCTCACCTGTCCAGAGATCACCAAGATCTGGTTCACCTGTAGCAAGCTCTCGTACATTTCAAATTGTTCAGGAAAGAAACGCACGTCAATACGGGCACTCTTGTCATCAAGCGTGATAAGGCCCCAACGATTGCCTTTTTTGTTTATCAAAGTTCGCGCATTGATAACCAGTCCAGCGGCTGTCGATTGCATATCTCTGTTGGTCGGTTGTAAATCGACCAATTTGCCAGAAGTATAATGCTTGAGCTCTTTGCGATATTGGTTTATTGGATGTCCGGTCAGGTATAAACCCAGCGTTTCCTTTTCACCATCAAGCCACTCGTTGTCACTCAAAGGCGGCGCCTGAACGAAGGCTTGGGCAACTTCTTCAGGTTCAACGGCAAGCAAACCAAATAAATCTGATTGACCTAATTGCTCCGCTTTATGATGCTGTTCGGCAGACTTCATGGCGTCTTTCAAACTTGCCAATAACGTTGCACGTCCACCTTGTTTCTTCTCTGGGCCAAGCTTATCAAGGGCTCCAGCATAAATGAGTTTTTCAATCACACGGCGGTTGAGACGTTTTAAGTCAACACGGGCACAAAAATCAAATAAGTCTTTAAACTCACCACCTTGCTCGCGCGCCTCAAGGATCGCCTCGACAGGACCTTCACCGACGCCTTTAATCGCGCCAATGCCGTAAACAATCTCACCTTGTAAGTTCACTGCAAACTTATACACACCCGCGTTCACATCCGGTGGTAACAAGGTCAACTTCATGTTTTCACACTCATCGACCAAGGTGACGATCTTATCGGTGTTATCCATATCCGCAGACATTACCGCAGCCATGAACTCAGCTGGGAAGTGCGTTTTCATCCAGAGCGTTTGGTAAGAAACCAGTGCGTATGCTGCCGAGTGAGATTTGTTAAAACCATAACCTGCGAACTTTTCTACAAGGTCGAAGATCTTCATCGCAAGTTCGCCATCAACCCCGTTGTTGATCGAGCCCTCTTCAAAGGTTGAACGCTGCTTTGCCATCTCTTCAGGTTTTTTCTTACCCATCGCACGACGAAGCAAGTCAGCGCCACCTAGGCTATAGCCAGCAAGGACCTGCGCGATCTGCATGACCTGCTCCTGATAGAGGATGATCCCATAGGTCGGCTCTAAGATAGGCGCTAAGCTTTCATGCTGATACTGAGCATCTGGAAAAGATATCTCTTCTCGGCCATGCTTACGGTCGATGAAGTTATCTACCATGCCCGATTGCAGAGGACCCGGACGGAATAAAGCAACCAGTGCGATCATATCTTCAAAGCAGTCTGGCTTAAGTCGACGGATCAGATCTTTCATACCACGGGATTCCAGCTGGAATACTGCGGTGGTCTCTGCTCTGAGTAAAACCTCAAAGCTGGCATGGTCGTCCAGTGGAATCGCGTTGATATCAACAAATGGCTTTTGCTCTCGTGCCAAACGCTCGTTGGCCATATCCAACGCCCACTGCAATATGGTCAGTGTTCTTAGACCTAAGAAGTCAAACTTTACTAGACCGGCCGTTTCTACGTCGTTTTTATCAAATTGGGTAACTGGAAACTTACCCTCTTCGTCACAGTATAAGGCTGCAAAGTCGGTAATGCTGGTTGGCGAGATAACAACACCACCGGCGTGTTTACCGGCGTTACGGGTACATCCCTCTAGAATTCGACATTTATCGATAAGCTCTTTTACTTCATCATCACCGTCGTAAGCTTCAGGTAACCTTGGCTCGACTTCAAAAGCTTTGGCAAGTGTCATACCTGGATCGCCAGGTACTAGCTTGGAAATTCTATCAACAAAGCCATATGGGTGACCTAATACACGGCCTACATCACGAATTACCGCTTTGGCCGCCATGGTACCAAAGGTGATGATCTGAGATACCGCTTGTCGCCCGTACAATTTGGCAACGTGATCAATCACCTCATCTCGCCTATCCATACAGAAGTCGACGTCAAAGTCAGGCATCGAGACACGCTCTGGGTTCAAGAATCGTTCGAATAGCAGATCGAATTCAAGTGGGTCAAGATCGGTGATCTTCAGTGCATACGCGACCAATGAACCTGCACCAGAGCCTCGACCAGGACCGACTGGGATATTGTTATCTTTACTCCACTGAATGAATTCCATTACGATCAAGAAGTAGCCTGGGAATCCCATTTGGTTGATAACGTCTAATTCAATCCTTAAACGATCATCGTACTCAACTCGCTTAACTTTCCTATCTTCTTCATCAGGGAATAAAAACTGCAGACGCTCCTCAAGACCATCTTCAGATACCTTAACTAAGAAGTCATCAATTTTTAAATCGCCCGTCGGGTAATCTGGTAAGAAGTACGTACCGAGCTGGACTGTAACATTACAGCGCTTGGCGATTTCCACCGTATTTTCCAGCGCTTCGGGAATGTCACTAAACAACTCAGCCATCTGCTCAGGTGTTTTTAGATACTGCTCTTTTGAAAAGCGTTTCGGTCTGTTTTTATCTTCTAATGTGTATCCATCGTGGATAGCAACACGGATCTCATGAGCTTCAAAGTCTTCTTCATGTAAAAATACCACTTCATTGGTGGCAACAACCGGTAAATTACGCTCAGCAGCAAGGGCGACTGCAGCATGTAAATAGTCTTCTTCTTGCTCACGGCCTGTACGGTGAAGTTCAAGGTAATAATGATCCGCAAAGTGTTCTTCATAGAAGGCCAGCGTTTCTAAAACCAGTTGCTGGTTACCTTTAAGTAATGCTTTACCCACATCGCCATCTTTTGCGCCTGAGAGTAATATTAAGCCCTCTTTGTACTGAGCTAACCATGCCTTATCAACCACCGGACGATGAAATACATGACCTCTTAGAAAAGCTTCTGAAATCAATAATGTAAGGTTTTTATACCCTTCATTATTTTTCGCTAGCACCACGATACGGCAGGGCTCATCAGGTAACTCATCGCTTTTCAGCCACAGATCTGCACCCACCATGGGCTTTATTCCTGCGCCATGGGCACCGCCATAAAACCGCACTAAACCACATAAGTTCATTTGATCCGTGATGGCAAACGCAGGCATTTCAAGTTCTTGCGCTCTGGCAACAATCGGTTTGGTTTTTGCCAAACCATCGACCATTGAGAAGTCACTATGCACACGTAAGTGCACAAAATTAGGCGTTGGCATGGTTACGACTGCTCCGCGATAATTTTTTGTACTGGCTTAAAGCTCTTACGGTGATAAGGGGTAATGCCATGTTGTGCAAGGGCTTCGAAGTGCGCCTTAGTCGGATACCCCTTGTGGCCCGCAAAACCGAATTCAGGATACTGTGCATCTAACTCAATCATTTCATTATCACGTGTGACTTTAGCTAAAATTGATGCGGCACTGATTTCAGCGACTAAGCTATCGCCTTTCACCACCGCTTGTGCAGGGACTGCAATATCAGGCACACGATTACCATCAATAAAAACAAATTCAGCAGGAATTGATAAACCTTCAACCGCGCGCTTCATTGCCAGCATAGTAGCGTGCAAAATATTTAGCTCATCGATTTCTTCAACCGACGCGCGAGCAATACAGTAGCACAGGGCTTTCTCTTTAATTTCTTCCGCCAGAGCATTACGCTTTTTCTCAGACAGCTTTTTTGAGTCAGTTAACCCTTCAATTGGCTTAGCTGGGTCCAAAATAACCGCTGCAGTGACTACATCCCCCACAAGCGGGCCTCGACCAACCTCATCAACACCAGCTATATGGTTAACGTTTGGGCGCTCAATTTGCATCTATTACCTCCGCAACGGCAATGGCTGCCTGTTCGCTGGCATTCAAGCGAATATCTTTGTGTATTTCGTAAAAACGTTCTATCAACGCTGAATTATCCCCTCTTAGTAGGGGTAAAAGTGCATCAGTTAATGCGTCTGGGTTACAATCTTCTTGCAAAAACTCAGCAACCAAAGGCGCATCAGCCAACAAATTAGGCAATGAAAAATGCTTAATATTAAAAGTGAAGAATGTGCTAAATATTTTATAGCTCAAGGTTTTAAGACGATAACCTACCACCATGGGTTTTTTGTACAACATGGCTTCTAGCGTCGCGGTGCCTGAAGCCAACAGCACTGCATCTGCCGCCGTCATCGCCAGTGAAGACTTACCGTCCAACATGATTGGTCTCAGTTCTGGCGCAATTTTATCCAAAATTTGCGTGAACTGTTTTTGACGCTTTTCATTGACCAAAGGTACTACAATTTTAAGATCAGGGATTTTGTCCACTAATTGCTTTGCAGTTTGTAAATATGTTTCACTCAATAAGCCAACCTCAGAGCCACGACTACCAGGCAACAACGCCAATACCGTGTCTGATTCTTTTAATCCAATCTCTTTTCTGGCTGCTAAGGTGTCTGACTCTAATGGAATTTCATCTGCAAGGGTATGACCGACAAACGTACATGGCACCTCATACTTATCATAAAACGCCTTTTCGAATGGCAACAAAGATAAAACCAAGTTTGTTGCCTCAGCGATGGTATGAATGCGCTTTGGCCGCCAAGCCCAAACGGATGGACTCACATATTGAATGGTTTTTATACCCGCCGCTTTCAGTGGTTTTTCAACACGCAAGTTAAAATCAGGCGCATCAACGCCGATAAATACATCAGGTGGATTTTGAATAAAGTAATTGACCAACTCTTTTCGAATTTTAAGTAATCGTGGCAGTCGGCCTAATACTTCCACAAGTCCCATCACTGCAAGCTCTTCCATATCAAATAAGCTCTTACAGCCTTCGGCTTGCATTTTAGGGCCCGCGATGCCAACAAATTGGGCATTTGGAAAGCGCTTTTTTAACGCTTTAATAAGACCTGCGCCAAGAATATCGCCAGATAACTCACCTGCGACAATCCCAACAGTAATTGATTTTTCGTTTGCCATTTTTGTTCTTCTAGAAAATAAAAAACGCCATACTAAGTATGGCGTTATTATATCAGAACCCGCTCTTTGTTATTCGAAAAAATACGATATACAAAGCAAAGAGCCAGATTTTGTTAGCGTACCAATCCACGCTCTGATGTCGCGATAAAATCAAGCATCTGCTGAACTGCAGGAAACTGCTTTGCTTCATCTTGCAAAGCGGCTACTGCTTCATCTAACTTAAGGCCTTTACGGAAGAGTGTTTTATATGCTCTACGAGTTGCCATAATTTCATCAGATTCAAAACCACGGCGCTTTAACCCTTCGGTATTAATCGCAACCGGTCTTGCAGGAGTTCCCGTCGTTGTTACAAACGGAGGGACGTCTTGATTCACGCCTGAGTACATGCCAACGAATGCATGCGAACCCACTTTACAGAACTGATGCACACCAGAGTTACCTGCAAGGATAACCCAGTCTCCAACATGTACGTGGCCAGCGACACTCGCATTATTAGCAAAAATCACGTTATTGCCAATTACAGCGTCGTGTGCAACGTGGGTATATGCCATGAATAAATTGTTACTACCAATAATGGTAACACCTTGATCTTGAATGGTGCCGCGGTGAATTGTGGCACACTCTCTGATCACGTTGTTGTCACCAATAATCAGTTTGGTCGGTTCATCCTTGTACTTTTTATCTTGACAGGCCTCGCCTACTGACGCGAACTGAAATATGTGGTTACCAGAGCCAATTTCGCTTGGTCCTTTAATAACGACATGAGACTCTATCTTACAATCATCACCGATAATCACATCATTACCGATATAACTGTATGGTCCGACTGAGACGTTGTTTCCTAATTTAGCGCCTGGCTCAATAATTGCGGTAGGATGGATCACGCTTAAAACTCTCTTCTAGCACACATTATTTCTGCACTACATACAACATTGCCGTCTACCTTCGCTTCACCTGAAAATTTCCAAATGTTGCGACGCTCTTTAACGAACTGTACGTGTAAATGCATCGTATCGCCAGGAACAACTGGCTGCTTAAACCTTGCATTGTCAATGGCTGCAAACAAGTATAGCTCATTCTCACTGCGATTCTCGACCGTTTTAAAGCCAAGTAGGCCGGTTGCTTGAGCAAGTGCTTCCAAGATCATTACACCCGGGAAAATTGGCTGATCTGGAAAATGCCCAGTAAAAATGGGCTCATTCGCTGTGACATTTTTCACAGCATGTAAATATTCACCAGGCTTATGATCAATCACCTTATCCACTAATAGCATAGGGTAACGGTGAGGAAGTAACTTCAAGATTTCTTGAATATCAAAGCTGTTTAATTCGTTGGCCAAAATAGTACCTTTTATTTATCCGTCTGGTTTAACTGCTCGGTGAGACTCTCAAGTGCTTTAATACGCGCTTTAAAATCGGAAAGATTACGTAAATGAGCAATGTTTTTACGCCACTCTTTATTGGTAGTATGAGGCATACCTGAAGAGTAAATACCTGGCTTAGAAATACCTTTTGTCACCATACTCATACCAGTAATTACGACGCCGTCACACACCTCATTGTGACCATTGACAGCCACCATACCGCCGAGTTGACAATACTTTCCAATTTTAACACTACCAGCTAACACCGAACACCCGGCAATGGCTGTGCCGTATCCAATTTCAACATTATGTGCAATTTGAATTTGGTTATCTAGAATCACATTATCGTGGATCACAGTGTTGTCTATTGCACCTCGGTCGATAGACGTACATGCGCCAACTTCCACTCGGTTACCAATAATGACAGTACCAATTTGTGGAATTTTAACCCACTCTCCAGATTCATTTGCATAACCAAAGCCGTCACTGCCAATCACACTTCCTGATTGGAACAAACAATGCTCGCCAATCTCAACTTCGTGATAAATTGTCACATTTGCCCATAGCTTAGTGCCTGTGCCAATGCGTGCATGTTTACCAATAAAACACCCAGCGCCAATTTCAACGTTGTCACCAATAACAGCACCCGCTTCAATAAC
This sequence comes from Pseudoalteromonas luteoviolacea CPMOR-1, assembly GCF_001625685.1. Lineage (GTDB taxonomy): Bacteria > Pseudomonadota > Gammaproteobacteria > Enterobacterales > Alteromonadaceae > Pseudoalteromonas > Pseudoalteromonas luteoviolacea_K. Next base: position 113,876 of record NZ_AUYC01000018.1, on the reverse strand, counting down.
AGCATTGGCTGCAATTTTTACGTTTTCACCCAAGTGAGCACTTTGGTCAATAACGGCTGTACTGTGAATTGAGCTGGCAGCACTGGGGGTAGTATCCATGTACTGGGCAAGCTTGGCATACGCCACATAAGGGTTATCACAAATTAATTTGTTACCCGAAAAAAATTCCGCATCATCCGCTGATAATATAACAGCGCCAGCTTGGGTTGAATCAAGCTGGCTGCGATATTTTTTATTTGCCAAGAATGCAATCTCTTGATCACTCGCATTCAATAAAGTGGCAATTTTTACAATTGGCTGATCTGGGTTACCTTCAATCTCGGCCCCCAAATGATCAGCCAGTTGCGACAACGTATAGTGTTTAGTCATTACTTTTTGCTAACTGCTTCAACAATATCATCCGACAGATCGCTAACTTTATCAGGGTTGAAGTAGATTGTCGTTTCTTTTAATCTAACTTCGTCAAACTTTCCTTTTTTAGCAACACTTTCAATAGCATCCAAGATCATTTTTTGTACTTTAGCTAGCTCTTGGTTTTGACGCTGTTTAATTTCTTGCTCAAGCGGACGACCTTTCTCAGCCAGTGTTTTTTGCATACCTTGAATTTTGTCACGTAGTGCTGTTTTTTGATCTTCGCTCATAGTTGCACTTTCGCGCTTGAACTTTTCAGCTTCAAAACGGATGTCACCTTGTAGTTTTTCAAGTTCTTGACGACGCTCCGAAAATTCACTTTTCAGTGTTTGCTCAATTTTAGCCATCTGCGGCAATTGTTGATAAACAGTCTGCATATCAACAATACCCACTTTATGCGCGAATGCGTTGATAGAGTTACCCATTAGTAGAGCAGCTAGGATACCCATAGCAGAGGTTTTAAAAATCTTTTTCACAATAAACTCCTTAGAATGTATTACTGATGTTGAAGCTGATGTTCTTAGTGTCATCGTCTTCTTCTTTCTTCAGTGGATACGCAAAACTAATTAACATTGGTCCCATAGGTGAAATCCATTGAATAGACATACCTGTAGAAACCCTAAAGCGACTTGGGTCAGAGAAATCTGATAGTTGATTATATTGATACTCTGGTAAGTTTGAGTAGCGGTCTACGTCAAACTCAGTGTCCCAAACGTTTGCAGCATCGATAAAGAAGCTAGTTCGTACCGAGCTGGTGTTTTCTTCATCTAAAAACGGGGTTGGTACAATCATTTCCGCACCAAATACCGCTTTGGCATTACCACCGATTCGACCAAGAGGTCGTAATTCATCAAAAGCAGGGTCACCACCAATTGCGCCACATTCGGTACCATCTGGTAGACATGTACTAGGCACTGATTGAGGAGCGCGCTGAACCGCTAGCGGTAAGATTGTATTTCTCTCAAAGCCTCTTAGTTCCATTTCTGTAATACGATAGAACTCTTGGAATGGTAGCACTTGATCGAAGCCATTTTCTTCACCATAGCCGTTACCATACGCAAGTGATGCCCTCGTTGAGAATACCCAGCGATGATCGTTGCTCACTGGCCAGTAAAAACGCGAGTCATAACTTAATTTAAAGTAGTTTAGATCCGAGTTAGGCGTCGTGATATTGAAATTAGCAGTTTGACGAGAACCATCTGTCGGGAACATACCACGGTTTACCGTAATACGTGACCAACCAAACCCTAATTCATACTTGGTGAAATCATAGCCACCTTCTGGATCATTTGGGTCCTGGAAAGTTAATCGAAGTACGCGTGTTTGTTCGTAATCGGCAATTCTGTCAAGTGCTTCTTCAACCCATCGGAAACTAAAGTTCAAGCGGTTAACAGGGTTAATTGGAATACCAAAGTGGGTACCAATACCATAACTACGAGAGTCGTAATCAATCAAGCCGATCTCTGAGCCATCAAATTTACTAAAGAAGATGCTACTACCTTGAGAGATACCATCTGGCGTAAAGTATGGATCTGTGTATGACACACTGTAACGGGTTGACGCTTTTGACGTGTTAATGTTAAACGCAACTTGGTTACCAGAACCTAAAAAGTTTGACTCACTCACACCAACATTAAACTGCAGACCCGCATATGAACCATATGCCACACCAGCTTGGAAACTCCCTGCAGGTTGCTCTTTAACATTGAAATCAACATCAACCTGGTCATCAACACCCGGGATAGGTTTAACTTCAAAATCAACCGTTTCCATGTAAGGTAAACGTTGAATTTGTAATTTAGAACGCTCAAGGCTTTGGTTTGACAACCAAGCGCCCTCAAGCTGCGTCATTTCTCTTCGTACAACATGATCAGCAGTGCTCTGGTTACCATTAACCAAGATACGGCGTACATAAACACGCTTCCCAGGGTCAACTGACAACGTTAACTGTACTTCTTTATTCTCATCGTCAATATCAGGAATAGTTCGCACTTCAGCATTGGCATAACCAAAACGCGCTAAATAGCTCTTAATAAATTCTTCTGATGAAGTCACCAAAGAACCATTGTACAGTTCACCAGATTTTAAAGGGATCACGCTTCTAATGAGGTCTTCGCGACCTAATAAATCACCGATAAAGTCAAAGCCTTTAACCGTGTATTTTTCACCCTCGGAGATATTCGCAGTAACATAAACAGACTCACGCTCCGGGCTCACCGATACTTGAGTCGAATCAATATTGAACCTAAGGTAGCCTCTGTCCAAGTAGTAACTTCGAATCTTCTCTAGGTCACCTTCAATTGTTTGCTTTTGATAACGGTCGCTTGAAAGGAACTTCCACCATGGTAAGTCTTGTTGTGACTCTACAAGGCGCAATAACTGTTCGTCGGAGAAAAGTTCGTTACCAACTAAGTTAATTTGACGAACAGATGCCGCGTCTCCTTCATCAAACTCAAATTTTAGTTTGACTCGGTTGCGTGGCAACTCAACAATGCTTACTTCAATTTTAGCGTTGTATTTACCGATACTGTGAAAGAACTCAATTAAGCCTTTTTCAATACCATCAATGACCGTTCTGTCTAGCGTTTCACCGGTGCGGATATCTTTACCGTCTAAGCTCTCTTGAAGCTGTTCATCTTTGATGTCTTTATTGCCATCAAATTCAATAGACGCAATCGTAGGTCGTTCTTTTACTTTAAAAACAATTTGATTGCCATCACGGTAAGCAGAAATATCATCGAAGTGCCCTGACGAAAAAAGCGCTTTGATGGTTTTAGAAACCGTATAATTATCAACTTCATCGCCAACGTTAATTGGTATATGAGTTAACGCTGCACCAAGTGCAACACGTTGTAACCCTTCAACTTTTAAATCTTCTACGATAAAGGAGTTTTGCCCTAGAGCGGCAAAACTAGCGCCAAGTAAACTCGTTACAGCTAAATGTTTTTTTATAGGCATTTTTTTATCTTTATCCTTTACAGCTTACGGCGAACTAAACGCCACGTGCGCTATCGCCCTTATTCTAAGAGCCTAGAGCCTCGATACATCATTAAACAGTGCAAAACAGGTCAATGCCAGTAACATCATTGCTCCCAGCTTATAACCTAACTCTTGTGTCTTTTCAGAGACCGGTTTTTTTCGAATTAGTTCAATTAAGTAATACATCAAATGTCCACCATCCAACATGGGCAGCGGTAAAAGGTTGAAAACCCCCAAGTTGACGCTAATTAATGCTAAGAAGCTTAAAAAAGCAATTAATCCATAACTAACACTGTCTCCAGCCCCAACTGCAATACCAACAGGTCCACTGATATTTTTTACAGATACTTGCCCCGTGATCAGATTACCTATCATCTCGAAGCTCAACATTGTAAGGGCATAGGTTTTCTGAACGCCAAGCAAGATACTATCGAATACACCGTACTGTCTAGTCTCAATGTACCCTGGCGGCCAACTTTTCTGTTTCGGTACAACGCCCAAGTAGCCTATTGTCGTCCCTTGCGATGTCTCTCTTGCATCTGGTGTGATATTCAAGGTAATTGTACTGTCATTTCTCAACACCGTAATGACACTTTGCTTGTTAGGTGCAAGTTGAACTAGCTCTACAAATTGTGTCCAACTGGAGATGTTCTGTTGGTTAAATGATACGATTTTATCACCTGCTTGCATATTGGCGCGTGCGGCTGCAGAGCCCTCAGCAACAAGGGCTAGTTCGGTCGTAATATCAGGTCTATACGGTGTAATGCCAATAGATGTCAAAGGTGCAACGTCGCGCTTATCTAGCTTCCACCCTTCAACATCCAGCGTTCTTATGGCAATTTGCCCACGCTCATCTGTTACCCTAACGTCTAGTCTTTTCTCACCTAAACCAGACATGACTGCAAAGTTAACTTCTTGCCAAGACGCCACTTCGTCATCACCAATCCGAGTTATCTGATCACCAGATTGCATACCCGCATGAAAAGCGATTGAATCAGATGCAATAGAACCAACGACGGGTTTAACGTTTTGAACGCCCACAATATACATTATGGCTAATGCGAGAATCGCGAATAAGAAATTTGCTATCGGCCCTGCCGCAGCAACCGCCATACGAGCATAAACCGATTTACTATTAAGCGTCAGAAGTTTATCTTGCTCTGATACATCATCGACCCGTGAATCAAGCATTCTGACATAACCACCAAGTGGGATCGCAGAGATCGCGTACTCTGTACCCAACTTGTCATACCAAGTAAATAACGGCTTTCCAAACCCAATCGAAAAGCGTAAAACCTTCACGCCGGATTTTCTGGCAACCCAAAAATGTCCATACTCATGAACCGCTACCAATATACTCAGTGCGACAATAAAAGAACCCAGATTCCAGAAAAAATCAAACATTAACCGACCTGCCTTAACACAAGCTCTTGAGCTAATCGACGCGCTTGAGCATCCATATCAATAATTTCTTCCATGGTGTCTAACTCACCTAATACACTATTAGAAAGTACTTGTTCGTTCACTTTAAAAATATCCATAAAACCAATCTTTCCCTGTAAAAATGCAGCAACTGATATTTCATTGGCAGCATTCAGTGTCGTTGTTGCAGCTTGCCCTAAACGGCAAGCCTCAATGGCTAACTTAAGATTTGGATAGCGCTTATAATCTGGCTCAGTGAATGTAAAGTCTTTCATGCGTGAAAAGTCGAGCGGTTGAACACCTGCATCAATGCGATCAGGATAAGCCAAACCATACGCGATGGGGGTGCGCATATCTGGCTGCCCCATTTGTGCGATCACAGAGCCATCTTGATACTGAACCATTGAATGGATCATACTCTGTGGGTGGATAACAACTTCAATATCGTCGGCCTGACAATCAAACAGCCACTTTGCCTCAATAAACTCTAACCCTTTATTCATCATTGTTGCTGAATCAACAGAGATTTTCTGGCCCATAGACCAGTTTGGGTGTGCTACAGCTTCTGCGACCGTCACTTGAGACAAAGTCTGGATATCACGATTTAAGAAAGGACCACCTGAGCCTGTAAGCAATATTTTGTGGATACCTAGAGGTGAAAAGTCCGTGGTCTTCCCCTGTTGCATCTCACGCGGCATACACTGGAAAATCGCATTATGTTCGCTGTCTATGGGCAATAAAGTCGCGCCATGTTTTTTGACTTTGTCCATAAATAATTTACCGGACATCACCAAAGATTCTTTATTGGCAAGTAAGACTTTTTTTCCGGATTCAACCGCAGCCAAAGTTGGCAACAAACCTGCTGCACCAACAATCGCAGACATTACAACATCAACATCATCATGTGATGCGACTTCACACATTGCGCGAGTACCGCTCATGATTTCAGTCGCGACGCCACTCAGTCGTACGCTTAGCGCTTTTGCAGCGTCTTCGTCGTTCATCACGACATATTTCGGTTTATGCTCAATAACTTGTTGATATACAGCGTCAACATTCTTACCTGCAACCAAAGCAAACACACTATATCGCGCTGAGTTACGGCTAATTACATCTAGAGTTGACGTACCAATAGAACCACTTGAGCCGAGAATAACCACCTGCTGAGCAGGCATTACAGCTGTACTCATAGTGTGACCGTCCAAGCATAAAACAGGGCAAACATTGGCGCAGCTGCCGTCAAACTATCAATACGATCTAATATACCACCATGTCCGGGTAAACAGCTGCCTGAATCTTTTAATCCAGCTTCACGCTTAAACATGCTTTCAAGCAAATCACCAATCGCCGAAAACAATGCAATCACCACGGTTAACAAGCCGTACATTAACCAATGTTTATGTTCAACATCGGAGCAGTAGCAAAAAATCAATACAAACACGACCGCTGTGATCAATCCACCAATGAGTCCTTCGATTGTTTTATTAGGGCTCACATTGGGCATTAGTTTTCTTTTACCTAAATTTTTCCCCGCAAAATACGCACCGATATCAGCACTCCATACAATCCCAAGAACCACCATGATAAGTACCGAGCCAAATTGCTCTGATGCATGATAGTCTGCACTTCGAAGTACATTTAAAGCAAGCCATAAAGGTATGAGAGTTAAAAAGCCTGCGATCGCTGGCATCACGATGCCCTGACTCCATGACTTTGCCATTTTTGGATAACGTGTCACCAGTAAAGTGGCCACAATCCACCAAGCGGCTGCGAGCGTAAAGACGTAATTTGCATCTGCCACCAATTTACCAGACTGCCAAAGGCTCTCTATAGGCCAATGGAAGTGTAAAGTAGCAATAAATACACCAGTTACTGCAACATATGCCAAACGGTACAACGGTTTTGAGATCCCCATTAAAGAGGCCCACTCCCAGGCTCCTAGCAGTACGATTGATGCTGCAATAACGCTAAACAAGTTTAGCGGCGTGTAAAATACTAAAATCAGCGCCAGCGGTGCAAGCACAGCCGACGTCATAATACGTTGTTTTAACAAACTGAATACCTTTAACTTGTTGTATTGCTCTCGGCGAGTAGTTGTTTTATTTGTTCACCTGTGCAACCAAAGCGCCTCTCTCTAGAAATATAGCAAGCGATTGCCTCTGAGAAAGCCTCTTCGTTAAAATCAGGCCAAAGAGTTTCTGTGAAATATAATTCTGCGTACGCAGCTTGCCATAGCAAAAAGTTACTGATCCGATAATCACCGCCTGTACGAATGAGTAAATCAAGCGGGCTTTGGTCTGACATTGACATGTTATTTGTCAGCGCATCTTCTGTAATATCATTAACACCTAACTCACCGCTTTGAACTTTTTCTGCAAGCGTTTGAGCAGCATTGACAATATCCCAACGACCACCATAGTTTGCGGCGATATTCAACTGCAACCCAGTATTTTGTCCAGTTAATGCATGGGCATCATGAACTTTATCCTGCAAACTTGTAGGAAACTTTGATATATCCCCAATTATGTTTAGTTTTACATTATTTTTATGTAACTTTTTTACTTCTTTACTTAAGACAAAAAGGAATAATTCCATCAAGGTACTGACTTCGTCTTCAGGTCGACGCCAGTTTTCACTGCTAAATGCAAACAGAGTCAAAGACTCAATACCTAATTTTGAGCAAAACTGTACAGCGCTGCGAACAGAGTCGACACCTTTTTTATGACCATAAGCTCTCGGACGCTTACGGGCTTGAGCCCATCGTCCGTTGCCATCCATAATTATGGCAACATGCTTAGGTAGTGATTGTTGAGAAATCGCGTCAGCGTTTAAAACCATAGTACTATTTTAAATAAAAAAAACGCCGCCTAGTATAGCGCAGTCATCGCTGCAAACCTAATAAAATTCTTTATCTTAAAACTTAAGACAAAACGCTTGATTTTCATACTAAATTTTAAAATGTGTGTAAATACAGCAAACTATAATTTATGGTGCGTATTTTACTGTGCTTGAAACAACAAAAAGCCGCGATAACGCGGCTTTTTGGTCAAAAAAATCAGAGTAATAGAAATTAAATTTCCATTAACTCTGCTTCTTTTGCACTTAATTGTGTATCCATCTCTTTGATGTGTGCATCAGTGATCTTTTGAATTTGATCTTCTGCTTGACGCGCTTCATCTTCAGAAATCTCTTTATCTTTTAACAGTGATTTAATGTCACCGTTTGCATCACGACGAATGTTACGAACTGCAACACGACCACCTTCAACTTCACCACGTACGATTTTGATTAAGTCTTTACGACGTTCTTCTGTAAGTGGAGGTAGAGGTACGCGGATAACGGTACCAGCTGACATTGGGTTAAGACCTAAGTCTGAAGCCATGATCGCTTTTTCTACAGCTTGCGCTAATGACTTATCAAAAACATTAATAGCCAATGTACGTGAGTCTTCTACTGTCACGTTTGCAACCTGGTTTAAAGGCGTGTCAGCACCATAGTAAGATACTGAAATACCATCAAGTAGTGCTGGGTGTGCACGGCCTGTACGAATTTTAGAAAGTTGGCTTGCTAATGCCGCCACACTTTTTTTCATGCGCTCTTGAGCGTCTTTTTGGATATCATTAATCACAGTTGCAATCCTATTTTTACTGTTCCAACCTCAGCAATGCGTGCCAAAAGGTTGGGTTATTCTATAAGAATGGGGCCTCAAGCCCCATTCTCAATTGCTATTTATTCTGCCGCTTTTTTTGACGTGATCAAGGTGCCTTCATCTTCACCCATGATAACACGCTTCAATGCACCTGGCTTGTTCATGTTAAATACGCTCAGTGGCATATTGTGGTCACGGGCCAAAGTGAATGCAGCTAAATCCATTACTTTGAGCTCTTTATCAATAATTTCGTCATGCGTAAGCTGACTATACAAAGTAGCTTCTGGGTTTTTAACAGGATCATCACTGTAAACGCCATCTACTTTGGTTGCTTTAATTACTGTATCAGCTTCAATTTCAATACCGCGTAAACATGCTGCTGAATCAGTTGTAAAGAATGGGTTACCAGTACCTGCTGAAAAGATAACAACACGGCCTGATTTTAACAAGCTAATTGCCTCAGCCCAATTATAGGCATCACACACGCCATTAAGTGGAATAGCTGACATCAAACGGGCATTTACGAATGCTCTATGAAGTGCATCACGCATTGCCAAACCATTCATCACTGTCGCTAACATACCCATGTGATCACCAACAACACGGTTCATACCCGCTTCTGCTAATGAACCACCGCGTAAAAAGTTACCGCCGCCGATAACCAAACCCACTTCTACGTCGAGTTCTACAAGCTCTTTGATCTCTTGAGCCATACGATCCAATACTTTTGGATCAATACCAAAGCCTTCATCTCCCATTAAAGCTTCACCGCTTAATTTAAGAAGAACGCGTCTAAAAACAGGTTTTCGATTGATAGTCATAATTTCCGGGCCAAGTTAAAATTGAGACAAAAAATAACCGCGCTTATGATAGACATAAATGCGCGGTTATTTTAGAGAATTTTCTTCATTGACGCAAAAGCAAATCAACACTTTTATGTCAATAAGATTATTCTATTGCGATTATTCGCCTTTTGCAGCTGCGATTTGAGCAGCAACTTCAGCAGCGAAGTCTTCTTCTTTCTTCTCGATACCTTCACCTACTTCTAGGCGAATGAATGAAGAAACAGTAGCGCCTTTCTCTTTAAGGTACTCACCAACAGACTTCTTAGGCTCCATGATGAAAGCTTGACCAGTAAGAGAGATCTCACCAGTGAACTTCTTCATACGACCAATAACCATTTTTTCTGCGATTTCAGCAGGCTTGCCTTCGTTCATAGCGATTTCAACTTGAACCGCTTTTTCTTTTTCAACAACGTCAGCTGGTACGTCTTCTGGCTTCAGGAAGTCAGGCTTAGAAGCAGCAACGTGCATTGCAACGTGCTTAAGTGTTTCTTCGTCAGCATCACCAGTTACAACAACACCGATACGGTCGCCGTGACGGTATGCAGATAGCTTGTCGCCATCGATGTACTCAACGCGACGAACGTTGATGTTTTCACCGATTTTAGCAACTAGAGCAACACGTGTTTCTTCGAACTTAGCTTGAAGGTCAGCAATTGTTGCCTTAGTAGCAACAGCGTCGTCAAGAACAGTGTTAGCAAAACCTAGGAAGTTTTCGTCTTTAGCAACGAAGTCAGTTTGACAGTTAACTTCAAGAAGTGCAGCGAAACCTTCGCCTTGCTTGATAAGGATTGTACCTTCTGCAGCGATGTTACCCGCTTTCTTAGCAGCTTTAGCAGCACCACTTTTACGCATGTTCTCGATCGCTAGATCGATGTCACCGTTAGTTTCAGTTAGTGCTTTTTTACAATCCATCATGCCAGCGCCAGTACGCTCGCGAAGTTCTTTAACTAGGGCAGCAGTTACAGCCATTAGAATATCCTCAATTCTGAATTCGGTTTTTTGATAAGCGAATTACCGCTTGTAAAGAATATCAAGTCTTCATCACAATTGGATGAAGACTTGATGACAGCTAATTACTCAGCTTCTACGAAATCGTCGTTTTCTGCTTGAGCAACGATGTTGCTTTCACGACCTTCAGTGATAGCAGTTGCAACAGCGCCAGTGTAAAGCTGGATTGCACGGATCGCATCGTCGTTACCAGGGATGATGAAGTCAACACCATCTGGGTTTGAGTTAGTATCAACAACAGATACTACTGGAATACCTAGGTTGTTAGCTTCGCGGATAGCGATGTGCTCGTGGTCAGCATCGATTACGAAGATAGCGTCAGGTAGACCGCCCATATCTTTGATACCACCAAGGCTCTTCTCAAGCTTTTCCATTTCACGCGTTTTCATTAGCGCTTCTTTCTTAGTAAGCTTCTCGAAAGTACCGTCTTGGCTTTGTGCTTCAAGGTCTTTAAGACGCTTGATTGATTGACGAACTGTTTTCCAGTTAGTCAACATACCACCTAACCAACGGTGATTTACGTAGAACTGCTCACTTGAGATAGCTGCTTCTTTAACTGCTTCACCAGCTGCACGCTTAGTACCAACGAAAAGGATTTTACCTTTGTTAGATGCAACGTTTGATAAAAACTTAAGTGCATCGTTGAAAAGTGGAACTGTCTTTTCTAGGTTGATGATGTGAACGCGGTTACGTGCACCGAAGATGAACGGCTTCATCTTAGGGTTCCAGTAACGTGCTTGGTGACCGAAGTGAACACCAGCTTGAAGCATATCGCGCATTGAAACGTTTGCCATTGTATTTTCCTCTATTTAGTAGGGTTAGGCCTCCACATATCCCATAGCACCAACATGCTTATTGCGTATCTTTTTAGATACAAACATGCACCCAAGTGTATGTGTCGATATGTGTGTGTGTTAAAATTAAATTTTGCGTGCCTTAAGTACAAACAACCTCAAGATCAAATCTGGAAGATTTATTTGTAAAAAGACGGCGCGCTTTATACCATATAAAATAAATTAACTCAATGATGAGACCAAAATTTGCTCGTCATTGCTTTGTAAAAATTATGACTTGGAGTCTCAATGAGTGCAGTGATTAAAACCCCTGAAGAAATCGAAAAAATGCGTGTTGCCGGTAGGTTAGCGGCTGAAGTGTTGGAAATGATCGAGGAGTTTGTGAAGCCAGGGGTTACCACAGACGAATTAAATACAATTTGTCATAATTACATTGTGGATGTACAAGGCTGCATACCTGCACCACTCAACTATCATGGATTCCCAAAGTCAATTTGTACATCTGTTAACCATGTTATCTGTCATGGAATTCCCAATGAGAAACCATTAAAAGAAGGTGATATTGTCAATATCGACGTCACCGTTATCAAAGATGGCTACCATGGTGATACGTCAAAAATGTTTTACGTTGGCACGCCAAGTATTCAGGGCAAACGTTTAAGTGAAATCACACAAGAGTCTCTTTATCTAGCGATTAAAATGGTAAAACCGGGCGTGCGTCTTGGTGATATTGGTGCCGCTATTCAAAAGTTTGCTGAAGGCTTCAACTACTCTATCGTTCGTGAATATTGCGGCCATGGTATTGGTGCGCAATTCCACGAAGAACCACAAGTTATGCACTATGGTAAACCGGGTACTGGTGAAACGCTCAAAGCAGGTATGTGTTTAACCATAGAGCCTATGGTTAACGCGGGTAAGCGTCAGTGTAAGTTACTCAAAGATGACTGGACTGTTGTCACTAAAGACCGCAGTTTATCAGCACAATGGGAACACACACTGCTTGTCACGGACAATGGCGTTGAAATCCTAACGCACCGTAAAGATGACACGATCGACCGTGTGATCGAGCACGCCTAAGTCAATTGATGCTGCTTGTGATGAGCAAGCAGCATCCAAAATCACAGACGAGTTTGGAACCGGATTAGGTAAAAAATATCCATTTAACCCATCAATCTCACAAAACCCGCAAAAAACGTACTTTCGCTGCTTCAAGTCATCCCAATATACAAGTAAACTGATTCCATCTTGTGTTCCAAGGATCTCTCGTGGCGTTACCAAATAAAGTAAAGTTGTTACTTGAACAAGCTGAGCAACTTAATGATTACAAAGGCTGTATGAACTACTTTTACAAGTGGCTCAACAATCAATTTTCAAAACAGCCAGTCAGGTTGCTGATCAAAGCACGTTCTGAGTTCATCGATACACTGCTAAAAAAGTTATTTGTTCAAACCGGATTATCTGAATTTCCACAATTGGCGTTGATCGGAATCGGTGGATATGGACGCGGTGAGCTTCACCCATTTTCCGACATAGACTTTTTGTTATTGACCGATGGGGAACCCAGTAACGAATTACGTAATGCGCTTGAGACATTTGTCACGTATTTATGGGATTTAAACTTAGACATCGGTCATAGTGTCCGCACACATGAGCAAGTACTAGAACAAAAACGTAAAGATGTGCACTTCACGACAAGCTTGCTCGAAAGTCGGCTCATTTGCGGTAACCTTGTCGAGTTTGAACGATTGAAAAGCCATATCGTTAAGACTCCGATATGGCGATCCGATGATTTTTTTATTGCTAAAGTGAAAGAACAAAAGCTCAGACGTAAAAAATGCCATGGTACTGCCTATAACCTCGAGCCAAATATCAAAGAAAACCCAGGTGGTTTAAGAGACTTACAAACTATTTTTTGGGTTGCTAAAAAACACTTCCATGCGGAGACATTAGAAGAACTGATCGGCCATGGCTATTTGACCCATGAAGAATACCAAGAACTGATGGAGTGCTTGGAAAATTTATGGAATATTCGATTTGCGCTGCACCTCGCAGCTGGGCGCAGTGAAAATAGATTATTGTTCGATTATCAGCCGCATGCCGCTGAATTGCTTGGCTTTGGCTCGGAGGGCAAGCCTTCGGTCGAACGTATGATGAAACGTTTATTTAGGATCATGAGTCGTGTTCGTGAGATGAACCAAATGCTGCTCGCCTATTTTGAACAAAGTATCTTGCCTGATCACGATGCACACCTTGTCACACCTTTAGATGCGCATTTTGAACGTATCGGCAACAAAATACGGGTAAAAGATCCCTCAGCATTCTTTTTACGAGAGAACCTAATCGTTCTTTTTGAGCATATCGCTGACAATACTGACATCACAGATATTGATCCAAATACCATACGTTCGGTTAGGCAAGTACGCAGGCGATTGCTCGGAGACTTGCAAGACTATGCTGCATGTCGTGACGCATTTATGCGGCTGCTAAAGCATCCAAATGGTATGGGGCGAGCGTTCACATTAATGCACAAGCACGGCATTATTGCAGCCTATTTGCCACAGTGGCGTAGTATATTTGGTCAAATGCAATTTGATTTATTTCATGCGTATACGGTGGATGAACACACTCATAAGCTGATTAATAACATCCATAAATACCGCGACAAGCAGCTTAGTAAAGATTTCCCTATCTGCGCTGAGATCGTGACACGAATGGATAAACCCGAGTTACTGTATCTGGCCGCTATTTTCCACGATATTGCCAAAGGGCGTGGCGGAGACCATTCAGAACTAGGCGCTGTTGATGCCACTGCATTTGCCAGCATGCACAAATTAACCCCATCAGATGCTAAGCTCATTGCTTGGCTAGTTCAGCATCACTTGCTCATGTCAGTTACCGCGCAACGTAAAGACATCAATGACCCAGATGTCATTAATGAGTTTGCCTCTAAAGTGAAAAATGAACGTCAGCTCGATTATCTTTACTGCTTAACTGTGGCAGATATCCGCGCGACCAATGACAATTTATGGAATGATTGGAAAAACACCCTTTTACGCGAGCTTTATTTACATGCACAACGTGCTTTAAGACTGGGCTTGGAGCACCCCATGGATATGCGTGATCAGATCCGTGATAAAAAGGCCCAAGCGATGCAGAGGTTAGTTGAAATAGGCTTTGAAGAAACCAATGTCATCGCACTTTGGTCACGATTTAAAGCAAACTATTTTACAGGTTTCAGTGAAGAGCAAATCTCCTGGCAAAGTGAGTACCTACTTTCTCTTGAAAAAGAGACTAAATCTGGCGTTGCGGTATCTGAAAAGCCAATGCATGGTGGTACGCAAGTATTTGTTTATGCCCCTTATGAAGCCAGCTTATTTGCCAAGCTTGTGTCTGTAATTGGCACTAAAAAAGCACAGATCCAGCATGCTCAAGTCATGACGACTAAAGATGGTTACGTGGTTTTTAGCTTTGTGATTTTAGAAGTCAATGGCGATGCAATTAGTGGGAGCCGCGCGAAAAATTTACGCAGAGGACTCGACAGTATCCTTGCTGATCCCAAGAAAAAAATACGCCTAAAGAAAAATCGCTCGCAGCGATTCAAAGACTTTAATATTAAACCTAAAGTCATTGTGCGCCCACATGCCCGTGTCGACAGAAACTTAGTAGAGATACAGGCCGTTGATATTCAGGGTCTATTAACTAAAATTGCGGAAGTATTGCAGGTTCATAACCTTCATATCCACGCAGCACGGATCACCACTGTTGGAGAGCGTGCAGAGGACTTTTTCGTAGTCTCAAATGAACATTATTTAGCATTAAGTGATGATGAAAAAACTGCTTTACATCATTCACTAATGAAAAAATTAAACGCCGAATCTGAATAAAAGAGGAAACCATGTCGGATTTAAAAAGTATAATTGAACAAGCGTGGGAAAACCGCGACAGCATCACACCATCTTCTGTTGCACCCGAAGTTAAAAATGCAATTGTTGATTCTTTAGAGTTACTGGATAAAGGTGCTGCACGTGTAGCAGAAAAAGTAAGCGGTGAGTGGGTTGTTCACCAATGGCTAAAAAAAGCAGTACTACTGTCTTTTAGAATTCGTGATAACCAACCAATGAACGATGGCGTAAACCAATTTTACGACAAAGTACCACTTAAATTTAGTGATTATACACCAGAGCAATTCCAGCAAGGCGGCATGCGTGTCGTACCAAATGCAGTCGCTCGTCAAGGTAGTTTCGTCGGTAAAAACGTCGTACTTATGCCTTCTTACGTCAATATTGGTGCTTACGTTGACGAAGGTACAATGGTTGATACATGGGCAACCGTGGGGTCATGTGCACAAATTGGTAAAAATGTTCACTTATCTGGTGGTGTTGGCATTGGCGGTGTCCTAGAGCCGTTACAAGCTAATCCAACAATTATTGAAGACAACTGCTTTATCGGTGCACGTTCAGAGATTGTTGAAGGTGTAATCGTTGAAGAAGGCGCTGTTATCTCAATGGGTGTGTACATTTCGCAAAGCACGCGTATTTATGACAGAGAAACCGGTGAAATTCACTATGGTCGAGTCCCTGCAGGCTCTGTTGTAGTTCCTGGCTCACTGCCTAGTAAAGACGGCACACACAGTCTTTACGCTGCAATTATCGTGAAAAAAGTAGACCAACAGACCCGTGAAAAAGTCGGTGTAAATGCACTACTACGCTCTGTGCAAGACTAACTAATATCGAGCCGTGTGCCACTTAGCTGCACGGCTGCTTTTCAAATCAATCTCTGTTCATTATGTTTAAGCATGGCAATCTGTGATTAAAATAGCAACACAGCCAAACATGGAAAGACAGAACGATAACAATATTCCTCCCGTACAGCTTTAATTTTAAGTTTATTGAGTAAAACAAAAAAGGTGAGCCGAAGCTCACCTTTTACTTTTATCGCTACAGCGTGTTTACAGGCCACGATTCATTTCTTCAAATTTCGCTTCTATCGTTTTAGAAGGCGGTGCAGTCATTAAGCTCACTGCCACAATCGCAATGGATGCTGCAATGAAGCCAGGTACGATTTCGTAAATGAATCCACTTGGGCTTTGTCCTGCAATGGTGAATGGCGCATAGATCCACACAAGCACAGTCACAGCACCAACGACCATACCAGCAAGCGCGCCTGAGAAGTTCATACGCTTCCAGAATAAGCTAAACAATACCAGAGGACCAAATGCAGCACCAAAACCTGCCCACGCATTGCTCACTAAGCTTAAGATGGTGCTTTCTCTATCATGTGCAAGATAAATAGCTAACACTGATACAGCCGCGACACTGATACGACCAACCATGACGAGTTCTTTGTCTGTCGCATTTGGCTTAATGAATACTTTGTAGAAATCTTCAGTCAAAGAGCTCGAACTCACCAATAACTGTGATGAAATCGTGCTCATAATCGCCGCTAAAATTGCAGCCAGTAAGAAGCCTGCAATCAATGGGTGGAATAGCAACTCAGACAGAACCAAAAAGATGGTTTCAGCATCTTTTACAACGATGCTATTCTCATGTGCATAAGCCGCGCCAAACAGGCCCGTTGTGATAGCACCAACGGTTGCCACAATCATCCAGCTCATACCAATATTTCTGGCTGTTGGCATATCTTTAACACTGCGCACAGACATAAAGCGAACAATGATGTGTGGCTGACCAAAATACCCTAGACCCCAAGACATCGCAGAAATGATACCAATTACGCCACCAGCGCCAACCCACGTCAGCATATCTGGGTTTAATTCATTCAGCGTCGCAATTAACGGCTGCTCTAGTAAACTGAATGTCACCAAAGGCACTAATACAAGCGCAATAAACATAATACAGCCTTGTACAAAGTCTGTGAGGCTCACAGCTAAAAACCCACCAAACAGCGTGTAAAGTACAACCACACCGGTTGTCACATACAAGCCCGTTTCGTAGCTCATGCCAAACGAGTTTTCAAATAACTTACCGCCTGCAACCACGCCTGATGAAGTGTACAAGGTGAAGAAAACAATGATAACAATCGCAGATACAATACGCAGTGCGTTGCTATTGTCTTCAAAGCGATTTGCAAAATAATCTGGAATCGTGATTGCGTCATTAGCAACCTCGGTGTAGACACGTAGTCTTGGTGCAACAAGTAGATAGTTTAAGAACGCACCAATTACCAAACCAACCGCTATCCACGTGCTGCTGAACCCTGTAAGGAACATTGCACCTGGCAATCCCATTAGGATCCAACCACTCATGTCGGATGCACCTGCTGATAGTGCAGCTACGCTGGGTGGTAAATTACGACCCCCTAACATGTAACCTGATACATCATCGGTAGATTTACGATAGGCATAAAGGCCAATAGCTAACATTGCAACAAAATACAAAGCCAGCGATATCATCGTGCCAATTTCCAAAATGACCTCCGTTAAAAAGAGCTTCTCTCCGAATAACAGTAAACTAAC
Organism: Pseudoalteromonas luteoviolacea CPMOR-1; assembly: GCF_001625685.1. Classification (GTDB taxonomy): domain Bacteria; phylum Pseudomonadota; class Gammaproteobacteria; order Enterobacterales; family Alteromonadaceae; genus Pseudoalteromonas; species Pseudoalteromonas luteoviolacea_K. The sequence goes on along the minus strand of NZ_AUYC01000018.1, from coordinate 96,293 downwards.
TTCTTAACTGATATTGGAACAAAAGCCAAAAACAAAGGCGCACTATATCATGGCTCCCTCTCACCCCCAAGTAAGTCTGCTTAAATAGCTGCTGTTGCACATTTCACACTCTAAAATATTACCCTTTAGTACGAAAATACTAAGAAAGTGTAAATTTTATAATGAAATACGTTGTAGATTGCCTTATATTGAAATGAAGTGAAGTAACGATTGGGTGTCTCGTTCCATGTATTTTTATGCCGCTAGGCAACCTATTTTAAACATCAACAAAGAAGTCGTTGGATATGAGCTGCTATTTCGCGATGGCGTCGACAACGTATTTCCCAATATCGATGATGTTGAAGCCACATCAAAATTAATCGAAGGTAGTCAATTTAATTTCGGATTAGAAGATCTCACTGACAGCAAGCCTGCCTATATCAACTTTACCCTTGAAACTATTCTTAAAGGGTACCCGACTATGATGGGGCGTGATCAGTTAATAGTAGAGATTTTAGAAACAGTTCAACCTGGGAAGCGATTGTTAGCAGCAGTACAAGATCTCAAAGAAAAAGGCTACAAACTGGTTTTAGACGACTATAAACATCAGAAAGTGTGGCGCCATTTCTACCCTTATATTGATCAAATCAAAGTGGATATGTTGGTAACTAGCGTTGATGAGATCCATGAGCTTAAAGAAGCCATCGCACCGCATAAAAATATTGAACTCGTTGCCGAAAAAGTAGAAACCCATGAACAGTACCAGCTTGCGCTTGATCTTGGATTTACACTCTTTCAGGGGTTTTTCTTCGCCAAACCTGAAATGGTTCAGACAAAAGCACTTCCACCATCAGAAATGGCGTTAGCAGAGCTATTATATGAAACATCGAGTGTTGATGTGGATCTAAAACGAATTACACAAGTCTTCGAACGCGATGTAAACCTTAGCTACAAATTGCTACGTTATTCTAACTCAGCAGCTTTTAAACGCAGGGCAGAAATATCCACAATCAAACAAGCACTGGTTGTGCTAGGTAATCAAGAACTGAAAAAATTTCTCTCTTTACTCTTTGCATCACAAGTTGCTTCAGAAAAGCCCATGGAACTTATCCGACTGTCGCTTACACGCGCGAGATTTTGTGAACTTATCTCAATTAAACATAGTGAAATGCGTGATACAGGTATGGCTTTTTTAACTGGGATGATGTCGTTGATGGACGCAATCTTAGATGAAACCATGCAAAGCGTGATGCAAAAGCTACCTTTGACCATAGACATCAAAGATGCGTTATTGCAAGGTGAAGGTATACTGGCGCAGTATTTAAACCTCGTTATGGCATATGAGCAAGCCAACTGGGCTGACGCGTCAAAACTCACTGAGCAATTGAATTTGCAAGCTCAATCACTCCCCGAACTATACTCAGAAGCCCTACAATGGTGCGATCAACAAGTCGAAGCGATGGGTATTTAACGCTTTAAAATTCAAGTGGTGATAATGCAGATCACCACTTTCAATACAAATAAATTTTGCGTTACATCAAATTTCTTATACTTTTTGTGACAGTGCGACATTTTGTCACATCCCAACTTGTCCCTGCATCAGTAAAATGCACCTCAGAATAAACTATTGATAATTAAATCAACTGACTCACTAAAAGTTACGTTGAGACATCACTCTGAGGACAACCATGAAGAAGCGTCTGATCTGCACAGCGATAACAGCATCCTTTGCTTGGCAAGGACAAGCACAATCCGAGCAAACGATGGAGCATATCGAAGTCATTGCTCCTATGCATAGTCCACTCGATATTAAAACCGATCCCAAAGCGACTAGACAACCGTTACCCGCACAGGATGGCGCAGATCTTCTTTCTAGCATCGCAGGCTTCTCACTCGTAAAAAAAGGGGGCGCAAGTAGTGATCCTGTATTTAGGGGTATGGCAGGCTCTCGTATCAACATCATCACCGACGGTGGTGTTACATTGGGTGGCTGTGGTGGTCGAATGGATCCTCCTACGGCGTATATTACGCCGCAAACTTACGATACCTTAACCGTTATCAAAGGGCCGCAAACGGTTTTATACGGCCCGGGTAATAGCGCCGCAACGGTGGTATTCGAGCGAGAATCAGAGCGCCTGCTCGAGCGTGGTACAACGGGTTTCGTTAACACCACACTGGGTGACTTTGGAAAACGTGTTATAAACAGTGATATAAAAACAGGCACAGAAGATTATTTTGCCAGAATTGCAGCTAGTTATAGCACGGCTGACGACTACCAAGATGGAGAAGGGACACCTGTTCATTCGGCGTATGACAAATGGAATCTAGATACACAATTTGCCTACACCCCAGATCACAATACTTTATATAGTATCAGCCTTGGTCGCAGTGATGGTGAAGTTGCCTATGCCGATAGAATGATGGATGGTAGCCTATTTGATCGCACACAAGTTGCGTTACAGATGTCAAAAAGTGAGTTAGAAGGCTTTGTCGATAGCATTGAAGCCAACATTTTTTTCAACAACATAGATCACATCATGGACAATCACAGCTTACGCCAATTTATGCCAAATATGATGATGAAAACGCCCGTATCCTCTAACCCAGACAGAAGAACTTTCGGTGCTAAAGTCTTACTCAATTCAGAACTCAATGACACAATAGCTCTGGCCTACGGATTAGATCATCAACAAAACCGCCACCGTATTCGAATTGGCCGAGATCTAGAAAATATCCCCGTCGAGTCATTGACTCGTCAAGAAACAGCTGAATTCGAACAAACCGGCTTATTTGCTGAAATTGAATATCATCTGAGCCAAAACAGCCAATGGGTGAGTGGTTTAAGAATCGATGATTGGCAAGCTACAGATAGACGCCAAACCCGCACTGTGATGATGAAAGAAGTGCCTAACCCAACGGCAGACCTGACACGTAATGATACCCTTATCAGTGGTTTTACACGTTATCAAGCACAATCAGAAAATAGCAGTTACTATATTGGTTTAGGCCGCACAGAGCGGTTCCCTGATTACTGGGAAGTCATGGGCGGTGGTCGTGGCGCTGTCGATAGCCCAAGTGCATTTCTTGTTGACCATGAAACAACTAATCAATTAGATATTGGGTGGCTTGGTCAATCAAGCGCTTTTACCAACTCAGTCTCTGTATTTTTCAGCCGGATCGATAATTATCTACTCACTGATAACTTATATGAAAAAATGGGCATGGCCAGTAGAGTGACTCGCAATATCGACGCACAAACCTATGGGTTTGAGGCAGAGAGCCGCTACAACGTCAACAAGAACCTCATGGCAACAGCGAGTATAAACTATGTCAAAGGCGAAAATCGCACTGACAATATAGCCCTTGCTCAGCAACCGCCTTTACAAATTCGCTTTGCGCTGAACTATACCAAAGATAAATGGCAATTTGGCGGATTATGGCGAATAGCTCAAGGTCAGCATCGAGTGGCCATTGGTCAGGGTAATATCGCAGGACAAGATGTTTCGCAAAGCCATGGTTTTGGCACATTAGCCCTCAATACCTCGTATTCTCAGTCTGAAGACCTTGTCTTTAATTTAGGTCTCGACAATGTCTTTGACAAAACATATGCGGAACATTTGAGCCGCTCAGGGGCAATGGTCAGTGGTTATGATCAAACCGCTAAGGTTAATGAAGCGGGTCGGACGGTGTGGCTCAATATGAACTGGAAGTTTTAAACCTGGCATAAAACTAAGAAGCCAGCGAGTGCTGGCTTCTTAGTTTTTGATTAGAGATTTTCTAAGAAATCATCATCAAAGTCTTCTGGCTCTTCTTCCATTGGTGGGTTGCCATCGTGCAACTCGTAAAGTTGCCTTTGGAAATAGACGTCTTTTAAGAACGTGTAGGGATCCAGTGATTCATTTAACAACTTTTCTTGTGACATCAACGAAGCACGTGCCTCAACCGCTCGCAATGCGAACACAATGAGAGTTTGTGGTGTCGTTAAAGCAATTTCAGGTAACACGATATTGTCAACTAAATCTCCGGTAAGGTTTCTAGCCGTCGACGGCCCCATAGCAGGCAACATTAAATATGCGCCATCACCCACACCCCACACACCTAACGTTTGACCGAAATCCTCGTCTTTATGTTCTAAGCCCACTTTTTTCGCTACATCAAAAAACCCCAAAATACCCACTGTAGAGTTAATTAAAAAACGAGCAACATTGACTCCTGCATCACCCGGCTTTCCCTGCAACGCAGCATTGACTGCATCCGTAGGTGCGGCAATGTTGGTAGTAAAGTTAACAAGACTACTGCGTACTGGTGCAGGCGTAATTGCAACGTAACCCTTTGCCGCTGGGCGCAAAATATAGGCATCTAGTACATCCATATTAAAATCATAAATGGGCCTATTCATGGATTGTAATGGATCACGAGGGTCTTGCTTTTCCTCTGGGACCTGCGCACAGCCAACAAGCATTAACGCAAGTGCTGCACCGACAATTTTTTTATACATTTAGCTTCCTGTGCTGGTTATAACACGACTTATAGTGACATTAACCTGTTGACGCATATCCTTATTCAATGTGATCACATCGGAGTTACCTTCAAGCTCGCCAGCTTGTGTCATCACCGAGTCATCAACAGAAATACGCGCCGTTATCACAACTTCTTTAAAGTTAGATAACTTCAGATCTGGCAACATTGCCATACTATCATTCAAAGTGACAACTAAAGGCAAGTTAAAAACTGTAAGTTTTTGCACTGCAAGTGGCATTCTTGGTCCGTTTGCTGCTTTTGCGAACACAAACAAAGTTGCGTTGTCTGGCAATTGGCTCACAAGCTTATCGTCAATACGCACCTTCACACTTAATTGAGGCCCAGATCCAGCACTCACCGGCTCCGTGTTTCCTAACTTGTCTGCTATCTCATCAATACGCTGTTTTATCATGGTATAGCGCGGGTCATTGGGCTGCACGGTTGACAGTAACACCTCAAATGCAGATTTCGCTTCTAGCCAATCCTCTCGCTCATAAGCAATCAGAGCTAACAATGAGATCGCATCAATATTCTGTGGATCTTTACTCAATACACGCGATAGCATTTGTGCTGCGCGATTAATACTCTGCTCAGAACCTTCAATGAGTAATGCTTGGCTATAATTGACCAGAACATTATGATTGTCAGGCTGCATGACTAACGCTTTATCAAATGCTTGCATTGCCATTTCGTAGTCATTCAACGACATAGCAACACGTCCGAGCAGCATCCACGCAACGGCATCGTCTCCACTGTTTGCCAATTTAGTACGTAATCCCAACGCAAACGCTTGAAGTTCATTTGCAGACAACGGGTTACCCATTTGCAACACTGCCCGTTCACCATATTCAGGTAGCTTTTCCACTGCTTTTTGCCAACTGGCAATTTGTTGATGACTACCCGTGAAATAGTAAAACACACTACTCACAACCAAGGTAAACGCAACCCCCGTAGCGCCTAATACAACATTATTACCACGAGTATCTAACGTTTGCTCCGGCGATAACTCATTGAGAAGACGTCGTTTGAGTTCAATAACAGACTCTTCAAAATCACTTTGTGCAATACGCTGGTTTTCAAGTTCACTTTTAAGTTCATCTAACCTTTGATGATAAATTTCAATACGTTGTGCATTGGCATCATGATCAACAGAAACCACTTTTTCTTTGCACATAAAAGGGGTCACCACAAATAAGCAACTCAATATTGCCAGTAGTACAAACATCCCCCACATGTGAGTTAACTCCATCATTGGTGACGCTCCTTACGCTGATACTGTGCAATTAATTGTTCTAGACGCTTTTCATCTTCTGCATTCCAAGATTGCTTTTTGGCCGCCTTTTTTTGTCTAAAGACGATAAATCCAAAGCCTAACACAACGATAATTACTGGCAGAACCCACAGAATAATAGTGGCAGGTGTCACAGGCGGCTGGTAATGCACAAAGTAGCCGTACCTATCAATCATATAGTCAATCACTTCTTGCTTAGAGTTCCCCTCTTGTACTAGAGCCACAACCTTTTCACGTAAATCTTTTGCAACAACCGCATCTGAGTCTGCAATGTTTTGGTTTTGGCACTTGGGACAACGTAGCTCCAGCGTTAATTCCTTAAACGTTTGGGCTTGTTCAGCATTTTTAAATTCATATTTATCTTCAGCTGCATTGACAACAGCCGCACTCAATAGCAGCACCATCACCAATAGAAATACGACTCTGATCTTCATCGTTGCAGCTCCTCTAGTGCAGGTAAAAATTTACTTCGCCACACTCGCTGATTAATGTCCCCTGTATGATGCAGCAAAATTGTACCTTCCTTATCAACCAAAAAAGTCTCCGGTGCGCCCGATACCCCAAGGTCCAGCGCAAGGCTGCGCTCTAAGTCCAAAATATTAAACTGATAAGGGTTACCCGCTCGGCTTAACATGGTATCGACTTCTTCTCTGAGCGCATTGATATCGAAATGGTCACCAAAATCAGGGTCATAGGCCTGCTCATAATACAAGCCCACTATTTTAACGCCCTGCTCACGCAACTTAGTTAAATACCCAAGCTCTGCAATACACGTAGGACACCACGTGCCCCACACGTTCATCAAATATACTTCACCCAGTAACTCTTTTTCTGTCCAGCGTTTATTTTCATCCATTAAATCAGGTAAATTAAAGCTCGGCATAGTTTGCCCTAATCGACCGGTTTGTAACTCTCTAGGGTTACCAAACAATCCTTGATATAAAAATACGCACAGCAGAACGAAAATTAAAAATGGCAAAAAGCCCAGTATTTTACGATTCATAATTACGCCTGAGCTCCTTTTTTAACACGACGACGATAGCGTTTATCTGCCAGTACAATAAAACCGGCCAACGAAATTAAAATCCCGCCAAGCCACATCCAACGAACGTAAGGCTTATGGTAAATCCGTAATGACCAAGCCCCTTGACTCATCTGCTCACCCAGCGCCAAATATAGATCTCTGAAGAAGCCATCATCAATGGCGGCTTCTGTCATAAACTGCATACCAATATCGTACAAACGCTTTTCAGCATAAAGCTCCGTAACCAATTCATCATTTTTAAGTACCGTTACAACGCCTGCATGGCCACTGTAGTTTGGCCCTCGTATCTCTTTGACACCATCAAAGCGATACTGGTACTCATTCAATGTCGCAATATCTCCAGGCTTCATAGCAACAGCGCGCTCTACTGAATAAGCAGAAGTCAATGTGACACTGGCAACAACAAAAGCGAGTCCGATATGACCAAATACCATGGCCCAGTAACTCAAACCTAAACGCTTAAAACCTTCAGATACCGATGCTTGTAATGACACTTTTTGCAATAAATCAGCGATAGTAGAAAACACAATCCAAACCGCCAGTGCAGTCGCCATAAAAGTCAGCGCAGAGACTTGCTCATAACTAGAGAACAACCATGCAGCCGTCGCCACAAGGCTAAGCGCAACATTGACCAACCATTTTTTTGCTAACGGAGACAATTTGTTTTGCTTCCAGCGCAACATTGGGGCAATACCTAATAACAGTGCGAATGGCACGATTAAAATAGCAAACATCTGATTAAAGAAAGGGACACCAATTGAAATTGAACCAAGGCCTAATTCTTTGTGGATCATAGGCAGTAACGTCCCTAACAATACAATTAAGGTCGCAACCACTAAGAAAATATTATTGAGCCACAATGCCACTTCCCGTGACGCAAATCGATAACGTCCTTCACTATGCACCTGTGAAACGCGTGCGGCATATAAAGCTAAGCTGCCACCAACCACAACCGCTAAGAACGAGAGGATATATAAACCACGATCAGGATCTGTTGCAAACGCGTGTACAGAAACAATAATACCCGAACGGACAATAAATGTGCCTAACAAACATAAACTGAACGCAGCGATAGCCAGCAAGACAGTCCAAGATTTAAATACGCCACGTTTCTCAGTCACCGCCAGCGAATGTAATAACGCTGTTGCGACAAGCCAAGGCATTAGAGATGCGTTTTCTACCGGATCCCAGAACCACCAGCCGCCCCAGCCAAGTTCAGCATAAGCCCACCAACTACCGATGGTGATCCCTAACGTTAAAAATGCCCAAGCGACCATGGTCCAAGGACGCGACCACTTCGCCCAAGTATTATCTAGCTTACCTGTTAAAAGTGCCGCAATGGCAAAAGAAAATGACACCGACAAACCGACATAGCCCATGTATAACAGTGGTGGATGTATGATCATGCCAGGGTCTTGTAACAACGGGTTTAAATCACGCCCTTCAACTGGGAAGTAAGGTAATAAGCGCTCAAAAGGGCTCGACATCCACAAGGTATACAGCATAAAACCAACGCCAAGGAATCCAAGTACGCCAAGTACGCGCGCCCTGAGCACCCAAGGCAATGATTTTGACATCAAAGCAACCAGAGCTGTCCAGCTCGATTGCATGACTAACCAGAGTAAAATTGCACCTTCATGTCCGCCCCACGTTGACGTTACTTTGTAGTACCAAGGTAACGTACTACTTGAATGGTGTGCCACATACGCAACAGTAAAATCATCCGTCAGCGTGATATAGATAAGAATGCCAAATGAAAATAAGACAAATAGACACTGCCCTAATGCTAACGAAGGTGCAGCACGCATCAATCTTAGGTTGCCCGTATAAGCCCCCCAAAGTGGGAAAATACACAGTAGTAGGCTCAGCGCCATAGCTAAAACTAGCGCGAAATATCCTATTTCTGGGATCATACTAGTTCTCGCTATTTAAGTTGTATTTTGGTTTTTCGTGCTTGATCCCCTTAACGGCCTCAGCTACTTCAGAGGGCATATATTCTTCATCGTGCTTTGCCAAGACTTCAAAAGCTTCTATCACATTTGGCTCAATCAATGTCCCCTGAGCAACGATCCCCTGCCCTTCGCGGAACAGATCAGGCAAAATACCCTGATAACGAATAGTCACTAAAGGCCCCGTATCTATGAGCTGAAACTCAACATCAAGGGAGGTCTCATCACGTACAACCGACCCAGGTACAACCATACCACCAATACGCAGCTTTTGACCTATCGTTGGTTTCTCCAATTCAGGGCCCTTGCCATTCACTAATTCACTCGGTGTATAAAACAAATTGATATTTTCTTGTAGTGCATAAAGTGTCAAACCCACCGCTGAACCAATACCAAAAATCACCGCCAATACTGTAAACAATCGTTTTTTACGTCTTGGATTCATACTTGGGCCTCCATATCTTTGGCCTTTTTAATACGTTCTTCTCTGGCCATTTGAGACTTTACTTGTTGTTTTAATTGCCTGCCTTCATATAACGATCCAAATAGCAAACCCAGTATAATGGCTGCGCAACTGCCAAAAGACAGCCACACATAAAATCCATAACCGCCCATGGCGATAAAGTCGCTTAATGATTCAAACTGCATAATCAACCTCGACTAACTAATTGACGGACCCAAGGGCGATGTTGCTCGACCTGCATAATTTCATTTTTGAGGCGGATTAAGGTAAGTGTTCCGACTAAAGCTGCAAACCCAAGTATATTGATCAACAAAGGCCACAACATTGATGGATCGATTGCTGATGTATCAAATTTAGTAATAGCGCCACCTTGATGAAGTGTATTCCACCACTCTACCGAAAAATGAATAATTGGTAAGTTAACCACACCCACAATGGCCAAAATACACGCGGCTTTTCCGCCTGCTTTTTTATCTTCAAAAGCGTGGAACAGCGACAGTACACCTAAGTACAAAAATAATAGAATAAGCTCTGAAGTAAGCCTTGCATCCCACACCCACCAAGCGCCCCACATTGGCTTGCCCCATGCAGAGCCGGTGATCAGCGCAATCGCTGTCATCGCTGCCCCTACAGGCGCAATTGCAATGACAGCTAACTCGGCATTTCGCAGCTGCCACACCAATGCAACGATGGCTGCAATGGCCATAGATGAGTATGCCCCCATCGACAAAATCGCCGAAGGCACATGAATAAAGATGATCCGGTAACTATCTTTTTGTTGGTAGTCTGCTGGGGCATACGCAAGCCCCCATACCCATCCAACTACAATACATAGCACGGACACCACTACAAAGTACGGAAGCAAGGTGTTACACAATTGGTAAGCACGCTCCGCTTTGGCATAAGGATGTAACCACTTCCACATTTTAACTTACACTCACTCTTAAAGCTGACGATATTGCAATTGGTGCGGTAACTAAAGCGACGGCTAGCATCGCACCAAGGATTGCAAGCTGTCCACTATATGCTAAAGACATGATGCTAGTATCAATAGCGGACGTTGCAAAAATAAGTACTGGTATATAAAGCGGTAAAACGAGCAAACTCATCAAGATACCGCCTTTTTGCAAGCCTACAGTCAAGCCTGCCCCAATGGCACCAATAAAACTCAATAGTGGGGTGCCAATTAATAACGTTAATATGGTGGCACCCAGCGCTTGTGACTCTAAATTCATCAACATCGAGAACACAGGTGCCATGACTACCATTGGCAGTCCAGCTGTTGTCCAATGTGCGGCAACTTTAGCCAGTACGGCCAGTGGCAATGGATATGGAGAAGCAATCAACTGCTCTAACGAGCCATCCATGTAGTCGTCACGAAAAATCTTATCTAACCCTAACATAGTTGATAAAAGCGCAGCGACCCAAATAATCCCCGGTGCCATTCGTGCCAATAACCCTGGCTCCGGACCAATCGCAAGCGGGAATAAGGTGATCACAATCAAAAAAAACAGCAGTGGATTCACTATTTCAGCACGCTGGCGAAATGCCAATGTGACATCTTTTTTATAAACGGAGCAAAATAGCGTCCAGTATGAATTGCTTGCTTGCATCAGTGGCGATACTCCAAAACCAATGTTTGCAAAGAACTAAACGAGTTGGTGAGATCTTGGTGAGTTGTTAACAAAATCGCGCCACCCTGCTCTAAGTGTCGCTGAAACTGTGCTTGTAACATGGCTACGCCCTTCTTATCGAGCGCAGTAAAAGGCTCATCTAAAATCCAAAGGTTTGCATCATTGAGCCATAAACGGACCAAAGCGACGCGACGTTGCTGTCCAGCAGACAAAGTTCTTACGGGGACGTCTTCTAAGCCGACAAGACCTAGCTTACCAAGGAGGGTATAAATTTCCGGTTCAGTACTTTTATAACCGTGTACAGTGAGCCAGTGCATGACATTTTCATAGGCAGTGAGCTGCTGATTAACACCAGTTTTATGCCCTATAAAGAGCAATGACTGTGCAAAATCATCGTAATCTTCACTAATATTTTTCTTATTAAACAGAACACTACCTTCATCTGGCTGAGAAAAACCGGCAATAATTCTAAGCAACGATGTTTTTCCCGCACCATTTGGGCCTTCTATTTGCATGATTTGACCAGATAACAATGAAAAGTTAAGTGATTCGAACAAACAACGGTCTTGTTTGATACAAGTTAAAGCCTTAATCTCTAGCAAAATTTGTTATTCTCACGACCCTAAATGTGGGCGTAAGTCTATCATAGTGATATTGTAATACGAATAATACCTTGTGACCGATTACCGAAAATTTGATTTAGAATAATGAATAAGCAAACAATTCCTGTACAACATCCAGCAAATGTGTCACCAACAACATTATCTTCACAAGGTAGCAACAATCAGCCGCAATTAGAAGCTGATAAGACGTTTTTGGCACGAAACATTGTCATTAAGCCCGACTCGATTCAAATGGAAGTTGCGCTGGAAGGCCGTTGGCAGCCTGTGCGCTTAAGTAGTGAAGCCAGTGTTGACCAAGTATTGAAGTTACCTGAAGCCCAATTAAAGCTCGATGCAACAGGCACAGTGCTAACACTCGCGACCCCCGAAGCTAAATTATCATTAAAATCAGCACAATCATTACTCAGCTTACTCGGTGTTTTAAAAGGCTTTGGCGACCACAGCGCCATACAAACCGATGCGCACATCAAACTGGCACCTAATTCACAGCTTGCCTTACCAAAACTTGGGGTCAATGTCCCTATCCCGCCTAGTATTGGTAGTTTACTACAGCAAGAGTCCAAATTGGTTGCTAGCTTAAGTGCAAAAAGTGATAAAATATTGATGCAGGTATTCAATATGTTTGGTGACAAGCTACATCAAATGCCGGTTGCCAAAAAAGCCATCGCGCAATTAGTAAGTCAACTCAGCCAGCAAGTACCCAATTTTGTGCAACTCGCCCAGAGTAAAGGCACATTGAAACTGGGCCGTCATCAACATGATATTGCACACATCCAAACATCGACCCCCGCTGAGCTAAAACAGCTCCAAAAGCAGGTATGGCATGGCGCTAAACTCAGTCCACAACAAGATGGTATAGAAGTCGCCATCGCCTCGAAATCGACTAAGGTAAAACTGACCACATCGCTCAAAAGTATCCTTCCAAAGTTAGATACCCATGTATTTCAAACTCATCTAAAAGAAGCATCTCAATCATATCAAGAACAGACCTTGAAATATGATAAGCCACTCTTTAATGTCTCTTTGGCAGATATAAAACAAACCGTAAAACAAGCATTACAAGCCATTACACAGACCCCATTTTTTAATCGTGCGGCGACACAAGCAACAACTCAAACTCACATTCCACTTAATCAACAAATCCCTTCTATCGCTCCGTCCATCAAAAGTTATTTGCATCAACCTCTCATTACGCTAGCCGCAGTGCGACCAACTAATCAGGCTTTGATGGCGCTCTCTGATGGCATTAAGCAAAATTTCGCAGGGCTTGATAAGCCAGTCAGTCAACCAGCCTCCCAATCGCCGCAAAGTAGCGCAGCGACAAAAGGATCAATAACATCCGTTGTAGACGCACCAAAGCCACCTAATACTGCCCCTATACATGACGGTGTATCGACCAAAAAAATGCCAAGCCATCAAGCACAACCCATGTCGCCAAATTCTGGATTAGCAAATCAAAACAGCGGTGCAAAAATGCCTTTTGAGATGCGTTTACAATTGATCCAACAAGTACTCTCAGCAGCGCTGCCAAAAAACGATGCACCAATTGCTTCTAAGCTGTTGGGAGTGACCCAAACAAAATTAGCAGCGCAAGCACAATTAGCTGATGTAATACCTTTACGTCATGCACAGAAGTCTCAAAGTACGGCACCTGCGTCACTGCCTTTGGCACACATTCTAAACAAACCGCTACGAGTAGCTTCTTTATTGCAAGATAAGTTACCAGATCCCAAAGATCCCGCATTGCTCAGTGAGAAAATTTCAGAAAAAATGACCTTTAAAAATGGCGATTCTGTTGATCTCACACGGCTTGTGCACCAAGCTTTTTCACGCTTAATGGATGAAGGAAAAGCAACGCCTGAAGCGGTTAGTCAAGACTTGTTTAGTCGCCTACCAAGCATAGCAACACCACTTAATACCAGTGTACCGATGACCAGTTTTACTCAGGCGCTAGATAAGTTACTTGTTGCCTTACTGGGCACACAATTAAGTAGCCAACATGAGAGCCAACTTCCCAAAAATATCTCTCAAGAACAACGAGTCGCAAGCATGGTAGAAACCTTATTTCCAGGTAATAAGTTGCAACAACCAAAACAATTTATTCAAGCGGTGAATTTATCAGCACAACAAAACTTAGTGGAAGAACTCGGTTTTATTCAAAACGCAATGTCTGTCAATAATCAAGCTCAGGCGCTAGGTCAAAAGTTTGACAGTGAAAGTCAACTGCTGATCAACTTGTTTTTACCAATGAAAACGCCGCCAGAGTGCAGACAAAGCGAGCTACAAATTGGAAAATATAAAAAACCGGCAAAGGCTGGGTTGCCAGAAAAGCAAGTATGGTTTGTCAGGCTAAACTTTGATTATGAGGCACTTGGTCAGCTCAGTGTCCAAGCAGAGTTGATGGATAAAGCCATTGATTGCGAAATTGTCGGCGATAGCCCGAGTGTGTGCCAACTTGCTGAACCGCACTTAGATGCGTTGAGAAGTAAGCTAGCTGCCCATGGCTTGCAAGTAGGAGACATCGCACTGCGTGAAGATGCAGTACAGGTAAAACAGTTTTACGATAAACATGCTATCGTAAACATAAAGGTATAACTTATGGAACAAAAAACAGCCGTTGGGCTCTTATACGAAGCTGGAAAGTCACCAGAGGTCGTCTGCAAGGGTTTTGGTGAACTGGCAGAAGAAATTATTGCCTTAGCCAAAGAAAAAGACATCATGATCCACGAAGATCCTGCACTGGTCAAAACGCTGGGGCAGCTAGATTTACATGAAGAAATCCCCAAAGAGCTTTATTATGTCATCGCTGAATTGATTGCGTTTTCTTACGTGCTCCGTGGTAAATTCCCACCTGGGTGGAAAAACTTTCAAGGTAAACTCAATATTAAAGCCTAAATATACGAGCAATCATATGAATGTATCAGGGTTAATGTGCGAAGAAACTGTTACGGATACACCCTAAATCATAGCAAAATCAGTTGAACGACCGGTCACTTTCGTGCCTGAACTTTATTTTTATTCATACCAACTGCCAAATAGTTTGATAACTGAAAAAGTAAGGTGACTTTATGAAATCTAATCCTCTTGCCTATGTACTATATAGCTTTGTCAGTACACGACTAAGTATCTCAGTCGGCACTGAACCATTAGCTAAAGAGCACCCTATTTAAGCCTGCTTTCTCAGGTACTTACACTACAGACATTTGCCCCCGATATTGCCACAGCGGATCACGATGACCTGACAGCTTTGTTTCATTCTTGTATCGCCACTGATGAACCATACTTATTTTTCGGCGTAACCAGAGGGGTGAATATAGCGACTCAGACTTATATAAGCTTCCAGTACAGCGATGACGCTTGGGACAGTCCAAACAGCCTAGGAGGTCAAGTCGTCACTCCGATTTGGGAAGCATTAGCAAGTGTTCCCCCTGACAGTAAGTATCCCTTCTTCCGCCGTAAGATCTGTGATGACAGTAACGAAAATACAGATACTTTCTAGGTCGATGCAAAGGTCATTCATCACTTGATGACCAAACCAATGTAAAATCTGAATCTGATACAACCAGGTCTCTCTGAAATCTAGGGGCGACATAGTAAAGCGGCACAGAGCGAAATAAAGGTCTGAATTGCAGCGCCTTTTAATTGGCTATGGAGTAAAAGACCAGTGTTGATGTTTTAACAGCACTGGTCTTTGTATCTAAATATCAAGCTTATCTTACGTAAAGCCACATATTTTGAGCATTGTAGTGATACGGACCATTACCACCGACTCCCCAGCCATTACCAAAGCGTTCGATAATAAATTTAGTATTTGAATAATCATATACAGAAGTTTTAAACTTAGCTGAATTTAGGAAAGAATAATCCTGACCAGCACCAGTACAACCAGCAGACTCAGCATGAGCCAATACATCATCCGTCAAAGAGTTTGCTAAAGGTGTACAATTTGCACTATTTAAAGTCACCATGTCTAAAATTGCTGCGGTATCGTTATCTGCGGTCACTAGCATTTCTTGTGCAGTATATTTAAAGCCTGCCCATTTTTGATCTGTAATAACATTTGCTTTTTGATCTAATGACAGTAGTTCATCCACTTGGACATTTGGCTGTGTTTTACTTTTTATCCCGACAAGCGTCCATCCGCCGCCATGAGTTTCCATGTCGCAGTAGACTTTATAAGGCGATTGAACATTATCTGGTTTTATTGAATATACCCCACTGCCAGTACTTAAACCATTGGCAAGTATCTCTGCACAACTACGGCTTTCATGTTCAGAGTATTTTTTATTAAAAGTAAAGTTAGCAGATGTTATTTCACCAGTAACTTTATTATATACAGATAATATATACTTATACTCTCCCGCAGGAAATTCAGGCAAAACACTGATCCGAGGTTGTGCTTGAGCAAATACTTGACCAGCTGTTAACGTCAAGTTTGCTGCGTTGGAACGGTTATAAAGCTCACCATTAGGAAAAACCAGCGTATCATAATACCTTAAATTCAATACTTCATTACCGGTATTTTTAATCGCTCTGTCAAAGCTTACATTACCACCAGTAACTTCCACAATTGGAGTCGCTTCATCTGAAGTGGCTTCAACAACAACATTTGCAGATAATGCAGAAGAGAATAAAGCAGATAATAAAAGCGTCACTTTATTTATTTTCATTGGGTAAATCCTTATTTTTTATAATAGAGTGCCATTAAAACAATCATATTTTATAAACCACCTTCCTAGTTACATCTCATAGAAAATAGCACAAGTTAGATATCTTCATAAAAACATAGATTTTGGAAAGTCATTCACACAGAAGAAAATACCATTTTGGGGAGAAAAATAAAGAAAAGAAACAATAAAAAATATAAAATACAGGTAAAAATAAGAATTAAATATTAATAAATAAAACCAAAACACTTTAAAACAAAAAAATTAAAGTTATAAAATACATCTAACCTACCAACTTCAACAAAAAAAACAACTACGCACTCCAGTTAAAGTTAAAGTTAAAGTTAAAGTTAAAGTTAAAGTTAAAAATTTTTAAATTAATTTAAAGCAAAAATCAACCTGCAAAAAAAGAACAACATTAACACCAATCACTTTTTAATTACCTTTCCGCTCCATCAATAATTAACTCCTTTATTAATTTTAATTCAAAGTTCGAATGCTTTTTATTTAAGCACATAACAGAGTTTGTTTATCAAGGCATGCATAGTATGTCATCAAAGATAAGTATTTAAGAAAAGATAATAAAAAGCCTTAAATCGATTAAAACGACTCATAAAGCCCCGCCCAAACTAATAAACGAGAAAAGGGGTTCGTTATCCAATACTGCTGTAAAGATTTAACTAAACTTCGACTCCACACCCCATCTAAATTACCGTTCGTCAAATAAATAACAATCTTATAATCACTGAACTCTGCATTAAAAAATGCAGATACTCTTAACAACGCTCCTCCATCATGTCCCACACTATGCCAATCACCTTCCTTTTCATAATCCCAGCCAGATACGAAGAAATTAGTCTGTCCATTTAAAAGCTTCTGTGGGCGCCAAAGCTTAATCAATATCGCCTTATCGACTAGTTTGCCTTCCATTAAACTTGATAGAAAAAGGTTTAGATCATAAGCAGAAGAATAAACGCCAGTATGAGCAGTGCCATAGCTTGGGAAGACATACTTATTAGGTTTGATCTTATCGCCACTATTAGGCAGATATGAAGGCACAACGTCTCTTGGGAGCTGCACAGCCTTTAAGTAAGTATTCGACATCATTAGAGGGGTTAATAATCGTTCTTGGACCAATGACTCATAAGACTGGCCTGTAACAGACTCTAGCAAGGCACCAATAAGAAGATAATTAATTTGGGTATACTGTACTTGAGTATTGAACTCAAACACAGGTTCTTTCTCACCTAAAGCTTTAATAACGTGTTCAAAGCTTTGTGGTGCACTCACTTGCTGATTTATAACTAAAAAATATTCAGGTATCCCAGAGGTATGGTTCAACAATGCACTTATTGGAATATTCAGCCATTGACGAGGCAACTGGACATACTTACCGATAGGTTCATCTAATGAGAGCTGTTTTTTTCTACCAGTTGAAAAACAAGGACAGTCGCAAACAGTTTGCTAACAGAAAAAATGGGAAAGACACTATGCTCATTCAGGGTCGAACCCACCCTGCTTTTTGATGCCTCAAACGCATATTTAAAGGTAATATCACCATTGTCGTTAACTAACACTGCTTGAGATGGGATCCCATGTAACTGTGCATTTTTCTCAACTTGATGAATTAACTTATCGCGCAAAGATGAGTCGTTTTGCATACACCCAGTTTGCAACCACAAAGCAATAAATACGAATAATCTACGCACCACGCATTTTTCCCTTGCAAATATCCATAACAATAGTGAACAATATATACGCTTTTAGATACAAAATAATCAATATCTCTAAACAAACCTAACAACAATTTATGTTTGAACAATAAAAAAGGTGCCTTTCAGCACCTTATTCAAGATTTATTGTGTAGAGACATCAATAATTCTGCTTCCGCTCTAGGGAGCTCACATTCTCGCATGATTTCTTCGAGGTCAGCACCAAGCTCAACCATCTTAACTGCACGAGAATATATTTTTGCGTCGGGATCATCATATTTTTGTGCTGCTTGTTGCTGAGCTAACTCTTTGACATAGCTTTCACTTTCAACAAGCCGCTTACCAATGCTTAAAACACTCGCTCTGACTTCTGCAATTTCACTTCTTAGAATACTAATCTGCTCTGCGTCACTGTGTACTTGTTTATGCAATTTAACATTACTATTTTGTGATTGCTGCAAACGTTTACTAAACATGAACAACAGCCCCAAACATAACAAGCTAATAAAGCATGATGCTATCACCAGTATAATGAGTACATCATCTAATGTTACTGCCGCCACAACTTACAGATGACTCAACTCATCCCACTCATCGTCGCTGAGTAGTTTATTGAGATCAACTAAGATTAGTAATTCACCTTCGCGATTAGACACACCCTGAATAAACTTAGCACTTTCTTCAGTACCAATGTTTGGCGCACTGTCAATCTCGGAGCTACGTAAATATACTACCTCTGCGACACTATCTACCAAGATACCAATTACTTGCTTCTCAGCCTCTATAATAACAATCCTAGAGTTGTCAGTGACTTCAGCACTCATCAACCCAAAGCGGGCGCGAGTATCAATAACGGTTACAACGTTACCACGAAGGTTAATGATACCTAGCACATAACTTGGTGCACCTGGGACGGGTGCAATCTCAGTGTAACGCAATACCTCTTGTACTTGCATTACATTGATACCATATGTCTCTTCCTCTAGTTTATATGTCACCCACTGTAGGACTTCATCATTACTATCGGCATTTTTATCTGCAGAAAGTATTCTTTCTTGGCTCATGATTAAACTCCAGATTGATGCTAGTTACTGCTCTCGGCTATCGAGGCCTTGCTCTAGCAACCTATTTAAATTCTCTACGTCAATAAGCGCACACATTTTTTCTTTAATCACACCTGCAAGCCATGGTCGCTTACCACAGGTTGTTCGCCACTTAACATCATCAGCTGTGAGCGTAATATTATTGACTAATTTTTCTGCTAGCAGCCCCCACTGACTGTCACCTAGCATGATTAAATACTGGTAGTTAAGCTGCGACTCCAACTCGGGCGTATACTTTTCTGGCATTACCCAACGAGCTGTATCAACAACATTCAGCTTTTCTTCACGGTTTAGCATTACACCTTTAAACCACTTTGGTTTTCCAAATAACTGGTTAACCTCTGTCAGCTGATGAATGCCACCCAGTGCTTGCAATGGAACAGCAAGTGTCAGACCTGCAACCTCAAAAAACAAAGCTTGAAACTCGCCTTCAATGAAGGCTTCTTTTGCCGCACTCTGCGCAGGTGCTTGTTCTTTGATAATAGTTGTATTTTCAGTTATCTCAAGCTCTTGGGCCGGCAACTCAGGAGTTTCTTGTAGAACTTCCTCAACAACGGCCTCAGAAGTCTCAACTTTCAGTTCAACCTCGGCTTTTGGTACCTCAACAACTTTTGCTTCATCAAGTAGTTTCTCTTGCTTTTGTGCATCCGGCACAGACTCAAGCAACCTCGCAACGGGCGCAAGTGCAACATCTTGATCTTCCTCTTCTTGCAATAAGGCTCCAAGATATTGTTTCATCACTTGTTCGTTTGCAAACAGGTGCTTACTCATTCTTACCTCTTTCTAATTCACCAATATGCTCGAGTAATGCTCGATATGCATATACACCTCTTGATTTCGGGCAGAATTGTACCGGAACCTTCTGTGCCAAGCTAGCATCTCTAAATTTGGTATCAACTGGAATAACACCAGGCCACACTTTATCCTGATATGATTCAACCAGCGACTTGTATGCTTCTAAAGATGCTTTTGTACGCTTATCATACATTGTAGGGACTATAGTATATTGATATTGTTTAGAATGCGAACTTTGCATTAATGTCATTGTGCGCATCATTCTATCTAGCCCCTTTAATGCCAAAAACTCAGTCTGTACAGGGATGAGTATACGTTCACTGGCAGCCAAAGCATTGACCATCAAGACCCCTAAAACAGGTGGGCAATCTAAGATGGCATAATCATAATAATCGCTAATTTTTGCCAGCGCTTTTTTCAATATTAGCCCCATACCTGAACGATTACCCATGCTTCTATCTAAGGTGGCTATGGCCATTGTCGCAGGTAAAATATCTAAGTTTTCAACAGTTGAGGGGCATAAAGCTTGTAAGATCTCTTCGCTTTGCATGTTGGAACCACGAATGAAAATATCATACACACTCACCTCTAAGTCTTCAGAGTCAATTCCAAAGTAATAAGTCAGTGATGCATGCGGGTCTGTATCAATTAATAATACTCTTTTTCCTTCAGTGGCTAATATGCCACCCAAGCTCACCGCAGTGGTCGTTTTGCCTACACCACCCTTTTGATTCGCAACCGTCCAAATTTTCACTTTATTATTTTATTCCTTTGTGACTTTTCATGACAAAGCTGTATCAAACTAATTTATATACCTACGCAATCCCCAGCTCTTTATTAATGCGTAATGCCACATCTTGAAGTGCAAGGCTTTCGGATGATAGACCTGCCGCTGCAACAGCTTGAGGCATGCCGTAAACGACGCATGTTTTTTCGTCTTGCGCCCAAATCGTTGCGCCTACTTGCTTCAACATACGAGCACCATCTCTGCCGTCAGCGCCCATCCCCGTTAACACAATCGCGAGAACATCACCCGAATAAGCTTTAGCCGTACTCGCAAATGTCACGTCAACACACGGTTTATAAGTGATTCTCGGGCTGTCATCTTCAAACACTTTAAGTGTTTTACTCCCACCTCGCGCTTCTACCATCATTTGCTTACCCCCTGGCGCTAAATACGCCACACCCGGCATCAGCTTATCACCTTGCTCGGCTTCTTTTACCTTAATTTTGCACAAGCTATTGAGTCGTTGTGCAAAAGCAGGTGTGAAAGCAGCAGGCATATGCTGAATAAGCAATATTGGATGAGGAAAGTTCGCAGGTAGTTGAGTCAAAATAGTTTGTAGCGCAACAGGACCACCTGTAGAAGTGCCAATAGCTACTATTTTGTATGATTTACCAGACGCTTTGAAGCTTCTTTGTGGAGCGCTCTCTGGCGCGGCTTTTTGAAAACTTCTATCTGGCTGAGCCACAGTTGTACTTGAACGTAAACTAGATGTTGGTTTTGCTGCAGGACTAGCCGGTGTTGATGGCTTTGCTGAAGTCATCGGTCTTGTAAATCGACTGACTCGCTTACGGCCAATTTCTTTGACCTTTGTCTGCAATGCACGCGTGGCTTCTTCACTATTTCGAGCAATGTCTTCAAACTTTTTAGGTAAAAAGTCTACAGCCCCTGCATCTAGTGCATCTAACGTAGCGCTTGCTCCTTCACGAGTTAATGAAGAAAACATTAAAATTGGCGTTGGGTTACTCTGCATTATTTTTTTAACAGCGCTGATACCATCCAATACTGGCATCTCTACATCCATGGTGATCACATCAGGGCGCAACTTACTTGCTTTTTCAACAGCTTCTTGGCCATTAACTGCAAAATCAATAACCTCAATTCCTGCGTCTTTTTCTAGTATTTCACTTACACGACGACGGAAGAAACTTGAGTCATCAACAACTAATACTTTTACTGCCATTGGCATCGCTCTTTTTTAATGTTACAGATCCGAAAAGTGGTGCCTTTGGCACCACTAATTCGGTGACAGCAAAAAGCGTCTAGCGCTATTTGCCTGCGTAATGCTTCAACATACTTGGTACATCAAGAATCAGTGCAATACCACCGTCTGAAGTGATAGTTGCACCTGCCATACCAGGTGTGCCTTGTAGTAGGGAATCAAGTGGTTTAATCACCACCTCTTCTTGACCTATTAGTGAATCAACTACAAAACCGACTTGCTGAGTACCTATTTGTACAATAACCACATGCCCTTCGGCTTTTTTCTGATTAATATCAGTCCCTTTAACTAACCAATGCTCGAGATAAAACAGAGGTATCGCCTTTTCGCGAACAATAATCGTCAATTGCCCATCAACCACATTGGTTTTGGTTAGGTCGAGATGGAATATCTCACTGACGCCGGCAAGCGGTAACGCAAATGTTTGCTCTCCTACCATCACCATAAGTGTTGGTAAAATAGCGAGTGTCAGTGGTACTTTGATCTCAAGAATTGTACCCACACCCAGCTCAGACTGAATGTTTACTTGACCATTAAGCTGCGTAATCTTTGTCTTAACTACATCCATCCCCACACCTCGTCCAGAGATGTCGGAAATTTCTTCTTTCGTAGAAAAACCAGGCGCAAAAATCAGGTTATATGCTTCAGTATCTGACAATCTACTTGCTTGATCTGAATCAATAACACCTTTGCTAATCGCAATTTTCTTCAACTTTTCAGGATCCATACCCGCACCATCATCTCTGATAGTTAACAGAATATGGTCCCCTTCTTGTGATGCAGAAAGCGTAACTGTACCTGTGCGAGATTTACCACCTGCTTCACGTATATCCGGCATTTCAATACCGTGGTCAACAGAGTTTCTCACCAAGTGAACCAATGGATCTGCCAGTGCTTCTACCAAGTTTTTATCTAGATCGGTATCTTCACCTTCTAGAATCAAATTGATGTCTTTTTTAAGGCTTCGTGCAAGGTCTCTCACAACGCGAGGGAATCGGCCAAATACTTTCTTAATTGGCTGCATTCGGGTTTTCATAACAGCACCCTGTAAGTCAGCCGTGACCACATCTAGGTTCGATATGGCTTTACCCATGGCTTCACTGTTGCTGTTATTTGCTAAGCTCACCAAACGATTTCGAACCAATACAAGCTCACCAACCATATTCATGATCTGGTCTAGCCTTTTTGTATCTACCCGAACCGTAGTTTCAGCTTGTGCCGCCGGTTTTTTAGGCGCTCCGCCTTTAGGCTCTGCTTTAGCTGGTGCAGGTTTTGGTGCTGCTTTGGCTACCGGCTTAGGCGCCTCAGCTTTTGGCGCAGGTTGCGGTTTAGCTGCTGGTGTTGGCGGCGGTGCAGGAGCAGCTTTTGGAGCTTGTGCAGGCTCTGAAGGCGCGGCACCATCTTCTAAATTTTTTGGTGCCTGGCCTTTGCCATGCAGTTCATCAAGCAGCGCTTCAAAATCTTCATCATTAATTTCGTCATCGCCACTGTCTTGCGAACTTGTTGGTGCAGCGGGCGTGGCAGGCGCTTGTGGTGGAGCACTCTGAGCTGGCGCTTCGTCGCTGGATGTTGCACCAAACTTACCAACACCATGAAGCTCGTCCAATAAGCTGTCAAATTCATCATCGGTAATATCTCCATCATTGGCATTAGATGGAGGTGTAGACGGAGCCGCAGGGGCGGCAGGCGCCGCTTGAGGCGCTTCAACGGCAGGGCCATTACCCGACCCGTGAAGCTCATCTAACAAGCTTTCAAATTCTTCTTCTGTGATTTCGTCAATACTATCTGAGGTTGCAGGTTCAGCGCTTTCTTCACTGCCTACATCAAACAGCACATCATCTTCTGCTTCCTGAACAGGCTCAGGTGGTGGTGCTTCAACCACAGGCTCAGCAGCAGGAGCTGCGATGACCTCGTCAGCAGACTCAGGCTGACTTAACTTGTGTAATACGTCGAGTAACTCTTGGTCCGCAGGCTCAGGTTGCTCGCGGTTTTGTATGCACGCGAACATGTCATTAATGGTATCAAGCGACTGTAAAATCACGTCCATTAATTCAGGATTCACAGAGCGTTGGCCTTGGCGCAAAACATCAAAAACGTTTTCGGCACCATGACAAGCGTCAACCAACTCGTTCATACCTAAAAAGCCAGCTCCACCTTTTACAGTGTGGAAGCCTCTAAAAATTGCATTCAGTAAATCTTTGTCATCTGGGTTATTTTCTAATTCAACAAGTTGCTCAGATAACAGTTCGAGTATTTCTCCAGCTTCAACAAGAAAGTCTTGTAAGATATCTTCATCGACTTCAAAGCTCATTATTATACTCTCCTATTAGAAACCCAAACTAGATAACAAATCATCAACTTCATCTTGGCCAGACACAACATCGTCTCGTTCCTCAGCGTCAATGATAGGCCCTTCAGGACCAGCTAGTTCATCAGTGGTGGTTTCAACTACTTCTTGTGGTTGTTGAGCCGTGTTAAGTTGACCCACTTCTGACGTGCCAAAAACAGTTAATAGATGAATTAAACTGTCTTCGACCTCTCTTACCAATTCTATGACTCGACGAATGACCTGACCAGTTAAATCTTGATAATCTTGCGCCATTAAAACATTAGTCATCAAGCTTTGTAGTTCGTCGGTGCGACCTTGTGAAGATTGCATAAAATCATTTAAGTCATGACACAGAGATTTAAACTCTCCTAGCTGAATATCACGACTCATCAACCTATCCCAAGTAGGCTTTATTTCAGAAAGCTCGTCGGCCAACTGTTGAGCGAGCGGTAAACTAGCTTCAACCGCATCCATCGTTTTGTTCGCCGCATTTTCAGTCATTTCCATGACATAGTTTAAGCGTTGCTTTGCATCTGGTAAGGCTTCTGTAGTTAAATCTGATAAACGCGTATCTAACTCGAAGTTTTTCAACGACTCGTGTAACTGACGTGTCAATTTTCCGACTTCAGCAAATAACTCGGATTGCTCTTTGTTAGTTGCTTCAATTAAAATTTGATCAGCTTTTTCTTGTTCACCGTTTTCAAGATACTCAACAAGTTGCTTCGCTTGCTCTAATGTAATTTGTGGCGCAGAGGATTCTGACATAAGCCTATCCTTACTTGTAACTAGCCTAAGCGTTCAAAAACTTTTTCTAACTTAGTTTTCAATGTTCCAGCGGTAAAAGGTTTAACAATATAACCATTTACCCCAGCTTGCGCTGCTGCAACAATTTGTTCTTTTTTAGCTTCTGCAGTTACCATTAATACTGGGATATGCTTAAGGCTATCGTCAGCCCTTATTGCTCGAAGCAAGTCGATACCTTGCATGCCTGGCATATTCCAATCAGTAACAACAAAGTCAAATTCTTGATTTTGCAACATTGGAAGCGCAGTGCTGCCATCATCTGCCTCTTGAACATTTGTAAAGCCTAAGTCTCTCAACAGGTTTTTGATTATTCTTCTCATTGTAGAGAAATCATCAACCACGAGAATTTTCATGTTCTTATCCAAAACTTCCTCCGGTGAGGTTTGAACCTATAAAAAAATAAAATGTACTCTAATTGATCCAGTCATTTATCTTGGCTCTGAGTTTAATCATTGCCTGACCATGAATCTGAC
The DNA here is from genome assembly GCF_001625685.1 of Pseudoalteromonas luteoviolacea CPMOR-1. GTDB lineage: Bacteria > Pseudomonadota > Gammaproteobacteria > Enterobacterales > Alteromonadaceae > Pseudoalteromonas > Pseudoalteromonas luteoviolacea_K. The sequence goes on along the minus strand of NZ_AUYC01000018.1, from coordinate 70,899 downwards.
TCACTCGAGACTCGCTCACATCTAAGATCTGGCCAATCTCTTTTAAATTCATTTCATCGTTGTAGTACAAAGATAGCACCATCGCGTCTCGCTCTGGCAACGTTTTTATTGCGTCTACTAACGATTCATTAAAGCGCTCATTCTTAACGTTATTGAATGGTTTGTCTAGCGCTAAATCACTGCCTGCAGGTGAAATTACATCTTGGTCGACCCCAAGGTCTTCAATGCCAATAATCTTACTTGCATTCACGTCATGTAAAATATGATGGTACTCATCTAAGGGAATATCAAGTTTTTCAGCGATTTCAGTGTCTTTTGGCTCACGGCCTAAAGCAGTTTCTAACTCTGCAATTGCCTCTGCAACCATACGGCTATTTTTGTGGACAGAGCGCGGAGCCCAGTCTCCACGGCGTATTTCATCTAACATAGCACCCCGAATGCGGATGCCTGCAAACGTTTCAAAACTCGCGCCTTTACTGGCATCAAAATTTTTTGTTGCCTCAATGAGACCTATCATTCCTGATTGAATCAGATCATCAAGTTGAACGCTCGCAGGAAGCCTTGCGAGCAAATGACAAGCAACTTTTTTGACCAAAGGTGTATGACGCTCAACCACCTTGTTAAGGTGGTCTGCAGTTTGATATCCCGCCATTCGATTGACCGGTGTAGCCATAATTACCCGTTAACTAACTGCTCAATGAAAAACTCTAGGTGTCCTGAAGGCTGATGAGGCACAGGCCATTTAACAGCTTTGCTTGCTAACCCCCTAAACGCCACAGCGGCAGGAGAGTTAGGGTAGAGTTCAACAATGGTTTTTTGACGGCGCGAAGATTTACGCATATTTTCATCGAAAGGAATTGTAGCGACAAGCTCCAAAGCAACATCTAAAAACCTATCCGTCACTTTTGACAGCTTAGCAAATAGCTCTTGCCCTTCTCGAAGGCTCCTAACCATGTTCGCAACAATTTTAAACTTGTAAACGCCATGCTCTCGACTTAAAACCTTGATCAATGCATACGCATCTGTAATTGACGTTGGTTCATCACAGACAACGACCATTACGTCTTGCGCGGCTCTGGAAAAGCTCAAAACCATATCAGAAATACCGGCGGCGGTATCCACTATTAAAACGTCAAAGTCGTTACTAAGTTCGCTAAATGCACGGATCAAACCTGCATGCTCTGCCGGGCTTAGCTCAACCATATTCTGAGAGCCCGAGGTCGCTGGGACAATTCTTATCCCCGCAGGCCCTTCAACCAAAATCTCGTCCAGCTCACATTCGCCGGATAGCACATGAGATAAGTTACGCTCCACACGCAAGCCAAGCATTACATCACAATTCGCTAATCCAAGGTCAGCATCTAAAACTAATACTCTATGGCCCTGTTGTCCTAACGCAATTGCAGTATTTAATGAAACATTAGTCTTACCGACTCCTCCTTTACCACCAGTTACTGCTATTACTTTTACTCCGTGGTTACTTTTTTGATTCATTTTACGCAGGCCACTTGCTTGATCTAAAACTGTATTAATCATACATTCCTACTGTCTGGGACGCCACTGCTTCACGTCGTGAATGTTGTGCTTTTGTTCTTTTTAAATACAATTGCTCAGCCTTTTTAACTAATTTTTGAGCATTTGCAACACGAATGTCTTCTGGCACTCGTTGTCCGTTGGTAAGATACCCTATTGGCAGACGATTTTGAATCGCAATACTAATAATCTCACCTAAACTTAGACATTCATCAAGTTTTGTAAAGATGCAACCACTCAAGTTTACTTTTTTGAAATGGTTTACTGTTTCCTGCAAAACATGCATTTGCGATGTTGCGCTAAGCACCAAATAACTACGAATATCAACTCGTGAACTGCGCATCAATGTATTTAGTTGCTCAGTTAAACGCAAGTCTCTTTGACTCATGCCGGCAGTATCTATTAATACTAGTCGCTTATTTCGCAAATGATAAAGAACTTCTGCTAACTCATTTGCATCTTTAACTTGCTTGACCGGACAGCCAATGATTCTACCATAAGTTGCCAACTGCTCGTAAGCACCAATTCTATATGTATCTGTGGTAATTAATGCAACTTTATCAGCACCATACTTCTGCGCGCCTAGCGCTGCTAATTTTGCAACCGTCGTTGTCTTACCTACCCCTGTTGGGCCAACCATTGCGTAAACACCACCTTGACGAAGGATGTCATTATTGGTTGTGTGCATCTGATTCACAACCATATTTAAAAGCGCATTCCACGCTTCTTTTCTGGATACATCATCAGGTATAAAACACGCCATTTGCTCAGCTACCTCAGAGCTGATCCCCATACCTTGCAAACGGTTGATTAAACAAGCTCTAGTCGGATCTCTGCGGTCCATCTCTTGCTTCATTAAACCAGACACCTGATATTCAAGTAACTGACGGATAGCATTCATTTCATCACGCATAGAACTCATTTCATCTTGAGACGCGTTATTTACAGCTGGCTGTGTATCCATATCGGCTTCTAATTCATCACCAAAATCCCAATCGGACGTCAGAGGATCTGCTTGCTGTACAGGGCGAGTTTGTGCTGGACTAGGTTGAGTTTGCTGAGCTTGACTATATGTTGGTCTTTGCTCTTGCTGAGGTTGGAACAAATCACCAGTATCAATGCCTGACTGAGAAAACATAGAAGCAAGCTCAGGAGAACGAGGTTTTGGAGCTTGACGCTCTAAGAGCGCTTCTAGGCTATCAGCAACTTTTGCCTGTGGCTGAGCTTGAGGACGACGAGTTTGAGGCTTAACCACGCGAGCGGGTTGACTATACGTAGACTTTTGCGTAGCTACAGGCGCTGGCTCAGGGCGCGCTTCAATTGAAGCTGGTTGAGCCTGTGGCGCAACTCTGTCATTGTCGATAGCCGCAACAATTTCCACGCCGTCAGCAAGTTTTTTGTTCGACATTATGACAGCATCTGCACCTAATTCATCTTTTACTTCTTTTAAAGCCGTACGCATATCTTTTGCGAAAAATCTTTTAATTTTCATGACTCAGCACCTCGTTCCTCTATTATTGCCCAACCGAGCTAATAATCTTGATTTGTCTCTCGTCCGGTACTTCCTGATAAGACATCACTCTTAAACCAGGAATCGTATGCTTAACAAATCGAGATAAAACACTTCTTAACATACCTGAGGTTAATAAGATGGACGGCTCGCCTAACATTTCTTGCGTTTGATGCGCTTCTCTCAATGAACCTTGAAGTCGCTCTGCAAGACCTGGCTCTATGCCTGCCCCCTCATCACCTGCGTTCTGAAGTGACTGATGCAACATCTGTTCCAACTCAGGCGCCAATGTTATGACAGGTATCTCATCAGCGTTTCCAACGGCATCTTGGACGATGAGTCTGCGTAGTGAAATTCGCACTGCAGCCGTTAGTACATCAGGGTCTTGGCTTCTTGGACCATACTCAACTAAAGTCTGTACAATTGATCTCATATCTCTGATAGCGACACCTTCGTTAAGCAAATTCTGTAGCACTTTCACGATTGTAGTCAGAGGTAAAACATCTGGTACCAACCCTTCGACAAGACGAGGGTGACTCTTCGCAAGCATGTCTAATAGATTTTGAACTTCTTCGTGACCGAGTAGCAGTGATGCATTATTGGTCAGTAACTGGCTGATATGTGTGGCAACCACAGTCGCAGCGTCTACGACTGTATACCCTAGAGAATGTGCTTCATCTTTTTGATCTGGTTTTATCCAAACGGCATCTAAACCAAAAGCAGGATCCTTTGTCACCACACCTTGAAGAGGACCAAAGACTTGACCTGGGTTAATTGCAAGCTCATCACCATGTTTCAATTCTCCATCTCCTGAGCCAACTCCCATTAATGTAATCTTGTATGCATTAGGGTCTAGCTCAAGGTTGTCACGAATATGGACGGGTGGAACAAGAAAACCAAGTTCTTGAGATAGCTTTTTACGTACGCCTTTAATGCGACTAAGCAGTTCGCCACCTTGGGCTTGGTCTACTAACGGGATCAATCGATAGCCTACTTCAAGACCGATTACATCAACAGGCTGCACATCATCCCAACCCAACTCTTTTTGATCTTGTTGTTTGTTGGCAACTTGCGTTCCTTTCGCTTCCTCTTCTGCTTGCTGCTCAGCCGCTTTTTCTTTGTGCTTCTTGGAAAGATAAGCTAAACCGCCAATCAGTGTACCCAGGCCTAAGAAGGCAACATGAGGCATGCCCGGCACTAATCCCATCACAATTAAGATACCAGAAGCGATATAAAGCGACTTTTCGTTTCCTAGCTGCTGCGTCACTTGCTCACCCATGTTGTGAGACTCATTTTGACGCGTTACAACAATCGCGGTACCGATAGACAGTAATAGAGAAGGTAATTGGGCGACAAGACCATCACCAATAGTTAATAGCGTATAGACTTCCATTGCACGAGAGAATGTAAGGTCGTGCTGAACCATGCCAACAAATAATCCACCAATAATATTGATAGCCAAAATGACGATACCCGCAATAGCATCCCCTTTAACAAACTTACTTGCACCATCCATAGAACCATAAAAGTCAGCCTCTCTGGTCACTTCATCGCGGCGTGTTCGTGCTTCTTCTGCTGAAATAAAGCCAGCGTTTAAGTCGGCGTCTATCGCCATTTGTTTACCGGGCATTGCGTCTAGGGTAAAACGTGCTGACACCTCTGAAATACGGCCAGCACCTTTGGTAATTACCACAAAGTTAATGATAATAAGGATAAGAAATACAACTAAGCCAACGGCATAGTTACCACCGATAACCACGGAGCCAAACGCTTCAATCACTTTACCAGCGGCATCTCCGCCATTATGACCTTCAAGTAACACAACCCGTGTACTGGCAACATTTAATGCTAATCGCATTATGGTCGCAATCAGAAGCACAGCGGGGAACATGCCGAATTCTAAAGGTTTCATGGTATATACGGTAACAAGCAGTACCACAAGTGCGAGTGCGATATTAAACGAAAACAAAATATCCAGTAAGAATGGTGGCATGGGTAAAATCACCATGGCCAAGGCAGCTAAAACCAATAAAGGCGTACCTATGCCTTTAGCATACTCTTTTTTGTCTCGATTAACTTGTTGTAGAACCGCTTTAAAATCCATAACTTATCAACTTCAATTTATTGACGCAGATAAGTTAAAGCAAGCTTTGTTCCAACTATTAGTGTTTTAGATCATCTGGTATAGGCAAGTCTTTACTCAACGCGGTAGGCCTTCTGCCTCGACCTTTATTGAACTTCTTCAACTGGAAAACATACGCTAAGACCTGTGCGACTGCGGTAAACAGCTGATCTGGTATTTGATCTCCCACCTCCGTCGTGTGATACAAAGAACGAGTTAAAACAGGCGACTCAACAATGGGCACTTCATTACCCTTAGCGACTTTACGTATTTGCATCGCCAATTCATCCACACCTTTTGCAATCACAATAGGTGCCCCTGCTTTCTCTGTATCGTACTTTAATGCAACAGAGTAATGCGTCGGGTTGGTCACGACCACATCAGCATCAGGCACGTCTTGCATCATTCGACGCTGCGACATTTCACGCTGGGTTCTTCGAATTCTGGCTTTTATTTGCGGATCACCTTCAGAGTTTTTATATTCATCTTTCACTTCCTGAAGGGTCATTTTCAACTGTTTGTGATGCGTATGACTTTGATACGGCGCATCAATGGCTGAAATGATAATCATGGTGCAACTGAGCGCGAGGAAAAGCCAAGCTAAGATTTCAAGTGAGTGAATGACACTGCCCGGAACTGATTCAATACTTAAATGCAAGATGTCATAGAACATCCACTTAATGCATAAAATGGCGAACCCAGCTACTAGTACAAACTTTAAAATTGACTTGAGTAGCTCTACTGCGGCTTGAGGCCCAAACATCCGCTTTATGCCTTTTAACGGTGACATTTTACTTGCTTTTGGAGCGGCAGCCTGCCAACTAAAATTGAATCCACCTAATAAGGTATTTCCTATGACCCCTGCAACCGCAATAATCAAGACAAACATAGACATAGGAAAAAGTAATTCAGAGAAGGCATCCCCCCATACAGAAAACATCTTGGTGGTATCGTAAGTTTCATTGCGGTTTAGAGTAAGCATGCGGCCCATAATATTATATAAACCCTTGGCAATATCCCCCCCATATAAAATGAGCGAAACCGCTGAAAATATTAAAACAAACGTCGTCCCCAGTTCTTTGGAACGCGCCACTTGTCCTTTTTTTCTGGCATCACTTATTTTTTTCGCGGTGGGCTCTTCGGTACGTTCTTGACCCGAGTCTTCAGCCATCTTGCTCTCCTAAACGGTGCAACCTATTAAGTTACACATTAACTCTGTCATTTTCAGCCACTGAAACTCATACTGCATGGTAAAATTACCTAGCGTCGCCCAAATGATCATTAACCCCGCTACCAAAGTAAATGCAAAGCCCACCGAAAAGATGTTCATCTGCGGCGCAGCACGGGTCATAATCCCAAAGGCAAGGTTAATCACGAGCATTGCAGTTAAAGGCGCTAAAGATAAGGACAGTGCCGTTGCAAATAACCATGATCCCCATTTAGCGATGTCATAATAATGATCAACATGCCACCAATCTCCTCCTATAGGCCAAGACTGAAAGCTAAATACGATCATTTGGATCATCATTAAATGACCATTAAACACAAAAAAGAGTAAGGTGGCCAAAATTAAATAAAACTGACCCACAGCAGGTACACTCAAGCCATTAGACGGGTCGACTACCGAAGCAAAGCCCAGGCCAGTTTGCATGGCAAGTACCTGACCGGCAAGAATAAATGTATTGAGCAATAGAAGTGATGCAAAACCAATTGCCACACCAATAATCATCTCTTGGATCACAACAAGTATCATCTGAAATGAAAACAGGTTAGTAAATTGCGATTGAGGAATAGCAGGTGCCACCGCAAATGTAACAACAATGGCTAAGCAAATTTTAATTCGCTTCGATACACTCTGAGCCCCCAAGCCAGCCATGACCATGATCATCGAACTAATGCGAATAAAAGGAATTAAGTAATCACTTAACCCTTGCATGATATCGGAAAATAAGAATTCCATCTTAACCTGCTACTTCAGGGATCCGCATAACCATCAATTTGAAAAAATCCATTAACTCTTGCGTCATCCAGTGACCACCTACGATTAACGCAACCAAAGTGATGATCAGTTTTGGTAAGAAACTTAAAGTTTGTTCGTTGATAGAAGTTGCAGCTTGAAATACAGATACCACAAGGCCAATCATTAGCCCAGGTACAACAATCGCCGAGACCAACTTAATCACGATAAATAAAGAGTCACTTAAAATATCAACGAATACTTCGGGTTCCATTTTACACTCCCAGACCGAAACTTCTTGCTAATGTACCCATCACCAGTGACCAGCCATCCACCAGCACAAATAACATAATTTTAAATGGCAACGAAACAATCATTGGGGATAGCATCATCATACCCATGGCCATTAATACACTGGCAACAACCAAGTCGACTATCAAAAAAGGGATGAAAAACATAAACCCGATGATAAAGGCAGTTTGCAATTCACTGGTGACAAACGCTGGGATGATCACAATAAACGGCGTGTCTTCTGGACTATCTAATTTGTCGTACCCTGCAATTTTAGCAAAGGTCTCCAAATCTTTGATCCGCGTTTGGGACAGCATAAATGCCTTCATCGGCTCTTTGGCAGCGTGAAGTGCTTGCACAGACGTCATTTCTTCATTTATATAGGGCTGAACAGCTTCATCGTAAATTTTACTGAAAATTGGAGCCATAATAAAAAAGGTTAAAAACAATGACATCCCCACCAAAATCTGATTTGAGGGAGACTGCTGTAAGCCAATGGCTTGCCGCAATATCGCAAGCACTACAATAATACGTGTAAAAGACGTCATCATGATTAACGCAGCAGGTATAAAACTGAGCGCCGTCATGATAGCCAAAACTTGAATTGTTACCGAGTATTCTTGGGAGCCGTCAGGATTTGTCGTTACACTGAGCGCTTCGATACCATCATTAGCGCTTACCTGTGGGATAAATAGAGTCAATCCGAATAGGATTAGGAATCGAAGCATCATATTCACTTTGTTTTTTTTATGGGTTGATTCATAAAACGACTGAGCTCCTTCACAAAAGGGGCTGATTGATTTTCACTTAAAGGAGATTCTAATTGATATAAGTAGTTTATATTTTGAGGTGTAACACCAAGTAAGTGTTGTTTATCGTCAATTTCGATGACCAAAAGTCTCTCTCGCGTGCCAAGCGGTAAACTGCGGATCACTTTAAAATCTTGATTGTTACCCACATTGGGATTCACCCGTTTCACTAACCAAGCTAACCCTATAATCAGGGCAACAATAGATGCCAGTGAGAGCATCACTGTCACTATTTCCAAACTCGGTCCCTGCGGCTGCGATACCACAGCCGCGTTTGTAAACATTATCCAAGTCATTTTTAAATCGCTTATCTGAGCTTTTTAATTCGCTCAACTTGGCTAATAACGTCGGTTAAACGAATACCAAATTTGTCATTTACGACAACCACTTCACCATGCGCTATCAAAGTGCCATTAACCAGAACATCCAGCGGCTCACCCGCAACACGGTCCAGCTCAACAACCGACCCTTGGTTAAGTTGTAATAGGTTTCGGATATTGATCTTCGAACGTCCAACTTCCATTGAAATGGTTACTGGAATATCGAGGATTGTATCTAACTTTCTTTTCTCATCAGCACTCAGGTTGGCATTGCTTTCTTCAAGCTCTTCTAGCTCAGCAACTTCAGCGCTGCCTTGGTCGGTATCCTCAGCCTCAGCAAGCGCTGCCGCCCATTCGTCCATTGTATCTTGATCATCACTCATGCACTTACTACCTTAAAAACTTGATCACCAGTCAAGATCCACACCTTCTGATAGGTGCAGATCTTCTTCTAATTCAGCTAATTCTGCATCCGAATCGAGCTTTTTACCACCTTTGGTAAAGACATGTAGCTCGGACTTCACAGACTCCGGACGCTTAATTTTCTCACTTATTTGTAATGCGACATTATCTCTTGAGCGACCCATTTTCGCCCTGAAAGTGGGCAACTCTTCAACAAATACGGTAATGTGTTCCGGCATTTCTACAGGAATAATGTCTCCCGCTTTCAGTTCCATTATTTGCTGTAGCGATAAATCAACTTCTAACAGCTGCGTTGACATTTCAACCTCAACATCCATGATTTCATCACGAAGAGCCTTACTCCAACGTAAATCCGTATCCTCGGTATCTGATTGAACACCCGCGTCGAGTAACTCTCTAATGGGCTCGAGCATCGAGTAAGGTAATGAGATATGAAAATCACCTCCCCCACCGTCAAGTTCAATATGAAACGAGCTGATTACAACCACTTCGGTTGGCGAAACAATATTCGCCATTGCAGGGTTAACCTCTGAATCTAGATATTCAAATGACACATCCATTACTGGTGCCCAAGCTTCTTTGTAGTCTTCAAAGATAATCTTAAGTAACATTTGAACAATACGACGTTCAGTCGGCGTGAACTCTCGTCCCTCAATTTTGGCATGATAACGCCCATCACCACCAAAGAAGTTATCAACCAAGATAAAGACAAGCCTTGCCTCCATCGTGATCAAACCGGTGCCTTTAAGAGGGCGAAACCGCACCATGTTCAAACTCGTCGGTACAAATAAAGTATGAATATACTCACCAAACTTGAGCATTTGAACACCATTGATAGACACCTCCGCTGTGCGTCTCATCATATTAAACAAACTAATGCGCATGTGTCTTGCAAAACGTTCGTTTACAATCTCAAGGGTAGGCATTCGACCACGAACAATGCGGTCTTGTGAAGAGAAGTCGTACTGTAAGGCATTTGCGTCCTCACCGTCTTCTCCCGTGGATACTTCATCTTCTTCGACTTCATCGACGCCATGGAGTAGCGCGTCGATTTCATCTTGTGATAATAAGTCGCTCACAATATCGTCCTACTGCATTACAAAACCAGTAAACAGCACACGTTCAATCACTTTGCTGCCTTCGACGCCTTCCATTGCAGCCTGTACTTTATCCAATGCAGACAATCGAAGCGTTTCTTTACCTGCACTTGTACTTAACTCATCTGCGGTCGTTGTTGAAAAGACCCCTAATAAGGTACCTTCAATCAATGGGATGTGTTTTTTAGCCACTTCCTCATTGACATCGCCACGTACAAGCAATTGGACTTTAATCTGTACAATTCTATCTCTGCTTGCACCTGGTACGTTGAATACAAAAGGCCTAGGCATCGCAACATATAAGGCACTGCCCATTTCAGCTGCGTTTTGCTCACTTAAGTCTTCTTGAACAGCGGTTGATTCCTCCGCCAATGAAGCTTCTTCTTCCTCACCACCTGACATTAAGAAGAAGCCTGCTACACCGCCTAAAATCACTACCACTGCTGCAATAATGATGATGAGTTTCTTTTTCGACCCACCCGCTTCTTCTATTTCTAAATCGGTTTCTTCTGCCATATGTGCGCTTCTTATAATTCAATGATCTTTTTTAATGATAGCAGTTGTTAAGCATAGTAATCTATCGCCGAGTCACTTTGTTTTCTGCTAGTCACTGATTGTTCTTTATTATTTTGCGCTTCACTGCTCTCATTAGCAAGTTTTCCGTGACCATTTTGCTCATTCCCTTGCTGATCACTGCCTCCTTCAGCCTGCTGCTCTATATTACTATCACCGAGTTGAATACCCTGTTCCTCTAACATTTCTTTAAGCTTCGGCATGGACTCCTCAAGTAACTCTTTGGCTTGTTGGTTTTGTACTACAAAGTTAACTTGTGCTTGCTCCGCATCAGAGCGAATACGAATTTGCATACTTCCTAATTCTGCTGGATCCAAACGAATTTCTGCTTCTTGATTATTCAAGTTAATCATCATGTTAACTTTGTCTTGAAGCATTTTTGCCGCGTCGCTCTTGGTCAGGTTAAGGCTTTGCATTAAAGCAGGATCAGCTTGCAATTTGACCTGTGCGGTCGTTTGTTGCTGTGCCGTTTGCTGAACTTGGCGTGACTGCTCTACTTGATTAATCACTTGCTCAAATTCTTCTTTGCTTTGAATTTGCTCTGAACCTAAAGTGCGGATTGCTTTAAATATATTCTCGACATTGGTACTGGCAGTCTGGCGTTGTTGGTTGCCGCTGTTATTTTGTGATTGCTCACCGTCTGACTCAGCAGTCATTTCAGGGGCTTCCTCACTTAAAACAACCTCTGCGTTTTGCTTTGTAGGCTCGGCCACAACGGCTTCTTTAACTGATGTGACTTTGGTGGAATTGTAACTTACCTCAGGCTTAGCAACCTGTTGGGTAGTAAGCTCAGCCGCCACATTATTTAATTTCGTCTTACTATCAGTTGACTTATCTGCTGCGAGCTCTGCACTCTCAGTCATGTTTGCCTGCTTTGAATTTACATCAGGAGCTGGTTTACCTGTTATCACTGTATATAATGCGCTTTCAAGACGTCTGACTTGAGGTTCAGCCAATTTATCACTACTTAATTTTTCATTTAAAGCGTTCTCCAACTGCTTTTTCTCTTGTGGAGAGAGTTGCTCAACCATGGATTTTAATTCTGAAAGCACTTTGGTATGAGATGGATCTTTGTCACTTCCCTTTACTGCAATCTCAATTGGAGATTTTGCGTTTAGTTCAGTATTAGACACAGTCTCATCAATATTCTGTGCCTGAACAGAACCTTGTGTTTGAACCACCTGAGGTTCCTGCGCAACCGCTTTTCTAATCTGCGAGGCCAAATAAGAAGCTTCATTCTTTGGTGCGCTTTGCGCAGGCTCTGTTGCTTCGTTTGAGGCAGTCTTTAATTCAGTGTGCACTTTAGGCTCAGCAACAACTTTGGCTTCAACCGGATCCGCTGTTACTGCTTTATTTGAGACATCAGACTGTACTTGAACCTGCGGTTTTGATTCATCAGAAACAACATTTTTATTATGTAAAAACCATTCACGCGATTTTACTTCACCATTAAAAACTTCTTTACTTGTATTAAAATCTTTTTGTGGCACAGGGTTATTAACGACCTTATTTGTATCATCTGCTACTTTGCTGGGGTCACCAACAGGCCCCTCAGAGTGACGAGGTCCAGGATCAACCGCTTTAAAAGCTTCAACTCCGGTAAGTTGGCCTTGCTTTTGAGGTATATCTATACTTGACTGCTTGTCAGATTGAGGTGGTGATACAAGTTTATTATCTGCATTTGAGTCAGTGCCTGTGATAGCACCAGTATCAGCCTTTTTGCCTTGTGTAACTATCGGGCCAATGAGATCAATAGGGCCTTTTTTCCCTTTATCAGGCGCTGAGTTGTCAGGTAACACTTCAACTTTTCCTGCGTGCTCACGCATCGCTTTTGGAACCGGTGCTAAATGATGTGCCACATCTGTTTTTTGTTTATTAGAAGCCGTTATTTGCGATAACAAACTGTCAGGAGTTTGTCCTACTCCTTTTGATTGCGTATCAATGTCTCCTGACATCTCTACCTGCAACATGATATCTGGGCCAGCTTTAGGTAAGTGTGAATCGTCTAATTTCAACGGCTCGTCAGGGCCTGCTTGTACCTTAACAGGCTCATCTTCTGTTTTGTCACTCTGTGATGCAGTTTTCCTGCGCTGTACTTCAGCTTTTGCTTCTGACGCTAACGCTGCACTTTTAGCTTCTTCTTGCTCATTTGCTTGCGCCATTACAGCCATGAACCCTTGTTCTGCTGACCTGTCATCTGCTTGTCTATGTTGAGGTGAAACTGAATTGTTCATACCTACATCTAGCGAAACATTAGCCATACTCTCACCTTTTTATGTGGCAACCTAAGACCGCTTGCCTACTTCAAATACCAATTTTGTTAAAAAATGCAATTTTTAAGCCACTAATTGAGCACTCTATTTCTCATGAACATATTTGTTGCAAATTCGTCAAGCATTTTTTGCTCCGCCTTTGCCTGAATACGTTGTTTTTCTTCTTGTTTTTTCTCAATCAACTTTGCTATTGCTTTTACTTTTGCCTGCTGACTCAACCAGAGTTTTCTCCGCTGTTCAACAACCCGCTTTGCCGTTGCCACCGTGTTGGCTTGTTGTTTAATTGCCTCTTCAATTTTATTGATAAAACTATGATACTGAGTAAAGCCACTGCTGCTCAGACCTTGTTGAGCTTTAGTGTGTAATTGTTGCGTGTATTCCAAGCGGAAATCATTCAACCCTTTTAGTTTCTGTTGATTGTCATTTAAACTATTTTCCGCCTGAATAAAGTTAATTCGCAACGAATCTTCTTTATCTGTCTCTAACTTATGTAACAAAGATAATTTATCCGTCGCCATTAACCTTGTCCTAATAGTTGTGACAAGCCTTGTAAGCACTCATCGTAGTTAAGTACATCTTTCATGCCTTGTTGCAAGAAACCATTAACGCTGGGCATCATTGCAATGGCTTGATCTAACATGGGATCACTGCCTTTTTGATACGCGCCTAACGTGATCATATCCTTATTTTGTTGATACATAGAATAGACTTGCTTCACGATTCTAGCTTGCTGCATATGTGTATCTGACACCACTTGTGGCATCACACGACTAATGGATTTTTCAATATCAATTGCAGGATAATGACCACTATCAGCCAGCTCACGAGACAAAACAATATGCCCATCAAGTATGGCCCTTGCGGAATCTGCAATGGGGTCTTGCATATCATCACCCTCACTGAGCACTGTAAAAAAAGCCGTAATAGAACCTTGACCTTCTCCGCCATTACCCGCCCTTTCAACCAAAGCAGGTAACTTAGCAAATACAGAAGGTGGATAACCTTTAGTTGCAGGTGGCTCACCAACCGCGAGTGCAATTTCCCGCTGAGCCATCGCATAACGCGTCACAGAGTCGAGTAACAACAAAACGTTTAAGCCTTGATCTCTAAAATACTCTGCAATCGTGACCGCACTCTCACAGCCTTTTAATCGCATCAAAGGGGAGGCATCAGCAGGAGCGGCAACAACAACAGATCGACGGCGCCCCTCAGTGCCTAAAATCTCATCTATGAATTCTTTGACTTCTCGACCACGCTCACCGACCAGACCGACAACAATAACGTCTGCTTCACTGCCCCGAGTCATCATACCTAATAAGACTGATTTACCAACACCACTGCCAGCAAACAGTCCCATTCGCTGACCTTGCCCAACAGTGATGATAGAGTTAATTGCTCTCACGCCAACATCCATCGGCTCTTTAATTGGACGTCTCGCTAATGGGTTTATCGGTGCTTGTGCGAATTTTAAACGCGTCTCAGCTTGGATTGCACCGAGTCCATCTAATGGCCGACCCAAACCATCGACCACTCTACCTAGAAGACCCATACCAACAGGCAAGCCAGCTTCTTTAACTTGTGGGATCACCCTTGCGCCAGGGAGGACACCAGATATGCGGTCATTAGGCATGAGATAAAGTACATCATTGTTGAAGCCAATGACTTCGGCATCAATAAAACCATTTATCGTCTCTATTTTACACTGACTGCCAACTGCAGCATTGAGCCCTTTTGCTTCGAGGGTCAGCCCAACAACACGTGTTAGGCTACCTGCCACGGCAACACCAAATGGATGAATATGTTTTTGGTATTTATGTATTCGTTGTGCAAAAGACGAATTTTGCTGTTCTAGCTCTGACATTTAACATGGCGCGATAATTCTTAGATACCGCTATCATGCAAAAACTTCTCCAGAATTTCAGAAAGTCTTGTTTTTATCGTCAAATCAATAGAAGAAATGGGGGATTTAATCTCGCAACCACCACGTTCGAATGTCGGTTCAGGGATAAGCTGCCATTGCTGCTTTTGTATCATTTCCACTCCGTAAGCCTCCTCAACTAGAGTAAGGTCGTCAGGGTGCAAATGTACTTTCAGCTGCACTTCTGCGATAGGGAGAGCGTCTAAGCCTTTCTTTAATGCTTGGAGAATTAAGTCCGGATTCGCTTTAATTTCGTGGAATGTAATTTGTTGCGTCAATAAACTGACAAGCTCAATCAGTTGTTTTTCACAGGCTTCATCAACTTGCTTAAGTGGATCATGAATTTTTTCAATTAATTGGGTGAGCGTCTGTAGTCTCTCTTCAACCAAAGGTTTTGCATCTTCAAGGCCTTGTTGCTTACCTATCTCTAAGCCTTCTTTTTGACCAGCTTCATTCCCTTCCTTTGCGCCCTTCTCAAACCCTTCAATATACCCTTGCTCATGGCCTTGCTTGAGACCTTCATCGTAGGCATCTTGTCTGATCTGCTCGAGCTCTTCCAATGTTAAGGTGGGTATTTCGGGCTCAACTGTTTCAGGCTCAGAATTACGCTCTGTCTTAGTATAAAGCTCTTCAAGCGGAGTGCCCATCGCCGTAGAGCGCCCTGACAACCCGCTAAGATCTTCTTTTACATCAGGAATAGGCCAATCTTCTAAATGTTCTAGTAGCGCATCTACAGCTTCCCCATGAACAGGACGGCCGCGCTGAAATTTAGGTTCAGACATGGTTTACAGGAACTCCTCACCGCCGCCGCCACCGAGCATGATCTCTCCAGAGTCAGCTAAGCGTCTGGCTGTTGCCAGTATTTCTTTTTGTGCAGCTTCGACTTCACTAATTCGAACCGGTGGCATGGCTTCCAGATCATCTGCCATCATTTCTGCAGCACGCTTCGACATATTGCTCAAAATCTTATCTTTCAATGAGTCATCGGCGCCCTTGATGGCTTTCATCAGTACATCTTGTTGTACTTCGCGCAGAATCGCTTGAATGCCTCGGTCTTCTACGTCCATCAAGTTTTCAAACACAAACATTAAGTCTTGAATTTGCTGTGACATCTCTTCATCATGCTCACGAATAGAATCCATCAACTGACCTTCAACATTGGTGTCTAGGTAGTTCATGATATCTGCGGCTGCTTTCAAGCCCCCCATTTTCGCGGCTTGTGCACCAGCTTGACCTGCAAACTGTTTTTCCATTATTTCGTTTAGCTCTTGCAATGCAGCCGGCTGGACTTCTTCTAAGTTCGCAATACGCATCGTCAAATCTAATCTAACTTTCTCAGTAAACTGAGACAATATTTCTGCTGATTGCTCAGGCTCCAAATACGATAAAACAATAGTTTGGATCTGCGGGTGTTCGTTACGAATAATGTTGGCAACCTGTTTGGAGTCCATCCATTTCAATGAATCTAATCCTTTTGCACCTGACCCCATCACAATCTGGTCAATCAGACTAGCTGCTTTATCTTCGCCTAGCGCTGCCGTCAATGCCTTTTTAATAAAGTCTTCAGATTGGAAACCTATAGTACTGAAGCTTTGAATTTGCTCAATAAACAAATTGTGTACAGCACTAATTTTCGATTGCGACAAATCATCAATCGCCGCCATCGCCATACCCACTTTTTGAACTTGCTTCGGCTCTAAATGTTTTAAAATTTGTGCCGCATCTTCTTCTGTTAAACTTAACAGTAAGATGGCGGCTTTATCGACGCCATCAAGTTTCTCAACATCAAACGTTGGAGGCAGTTGTTTTTGTTCTTCATCACTCATCTTCAGTTAACCACGCTTTGACCACTTGTGAAGAAAGCTCAGGCTCATTAGCTACTAATGCACGAACCGCTTTCAGTAGATCTTCATCCCCATGTAAGTCTGGCAATTGTAATGTACCATCAGAGGAGAAGCCAACAGCTGATTCATCAAAGTCATTACTTAGCATATCTAATGTACTATCACCAAGGTCTACACCAGCAGTCAGTGCATCCTCATCATAGTCCTCAAGAGTATCATCTGGGTAAATAAGTCTTTTCAGCATAGGGCGAACTACCGCCATAATCAACACGATGATAACCAAAGCACCTGCTGCAAGACGTGCGACCTTCATAAACCACTCTTGCTCCCAAAGTGGCAGCTCTGAAGCCTCTAAAATGTCTTCACGAACAAAAGGGACCGTTACAACTTCAAGGGCATCACCTCGTTGCATGTCGAACCCAACACCACCTTGAAGAAGACGGCGAATATTATTCAACTCTTCTTGTGCTCTTGGCACCATTGACACGTTCCCTTCAGCATCAGCTTTTGCAACATAGTCAACAGCAACAGATACACTAATGCGACGTATTACACCAGTCTGCTGACGCTTATGTGAAATCGTCGTGTCCAGTTCATAATTACGTGTCGCCTCTCTTTGTGAGCGGCTTGGCGTAGTACCTTTACCACTACCACCTGCACCTGCTATTTCAGGAATATTAGAATCCATTGGCGGCTGATTAGTTAACGCACCTGGAATACCTGCAGTGATCCCGCCAATATTGTTTTCTTCAAAGGTTGTTTCGCTGCGTACAGCAGGTAAGTCTGGGTTAAAACGTTTATGCGTTTCTTCAACCGCGCTAAAGTCCATCGTCAAATCAACTTGAGCTGTGAAATTACCCAGTCCCACGACAGGGATCATGATGCTATCAATTTTCGATAAGTACTCTGACTCACGTTTGCGTTCAATCTCATATTCTTTACGTGAACGTGCAGCAAGAGAATCTTGAGAACCCGAGTTCAACAGACGACCATTTTGATCTGTGACAGTAACACGCGATGGTTCAAGCCCTTGTACCGCTGACGCCACAATATCAACAATAGAGTCAACTTCCTCACCATCGAGTGTACGACCACGTTTCATGGTTAACACCACGGTAGCTGAAGGTTTTTTCTCACGCCGAGCAAATACATTTTCTTTCGGAATAGCGAGCAGTACTTTGGCTCTATTAATATCTTGCAGTTCTTCAATCGTACGCGCAAGTTGCTGCTCTCGGCTGTGCTTTAGTCTTTCTCTTTCGAGACGCTGACTTACACCAAAGCCCATATCCTGCATCAAAATATCTGTGCCAGAGGTCGGTGATTGAGTAAACCCATCTCGTGCCATTTTTAATTTGATATCTTGATAGTCGGTTTCTGCAACCATGACGGTATTGCCGTCTAGCTCATACTCTATTTTTTGCGCATCTAGAAAATCCAGAGTCTGAACGAGCTCATCTGTCGGGTATTGACCAAGCGGTCGCATATCGGGCTGACGTGCCCAGATAATGATGAAAATAGCAATTGCCAAGCAAATTGCCAGTGCGATCACGAGCGTAACTTGACGCAGCATATCAACGCCACTTAATGCGCTAAAATAACCAGACTTTTGCTCTTGCTGGGTATCTGCGCCTTCAGCTACTGCACCTGCTTGGCCGTCTGAAAGTGCTAGATCTGTCGTTTGATTTGTAGCCACAGTTACTCTCCAATCTTCTCTTCAATTACACCGGCATGCTCATAATATCTTTATAAGCTTCGACAAGTTTATTACGAACTTGTACAGTTGCTTCAAAGGCCACAGATGATTTGTTTTTCGCAATCATAGCCTCTGCAAGGGAGACACTACGATCGCCCATCTCTACTGCCGTCACTTTGGATTTTGCATCTCTTTGTAAATCTGCAACCGTATTGAGTGCATTTTGTAAAATATCGCCGAACTGCGCGCTGGATGTTGCAGCACTTTCTTGAATTGGCAACTTAGCCTGTGGTTGAACTCTACCGGCCTGAGATGCCATTGACTGCATTTCTTGATATAAACTGGTGTTTTGAATTTTCATGTTGCTCACCCTGTCAATTCTGTTACAAGGTGTAATGCACCATTCATGCCAACTTTAAATTCATAAAAATCAATTATTTAAAATAAAATTTGTGAGGACGTTTTTTTGACAGGTTATAAAGCAACCAGAGTAATTCTGGTTGCTTTATTAAAAATGTTAGGCAGGTACTGGCAATCCTAAGTCTCGCATCTTTGCAAGTTTATATCTGAGCGTTCGTGGGCTGATCCCAAGTATTTCAGCAACATCTTTACGCTTACCATTGCAACGTGTAAGTGTATCCAAAATAATTTGATGCTCTTTATCTTGTAACTCTTCTTTATAACTCATGCTATCACTCTGTTGTGTAGAGGCCGGCTCAGTCACCGGATCAGAATGATATGGAGAAGCATCGAGTTCTACTGGCATAGCAGTAAAGGCTGCCTCTGTAACCAGTTCAATCGGTGTCAGATTTTCAATAAAGATATCAGAGTCAGACACTTGATCTCCTTGCTGCAAAATCAAGGCACGTTGAACAACGTTATCTAACTCTCGTACATTGCCCGGCCATGCATGTTGTAACAGCTTTTGCTGAGCTGCAGTCGTGAGCGACGGCACAGGTTGGCTGGACTTCTGACAATGCCTTTCAATTAAATGTTTAGCCAAAGGTACAATGTCTGCAGCTCTGTCTTTGAGTGGTAACCATGTCAATGGAAAGACATTCAATCGATAATACAAATCTTCTCGAAACTTACCCTCGGCAACAGCATCTTTTAAATCTCGGTTACTGGTCGCCAAAACTCTGACATCCAACTCAATGGTTTTTCTGCCACCAAGTCGTTCTACTTCCCGCTCTTGCAGTACGCGGAGTAGCTTCGCTTGCAAACCAAGATCCATTTCCGTGATCTCATCTAATAAGATAGTCCCTTTTTGTGCTTGCTCGAACTTACCCGGACAAGCTTGTATCGCCCCAGTGAAAGCACCTTTTTCATAACCAAATAAAGTGGCTTCTAACATATTCTCTGGAATCGCTGCGCAATTAATCGCGACGAAAGGTTCACTTTTACGTTCAGAACTATCGTGAATAAAGCGCGCCAACACCTCTTTACCTGAACCACTAGGGCCTAAAACCATCACACTGGCGTCTGACTGCGCCACTTTTTTGGCGAGGTTTAATAACTGAAGACTTTTTGCATCAGCCACGATAGGGCCATCCGTTTCCTTCTCTTTTTCCGGCATGTAGCGACTTACCATATTGAGAAGCACTTCCGGTGCAAATGGTTTGGCCATATAATCAATCGCGCCCAAACGCATTGCTTCAACGGCATCATCAATCGTCGCGTAAGCAGTCATCATCAAAACGGGTAAGTTTGGAAAATTCAACTTAATACTTTTGAGTAAGTCAATCCCACTCATTTGCCCCATTTGAACGTCACTGACCACCAACGAAAAGCTCTGCTGTTTTAGCAACACCATCGCTTGCTCTGCACTGTCGGCCTCAACACAATCAATACCAGCAAGCTCTAGAGTGTCCAATAGTGCTTCACGTAAACCTGCGTCATCTTCAACGACTAGAATTTTATTGCTCATACAACCTCCTGAAGTTGAGTATGTTGAGATATGGGTAACAGCATACTAAAGCATGCTCCTCCGTTAGACGTATTGTTTACTTCAACACGTCCTTTATGCGAATTTGCCACTGAACTAACAACCGCTAACCCCAGTCCAGTGCCTTGTGATTTAGTAGTAAAGAAAGGTTCAAATAATTTGTCTGCCAAGCTCATATCAACCCCAGGGCCATTGTCACAGACCGAAATACGAACATGATCTTCTTTGTCACGTACGGCACTTAAGGTAATTTGTGCACCAGAGCCAATCACCTGCACACTATTGTGGATCAAGTTTTGAACTGCACTGGCAAGTGCTGTCTTATTGCCAATAATTTCAATATCTGGATCTGGCAAGATAACATCTAATTGTGCATTGTGGAGTGATACCATGGCATCAGATCCGGCCTTAACTTCATTGAGAAGTTGTTGCATAGATACTTGTTCAATGACTTGTTGTTCTCCGCTTTTCGCAAATAACAGCATGTCATTAACTTGATTTTCGAGGTCCTTCAGTCTCGACATCAGTTTATTGTGAAACTTTTCACGAGACTTGGCTGGTAAGTTTTCACTACCTAAGTTAGCACCATATAGCATGGCAGCAGAGAGAGGTGTTCTGACTTGGTGCGCGAGCGATGCAACCATTTTACCAAGCGCACTTAAGCGCTGCATGTGTGCAACACGCGCTTGCAATCGACGCGTTTCAGTCAAGTCAGTCATTAAAATTAACTGACCGGGTTCTGGTGTGAGCGCAGTAATTTCTAACTTGATTAAACGCCCATCTCGCAACGACACTTCATGACCGTCATCTTGTTGCGGGCTAAAAGAGCGCTGAATAATGTTAAACCACTTTTCACCTTCAAGCGGCTCACCCAGCATATCTTTTGCAATCTGGTTCGCTTTAGCAATCATACCTTGCCCGTCAAGTACAACGATACCTGCTGGCATGGTATCTACCAAATGGCTTAACCAGCTAGCCTGTTGTCGCAAGTCACTCAGTTCACCAATATATGCTTCTTGCAATAAACAAGGGTTATATTGGTTTTCTGGCACAAATTGTGGATTTATCACTTTCGCTAACGCCATGACACTACTCTCATGTATCTTCCTAACAGGATAAAAGCAAATGCCGTGCCAAATTTATTTTCTATAAATAACAATGAAATAGAAGTAAAACTCGATAGACAAAACTTTGACGCACGCCCGATAGACTCTCATTAAACACCCGCTTATCTAGTGAAAAATCGTTCAATGTGCACTCGCACCTACGGTTTTAACTAAATCTTGATTTTACATACTGAATGTAAGATAAATGCTTATACCAATATGGCACTCTATTTCAGAGCGTAGTTATGTGTAAAAGATGTTTATGGCTAGATGAGAGCAAACCGGATTATGTTGCTTACCATGATCAAGAATGGGGCGTACCCATCTGGGATGATAACAAACTATTTGAATTTATTACCCTCGAATCAGCACAAGCTGGATTGAGCTGGTATACCATTTTAAAGAAGCGCGAAAATTATAGAGCCGCTTTTAAAGAGTTTGACGTACAGAAAGTCGCAAATATGTCAGATCAAGATGTCGAAGCACTGATGGAAAATAAAGGCATTGTGCGTAATAGAGCCAAAATATTGGCCACCATAAATAATGCGCAACGCTTTATCGAAGTACAAGCGGCCTATGGTAGCTTTGCTAAATATCAGTGGGCATTTGTCAATTTCAATCCCATCGTCAATGATATTAAAGGCAAAGAGGACTACCCCGTCACCAGTGAAATAAGCGAAAAATTTGCCAAAGATTTAAAAAAGAAAGGATTTAAATTTTTAGGGCCCACCACAGTTTACGCGCATATGCAGGCATGTGGGATGGTGAATGATCATGATAACGACTGCCACGCAAAGCAGCCGTTAATCGACCTACTGGCTAGGTTAAACATAGCCGATGAACTAAACAACGTTCGTAGTTAATCTGATCTAATCTCTATTCAGATTATACTTCTTCATTTTTTCGACAAGTGTCGTGCGCCTTACGCCCAGTATTTCCGCGGCCCGTGCTACGACATAATCATATCGCTCCAATGCTTGTGTGATAAGGCTTACCTCTAGCTCTGCCAAATAATCTTTTAATTCGATCCCTTCATCAGGTAGTAACCCAAGCATAGGCTGCTCTGGCGCCATGATGTCCTCTTCCTCTTCAAAATCACTAAAACCTTCACTAAATAAATCATTGAAAGCGTCCCTTTCCATGAGCTCTTCTGGATATTCAGGTTCAAAAGCTTCCACTTCAATATAGCGATACTTCATTGGTAAATCTGTCACATCAACCAATTTGTCTGGAAACATAATCGCCATTCGCTCTACTAGGTTAGCTAACTCACGAATATTGCCTGGCCAAGCATGTGACTTCAGGCTTTCAACCGCTCTATCAGTGAACTTAACGCCTTTATTACCTTGCTCCGTTACCCGACGAAGTAGCTCCTTCAATAATAAAGGAATATCATCAACGCGCTGACTCAAAGACGGATTTTCTATTGGAAAAACATTAAGACGATAAAATAAGTCTTCTCGAAACTTACCTTCTTCAATCATCTCTTCAAGATTGCGGTGTGTCGCCGCAATAACCCGTACATTTGCCTGAATTGGTTTAGTGCCGCCCACTCGCTCGTAGCTACGCTCTTGCAAAACACGCAATAACTTAACTTGCATCTGTAATGGCATATCACCGATTTCATCTAAAAACAAAGTGCCGTTTTGAGCCAGTTCAAAACGCCCTTTTCGAGCAGAAATAGCGCCTGTGAATGCACCTTTTTCATGGCCAAACAGCTCACTCTCAAGGAGCTCTCCAGGTATCGCACCACAGTTTACCGGTACAAACGGGCCATCCGAACGATTTGAAAGCAAATGAACATTGCGAGCCACAACTTCTTTACCAGTTCCAGACTCACCTAAAATCAGAACATTGGCATCAGTTTGTGCAACTTGAGAAATAAGAAAACGAACCTCTTTGACTGCATCCGTATCCCCGACAAGGCCGTCAAATGACTTTGCATCTCGACCTTGCTCTGTTTGACCCGGTAATAAGCTTAAATACTGCTGACAGTCGTGTAACAATTGCATTGTCACATCGTGACTAAATGGTTCAGTGATCAACCCGATCACATTTGCCAGAGACAGCAGAGGCCTTAGCGTTTCTCCGACAAGTATAAATGGCTGCGCAGGCAGGCCTTTTATATGGCGCTCATGATCCAATCCGTCGAGTGCACCTAATACGACTTTACATTCTTGATATTTTTTGACCAACTCAGGGGAAAAGTCAGATTCAGCAACCACGCACGCAGGTTGCCCGCAAAATGACAACGCGGCAGCTAGTCCAGAAGCGCGATTATTGTTGTTATCGATGATCAGTATCATTTGGACTGGATCCGAGAGTATTTATAAGTCTATGAGTATGATTGTAAGGGAGTATCTTAGGGATGCAATACCTAAGTGGCAATTTATTGACGTAAACGCCAAATAAATGCCACGGAGTATGTTTTGAATCAATACAATAGTATTAATTTTTATTGAAGAAGGTTCAGTACAGAAGAAGCAGACTGATTTGCTTGTCCTCTTAAAGCCACACTGGTTTGTGACAAAATATCATTCGCTGTTCTTTGTGCAGCTGCTTGCGCAAAGTCCGTATCAGCGATGCGACTTTGGCTTTCTGCAATTCTGTCACTCTGATTACCCAACCCTCGGATAGTACTATCCAATGTATTTTCAAATGCACCTAACTGAGAGCGTTGCGTATTTACATCTTTTGCGACCTGATCAGCCGCAGTAATGGCAGCTTGTGCGCCCGCCTGTGTCGAAATATCAACACTCAAAATACCAGCCGCTACAGTGCCATCTGTTGGCGTAAAGCTTTGCGTAGTATTAGCATCAGGACCTACCTGAAAACTTGCCTGCTCACCATCAAATAACGGGTCGCCTCCAAACGTCGTATTCTCAAATGTCTCTGTAATTTGAGTTTGCAGCTGAGATACCTCGTCCTGTAATGCCTGTCTGTCGCTATCAGTCAAAGCACCGCTGCCCGCTTGAATTGATAATTCTCTAATACGACTTACCGCATCATTAACACCAGACAATGCCGAATCGGCTGTTTGAGAATAAGAGATGCCATCATACGCATTACGAATAGATTGATTGTAGCCTTCTTGCTGAGACGTTAAACGATTAATAATTTGCAATGCCGCCGCATCGTCAGCTGCCGAGTTTACCTTTTTACCGGTAGCAAGCTGCTGGTTTAATTTATTATTCGTTTGCTCTGTCTTGTTAAAGAGAGAGTTACTCGGTGAATTGATCTGTAACATGACACCTTCCTCCGCAATCCTAGTAACTTCAGTTTACGACTATTAGTGCAAAAAGTCATCTAAAGTCTAAAATTCGCCCGCGCCACCTCGTTAAATACTGCAAAATTTAAAAAAGTGATATAAAGTATTGAGTAATCGATTTTTTTAGGATTCAGGGGCGAATTCTTTACCTAATACTTTTTTCCATAGCGTAAAGAAATCATTGCACCTTTAGACGGGTAAAATATGTTTGATAATAAAACAATCTTGATTACTGGCGGCACAGGATCTTTCGGGAAAAAATACGTTAAGACTCTATTGGAAAGGTATAACCCTAAAAAGATTATAGTTTTTTCTCGCGACGAACTGAAACAGTTCGAAATGCAGCAAACTTTTAACGCGCCGTGCATGCGTTACTTTATCGGTGATGTTCGCGATAGAGATCGACTTCGCAGAGCCATGCAAGGTGTTGATTACGTGATCCATGCAGCCGCACTCAAACAAGTCCCAGCCGCTGAATACAACCCTATGGAGTGCATCAAAACCAACATCAATGGTGCTGAAAATGTTATTGAAGCTGCGCTGGATTGTAATGTAGACAAGGTCATTGCACTATCAACTGACAAAGCCGCTAACCCCATCAACCTATATGGCGCTACAAAACTGGCTTCTGACAAATTATTTGTTGCCGCCAATAATATGTCTGGCGGTCATAAAACCATGTTCTCAGTTGTCAGATATGGTAACGTAGTTTGTTCTCGAGGCTCTGTTGTTCCCGTCTTTCAAAACTTTGTTGATGAGCAGCGAGATCATATTCCAATTACCCATCCAGACATGACTAGATTTTGGATAAGCTTGCAGCAAGGCGTTGATTTTGTATTAAAAAATTTCGAACGTATGCTGGGTGGCGAGATTTTTGTGCCTAAGATCCCTTCCATCAAGATTACCGACTTAGCTACTGCCATGGCACCCAATATCAAGCAGAAAATCATTGGCATACGACCTGGTGAAAAGTTACATGAAGTGATGTGTCCTGAAGACTTATCTTTTGATACGTATGAATTTGATGACCACTTTGTGATTGCACCTGGAATTAAATTCAGCAGTCGAGTCAATGCGTTTGACGTCAATGCACTCAATGAAAAAGGCAAACCGGTTGCACCAGGGTTTGAGTATAATTCACTAACAAATCCTGAATATCTGACGATAGAAGAGATAGCTGAATTTAATAAACAGGCTTTGTTATGATCCCATATGGAAAACAAGCTATCTCCCAGCAAGACATTGATGCAGTCATTGAGGTATTAAATTCACCTTGGTTAACGCAAGGACCAAAGGTGCCGGAATTCGAAACTGCTGTCAGTCAATACTGCCAAGTAAACTTTGCCACAGCGGTAAACAGTGCAACGTCAGCGCTTCACATTGCTTGTCTCGCACTTGGTGTCGGTCATAACGACATTGTGTGGACGTCCCCAAACTCGTTTGTCGCCTCTGCTAACTGCGCCTTATATTGTGGTGCAAAAGTCGACTTTGTCGATATTGACCCTCATACTGGTAACCTATGCGCACAAACACTCGCTGCAAAACTAGCAATCGCACAGCAAAATAACACGCTTCCTAAAGTCGTCATTCCTGTTCACTTTGCAGGGCAATCGTGCGACATGGCAGCCATCCATAAACTTGCAAAGCAATATAATTTTAAAATCATTGAGGATGCCTCTCATGCTGTCGGTGGGCAATATGAAAACAGTCCCGTAGGTAGCTGCCAATATTCTGATATCTGCATTTTTAGTTTTCATCCTGTCAAAATTGTCACTTCAGCAGAAGGTGGTATGGCGTTAACCAATGATCAAGCATTGGATGCTCAATTAAAATTATATCGTAGCCATGGCGTGACAGCAGATCCCGATTTGCTGGAGCATGACCCACACGGCCCTTGGTATTATGAGCAGCAAGCTCTCGGTTTTAATTATCGCATGACAGACCTGCATGCGGCGCTCGGCGCTTCTCAACTTAAGCAATTAGATCAATTTGTAAGTAAACGCAATGCACTTGCCAATCACTATGACGCTCTGTTGGAGGCACATACACATGTTAATCCTCTTATGCAACGTGATGGCATTTATAACGCGTATCACCTGTATGTGGTTCAAATTGCTGACTGTACTGGCGAGTTGCACAAGCACTTAGTCAAAGAATTAAGAGCAAAAGGTATATTTTGCCACGTCCATTACATCCCAATTTATTTGCAACCATATTACTCTCAACAAGGGTTCTCCCAAGGTTACTGTCCGAATGCAGAAGCCTACTACCATAGTGCCATCACTTTACCCTTATTCCCTGAATTATCTCAGCAGGAACAGAAGTATATCGTTACTACGCTAGTCGATGTGCTCGACGTATTGAGCAATGATCAACTATAGGAAAAATTCATGTCAAATCGCTGTTTAAAACTCGCATTTATCGGGGGCGGCGCAAATTCAGCTGTCGGTTATGTACACTTTTCAGCCGCCCAATTAGATAATAGGTTTAAAGTCGTTGCTGGTGCATTTAGTCGCGACAAAAAACACAATCAACTGACTGCACAGCAATGGGGAGTTGCTGATGAACATACCTATGATGACTGGCAAGAAATGCTTCAGCAAGAGCAAAGTCACATTGACGCAGTTGTGGTGCTCACGCCAACCCCCCATCATTTGGAAGTGCTTGAAACCCTTTTTAAACTGAATATCCCAACGATATGCGAAAAATCTTTGGTATGCGGCAGTGATGAAGTACAGCAGCTTGCAAAGCTATACGATGCCAAAAAGCATTTTCTCGCTGTGACATTTAACTACTCAGGCTATGCCATGGTCAGAGAGCTTAAAAACTTAATACAGCACAATAAACTCGGTATTATTCAGAAAATCCATTTAGAAATGCCTCAAGAAGGGTTCAAACGACCACCAGCCATAGCAGGTAAGGCGTCTCCTCCTCAGGCTTGGCGGTTAAAAGACTATGCAGTTCCTACTATTTGCCTTGATTTAGGTGTACATCTACATCACCTTTCTAGCTACTTGCTCGACTTGGAGCCTGAAAAAACCAGCGCTCTATTTGCAACACATTCAGAGTACACCAATTTAGTCGATGACGTGCAAATGCTACTTAAGTACCCCAATAACGTCACCGGTAGCATGTGGATGTCTAAAACAGCCATTGGTCATAGAAATGGCTTAAAAGTGCGCGTTTATGGGACTGAGGGCAGCGCAACTTGGTATCAATTAAATCCAGATGAGCTTGAGTTGAACTACAACGACGGCCGCCGAGAAACCCTCGATAGAGCTGGTCAATGTCAGTACGCGAGTCAATTTAGGTACAATCGAATGAAGCCGGGCCATCCGACAGGGTTCGTCGAAGCATTTGCCAATTTATATACCGACATTCACCACGCGCTTGTTAGCTACTTAGATAAGGTGCCAACTACAAACGAATATGTATTTGGATTTGAGCAAGCTCGTGATGGTCTTGCTCTATTTGAAGCCGCTACACGGTCAAATGAGTCTGGTAGCTGGGAAAACATAACATAAATATATGAGAGTGAAGGCCATACCTTCACTCTTTTATTGATTTTGTAACTTCACGTCATTTCTCAATACTTTACCCATTTGATTTCGTGGCATGTCGGCTAATCTCACCAACTGTCTGGGCTGCTGATAATCGGTCAGTTCCTGCAAACACATTAATCGCAGTGCTTTATCTAATTGCTCATCACCACGCTGCTCATAAACCACTTTGATAATCTCACCCAGCTGAGGCTCTTCAACACCAAATGCAACACATTCAACGATGTCAGGGTGACGTTTTATAACAGATTCAATATCTTGTGGGAAAATATTTATCCCTCCGCTTGAGATCACTTCTTTCTTTCTGCCAACGTAATATAAATATCCCTGTTCATCAATATACCCCAAATCTCCAGTATAAAAATAACCTTGCGTATCATACGCTGCATCAGTCGCATCTGGCATTTTATGATAGCCACTGAAACCGGTGATTGTTTTACAAGCAATTTCGCCAATCTGGCCTGCGTTGAGCACGGTACGCTCAGGAGAGCAAATTTTTATATCTACAAATGGGAGTGGTTTTCCAACACTGCCATTTTTATGTGGCTGTTCTGATACACAAAAATCCGTGACCACACCCACCTCAGATGCGCCATAACATTCATGAAAGGCGCAGTTCAGTTTCTCTAGTAATGCCTTCTTAGAATCTGCATTTAACACCGCTGACGATGACACCAGACAACGCAGTGAATTCAAGTTGAAATCTGGACCTTGATAAGACAGCAAACTCTCCAGCTGCGCAGACACAGCAAACAGGAAGCTAATGCGGTGTGTTTCAATCGCATCTAACCAGCTTTGTAGGACAAACTTCACCATGATCACGGTAGTTGCACCCAACATTAAAGGCATGAGCACGCCCCGCTGAGCTAAGGAATGATAAAGTGGTGTTGCAACCAACACTTTATCACTTTCATCTAAACCATAGTAATTCTGTGTTGCTTCAATGGCCCGTTGCACCTTACAGTGCTGACTCAGAACAATCGGTTTCGGTGCGCCAGTCGAACCAGATGTCATGGTCAGTATAAACGGCGCATGCACGTCAACATCACTTTGCAAGTCTGTCGATACATCAAGATAGGACTGTTCAAATACCTGCTGCCAAGTGACTTCTCCAGCAATGCTTTTTTCAAAACTGATCAACTTACCTTGTTCTACTAAATCTTTCTCAAGTAACACTTTACTAATAGTCGGCCAAGCTAACACAGCAGCGACAGGCGTTTTCTTTAATGCAACTTCTAACGCCGCTCCCTTTAAACTCATTGGTAATGGCACAATCGCCAGTCCCAGTTTGGCCGCAGCCATAAGTACAATGGGATATTCAACACCATTGGGAGCAAACAGCGCAACTCGATGACCTGGTGTTAGTCCCATCTGAACAAAATAAGATGCCAATTGACAAACTTTATCGTCTAACTCTCGGTAACTTAAGCATGAATGTTTGAATATGACCGCTGTTTTATCTGGCATCGATAAGACGTTACGTTTGAAGATTGAATAAATCCCATCCATTTTAGCCTCCACCGGCTGGAAACTTGGCAACATAATTAAACTCTTCCTCTGATGCTTGAGAGAATAGTTGCTGGGTAACAAGATACTCTTCTGAATCCGTTTCTAGCGCAACGAACCCTTCTTTTTGATTCAGTAAGTTGACGAATTTGTTGTCTTTATTAATCACAGCCACCCACACTGCGTCTGGGTGTAAATCATCACAGTAGGCTAATTGCCATTTCAGGATCAATTGTGCATGAACAAAGCTCACTTTATCACTCGCAGCAAACCACCCACCAAATAAGTATTCTTTATTGTTATGACGATACACTTGATGCCATACATAAACCAAAGGGTCGTTATCTTGTTCCAGCACATAAGAATAGCGTTGATTGTTATACCACCATGTATAATGATCGATGCGTTTAATCGTGTCAGTTATCGTCATTCGCCACATATTTTCCTGACGATTACGCGCCGTTAAATAACCATTCATATCACCATCTGTAATAGTTCGAACTTGAAGTGAGCTACTTATCTTTGACACCACTTCAGGCAACACTTTTACAGACCCAGATAATGATAGAGGAGCCACGCACACTCCTTGGGTAATATAATCAGCAATGCGACAAGCACCTTTACCATCGACGTCAATAGGCGGGCTGCTTCTCAGTTGTATTTGCCTATCGCGGTGTTCATACAAGGTGGTAATTAGCCGCGCCACTTTTTCCGCTGGATATGTCAGTAATGCTTCTACATGATGAAAATGCCCAAGCTGCTCTAAGTCTTCTATATTATTTTCTTGATTCGCAGCAAGAGAAAAAGTCAATGCGGGTGTTTGAGTTACAGCCAATTCGTATAAAGAAGTACCTAGCGCCCCCACAAATAAGCCTGTGTTCCTGTAGTATTGCGCCAAGCTCTTTGGCGAGTGTATCAATTCTAATTGTTTAAATTGCTGACTCAATACTTCCAATTCATGTGTATTCGTGGCTTTTGGACCTACAATGGCTATCAGCTTCACTTCTGGTAGTGCCAAACACAACTGCTCAATGATTTTTGCAAATGCACTCCAATCACCGCCGCCACCTAAAGAAAAAGTAATGCTTTGATCGCGTGAAACGACACATTCGCTCAGGTCATATTCGGGCGACAAAATCGCAAACTGCGGACCGAGCATTAAGTCGGTATCGGGTGGTGTTAGGGCATCATATCGACTTTGCGTGACATTACCTGCCCACTTCATATCAACAACCGCATCAGCACAATGTTCACGGACTAAGTCATCGATAGCTAACAGTTTCAGTCCCGCTTGTTTTGCGGCACTTTCCCACTTTAACCCAAAATTATAACCATCTAATACAAACCATTTAATTGGCTGTTCAAGGGTCTTTAAATAATTTAGACAAAACCTTGCGTCATCCTCACAATTGTTGAACGGCGGAACAGTCACACAAATTGCGTTGAGTTCAAATAAAAACGGCTCAACTACCTCGCTTTGGTCGACAAAAAATAGAGTGTGCTCTTGTCTTTTTTCTAGCTCTAACGCTAGCCACTTCATTCTCATCAAGTGACCAAGTCCACATTGTGTATCAACACGAAACGCTATCATGCTTTATCCAAAACCGCAGATACGAGATTACCAACAATGGCATTTTTTTCATCCAACAGCAGCTCTGGAGACACCTCAACAGAAAAATGCGCCTCAATTCCCATGGTAAGGGTTAGGATCTCGAACGAATCCAACGCTCCTTCTGTCACAAAGTTATAGCTCTCGAGCGAAGAAGAAGACAATAGAACTCCTCGCTCCTCCAAAAATTGCTGGATATAGTCAAGTAAAGACTCTCTAGAAGCCATTATTGTAAATCCTCCCAGCTCAATTGTGCTCCACAAGTTAGCGCTTTATTAACACGACGACCAATCAGGTTAGGCAATTCTTTTGGCATAATCTCACCTCCACCGGGCCTCATTTGTCTTAAATGCTCAGCAGTCAGTACTTCGTTCGCTTTGATATCTTTCACAATGTATACACAGCGACGAGCTTTTGACGCCTCACTGGGGTAGTGTACCGTGCCCATGGCTTTTTCAATTTGACGCACTCCATGTACCAACGCCTTAAGCTCATCGGGTGTCATTGAGAAAAAGCTATCTGCGGTATTGTCTGTTTTATCTAATACGAAGTGCTTTTCAATCATACATGCACCAACTGCAACCGACGCTAAAGGTACATCATTTCCAAGCGTATGATCCGACAGCCCAACGGGGCAACCAAACGCATCACGCATATGCGGAATTGTTCGCAAATTTATCGACTCCGCAGGGGCTGGGTACGTACTTGTGCACTTCATTAATGCCAATGCTTCAATACCCGCATCTTCAGCAACTTTAACGGCTTCGGCAATTTCTGTTAGCGTAGCACCGCCTGTAGACATGATCACTGGCTTTTTCGTCGCAGCAACATCCCGTATCAATTGGTGATCAATCAGTTCCGGAGAAGCAATCTTGTATGCAGGTGCATCAAACTGCTGTAATAAGTCGACTGCCGTTTTATCAAATGGAGATGAAAAACAAGTTAGCCCAAGTTTTGCTGACAATTCAAATAACTCAGCATGAAAATCCCAAGGCATGTAGGCGTCTTTGTACAAGTCATGCAAGTATTGCCCCTTCCAAGGACCTGTTGCTTCAAAATGTGGTAACTTGCAATCCATCGTCAGGGTATCAGCGGTATAAGTTTGTAACTTTATCGCATCGGCACCTGCCTCTTTTGCTGCATGTACCAACTCTTTCGCTTTACTCAATGATTGCCCATGATTCGCTGACATTTCAGCGATGATGTAGCATGGAAAATCATGACCAACTTGCTGACCGTTAATTTCAAATGACTTTTTAAACTTCATATTATTCTCGCTCTTCGAGCGTCATTGTTACATTTCACTTAGTTACAGGCTCTTTGGCACAGCATAAAATTGCGTCTCTAAATACCAGTGCCCTTCTTGGCGTAAATAGAAATCATATTTTCCAGGCGCTAAGTCTTCTATTAATAATGGAATTTCCCATAGGTCTTGTGGCCTATGGTACAGAGACAATGCCAATGTTGGTACATTTGTACTGATATACTGCTGCGCTTGAACCAAGGCATCATAATCCGCACCTTCAATATCCATTTTCAAAATATTGCACTGTACCCTATTCATCAGCTCGCCCAGATCAGCCGCTTCTACGGTATGTTCGCTCTCAATTTGCCCGTCAAATACCACTTCTACTGTCGACGCAGAAGCATTTTCTTTTACAACTAAAGCTGCATTTGCTGGCAATCCAACAGCGACTCTTTCAACGTCGATAAAGTCTTCTGGCAATGACATATTTTTCAGTCTAGTCTTCAACTTTTCTACATTGCTCACACATATTTCTACGCCGGTATATTTCTCAATTCTCTCGCCATAGCGGTGATAAAAACCCGCAAACGTATCTCCATCATAAATACCCACGTCTAACACATTTAATTGCGGGTAATCATATAAGCCTTTCACTTGCGGTGGGAAATACATTTCGTATTGCTCGGGCAATGCATAATCTTCTGCACTCGGATTTGAGCGATAACGTACCATTTTATCAAAAAGCTGCTTTGAAGCTGCATCAGCCCATAATGGCGCTAATCGCTCACATTTACTGTCGTCAACTTGACTTGAAGCTGGCGCTTGCATCCATAAAACTCCGCACTCATTTAAGAATCTCAAAGACTCCGGATATGCAGCAAATACATCTAATGTCTCTACAATATTAGTGAAGCCTTTGGCTTCAATGGACTCAGTAACACCCGCAAAGCCTAAAATAGTAACCAATACGGGTAAGTCCGTAGCGAACGCTTGATCTCCAAATACTTCAACAGGTACGCCACAATAACTGTCAAATCTAGGGGCGCGATCCAATATCGCCAAAGGTAAAAGATCGATTTTTTCAAGATAGCGCATCAGTGCTTGTCCATAATGGCTTGCACCATAAACGTAAAAACCACCACTTTTTAATTTCAATTGTAGCTCCTAGTGTATTTAATATTTTATTCAATAGTTTAAGCAAATTTTAGACCGATATGGTCAATACGTTTGTATTAATTTGAAAGGAGGAGACACCGACTTTACTTATAAACACCCACCACTATACTATGAAACCAACGTTTTATCTTCAATAACAAGACATTATGAACAATATTCAGATCATTATCCAAGCACGTATGACATCAACGAGACTTCCAGGTAAAGTAATGATGGAGCTGTGTAACTTGCCTGTACTACAAGTCATGATGGAACGATTACCGCATCTAAAACAGCATGTCATTATCGCCACCACCGATGATGGTACAGAAAAACCCATTACCGATTTATGCGAACAACTGCAAATACCTTATTACCGAGGCAGTACCGAGGATGTGCTTGCAAGGTATTATTATGCAGCGAAAAAATTTGGTGCCACAAAAGATACCACCATTGTAAGGCTGACCAGTGACTGCCCACTTATCGATGAGGCGCTTTGCCAAAAGGTTATAGATAAACACCAAGAAGGACATTTCGACCTCGTCAACTTAGGACCTCATAGTGGTTACCCTAGAGGACTGGACTGCAGCGCTTTTACATTCAAGCTGCTCGAAGATACACATAATCGAGCGACTGATCCAAGCGATCGTGAGCACGTTACTCTCGGCATCTGTAAATTCAACGCTTGCAGCCAATACACCTTCAGTGCAAAAAATGACTACAGCCATTATCGACTTACCCTAGATGAGCCTGATGATTACAAAGCAATTAAGCAAATATACCTAAAAATGGAACATAAATTTAACTTTTCTTATGAATTACTAATAAAAACGCTCAAGAAACACCCCGAACTTGCCGATATAAATAAGCATGTGGAGCAAAAAAGGACGTAACCCACTATGAATTAACGTAAATTTGACTTATAGTTTACACGCAGTTTAGCTCGGGAACATATTGATGATACAGAAAAATATTTTAGTCACAGGTGCAACGGGTTATAAAGGTACAAGGCTTGTCCCTAAACTTCTTGATAAAGGCTATAAAGTCGTTGCACTCGATACACAGTGGTTCGGTAACTTTTTACCACAACATGAAAATCTCACCGTAATAAAGGGGGATGTTAGACATACATCTGACATCAACCTTCAAGGCATAGACAGCATCATCCACCTAGCGTCTATAGCAAATGACCCGTGTGGGGACCTCGACCCAAAGCTGACATGGGAAGTCAGTGCCCTCGCCACCATGCAGCTTGCAGACAAGGCTAAACGCGCAGGCATTAAGCAATTTATTTATGCCTCATCTGGCAGTGTCTACGGCGTCAAAGATGAACTTCAAGTCACGGAAGATTTACCACTAGACCCAATTTCTGAATATAACAAAACAAAAATGGTCGCAGAGCGGGTCTTAATGAGTTACGCCAATGATATGGCAGTACAGATCGTGCGCCCTGCCACTGTGTGTGGTTTGTCTGATCGCATGCGTCTTGACGTTTCGGTCAATATGCTAACTATGCAAGCATTATGTAATGGTTTAATTACCGTGTTTGGTGGCGCGCAAGTGAGACCGAATATACATATCGATGACATCACTGATCTATATGTATTTATGCTGGAAAACCCGACAAAGACCAGCGGCATATTCAACGCCGGTTTTGAAAATATATCCATTATGGATATTGCCAAAATGGTCCAACAAAAGGTCGATTGTAAAATCGAAGTTACGCCATCAAATGATCCCCGTTGCTATCGGATTAACTCTGACAAATTGCTCGCGACGGGCTTCAAGCCTAAAAAAAGTGTCTCTATTGCCATTGATGAAATTGCCTCGGCGTTTCACGCAGGCAAGTTATCCAACCAAGACCGCTACTACAACTTGAAGTGGATGCAACAGGAAGTATTAAAATGAGTTCACACAATGCATTACCAAAATTACCTGATATTTCAATCGTCGACACAATTACGCAAGAGTATGTCAATAATTTGAGTTTGGTATTGCAGCAACTCAATCACCAAGATGTCAAAAGTTTTACTGGCGCTTTGATGTCAATGCGCAAACGTTCTGGCACGTTGTACATCTGCGGCAATGGTGGTTCAGCGGCCAATGCCATTCATTTAGCCAATGACTTTACGTTTGGCATTTGTCCCTCTGGTGATGCATTAAAAGTTGAAGCACTGAGTGCAAATAGCTCAGTCTTAACTTGCTTGGGCAATGATATTGGCTATGAGAATATTTTTAGCCACCAGCTTAAGGTAAAGGCAAGTGAAAAAGATATGTTACTTGTTTTATCTGGCAGTGGTAACTCACCAAATATCATCAATGCGATTGAGCAAGCCCGGCATCTCAACATGATGACCGTGGGCGTATTAGGTTACAGCGGAGGCAAGGCAAAGCCGCGACTAGATTTGCCCTTCCATTTCAATATCGATGACATGCAAGTATCGGAAGATATGCAGGTTATTCTTGGCCATATTTTAATGCAATCACTTCATCAGCTGATATTACAGGAGTCTTAATGCTAACCGTAGTATATGGTATTACATCTTCTACTGACATGTTCATGAAGTCTGAGTTTAATCAAGGCAACAACATATTTGCATGTACTTATGGCAAAGAGGAATATCAAGGTCAATTAGCACATTCACTGGAAGACTTAGCCAAATTAGATCCAACGACAATCTCACGCGTTGTCATTTGCTCTGAATTTGTACAAGACATTTTAAAATCGCTCAAAAGCATTGATATTGATATCAGTAAGTGTTTCTTCTTCAACCACATGCGTGAACAACTCGTCCCTTGTGATAGCTTACTTACACACGCTATCTGCACAAACTCGACGTTGTACGCTATTTACGATCTCGCCTATAACTTGCCGTGCTTTGACGTGATCACCTTTATCATTTTGGCTGAGCAAGAACGTATAAAGCAAAACAAACAATATATTCAATTTATTGTACTTCCCAGTTGGAACGACAGTGATGCAGGTGTGAATGTTTTTCACACCAATGATGATACACAATGGCGTCTAGAGAAAGTCGTTAAGCCCATGTTCTCATGTCTACCTAGCTGTATTTCCGTCGAACAACCTTTGAATCGAAATCAGATAGAAGTTTACAAAGCTTTGAATGTGGCAACCCACCCCGACAACTACTTTAAAAATAACCGACAGCCCGCTGGAGACTTTAAAGTACTGAAGAGTTTAGTCGAGGAAAAAGCCAATTTAAGTGTGCTCGCCCCCCCCAAACAAGCACAACAAATCATTGCAGACTATATCCGTCATTATGCGCAAGGTAAAAAGCTCGTCACACTCACTTTAAGAGAGTACGACGCAAACCCAGAGTACCGTAATAGCAACCTCCCTGACTGGCTTAGATTCGCGCAAACTCTGCAAGATAAAGGGTTCTTTCCACTGATTATTCGTGACACTTATGCAATGGGTCAACCGCTACCAGCGGAGTTTAACCACCTGCCAACTTACCCTGCGGCAGCCATCGATGTGCATTTGCGATTAGCACTGTATCAAAGCGCCTATATCAATATGGGAATAGAAAACGGTCCGCTATATGCAATTAGTTATCTAAAAGGCGCCCGTTCTATTATTTTCCGTAGACAAAGTAATGACATCCCCAACCTGTCAGATCGCACCAATCAAAACTTCTTTTTCAAAGTCGGAGAGAATCACTTTTTCAATGACAACCAGTTTCAAATCAATGCTTGGATGGATGATTCTCTCGAGAACCTTTTGACTCAATTCCAGCAACTTGATGAAAGCATACAATGCAGTGAGAAATAAACTATGAGTAATTCACCTATCCTAGTACTTGGTAGCAATTCCTTCTCTGGCGCCTCATTTTGTTCTCATTTGATAAAGCAGGGATTAGAGGTGCTCGCTATCAGTCGCTCCATCGAGCCCAACGAAGCACTGTTGCCCTACAAGTGGCATGAAAACCAAAATTTAATCACCTATCATCAGCTTGATTTAAACCATCACCTTGATGAAATCATGACATTAATCAAGCAACACAAAGTGCGCTACATATACAATTTTGCTGCCCAAAGTATGGTTGGTCAAAGTTGGCAGTATCCAGAGCACTGGTTTATGACAAATACCGTCTCAACCATTCAGTTTCACAATGCGTTACGACAATATGACGGTCTTGAAAAGTATATTCATATATCAACGCCTGAAGTTTATGGCTCATGTTCTGGGTTGGTGACAGAATCTACCAACTACCACCCAAGTACTCCATATGCGGTCTCTAGAGCAGCTGCTGATATGAGTTTGCACACCTTTAATGATGTTTATGATTTCCCTGTTGTATTTACGCGCGCAGCCAATGTTTTTGGCGAAGGGCAGCAGCTTTATCGGATTATTCCCAAGACAATTTATAGCGCGTTGAATAACGACACCTTCCCGCTTCACGGAGGGGGACACTCAACGCGTTCATTTATCCATATAGATGATGTATCACGCGCTACTCAGTTAATTGGCGAACAAGGTAATACTGGCGATATTTACCACATTTCTACATCTGAAAACATCACTGTCAGAGCCCTTGTTATGCGAATTTGCGAGATGCTTAACACACCTTTCGAGCAAGTATGTGAAGTCAGTGAAGACCGCCTAGGCAAAGATGCGGCATATCTGCTAGACAGCACGAAACTCAAATCTGAGCTGGGCTGGCAAAGACAAGTTTCTCTTGATAACGGGCTAGATAGAACCATTGGCTGGGCTAAAAATAAATTAGATATCCTAAAAACCTTACCCAAAGAATACGTTCACAAACCATAGCGAGTAAAGTGATGGGACGAGAAATAGACTTATTACGCAATTATCCAAAATCTAAACGTGATTTATCAGGCAGACTAGAATCAAAAACCGATGCCGTCCGAGCAATTGCTCGCCAATTTGGCAAAGCATTTTTTGACGGGGATCGAGAACATGGATACGGGGGATTCAATTATCACCCTCGATTTTGGCAACCGGTTGTCCCCGACTTAATGAGTCATTTTGCCCTTCAAGAAAACAGTAGCGTCTTAGACGTAGGGTGCGCCAAAGGCTTCATGTTATATGACTTGCTCAATGCAATGCCGAGTCTCAACATTCGCGGCGTCGATATCTCCGATTACGCGCTAGAACACGCAATCACTGAAGTGAAGCCGTTCGTTACCAAAGCATGTGCTTCTAACCTGCCATTTGAAAACAACAGTTTCGACGCTGTAATTTCAATCAATACGATCCACAACTTGGAAGAAGACGCCTGTGCACAAGCCTTGCAAGAGATTGAACGCATTAGCGCAGGAAATAGCTTTATTACTGTAGATGCTTATCGCAATGATGATGAAAAAAAGAGAATGGAAGCTTGGAATCTAACCGCCAAAACCATGAAGCATGTTGATGAATGGAAAAGCTTCTTTAACAAAGTTGGCTACAGTGGTGATTACTACTGGTTCATACCATAAAAAGAGAGGAATTCAGATATGTTCGAAACTAAAGCGAAAGAAGTACAAAATCAGTCTCAGTTCGACAACTATAATTCACAAGGCGGCGTCACCATGGGCCCCTACACTTCTCACATTTGGCGAACAGATCCAAGACACCTCGGTTTTTTGCTGGCCCGCTATAAATTTGTCGCAAAAATGCTAGAAGGTAAAAAATGGGCCCTTGAGATGGGCTGTGGCGATGCATTTGGCACACCTGTTGTACTGCAAACAGTCGATAAAGTAACGGGGGTCGATTGGGAACCGCTGCTGATGGAAGATAACGCGGTACGACTTGCCGACTACAATTGCGATTTCCAGTGTTTAGATATAACAAAAAAAGCCCCCGAAGGAGAGTTTGACTGCGCATTTTCACTGGACGTCATAGAACATATCCCAACGGAG
Source organism: Pseudoalteromonas luteoviolacea CPMOR-1 (assembly GCF_001625685.1). Taxonomy (GTDB): domain Bacteria; phylum Pseudomonadota; class Gammaproteobacteria; order Enterobacterales; family Alteromonadaceae; genus Pseudoalteromonas; species Pseudoalteromonas luteoviolacea_K. Next base: position 31,255 of record NZ_AUYC01000018.1, on the reverse strand, counting down.
CGAGAACACCTTTACATGGAGAATATCTGTAAAAATCTTTCTCGAGACGCAATATTTATCGTTGGCTGTCCAAATATTACAGCCAACGAATACGCTTCTGAAGCCAGTAAAATAGGCCATATAAATCTAAAACATCATCATGAATTACGTGCTTTGATGAAACAGCATTTTGATAACGTTTTACTGTTCTCAATGAATGACGAAGTGGTACACACGGGCTACTACCCTATGGCACATTATTTATTTGCAGTCGGTATAGGTAAAAAAGCACATGGCTGATTTGAAGCATATCTATTTTCAAACGCTGAGAATTAGGAAAATAGAAGAAGCCATCGCTGCCAAGTATTCAGAGCAAAAAATGCGCTGCCCAACACACTTATCTATTGGGCAGGAGCTGGTGCCTGTTGCGGTTTCACACTTTCTCACCCATGTCGATAAAGCTTATAGCTCTCACCGTGCCCATGCGCATTACCTTGCCAAAGGTGGCGACCTGGTTAAATTAATAGCCGAGCTATATGGTAAGGTCAGTGGATGCACAGCAGGTCGAGGCGGCTCCATGCACTTAAGTGATTTAGAGTGCGGATTTATCGCCAGTACAGCCATTGTTGGCAATAGCATTCCTCTTGCCACTGGTAACGCATTGCATCAACAGTTAACACGCGCAGAGGGGTTAACTGTCAGCTACTTCGGTGATGGCGCAACAGAGGAAGGTGCCTTTTATGAGTCATTAAATTTTGCTGCGTTAAAATCTTTACCTATTGTTTATGTGTGCGAGAACAATCAATACTCGGTGTACAGCCCACTATCCGTCAGGCAGCCAACTGGTCGCAGCATCTCCAAATTATCCAGTGAAATTGGGCTAAAAAGCTTCTCTGTAGATGGTAATAACCCCACTCAAGCACTGGAAACTTCGCAAGCAGCGATTAACTATGTAAGGCGTCATGGTAAACCGGTGCTTATAGAGTATTTTACTTATCGTCATAGAGAGCATTGCGGCCCACATTTTGATGATGACCTGAATTATCGTAAACAAGAAGAAGTGCAAACATGGCTCGACAATGACCCACTCAACAATCTTGAAAAAGCGCTGGATAAGGACCCTGAATTTGAGGCGTTTCAAAAGCTTGCAATAAGCGACATCAATCAAGAGATTGAGGACGCATTTGCCGCAGCAGAAACAGCCTCTTTTGGGTTAATAGAGAATAATGAGAGGTTTATCTATGGCTGATAAAACGACCAGTTTTGCGCAACAAATTCTTGACGCTCAGTATTTAGCTATGCAGGAAGATCCAACCATGATCTGCATGGGTCTTGGCATTGATGATCCAAAAGCCATTTTTGGTACCACTCAAGGACTACAAGAAACATTTGGAGAGCAACGGGTTTTTGACATGCCAACAGCTGAAAATGCCATGACTGGCATTGGCATTGGCGCTGCGGTAGCTGGCACCCGTGTATTGATGACCCATCAACGTGTAGACTTTTTTTTACTCGCCATGGATCAACTTGTCAATAATGCAGCGAAGTGGCATTACATGTTTAATGGTCAAATGACTGTGCCTTTAACCATTAGGTTAATTGTCGGCCGAGGTTGGGGGCAAGGCCCTACTCATCAGCAGAGCTTACAGTCATGGTTTTCACATATACCTGGGCTTAAAGTGGTCGTGCCAAGCCTAACAGAAAATGTCGGTCAGTTGCTTTACAACGCCATCATGGACAACAACCCAACGATTTTCCTTGAACACAGATGGCTGCACAATCAAATTGCCCCTAATGCAACCGCTTGCCAGCCCCTCAGCGAAGCGCCACAATACACAAGAGTGCTGCGAACGGGAAATGATTACACAATTATCAGCAATAGCTATATGCTGTCTGAAGCGCTTCAAGCACAAAAATATTTACAACAACACAATGTGCACTGTGAAGTCATTGAAATTGCCTCACCAACGAGCATTGACTGGCACATCATTTATCAATCAGTCAGTAAAACAAAGCGATGTATAGTCACGGATATGGGTCACACCTTCTGCTCTTTAGCCAGTGAGATTGCCAATAAGGTGTATAGTCATTGCTATAATGCATTGCTTTCACCTGTATCCATCATTGGACTGCCAAATTACCCAGAGCCAACAAGCTATGGTTTAACCAAAGAATATTACCCAGATGTTAATACAATTATTAAAACAGTCTCAAACAACTGCGGTATAGAAATTGCACAATTAAAATCACGTCAACACCACGATGTTCCTGGAGAATGGTTTAAAGGGCCCTTTTAGTTATGGATTTAAAAATTACAAATAAACTCGCGTTAGTGACAGGTAGCAGCAGAGGGTTAGGTGAGTCCATTGCGGAGTCCCTGGCAAAAGAAGGCGTTAATGTCATTTGGGCTGCTCGAGATCTCGAACAACTCAAGGTGAATGCGGCGCGCTGTGAGCAACAATACAACAACAAAAATATTGTCATTGAAGCAAATCTCAAAGATAGCACAGGTGCTGCACAATTAGCCGAAGAATTAAAAGCCCAAAACCTCATACCGGATATTATCGTTAACAATGTCGGCGGTAACTTAGGGGTCACGGATCCACTCTCAAAAGTGACAGCGTGGAAAGACGTGTTCGATTTTAATTTATTCAATGCAATCGAATTAAACAACCACTTCATTGACAGCATGGTTAATAAAAAGTGGGGCCGAATTTGCCATGTCTCCTCTATCGCTTCTCTTGAGAATCAAGGTGCCCCCCAATACTGTGCAGCCAAAGCCGCACTCAATGCATATGTTCGCAGCGTAGGAAGATATGTCTCTGAACACAATGTCATTATGACGGGGATTTTACCTGGGGCTGTGTTTACTGAAGGTGGATACTGGGACGAAACCAGCAAAACACGTCCAGAACACGTAGAGAGATATCTCAATGAAAGAATGGCCATTAAGCGATTTGGCACCAGAGAAGAAGTCAGCGAATTAGTCGCATTTTTAGTGTCAGATAAAGCATCGTTTTGTGTCGGTACTTCATTGCTAGTTGATGGTGGTCAAGGCCGCGTCTTTTATGAGGGCTAATGTATGAATCAAGATCTGAGAAAACGTATAGCAGAGATCATTTATCAAGCAAAAGAAGGGCATATACCAAGCTCCTATTCAATTGTTGATATCATCAATCACCTATACACATCGGTGCTGTCTTATGACAGCAACAATCCAACTTGGGAAAAAAGAGATTATTTCATTCTCTCCAAAGGTCATGGGTGTGCGGCCTTGTGGGTAGTACTTGAAAAACTCAACTTGCTGCCTGAACGAGCGCTTGAACAATACTCCCAATTTGGCGGGATCTTAGGCGGTCACCCAGACAGAACTAAAGTTCCCTTTGTTGAGGCATCAACGGGCTCATTGGGACATGGTATGCCCATGGCAGTAGGCTGTGCGCTTGCGCATAAAATAACAGGTAATGACAACAAGGTGTTCTGTTTGGTAGGTGATGGTGAGTGCCACGAAGGGACTATTTGGGAAAGCGCCCATGTTGCGACCAACCGCAACCTCAACAACCTCACTGTCATTGTTGATTGGAACCAATCAGCCGCGCAGTTATGCCCAACCGATGATCTCCCTGCAAAATGGCGAAGCTTTGGTTGGCATACTGTGGTTTTTGATGGTCACAACCAAGCTCAAATCGAAGCGGCATTTAACGAAAATGATGCTCAAGCCCCCACTGTTTTAATTGCAAAAAATGTCAAAGGTAAAGGTGTAAGCATGACTGAAGGTCACGGCCCTTGGCACCATAAAATCCCATCAAAAGAAGAGCTAGAACATATTTTGGAGGCATTGTCATGAGTAATCTAAGACAAGCATTCGCCGATAAGATGCTTTCTGTCGGTGCCGATGATCCCCGTTTAGTGGTGATGGTGGGAGATATTAGTCATGGTATTTTAAAACCTTTCGCTGCCGAATATCCACAGAGGTATTATAACGTGGGTATTTGTGAACCAACCATTGTTGGTATGGCAGCAGGCATTGCAAGTACAGGCCTTGTTCCTGTCGCCCATACTATCGCACCGTTTCTCATTGAACGTTCTTTCGAACAAATAAAACTCGACTTTGCATATCAACAATTAGCGGGTAACTTTATTACCGTTGGTGGTGCTTTTGACTATGCTCAACTAGGATGTAGCCATCATTGCTACAACGATATCGCGTTAATGTGTCAATTGGACAACACGGTGGTCACAAGCCCTGCCAGTGACTATGAATTTTCTGAACTGTTTTCGCAATGTTACGACCAAGGTACGATTAACTATTTTAAGCTCACTGAAAACCCACACAGCATCGACTTTACTGGGCAGGTAGAGCTTGGCAAAGCCATTGTTGTTGAGCAAGGCAACGATCTCACCTTACTTGCTGTCGGCCCCCAGTTAAAGCAGGCCCTGTTAGCATATGAAAACCTCACAGCTCAGGGACATAGTATCGAATTAATCTACATTCACACAATTAAACCTTTTGATGCACCAACTGTTATCAACAGCATTGCCAAAACAAAAGCTGTCATTGTATGTGAAGAGCTGTCGGAACATGGCGGTGTATATGATGTTGTCATGCGCCACTGGGCTAGTCGTGACAAAGCGCAATTTAAGCAGTTAGCCATTAAAGAAATGATCCATGATTACGGAACTTATGAGCAATTGTGCCAAGTTGCAGGTTTAACCGATAAGCACATCAGCGATCACGCAATCACCATGCTTGAGAATAAAAAGGCGTAGTTATGTCATATGAGCACGACTTTAAAAAATATCGCAATATTAATTATGACACACGGCAATCGTGCTCTGTATGTGGCTTTAAAAACACCGTGCCAGTGCTGGAATTGCCAGCACTGCCACTGACCGAAGTCTTTATTAATCAACCAGGTATTCCATCTCTTGGAGAAACGGATCAATCACTGCATTGTTGCCCAAAATGTGGCCATGCCCAATTACAAAATGTGCTCGACCAGTCATTACTTTACTCTAGTAAAACAGGCTATGAATTTAGAAGTTCTCAAAGCTATACAGGAAGAAAAACCGCAGAGTTCTTCAAGCAGTTTTTAACCTCGCTGAACTTTAAAGAACACTATAACTGTGCTTTAGAAGTCGGTTGTAATGATGCCTATTTACTCAAAGAGTTGAAGCCAATAGCAAAAGAGTTGATTGGTATCGACCCTATATTAAAAGGACATGAAACTGACATTAACGATGAGCAAGTCACGGTGTACGGAGAGTTTTTTGAAAGTTGTAACGTCAGCCAATCGCCCGATTTAGTCATTTGTAAAGATGTCATTGAACACGTCACTGATCCCAAAGCACTTATTCAAGAGCTTGTCAGCGTTGCAAAAAGCAATGCTCTGTTTTTAATCCAAGTGCCTATCTGGGACAAACTTGTCGAGAATTATAACTTCGATCATGTTTTCCATCAGCACTTGAACTACTTCAGTTTGGCTTCGTTTACTACCCTTTTAGAATCACTTGGGTGCTCACTCATTGACTGGACCGTCAATGAGCAACACTGGAATAGCGCGATTTTCGCATTTACAAACCAAACAACGACAACCACAGGCCAAGTCCAAACCGTCGACATCGAGTCTGTCAGTGCCAGTATCAAAGTGTTTCAACACCAAATGCAAGCTTGTGAGTTGGCATTAGAAACCGCCGCGCGTCAATTCCCTGTTTATGGTTACGGTGCCGCACTGATGTTGCCTGTGATCAAGTATCACTTTCCCAATCAACTTAGTGTTATTAGCCAAATCTTTGATGATAACCCAAACAGAAATGGTCAATATTATTTAAATTCAACAACACCAATTGTATCTACCGAGTGCGCTGAGGGTCTTCATGATGCAGCCGTTATGCTCACAGCATTTTCTTCTCGCTTAAATGCAAAAAGAATGCTGGCAAGACTAAGTAATGAAATTCAGCCAAAGCAAATTTACTACCCGTTTTCTTTATTAAGCGGAACGATATAGGGGTGCAACACTATGTCTGCTTTCCACAACAAACACGAGCTCATCACCAATAAAATTTTCAGCGGCGAATTGATAATGCCTCACAGGTATGTCTTTGTGCTCACCAATCTCTGCAATCTTGACTGCAGTTTTTGCTTTCAGGACAGAGATCGACGCGACGATGCAATGACCACTGATGACTGGCTTAAAGTCGTTGAGCAACTGCCCGAGTATGCACGTGTCACTTTTACTGGTGGTGAGCCCTTAGCATTTAAAGATTTTGAAGTCATAGTTAACGCAGTCGCAAAAAAGCATGACTGTAATATGATCACCAATGGGCTCTTACTCTCTGAAAAGAAAATAGACTTTATATTGAGTAAGAAAAACTTCAAAGTATTGTCTATCTCAATTGATGATATCGGCAACTTAAATCGAGACGTAAAACCACGCCAATGGGAGAAGTTAGTAAGCCAAATAAACTACTTTCACAAGCGTAAAGCCGAATTGAATAGCGACTGTGTGTTAGACATTAAAACCGTTGTGTTAGACAAAAATGCAAAAGACTTACTCGCGATACATAGGTACAGTGTTGAAACATTAGGTGCGAATACCCACGCTTTCCAATTCCTTAAGGGAAGTCACTTACAGCATTCTGATAAAATGCATGACATGGTGGAGATGTATGCAACCTCTCATGCACCTACCTACGAGCACTTCGATGTGATCTTAGAGCAATTGGAGTTAGTTAGACAATATAATCAACACAGCCAGTGTAATGCCTTTGTCCACCCCAAAATTTGTGATTTGAGCTCAGCCGACCCCATACCCAAAGTGTCTTATATCAACAGTGAGCGATTCCGTCCCAAAGACTTTCAACCGTGCAAGTTTCCTTGGTCTAGTGTCCACATCAACGTTGATGGCAATTTATTCCCTTGCATCGCCGTCAGTATGGGCAATGTAAAAAATACAGCATTAGAAGATATTGTTACAGGGGAGCTTTTCACTGAATTTAAAGATGCTTTATCAAAACATCTTGTGGAGGGCTGTAATCGCTGTGGCTGGATAAGACCTAACCCTAAATTGAATATCATTGATTCTATTACTTTAAAGTAGGTAATTATGGATAAGACAGTCATACTTGGTGGCAGTGGTTACATTGGTAATAATATAGCTAAAGCCCTTAGTCAACAAGGAATTGAAGTCGTTGCACTCAGTCGAAAAGACGTAGATCTTGAAGATAGCGCAGTGGCGGCCTCAAAGCTGGCGGGGCATTTGTTAGATGCTGAAAATCTAATCATCTGCTCAGCTATTACCCGCACTTCAGCAAATGATACCCATAGCTGTAACAAAAATATTACGCAACTACAGACAATTATTACCGCTTTACAGACGTATCTACCCAAGCGAGTGATATATCTTAGCGCCGCAGATGTGTATGGTCATTATGGCAGTGGCGCCACAGAAAGCTCGGTACTCACGCCGCAAAATGAATATGGTGCATTTAAAGTCTTTGCAGAAAATATGCTGAGGATCAACTTTGCCGCGCAGTGCAAACTTTCCGTGCTGAGATTCTCAGGTGTGTTTGGGGGAGCTCAAGATACCAGCAGCCTTATTTATCGCTTGCACAGTTCTGTCATCAACAATACAACCATCTCTTTATCGAATAATGGCTTGAGCAAACGCGACTTTGTGCCTGTCACACTGTTAGCTGAGGTGATAACACAGCTAGTCAGATGCAATACCGACGGTACATTCAATGTCTCAACAGGGCAAGAGCTAAACATTGTCGATTTAGTTAGCTCAATAGAGCATAGCTGTGACAAAAAAGCAGTTCTTAATCTAATTTCTGATAAATCAGATAGAGATTTTGACTTGTCTTTGGATAATTCAAAATTAATCTCTCATTTTCCAACACTGTGCATACCAAACTTGCACGATGCCTTGGCGCATTTTTTATGTGAGTTACCCCATGAACGATAGTATTCCTAACGAGTTTAACGCAGCCGTCTTAACCAAGACAAATGAAGCGCTGGAAATTAAATCAATAAAAACGCCAAAGTTAAATGCAGGACATGTGCTCGTCAAAATAAAACAAGCGGGATTGTGTCGTAGCCAGCTAATGGAAGCCCGTGGGCATCGAGGTGAAGATAAATATCTCCCGCATCTACTTGGCCACGAAGGTGTGGGGCAGGTTATTGCGACAGGGCCAGGTGTCAATAAAGTTAAGGTCGGTGAACGCGTCATATTGGGTTGGCTAAAAGGCAGTGGTATAGACGCCGGCGGCATGGTGTTCTCGTCGGTGAGTGGAGAACAGATTAATGCAGGGCCCGTCACAACGTTTTCGGAATATACCGTTGTGTCAGAAAATAGAGTAACTCCCTGCCCTGATGACATTACCGATGATATGGCCGTGCTTTTAGGTTGTGCACTACCAACCGGTGCAGGTATTGTTCTGAATCAAGCTAAACCAACCCCTGATGACACTGTAGTGCTCGTTGGTCTGGGCGGGATTGGATTAAGCGCACTCCTGATGCTACTTCACTTTCAACCAAAAACCATTGTTGTCATCGATGCCAACCCTAACAAGATAGCCTTAGCCAAATCTTTGGGCGCTACTCACGGATTTGAGCTAGATGATAATTTGCAAAATACCCTCAGCGAGCTTTTCCCTCATGGCTTCGATATCGCCATTGAATGTGCGGGGCAAACTAGTTCCATTGAGCTTGCGTTTGAGCTTATAAATAACTCGGGAAGATGTATTTTCGCTTCTCACCCACCAAACGGTGAAAAAATACAACTTGATCCGCACGCCCTCATTTGCGGAAAACGCATCGAAGGCTCTTGGGGCGGTGGATCAAACCCGGATACCGACCTCGTCAAAATTGGCCGTATTTTACAAAACATGACGCTACCAACCGAATTATTCGTATCTCACAGATATTCTTTGACTGACATTAATAACGCCTTTGACGACCTAGAGCAAGGTGCAGTTGTTAGAGCTATGATTGAGTTTGAGTAGCATGTTCAAGGTAAAAGAGAGAAAGGTTAAAAGATGAAAAACACAGTATTAGTACAAGGTAATTTTGACGTTTTACACCCTGGCCATATTCGTCTTTTAAACTTTGCAAAAGAATGCGGAAACGAACTAACGGTAGCCGTCAACTCTGATGCGTCGATGACGGTTAAAAGTCGAGTCTCAGAGCGCCACCGTTTGGAAATGGTGCAATCATTAGAGTGTGTTTCAAACGCATTCCTGACCGACTCACCACCCGCCGAAGTTGTTCAAAAATACAAACCAGATATTGTAGTCAAAGGTAAAGAGTTTGAGGATAGGCCAAACGATGAACTCGACATTTTATCTCAGTACGGCGGTAAACTCATTTTTGGTTCAGGGGAATTTGAGTCTAATGCAGAACAATTTATCAAAAGAAATCGTCCGATAGATCGCAGCTTTGAATATTCAGAAGCCACCAGTTACGCGCAAAGACATGAAATACAATTCCAAGAAATCGAAAACTGCCTAAATAGAGTAAAGCACGTAAAGGCATTAGTCATTGGCGAAGTTATCGTCGATGAATATGTTCAAGGGACTGCCGTTGGGCTCTCCCAAGAAGATCCCACCATTGTGATGACGCCCAGTAAAAAAGAAACGTTTTTGGGAGGAGCTGCTATCACTGCTGGACATATTAAATCGATTGGTGCACAAAAAGTACATTTGATCTCTGTGCTTGGAAATGATGAAGCGGCCTCTTATACACAAAAACACATACAAGATTACCAATTAGAGCCACATTTTTTTACCGATGAAAGCCGCCCTACTCCCCTGAAAACAAGATACAGAGCAAGCTCCAAAACACTATTACGAGTAAACCAAGTTCGACAACATAAAATATCAAAATCACTTCAGCAGGACATTTTATCTACCGTAGAGTCATTAATTCATGACGTAGATCTCGTGGTGTTTTCTGACTTTAATTATGGCGTTTTACCTCAAAAGCTGGTTGATCAAATTACTCAGCTTTGCCAGCAGCAGCACATCAAAGTTGTCGCAGATAGCCAAACATCTTCACAAGTTGGAGATATATCTCGCTACCGAAATATGGACCTCATTACACCCACCGAAAAAGAGGTACGTGTTGCATTGAATAACCCAGACGACGGATTAGTGATCTTAGCTAAAAAGCTGTCAGAAAAATCTAACCCGAAAAATGTTGTGATTACTTTGGCGGAAGAAGGGATCTTCATCCATAAACCCGGTGACAATTCCCTGCAATGGGAAAATGACAGATTGCCTGCAATCAATAAAAATGCGGTTGACCCTGCTGGCGCTGGTGATTGCTTTTTGGCCGCCAGTGCATTGGCGCTCACTGCAGGTGCTACCTCATGGCAAGCTTGCTACTTAGGAAGTATTGCATCCGCATGTCAGGTGGGATCTGTGGGTAATACGCCACTCGAACTCACAACGTTAAAAAAAGCCGTTATGGACTCATTTAATTAAATGAAAGCTATTTTACTTGCAGCAGGCCTTGGCACACGCCTTCGCCCAATTACAAACTCAATTCCGAAATGCTTGGTGCCAATTAACGGCAGGCCTTTACTCGACCTTTGGATTGAAAAGCTCATCAACTTAGGTGTCGATGACATACTGATAAATACTCACTACTTCTCAGAACAAGTGGAGCTATTTATCCACCAGCACCCTCACAAAGCTAACATCACCGTTGTACGAGAGCAGGAGCTTTTAGGTACCGGTGGTACACTTATCGCAAATGCTGAATTTTGGCGAGATGAGACCACACTTATCATTCACGCAGATAACTATTGTCATGACACACTCGATGGGCTCATGAGCGCCCATATAAATAGGCCCTCACACAGCCTTGCTACTTTGCTTTTATTCGAGACGTCGACACCTGAGCAATGTGGCATAGTTGAATTAAGTCAAGAAGGTGTTGTCCACGCTTTCCATGAAAAAATCCCTAACCCACCCAGTAATCTCGCCAGCGGCGCACTCTTTGTGTTCTCTGAGCAGGTTTATTCAAACTGGCTATCACACTTCAAGCCACATCATTTTTATGAAATCAGCCTGGATTTCGTGCCACTCATGATAGGCAATCTATACACGTATAAAACAAATGAAATTTATGTAGATATTGGCACACCTACCGCGTACCAAAGTTTACAGTCACAACTTGCTATATAAAATGCAGGTTGAACGATTAACTCCGATCTTGTGTGGTAAAAATAAATGAAGGCTAGCAATGCCGAGGTACTCTAAATGAGGGGCTTATACGTGATTACTAAATTCTATCTATAACAGTAAAAACGTGTGTCGCCTTTAACTATGATTGGCGAGTCGTGCTGAGAGACACAAGCGTACTCACTACCTGGCCTCTCAGGCTGAGAAAGCAAGGAGATTAATCCTTGCCATGATCACATTTAGTTCTGTAGTTGTGCTGATAGTATTCTTTCATTTCGATGATATACCCCTGCCAGAGGGTGTTTACTTTCGCGTAGCTTTCTAGGGTAAACTGCTCGTCTGTATAGGTATATAGCAATGACAGCATGGGGCAATGATAATACAGCAATGCGCCTTTAATCATATGATGCAAATGGTGCAGCGCTGTATTTCGAATCGCGTAAACATATCGAGCTTGTCTTAAGAGATTGTCGGACGCTTCTTTGACAGAGCTAACGGGCTCTTTTGCCAATCCAAGCACATGATCACAAATTTCGTTAAATGCTTTTACACCCAGCAAGGTGTCATCAAACTCTTCTAAGTTGAATTGTTCAAAAAAATCACTTTTCAGAAATTCAACCTGCTCATTGATGTCTCTATTTGCCTCAGGTAAAGGCAACAGCTCTTCAGCGCGAACCGGGTGAGCCCCTTTGAGCTTTGCGCCATTACCAATGTTATACACTGTTCTATTTGGGTAATGTGCTATCAGTTTCTCTAACTGGAAATGCGCCCCCATGAACAGATCGTTTGATTCTACTTGCCCACCAAAGTTTGCAGGTAAATATTTACCATTCATCCCCATGCAGACAAGCCCTTCTTCGTTCTCGTCGTCTAAGTTGTTACGATAAATACTATCTTTACTATGGTGCTCACCGGTAGGTAAATTGCCATTATCTATACCGAACAAGTAAATATTTTTAAATCCCGAGAACATAGCAAACGACAGCGCCGTGTTTGCAACAACGGGATTACAATATGGCATAAGCGGTATGCCCTTGTTGTTTAATGTCTGGCTCACCACCTCAAGCAAAAAGGTTCCAGCTTCATTACCTTTGCCAGCCACTCCCGACCACTTATATCTATCGGTTGTGTCAGGATAGAGTGTATTAAGCCCAATTAAATTGGTTTTCTTGTATTCCTCAGGCGGTAAAAAGTCGCCAAATACTTTGTAATTGTAATATGGCCTTTCAACTAAAATGTGAAAGTCACAATCAATCCCTTTTTTACTAAGTGACGCAATGGCAGTACCCGCCGCAAAAATAATGGCTTTGTCTGCATTTTCTCGAATGAACTCTTCCGCTTCATCCAATGAAGGACCATTACCAACAATGAATATTGGAGTTGATAAATCGACCCGTTTTTGCTTTGGCAATGTCAAAACAGGAGTGTTTTTCTCAACCAAGTGTACCGTGTGCGCCAATCCGGTGATGGCATCGTTAAAGAAACCATGACCATACTGAAATCTGAAATACTGAGAGGACCATTGCTGGATCAGTTCAATGATTTCAGGTAATGGTGTGTGCTGATAGCAAAACGAGCGTACCACGGAGAATGCACCAATATCGTCTGCTAATGTTTCTAAGTCTTGAATAAATGTCTGTTCATCAGCCCCTAATTGAAAAAATAACGAGCCTCCGCGCTCATCCACTTTCTCGATGATGGAGAACCAGTCGGTACAAAATAAACTGGCAAAAAAGACTTCGAAATCTGGTTCAATTAAGAAACAATAATCAAATGATGTTTTCTCTAACAATAAATCAATATGATAGCCTAACCCAATACCAAAGATCATAGCTGAAGGAAAGTGCTCTGGTAGCACAGTAAGCCGCTCTTTCTGTTCTGCCTGTATTTCTTGGAACGCTTTTGTTAATGCCCCCATGTAACGAATATGGATGCGTTTATCATCTTCTAGAATTGGGCTTGCAGTATAATCAGTGGCACTGAATGTTGGATGTTGGATACCATATTCAACTTGTGCGCTCACTTGTGAAATCGGGTCATCACCATAAATTGGCGCATGATGGTTTTTTGGCACAAAGTTACCAACTCCGGTCGTGGTAACATGAATACAAAAATCTTCTCTTACCTTGTATTCGCTAATGGCTGTGGCAATTTGCGGGTAATACTTTTCAAAACAAGCTATGTTACGCGCAAACCGTTCATTCGCTTCTACCGCAAACTTAGCTTCTCTTTCTTGATGCTCTACAGAGCTTGATAGTTGTTCATCAAGCTGTTGAATTTGTTCTTCGAGGGACTTTTGACTCATAGGTATATTGGTTTTTTAATTATATGCTTTTATAAGCGTTGATCTTTTTTTGGTTACCCATATGCTTGGAGAGCTGTGAAGTAACATCCGCTTTTTGCATTTGAAGCTTTGCGTTTAAATCGACAATGTTAGTGTAGCAATTTTGAAGATACTGAACTTGCTGCTCAGACAAATTGAGCGCTGTATTTGAAAATATGCTTCTTAACGAAACATCTAACTTAGATAATGTCGTTTCTGCTTTGTCTAGCTCACCTGCCACACAGTGAGCTTCCAGGTCTTCTAAGTAGTCAGCAAGCTTATCTAGCTCACCCGACATTGGCGTCTGTACCATTTTGATTCAGAGTCTTTTCTCTGACGTCGAAAGGAATAGCATCCCAAGCAGACTTAATCTCTTTCAACAGGTTTGACACTTCTTCAACGATGGCTGGGTCATTTTGCATACTTGCATCTAACAAACGCTCAAGCATGTAGGTATACAAAGCGTACAGGTTTTCTGTCACTTCACCACCGACTTCAAAATCAAGGCAGTCTCTAAGTGCACCAATAATCGCAGATGACTTTGAGATGTGTTCAGCTTTGGCTTCCAAGTGTTTTTTCTCAATGGCCACTTTTGCTAACACCATTTTCTCAATTGCGCCAGCCATAAGCATTTGGATTACTTCATATCTATCAGCACCTGCAACTCGCGTTTTAAGTGCCTCACGCTGATAATTTTTGACTCTTGCGTTATACATAACGGCTCCTTAATTTGTTATTTCTTAGTAAACCCAGGCAAATTAGCAAGCTGCGCACCAAGGTAGTTTTGTGTTTGCTGCATTTGAGCAATCAATACATCCAGGCCAGCATACTGTTTACGCAATCTATCTTCCAAAGACGCCATTCGATACTCATGATCTAAGACATCATCTTCAAGTTCCTTAATCTGACTATTTAAGCTATCTTCCCGTTGCTTAAGTAACCCGCTTGAATCTACGTAGTTGCCAAGTAAACTTTCAAGTTCTTTGGCAACCCCATTTTCTCCTGCAAACGCTGTGCCAATATCATCAAAATTAGAGTCCATCGCTTCGTTTATACTACGTACTAACGATGATTTTTCTAGGTAGCCTTCTTTGTCAACGCCCAAGCCAATGTCAAAAATAGACTCAAAAGGTCCCGCGTCCGTCAAAGATTTTGACAACGAGCTCACCAGCTGGTCATCTAAACTTCTCATCGAAGAGTCACCATTTAATGGCTCCCCGATACGCGTTCTAAAACCTATTTGTCCAATCACGGCATTATAATTGGTAATAAACTCATCTATTAACGTATTAACCGAATCTCTGTCATAGTCAATATTTAATTTAGCTGTTTCGTATTCTAGCGAAGTCGCATCTTGTACACTTTTCGCTTTTGCCGTAATCGTCATGTCTTGTACGGCATCTTTAAAGGTGTTTGAGTCACTGGTTACAAGCAGACCATCAACCAGTATTTCTGCATCTAATGCTTTATCATCATCCGCAATCACCATACCACCTGTTGGGTTTGTGGTGGCATCATAAGTCTCAATGGCATCGAGCTCAGCGGTATCGCTGGTGATCACCAAATTATTACTGGAACCCGTCACACTTGATGTTAGGACCAGCTTACTACCAACATCAGTGTCACCGGTATTGATGATATTTGCTGTGACGCCAAAGTTATTCTCATCCGCATTAATCGCGTCTCGTAATTCATTCAGCGTCATACCAGCTGTCACGGTGAGATCAAAATTATTTGTGCCCGCTGCAAAGGTTAACGTTCCACCCGATGCACTCACCACGGCATCGGCGTCTGCAAAGGCACCATCGGTGCTTACAGCGCGGCTACCTTGAGCGAGTTGCTTTACAGCAATTTCAAAATTACCAACAGAAATATCGGATGTTGGCGTAACACTGATAATATCGCCACTGGTAGGTTGCGTAATATTGGCAACCCGTTTGTTGAAATTATCAATGTCCGCCAATTTTTCGACAGTGTCATTGAGGGTAGATAAGGCAGACTTCACCTCGCCAATCGCTGAGAGTTCGACACTTAAGCGCTCATCCTTAATTGCAAACTGTTGCATCTTAGGTCTATTTTCAGCATCCACAGACGCTTTAATAATACTCTCCAGATCCAAACCGGAGCCTACCCCAGCTGATGTAATAAGTGGCATTTTGCTACCTCCAACTAATAATCATGCAGTTCTGTCGAACAACAAGCCTTTACCTGATACCTTATCGGCAAATTCATCTAAAGCCTTAGCTACTTCTCTAAACTCTTCAGAAGGAATTTCCCTAATCACTTCTTCGCTATCTCTGTCAATGACTCTGATAAAAGGCGGATCTCCGTTTTCATCAAATTCAAAAGACAAATTAGTCGAAGTAACAGGTAAAACATTATTCAGCCTATCAAGATTGGCTTTCACCTCTTCAAAAAGTTCTGGTTGTACTTGACTCCCATCTTCTTTCTTTTCTCGAGATAGCTCAAGTTTGCTCGTATCCTCAACGGCTCGTAATGTTTCGCTTCCTTCTTCGGGCTTCAGTTTATCAGGAGTTGGCACCATGCCGTTCGATCCCACTCCAACAGCAGATTGAACGTCTTTCATAATACACCTCCAAGTAACAAGCCTAATTTATAGTATACGTCAAGTTTGTATTGAGTCCCAAACTTGACGCAACCATAATGCCAAAATTAACCAAGTAGAGAGAGTGCGACCTGCGGTCTTTGGTTAGCCTGACTTAGAATTGAACTACTTGCCTGCTGCAATATCTGCATCTTAGTTAAGCTCGCAGTCTCTGTAGCAAAGTCTGTATCTTTGATACGAGAACGTGCAGCTGATAAGTTTTCAGATACGTTAGATTGGTTACGAATAGTAGATTGGAATCGGTTTTGAACCGCACCCAGTTCCGCACGCTTTTTATCTACCACAGCGATAAGTGAATCCATACCCGCTAAAACAGCTTGTGCATTAGCTTGTGACGATACACTGATTGAGCCGGCTTGGAATGTATCACTGAATGTGTAGTCATTTGTTGCGTTAGAAATCGCACTGACACCACTTACAAATCCAGATAAGTCATTACCAACAATGGCACTTGCGATACCAGCGATACCTGATAGCGTAAAGCCGTTGTTAGCCGCTAAATCATTTGCTGTGCTTGATACATTTTTCATGCTGAACGTGATCGTCTGCACTGCGTCAGCACCCACCTGGAAGCTAGCATCATATGTACCATCTAACAGATTTTGACCACCAAACGTAGTATCCGCAGCAACACGATTCACTTCTGAAGAAAGTGAGCGGATCTCTTCTTGGATCGCTAATCTATCTTCATCAGTATTCGAGCCGTTCGAAGCCTGTTGAGCAAGTGTTCTGATACGTTGGAACATTTGCGTTGTTTCATCCAGCGCACCTTCTGCTGTTTGCGCTAGTGAAATACCATCGTTTGCATTTCGAATACCTTGATTCAGGCCGTTAATTTGCCCTGTCAAACGGTTAGAAATCTGCAAACCTGCTGCGTCATCTTTCGCACTGTTAATACGAGTACCTGATGACAATCTTTGGAATGAAACATCCAAAGCATTTGCTGAGTTGTTTAATTGCCTTTGCGCATTCAAAGAACTCACATTGGTGTTTACGTATAAAGCCATAATAGCCTCCGCTTTATCAATTTTGGTCGCTAGAACGGGATACCCCTACCCTGTTTTAGCGATTGCTAGAGTCCTAAAGTTATAGTTCTCTAACTCCGCTATCGACCGATAAAGCGAAAGCTTTAGCTTTATTTGCAAATATTTTAAAAAATAATTTAATTAACCCTGTAATAAGCTCAATGCAGCTTGAGGTCTTTGGTTTGCTTGACCCAAGATTGTTTGGCTAGCTTGTTGTAATATTTGATTCTTAGTAAGCATAGCGGTTTCGTGTGCAAAGTCAGCATCACGAATACGAGATTTCGCAGCTGCTAGGTTTTCAGAAATATTAGATTGGTTACGGATCGTCGATTGGAATCGGTTTTGTACGGCACCTAACTCTGAACGCTTTTTATCAACAACAGCAATCAATGAATCCATACCAGCCATAACAGCTTGTGCGTTAGCTTGTGACGATACACTAATTGATGCAGCTTGATATACGTTACTGAATGTATAATCGTTAGCTGCACCAGATACCGCACTGACTCCTGAAGCGAAACCAGATAAGTCATTACCAACAACCGCACTGGCAATACCAGCGATACCAGAAATCGTGAAACCACCGTTTGCAACCATGGTATTTGCAGTCGTTCCGACGTACTGCATGCTGAATCCAATCGTTTGAACAGCATCTGCACCGACCTGGAAATTAGCAGCATACGAGCCATCAAGTAAGTTTTGACCACCAAATGTCGTATCAGATGCAACACGGTTTACTTCCGCAGATAAAGAGCGGATCTCTTCTTGAATCGCTAAACGGTCTTCATCTGTATTTGAGCCGTTTGCCGCTTGCTGTGCCAGAGTACGAATACGCTGGAACATCGTCGTGATCTCATCCATTGCACCTTCAGCAGTTTGCGCCAGTGAAATACCGTCGTTTGCATTTCGGTTACCTTGGTTTAAACCTAAAATCTGAGACTGCAAACGGTCAGAGATTTGAAGACCTGCCGCATCATCTGCGGCACTGTTAATACGTAGACCCGATGAAAGTCTCTTAAAAGAAGTATCTAGTTCTACGCCCGACTGTTGCAGCTGTCTTTGTGCATTCAACGAGCTGACGTTGGTATTTACATATAAAGCCATGGTTCACTCTCTCTATTCAAACGCTCTATCAAGAGCGGTTAATCAGTACAAGGAGGCAATCCGAATCGATAATTTTTTAGCGATGGGGCAATAAACTGCCACTTGCACAACTCTTTCTAAGTTTGAATAGATAAAAGCAAACAATATGCCAATAAATAAAATTTTTTTTGACTACATACAGAAATACAATTTAAAGCGTTGATTTAAATAAACAAAATGGAAATTTAGAAATAAAAAAGGAGGCGAACGGCCTCCTTTTTTGAAGTTTGAGAGTGAGTGTCAATATTTTATTCTAAATATTGGCACGAAAAGTGCTAACATTAATGTGTTCATTGAATACATGAACTGTCTTGGATTTTAAGCTCCTCCGCTTTATCATCCAATTCCGGTGTCAGTGTTAAATACCCCATCAAACACTGACACCATCTTCCCCCGCTTTACCGTCTAACTAAATTATCCTAGAAGACTTAGTGCAGCCTGAGGACGCTGGTTAGCCTGACTTAAGATTGTTTGGCTAGCCTGTTGTAGAATCTGCATTTTAGTTAGTGCAGCAGTTTCTGTCGCAAAGTCCGTATCTTTAATACGTGATTTTGCAGCAGATAAGTTTTCAGAGATATTCGACTGGTTACGAATTGTCGATTGGAAACGGTTTTGAACCGCACCTAACTCTGCACGTTTTTTATCAACTACCGCAATCAACGAATCCATACCTGCCAATACTGCTTGTGCATTTGCTTGCGACGATACACTGATAGACCCTGCTTGGAACGTGTCACTGAACGTATAATCATTCGAAGCACCCGAGATTGCACTAACACCACTGGCAAATCCTGATAGGTCATTGCCAACAATCGCACTCGCGATACCTGCGATACCTGACAGCGTGAAACCGTTATTTGCAGAAATATCATTTGCTGTGCCAGCAACATTTTTCATACTGAAGCCAATGGTTTGTACTGCATCAGCACCTACCTGGAAACTTGCCTCGTATGTACCATCTAATAAGTTTTGGCCACCGAAAGTCGTATCCGCAGCAACACGGTTAACTTCTGCAGAAAGAGAGCGGATCTCTTCTTGAATCGCCAAACGGTCTTCATCAGTATTTGAACCGTTTGAAGCTTGCTGTGCCAAAGTACGAATACGCTGGAACATTGACGTTACTTCGTCCATCGCACCTTCAGCTGTTTGAGCCAAAGAAATACCGTCGTTTGCGTTACGGTTACCTTGGTTTAGACCATTAATCTGTGATGTTAATCGGTCAGAGATTTGTAGACCTGCCGCGTCATCTGCTGCGCTATTGATACGGAAGCCTGAAGATAGACGCTTAAATGATACGTCTAATGCATTGCCTGAATTGTTTAACTGTCTTTGAGCATTCAATGAACTTACGTTAGTATTTACATAAAGTGCCATGGTAATTCTCCCACTGTAAACTGAGTACTTACTCTCAAACTTGTAACTCTTGCCACCTTCAAGTTATTTAAACTGTCCGGCTTGGTTAATTAAGTTATCGGACGGCAAAAAGTTTCCTTTAGATTTTTTTTGAACTTTTTTTTAAAACACTGAATTTATTTAATTTTTTATGCAAATGAAAACACTATTCAAATAATAGGAAAGTTGTTTCCGCCTGAGATAATTTATAAAAATTAATAAAGTTTTTGGCAATAATTCAGGAAGTTACTTGGAAGATTGTGAGATTTGACAAGTTACTAAATAAAAAAGCCGTCAAGTATATGACGGCTCATTAAAGTTATCGGATGTAATCTAATAAGGATAAGTTGGATAAGCGTCCATAAGTCGCTTGCGATGCCTGAAGTTGGGTCTCGTGCTTTGTAAGTTCAGTAATGGCCTCTGCCATATCTAACTCTATCAAGTCTGCCCGCGCTATTTTGTTATTTATATCTAAATCGGTATTGGCATCAATGATCCTAGTGGCTGTGTTTTTTCTGCCACCTAAACCTGATTGGATCTGAGACACCGTATTTTTTGCGTTTTCTAGCCCGATCATCGAATCAGCTAACACCTGTCGATAGTCTTTATCCGACAGTGTTGGATCTTGAACTGCATTGATCAGGTTATCTAGCGTGTTTAGTACGTTGTCTTTTTTCGGTGCCTCTAGCTCAAAAGTAATTGTATCGGCAGCGCCGGCAGTCCCCATAAAGCTGAACTCAATACCTGCAGCTTGAATGTTGTCTTCTGTATAGGTTCCGGTCTCAAATACGGTGGCGCCTTGGCGCAATTGATACGTACCAGGGGTTACCGTACCATTAAGCACCAATTCAAACTCATTCGATCCCGCCGGCGCGGTCGGATCTGGGTTATAATTCGCTTTGTGGAAAATATCAAACGGCCCTTGCTGTGTCACATACACATCCGCGTTCAATATCCCGCCCGTCGTGGTCGCCGTGTTTGACGTCACGTTTAATCGCTGCTCAACGCTTTCAAAAACATCGAATCCGTTATCACTTGACTTGATCTCGACCCCCTCTGCAACTTTAATTTTATGTTGCCCTTGGTCGCCTTGATATGCATACCGATTATTTAAGCTATCATACTCATACGTTCTGTTATTGTCTTGATAACCAGAAAAGATGTAGCGGCCATCTTCCGTTTTTGAATTCATTAATTCCAATACCGCTGTTTGTATCGCTTCCAATTCTTCAGAGAGTGACGCTTTATCTGGTGCAGTTAAAGCACCATTACCCGCATTCACTGTCAATTCAATAGATCGTAACAATGAGTCTTTGATGTTAGTCAGTACACCCTCTTGGGTATCCAAACGGCTTTTTAACATCGTTAAGTTTTTATCATATTGTTCATTCGTTTGAATTTTATCTGAATAAAGTAATGATCTCGCCATCGCAGAAGGATCATCTGATGCAGACAATACACGTTTCTGTGTATTCACTTGGTGCATAGATTTATTCACTTCTTGCTGACTATTTAAAATTGAATTCAAGTTGTTCTTGAAAATCATGTTATGAGATAAACGCATAATTACCTCGCAGCATTAAGTAGAGTGTCAAACACGGTTCTTGCCGCACTTAATATTTGTGCCGACGCAGAATACGATTGCTGAAAACGCAGTAAATTAGCGGCTTCTTCATCTAGGTTTACGCCAGCGACTGACTCAAACCATGCCTCAGACTGAGCAGCTAATGCATCATAAGCTGCACCGTTGGTTTTAGCCTGATTTGCAACTACACCAATTTCCGTAACCAATCCCGCATACGCTTCATTGAATGTTTTTAAGTTATCCGCAACCGCCGTCGTAACCACATTTTGCCTCACTAATTGGCCTGACTGTAATTCACTGAGTAAAAGTCCATTTCGGTTATCATCAAAACCACTCTGATTAAACTCAATGGTATACGTATCACCTGTGGCAGGTTCCCCTTCAATATCAAAATCAAAACCATAGCTGGCAAACGCACCACCCGCTGCTGCTAAAATATTTTCTCTGGGCGCAGGCGCGGTAAACGTCGTAGTACCACTGGCATCTGTGATCTGATACTCATCAGGATTGCCTGTTTTGACTAGGGTGATAGTGCCATTAGTCAGTGTTGGCGGCGTAGTCGCTGAAAAATTACTTGTTGCGGGGTCTGTATTTGAAACACTCCCCACTGAAATCATCGCATTGCTGACGTTATTTCCCGACGATTCTGTTCGGATAGGAGATGCCAGGGCAAGCGCTTCTGGTCTATCTGTCGCCAGTGACAAAGTACCCGCGGCAGCAGAATTTAACTTAATATCAAAAATATCGCCGTCATTCGGCAGTGCTGCCGCCCCACTGACGTCAGTAAAATTAATTTGCAATCCAAACAACTCGGTACCTGACGGGGTAACCGTTTGAGAGTTTAATGGATCCGTATATGCCACTGTCGTTGCGTTACCTATGGTATTGCCCTGAGCATCTATTGCCGCAATCGTGACATTACCCGCGTTATAGGTCACTCGAAAGTCCGTTGCAGGGATCTGGCTGCCTTGACCAGGCTCTAATGTGGCTGCTAGCTGAGTTGTACTTGTATTACTACTATGCGGAAACCCTGCAGTCGTCGGTATAGTAAATATATTTCCACCCAGATTACCATCAAGATCCATACCCAGCTTGTTTTGTTGGTTAAATGCATCCGCTAATGAAAGGGCTATTTGGCCAAGTTGGTTTTGAGCGGGGATTAAAATCTCATCTCTGAATGCCAAAAGTCCACCAATTTTACCCTGTAATTTAGTTTGATCTACTTCCAGTGCGATTGCAGCCCCTTCCGTGATATCAAGTTTAAGTTCCTTTTTGTTAGGGTCCGGATCGCCATCTAGTGAAAACAGATTAAAGGTGCCATTTTCCATTACGACAGATTGACCAGAGCCTAAGAACACCAATTTTTCGCCGTTCGAACCATCTAAGGTTTCAATATCAACCAATTCAGACAGGTCTTTAATTGCTTGATCTCGTTCATTTAGTACTGAGTTTGCATTGTCATTATCTGGGTTTGCGTTAAGTGCACCAACCTGACCATTAAGATCACTAATTTTTTGAATTAGGTTATTTGCTTCTTGCGAATAAATTGACAGTTGCTCGTTCACAATATTATTTTGATCAAACACAATGCCAGACAATCGATCCATTTGATCAATCATATTTTGAGCATCAGTCAGGAATAATGACCTCGTAACTGTCGAAGAAGGCAAATTCATCGCTTCTTGCAAATTATTAAATAGCGAGTTAATACTGGTATTTAAGTTATTAGAATCCTCACCAAACAAGGTATCCACTCGGCTCGACTCAGTCACAAACTGGTTGTAGTAAGACTGACTGGAGATATCTCTATACAATTGCTTTTGAGCAAATTCATTTAACAAACGAACTGTTTCTCCACGACCAACCTGATTCCCAACCATGGTTGCATGTTCAGTACGCTCTCGAATGTAGCCCACTGTATTTAGGTTTGCTATGTTTTTACTGGTCGTCTGCAACAGCTCGCTGCTTGCTCTAACGCCAGAGGTACCAATGTTCATTAAATTAAAAGACATCTTAGTTTACTCCTTGACGTATAAATGAAGACACAGCAGATTGGAAATGACTTCCACCTAACACGTTTTTAATTTTGTTCGCATAGTTAGGATCCGTTGCATAGCCTGCTTGTTGCAATGCGTCTAAGTATTCACTTGGCTTAGAAACTTTCTTGAGCGCTTCCTCATATCTAGGATTAGATTGCAAGAAGTTCACATAATCACTAAAACTGTCTTTCAAAGATTCATAAGCTCTGAAGTTTGCTTGTTTTTTAACAGGTAAGCCCTGTTCAAATTCGAGTGTCATTTTACTGGCACTGTCTCCTGTCCAGCGGCTATCCGCTTTAATATTAAATAAGTTAAAACTGCTATTGCCATCAGGCTTGGCGATTACATGTTTACCCCACCCCGTCTCCAACGCAGCTTGAGCAACCATGACAGCCGGGTTTAAGCCAATTTTTTCTGCCGCAGATTTCGCATAGCTCCAAAGTGTATTTATAAACTCTTCAGGGCTGTCAAACGCTTGAGGATCTGCTTGTTTTGGTTGAGCGGCCTCTTGTACGGTAACCTCTTTTACTTCAGGTTTCTCAGAGGTATTCGTTTGCTGGGTGTTCCCACTGGCGAGTCTGTCGCTTTGGATTTCAGCACCAGTGCGAATAACTGAAGACGGCATATACCCATCTTTTTGCGGCGAGAGTTGTTGTACAATCAAATCAGCAAGCCCCAAGCTCCCTTTATTAGATAGCTCTAGGGCCATTTGCTGGTCATGCATATCACGATAAAACTTCACGCTGCTTGAGTTAAATGGACTATCTTTGTCTTCAAATGCCTCATTGGCTTTACGCATACTCGTTAACAGCATTTGCGTGAAGATTGATTCAAACTGCTGTGCAGCCTTTTTCAGCGCTTGTTTTGATGCGTCACCATCACCAGCACTTTTTAACGCATCCTGCCTCAGTGAGTTCAGGTTGTTTAAATCAAAAAAGCTTTGATTATGTGTCGGATCAGTATTCATGGTTCAAAAACACGTCGTTAAAAAAGGAATACAAGAATGAATGCAATTATTAGGCCAAAAAAAAGCCTCATTAATATGAGGCTAACTTATTGAATATAAATAAAACACTATATGACGACTAATTGACCATGTATCGCGCCCGCTTCTTTGAGCGCTTCTAATATCGCCATTAAATCACCGGGAGCTGCGCCCACAGCATTAATCGCACGAACCAAATCATCTAAACTGCTACCAGGGTCAAAAACAAATGCGCGCGAGTCGTCTTGGTCAACATCGACAATGCTTTGTCTTGTCACAACAGCATCGGCTTCTGTTAAAGGTTGTGGTTGCGATACGTTTGTTTGCTCCGCAATTGTGACCGTTAATCCACCATGAGTAATCGCTGCAGGTTGTAATTTCACATCTTTACCAATCACAATTGTGCCAGTTCTGGAATTGACAATAATTTTGGCGGACGTATCAGCTGGTTTAAACTCAAGGTTTTCAAGTGTAGACAGGTATGCGACGCGCTGCGAAGGATCTCGTGGTGCTATCACTCTGACAGAAGCCGCATCTAAAGCACTGGCGCTATTAGGTCCAACCAATTCATTGATTGTGTCTGCTAACCGTTTCGCTGTCGTGAAATCAGGACGATTAAGGTTAAACGTAATATGGTCGCCTTGTGTGAATGGACTTTTTACTGCACGCTCCACCATACCACCATTAGGAATACGACCAACGGTTGGGGTATTTATTACAACTCGGCTACCATCCAAGCCTTCCGCTCCTAAACCACCAACGATCATACTGCCTTGCGCAATTGCATACACGTTGCCATCAACACCTTTTAGAAAAGTCTGTAGCAGTGTACCACCTCTTAGGCTACCGGCACTGCCAATCGAAGACACTGTGACATCGATGCTTTGTCCTGGTTTTACAAAAGGAGGTAAGTCTGCGTGCACAGCCACAGCCGCGACATTTTTAATCTTTGGCTTTAAATTACCCGGTAGAGTAATACCAAAGCTATTTAGCATTGCTTTAAAACTTTGCTCTGTAAACCGACTTTGCTCGCCAGTCCCCGGTAAACCAACCACCAGACCATAGCCAATCAGTTGGTTACTTCTCACTCCTTCCACGACACTGACGTCTTTAATACGCTCAGCACTTACACTGAGTGATGCCGCCAATGTGAAAGTTAAAATAATTGTTTGCAGAATACGCATGATCTACATCCTTAAAACGGCATCAATGTGCTCATGAAGAATTTAGTTAACCAGCCTGCACTTTGAACTTCTTGTGTTTGGCCTTTACCCGAGTATTGAATTCGGGCATTAGCAATGCGATTAGATTGTACTTCATTTTCAGCAGATACATCTTGTGGCCTTACTAACCCCTCTAATCGAATAAACTCTTCACCGGTGTTCAGTGTTAACCACTTTTCACCGCGGATCACTAAATTACCATTCGGTAATACCCGCATCACATTCACTGAAATATTACCAAATAAGCTATTTGATTGATTAGCTTGAGCATCACCTTGATAAGAAGAATTAGCCCCCATATCTAACTGAATGGCATCTCCACCAATATTTACAGGTACATTGCCCAAACCAAGAAATGGGTCAACATTTACTTCACTGTCTTTATCAAGTTTAGAGTTTGCAGCTTTTGAGGCTTGAGTAGACTCCCTCAATACCACAGTAATAATATCACCTACTCTGACTGCCTTTTTATCTGAGTACAGATCATTCGAATATGAATTAAATAGCGATCCCGTTGATACAACAGGCTCTGCTTCCATTTCTGGATACATAGGTGCGTAATAAGGATCATCTCTTACAACGTCACTATTTTCCGTAGACATGCACCCACTTAGACCCAAGCCCAACGTAACGACTAAAATACATTTACGCATGATCTGCCCTACCCTATTAAAGTTGTTGATTGATGTAACTCAGCATTTCGTCGACAGACTTAATCACTTTTGAGTTCATCTCATAAACACGCTGGGTCTCAATGAGATTGACCAGCTCTTCGGTCACGTTAACATTTGACGTTTCTAGCGCGCCTTGTACCATCGAGCCTAAACCTTCGACGCCAGGGTTACCTTGCACTGGTGCACCGCTCACCGCAGTCTCTGTATATAAGTTTTGACCAATCGGCTCTAGCCCTGATGGATTAATAAAGTCACTGATCACAAGCTGACCAATAACGGTATTCTCCGCCTGACCATTAATACTGACGGACACTTCTCCATCTTGCGATATCGTAATAGAGTTCGCATTATCCGGGACCGTCATTTCAGGTTGAACTGGGAAGCCTGCACCGGATGTGACTACACGACCTGTTTCATCAGTGGTGAACTGACCATTTCGTGAGTATGCTATCGTGCCATCAGGCATTTGGATCTCAAAAAAGCCCGGCCCTTGGATCATCCAGTCCAACGAGTTTTCCGTGCTTATCATATTCCCTTGAGAAAAGTTCTTTTGGTTCGCAACAACTTTCGAACCTGCACCAAGCATCAAACCTGATGGCAATTCTGTATCCTGAGACGAACGCCCACCTGGCTGATTGATATTTTGATAAAGCAAATCTTCAAAAATCGCTCTACTCTTTTTGTAACCAACAGTACTGGCGTTAGCCAAGTTATTGGAAATAACTGAAATATCGGTTTGTTGAGCATCAAGCCCAGTTTTACTTATCCACAATGCTGGATTCATAATATTTACCTCACTCTCTTATACTATGCGCAGGAGCGAAGTGTGTCGCTCGTCGATTTCTTCTGCTGACTTCATTAATTTAATTTGCATCTCAAACTGTCTTTGGTGGTTAATTAAATCAACCATCTCATGAACAGGGTTAACATTAGACATTTCTAAATAACCACTCATCACTTTTGCTGTTGGAGATACTTCGCAAAAACCACAGTGACCATCATCTAACTGATCTTCTTGTGGTCTAAATAAACCATCATTGCCTTTCTCAAGTTGATTATTATCAGCGGTAATTATTTTTAGCCGATCAACAGTTTCTAAGAAATTGGCAGGTGCTCCTTGAGGACGAACTTGAATAGATCCGTCGTCACTAAATACCACTTTGTCGATAGGTAAAGGCAGGATGATCGGGCCACCTTCGCCAATTAATTGACGACCATGGCTGGTAACTAAAGCGCCGTCACTCGTAATGTTCAGCGTACCTACTTTTGTATACGCCTCTTCACCACTGGCATCCATAACACTGATCCATGACTTTTCATCAACTGCGATGTCTAAATCACGGCCGGTTTCAGCAACCGCGCCACTTAACATATTTGTACCAGGACGCTCTTGCATGGCAAACACTCGTGTGGGCAACCCCTCACCAAAAGCCTGCATGGAGCGAGCCTGTGCAAAGTCTGCTTTGAAGCCAGTGGTATTCGCATTGGCTAAGTTGTTGGCTTTGAGCGCCACGCCACGTAAGCTTTGTTTAGCGCCTGACATGGCGACATAGAGCATTTTATCCATGAGAACGACCTAAAACTGTTCAATATATGGTGATAAAAGCAATATTAGTGCCAAGGTGAGTGTCAAAAAATAAAAAAGCCGCAAAAGCGGCTTTTATAGAGGGAATTTGTACTATCGGATTTGAAGAATGTTCTGTTGAAGTGTTGAGTTAACTTCAAGTGCTCGTGAGTTTGCTTGGAAGTTTCTTTGTGCACTGATTAAATCAACCAACTCATTTGTTAAGTTTACATTTGATTGCTCTAACGCAGATGAATTAATCGTGCCTAACGTACCTGAGCCGGGTTCACCCGCAATCGGCTCACCAGACGTTAAACTTTTCTTCCAACCTGTATTACCGGCTTCTGTCAAACCTTGTGAGTTCGAAAATCTCACCATTGCAACCTGCCCTAAGAAGGTTGAGTCACCGTTACTGTAGGATGCCACTATTTTACCATCCGTACCAATATCGATACCTGCGAGTCGGCCCGTTGTCGCACCATCCTGATCCAATGCCTTAACTTCAAAACGGCTGGCAAACTGTGTTGGTAATTTATTGGTTGTATTGGCTTCATCACGCCAGTTTAATTGAATATCTGACGGGAAAGTTGCGCCATTAGATAGCAATCCAGAGACATTCGCTGCTGTTAAGTTAAGGGAGTTAAAGGTTGTGCCTGTATTCGCAACCCCTCCTGTCGTGTTCGGAAAGCCCTGTGCATTGAATTCAAATTCAGTAATCGGTGTGATTGTAGCAGGAGAAACTATTTCACTACCGTTTGCATCAAACGGTTTTCCACCGAGCGTTGCATAAACTTGCCACTCATTTGGGTTCGTTGTTGGATCTTCCTTACGGAAGAACAGCTGCAAAGTATGTGGTTCACCTAAAGAGTCATACACGGTCGTCGACGTTGAGCTATTATACGATGCCGTTGTATCGGGATCGAATGCAATGGTTGGTGCCGTCGCTGTTGAATCTAAATTAAATGAAGAATATACATTCGTCGTAGCACGCGGAGAACCTGATGCATCAGGTATTTGCAGTGGTGATGACGTACTTAAGCTCACAGATGTTGTATCGCCTGTGCTTGGGTCAACAGGGAAGCCCTGAAGAAAGTTACCATTGGCGTCAACAATGAAGTTATCTTTGTTGAGCTTAAATGCACCTGCACGCGTGAATGTATAATCTTGGCTGCCTAAATCTTCACTTGTAGCAAAGTAACCTTCACCTGTAATAGCAAGGTCAAGCGAGTTTTGTGTAAAGTTTAATGAACCTTGGTGGAATTGCTGAGCAACCATGGTCGTTGACACACCATCACCGTTTTTGGTTTTACCAGCACTAAACACTGATGATGCATATACAGAAGCAAATTCGGCACGAGATTCTTTGAAACCTGTGGTATTTACGTTCGCAATGTTGTTAGCTGTGGTGTCCAAATCTTTTTGGGCTGCAGCTAATCCTGTTAAAGCAATATTAAAACTCATACTCTAATACCTCTATAAATGAAGGTTAAATCTTTTGATTAAGCTATTTCTGCAACGTCAGATAGTCTAACTGCACCAGCTTTAGTGTTAATAATGATGCCCTGAGAACCATTCACATTAACACTATCAATATTTCTAAAAGTCGCTGTTGGCAATGCTTCAAACTTACCGTTTGTTTGCCCTTCAGCTTTAATTGTGTACTCACCTGGAGGGGCTGCTTCACCGCCATCAGTCAAACCATCCCACTCGAAGCGCGTTGCGCCAACGCTTTGCTCGCCGAGCTCAATCTTTCTAACAAGCTCTTTTTTGTCATTAACAATACTCAGCGTCAGCTTTTCGACCGGTTCCGCTACGATAATAGATCCTCTCGGCTGCATACCTGGACCATGTTCAATCGTGTCTGACTCCAGTAGAGCCTTTTTACCGATTAACGTTGAAGCTTGAAGTGCTGAGTTTGATGTCATTGAAGCTGCCAACGACTCAAACTTCGTGTTTAAGTTTGATATGCCCTCTGCCATCGTAAAGTTGGTCATTTGGGAAATCATCTGATCATTGTCAGCAGGCTTACTCGGGTCTTGAAAAGACAACTGCTGAGTAAGTAACGCAAAGAAGTCTTCCTGCTTTAACTCATCATTTTTCTCAGTTGGCACTTGCTTATCTTGCCAACGCAACGAGTCGACAAAGGACGTAGTTGCGGAATTGACATCATTACTCATCAGCTATACTCCCAATTAGCGCTGACCAAGCAACAGAGTTTTACTTAACATCTGCTTTGCTGCGTCTGCTACTTGAACATTCGTTTGGTACGAACGTGAAGCGGAAATCATATTTGTCATTTCTTCCACAACATTCACATTCGGTTTATAGATATAACCATCTTTATCAGCACTGGGGTGATTCGGGTTGTATTCAACCTGCAGAGGTTTGTCGCTTTCAACAATCCCCAAAACCTTTACTCCCACAGACGAACTTAGTGTATTTGGGTGCGCAGCTGCTGCTTTATTTAACTCAGCAGCAAATACGGGATGCCTTGCACGATACACTTTGTCCTGACTAGAGCTGATGCTGTTTGCATTGGATATATTACTGGCAGTGGTGTTCAACCGCACATTTTGTGCACTCATGCCAGAGCCTGCAATATCAAAAACGTTGTATAAACTCATAATTAGGCTCCTTGACCACCACCAAGCGCTTTTTTCAAGCTTTTAAATTTACCACCCAAAAAGTTCAAACTAGCTTGGTACTCTAATGAGTTCTGTACATACAAGTTTCGTTCCACTTGTATGTCAACAGAGTTACCATCACCTGTATCTGTTTGATTTGGATTACGAAATTGTTCTACACCATTGGCTAACCTAGTCCCACCACTGATGTGTTTTTCGTTGGTACGGGTCATTTGATTGCCGCTTTGTTGTGCCGACTTTGCCGCATTGAGTGCTCGGCCAAAGTCGATATCTTTTGCTTTATAACCGGGAGTATCAGCATTTGCGATATTGCTTGCTAAGATCTCGGCACGTTGAGAACGGATCAACATTGTATGCTGATGCACCCCAAGCGCTTTATCAAAACTAATTGCCATAACCAACTCCAAAAATTTGACTATATACAGATTAATGCAAAAGTAGGACCAACTTTAAAATCGTTCAGCAACATTAATTAAGCTATTAATTATTAATGACTTAAAAACAGAGCATACCCACCTGTTGTGCCAAAAAGATATTTTTACCTTCTTATCATTAGAAGAGTAAGCACTTTTTATTCCACAAGTAACAAGAACTCAGAAGGATAACGACAGAGTGCGGAGCGAGTACGTTCAATCTGCGCAAGGTGAAATAAGCCATTTTAGCCGAAAGTAATCAATGCACCTCTCTAAGCGCAGCAACCGGGTAAAAACTGGCAAAGCATGGATCCTGAAGCGAGTTCAGGATGACATGGTGCAAAAGGCTAGCGACAGCGAACGCAGTGAGTGCGCTTCTTTTGCGCAAGGTGAAATGAGCCGTTTTAATAAAAGGTAATTATAGCACTGCGCTCAACCTTTCCGTCACCCTG
>NZ_AUYC01000017.1:0-47466 GCF_001625685.1 Pseudoalteromonas luteoviolacea CPMOR-1 | reverse complement strand
GACACTTCCTATGTCTGCACATCCTGTGCGCTATCCTATGCCACCTTGGCTCCTCTTCGCCTAGTCCTCGGCGCTCCTATCCCTTTTCGACACTTCCTATGTCTGCACATCCTGTGCGCTATCCTATGCCATCTTGGCTCCTCTTCACCTAGTCCTCGGCGCTCCTATCCTTTTTGACACTTCCTATGTCTGCACATCCTGTGCTATTTCCCTGCCTCTTGGCTCCTCTTCACTTATTTCCTTAAGCGCTCCGAACATCCCGTGTAAGATTCCGATACCATCCTAGTAGCAATATTTGCTGCTGTATCCTTTTATCCTTCAACACGAATAAGTTTAAGCGAATCAGTGCGAATAAATAGGATATATTCTCAATTAATTTTCGTAAAAATCTTTGCAACAAATGGAAATCCACTTTAAAAACAGTAGTTTAAATAAAAAACAAGGCTATTACCATAAGTCAGTTACTATGAATACGCACAACTATGTAGGAAAAGTCTCACAGTGCTTTTTCCAAATCGTCAGTACGTGCTTTAAACAACAAATCCCCAGATACCGAATTAAACGTAATGTCTTTCACAAGTTGATAGCCATGCGCCTCAAAAAAGTTCACCTGATTCCCTTGTGTCACAAAAACCGCCATCCCTGACATGAAGTCATTCTCAAGAACCAAAGAATCAAGCGCGTTCAATAAATAATGGCCATAGCCTGAGCCTTGATAATGGGGATCAACAGCAATAAAAGATAAGAAGTAGTATTCACCTAAATCCCTCAATTGGGCTTTAATAGTGCGCTCTTTATCTATAATTTGCTGAGTCTGCAACACACCCGCCCCCATCATTAATGTCAGTCGCCAATGCCAGCCAAAGCTTTTTTCAATCTCACAGTGAGACGCAAATGCACAAGCCACAGCAACCAAGTTATTCTCTGTATATATTCCTAAAATTGGTTGGCCTGATTTACCAAACCGGGTTAACTCTTGCCTAACTAAAGCCCTGAGTTTTGCATCATATTTACTTGAGTTCGGTTCATTAAGAATTTCAATTAAAAGTGGATCGGCTCTATACGCTTGGAATAATAAACTGGCAGCGACATGGATATCTTCAGGCTCAATAAACTTGACCGAGACTGAAGGCGCAAGTGCTTGTTTTTCTTTATTAGTCATAATATTCCCTTGTTTATCACTCATGCTGTTGAGCATAAAGTCAATGTATGTACTGTGTTTTTGATTTGATGAATAAATCATCAACAGCTTTACTATAATTGTAGACATTTTTATCTTCAACGGGGGCCATATGGATAATAGTTACCATTCTCTAAATGCATTATTCGCACAGCTGGGATTAGATAATAGTGACGAGCATATCTCACAGTTTATCGATAACAATAAATTACCGAGCAGCACCTTAATTGTTGATGCGCCTTTTTGGAATCAAGGACAAAAACACTTTATCGAAGAGTCGCTACGAGAAGATGCTGATTGGAGCGAAATTATTGACACCTTAGATACCTTATTACGATAAGCTTGCCTTGGCGTTGGGCTGAAAGTATAAAAGTGATAAACTAAGCTTTATTTTTTGGTCATTCACTATGCACCCTGCAGCTCAACAAGCCATCAGCATACTACTCGCTGAAGGAAAAACCCCCACAGTGGCAACTGTCAAAGCCAAATTGACCGAGCCACTCCCTATGCCCACGATTATCGCCGCGTTGGCCACTTACAAAAATAACCCAGAGGCACTTCAGCATGCAGCTGAGCAAAGCTCACCCACATCTTCTGAGCCACAAAGCCAGTTAGATAGGATAGAAGCTAAACTAGATAAGCTGTTGGCGCTTTTGGAAGAGAAGTAACATCATGTTTGTTGTAGATTTAACTTTTGACTGCTATCAAGACACCACGCTTGAAAAAGCAGAGCAAGCAATTAATCGCCTTGTCAATGCACTGCGTTTTAACGGCCAAATTATTGGTGATGAATTTCCAACTGTGCTCAAAGATGGCTATTTCATCACACGTGTAATGTGCCCTCTTGAGGACTCACTACACCCCTTGCACCATAGCCCGTTTGTCAAACATGCCATTGAACAATTACAACAGGCAGGACTGTTAGCACCAAAAGTCAAAGTCATTGGCCAAGACATTCATGCTAATGGCGCAGATCAATGCCAAGCCCCGTCCTGTTATATTCTCTACACGACCTATGTGCACACATGTAGCCCACTGTACTGTGGTGATGATTTTCAGCCAGTGCCACTGTACAACATCCCAGCTATCGCCAATGGCGACTATAAAGCACTGATCAAATGGCAAGAGGATTGGCAAGCATGTGATCAGATACAGATCAATGGTGCGACCCGCTGTGAGTTTGCAGCGTTAGAAGAAATTACCAGCTTATCTAGTGATTTATCACGCAGAGGGCTCGATTTATCAAAACGTATTCGTTATCTGACTGAAAAACCAGTCTACTACTATTTGTATCGAGTTGGCGGAGAAAGCTTGGAAGCAGAAAGACAAAGAAAATGCCCAAATTGCGGTGGCGATTGGGCACTGAGTGAGCCTTGGTTTGGTTTATTTGATTTTAAGTGCGATAACTGTCAATTAGTCTCAAATATTTCTTGGGATTTTCAGTGATCAAAGCTTAAGTTAGCTAAAAACGACTCTATGTCCTTAGCCAATACATGATGTGTTGGCTTTCCTACATACTCCAAGCACACTTCACCACTATTGAGCTTTACTGAAATCAACAAATCATCTCTATCGGTCAAACCAATGAAAACCGTATCATCTTGTTTCAAGCGGCGCTTCATTAATACATGACCTGTAATATTCTGTTGTAAATTCACAAAGTCATCGTCATTCCACACCTGCAGCAATTCAATGTCATTGCCATCAAACTTCGCTTGAATATTACCGGCATATACCGCTCCATAATAGGCATGCAGTGCAGGTGGAAACGTCACCTCAAGCGCCTTTGCTAGGTCTTCAAGTCCCTGTTGAGGTGTTCTCACAACCGCTTGCCACTGAATGTTTCCAGCATTATCGGCATCACCTATCTCACAGCGGCTTGGGTAATTTGGATCATATTGGATCATAGGCCGATGCCCATATTGGTGCTCTGTTGCAGCCGCATACTGCTGATGTATTGTTTCCATCAAAGTTGTCAAAGAAGCCATACTGCCATTCTCGTTTTAATTCGCTATAATTCCGGCCATTGTAACCACTATTGGTGAAACATGACAGATTACAACAACGCCCCTGAACTTCAGGCTTCACTACTCGGTAAAACGACTGAGTATGCATCTGCGTATGATGCATCGTTATTACACCCTATTGCACGTAAGCTAAACCGCGATCAAATTGCAGTAGATGAGCAAGCATTGCCATTTAAAGGCGAAGATACTTGGACAGGCTATGAGCTCTCTTGGCTCAACAACAAAGGTAAACCACAAGTCGCTGTGGCAACGTTTGTTTTTCCATGTCAAAGCTCTCATATTATCGAGTCAAAATCGTTTAAACTGTACTTAAACAGTTTTAATCAAACCCGATTTGAATCGGCCGATGACGTCCATAAACACC
This sequence comes from Pseudoalteromonas luteoviolacea CPMOR-1, assembly GCF_001625685.1. Lineage (GTDB taxonomy): Bacteria > Pseudomonadota > Gammaproteobacteria > Enterobacterales > Alteromonadaceae > Pseudoalteromonas > Pseudoalteromonas luteoviolacea_K. Next base: position 43,895 of record NZ_AUYC01000017.1, on the reverse strand, counting down.
TGACAGATGATTTGTCACGCGCCGCTAACTGCAACGTCACAGTCACTTTATTTGGTCCGGATGAGTACAACTGTCTTCCATTCACTCAACTGCCTGGTGAATGTATTGATGATTTAGATGTAAATATTGATACATACAGCCCTGCAGAGGGCATGTTAATGCATGCCAACGAGAGTGAAGTGTCTGAAACCCTATATAGCCACTTATTGAAGTCGAACTGCCTCATCACTTCTCAGCCAGATTGGGCAAGCATTGTGATCCGTTATGAAGGTAAGCAAGTCTGTAGAGCATCTTTACTTAAGTACTTAATCTCTTTTCGTGATCATAACGAATTTCATGAGCAGTGTGTTGAGCGCATCTACTGCGATCTTCAGCGCGCGCTTCAACCCAGTAAACTTGAAGTATATGCCCGTTACACACGTCGTGGAGGGCTAGATATCAACCCATATCGTTCCAGCGAGCAAAACACCACTGGATTTAACGTGCGCGTCAATAGACAATAATCAAAAAGTGCCGCATTGCGGCACTTTCATTTAATATTTACCGTTGTCTTCTGGTCGGCACACTGATAGCACACACATCAACGTAGTTAGGCGTAAACTTAAACCAAGGCTCAGGACGATTTGTTCTTGCAGCCACCAGCTCCTCAAACTCAGCCGAATCTGTCTGTAAATACTCAAACACAGTCTGGTCTTGTGCGGCAATCTCGCTTAATACGTTCACCCCTGTGATTGGGTTAAAAGGCCTATCCTCCACAGCTGTGCGCTGTAGCTGTTGCACATGCTGCATCCCCTCCAATACCCGGCCAAACACGGTGATATTGCGATCTAAATAACGCTGCGGTGAAAGTGTGATATAAAACTCTGTACCGCCACTGTTTATTTCATTCCCGCGTGCCATGGCAAATGCTCCCGTACAATGCGTCATCCATGTTTTTGTGCCTCCATGATTTTGCCCCACGGCAAAGCCATTAAGAAAACCAGTACGGATCGCGTAGCCATCAGATCCATCTAGCGCCATAATGGGTAATCGTTTATCTGTTTTATAAGACAGCTCTGCATCGATACGTTTCTTTGCCAAAACGGGCACTTTGCTATCTGTAGGGTCACCTCCCTGCGCGACAAAGCCCTCCACAAAACGATATACACTGAGTCCATCATAAAACCCTTCCTGTGCTAGCAATTTCATATTCTTTGCATGATTTGGCGCAAGTTGAGTATTGAGTTCAACGTATACATAACCGCTTTCTAGCTCAATTCGAAGCACATTATTATTATCAATTGTTTGCCATACATTGCTTGGGGCGGTGTTAATAATTTCAGCGGGAGCACGCACAGGCGTTTCAGGTTCCTCTGTTTGCTGCATACACCCTGTCAGCAAAACAGCTGTACTCAATATAATAGAACTCGCTTTTATCATGTTACTTTTTATACCATAACTGTGGATTATCTGTAGGTGCACTCGGTGGCAAACGACGATTTTTCAGTTCAATCAGTTTGCGCTTTTCCAGTGACAAGTCGTCAATTAGTTTCGCAAAATGAAGCGAAAATAATTTATCAAATTGGCCATCTTTTAAAGCCTTATCCAATCCGCTTTGCAACGCTGAATACAGTTCATGATCTTCTTTATCAACAAAAAAATAAACGGCCGATGGGTAGTAAAGTAGTAGCTGCTGTTCCGCGAATGTCTTATACCCCCGCATAATATCAGGCAACTCCAATACGCTGATTGGTATCGCATCAAAGCGATCTGATTTAAGCATATTAAGCGCACCAGATAGAGTATGAAATGCATTTACAGAGAGTTTATTATCAACAAAAATATCATGATCAGGCCAATCATGCCTCAGCCCATAATGAAATGACTGCAATTGTGAAATGTGGCTTAAATTTGAAAACCGACGCTGTTGTGACTCATTAATGAGCAAAATACGATAACCGAGTAACCCTTTTACAATCGGAAATCGAATAGCACGGGCCATATTTTCTCTTTCAAAACTGGTTACGGACCAAAATATATCAATGCCGTTTTCTTTACCTAACAATCGAATTGCGCGGCTTTGTGTAGGAATATTCTTTATGTATGTTAGTTCGTACGGCGCTTTTTGATAAGATAAAGCCAGTTCGATTAATTCTAAAACATAAGGATGAGCTCCATCTGTTACCCTCACATACTTCGTGTCTGCAGCAAACGTTGTGCAACAAAACAATGCAACGAGCAAATAGCTCAAATAGCGCATTAATCACCCCAATCAAACTTATACAACAGATCAATACTATCATATAGACCACTAGTCGCTTCTATGTAAAGCTTTGAAAATATTCGATAACGTACTGCAATTTCACTCAGCGAAGCAAACACCCCAACTCGATAGCTAACTTGTACGCTCGGTGTAATGTAACCCGAAAGCTCTACCTGTGTATCGTCACCACTTCCTTTTGCTGCTAAATTAATATCTCTCAATCCTAACTTTTTTCCAGCTTTTGTAAACAGTCCTTTACTTTTATCAATTCCTTTCGCAAGTAAAAACTGTGCTAATAGCGTATTATTTGAGCCATCACTAGCGCCAAGTGGTTCACCATTTAATAAATACTCTAACGCCCGTGCTTGATCCATAGCTGGCTCTGAAAAAATGGTTAAGTGCGGCGATGCGACACTGCCCGTTGCCATTACCCCGGCAATCACGTCATTGGCTGTCGTATCAGGGTTACGAATTGCACGTATATTCAAATACGGCTTATCCGGTGCGCCATTGAAACCAAGCTGCCCTTGCTCAATGATGAGATCTTGACCAAATGCCGTAAACTTCCCTTCCCGCAAAGAGACTTCTCCCCCCATTAATAGTGCATTACCAGATTGACGCTCAATATCCAATGCACCAGTCAAATAGGCATCGAGCCCAAGCGCTGAGATCCGCACATCATCGAGCAGTTTAATATCAACATCAGCTTGGTAATCAACAAATAGCTCGTCATCTTTAGTTGCAAGGTCATCAATAATCACTTGATCATCACTCACCAATACAGCCCCCTCCGGCAGTGTATCAAGGGTAAATCGTGCATGCGGGATCACAACCTCGCCAGCCAAGTCGAGTAGCTGCCGTGCATATTTGACCCTTAAGTCTGGTGAGATAGCCACTTGTACCCCAGACATCGGAGTCAACAACAGATCTCTGCCCTTCATATTCGCGTTAAACTGCAAGCCAGATTGCCAATTAATATCCCCTGCCAGCTGAACCATGCCTTCTTGAGACGTTTTTAAGTCTCCTAACACTTTAACTTGGCGATCTATGAAATCAGCTGAGAGATTTAACTGTGTTACCTGTAATGGCAAATAACTAGACTGTACACTGATTTGCTGCGCCCTCAACTGACCTGAAAAAAGAGGATCGAGCACGTCACCAGAAAAATTGACACGGCCATCGATCTCACCTGTTAAATCAATGTCAGGCCATATGAGAGTGCGTGCATGGGGAGTAAGCTCATCTAGATTTACCCCATCAATCTCAATGTACCCCGATGCTTGCTTTTCTTGCTGCAAATCCGCAAATGACAGCTCACCTTTAAAGAGTCCTAATTTTTCAAATTCAACATGCCATTGTGTTTGTAACTGCTCCATAGTGCCGCTAGCCGATACTTTGAACTCATCAATGTTCAATGTCCTAGCTGGTAACCCATCTGTACTCTGCGCGGCTTCATCTGAGGATACGATGGTGATACGCGCTTGGTTCACTTGAAATTGGCTATTGAACTCGTCAATATCACCTTTTAATACACTCACTTTTGCATGGCCATTAAGCTCACCATCAAGGGTTACGCCATTACCAATCCACTTTTGTGTGTCATGTAAAGCTATATGCTCTAAACGTAATTCAGCATCGCCCTGCAGCTCATTCACCTGAGCTTTAAGGCATGCTTGGCCCTGATTAAACCGCCAGCAGTGATCTGCGATCGCTAATTGTGCCAAGCCCACTTTAAGCGAAACAGGTTCTGCTAACTCGCCATTAAGCGCATCAAACTCAAACGCACTTTGCTCTACTTGCCCTCGCCAAATGTCTTTATCAATGTGACCTGATACGTTTGCCGAAAATGAGCGTTGCATATTACCAAACATAATTGATGCAGCGTGCGCGGCACGATCTCCCCGAAGTTCAAACCGTAGCTTCGCATTATTAAGCTGACTAAAATCAACATTAGAAGCATACAATTCAATATTACTTTGATAGTTATTTTTACTATCTAATTGCGCGACAATATTGCCTTGCTGTAATGAAAAGTCAGCAGCACTTATTTGATCAATTGCCAAGTTTAGATCGATAAACGGTTCAAACACACTGCCCACAACTTTGACGTGCCCACCCAGTATTGCATTAACGGGCAAAATGGTATTCGCACTATGATTGATATTGGCCTGCAACCTTAAATCAACCTCTTCAGCCAAGCTCCCTGTTACCTTAATTGAACTCTTCCCATACTGTACTTCCGCGCGCTTTAAATTACCGATGTATTGATCATTCACATCACCACTGATTGAAATATTCAATGGCATATCTGCAATTACCCCGTGTAGATCGAGTTCATTTATATTCATCAACCAGCTATCTTCAAACGATGAAAGCGCAAGATCGTATTGACCGGATAGCACTGCGCTACGCTTCAGACCAAGGTTCGGTAGAGGCAGCTCAAATAGCGCCCCCTGTGCGCTTGCCTGTAAACCATTTTGCCATGATATTTGTCCTGTTAATTCAGTGAAAGCTTCCGCCATCGCAATGCGCGTGCTCTCTACTCTCACCTGAGATAGACTCCCTGACGCAGCAGCCTCTATCGATACCAGTTCCGCCTGGCCTAATAACTCAGGAGCATCTATCGTGCCTTTTACTTGCGCACGATAGTTATTTAAATCACCACCACTTACAATTGTGAATTGAGTCAACTTTCCTGTCTTGGTTATCGGGGCATTTGATAATTGCGCCTCTAACTGATAGGGCCAATTTAGGACAGTTGGTGTTACCTGTAAATCCAACCTAGCATCAACACGACCAGACACCCGCCCGTGCAACGACAATTTGTCCATATTCCCTTTCAAAGCCATAACGGCAGCCCCCGTAGGCATTCCAACCCCCGCAATCCCCTCAACATGGTAAGTACCCAAATTAACATTCAAGTCAATATACGAAGAAAAGTCTTGATGCGTGAGCTCAAATTGTTCAACTTGGACTAATTGGTGATCAACCTTCATTGCTAGACTCAGCGCGCTGAGCTCTATTGGCTGCTGTTCCGGTGCTAAATAGATAAACTTAGATAACAGCACCTTATTTACGTCAAGGTTGAGGGGGAAAAAGATGTCAGGAAGCATCAAAGGTGCCAGTTGCTCTGGTACACTCAATGCGTTATTCGCGGATGCTTTTACTGACTTAACTTCCACTGACTGTGCGCTCAACTGCGACACGTTCAACTTGTCACCTTTACCCAGCGCCGTAAATTCGAAGTCATCCACCACCAACTCCATATTGGCAGTATCCACATCAATTGTCTCAATTGACAACGTTTCAATACCTATCGACACAGGTAATGACAGATAACTGTTGGTTTGTTCATTAACGCCATCTGAGGTAGGTGAATCGACACTTTCGTCCTTTGTCGATGGTGGTCCAGCAACAGAGACCTTGATACCTGTGCTTTTTAAGCCGATACACAAGGTCGCGCAATCAAACCACCTCACTGTCAAACGCATATCATTAATCGATATAGAGACTCCCTGCGTCTCATAGCTAATATTAGTTAGCCCGCCAGAGAGGAGCCTTCCTGAATCCAGTGCAACGTGTAACCCCGGAACCCAACTAGTCACTAGGGCTATCGCCACTCGGTTACCTAAGTGCGTTTTCATTAGCAAAAACAGAAGCAAAATTATGCAGCTGAGCACTGCCACCCACTTGCGCTTCAATACGGAAAAAACATCAAACTGATTCACTATATCTCTGGCCCTATCACAATACTCAACCGTGTACTTTTACTGGGCTTACTCAGCCCCCAAGCATGATCTACACGAACAGGGCCAAATGGCGTGATATAGCGAAAGCCAAATCCAGCCCCCACAGACCACCTCTCCTCAAAATCGTTGGTTGCCGTGCCAGCATCTACAAATATTGCTGCACGCCAGTTTGGTAAAAATTGATAGTTATATTCAGAACTTGCCGTGACTAGATATTTTGCACCTAATAACTCACCTTGTGGTCCTTTTGGCGAAATCGATTGAAACGCAAAGCCTCGTATACTTTGATCACCCCCAGCAAAAAAACGCATATTGAGCGGCGTTTCATCAAACTCTTTCGCAATTAATGCGCCTAACTCCGCTCTGAGTAAAATTAAATGTCGGTCTTTATAGCTCCTAAGCCAAGCTTGTTTCCAACGAACTTTTGTCAATGATGTTGAAGAGACAACACTTTTATGTGCAACCTCAATTGTGAATAACTGCTCACTTCCCCAAAAAGGAGTCATGCCCCCCTTGCTCCTTTTTCGTGCGTAACTCACTCCTGGTAATAGCATTTCAGTGTCGAGTAACAATCCTGTTTGCTCACTTCGTTCATGCTCTCGCTTCAAAAACGCAGTTCTGACCCAGCCACTATCGAATACCCACTGTCGCTGTAACTGAACATTCCATGTGGTGAGTTTCACTCCCTCCGTCAAGTCATCTTGTAATTGATAGCCACCTAATACACGCCAAAGATCATCATTAGGGTCGCCAACCGGAATTGTATATGCACTGGTTATATCTTGTTTTCGTTCAGACAAATTCAGATCTGTTTCAAATGAGTGCCCAAATTGATTCACCCATGGCCTTTTCCATTTGAACCTAAACTTTGCATCAAGATCGGTGCTGTAACCTCCACCGACTTCAAAGCTATTGGCTGGCCTATCTGTCACGTCGACTCGAATAGGTACTTTTCCTTTATGGCGCTCTTTTAACAATGGGTAAACAGTCACACTGGCAAAATATGGCGTCTCATTTAATGCAATACTGTAATCGCTCAATTTTTTTGCATCATACTCGGTATTTTGATCAAATGTCGCCAACTCGGTGATAAAGCGAGTCGCTTTTGACTGCCCTGACAGTTTTAATTCACCGAACATATACCTTGGGCCCGACTCTAAATATAATTTCGCTGCACCTTGCTTCAAAGCTTGATTAATCTCTAATCGACTTTCTTGCCATGTAAAATCAAAATATCCCCGCTCTAGTAAGATACTCTCTATTTGATTTTTCGCAGCACCGTACAGATCATGACGGACTTCATCACCGACTTTAATCGGCAGTGTCTTTAAAAAAGTTTGTATAACCGGATCCGTATCGGCGGCACCAAAAAGACGTACGTCGACACTGTGCCAACGAAAAGGGGGAGCAAGTGCCACTTGCACGCTTAATTGTTGTGAAAGACTAGAGAACTCAACCTCAGTACTAAATTCATAATAACCCAAGGCTTGAAGCGCCAATCGAACGTCCGCCTTCATCGCCTTCTTTTGACGATGGGAGAACACCTTGCTTTGATATTTTTTTAAATATAATGCGATATTTTCATCGACCTGCTCATTTTCAGAGTGCACCTCAATGGCTTCAATGAGGAGCTGTTCACTCGCGTATGCAGTGTGAATAAAGGCAAATAGAATAATCAAATAAAGACTAATACGTGGCACACAAACCCTTTTAATTTAACTTTCAGTACACAGTGGTCAAATTAAACACCACAAGACATTCAAACTATCACAGGCAATCCCAGTTTCTCGACAAAAATTTACCAATGACGCTTTTTATTTCAGCTAGGATAACGGACAATAAGCACAATTTTACTAATTGAGTGATGATATGCAATTTCCAAATGATGACAATGGTCAGCTGTTATCTGAGATCGCAGCCGCTGGTATCGATCTGTCGCAAATGCAAAAAATTGATTTTTATATATTATTTGAGCAAAAGGATAATGCTGAGCAATTCATTGATGCCATAAGTAAAGATGACTTGGCACCACAAACCAAATTAGGAAAATGTCCTGATACAGGTGTTTGGGAAGTATTAACCACAGTGACCATGGTGCCTGCACATGAATTACTTAACCAAACTGAGCAATACTTAGAGTCAATCGCAAATGGACACGAGGGTTATGGCGACGGCTGGGGTCTGATGGCGGAAGAAGAGTGAATCAGTCAAGTCGCAGCTAACGCGAGCTGCGACTTCTCCTTTGGCTTCAATCAGCTTTTATCCGCAACTCTAAATCCACCCTGATAATCAAAGATCTTGTCAATGATTTGCCAGCCATATTTTTTGTGTTGCTTAGCAATAACAAAGTCTGGAGCATTTAAAGTTGTGATATCCACCTCATTTACGCTATTCCATTTCCCAACTTGCTCAGCTGTTTTAAGTCGTTTGGCAAAGTTTTTATGAAAATAGAATCTACTACCTTTATTACTAAAGTCGTAAACCTCGCTGACATCTGCTCCATCTTCATCAAAGTACGTCACTTTCAGCACTTCTGATTTAATGACTTCTGCCGCCATACCACAACACCGTAAAACCAATGCATTTTTTAGATTTAGGGCATCACGAAGTTTATCATCAGGATCAGCCATCACCTCTCCACAACTCAAACACTGCCTCGCTGCAATATCATTTTCTGCACCACAGTGGTCGCACTCTTTAAACCTAAACCGATAGTCACACTGAACAGTCTCACCCTCAGCGTCATTTTCTAATACACCTTGGCAACGCCTTCCATAGTGCTCTAACAGCTTACCTTGTTCATCTAGCTTGCCCCAGAATGTGTTAGCAAACCCACAACCAGGACATAATACTTGTACCGGCTCACTGTCTGGATTCGGTTTCACCGTACCAACTTCAGGATGAAAAAGGTCAAACGCATTGCCCGCGTAGTCAATCACCAAGCAATCTTTTTTACCTTTATCTAAGCGCAGTCCCCTACCCACGATCTGTTGGTATAAACTCACCGATTCGGTCGGTCTCAATATGGCAATAAAATCGACATGAGGGGCATCAAATCCAGTTGTCAAAACAGATACATTTACAAGAAACTTAATTTCCTTATTTTTAAATCGTGTAATAATATTATCGCGCAGCTTATTGTCCGTATCACCAATCACCAGCTCGGTTTCAGCACTTGGCAAATAACGAACAATTTCTTTGGCATGTAATACCGTTGCAGCAAATATCATGACCCCTTGTCGAGACTCAGCCTCATTTAACACGTGCTCAATAATACTTTTTGTAGCACGTGTGTGAGTGCTCAGCAGACTGTTCATATCACTTTCACTATATCGCCCAAAACTGTCAGCTTTTAATGCACCAAAGTCATAATTCTCTATTGCTGGATCAATTTTTTTAGGAGGAGTTAGGTATTCATTACTGATCATGTAGCGCAGTGGTAATTCATATATACATTTATTGAATGGACTGTCTTTTTCACCACGGATAAAGCCATGATAATGTTCGCGGTATATCCAACCTAAACCAAGTCGATAAGGTGTTGCGGTTAAGCCTAACAATTTAAGATCAGCATTAAACTCTCTTAATCGTTTCATCACCTGCATATATTGACTGTCTTCTTCACCACTGACGCGATGACATTCATCAATAATTACTAATGAGTAAAAAGTATTGAGCAACTCTAAATTTCGAGCCAAAGATTGAACCGATGCAAAAGTGACCTGTTGGTCTAATTCTTTTTTATTTAAACCTGCTGAAAATATGCTCGCTTTGAGACCATAACTCTCATATTTCTGAGCATTCTGCTCAACAAGTTCTTTCACATGGGTTAGCACTAAAATTTTTCGTTTCGCCACTCTCGCTAATTCAGCAATAACCAAACTTTTTCCTGCACCAGTCGGCAGCACAATCACAGCAGGAGTACTACTTTTTCTAAAATGTGAAATCGTGTTTTCAACAGCTTCTTTTTGATAGGGCCTAAGCGTGTAAATAACGCACCTCACGTAACCTCCCAATGAAGGTAGAGAGTATATCATCGTTCTTGTTTAAGAGACTATGTAACTCTAAGTTATACATGGAATAGAGTTTATATTTACAACACCAATATACCCAATAAAGGTACACCTTAATATACTTGTTATTAAAATAGGTAATTAAATTAATCAATAGAAAAGAAAAGTTTAATGTTGCCGATAAAGTATTCAAAGCGACAAAGCTAAAACCTGTAAAAACTCAGCTTGTCATTAAAATAAAAACAGGTGAGGTAACTTAGCTACCTCACCTGCCAAAACGAATAGTTCCTTTCGATTTAGATATTGATTTAAAATATTTTATAATTATATCTTATAATCATCTAAATTTACATTTGCGAACGCTTTCGGTGTTTTACCACGCCCTGTCCACTCATGTACTTTACCATCGATTTCAATTCGATATTTTGGACTGACTTTGCTGCGCTTGTCCGTAGCACCAGAACCAACTAAGTCATCTAGCGTTAATCCTTTCTCTTTTAGTAGAGCTAGTACTTCCTCCTTCGCTTCCGCTTGCTCCTGTTGTTGAGCAATGGCTTCTTGAAGTAATTCATGAGCTTTAGTTAGATCACTGAAGCTAGCATTTTTAATAAAAGATTTTATTTCACGCATTAGATTTCTCTCACAAAGTGTTAATTACAATTTTCATTGAAGTATTAAAAAACTCTAATACTGAGAGTATATTATATTTATATATTTTCAAATTAATAGACATTATTTTAATCAAAATATAAATTACTAAAAACAGGTACAAGATAAGCATTAACAAAAACAGCATTAATTTTTTTCAATGTGAATGTATAAGAAAACAATTAAGCACCTGTTTAAAAAAGATTTAATTTATAGCGATTGGTTACACTCAGGCTTTTTCTCTAATAAAAATTTCAACATTCTTTCTCAATTTTTTTTATCTATCTAAGTAATCAGACCACTTTTTAATAAGCTTTTCAGCTGTGAATGGATAAAATTCTATGCAATAAGACTCAAAACCACTGCTTATTTGCACTCCTTATGCCGTTATTTCCCACTTCCAACATTCTCTTTTAAGTATACGTACATGCATAAAAATTGGTTTTGTGGCGATAAATAGCACAGATAATGTATATGAAAAATTAATCGCCAGTTCGCTTTTACAAGCAATCTTTTTTGAGCTGATAAATAAAGTATAGAAACAAAAAATGTGCGTAACACAGGGCATGCTTTCAAGCTCAAACGGAGTAAAGTAGCTTTACGAAGGGAAGTAATCTATTTATATAGTTTTAACTGGGTAGTACGGTACTAAACAAACTGATAGTTATTGCGCTAAAAACCCTCTCAAAAGCGTTCTGGCTTTTAATATCAAAAAGGCTACATAAGCTGTAGCCTTTAGATCTGTCTGTGAGTTCACTTAATTAAGCTTACTCAACGACCTTCCAATCAATCGTTGCACCAGCTTTAATCGGAACAACGTTTGTATTACCGAGAGGGTAAGACTCAGGTACCTGCCAAGCACTTTTTTCTAAAGTAATCGTATCTTGGTTTCGCGGCAATCCATAAAAATCAGGACCAAATAAGCTCGCAAAGCCTTCTAGTTTGTCCAACGCACCTGCGTCTTCAAATGCTTCTGCATATAACTCAATTGCCGCATGTGCAGTATAAGCCCCCGCACAACCACAAGCCGCTTCTTTTTTATCTTTAGCATGAGGTGCTGAATCCGTACCTAAGAAGAACTTTTTACTACCACTTGTAGCAGCATCGATTAATGCTTGCTGATGGGTATTGCGTTTTAAAATTGGCAAACAATAGTAGTGAGGTCTTATACCACCAGCCAGCATGTGATTACGATTGTATAAAAGATGGTGGGCTGTGATCGTTGCAGCCACATTATCTGGAGCAGAGCGCACATACTCTACTGCATCTTTAGTAGTAATATGTTCAAGTACGATCTTTAATGTAGGGAATGCATCAACAACTTTGGCTAACTTAGTCTCAATAAATACCTTCTCTCTATCAAAAATATCGATCGATGAGTCGGTCACCTCTCCATGGATCAGTAGCAGCATACCTACTTCTTGCATCGCTTCAAGCGCAGGATATACGTTTTCAATATCCGTCACACCCGAATCAGAGTTCGTTGTCGCCCCTGCTGGATATAACTTTGCCGCGTATATATGACCACTTGCTTTCGCTTTTCTGATCTCTTCCGGTGTCGTATTATCTGTCAAATACAGAACCATTAAAGGTTCAAAGCCTGCTTTAGGGTTCGCAGCCATAATGCGGTCTTTATATGCAAGTGCAGCGTCTGTAGAAGTCGCAGGAGGTACAAGGTTAGGCATAATGATGGCGCGCCTCATATACCGACTTATATCACGTACTGTATCTTTAAGGACATCACCGTCTCTCAAATGTACGTGCCAATCATCTGGGCGAGTAATGGTAAGGGTCTGATTACTTGTCATTGCTAATTTCCACTGCTGAATTTGCCCGATCATAGGCCCTGTCAGGCGTTTAGTAAAGAGATTCACTTATTTTGTCAGCTATAACCTATTTCATTTTATCCAATACGCTTACACACCAGCAACCTTTGACTGTATTTTAACTATCTGTTGCTATTCATATTATTGAAAAGCCTCCCTCAAACGTCCCTTTATAATGGACAATTTGTGCGTTTTTTTTTACAGTGCTATATCTACTTTTTTACAACATAATTTGAGATTACATTGTTATGTAAGATAACGTACGTTCAATGTCCAACCGAGTATTGCCTATGCTGTTAGAAAAAAAATTAGAATCAAAAACAGAACAGTTGAGCATTATCAATCAGTTTTCCTCGTCTTTATTACAAATCACCCATTTAGAAGAACTTTTTGACTATGTCACTGCCCAAGTCGTTAAACGACTTGGGTTTGTTGACTGTGTGATTTATTTAGCAGATCAGGATAATGCACGCTTAGAAGTCGTTGCGAGTATGGGAGTTGCAGAAAAAAGTGAGCGCTATGAAGTCGCCCAGAAGTCCATCCCAATTGAGGCTGGGATCACGGGGCATGTAGCGAGAACAAAAACCCCGTTCATTTCCGGCGATTTGACTCAAGAGCCCATGTATATTGCAGACTCTCGTCCCGCTTTATCAGAGCTGTGTGTCCCTTTAGTTTATAAAGAACAACTTATTGGGGTGATTGATTGTGAGCACCCCGAACAAAACTATTTTACATCTAGCCACTTACAAATTTTGTCAACGGTTGCTCACCTGCTGAGTGCCAAAATACATCAGGTGCGCACAGTCGATCACCTTACCGCTACCGTCTCACAGCTCAACGAGGCACAAATGATAGAAAAGTGCATATTGAAAATAGCCAATATCACCTATCACTCCCAAGAGCTTGATACGTTTTATGATGAACTATACAAAATCATTAATACTGTGTTGCCAGCTAACAACTGCTTCATTGGCATTTATGATACCAAACAAGATGTTCTGGACATTGAATACTTAATTGAAGATGGTGATAAATGTTTTGCACAACAAAAAGTATCCAAGGCTCAGTTAAAAAATACCGCTTCATACTATGTCATAAGAACACAGTCCGCCCTGCTGTGTGACCACCAGCAATTCCAACAGCACATCAGTCAAGGTCACTTTGAAATGATTGGCCGTTCACCACAAGCTTGGCTTGGAGTTCCGTTTGTCGTGAATGATCAATATCAAGGTGTCATCGTGCTACAAAGCTATCAACACCAAGAGACCTTCAATCGACAGCACTACACTATCCTCACCTACATCAGTAGACAAATTAGCATGGCCATTGACCGCCGACTTGCAAAACAAGCGCTAGAACACCGAGCATTGCACGATGATCTAACAGGCCTTGCCAACCGCTATTTGCTCATTGAGCGTATGAAACATGCTATCTTGTCGCTTGGTCGACAAACCAGCTCAAATATTCACTGTCTGATATACCTAGATTTGGATCGGTTTAAAAGCATCAATGATTCTTTGGGCCACGATGTGGGCGACAGATTTCTGATTGCCATTGTGCAAGCATTGCAAACCTGTATTCGTAAAACAGACACATTTGCTAGGCTTGGCGGCGACGAATTTGCAATATTCATGGAAAATATTCAGGATGAGGAGCAAGTAGCCAAAGCTTTAGAGCGTTTAACGCAGGCCATTGCACATCCCTTTGTGATCGATACCCATGTTTTGCAGGCATCCAGTAGTATTGGCGTGGCTTTCACAGAAGACGACTCTGACAACGCAATTACTTTATTACAACAAGCCGATGCTGCGATGTATGAAGCTAAATCGGCTGGCCGCAGCCAAATACGCTATTTTAATAATGCCATGCGCAGCAAACTAAAACATCAAGCGGATATAGAAAATGATTTGCAGCATGGTATTTCCAATGGTGAATTTGAGCTGTTTTTTCAGCCCATATTTACCCTAAATCAACCGCGTGTTGTTAGCTTCGAAGCGCTAGTTCGATGGCATCACCCCACAAATGGTTTAATTGCACCAGATAAATTTATTCCCATTGCAGAAAGCACAGGACAGATTATCGAGCTCGATAAACATATTTTACACCTTGCAGCCACACAACTAGCAAGCTGGAAAAATCAAGGAATGCCCGACGTTAAAATTACCGTCAATGTCTCCTCGCGACATTTTGCCAGCCTCGAATTTATTGAAACTATTCACAACCTCTATAATGAATACGACCTCAAAAAAGGCAGTCTTTGTCTAGAGATCACAGAGTCAGGCTTAATTGAAAACTTAAGCCTTGCCACCAAGATAATTAATGGTATCACCCCTTTGGGCGTGCAATTATATCTCGATGATTTCGGTACTGGTTACTCTGCACTAGGCTACCTGCATCAATTACCTATTCATGTCTTAAAAATAGATAAAAGCTTTGTAGAACAACTTTCCACAAAAGACAGTCCGTTGATCGATGCCATTTTATCACTGGCTAAATCTCTACAATTACAAGTTGTAGCAGAAGGAATAGAAACACCTAAGCAATGGGCAAGGCTAAAACGCAAAGGATGTCAGCTGGGGCAAGGATATTTAGTATCAAAGCCTATGCCCAGTGATAAAGCCATGGCATTTTTACAAGCTCAAACTGGTCAAACAACCTAAATAGTCGAATAAATAATACGTCAAACCTCACTGAGCCCCCATAACATTAAATGGTGTGCTCAGTGTGAAAGCCATATTAAGCGTGCTCTTCTTGTCGCTATTTTATCGTGTTAGCTCGCTTTGCTAACACTGCATTTTCGCGTTTTCAGAGCACATCAGGATTCCCCCAAAAACGTTCAACAACGAACTTCAACTCACGTCGCTTGCCAACACGGGGAAAACCTAAATTATGAATAATGGCCCTAATTTGAAACTCAACTTAGATGTTTGGACGTCAAAAAAACAGCCCCAACGGTGATTTTTCTCAACTGATTGATTCTCAAATTCAACATGAGCAAATTTAATTTGTATTTTTTTTAAAAAAAGTTAAATAAATAATGACAACGCTGTCAAAAATAGTGTTATAGTGATTTAGTGAAATTTTGAACAATCGCTGATGGAATTGTAGACGTCCAGACGTTGAATGCCCTGCTTGTACAGCGTAATATGGATGTAATCTGAGTTTTACTCACGTTTAGAATGAGATTTATTAATGATGATAGACATTAAGCACCTAAAAACCATTGCTACCCTGAAAGATACTGGATCACTGGTGAACACTGCACGTGAGTTATTTTTAACTCAGTCTGCTTTGTCTCATCAAATTAAAGATCTAGAAAACAAATTAGATTGCCAGTTATTTGAAAGAAAAACCCAACCAGTTAGGTTTACACCACAAGGGATGCTGCTACTGGAACTTGCCAGTGAAGTATTACCTAAAGTTGAAGCCACAAAATGTCGCCTCAAAGAGAGCTTAAATCAGCCCATCTCACAATTAAAATTGAGTGTAGAGTGTCACGCATGTTTTCACTGGTTGTTACCAACAATTAAAGAATTCAATAATTTCTGGCCTGATATTCGAGTCGACTATGAACAAGGGTTTAGCTACGACGCAATACCTGAATTATTAAATGATGAGCTAGATATTGTACTCACCTCAGATATTCGCGAGCCAGACCAACTTGAATACGCGCATGTTTTTGACTTCAAATTAAAGTTAATCGTTGCCCCTGATCATGAGCTTGCAAAAAAAGCCTACGTGACAGCACTAGATCTCAAAGATGAAACAATCATTTCTTACCCTATCCCTAAAGAGCGACAAGACATATTTAAGCACTTTATTCAAAATGCACGCTTTGATGGTACGCTAAAATCAGTTGATCAAGGTCTACTTATTTTTCAACTTGTGAGTGCAGGAATGGGCGTTGCCGCATTGCCTGATTGGCTAGTCACACCGTATGAAAGCCAAGGGCTCATCAAATCGATTCCATTGGGAGCGCTTGGTCTAAGTCGACCTATGTACTTGGCAATGAAAAAGAGTATGAAAGATAATCCTGTTTATCGACACTTTTTAAACACCTGCAAGCAATCTATTAGTCGTTAGGTTAAACTAGCTCTAACTCAATAGTTAGAGCTTACTATGTTTGAACTAAAAAAAATTATTGGTAGCCTACTCATGCCGCTACCAGCTTCACTGCTTATTATTTTTTTATTGCTGCTACTCATTTCAAAGACACATAAAAAAAGCTATATATTGAGCGTTGTGATGGTCATGGCTCTATGGATGATCAGCACTCCCTATGTGGCGAACTTACTGATCACACCTCAAGAGCAGTCGCTCCCGACGCTATCAGAAAAATCCCATCAACACGTTGACGCCATTGTCGTGCTTGGCGCAGGGTTAGCACCTAACGCTCAACTACCAGCAAACAAACAGCTTTCAAGTACCGCACTCGCGCGATTGGTTGAAGGGATCAGGCTTGCACATTTCTATCCTCACGCTGAACTCATTGTGTCTGGGGCAGGCTTTAATCACACAACCAGCAGCGCATTAATGGCTCAAACTGCCAAAGCGTTGGGTATAACAGCCGATCGAATCAGACAAAATCCCAAGGCAAGAGACACCGCAGATGAAGCGATGTTGTTAGCTCCACACCTCGTAGACAGCACCGTTATTCTTGTCACATCAGCCAGCCACATGCGCCGAGCACAAGACTTATTCGCGGCACAAGGCATAGATACCATTCCTTCAGGGGTTGAAGTGTATAGCTTTTACAATACTCCCCCCTATCGACGGTTTATTGCCTCTAGTAATACGCTTCAAGCCGTAACAACCTACGTACATGAAGAAATTGGTCTACTTTGGATCGCACTGAGACGCAGTCTAGATAGTGAGGCTCTTTAGGACAAATTGTAATAAAAACGCAAAAATTGAATAAAGTTACACCTAATGAAACTTGAATCTGTGCTTAAAAACGCAAAAAATTGAAAAATTGCTCAAAAATAGGTATAAATGGCGTTTATTCTTAACCTGCGTATCCACGTACAACACGACTGGGATCTACGATGAGTAAACTTGATAAGACTGAAGTTCTAAGCGCGTTTGAAGCTGCTTATGAAGCTGTGAATGGCAAAAAGCCAGAAATCACGATCAAACCAGGCTGGTACAGCATTGATGGTGGCAAAAATATGCGCCTAGCTGATGTCGCTGCACTAACCAAAGAGCTGACTTCAGGCTCTGCTGGTGCAAGCGAAGAAAAGCCAGTTCAAAAACCGGCTGCAAAAAAAGCGGCTAAAAAGCCTGCACCTATAGCAAAAGCAAAAACGGCGGCCTTTACGGTTGTAAAAGCAAACGAAGAAGGCTTCAAAGCTGAAGAAGCTTGGATTGTTGAGCTTGCAGAGAAAGACCACGATTGTCGTCTTCCTCGTGGTGTTGTTTAAACACTAAAAAATGCGGTGCCACATCGTAATCATGTTGGCACCTCATTATTCTGCTTATTCTGACACCAAATCACTAGTAAAACGCTGCCTTGTTACCTTGCCCCAATAATCATCTTCATACATATCCTCGGTAAACGCTGATCCCACAAATTTATTAATTGCGCTGCGCCAAAACATGGTTGCATCATCAGCCCCCGCTATTTGCTTAATGGTCCAATCCCCAGGGAAATATCGCCAAAGCGCGTGTGCAAAGTGAGTCCCCAACTTTGCTTTTCGAAATACCGGTACAATATAAAACTCCGCAACTTCGTAATTGCCATCAGGTTCGCAATAAACGGCCGCGATGCCGGCTGGTATTCCTGATTCAATACAAATAAACGCAGCAACGTTTTCGTTCGCTATGTCTGTATCCAATTCAAACATCCCATTTTGCAATGGCATTTTCTCTGTTAACTTAGAAAACTCAGCTTCATAAGCTTGCGCAAGATTAAAGTAAATAGCTTGATTTTCAGCTTCAATGGTAACCAGTTTCATTCCTCATTTCCCATCGATTAAATTTTCCTTAGTCTATCGTGAAATTAGGTGAACATTATGGAGTATTCCTTTGGACTATCTATCCACACCAGTTTCATTGCACTGAACAACCTCCTCTTCTAACAATGCTTGATCCCGCCAGCGCGACAGCACAGGGCAAGCAAGTACCTGTTCCACATATTTTCGTGCACAGGCGCTTAATTCAACACCATAGGTATCAAATCGCAGACAAACAGGTGCAAACATCGCATCAACCATAGACCACTCGCCAAATAGCCACTCACCTTTTTGTCCATCGCGGTGCATTTGTTCAGTAAAAATTGTCTCTACTCGATGAATGTCTTTACGTACTTGCGAATTAGCCTCAACATAACGTTTGGCTCTAATATTCATCGGCAACGCATTTTTCAATGCCCCAAAACTACTGTGCACCTCAGCACATAAAGCACGTGCTCGCGCCCTTTCAGGAGCACTTTTCGGTAGCGCTGCACCAGATAGATAAGATTCATTGATATATTCTAAAATAGCAAGAGTCTCCCAAATCGCCACATCACCATCAACTAACACAGGGACTTTCAGGGTGGGGCTGATCCCTTCTAGCGTCTGATAAAACGACTCAGTGGCTAAATTTAGTTTTATTTCCTCATAATCTAAACCAAATTTTTCCAGTAATAACCAAGCTCTCAACGACCATGTCGAATAGTTTTTATTACCTATATATAACTGCATCATATCTCCCTAATTTTTAATTTATATGTGTAATTGCGTTAATCCTAAGTTGTAATTCGCACTAAAACTAACGGATAATTTAAATACAACACATCAAAATAATTGATAGATGGACATAGACGCACTTAAAAGCTTTCTCGCTTTTGTTGAAACTGGCAGCTTTAGCCGAACAGCCATACAAATGCATAAAACCCAATCGGCAATCAGCATGCAAATGAAGAAGCTTCAGCAAGATGTCGGGCAAACATTATTTATCAAGGAAGGACGTAACTTGCATTTAACCGCTGAAGGCGTCGCGCTAGCTGGATACGCCAAGAAGATAATCCAGTTACAGCAAAGTGCCTTGGCGAATTTGCGTTCCGCGACACCCAAAAAGCTACTACACCTTGGCTGTCCTGATGACTATACTGAATCAGTCTTACCTGTTTTGATTCAATTGTTACATCAGCATATCGAGCACCTAGAATTACACGTAACCTGTGCCTCAAGTCCAAATCTACTGTCACAACTAGATAGAGGGCTTATCGATATTGCCATCATCACCCGCAATGCGGATTCTGAACAAGGCTATTTATTATGCCAGGATAAAGGAGTTTGGGTTGGTGCAGAGTCAACTCAATTATTAGAACAGACCAGCTTACCTTTAGCTGTGTTCCAAAAAGAATGCAGGTTTCACCAAGCAGCCATTGAAGGCTTAATGAAGCAAAATAGAGCTTTTCATGTCATTGCTTGCTCGGGCAGTGCCAGCACATTACGTGGTTTAGTCAAACACGACATCGCTGTCAGCGCCATGGCGAACCTAAGCCGTAACGCCCTACCAATATTACATGACTCGAGGCTCCCCTTATTGCCAAATATAGAAATTGCGTTAGTCAAACATACTGGTGCGAACGCAGTACTCCCTGACATTCAACTTGAACAAGTATGCCAACAATTTCAGCACCAGTTTCAGTGTTAATTATTATCTCACGCACATTCTCACCAAGCCTTACACTTTTTGACAACGGGGACACAGACTCTCACAAGGCTTGCCCCTAAACTGAGTCACAAGTTAACCAAATGGAATATGCGTAATGAAAACTTTATCTCTACTCTCACTTGTCCTTGCTGCAACAGCTTCTTTTTCTTCAATGGCGAATACTGTTGATGAAAAACACAGAATCGGTGCACAACTGTCTGGTGGCTCAGCGTCTTATAAAAGCTCTAGCCAAGACGGTGATGGCGTTGGTCAATTGTATGTGTATTACAACTATCAGTTTGATCCAACATGGGCGTTGGAAGTCGGTTTAAATGGCGGGAGTGACTCAGACAATTGGGAGTGTACAGATACTCAAAATAGAAAGTTCACCTGTACTCAGCTAAATAAAACACTTTTTGGGCTCGGTGCAAATGACATCGATTATGGCAACTTAATTGTCGCCGCAAAAGGCCAATACCAACTGACTAAGCAAAACTCTCTGTATGGTAAGCTTGGTGCCAACTTCTATGATTACGAAATTAATCGCGGTAGCACTACACTTGTTGAAGAAGACGGTGTTGGTTTTGTCGCTGAACTGGGCTGGCAATATGACTGGCAAAATGGCATGGCGATGAATATAAGCTACCAATACCTAGATATGGGTGATCTAGATGTTTCAAGTCTCGGTTTAGGTGTTAGCTACCGCTTCTAAGCGTCCGGTTGATACGGTATATAAATGGTAATATCTACTCCACCCATAGAACTGTGTGCTGCACTGATGTTACCACCATGTGCTTGGACGATCTGCTGACAGATCGCCAAGCCAAGTCCAGAGCCACCATGATCTCGGCTGCGTGACCCTTCACATCGATATAATCGCTCAAATATTTTATCGAGATCCTCGCTTGCCACACCAGGAAAGGAGTCTTGCGTCGAAATCATTACCCCTTTTTTATTCATTTTTAAAGTCACCCTAGTTTGACCTTCAACACTTGTATAAAAGTGGCTATTTCTCAATAGGTTAAATATGACCTGGCGGATCCGTGCTGCATCTAAGTCAAACAAGGGATTGTCGACCTCTTCAGCATAAGTCAAAGATTGCTGCTTGGTGGCATACATTGGCTGAAACTCTTCAACAATTTCTTTTAGTAATATGCTTACATCAACAGGCTGCTTATCGAGCACCATGGCATCATTGTCAAATTGCGCCGATTGATAAATATCTTTGATGAGATTATCTAAATGGCTAATCTTTTTCTGAATTTTTATAAAGCCCTTAACCGGATCAGGTTCAATATTGTGCTGCATCGCTTCCACTGTCAGTTTAAGTGCAGCCAAAGGCGTACGCAATTCATGGGAAACATCTGCCAGTAAACGATTTTTCTGAGCTAAAGACTGCGCCATCATATCCGCTTCGAGCTCGACAAACTGCTGTTTTTGCACCTGCCGCTTATAAATGTAAATACCTATCGCCATAAAACATAACAACAAAGACGCCCCCATTCCTCGTTGCAACTTTAAATTTTCTAAGGTGGCTTGTGCGAGAGCTTGCTCATTTTGAATCAACTTTAATGCTTGCTCTTGCCGAATAAACTCAACGTTTTGCTGCATGGTTAACGCTTGCTGTTTATCTAAATCATGATACAGCAGGGTTCGAGCTTCTATAAATGACTCTAAACTTTGCACCGCCAATTTATACTGCCCTAATTGTTCTAATGCCTGTGCTTGATATTTATGTAAAGTCGCTCGATAGGAAGTGCCTATATCAGGCAACGCTAATACCCACTCAATTTCAGACAGCGCGGATTCATACTGTGATTGTGCGAGCCAAATCTCAATCATCACTATTCTGACAGTATGCTCCGTTCTTTTTGCCTTTGCTTCTAACGCCAATGTCAAAGCTTCTTGTGCGACAGCCAAAGCTTGCGTTAAAGCTTCTTGAGCAACATAAATATTGGCCAATATACTCAACTGCCAAGCTAAATCGCTATTTGCACCGCTTGCACGCGACAACTCAATACCAGCTTGGCTGTGTGATAATGCCTGAGTAATGTCTCCTAACTTTAAATATACTTGGCTGAGCTTACCATGACTATTTGCTATGTGGATCGGATCTCCCAACGCTTTATCAACTTCTAAAGCCTGCTTAAAGTGCTGTAAGGCTTGTTGAAACTTTTCCAAATCACGATAAATTTCACCAATGTTATATAACGAATTCGAAATACCCTGCTGATTTTGTAGCTGCCGTTGAATATTCAGAGACTTTTCATGAAAGCGCAGCGCCAACTGCAAGCTTCCCATATAATCA
Organism: Pseudoalteromonas luteoviolacea CPMOR-1; assembly: GCF_001625685.1. Taxonomy (GTDB): domain Bacteria; phylum Pseudomonadota; class Gammaproteobacteria; order Enterobacterales; family Alteromonadaceae; genus Pseudoalteromonas; species Pseudoalteromonas luteoviolacea_K. The sequence goes on along the minus strand of NZ_AUYC01000017.1, from coordinate 21,468 downwards.
TAAATTACCCCAAGTTGGTTATAATAAGTCGCTAACCGCGCCTTATCCTCTATTGGCGCCACCAATGAGATAGCATCTTTTATTACCTGTTCAGCTTCACTATAATTTGCTTGATAGCGTAATGCCCACGCCAAAGAGTGCAGAATATCACTGCGTAGCGTCACATGTTCTTTAGGCACAAGATCGCGTGCTTGTTCCAGTAACAATAAACCAACACTGATGTCATTTTTCTTCAAGACCAATTGTGCTTGGAGTAATTTGATATGTGCTGGCGCATCCTCAAACTTCCCCATTACAGGTAGATATGATTCTAATTGGTACAAATGCTGTTCGGCTTCTTCGAAGTAACCCAGTCTCGTTTTCGCTTTAACTTCTATGACTTTAAGCTCAAACCAAAAACGTGAACTCGGTTGAGGGTGTAAAAACAATTGATTTAGTTCTTCCACTTTACCTAAAGTGAGTTTGGGGTTTTGCTCAAGAGCGGTAGAAAGTTGAGTTAATGATGTTTGTACCTGCTCATCAGCGCCATAACTGAGCGGTATCCACATTAAAATTATCAGCAAAAAATTAACTTTACGACCAAATAACACAGTATAGCGTGACTCTCAAAAAAGGGCTTTTTAAGGCATAAAATGCTCAAGCAGCAACGGCCAAACGCTCAGCATTGTGCTTGTTCTATTTCTTACACTAGATAATTTAACTGTTTTTCGCCAACTTAGCATCTAATGTTTATAAATTAAGCCATAAAAAAGCAGCGCGACGTTATCGCACTACTTAGTGACAACTAGATGCCATCTAGCTATTTAACAGTTGCTGCTGCAACATCTGGATCTGATCTCGAACCTGAGCAGCCTTTTCAAATTCAAGCTCACGAGCATGAGCCATCATTTGACTCTCTAACTGCGCTATTTGCTCTGTTAGCTGTGCTGTCGATTTGCCCGCTGATGACACTGATGTAACTTTATCATCCGCATTGGATTGAGCCTTTGTGCCAGAATCAGTTACTTCTTCACCTAAATCCATCACATCCGTGATCTTCTTATTTAACGCTTGAGGTGTAATACCATGTTTTTCATTATAGGCTTGTTGCTTTTCCCGACGACGTTCAGTTTCATCGATAGCAGCACGCATAGAGCGAGTTATCCTGTCACCATATAATATCGCTTTACCGTTTAAGTGACGAGCAGCACGGCCTATGGTCTGAATTAAAGATCGCGTAGAACGTAAAAAGCCCTCTTTATCCGCATCCAATATAGCCACTAAGGATACCTCGGGCATATCAAGACCTTCTCTCAATAAGTTGATCCCGACCAGTACATCAAATACACCTTTTCTGAGATCTCGAATGATCTCCATACGCTCTACCGTATCGATATCAGAGTGTAAATAACGCACTTTTACATCATGGTCATTTAAATAGTCAGTGAGATCTTCCGACATTCTTTTAGTCAACGTTGTGACTAGAACCCGCTCTTTTAACGCCACTCGTTTGTAAATTTCAGAGAGCAAGTCATCTACTTGCGAAGACACTGGGCGGACTTCTAACTCTGGATCAAGTAACCCAGTCGGACGGATCACCTGTTCAGCAACCTCACCACTAGAGCGCTCCAATTCGTAATCACCTGGCGTCGCAGAAACATAGATAGTCTGCGGTGCAATAGACTCAAATTCCTCAAATTTTAATGGCCGATTATCCATTGCCGATGGCAATCTAAATCCATACTCAACCAAGTTTTCCTTGCGACTTCTATCTCCTTTGTACATGGCACCTACCTGAGAGACAGTGACATGGGATTCATCGATGATCATCAAAGCATCATCAGGTAAATAGTCCAGTAAAGTTGGGGGTGGCTCACCAGGTGCTCTACCTGATAAATATCGGCTGTAATTTTCAATACCAGAACAAAAGCCAAGTTCTTGCATCATTTCAATATCATATTGAGTACGCTGCGCGACCCGCTGCTCTTCAACCAATTTATTGGCATCCATCAAATAGGCACGGCGCTCCTTAAGCTCGACTTTGATCTTTTCAATGGCTTCAAGAATTTTTTCCCTGGGTGTTACATAGTGGGTTTTTGGATAGATTGTTGCTCTAACTAAATGCTTGTCGACAGCGCCGGTCAATGGATCGAAGAGGCTGATCCGCTCAATCTCATCATCAAACATTTCGACACGCACAGCTTGAGTTTCTGATTCAGCAGGAAATATATCAATGACTTCTCCACGTACTCGATAGGTACCACGAGAAAAGTCCATATCATTACGCGTGTACTGCAGCTCCGCAAGGCGTCTAAGCATGGCACGCTGCTCCATAGTCTCGCCCACTTTCAATAACAGCATCATTTTCATATACGAGTCCGGATCACCCAGACCATAGATTGCAGAAACTGATGCGACGATAATGGTATCTCTTCGCTCTAACAATGCTTTGGTAGCCGATAAACGCATTTGCTCAATGTGATCATTGATCGAGGCATCTTTTTCGATGAATGTATCACTGGCAACAACATATGCTTCAGGCTGATAGTAGTCATAGTAAGAAACAAAATATTCAACCGCATTGTTTGGAAAGAACTCTTTCATTTCACCATAGAGCTGCGCAGCCAGTGTCTTATTATGCGCCATGATAATCGTAGGGCGATTTAGTTTGTGGATAATATTCGCCATCGTGAATGTTTTACCCGTGCCAGTTGCCCCCAATAGCGTTTGATGAGCCAGCCCAGCTTCTAAGCCATCGCACAACTGAGCAATGGCGGTAGGTTGGTCACCATTTGGAGAGAATTCAGATACTAAATCAAAAGATTCATTCATGAAGAGTGCACCTCACTACCTTCTTGTTGCATATCATTGAGTGTTTTACTAAACCAAGTATATGCGGCAATAGCCGTAAATAAGTTACCGATTGCAGCGCCCACAAACAAACCTGTCAACCCTGCTATGTGAGATCCTATATAAGCACAAGGAATATAAAAAACAAACAAACGTACAATACTTAAGATCAATGCATTCATTGGTTTATGCAATGCATTAAAAGATGAATTAGTTAAAATGATGATGCCTTGTAGGCCATAACTCAGCGGCAAGGTATAAATGAAGAGCTTGATGATCGCAATGACCTCTGGCTCATTACCAAAAGCTTGACTGACCCAATGCGCAGTTAAAATCAGAAATACATAAATACCAAATTGCCACATCAAAACAAACTTCAATGTCTTGGTATAAGCCTCTTTTACGCGAGTGAAATTCCCTGCGCCGTAGTTTTGGCTAACAAAAGGCGGTAACGTCATCGACAGAGCCAAAATAACCAAACACGCAATCGATTCAATACGACTTCCCACACCAAAAGCAGCCACCGCTTGCGCACCATAAGTTGCCACAATAGCTGTCATTACAGCCATCGCGATCGGCGTAAGCATATTAGCACCCGCAGCAGGCAAGCCTATTTTCATTATTTTGGTCACCGCTCCCCATATACTTTGCTTTGCACTAGAGCAGCTTAAAAGCCGCTTTTTTATCGCCAATAAGTAAATAATAACGACCACACCCACCGCCCAAGCGATAACGGAAGCAATGGCTGCGCCTTGCACTCCAAGCGCAGGAATCGGTCCCAAGCCAAAAATTAAAATGGGATCCAAGACGGCATTGATTAAACCACCTAGTCCCATGATCATACTGGGCGTTTTGGTATCACCTGATGCTCTTAAAACCGAATTACCTATCATAGGTGTAATTAAAAACACAGCGCCCAAAAACCAGACATTCATATAATCATGGATATATGGAAGCGTACTCTCATCAGCGCCCAGCAAGGTGAATATCGGGTCCATCAGTACATAACCCAACGCAGCGAGTAAAGCGACCAATACCGCAGCTAATATAAGAGAAATGAAAGCATCAAACTTAGCTTCTTCTATATCTTTGCTACCCAGCGCTTTCGCAATGACTGCCGATGTACCTATGCCCAAGCCAATGGCTAAACTAATGATAGTGAATGTCACAGGGAACGTGAAGCTAACCGCCGCGAGCGGCTCTGTGCCCAATAAACTAATAAAGAATGTATCAACTAAATTGAAGCTCATTAACATGATCATGCCAAATATCATTGGCACAGTCATACGCTTTAAAGTCGCTGGAATTGAACCAGTCAAAATATCGCTATTGGAACTAGATTGACGTACTGCGGACATAAAATATGATACCTCTTTTAACAGCCCATCATTCTAAATCATCATTCTAGATGATGCCACGCTATTATTGTCCGTATTATGATAGAAGCCATACAAAAGCGTTTTATCGTAAAAATTGTTTTTTTACCCAATTCTTTGTCAAAACTCATTCTGCACAAAAAATGTCAATTTTATTTCAAATCCACCGATTCTTCGGCTCACTTTTTGCACATCAGGCAAACAATGTTGAAATAAATCTTTAAAAATATACACATTCGTATGCGATTCTAGCCAAAACACCTATACCATTGAATTATAAGAATTTTAAAAAAGGTAAAAAAACTATTGCGTCGCCCTAATGCCACGGTTTACTTAGCTTTCGAAGAGTTCTTAAAGATTAATAAACAATGTTATCCACAGATTCCGTGGATAAGTTTGTAGAGCCTTTAAAAATAAAGGCCTAAGCAGGGATCTTATCGCCGCTTTTATTTTACGTTTATGATCATTCTATTTAAAACAGGTGATCTCAGACTGGAAACAGCGTTTTTAGCAACCAGATAAACTCATTTAATAATTATGCAACTTTCAAAAAACCACCAAAAATACCTGTAACTATATGTTTAAATTGAATTTAAAATAAAACCCAGACTAGACTATGCTGTTTTACCCTAAAATTTGAGTAAAATATTTACCAATTTAACTGTAAAAGATCTGCAAACTAATCTACGTTTAAGATCCCCACTGGGATCTCAACCTTAACAATTTACGATCTCCAAAAAAGTGCAAAAAACAGCCCTTTCGAACAATTTTGAGGCATTAGCCATAAAAAACAGCTAATATCTCATGGTATGTCGTGCTTAAATAAACAGCGATGATGTCGGCTATCTCTCAAATTAGTCTACGAAGATCCACATAGAATGATGAAATACAAAGTAGCAAAGCAGAAAAAAGTCATTTTTAGATAGATAGATGATTAAAAAAAAGCTTAATTGTTGATTAATCCATCGAAAAGACAGTTTTTTTGCATAACTGTGATTTTTATTGTTGACACTTAGCCGTGTCGTCATTAATATTTCGCCCCGTTGAGAGACATGCTTCCCCCTTAGCTCAGTTGGTTAGAGCGACGGACTGTTAATCCGCAGGTCCCCCGTTCGAGTCGGGGAGGGGGAGCCAAGTTTCTGAACATATAACGATTCCCCCTTAGCTCAGTTGGTTAGAGCGACGGACTGTTAATCCGCAGGTCCCCCGTTCGAGTCGGGGAGGGGGAGCCAAATCGTTATAAAGTGTAGTTCCCCCTTAGCTCAGTTGGTTAGAGCGACGGACTGTTAATCCGCAGGTCCCCCGTTCGAGTCGGGGAGGGGGAGCCAACTACTCTTACTTCTATATTGCTCCCCCTTAGCTCAGTTGGTTAGAGCGACGGACTGTTAATCCGCAGGTCCCCCGTTCGAGTCGGGGAGGGGGAGCCAATTCTCAGAATATATTAGACTTTTTCCACTCAATGCTCTACTCTACAAGCACCTTCACTGGTGAATTTTTGCTATATAATTAGGACTACTTACCATATTGGAAAAAACACCAAGTGGTTTTCAGTATGTATAATTCTCAGTAATCCATATTTGTGTTTGGCAGCATTATATTCATTTACTAATGCTAAAGGGTATTTCTTCCATTTTCAGGCAGAAGATAAATCATGGCAGGCTTTAAAAAACTCATATTTTTACAATTCGTATCTTGGTTACTGTTTTCTGCTGTAGGCAGCTTTTTTGTTGCTTCAAGCTTTGACAGCGCCGTAAGTCGGGCGCAAATGAGTGCACAGCAAATGGTTAGTAACTATATTCAAGAAAAAACCATGAATGATATGACGCCGGAGCACATTCGCCTGTCACTGAGCAATGGCAATGTATTTTCTACTTTCATTGTCAGAGACTTTTCAGGCCAAGCAGTATTACAACTTGGCTCTCCTACTCAGCTTCCCCTACTCGCTGATGTCATCGCAAATAGTTTTAATTCTATTCGTCCACAGTTTGCGGTTAATAAAACAAAAGACATCAAAATAGAGTTTGTGATTAATGCACAAAGCCAAGCATCACTGTTGCAACAATCATTGCTACTGATGCTGCTCATTTCAGCACTGGTTGCGTTTATTCCTATCTTTTATATGCAAGCTATATATAAGAAGCTCAACCGCAACGTCAGCATGACAGTCGCGAATGCTGTGGATGTCTATATTACGCAAAACCAAGTAACAGAAAGTATTGAAGAAGACTTTAATACCGGTAAAGTCACGGAATTAGGGGCTGAATTGGCTCCTTCATTTAATCGTTTAGCGCACTTTTTAAAAAGTAAGCAAGAAGATATCAAATCCGCAGCGCATTCTATCAAACAAGAGGCGTATAAAGATGTTGTGACGGGCCTTGGTAACCGTAATATGTTTGTGGAATATTACGAACATCAAATTGAACAAGCGAACAATAAAAGCTTTGGTACATTGGCAATGATCCGTTGTAGTGAATTGCAAATGATCAACCAAACTCGCGGTTACCAAAAAGGCGATGAATATATCCGCGCCGTTTCTGACATCGTAAAACACGTAAGCGGTACGTATACAGGTAGCCAAGTATTCAGATTAAATAGCTCAGACTTTGCGGTCATTTTGCCTAATGTCCCTTCTAAAGAAGCAGAGCAATTTGGTGAAACTCTTCAAGCTAGGTTTACCCAATATCAGCAAAATCAGGAGCTCTCATCTGTTGCTAACGCAGGTATCGTCTCTTATGAATCAGGTAAACCACTCGGTGAATTGTTATCTGTTGTTGATAATGCAATGAGCATGGCGCAAAGCAAGCAAGCTAACGCATGGCATTTACAGCGAGAAAGTGACATTGTGAATAATGTCGGTGCAGGATTTGGCAACCAAAACTGGCGCCGCGTTATTCGCGAAGTCATCGATAGCCGTCGCGTTAACTTAATGATGCAGAACATTATGCCAATTGGCAAAAATGTCAAAGCGTATGCTGAGATCCAATCTCGATTTAAAACCGAAGATAATCAAATGCTACCCACCGCTTCATTCTTGGCGATGGCTGAAAAGCTTGAGATGGCGATAGAAATTGATCAGCTTATTATCGACAGCTCACTGGAGTTAATTAAAACCAGAAACTTCAATGAAAAGTTTTTCGGTATTAATGTCACGGCATCCAGCGCACACAGCGACCAGTTCGTGATTTGGCTTGAGCGACGCTTATTAAAAGATGGCAATCTTGCCTCTAAGCTAATATTCGAGGTCAGCGAGTTTGGCTTACAGCAAAATATTAAAGCAAGTAAACGCTTCATTGATATGGTACACCGCGTTGGTGCACGCATTACTGTAGAACGTTTTGGTGTTGGTTTAACTTCATTTAAATTTTTCAGAGATTTAAAACCCGACTTCATAAAAATGGATGCAAGTTACACTCGTGGCTTAGAAGAAGATAAAAACAACCAGTACTTTATGCGCTTAATGGTCGATTTAGCACACCGTATCGGCGTCAGTGTATTTGCTGAAGGTGTTGAAAGCCAAGAAGAAAAACACATCGTCGAAACGCTTTGTTTAGATGGCGTACAAGGCTACTATATAGAAAAGCCAAAAGAAGTCTAAATCCCTGTAATTTGGAGGGGTTTTATATCCCTCCTATAATTGTCAACATTCCCTACCAATTTTTGATTTCAATGCAAATAAAGTCTGCTAAATGTTGTGATCTCAGCGTGGAAAATTGTTAGAATTTCCAGTCTTATGACACGTTGCGAAACGAAGATAGATAGTTAAGGGGCATGAATGACAGAGTATATGTTGTTGCTTATCGGCACAGTGCTGGTAAACAACTTTGTGTTAGTGCAATTCCTCGGACTTTGTCCGTTTATGGGGGTTTCAAGCAAACTTGAAACTGCCATCGGAATGTCACTGGCAACCACCTTTGTTTTAACACTCGCTTCTGTCACCAGTTATTTGGTTAATCAGTATATTTTATTGCCATTAGAGCTGACTTTCCTTCGCACTATGAGCTTTATCCTCGTCATTGCTGTTGTTGTGCAGTTTACCGAGATGGTGGTGAGAAAAACCAGCCCGACTTTATATCGTCTACTCGGTATTTTCTTACCACTGATCACCACCAACTGTGCTGTACTCGGTGTCGCATTATTAAATATCACCAAAGAGCACACTTTCATTAGTTCAGCCGTATATGGTTTTGGTGCAGCAGTGGGCTTTTCCATGGTGTTAGTATTATTTGCAGCGCTTCGAGAGCGCTTAGCAGTAGCTGACGTCCCTACCCCATTCAAAGGCGCTTCTATTGCCATGATCACCGCAGGCCTAATGTCGCTTGCATTTATGGGTTTCTCTGGATTGGTGAAGTTGTAATATGACATTACTGTATGCTCTGATAGCGGTCGGTGCACTCGCACTCGTATTCGGTTTGATATTAGGCTACGCAGCCATTAAATATCGTGTTGAAAGTAATCCTATTGTTGATCAAGTGGATGCTATTCTTCCGCAAACACAATGTGGTCAATGTGGCTACCCTGGTTGTCGTCCCTATGCTGAAGCCATCGCCAATGGCGATGAAGTAAATAAGTGTCCCCCTGGCGGCGAAGCCACGGTTAAAAAACTTGCAGATCTAATGGGTGTTGAAGCCAAGCCTCTTGCCGGTGGTGAAGAAGCAGAACCCATCAAAAAAGTGGCCTATATCCGAGAAGATGAATGTATTGGTTGCACTAAATGTATCCAAGCCTGTCCTGTGGATGCCATTGTCGGCGCGACACGCCAAATGCACACTGTCATTGCAGATGAATGTACTGGCTGTGACTTATGTGTAGAGCCCTGCCCTGTTGACTGTATAGATATGATCCCAGTCGCTGAAACAAAACAATCTTGGAAGTGGCAAATTGATGCTATTCCAGTGAAACAATTAGATTGAGAGGTTTAAGTGGAAACATTACTTGAACAAATTGAAAGCGGCAAACTGTGGCAATTTCCTGGTGGTATTCACCCACCAGAGCAAAAGTCTTTGTCAAATCAGGCTGCTATTGGCTCACTTCCCCTGCCAGAGTATTTAGTCTTACCATTAAAACAGCATATTGGCGCAAATGGTCAACTCCTTGTGAATAAAGGCGATCATGTTTTAAAAGGACAAGTATTAACGCAACCTGGTACAAACTGGTCTCTGCCAATTCATGCGCCGACTTCAGGCACTATTACCGATATCAAGCCAATGCCTTCAGCGCATCCATCTGCGATGCCAGAATTAAGCATCGTCTTAACACCAGATGGCGATGATGCTTGGTGCGAATTAGAGACTCGCTCATCCCTTGATGGCTTAGATAACAAAGCACTCATTGACATTATTCATCATGCCGGTATTGCAGGTATGGGCGGCGCAGGCTTCCCGACCTATGTCAAAGCAGATAGTGCAAAAACCATCGAGTATTTAGTCGTCAATGGTGTTGAATGTGAACCTTATATCACTGCTGACGACATGCTTATGAGAGAGCGTGCCCAAGACATTATCCGCGGTATGGAAGTGATGATGTCTATTTTATCACCGCAATACGCGCTGGTTGGCATAGAAGATAACAAACCAGAAGCGCTTACTGCGATGCAACAAGCCGCCAAGCACAATAGCAAGATATTAGTTCGATCAATTCCAACTAAATACCCTTCAGGTGGTGAAAAACAACTGATCAAAGTGCTGACCTCAAAAGAAGTACCCAGCGGCGGGATCCCTGCGGATGTTGGTGTCTTAGTGCAAAACGTAGGTACACTGTTTGCTGTCAGCGAAGCCGTTTATGAAGGCAAGCCTCTGATAGAGCGGGTTGTCACCGTAACCGGTAACACAATACACAAGCCACAAAACGTGTGGGCTTTACTTGGTACTGAAGTCAAGCACCTTGTTTATAGCCAAGGGTTCTCACCGGTTGATGATCAGCGCGTGATCATGGGCGGCCCCATGATGGGCTTCACACTACCCACAGTGAGAATACCAGTTGTTAAGACAACAAACTGTATCTTAGCGCCCGATAACCAAGAGTTAGCAGTCGCTGGTCAAGAGCAAGCTTGTATTCGCTGTAGTGCCTGTGCTGATGCCTGTCCACAAACCTTGTTACCACAGCAATTACAATGGTTTGCGAAAGGCCAAGAATACGACAAACTCGAAGAGTACAACCTATTTGATTGTATAGAGTGTGGCGCTTGCTCTTATGTCTGCCCAAGTGAAATTCCACTGGTACAATACTATCGAGTTGCTAAAGCGGAGATCCGCGAGCAGAAACTTGAAAAAGTAAAAGCTGAACGTGCTAAAGAGCGCTTTGAAGCACGTAAAGCTCGCCTTGAAAGAGAACAAGAAGAAAGACAAAACCGTCATAAGCGACCCGCTCGTAGTGCGCCAGCCAAAGATAAAGCTAAGGTATCTGAGGCACTTGAGCGAGTTAAACAAAAACGCCCTGAACAGTCAGCGGTACAGGCCGCCATTGAGCGTGCTAAAGCGAAAAAAGCTGAGGGCGATACCTCTGCGCTTGAGCCTGATAACAGCGCAGTAGCGTTAGAGCGAGCAAAAAGAAAAGAGCAAGCCAGAAAGTACAAAGAAGAAAAAGCCGGCTCAGATAAAGGCAGTGCACCCAAAGATGCGGTTGCTGCAGCCATTGCACGTGCCAAGGCGAAAAAAGCAGCCCAAGCAGCTAACAACGTAGAATCGCAAGAGCAAGATCCACGCAAAGCAGCCGTCGCCGCTGCCATTGCGCGCGCCAAAGCGAAAAAGTCGGGTGACGAGCCAAAACAAGGAGCAGAAGATGATCCTCGTAAAGCTGCTGTCGCTGCTGCGATTGCCCGAGCTAAAGCAAAGAAGGCAGAGCAAGATCCTGAGCATAATAGCGCAAGTGCTTCAGATGAAGTGAATACGGATGACCCAAGAAAAGCAGCTGTGGCAGCAGCCATTGCTCGTGCGAAAGCGAAAAAAGCGACTAAGGGTGATGAAGCAGCACCAGATGCCGTCGTTGAAGATGATTCAGTAGATCCACGAAAAACTGCTGTTGCTGCTGCAATTGCGCGTGCCAAAGCGAAAAAAGCCGCTAAAGAAGCTAAGCAAGTGGAAGAGCCAGTCGCTGATGACGAACCGGAAGATCCGCGCAAAGCTGCTGTTGCGGCTGCAATTGCGCGTGCCAAAGCGAAGAAAGCCGCCAAAGAAGCTGAGCAAGTGGAAGAGCCAGCTGTTGATGACGAGCCTGAAGATCCGCGCAAAGCTGCTGTTGCGGCTGCAATAGCCCGTGCCAAAGCGAAAAAAGCCGCCAAAGAAGCTGAGCAAGCGGAAGAGCCAGTTGTTGATGACAAGCCTGAAGATCCGCGCAAAGCTGCTGTTGCTGCCGCTATAGCGCGTGCCAAAGCGAAAAAAGCCGCCAAAGAAGCTGAGCAAGTGGAAGAGCCAGTCGCTGATGACGAACCGGAAGATCCGCGCAAAGCTGCTGTTGCGGCTGCAATTGCGCGTGCCAAAGCGAAGAAAGCCGCTAAAGAAGCTGAGCAAGTGGAAGAGCCAGTCGTTGATGACGAACCGGAAGATCCGCGCAAAGCTGCTGTTGCGGCTGCAATAGCCCGTGCCAAAGCGAAAAAAGCCGCCAAAGAAGCTGAGCAAGTGGAAGAGCCAGTCGTTGATACCGAATCGGAAGATCCGCGCAAAGCCGCTGTTGCTGCCGCCATAGCGCGTGCTAAAGCAAAAAAAGCCGCCAAAGAAGCTGAGCAAGTGGAAGAACCTATCGTTGATAACAAAGATGCAGAAGATGCGTCATCAAGTTCAGACACACAGACCGAAACACTCAGTCCAGAAGACAAGCGCAAAGCCGCCATACGTGCCGCAGTTGAGCGTGCGAAAGCTAAAAAGAAAGCCCAAGAACAAGAAGGAAATGATCTGTCATGAAATTAACCATGGCCTCATCGCCCCATAACCACAGCCTTAAATCGGTTAACAAACTCATGATTTGCGTGATGTTAGCCTGTATACCTGGGATCTTGGTGCAAGGCTATTTTTTTGGTATCGGCGTATTTATTCAACTGGTATTGGCACTCACGACGGTGAGTCTTGCAGAAGCAGCTATGCTGAAACTGCGAGGTCGTCCAATTTGGCCAACGCTCAGTGATGGAAGCGCATGGCTCACAGGCGTTTTAATCGCCGTCAGTGTACCGCCTTTAGCACCTTGGTGGGTAGTCGTGATTGGTGCATGTTTTGCGATTGTGATTGTAAAGCAGCTTTATGGTGGTCTTGGTTTTAACCTGTTCAATCCTGCTATGGCCGCATACGTCCTGCTACTCATTTCATTCCCTGTGCAAATGACTGCATGGTTGCCAGTTCAATCACTGCTGAATGCGCCTATCACACTATTTGATCAAATCGCATTAATTTTTACAGAAGCAACTTATTCCGGCTTATCACTAGAACAAGCAAGACAAGTCATTGATGGTGCGACCGGTGCGACGCCTTTGGATCATGTTAAAACAGCTACGGGGCAAAGCCTGACAGTGCAAGAAGCTATGGATAATAACGCATTTACTCGATTTGCTGGTGAGGGCTGGCAATGGGTGAATTTAGCTTATCTCCTTGGTGGACTTTATCTGCTTAAAGCTAAAGTTATAAATTGGCATATCCCTGTGGCTATGCTCGCCTCTTTAGCTGTTTGCAGCTTATTTGGTTATCTTTTAGGTGGACAAGCTGGCGTTGCATTCCATTTATTGAGCGGTGCAACCATGATCGGGGCATTTTTCATCGCAACGGATCCGGTCTCAGCATCGACCACAAATAAAGGCAGACTTATCTACGGTGCGCTGATTGGCTTGCTTGTCTATCTGATCAGGCAATTTGGCGGATATCCAGATGCCGTCGCATTTTCTGTGCTGCTGCTCAATATGGCGGTGCCTTTAATAGACCATTACACCCAGCCACGCACCTATGGACATGGAGCAAAGAAATGATCCTCGCATCAATGAAAAAAAATGGCGCGATCCTCACCGCCTTTGCCCTTGCCACAACAGGTAGCGTTGCGCTCGTTCAGCAGCTCACAGCACCTCGTATCGAAGCGCAAGAAAAGAAACATCTCATGCGTACCTTGACGCAGGTACTCCCCGCTGACAAATACAACAATGAACTGTATTTAGATTGCATTGAGAGCGATGCACCAGAGCTTGGTCCTAATGGACCACATCGAATCTATCGTGCTAAGCAAAATGGTCAGCCTGTCGCTTTATTAGTGCAGCATATTACTCCTGAGGGATATAGTGGCAATATCGACATGCTAACCGCAGTATACGCCAATGCTGAAATTGCTGGCGTGCGTATTACTCAGCATAAAGAAACCCCTGGCTTGGGTGACAAAGTCGAAGTTAAAAAGTCAGACTGGGTACACTCTTTTGCAGGTATGACAGTACAATCAGCAGACGATCAAGCCTTTAATGTTAAAAAAGAAGGCGGTGTGTTCGATCAATTTACTGGGGCAACTATCACACCTAGAGCGGTTGTCCACTCAGTGAATGCGGCGACTTGGTTTGCCCATCAAAACTTTGACAGCCTATTTGCACAAAGCAATGTTTGCCAAGAGGAGCAGCTATGAGCGAGTACAAAACACTAGCCCATGAGGGACTTTGGAAAAACAATGCCGCCTTGGTACAGCTGCTTGGCTTATGTCCCCTGCTTGCTGTCACCAGCACTGTTACCAATGCTTTAGGCCTTGGGATCGCAACCTTACTTGTATTAGTTGGCTCTAACGTCACCGTTTCTATCGTCAGAAATTGGGTACCCAAAGATATTCGTATCCCGGTATTTGTGATGATCATTGCCGCGTTTGTCACCATCATTCAGTTGTTGATGAATGCATATACCTTTGGGCTCTATCAATCTCTGGGGATCTTCATTCCCTTGATAGTGACCAACTGCGCCATTATTGGTCGCGCAGAAGCTTATGCATCAAAAAACACCCCTATACTGTCTGCATGGGATGGCGTGATGATGGGTCTTGGCTTTGCTGCCGTGTTGGTCATTTTAGGCGCAATGCGTGAACTTATCGGGCAAGGCACCTTATTTGATGGCGCAGAGCTATTACTTGGAGACTGGGCCACAGCATTGCGAATTGAAGTGTTGAGCTTTGATAGCCAATTCCTAGTGGCGATTTTACCGCCGGGTGCTTTCTTGGGGTTGGGCCTTATCATTGCAGCTAAAAACTACTTTGATGAGCGCCAAAAAGCACAAGCTCAGCCAGCCGCACCAGCTGAAAAAGCAGAAAGAGCAAGGGTTACTAGCCTAACTTAATGCAATTAAATGCAGCCTAAGCCGTCACTTAGACTGCGTAAACCCTAAGTGTGATTGCAGGGGCACATAAGATGCAATCACACTTAGCCCCTCTTAGCTAACTATTTAAAACCGTCATGAATAAAGCAAAACGTTTAGAGATTTTAACTCGACTGCGAGAAGACAATCCAAACCCGGAATCCGATCTTGAGTACACCACCCCGTTTGAATTATTGGTTGCCGTCACCTTGTCAGCACAGGCGACTGATGTGGGCGTTAACAAAGCAACTCGCAAGTTGTTTCCCGTTGCCAATACGCCAGAAACAATTGTCGATTTAGGTGTTGAAGGTTTAAAGGAGTACATAAAGACCATTGGCTTATATAATTCAAAAGCTAACAATGTCTTTAAACTGTGCCAAATTTTAATCGAAAAACATGGCTCAGAAGTCCCTCAAGACCGCAAAGCGCTAGAAGCCTTACCCGGGGTTGGTCGTAAAACTGCAAACGTTGTGCTTAATTGCGCGTTTGGCTGGCCGACCATTGCAGTCGATACTCATATTTTTAGAGTCTCTAACCGTACTAAGTTTGCGATGGGTAAAGATGTCGTCGCGGTAGAAGAGAAGCTAGAAAAAGTCGTGCCAAAAGAGTTTAAAGTGGATGTGCATCATTGGCTTATTTTACATGGTCGCTATGTATGTACTGCTCGAAAACCAAAATGTGGCAGCTGTATTATTGAAGATTTGTGTGAATTTAAAGAAAAAACAGACGCATAAATTGGCAATTTACAGTTCAAACCTATCATGGACAGGCTGCTCTTTTCGCTAAACTGGTTATTCAATAAAAGATAAACAACTGCTTTAAATACTTTTATTTTGAAGGCGAGCGTTTTGCTGATGTAAAGCTGCTAGTAATTATTGCCTAGCAGCCTTCATCAAAATTACAGCTTATTTATTTCAAACGATTTTCTTGCGTCTCCATGGTTCAATCGGCTGAGTGAAATACTGCCACCAAACATAACGCCACGGGATCAGAACCATTAATACAGCAATGCCAATTATCGATGCTTTTGCGTTTACGATGTTCGGGACATCTTGGCCTGCCAGAAATGGAGGCAATGCAACGACAGTCAGCCAAACCAATTTCCAAACGATTTCATAGAGCATAATAGGTAAAAAAATTAAAGGACGAAAAACACCGCCTATTGCAAATAAAGCCAGCGCGAACAACATTGAATGCCCAAGGCCTCTCCATCGCTCCCATTCAGTGGCGCCTTCTAAGATATAATTTAATTGCTTAGAGCCTAGAACAATCACCATTGCAGCAAATATGAGTCTAAGTCCCCATGTTTTCCATAATGCAACCGTTGGAGCACCATTTTGTATTGACTCGTAATCGTTAGCTGGCTTGTTTTTTTCACAAGCACTCTTGTTATCATTGACAGATTTATTTTTCATAACCATACCTTGTCTTCTAAATTTCACCTCCATACTGCCAATATGAAGGCTTTAAAGCGCATCGAATTTCAAAATCGATGCTAATAAAAGCCGATAAATCAGAATATTATCGAAAAAGAACAAGATTAATGTAGAATCGGTATAAAAGTGGGAGGGAATCAAAATTGGATCCACTAAAAATCGCGCAATCACTTACCGTCTTGCTAAGTCTGGCATTAGCTTTCAATCATTATCGCCTTCGACACAAGCACATTTTACATTTAGCTTTTGCAGGGTTTTGTGTTTCCTCGTCGATGTATCTTGCCTATCAACTAACAAGCACTTACTTGACCCCTTATCATCACCTGATAGGAATATTCGGGTTTGCGACCTGTAGTGGATACTGGCTTTTTTCACGTGCATTTTTTCGAAAAACCAATCCCATTAATCACCATCACCTCCTGTTTGCAGGTGTACTGGGGATATGCCTGATATTAAGGCACCTCTTCCGATTTTCAGAAAAAATGTGGCAACTCCATACCGATTGGCTATCAACTTCAATAACCGTTTTATCCGAAGCAATTGCAATATTATCATCAGGCATGCTTATTCTTGCGTTTTGGGAGGGCTATCGGGTATTGCAAAGCGCAAATGTGACTCTGCGTAAAGTGACGATGATCTACCTGTCTTCATTTTTGGTGAGTATCATCAGTGTTATGTTGGTTGCTGTCGCTCTGCCCAAAGAGTTAGCGATGAGCGGAGGACGAGAATGGTTGGTCGTGTTCGCATATATTTTAATCTTTATCAGTACACATTGGTTGATACAATTTCGTCAACAACAGTTCATGCAACAGCCGGTAAAAAAGGAGAGCACTCTCCAAAGTGAGCGCCTACTCGCTCAGAAAATTCAACACCTGTTGGTTGAAGAAAAACGCTTTTTAGACGCAAATTTACGTGTTGCCGATATTGCTCGTGAGCTAGCTCTTCCCGAGTATCGTATCCGCGCTATTATGCTCGACGGCTTCAAAGCAAAGAACTTTAATCACTATGTGAACCAAATGCGTATCGAGTATGCCAAATCAATATTAAGCGCACCTGATAAACGTGATTGGCCGGTGCTTGTCGTTGGTATTGAAAGTGGCTTCGCATCTGCTGCCCCATTTAGTCGTGCGTTTAAAGAGTTTACAGGCTGCACTCCAGGGCAATACCGTAAGCAACAATTGGCATCGTAAGCCCATTTAATCAGGAACAGCTTAAATAATCACACTATAAAGCTAGCGCTATTTTAATTTTGAACGGGCTCAAACCTGTGATGAGCACTCTCTCGCCCATCACAATTTATATAAAATAGCGCTATTACTCTTTTATCTCTCGCTTAAAAACAGGTAGCCACTTAGTAAGTAAGCTATCACCAACAATACTGTGTAGTCGTTTTGACCAACCGGTGAATAACACTCGTATTACCCAGTAAAAAAGTACACCTATCATCAGATAAATTAACGCATTGCTATCAATAAAGTCAGGCCACCTATCTGATGTATTGGCCGAAAACGACATCACAGCCCCCAGCATAGCAAAACAGGACCGCCATGTATGTCGAGCGATACGGTGCTTACCCGAGAGGCCACCGTTTAGGATCATTCTAAGGTCCATGCCGGCGGCTAACAAGGCGACTGAGGCATGAATGGTGAAAATAACTTTGAAGGTCGGATCCAAGTCAACTGCGGTATGTACAAAATAGAACAAAGATATGCTGATATAGAGGATTAAGCACATTGCCAGTATTTCAAAAATACCGGTTGTTTGTTCTTTTCTCAGCACAATGGCCCAAGCCGTGACACCGTAATAAAATGTCATCAGTGACATAGTTGCACCACCATTAAAAAAAGCAGCAGTTCCTGTCATTATTAACATGGCAAGGAAAAATAGGTTACCTGACCATCTATGTCTAAGCTTTCCTTTTGCAAAGCTCAAAGCACCAATACCAAACAGCAGTAAAAATGAACCGGCCACAATATGCACTGTAAGCATTACGCCTCCTTTTGTTTTTGTGTGTGGTTTCTCTGGTTAAATTTAATAACCATCCGGACTGACGACTGTTACATACCCATACGTGGTTAATTTTTATACTTTACAGCTTTTATTAAGTTGGCATACCAGTGACGTAATAGACACCTTAGAAGTGTTACAAAACATGAACATATAACAGAAAAATAATTATATCTTGAGATTTTAGTCATTTAATGACAAAAGTATTTCCAAATACCGGGCGTATTCATATCAAGAAAAATATTATTCGCATCATAGAGTCAATGTCTGTGAAGAAAGTGTGATGTATTCGACGAAGATTATCAGTTCAGGGTTAGCCATAAAACTTGTTTATGTAAATAAACACCTCGCCTGTCTAATGGTCATGCCAAAAGTACTTTTAAAAGTTCGACTTAAATGGGCGCTATCAGAAAAACCAGCTTCATACGCTGCTTTCGTTGCGTTTTGACCTCGCTGCATCGCTTGCAATGCACACAACATTCTTCTCCATAACAAGTACGGTCGCCATGCAACCCCTACTTGTTCAGAAAAAAGATGCAAAAAACGGCTCTCTGATAAGTGAAGTTTTCTCGCTATATATTTCGCACGCCAATGTTGGGGCGTCATGCACTCCCCATTAAAACATCGGTTTAGCTCATCTAGTACACTGTATATTCGAGCATCTGTCACGAAGTTTGAGTGGTTATCTCCCATCTTATCTGATAATTGAATATCTGAGAATATTGTAAAAAAGTGCGCAAACGGATCTGTCTGCGGTAATCTTAAGTTAGCCGTAGCAGGAATGGGCATTTGCTTCTGGCCATTTAACTTGTCTTTCAGATATGCCCCTAACGTACTGTGCGGCTCTGCTAGTAATACCCAGCCTTTTTGCATTTTTAAACAATGCGGGACATTAGAGTCAATGATCATAGCGCCTTGAAATGCTTGTCCATTTAGTGTGCTCACAGTATTGCTATCAGGTAACACAACCTGCATAGCAATATGGCGATGATCAGAGGCATCAATACAGCCTCCGTAAGTCAGCAAACATCCCGTTGTTATCCAAATATTAGGCTTATCAATTTCTCTCTCTGTCATGAATACGCTGCTAAAGTGACTTGATTTTCAATGCTTATCATGTAATTAAATCATACCCTTAACCTGGCTATTCTAAATATTTTTTGAGATCTTGAGGTATGGGCATGGATTTAAATGCATTCACATTTGTGCCACCTGTATTACCAACAGGTACCCAAATTCGTGAAAAAATAATTGAGGCAATTAACCTCATGACTTGACCCAGCACCGCTTTTTTATCTACAAACTTCACCCCCACTTTGAGCATCCACCAATGCACTGTGGTGTGTTTGAATATAGACCGCTGTCCTAAAATATGTGCTCTTTCAAGATGCCCGAAACACGCCGTATAATGCGCATTATGATACAGAGTTTTTGCCATCATCAACTCTCGTTCATACGCATGCTTTTGTGCGCTGTTCATACTATACCTCTCTAGCTTATACATATATCAATTATTTACAGGCTGTTCGTTTGATATTAAATAAAGCGATACGAAATAAATTGAATAAACTGGCTAGATATGCATAGTGCGTTATATAAACACACTATGCATAAAAAAGTAAGGCATATCACCCACGCTACTTAGTCACGCTTAACTTTGGAACTTAGCGATAAATTGATCAACTAAAGATTTTTGATCTGACAGCGCTTTTTGAGTATTTGACATGGTCTCTAGTGACCTATCCGAGCTTTGTAGCGAATCGGTTGCAAGTTGAGATATGGTCACCGCATTATTATTGAGCTCGTTACTAACCCCTGACATCTCTTCCGTTGAAGTTGCTATTTGATAATTCAGACTTGAAATATCATTCACGATTGAGTTGATACTATCTAAAGAGGCTTTGGTGCCTTCGGCTTTTTCAACACATTGCCCTGACTTTTCCACTCCGTTTTGGATCGCCTGTACAGCACGCTCGGCACGTTGTCTTAGATTAGCGACAATATCGTCAATTTCCTTAGTTGAATCTTGAGTCCGCTGCGCAAGTGCCCTTACTTCATCGGCAACAACCGCAAAGCCTCTGCCTTGCTCTCCTGCTCGTGCCGCTTCAATGGCCGCATTTAACGCCAGTAAATTCGTTTGTTCAGATATACCACGGATCACATCCACAACACCGCCAATATTGACCGTTTGTGCATTGAGATCTTCAATATCTGATTGAGTCTGCGTTAACTCTTCTGACAAGGTGTAATTATTTTCCATATTTTCATTGACCGCTAAACTGCCCTCTTTCACAGATTTAAGTGCGGCTTCTGACTGAGATGCAGCGTTATTGGTATTCGAAGCGATTTCTTGGATTGTCGCCGTCATTTGGTTAATCGCGGTAGCAAGCGAGCCTGTCTGTGCTTGTTGATTATTCAGCAACTGTGCACTTTTATCGCACTCATCAACGGTTTCTTTGGCATGACCTCGTACCGTGTCACTGGCATCTTTTACTCTACCAAGTACAGCGCGTAGCTCTGACTCTCTGGCTAATAAGGCCAACTCAATCGCCGCAATGTCATTGACCTTATTAATATAAATCTTTTGCATCAGAGGGTTATCGTAGACCTTTCGTGCTTTTTGGCTTAACTCCCGCACCGGTGAAAGTCGCTGAAAAGTCAAAAATAAAGCAACCACCACTAACACGGTCTCTAAAATATAAGACCAAGGGGACGGCAAAGACGCAAAAATCATGCTTAGTATATAAAATGCACCAATGATCAACATCATCTGCGTTGACAAGGACATTGAAGCTCTCGTAAAGCTCTCTACCGCTGCGCCATCATTAAGTTTTTGATATATTTTTTCTGCCCGATTAACCACTGCACGATCTGGTTTTGTTCTAACCGATTGGTATTCAACCGTTTGGCCGCTATTATTGGTAATCGGTGTTACATAGGCATTAACCCAGTAGTGATCACCATTTTTACAACGGTTTTTTACCATCCCCATCCAGGGCTTACCAGACTCGATATAATTCCACATATTTTGAAATGCGGGTTTAGGCATACTGGGGTGGCGCACAATATTGTGTGGTTTACCTTCTAGTTCATGTAGTTCAAACCCTGCTACTTCACAAAACTGACGATTAGCATATTTAATTTGCCCTTTGGTGTTGGTTGTAGATAGCAAATTATAAGAACTGGGATAGTCGTATTCGCGGTTGGTTACCGTTGATCTTCCTTTAGCCATAGCAACTCACTCTAAATTAAAAAACAATAGTAAGTGATTACGCCAATGCGAGCATGACAAAAATGACTAAAAATTGTTCTAAATCAAGCTTATGGAGATAAATGGAAGTTTGAATTTATCCAATATCTAAAACTTAATTCATCACGAAATAGACAGTAAAACACAGAATACTAATCAAAGTCATAAAGCACGAGAGTCAATTGCGCACTGCAATAATAAATTTAAACTTAGCAAAGGGAATTAAATTAGCAAGAACTGCTGAAGGATAACAAAGAAAGTGGCGTCCCCTAGGGGAT
>NZ_AUYC01000016.1:0-75413 GCF_001625685.1 Pseudoalteromonas luteoviolacea CPMOR-1 | reverse complement strand
CTGAGCTAATGACCCGCTCTGGATATGGATGTGCTTAAATGGTGGGTCATGATGGACTCGAACCATCGACCAATGGATTAAAAGTCCACTGCTCTACCAACTGAGCTAATGACCCGCTCGGGGATATGAATAACACTTAAAATGGTGGGTCATGATGGACTCGAACCATCGACCAATGGATTAAAAGTCCACTGCTCTACCAACTGAGCTAATGACCCGCTCGGGAAATTTTAAGCTTAATGGTGGGTCATGATGGACTCGAACCATCGACCAATGGATTAAAAGTCCACTGCTCTACCAACTGAGCTAATGACCCGCTCATATCAAAATTAAGCAAAAGTGGTGGGTCATGATGGACTCGAACCATCGACCAATGGATTAAAAGTCCACTGCTCTACCAACTGAGCTAATGACCCACTCATTGCAGCAAGATGTTTATAACGTATCGCCTGCTGCGGGCGCTTATAATACTTATTTAAAATTCTAGTGCAACTGAATTACGCTGTTTTTTTTAAATTTTATGCCTAAGCGCCTATTTTTACACCACAGTGTTCACAAAGCAGCTTATTACAGCTTAGATAAACGCTCTGTTGCCAATTTTGCAGCAGTGGTGCTTGGGTATTCTTTTATCAACGCATTGAACAATTGTGTCGCTTTTGTCTTGTCTCCGGCATTCGCAGCCAATGTACCAAGCTTCAGCATCGCATCAGGGCGCTTATTTGAGTCAGGGAACTGCTCAACAACAATGGTAAAGTGCTTAATCGCTTCAGCAGGCTTGCTTTTTATAGATTGTAGCTGGCCTAACCAATAATGCGCATTAGGAATATATACTGACTCTGGAAATTGTTGCAAAAAGTTTTGAAACTCTGGGATTGCCGCATCATAGCGCTTATCCTTCATGATCAGAGCAACAGCACGGTCATAAGCTTCATTCTCAGATAAGTTAGAGCTCACCGCTTGCTCGCCGACAGTAGGAATAGCCGTCGCAGCAATATCAGATTTAGTTTGCTCATAAACTTGGCTAACACGGTTCTCAATTTCTTGATACAGCTCTCGTTGGCGCTGTAACACTTTTTCCAGTTTATAGCTTTGCTCGTCGGTAAAGCCACGAACTTGGCTGACTTCGTCTTGCAATTGCTGCAACTGTAACTGAAGATCGGCTTGCACTCGATTTCGATTTGTCATCATTTTTTCGAGTTCGGCAACGCGCTGTTCAAGCGACTTTTGATTATTTGCAGCATCATAAACAGTAGCGGGAGCTGCCCAAACCTGGGAGCTCCCGCTAAGAAAGATGATGGCTGCCAAAATAGTTTTCGGCTTCATAACATCTCTTGTCTAAATTAGTATACCAATACCGCGCGACGGTTCTTAGCAAAAGCTTCTTCTGTGCGCGACTTAACCATTGGCTTTTCTTCACCGTAGCTCACTACAGAGATTTGGCTTTCAGAAACACCTAGGCTCTCAAGGTATTTAGCAACTGACTTACCACGGCTTTCACCTAGTGCGATGTTGTACTCAGGAGTACCACGCTCATCTGCGTGACCTTCAACAAGTACTTTTACACTTGGGTTTTTCACTAGGAAGTCTGCGTGTGCTTGTAGTAACTCAACATATTCGCTACGTACTGTAGAGCGGTCAAAATCGAAGTATACGATTTGCTCTTGACGCAACGTTTCGTACTTCTCTTGTTGGATCTCTGCAGCTGTTTTTGGACGGTCAATTGTGTTTACATCAACCTTGTCATTGCTGTTAGAAGAAGCATTTGTCTGCTGGCTATCACCACCATCAACATCACCAGATGATGAGCTACATGCAGCTAAAGTCATTACAGGCAACGCTACCAATAAAGCCTTTAAAGTTTTGTTAAGTTGCATCGAGTATATTCCTATATCTTTATAAGTCTAACCAGTAAATATTACTGTAAAAACGGCGACCAGGCCGGTGCCTTCACTTGCCCGTCAAGTACTGGCAATCTCGCTTTAAAGCGACCGTCCATCGACACCAGGGCCAAAACCTGCTTATTATTATGCAGGGTACTGTAAATAATCATAGAGCCGTTCGGCGCAATACTCGGTGATTCATCGAGTCTCGTACGAGTTAACACCTGAAACAGCCCTGAATCAAATTCTTTCTTTGCTATATGGTACTGACCTAGCGTGCGATTTACCATTACTAATTGTTTACCATCTGGCGTAATTGAACCTGCTAAGTTCATGTCGCCGTCAAAGGTCACACGTCTAGATCTACCAGTATCTAAATTTAACTTATAAATCTGGGCATTACCACCCCTTTCAGACGTATACACAATTTCTCGGCCATTTGGGTGCCAACTTGGCTCAGTATCTATACTTCTGTGCTTAGTTAAGCGCTTTTCGACGCGCGTTTCTAAATCAATCAAATATACCTCTGTTGCACCGCCTTTGTCTTTAGACAAAACAACCAGCATTTGTGTGCCATCAGGCGAAAACTGTGGTGCACCATTGATACCTGGGTAACTGGTCAGTTTTTCACGTTTACCAGTGTATATATCTTGAACATAGACCTGAGATTGGCGATTTTCAAAGGTCACATACGCTAATTTATTGCCATCTGGAGACCATGCAGGTGACATTAGCGGCTCTTTTGAACGCAGTAACACTTGCTCATTGAACCCGTCATAATCTGCAACCACAAGTTGATACGGTTTATCTTGCTCTTCTCGCACAATCACATAAGCAATTTTCGTTCTAAACGCGCCGCGCTCGCCAGTTAAAGCCTCATAGACCACATCACTTATCTGGTGTGAATAGTATCTAAATGAATCACTGTCAATCACACTTTGACGGCTTTCCAAAATATGGTCTTGGCTTTTCATTAATTTGCCATTGCTCATCATGCGCGTTTCACCACCTGTGATCTGCGCACGTAAAACATCAATCAATTCATATTTTACCAAATAGCGGTTCGCTGGCTGTTGAGTAATAGTACCCACAATAATCGCTTCGACACCTAAATTGACCCAAGCGTCATAGTCTACTTCCTCATCTGTGGTTGGCAGCTGCGGCATCTGTTCCTCAGATACCGCTTTAAATTTACCACTGCGCATCAAGTCTGCTGCAACAACTGAACTAATCTCTGAAGGGGCTTCACCGTTACCGATGTATTTAAATGGCACAACACCTAAAGGTCGTGCACTGTCAACGCCTTCAGTAATGACAATTTCCAATGCCGCATTGGCAAGTGTTGTCATACTGAAAGCAAAAACCAGAACTATGTTTTTTAAATGCTTTAACATGGTTTTCCTTTAAAGATTGGGTTTAATCGTTAAATTAATATTCTTAAGTTGTTCAAACACATCTTTGTCTTTCGAAACAGGCAATGTATCTGCCATACGAACCGCACGAAGTGCCGCTTCACACACTAATTTGTCTCCACCTAACGAATTAGCTTGAGTAACCAAGCCATTGAAGCCCAAGCGGATGTTCAAACGACATTGCTTACCCTTCATTTTTTCATCAATTAACAAATTAGACTGAATACGTTGCATGATCAGCGCTTTGTATTTATCTACTTCTCCAAGCACTTGTTGCTGCCTGACTTTCGCACGCGCAGCCTGCTCTTGTGCTAACTGCTCTTGCAACAGCTGCTCTTGCAATGCTTTTTGACGTGCTTGCTCAGCGGCTTCTGCTTTGCGTTTCGCCTCTTCTTCTTGACGCTTACGTTGGGCTTCAGCTTGTCTTAAACGATCCTCTTCAGATTTACGTTTCTCGGCTGCCGCTTTTGCAGCTTGCTCAGCTTGTAGCCTTTCTTTTCTGGCCTTTTCTGCATCAGCGCGCTGCTTTTGCTCGACCTCACGGGCTTTTTTCGCTTGCGCTTCAGCTTTGCGCTTTTCAGCCAACTTTGCTTGACGTTGCTGTTCGAGTTTTTTGATGCGCCTTGCTTCTGCTTCACGATCTTTACGTGCTTGTACCGCGCGACGTTCTAGGTCACGAATACGCTTTTCTTCAGCGCGTTTTTTGGCATCTTCAGCTTGCTTAAGCTGTGCAATTTTGCGCTCCACAGCACGTTGATCGACGGAAATAGCTGAAACCGCTTTTTCCTGCTCTTCTTGCATAACTGGATTTAATTGCACGTGCATTACCGTGGGTTTAGACATTTGCAAATTAGCTGAGGCAAACAGCATACCCGCTAACGCGATGTGAAGCAGAAACGACTTAATAATTCCGCTTGTTAACGCATCCATTAATTATCCTCAAACGATTTGGTCATCAGGCCGACAGAAGGCACCCCCGCATTTTTCAAAAAGTCCATAAGTAATAAAACTTCTTGATATGAAACACGGCCAGAGCCTTTAATCATCACAGGTGTATCAGGGTTTTGCTGCAGTTTTAATTTGATAACTGCTGCCACTTCAACTGCATCCATTGGTGCTTCAGGATCAGTGCCGACAGACACATAATAACGGCCCTCTGCATCAATACTGGCAATAATCGGCGGTGCATCTTTGGTTTCAACTAAATCTGACTCTTGCATTTGTGGTAAATCCACTTTTACACCATGGGTGATTAGCGGTGCAGTTGCCATAAATATAATCAACAATACCAGCATGACATCAATGTAGGGTACTACATTGATCTCAGCAACAGGTCTTCTTTTCTTAGGCTGATACATTAGCTTTTGTCTCCACTAAAGTGGCCGCTTGACGATGCAATATGTTAGCAAACTCTTCCATAAAATTGGCGTAGTTTACTTCAAGCTTTTCAACATGTTTTGCGAATCGGTTGTACGCCATGACTGCAGGGATAGCTGCAAATAGACCCATCGCTGTTGCAATCAGAGCCTCAGCAATACCTGGTGCCACCATTTGTAGCGTTGCTTGCTGCACATTACCCAAAGCAATAAATGCAGTCATAATCCCCCAAACCGTACCGAATAGACCGATATAAGGGCTGATAGAGCCAACAGTCGCTAAAAACGACAAACTGGTTTCTAGTTTTTCTACTTCACGGGATAAAGCAACACGCATAGAGCGGTGTGTGCCATCTAAAATCATATTCGCTGAGCCCGTATTGTTCTTTTTGTGTCTCGCAAATTCTTTGAACCCCGCGACAAATAGCGCCTCTAACCCTTTAGAGCTGCCTGAACGTGCCGTAATCTCATTGTATAATTTGCCTAAGTCCATACCTGACCAAAACTGTTGTTCAAACTTTCGAGCTTCGCTTTGTGCTTCTGCTATCACCGAACGACGTTGGAATATAATCGCCCACGACGCGATGGACATGCCAACTAGTGTCAACATAACAAGTTGAACCAACACACTGGCTTCTAAGATTAGATCGATGAAATTTAAACCCGATTCCACGTTTTAACACTCCTAATAATAATGTGTACCTGGCATGGCGCCTTTAAACAGATAGACTTCAAGCACGACAAAAGGTTCAGGTAGTTTAACCACACAAATAAGGCCTTACAACGTCAAAGCTATAAAATTAGCTTAAATGTCGATAAATAGCACAATGTCTGTGTTTGTCATGCTTTTACCGTCCCATATGTTTGTTTCGGTATTTAAATCATTTTATTTTCCACTTCCTCCGATTAATTAACATTTTTATTCCTCACCATCAGAGCAAGCGTAATTATTTACTCAGAGTGCATAAAGTGGTGGATTTATTCACTTTGCACGAATAAATGCTCAAAAAACCATTGGTAATACCAATTAACAACAAATTATCTAATATTTACAATTTGAGCATAAATAGTACAAATGCAATTAAATCATAAAGATACATACAGTAAAATCGTTCTTATCATGCAATGTAAAAAATGGTAAATAGCTTTCGCATTAGTTATTTTTATCTGAAAGATATAATTTTTCTAGTTTGATAATAATCCATAAGATCTCTAATATACACCCTGTACTGAGCGCACTGCTTAACGCAATGCAAAGCCAGTTACCGAGTGATAGAGTTCTGATTTACTCTGTTGCTTTTGATGAGAACCTTTTGGATAAAACCTTAACAGACTCATCAGTTCCCTGGATTACTTCCTTCAACTTGTTGTTTTCGCCCGCACATATGTGCGGGCTTTTTTTTGCCTGAAATTTATATCTAGATTGAAAGGCTAGCAAATTCAGATGAATACTATTAAAAAAGCCACCGTAAATACGGTGGCTTAATTGCGGTTATCCTTTGGTAAGGTCAAAGTGCAGATAGGCCCTATCGGATACTATCCGTCCTCTTGGCGTACGCTGGATAAAGCCTTGTTGAATAAGGTAAGGCTCTATCACATCTTCTATCGTCTCTTTCTCTTCACCAATTGCCGCAGCGAGGTTATCAAGACCCACAGGTCCGCCAGTAAACTTCTCTATAATAGCCAGCAAATACTTTCTGTCCATATAGTCAAAACCACATTTATCAACATCAACCATATCTAATGCTTGGTTAGCAATGGTTTTATCAACGCTGCCATCTCCTTTTACATCAGCAAAGTCACGAACACGGCGTAGCAGACGGTTTGCGATCCTCGGTGTACCACGTGCTCTTTTGGCAACTTCGCGAGCGCCTTCTTCGGTTGTCTCCAAATTTAAGAAGTGAGCTGAGCGGCTAACAATTTGTGACAAGTCATCCACCGAATAGAACTCCAGCCTTTGCACAATACCAAAACGGTCTCTAAGCGGTGAAGTCAACGAACCCGCTCTAGTCGTTGCGCCTACGAGTGTAAATGGCGGTAAGTCCAACTTGATAGAGCGTGCAGCGGGCCCTTCACCTATCATAATATCCAGTTGATAGTCTTCCATTGCCGGATATAAGATTTCTTCCACTTGTGGGCTAAGGCGGTGGATCTCATCAATGAATAACACATCACCTTCTTCGAGGTTAGTTAACATGGCTGCCAAGTCGCCAGCTTTCTCAAGTACAGGGCCTGATGTCGTTTTAATATTCACACCCAACTCATTGGCAACGATATTTGCAAGGGTTGTTTTACCTAACCCTGGCGGGCCAAATATCAATAGATGATCTAGCGCTTCTTCACGTGAACGTGCAGCTTCAATGAAAATTTCCATTTGCTGTTTCACATGAGGCTGACCGGTATAGTCACTCAGTAGCTTTGGTCGAATAGCTCTATCTATTTGCTCTTCATTTCCTTGAACTTCGGGTTCAATTAGTCTGTCTGCTTCTATCATAATTACATCATAGACCTAAGCGCTTCTTTAATGATGGTTTCGGTATCTAAACCATCGCCTTTTACTGCTTTCACCGCTTTTTGTGCCTGCGCAGCTTTATAGCCCAATGCGACCAACGCAGCAATGGCGTCATCAGCCGGTAAATTACCCACCGTAGGATCATCCTGTGGCGGGATAACGGCATTGTCACTGAATGGCGTAAACAAGTCGTGACCAAAGTCTTTTAACTTGTCTTTCATTTCTAAGACTAGACGCTCTGCGGTCTTTTTACCTACACCTGGAATTTTAACTAGGGTAGATGCATCACCATGATTTACACACTGCACAAACTGCTCAGCTGACATCCCTGACAAAATAGCAAGCGCGAGCTTGGGGCCCACACCATTTGCTTTAATCAGCTCTCTAAATAGAGCACGCTCTGTTTTATTATTAAAGCCAAACAGCAATTGTGCATCCTCTCGAACCACAAAGTGCGTAAAAATGGCTGCTGGCTGACCCGTACTTGGCAGCTCGTAGAAACAAGTCATCGGCATTTGTACTTCATAGCCTACCCCATTTACATCAATGAGAATTTCTGGCGGCTGCTTTTCTAATAAAGTACCACTGAGTTTACCTATCATAATTATCTTAACCTTCCACGAACTGTTTTTTTAGCATTGCCTGCTAAGCGAATTAAGTTTTGTTCAGAGTGTGCATGACAAATTGCAATTGCCAATGCATCCGCAGCATCTGCTTGTGGGGTGCCAGGTAACTTTAAAATACGTTTTACCATTTCTTGCACCTGAGACTTATTGGCTCCACCGGTACCCACCACAGCCTGCTTGATCTGCCTTGCCGAATATTCATGTACAACCACATCTTGCATGGTTGCTGCAACAATGGCGGCACCTCTAGCTTGTCCAAGCTTTAGTGCTGAGTCTGGGTTATGTGCCATAAATACTTGCTCTATCGCAAAACTGTCTGGAGAAAACTGCTCTATCAACTGGCTAATGCCTTGAAAGATCATTTTTAATCGAGTCGGAAAATCATGCTCTCCAACTTTGATACAGCCGCTACCTAAGTATTTAAACTTTGCACCGTGATGCTCAATAACACCATAACCTGTAAATCTCGAACCAGGGTCTATGCCCAAAATAACTGCCAAGGCACTGCCCTCTTTACTTTTTTCAACATCATGCCAAAATACTGTATGGATTTCCAGTTGTTAAACAAAAAAGGCGGCTATAAAAGCCGCCTTTTCAAAGTAAGTCAGTGATTACTGCTCTTCACTTTGTTCTTGCTGTGCTTGTACTGCAATTGCAAGCTCAGTCAGTGCATCAGGGTTTGCAACACTTGGCGCATTGGTCATTAAACAAGACGCTTGAGTTGTTTTAGGGAATGCAATGACGTCACGAATGTTATCTGTACCACATAAAAGCATTACTAGACGGTCAAGGCCAAATGCTAGGCCAGCATGTGGTGGAGTACCGTACTTCAGTGCATCAAGTAAGAAACCAAACTTGTCTTGCTGCTCTTGCTCTTCAATACCTAGAATTCTGAACGCAGCTTGCTGCATTTCGTTATTGTGGATACGCACTGAACCGCCACCAACTTCATAGCCGTTAAGCACCATATCGTACGCATCAGAAATCGCAACCGCTGGGTTTGCTTCTAGTTCTTGTGCACTGATGTCCTTCGGTGCTGTGAACGGATGGTGCACCGCGTGTAAGTTACCTTCGTCATCTTCTTCAAACATAGGGAAGTCAACAACCCAAAGCGGCGCCCACTTGTTCAGATCAGTGATCTCTCTGTCCAAACCAACTTTTAAACGCAGTGCACCCATCGCTTCGTTTACCACGTTGCGCTTGTCTGCACCAAATAGAATGATGTCGCCAGTTTGCGCGTTTGTGCGCTCTAGTAATGCACTGATCACATCTTCGTTTAGGAATTTAGCAATCGGTGATTGCACACCTTCCATACCTGCTTCACGGTCATTAACCTTCATCCAAGCAAGGCCTTTCGCGCCGTAAATACCAACAAACTTCGTATATTCGTCGATTTGCTTACGAGATAGTTCAGCACCGCCTGGGACTGTTAGTACTGCAACACGACCTTTTTCATCGTTAGCAGGACCCGCTAGTACTTTGAACTCGACATCTTTAACAATATCAGCAACGTCAATAAGCTCTAATGGGTTACGTAAATCAGGCTTGTCTGAACCAAAACGGCGCATCGCTTCAGCGTATGGCATAGTTGGAAACTCACCAAGATCAACGTTTAGTAGCTCTTGCCACATTTCACGGATCATACGCTCAGTGACTTCACGCACTTGGTCAGAACTCATGAATGACGTTTCTAAATCGATTTGGGTAAATTCTGGCTGTCTGTCAGCACGTAAATCTTCATCACGGAAACATTTTACGATTTGATAATAACGGTCGAATCCAGACATCATTAACAACTGCTTGAACAGCTGTGGTGATTGAGGCAATGCGTAGAAGCTGCCTTTGTGAACACGACTTGGGACTAAGTAATCACGCGCACCTTCAGGTGTCGCTTTCGTTAGTACCGGTGTCTCAATGTCTAAGAAATCATTGTTATCTAGGAAACGACGCACAAAGCTTGATGCTTTTGCACGTAGCTTAATACGATCGCTCATCTCTAAACGACGAAGGTCTAAATAACGGTATTTAAGACGACGCTCTTCTGAGTTTTGCTGGTTAAAATCTAGCGGCAAAGGCTCAGAGCGGTTAATGATCTCAAGTCCAGTGCCTAAGATTTCAACTTCACCCGTTGCCATGTCTTTGTTAACTTGGCTGTCAGGTCTTGCACGCACACAACCTGTCACTTTCACACAAAACTCTTGGCGCAGCGTATTAGCAACGTCCATCAAGCCTTCAACTTCTGGGTCAAAAACAACTTGAACCAAGCCTTCACGGTCTCTTAAGTCGACGAAAATTAATCCACCTAAGTCACGGCGCTTATTGATCCAACCACATAATTCGACTTCTTGACCAACGTGGTCCTTATTTAAATTTCCGCAGTATATAGAGCGCATATCGTTCCTATTTGCTTAGGCTTGCATGAAAAGTGCTATCCAGCCTATAGCTATCGTAATTAACAAAAATAATCGCCAATTATATAAAACTGGGGGGCTTTGTCATCCTTATAAAGCAAGGAATCTTCGCAAAGTTGATTTTTTTAGGTACTCTCAATTTGTTAAACTCAAAAAAAACACCGATGAAGAGAATTATGTTGTATTTAGGTTGCCCACAATGGAGCTCATCTCACTGGAAGGGAAGATTTTTTAGCCAGCACTGTAGTAATGCAAATATGCTCAGTGAATATGCCACCATGTTTAATAGTGTTGAGGGTAATACAACATTTTACGCTAATCCAAAACCTGAGACCGTTTTACAATGGAAAAATGCCGTCACGGACGATTTTAAATTTACGTTTAAGCTCCCTAAACAGATATCCCATGAGTTAGCCCTGCAAAACTGTCAAAGAGAACTCGACACATGGTTAAGCCTGTTTGCACCACTATTCGAGCACATTGGTATGGTCATGCTGCAGTTACCAGCAAGTTGTGGACCCGAGCATCTCCCAAGAATACAAAATTTTGTTGCCCAATTACCCAGCGAGCTTTGTCTAGGTATAGAAGTGCGCAACTTGGCATTTTTTCGAAAAGACAATAATGAAAAGCGCTTAAACCAATTTTTGATGAGTAAAGGTATTAACCGCATCATGATGGATACGCGTCCTTTATTTAGTGAAGCGCCAAGCACACCGGCAATTGAAGACGCACAGCGCAAAAAACCACGAGTCCCTGTTAACGTCATTGCGACCGGAGAGCGGCCTATGTTGCGTTTTGTAGGTTGCTCCGCACTTGAGAATAATCGTGCTTTTTATCAGCCTTGGCTCAAAAAAATCCATACTTGGCTCGCGGAAGGTAAAGAGCCCATCGTGTTTTTTCACACGGCGGACAATTACGACGCCCCTTTGTTAGCACGGCAATTTATCCAAGATTTAGGCATTGAGCATAAAGTGTTACTGCCTTTCCCCGCCGAGCAACAACCACAGCAACAAACATTGTTGTGAAAACGAACAACATACTGATAAGCGTCAAAATGAACTCGGTTTTAATCAAAGCAATGTTTGATTAAATTTCTAACTTACAACGTCAACTTCCCAAAGTATATGTGGGTGGAGAGGAACGATTTCACAGTCGGCATATCTTGTTGCCCGGCCCTACAAGGGAACGGCCCACCAGCGCCGCCCGCTTGATGTTAAATACAGAATGTAAATAACAGCTGGGTGCCTAGAAATTAAAAGTGACACACTTCTCTCCTACTTTATCTCAATGATAAACGCTCATTGGGTGTCAGAGTCGATAATATCTAAGCTGAACAGCAACTTTTCAGGCACATCTTGGTTGGTGTTATATTAAGGAAAAACACTTGCATAACATGCCTTAGCTTTTCTGATTCATTCGCGTAGGTATGTATCAATACTTAACCAGCAAAGACTTCCCGCATAAATCACAATATTATCAATAGACTTGTTAACCGCGAACTGTCTGCCTTTACATAGACAACTTGCTTTATACTTTTGCATTACCCTTGCGCTATAATTGCTCGCCCAAATATTCACTCATAGATAAAAGGCGACCAATGCAGCAATTAAAGTATTTCCAGCACTACCCTGAAAATTTACAAGCACAAATTACATCTTTGATTGAAAACAATCAATTACAGACCTATTTCAAAAATAAATACCCTTGCGGCCATCAGTTGCAAAATCAACAAACGCTATACCAATATTGTACTGATATCAAACAGCGTTTTTTAAAAAATACTCCAAGATTGAATAATGTCAGCTTCACTAAACATACAGACATGATGAAAGGAACACTTGGCACACACACTCAAAAGCAACATCGCCACGGCCAAAAAATCAAAGCGCGATACGATATTGCGTTAAACAATCAGCTTAAGTATGCGCCGGAAGCAATATTACGCGCTTTAATTGTGCACGAGTTAGCACACTTTAAACATGCCGACCACGACAAAGCTTTTTATAAACTGTGCTGTAATATGGAAGCTGATTATCATCAGTTAGAGTTAGATTTACGACTTTTCATCGTATTAGATGAGTTAGCACTCAATTTTTACAAGTAATTTGAGGCACAGCGAGTTTGCTCCACCTCAATCATACCTACATTCAAATCCGACACTGTGGATGCAACCCTTTTTGTTGAGCTGCTTTATAAAGGCTATTAGCCTCTGCTATTTTACTATTAAGTTTTTCAATTCGGTTGTCAGGTGACGGGTGTGTCGATAAAAACTCCATTGGCCTATCTCCACCTAACTTTTCCATATTTTGCCACAGTTCAACAGCACCAATCGGTTTGAATCCAGCCTTGGCCATCAGATTGAGTCCTATCACATCAGCTTCACTTTCATGTGAACGACCAAATGGCAGCGTTAAGCCTACTTGAGCGCCCAAACCCAGTCCTTGCATAATGGTATTACGAGACTGAACATTATTCATTTCCATCACGGTATTACTCAGTTGCAACCCAGCCTGTAATAGTCCATTTTGTGTCATACGCTCATTCGCATGCTGTGCTATAACATGACCAACTTCATGGCCCATAACTGCAGCGAGCTGATGTTGGTCTTTTGCCACTTTGAGTAAACCGGTATGCACACCAATCTTGCCACCAGGTAGTGCAAATGCATTCGCACTATCGTCCCTAAAAACCACTACTTCCCAATTTTGCTTCGAATTTTGATTCGGTAGCTGCTCGATCAGTGCATTGGCTATACACTTAACGTATTGGTTTGTCTTAACATCCGCTTCAATTTGTTGTTCATTTTTGATCTGTTCAAATCCCGCAACCCCAAGCTCATTCATCTTCTGCTCGGAGTACATCATATATTGTGTTCTTCCTGTGGGTGATGTTTTACATCCAGCGATGAGCAACGTAGCAACCATGCAAGCAACAACTCGTTTCATAATACTTCCTACTTACTGTTTTTCGACCAATTAAAAATGTAACTGCCTATCCATCAAAGCAGTCAATAAGCCTATTGTTACTTCACTAAGCATAAATCACTTTGAATCATTGTTGGAGCGGAAAAAATAAAAAAACCCGCACAAAGCGGGCTTTTATAATAATAAATGAACGGGTTATTCTGCAGCTTTAGAAACCATAACCATTGCCGGACGAAGTAAACGGCCGTTCAGAGTGTAACCTTTTTGCATAACAGCAAGTACAGTATTTGGTGCCACATCCGCACTTGGCTGCATTGACATTGCTTGATGGAACTCAGGAGAGAAAGTCTCACCTTGCGGATTAACCGCTTCAACACCAAATTTACCAAGCGCATCTTCGAAGCTCTTTAACGTCATCTCAATCCCTTCTAGGATAGATTTTGTTGCTTCATTTTCTTTATCTGCAAATTCAATTGCACGCTCTAGGTTATCAATCACAGGCAACAATTCGTTTGAGAATTTCTCAAGTGCAAACTTATGTGCTTTTTCAACATCTTGTGCAGCGCGACGACGCATATTTTCTACTTCTGCCGCAGCACGCACAACACCGTCTTTTTGGCCTTCAATTGTTTGCTTTGCAGCTTCAAGCTCAGCGTATAAACCAGCAATTTCCTCTTCAGGGCTTATTTCGCCTTGTTCAGACTGTGGCGCTTCTTCCTGTGCTTGCGCTTCAGCAGCTTGTTCTACTACTTCTTCTTGTGCAGTTTCGTGTTCCTGCTCTGGTGCTTTTGTCTGCTCAGACATGAAAGTTAATCTCCGATTCTTTACAACTGCCGTAATTATGGGGATGGATTTTTTAGTTTCAAGAGTCTTTTTGCTCTATCCGGCTAAATTCATCAATTATTGCTTCAATTGGCGCCTCAGCAGGGCACACAACACAAAAACGGCTTTGATATTCTTGATCCATAAAATAAGGCACACTTAGTACAACATACCTTGATAAGTTATCAGTATCAATTTCGCTTCCTAACAACACAGAGATACCATTACGAAACGCTAATTTATCTTCAACTTGATGTAAAAATGGCACGCCCAAGCTGACATCCGAGCCCTGTTCTAAGCGATTATAAATATGCCGCTCCCCAACCACGATGCTATTGTCAGTACCCAGTTGTAAACTCAACTCTCGCGTCCATTGAGTAAGTAACTCTCGGCAATCAGGCATCGCGGTATTCGCCATCGCACGCATACGATGCAAGCCTTCTTTCAAGGTTTGCTGGCTAAATACTGTATTCATCCACAATGCAAATTGGTAGCGCATTTCATCGGAGTTAACGGCCGGCTTGTTAATACAAATATTTTGGGATTGCCCAGCTTTATCAATCAATAATACTAGCCAATGCTTTCGGTCAAAATCTAACACCTCAACACGAAAAACCTTTTGACTGCTCACTTGAGGCAAACCAACAACACAACAAACCTGATAGTGTTGGCTCAATGAATGCGCTAACGTCACCAATTGCTCTTGTGCGGGCTGCCAATAAGTCGCGATATTATCTAATTCAAAATATTCTTGAAGCCAATATTTAATACCAACATCAGACGGCACACGCCCAGCTGATGTATGAGGGGAAAAGAGTAATCCATGGTTTTCTAACCGTGCCATCGCATTGCGCACTGTGGCCGAACATATCGCCATGCCTTTCATTTTCGCTATCTTACTAGAGGCAACTGGCATCCCTTCACCGTTACAGTAAAGTGTCATTACAGCCGAGAAAACTTGTTTATCACGAGCACTTAATTTCATAAATCTTTATGTTGGGGTGAATTTCAAAGTTTCAAGCACTTCAATTTTAAGATAATCTTGGGGAAGATGATACACCAAGGATTTGCATTAAAAATGAGCACTCCATTTAACACCATCGGCCTTATTGGCAAACCGAATCATGACGGCGCGGCTCAGACCTTACATCGCCTTTATACATTTTTGCAAGCACTGGGTTATGATGTTTTTGTCGAGCGCCGTGCTGGCAAGCAATTAGAGGCACTTCAAGAAGCACATTTGCTCGATCTCGTTCAGCTGGGTGAAAAGTGTGATCTTGCTATTGTGGTTGGCGGTGACGGTAATATGTTGGGCGCAGCACGTGTACTCGCCCGTTTTGATGTCGCCGTGATCGGTGTAAACCGAGGAAACCTCGGTTTTTTAACCGATTTGAACCCCCATGATTTTGAACCTGCCTTAGAACAAGTACTCAGTGGCAAGTTTGTTGAAGAGCACCGCTTTTTATTAGAAGTAGAAGTCTATCGTCACGCTCAGCTTAAAAGCGCCAACTTAGCAGTGAACGAAGCCGTGCTTCACGCAGATAAAGTGGCGCATATGATTGAGTTTGAGGCGTTCATTGATGATCAGTTTGTTTTTTCTCAGCGCTCCGATGGGTTAATCGTGACAACACCAACAGGCTCCACCGCATATTCTCTTTCCGGTGGCGGACCAATTCTAACACCAGAACTCAACGCAGTTGCACTCGTGCCGATGTTTCCTCATACCCTTTCTAGTCGACCTTTAGTTGTGGATGCTAACAAAGAAATAAAGCTCAAACTCAGCCCTGAAAATACCGCAAGCTTACAAGTAAGCTGCGATAGTCATGTTGTACTCGCTTTATTGCCGGGGGACGAAGTGGTCATAAAAAAAGCAGCTCAAAAGCTCCGTTTGATCCACCCAACCAGTTATTCCTACTACCATGTTCTTAGAGAGAAACTTAATTGGGGCAGTAGGCTTTACTAAAGTGAATTTGTTAAGCAGAATAGGACAGATTTATTTTCTAATTTAGGGAAAAGTAAGACAACATGACTTACATAGTGTTTGTATCGATAGTGCTGCTCATCACTATCCTTGGCGTTTACATGGTCATTGAAAACAATCGACAAAAAGCCCGTGATGCTGAGAAAAAAATTTTTAACGAGCGTGTAAAAGACATCACATCACTCTATAAAAGAAAAATAGCTGAATATGTCGATTGCAAACTCATTAGGCCGAAGCATGCGCCTAAGTTTAATGCAATCGTCGGCAACTTTTTTGTCGTGCAAGCTCATAATGAGGAAAACTTGGCTCGCCTCGAAAGAGTCAGTGAACATTTACTTAGTCAAGTGGGCTCTGAGCTGAACAAGTGTCGTAGCAATGACACGGTGGACTTACTCACAGAGCAACTCTTTTTATTTGCCGCAGAACTACCTTCTGCGGGTATCGCTTATAATAAGAACTTTTACACAGAGATATTGCCAGCGCTCATTTCTCGCATACAAACGCCAGACTCATTTGAGCAAATTGAGCCAGAGCCTGAGGCAAGCTCTGAATCTGAACAAGCGTCTCATGATGGCAATGAACAAGCCACTCCTCAATCAAGACAGGCTGCTGACGTCATCAATTAAAAGTTGCTTTTTGAAAGAATGCTGTATAAATTAACAGTAAAATACTGTTTGGATATACAGCATGCTTACTAGTTTGCAAATTAAAAACTTTGCCATAGTCAGTGAACTTAACATCGACTGGCGATCTGGCATGACCGCGATTACCGGTGAGACTGGCGCTGGTAAATCAATCGCAATCGACGCCCTATCTCTTTGTCTTGGAGAGCGTGCTGATGCCAACGCCATCCGCCCTGAAAGCAGTAAAGCCGAGATCTCCGCGCAGTTTGACATTCGCAACTTACCACAAGCACAAAAGTTCCTCTCAGAATTGCTGCTCGATGACGATGAGCAAAACTGTATTTTACGCCGCGTTATCACACGAAATGGTCGTAGTAAGAGCTTTATAAACGGCTCATCAGTCACGGCTGCGCAACTTAAAGAGCTTGGTCAGATGCTCATTGCAATTCATGGCCAACATGCCCATCAATTGCTTTTGAAGCCTGAGCATCAACTCGGCTTGTTAGATGCTTACGCTGGTCATCACAACACACTGAGTGCTGTTAAAACGCAATATCACCATTATCACAAGCTACAAAAAGAACATGCTAACCTACTTAAGCAGCAGCATGCTCAAGCAGCTAAAAAGCAACTACTAGAATACCAAGTTGAAGAGCTAGATGAATTTGCCCTGCAAGAAGGTGAATTT
The DNA here is from genome assembly GCF_001625685.1 of Pseudoalteromonas luteoviolacea CPMOR-1. Classification (GTDB taxonomy): domain Bacteria; phylum Pseudomonadota; class Gammaproteobacteria; order Enterobacterales; family Alteromonadaceae; genus Pseudoalteromonas; species Pseudoalteromonas luteoviolacea_K. Next base: position 58,158 of record NZ_AUYC01000016.1, on the reverse strand, counting down.
GAGCAAATAGAGGCTGAGCATAATAGGTTAAGCCACGCACAAACCTTAGTTGAAAGCTCTCAAAGAGAATTAATGAGCCTCTATGAGCAAGAAGATCAAACTGTTCTGGGTCAATTACAACACAGCGTACAAACTTTCAGCGAATTAAGCTCTCTAGATAAATCTCTTGAAGGGATCAGTCAGATGCTCAGCGAGGCTGCTGTACAACTAGAAGAAGCCTGCCGTGAAATTAGAAGTTATGGTGAGAGCGTAGAGCAAGATCCAATTAGGCTGCAGGAAATCGAAGAGCGAATGACACAGGCCATGGCACTTTCTAGAAAGCACCAGATCCCCCCTGAACAACTCGCAGCGCATCACCTAGCACTGCAGCACGAATTAGACAGTATTTGCTCGGATAATGCGCGTATTGACGACTTAGAGCATGAAATTGCCGAAGCATTGCATGCTTATCACATCTCTGCTAATCAACTCAGTGAAAGTCGAGCAACAGCTGCAGGCACGCTCAATACATTGATCACTGATAGTATGCATGAACTATCAATGGAAAACGGTCGTTTCGCCATTGAGCTGAATAAAGATAACGATAGACGACCAAATGAGTTAGGCCTAGATAACATCGAGTTTTTGGTCTCTACCAACCCGGGTCAGCCGATGCAGGCACTCGCTAAAGTTGCTTCCGGTGGTGAATTGTCACGGATTAGCTTAGCAATACAGGTTATTATCGCGAATAAAGTCACTACACCGACTTTGATTTTCGATGAAGTAGATGTGGGTATCTCTGGCCCTACGGCGTCTCAGGTAGGAAAGCAATTGCGTTTATTAGGTAAATCGACACAAGTCATTTGTGTTACACACTTGCCGCAAGTAGCATGTAGTGGCCATCAGCAGTTTTTTGTGCAAAAAGCAGTTGAAAATGCACAGACATATACGTCAATGGTGCCACTAGATGAACAAGAGCGTATCAATGAAATTGCACGCTTATTGGGAGGTGATAGTGTAAGCAACACCACGCGAGCCAGTGCCAAAGAATTACTCAGTGTACAGAGCTGTTAAGCCATTGTTGAATTGCAAAGAGGTATCAAGATTGATACCTCTAGTGAAGTACCTAGGGTGCGTTTGAGGTCATTTTTTTAAGCGTACGATCTTTTTTAACAAAATGATGGAATAATGCAGCACCAGCATGCCCGGCAATCAATATCCATATAAGCCACGCGCCTAGAATTTCTTTATGAATAAAATCAATTGGCTTTTCAAACTCTTTGAAAGTCAATCCCCAACTTTCCACTACAAAGTATTGAAACATCGCTGTATCTGAAAACTTTGGTATATCGAATAAAAAGAAAAACTCAGTATTCACCCCCGTTCCAATATATCCAGTGATCGGTGCAATAATCATGATTGCATAGAGGGCATAATGACCTACATGCGCAGCTAAATGCTCCATGTTAGTGCCTGGCTCTGGCAAAGGCGATTTATTCATTGCTCGCCACACCAATCTCAACAGCACAATGGCCATAATGGATACACCAAATGATAAGTGCAATTGCAATGCCGTCCAGTTTTCAGGTGTTTTTGCTTCTGTAAACCACTGGCGATAATATACACTGACATAGGCTGCTAAAAATAACATAGCCATGAACCAATGGATCCACTTGGCAATACTGCCGTAGTCTGTATCGCTATTTTTAAACGCCATAGACACCTCAATCATTTTGCTACTTAAATTTAATCTTAAGGCTTATGGTAATACTAAAAACAACTTCTGTATTGCGGTTAATTATGGACAAGGTATCCAAAAAAACAGAACGTAAGTTCAATGGCCAAATTTTAGTGATGCTAAAACAAAAAAAGCCCCATTATAATGAATAGGGCTTTAAGCAAAGTACTAAGTTATCTTAAGTTTTTGGTTATACCTCAAGGAAATCCAAAATGCCTTCCGCGGCATTTCTCCCCTCGAAGATTGCTGTTACAACCAAATCTGAGCCTCTAACCGCATCGCCACCAGCAAAGATTTTTGGGTTACTGGTCTGATGCGTATACGCACCTTGCTCAGGAGCCACAATACCACCCCAGTGGTTAATTTCGACATCATACTGAGCTAGCCAGTCTAGGTTGTGTGGTTTGAAACCAAATGCAAGGATGACAGCATCAGCATCAATTATGTGCTCGGAGCCCGCCACTTCTTGTGCTTTTCGACGACCATTACTATCTGCTTCGCCAAGCTCTGTCTTTACCATTCTAACGCCTATCACATTTCCTTGTTCATTGAGCACAATGCCTTTTGGCTGAACATTAAACTCAAAGTGAACGCCTTCTTCTTTTGCGTTTTTCACTTCTCGTTTAGAACCCGGCATATTCTCTTCGTCACGTCGATATGCACATACCACTGACTTGGCTTTTTGTCGCACAGAAGTTCTAACACAGTCCATAGCAGTGTCACCACCGCCCAAAACCACTACACGCTTGTCCGCCATGCTAATATAGGCTTGCTGAGACTCGTCATAACCCATTACGCGGTTTGTATTACCAATTAAAAATGGTAAGGCATCATATACCTGTTTAGCATCCTCATTCTCCAGGCCACCACGCATATACTGATAAGTACCTACCCCAACAAATACGGCATCATACTCAGCTATTAATTCATCCATTGTCACATCTGTGCCAACTTCTGTATTCAACTTAAACTCAACACCCATCTCAGTAAAAATCTCACGGCGCTTTTCCATGACCGTTTTTTCAAGCTTGAATGATGGAATGCCAAATGTGAGTAAACCGCCAATCTCTGGGTTTCTATCGAACACAACTGCTTTGACACCATTTCTGACCAAAATATCAGCACAACCAAGCCCAGCAGGTCCAGCACCAATAATCGCAACTTTTTTATCAGTCCAAGTGACATAAGAAAGATCAGGTTTCCAGCCTTGTGCAAACGCCGTATCAGTAATGTATTTTTCTATATTACCTATCGTTACAGCGCCAAACTCGTCATTAAGCGTACAAGCACCTTCGCATAGCCTATCTTGTGGACATACACGGCCACATACTTCAGGTAAACTGTTTGTGCGGTGTGATAAATCAGCAGCTTCGAGAATACGTCCTGTACGGATCAACTTTAACCATTGCGGTATGTAGTTATGCACTGGACATTTCCACTCACAATATGGGTTTCCGCAATCTAGGCAACGGTCGGCTTGGGAGTCTACTTGTTGACCTGAGAAGGGCTCATAGATTTCTACAAAAGAGCTCTTGCGTGTTGAGATAGGTTTTTTTCTAGGATCAACACGCTGAACATCGATAAATTGGTAAACGTTTTCGCTCATAACTCCTCCTTTACTGCGCCTGTACTCTAAGTTCCGCACTACTTCGCGCTCGATGTCCAAGTAAACTCTTTACATCACTTGACTTAGGTTTGATTAGCTTAAACATAGGTAAATACAACTCGAAGTTAGCAAGTACTTGCTCAGCTCTATCTGACCCAGTGCACTCAAGGTGCTCGGCTATCATGCCTCTTAAGTGTTCTTGATGAGAAGGCAGGTTATCCAAAGTTAGCACTTCGACAAGCTCAGGGTTAAAGCGTTTGCCCATGTCATTATCTTCATCTAAAACATATGCAAAGCCACCTGTCATTCCTGCGCCAAAATTTACGCCGATTTGGCCCAGTACACATACAACGCCGCCGGTCATATACTCACAACCGTTGTCACCTAAACCTTCAACCACAGCCTGTACACCTGAGTTACGTACAGCAAATCGCTCACCCACACGTCCTGCTGCAAACAGCTTTCCGCCTGTTGCGCCATACAAGCAAGTATTACCCGCAATCGTTGCTTGGTGAGACTTGAAACTAGAACCAAGAGGTGGCCTGATCACTAACTTACCTCCAGCCATGCCTTTACCAACATAGTCATTGGCATCACCTACAAGCGTAAGCTCAAGACCACCGGCGTTCCATACGCCAAATGATTGTCCAGCAGTGCCGTGTAGCTCAATGACGACGGGGTCCGCAGCCATCCCTTGGTTACCGTATAAACTAGCAATATAACCTGATAACATAGCTCCAACTGAACGGTCAGTATTTTTAATTCTACTTACCAACGAAGTACCGCTTTTATCATTAATGGCTTGCACGGCCTTACTCAATAAGGACTCGTTTAACTCTCCACGATAGTGCGACGTGTTTTCAGCGCTACAGTATAAAGTTTGTTTGCTTGGGTTATTTGGTTTTGCCAAAATTGGCGATAAATCCAGCTTTTGCTGCTTACTCGTCTTGCCTTCAAGTACTTCCAGTAAATCAGTGCGACCAATTAAGTCCGTAAGTTTAGTCACACCTAAGGTAGCCATTAATTCTCGCGCTTCCTGTGCAATAAACTTGAAGTAATTCATCGCCATTTCTGGTAAGCCATGATAATGACGTTGACGTAACGTATCATCCTGAGTCGCAACACCTGTCGCGCAGTTATTCAGGTGGCAAATACGTAAGTACTTACAACCTAGCGCTACCATAGGACCAGTACCAAAACCAAAACTTTCCGCACCTAGAATCGCTGCTTTGATGATGTCTAAGCCTGTTTTTAAACCCCCGTCTGTTTGCAAACGGATCCTGTGTCGTAGTCCATTTTCAACCAGCGCTTGCTGTGTCTCTGCTAAACCTAACTCCCACGGACAGCCCGCATATTTAACCGATGTAAGCGGGCTTGCACCTGTACCGCCGTCGTAACCTGCAATCGTGATCAGATCCGCATAAGCTTTAGCTACACCTGTTGCGATGGTGCCAACGCCTGGCTCTGATACTAACTTCACTGAGATCATTGCTTTTGGGTTAACCTGCTTCAAATCAAAAATCAGCTGTGCCAAATCCTCAATAGAGTAAATATCATGATGAGGAGGCGGTGAAATCAAGGTAACACCCGGTACTGAATACCTGAGCTTTGCAATATAAGGGGTGACTTTTTCACCCGGTAATTGCCCACCTTCACCTGGCTTTGCACCCTGCGCAACTTTAATCTGGATCACGTCTGCATTTTGCAAATAGTGTGGCGTAACACCAAATCTCCCAGAAGCAACTTGCTTTATACGGGAATTTTTCTCGTTACCAAATCGAAGTTTATCTTCGCCACCTTCTCCAGAGTTTGAAAACCCGCCTAAACGGTTCATGGCAATGGCTAACGCTTCATGTGCTTCGGGAGACAATGCACCAATACTCATCGCTGCAGAATCAAAGCGCTTATACAAAGCCTCTGCAGGTTCCACATCGTCAATTGACACAGGAACAAGTGCTGGTTTTAACTTAAGTAAGTCCCTTAAGTTGGTGACGGGGCGATTGTTTACGATGTCCGCGTACTTTAAATAATCTTCGTATTTACCTGACTTAACAGCCACTTGTAACGACTGCACCACATCAGGATTGTACGCGTGGTACTCTCCGCCGTGCACAAACTTAAGTAATCCACCATGGCTCAATAGCTTACGTTTACTAAACGCCAATTGATTTAATAGCTTGCTCTCGGCCTCAAAATCACTAAAGTCAGCACCTTTTATACGACTTACCACGCCCTTAAAGCACAGCTCTACAACCTCATCAGCAAGGCCAACCGCTTCAAATAACATTGAGCAACGATAAGACGCAATGGTACTGATCCCCATTTTCGACATAATTTTGTAGAGGCCTTTATTGATTGCATTACGATACGCCAGTGTCACATCACGATATGATTTTTTGATCACACCTTTATCACACAATGAAACAAGCGTTTCGTAGGCCAAATAAGGGTAGATGGCAGTCGCACCGAATCCAAGTAATACGGCAAATTGATGCGGATCACGCGCACTACCCGTCTCAACAATAATGTTAGAGTCGCAGCGCAGATTTTCGTTTACCAAGCGTTGTTGAATAGCACCGACAGCCATCGCAGCCGGAATGGGTAAATGACCTTTAGCAATCTCTCTGTCACTCACCACAATCATCACACATCCGCTGGCGGCTTTCTCTTGTGCTTCATCACAAACGCGAGTAATGGCATTTTCTAAACCTTCTTCCGACGCGTAATTCAGGTTTACTTTACCAACTTGATAATGTGCGTCGTCTGCCTCAGTAAGTTGCTTGATATCAGAATACGTTAAAATCGGTGAATCAAACTGTAAGCGTTTAGCATGGCCAGTAGTCTCGTTAAACACATTTTGCTCGCGGCCTATACACGTAGCAAGTGACATCACATGGTTTTCACGCAACGGATCAATGGGAGGATTCGTTACCTGTGCAAACTTCTGTCTAAAGTAGTCATATAAAGAGCGTGCTCCATGGGACAATACTGCAAATGGCGTGTCATCCCCCATTGAGCCTGTTGCTTCTTGGCCATTGGCCCCCATTACGCTTATCACCTGCTCAACTTCTTCATTGCTGTAGCCGAACTGCTTTTGATAAGTCAATAATGTTTCTTCTGAAAAATCTCGTTGGCCAGCATCTTTCTCATCTAGTTGTTCAAATGGTATTAAGCGCTGGACGTTTTGCTCTAACCAAGCTCTATATGGGTGTCTTGCTTTCAGATCTTGATCAATCTCAGATGATTGCCAAATTTTGCCATGGAGCGTATCAACAACTAACAGCTCACCAGGCCCCACTCGGCCTTTCTCAACCACTTCATCTGCTTCATAATCCCAGATCCCTATCTCAGATGCTACAGTGATAAAACCATCTTGCGTTACCACATATCGGGCTGGCCGCAATCCATTCCTATCAAGGTTACATGCCGCGAAGCGACCATCAGACATCACAATGCCCGCAGGTCCATCCCATGGCTCCATATGCATCGAGTTAAAATCATAAAACGCACGCAAATCATCATCCATGGCGCGATTTTTTTGCCAAGCGGGCGGCACTAACATGCGCATCGCACGGAAGATATCCATCCCCCCTGCTAAAAATAGCTCCAAAATATTATCTAGACTGGATGAATCAGAGCCAGCTTCATTGACAAATGGTGCTGCCATTTGTAAATCAGGTAACAGAGGAGACGAAAATTTGTAAGCGCGCGCTCTTGCCCATTGTCTGTTACCCATAATGGTATTGATTTCACCATTGTGTGCCAGGTAGCGAAATGGTTGTGCCAAAGGCCACTTTGGCTGGGTATTGGTGGAAAAGCGTTGATGGAAGACACAAATTGCACTGGTCATGCGAAGATCCGCCAAATCTAAATAGAAGTTTGGTAAATCTGCAGGCATCATCAAGCCTTTATAAACTGTCACAAGCCCAGACAAGCTAGCAATATAAAACTGCTCATCTGACGTAATACGCTTTTCAATTCGGCGTCTTGCGACATATAAGCGACGTTCTAAGTCTTTTGGTCTCCACCCTTCTGGCGCACTGACAAAAACTTGTTCAAACTGCGGTAACTGAGACTTTGCGATCGGCCCTAACATATCAGGTTGTGTAGGCACGACTCTCCAGCCAACAATACTAAGCGTTTCTTTTTCTAATTCTTCATTGATAATACGTTTAGCCGATTGCGCCAAAGTATCATCAGCATTTAAGAACACCATGCCAACTGCATAGTTTTTTCCTAAACGCCAATCATTTTCAGCAGCAATCGCGCGAAAAAAGCTATCAGGCTTTTGTAGTAACAAGCCGCAGCCATCACCCGTTTTACCATCTGCGGCGATACCGCCTCGGTGCTGCATGCGATCAAGACCCGTGATCGCTGTACGTATTAATTTATGGCTTGCTTGGCCTTGAGTATGTGCAATCAGACCAAACCCGCAATTATCTTTTTCTAATGCCGAGTCGTATAACATAGACCCCTCCCCTTGCTACACCTGCCAGCTTGAATGACTTCGACGATTTACTGGCAGATATTCAAAATTAGCGCTGAAATGAAAGCGAGTCAACAATGTAAAGAATAAATATTCACTATATTGAATATTTTTCAATGACCCCATAAAGTAACCAAAATTTAATATAACGCACTAAATGGACTTGTTCAGTTCTTAAAAAACATTTGACACCGGTATCAACTGTTAAACTTTTGATTAAAACCATAAAAAAAGGAGCAGTTTACGTAAACGTAAAGCTCAACCTTAATGAATAAATATTCACTAAGGCAATGTTTGATATTTACTCAGTATATAGTTGTTTTAGTCGCGTCAAGCACAAAGCTATAGCGTTCAGGGGAAGGGATGAAAATGTAACAAACACAAAAAAGCCCGAAATAAATTCGGGCTCTTCATGGGATAGAGCGGGATTATTCAGCTGCTTCTTCTTTGTATTTAGCAGCCGTTTCAGTGATCAGTGGCTGAAGTTCGCCTTTTTGGAACATTTCAATGATGATGTCACAACCGCCGATTAATTCACCTTCTACCCAAAGTTGTGGGAAAGTTGGCCAGTTTGCATAATGTGGCAACTCTGCACGGATATCTGGGTTTAAAAGAATATCTACGTAAGCAAACTGCTCTCCACATGCCATCAACGCCTGTGAAGCTTGAGAAGAAAAACCACAGTTAGGTAACTTTGGAGATCCCTTCATATATAGAAGAATTGGGTTTTCTGCAATTTGCTGTTTAATCTTATCAATGGTTTCCATATATACCTCAAATGACGATATTAACTGTTTGCATACTGAATTTTGCTCAATTTTAACGCATACAAAACATTCACACTACAAGTCTTGGTCGCGGGCATTGCTGTTTACCAAAACTTGAGTAAAATACTCAGGAATTATAGTATCACTATATAGCACTAAAACGTACTTAAAAGTGCCCTAGCAATGGCATCTTTTTAACTGTTTAGAGTATCCAACATAAAAATGGAGATTAAAATGGCTTTTGAACTACCGTCACTTCCTTATGCTATCGATGCATTAGAGCCACACATTTCTAAAGAAACTTTAGAATTCCACCATGGTAAGCACCACAACACATACGTTGTTAAGCTGAATGGTCTAGTAGAAGGTACTGACTTTGCAAACAAAACTTTAGAAGAAGTTATTGTTAGCTCTGAAGGCGGCATCTTTAACAATGCTGCACAAATTTGGAACCACACTTTCTACTGGCACAGCCTTGCTCCAAACGGTGGTGGCGAAGCTAAAGGTAAAGTAGCAGAACTAATTGACGCAAAATGGGGCTCATTTGCGGCATTCCAAGACGCTTTCAACGACAAAGCAGTGAACAACTTCGGTTCAAGCTGGACTTGGTTAGTGCAACTAGCTGACGGTTCTCTGGACATCGTTAACACGTCAAACGCAGAAACTCCGCTAACACAAGATGGTGTAACACCACTTCTAACAGTTGACCTGTGGGAGCACGCTTACTATATCGATTACCGCAATGTTCGCCCAGAATACCTAAAAGGTTTCTGGTCGCTTGTAAACTGGGATTTTGCTAACCAAAATCTAGCTTAATTACAACGGTATAACTGTACCAATTTAAGCAATAAACAAGGCGCGTAGGCGCCTTTTTTGATCGTCTCCAAATATCCCTATCACATTAAATTCTCATATTTTTTAAGCAAATATCCAAGAACCTGACTAAGCTTTAAGTACGCCTAGCATTTTAGCCCACGCATTTTATTTAACAGGTTATTGGAGTTTGATATGACAATATTTGAGCATTACCAATCCCGATACGAAGCAGCAAAAGAAGAAGAATTCACAATTGCTGAATTTCTTGAAATCTGTAAAGAGGATAAGGCTGCTTACGCCAGTGCGCCTGAACGGTTGCTCATGGCAATTGGTGAGCCTGAAATGATCGACACATCAACAGACGCAAGACTGAGTCGACTCTTTTCAAATCGTGTGATCGCACGTTACCCTGCTTTTAACGAATTTTATGGCATGGAGGATGCCATCGAGCAAATTGTTTCATACCTAAAACACGCCGCTCAAGGCTTGGAAGAGTGCAAACAGGTATTGTATCTCTTGGGCCCAGTTGGTGGTGGTAAGTCCTCTATTGCCGAAAAACTGAAGTACCTGATGCAGCAAGTTCCAATTTATGCAATCAAAGACTCACCAGTAAATGACCACCCTCTTAGCCTATTTAATCCTCAAGAGGATGGTGAGCTATTAGAGAAAGAGTACGGCATTTCAAAACGCTACCTAAAAACAGTGATGTCTCCTTGGGCAACAAAGCGCCTACATGAATTCAATGGGGATATTAGTAAGTTTAAAGTAGTTAAACGCTACCCCTCTATTTTAGACCAAGTTGCGATAGCAAAAACTGAACCCGGTGATGAGAATAATCAAGATATCTCAGCGTTGGTTGGTAAAGTCGATATCAGAAAGCTTGAGCACTTTGCCCAAAATGATCCAGATGCGTACGCATATTCTGGTGCACTTTGCCTCGCAAACCAAGGTTTGATGGAATTTGTAGAGATGTTCAAAGCGCCTATCAAAGTGTTACACCCACTACTGACGGCGACGCAAGAAGGCAACTACAATGGCACAGAGGGGATTTCTGCCCTGCCATTTAACGGTATTATCCTTGCCCACTCAAATGAGTCCGAATGGCAAACATTCAAAAATAATAAAAATAATGAAGCATTCCTTGATCGGGTATTCATCGTAAAAGTACCTTACTGTCTACGGGTGTCTGAAGAAGTTAAAATTTATAAAAAACTGCTGGAGAATAGTGAGCTTAAAGAAGCTCAGTGTGCACCAGGCACGTTAGAAACTTTGGCCAAGTTCTCTTCATTATCTCGTATTAAAGAGCCTGAAAACTCAAGTATCTACTCTAAAATGCGCGTCTATGATGGTGAAAGCTTAAAAGACACAGACCCCAAAGCGAAGTCTTACCAAGAGTATCGGGATTATGCGGGTGTTGATGAGGGTATGAATGGTTTATCTACCCGCTTTGCATTTAAAATACTGTCTCGTGTATTTAACTTTGATCACGCTGAAGTGGCGGCAAACCCTGTCCATCTGTTTTACGTATTGGAACAGCAAATTGAGCGGGAACAATTTAGTGCTGAAGTACAAGAGCGTTATTTAAGCCATCTGAAGGGTTACTTGATCCCTCAATATGTCGAGTTTATTGGCAAAGAGCTACAAACAGCCTATCTAGAATCCTACTCAGAATATGGGCAAAACATTTTTGACCGTTACGTCACCTATGCGGACTTCTGGATCCAAGACCAAGAGTATCGCGATCCTGATACCGGTCAGCTATTCGATAGAGCTGCACTCAATGCGGAGCTTGAAAAAATCGAAAAACCAGCTGGGATTTCAAATCCAAAAGACTTCAGAAACGAAATTGTAAACTTTGTCTTACGAGCTAGGGCACACCACAACGGTGAAAACCCAGTTTGGACAAGTTATGAGAAACTCAGAACAGTGATAGAGAAGAAAATGTTCTCTAACACCGCAGACTTGCTCCCAGTTATCTCTTTCAATGCTAAAACTTCTGCTGAAGATCAGAAAAAGCATGAGGACTTTGTTAACCGCATGATGGAAAAAGGATACACCCAGAAACAGGTCCGTTTGCTTTCTGAATGGTATTTGAGAGTTCGGAAGTCACAGTAATCTAACGATTGGAGGGTGGTCAATGGCACATTTCATCGATCGAAGATTGAACGGTAAAAATAAAAGTACGCCGAATAGGCAGCGCTTTATCAGACGTTACAAAAAGCAGATAAAGGAAGCTGTGTCAGATGCTATTAATAAACGTAGTGTAACGGATATTAGTAGTGGCGAGAGTATATCTATACCACAACGTGATATCAGCGAACCTGTATTTCATCAAGGCAAGGGGGGTAACCGAGAACATATACACCCTGGTAATGATCAATTCAGTACTGGTGACAAAATACAGCGCCCTCCCTCCGGTCAAGGAGGAGGGGCTGGTGAAGGTAACGCCAGCGATCAAGGAGAGGGACAAGACGATTTTGTCTTCTCCATCTCCAAAGATGAGTATTTGGATTTGTTGTTTGAAGATTTGGAATTACCAAACTTACAAAAAAGCCAGCTCGATAAATTGGTACAAATGAAAACACATAGAGCAGGCTTTTGTAATGATGGTATGCCAAGTAATCTAGATATTGTACGTTCTTTAAAAGGCTCGATTGCGAGAAGAATTGCGATGACTGCAGGTAAACGCAGTCGTTTAAAAGAACTCGAGGCAGAACTTGAAGCACTGCTGGCTGAGCCTGTACCACCTCAGCACCAAATAGAGACACTTGAAGCTGAAATTGAAGCATTAAGAAAGCGTATCGCATCTGTGCCTTTTATTGATAATTACGATCTCAGATTCAGAAATTACGAAAAAAGGCCTCACCCCACAAGCAAGGCAGTCATGTTTTGTTTGATGGACGTATCGGGGTCAATGGATCAAGCAACCAAAGACATGGCTAAACGCTTTTATATCTTGCTGTATCAATTTTTAACTCGTACATACAAAGATATAGAGGTGGTGTATATAAGACACCACACACAAGCAAAAGAAGTCGATGAACAAGAGTTCTTTTACTCACAAGAAACAGGTGGCACGATAGTGTCTAGTGCACTAAAACTCATGGATGAAATCGTGGCAGAAAGATACTCGCAAGGGGACTGGAACATATATGCTGCGCAAGCGTCTGATGGCGATAATTGGGCTGATGACTCTCCCCATTGCACTGATATTCTCGCTAATAAGTTGCTTAAAGTGGTTAGGTATTATGCCTATATCGAGATCACAACAAGAGCACACCAAAGCCTTTGGAGAGAATACCAAGGATTATCTGCAGCCTATAACAACTTTGCCATGCAGCACATACGATCTGTGGAAGACATTTATCCAATCTTCAGAGAGTTATTTAAAAAGAACCGTCAAAAGCAGCAAGGTGCAGCATAAACAAGAGGGGGAGCGCTAATGACCTACAACCCTTTGAATGATGGTCCAGACTGGACTTTTGAAAGGTTAGAATTGTATCAAGCCGAGATTGCGCGCGTTGCTGAGCACTATCGACTTGATACGTATCCAAATCAAATCGAAGTGATCACAGCAGAACAAATGATGGATGCCTATTCAAGTGTAGGCATGCCCATAGGTTATGCACATTGGTCCTATGGCAAAAAATTCATTCAAACAGAACAAAATTATAAACGCGGTCAAATGGGACTGGCGTATGAGATAGTCATAAACTCAGATCCGTGTATTGCCTATCTTATGGAAGAAAATACACTGCCAATGCAAGCGCTCGTTATGGCACATGCTTGTTACGGGCATAATTCGTTCTTCAAAGGCAATTACCTATTTAAAACATGGACTGATGCATCATCAATTATCGACTACTTGGTATTTGCTAAGAACTACGTTGCTGAATGTGAGCAAAAGTACGGCATTGAAGAAGTTGAAAACTTATTAGACTCCTGTCACGCCTTGATGAACTATGGAGTGGACAGATATAAACGTCCGCAACAAATTTCCTTGTTTGAAGAACAAAAGCGTCAAAAAGAGCGTGAAGACTATCTACAATCACAAGTGAACGAACTTTGGAAAACGATTCCTCAAAGCAAGCAAGAAGACACTGAAAACTTACCTCAGTTTCCTTCTGAGCCTCAAGAAAATATACTCTATTTTATTGAAAAAAATGCCCCACTACTCGAACCCTGGCAGCGAGAAATCATCCGTATCGTACGTAAAATATCACAGTACTTTTACCCGCAACGACAAACGCAAGTCATGAATGAAGGATGGGCAACATTTTGGCATTACACCATTCTTAATCATTTATATGATGAGGGTAAATTGAGTGACGCCTTCATGCTTGAATTTTTACAAAGCCATACAAATGTCGTTTATCAACCGCCTTATAACAGCAAGTTTTATTCTGGCATAAACCCTTATGCCCTTGGGTTTAACATGATGGTCGATATTCGGCGTATTTGCGAAAACCCAACAGCGGAAGACAAAGAGTGGTTTCCTGAATTTGCAGGCAAAGACTGGCTCGATACTTTACATTTTGCAATGGAGAACTTTAAAGATGAAAGCTTTGTGAGCCAATTTTTGTCTCCTAAAATTATCAGAGATTTCAAATTATTTACGATATTGGACAAAGAGTCGTCTCCTCACTTAGAAGTCAAAGCCATCCATGATGAAGTTGGCTATCAAAAAGTCAGAAGCAGCTTATCAGCACATTATAACCTCAGTAATAATGAGCCCAATATTCAAGTGTACAAAGTAGATGTACGCGGAGATAGGTCACTTACTTTACGTTACGTGCCTCAAGATAAGATACCTTTAGCGGAGTCAAAGATTGAGGTGCTAAAACATTTATACCGACTTTGGGGTTTTGAGGTAAGATTAGAACAAGTAGAAGATGATGGTAACATTACTTTGCTAGGCCAATGTCCTCCAGCTAATGACGACAAAGAGTAATCAGACAACACACGAGCGTTTAGTCGTGTGTTGTCTTTTTTATATGTATTTCAAAAACCCGCCACGATAGCTATCAGAGCGCTCATACAAGCAAAATATATAGACACTTACGTCACTTGTTTTTAAATAAAGTGGGAATACTTATATCTGTGCTACTCACCTCCTTTTATAGACATAGCAACCTGTATTTTTGTACTTTTAGCAGGCCTATTCGTATAAAAGTAACGGCAAATCCATGTCTAGATACTCTATTTCTAATGGGTTTTTGTATGTAGAAAGTGGATACTATTTCACGCTTATGGCTTAACTAGTGTGGTTTCCTGGTCAAAAGCACATAAACTCGTCTTCAGGAAAGGCAAGGTTCACCCAATGGCGAATAAACACAAGCGAAAAATAAGATTTATCATTTTGAATAGACAGTAAGGCATGAAACCAAACGAGAACGTACTGGCCATTGTGCTTACAATCATATAAAGCACAATGGCACCATAAAATCCTAATTAATCTTGTAATATGGTAAAAAAGACCAATTCTCTACTGAGACATAGAAGGATCGTAAACTGTCACTTTATTTCTACCCGTTTCTTTTGAGTGGTATAACGCGGAATCCGTTGCCTCAATCCACTGTTCGTGTTTTTCAAAAGCATCGTCGTAACACGCAATGCCCAAACTCACGGTTAGCTTTATCTCTTTATTATCATAATAAATTACTGAGTTTTCGATCATACTGCGTAAACGTTCAGCGAAAATCAACGCGCCATCTGCATCGGTATCTACCAAAGTCACAGCGAACTCTTCTCCACCATAACGGCCTGCTACATCTGTCTCACGCAAGGTTTTTTTCAATAAATCTGATAAATGACGAATTGCTTCATCACCGCCACTGTGACCATATGCATCATTAATCTTTTTAAAGAAATCAATATCAAACATAAGCAAACAACTCGAGCCTTTGTTGCGTTTAAGACGCTTGAACTCAGTTCTTGAGCACTCTTCCCAGTAGCCCCGATTAGACAATTTAGTCAGCGCGTCAGTACGACTCATTTCTTCTAATGTCTTATTCGCTTTTTCCAACTCAAGCTTATTCATCGCTTCGTCAGTGACATCATATAAAATAACGCAAATATGACCGACTTCCCCTGTTAATGTGGTCAATGGAATAAAAGTCGCATTTTGATACATGTATTCCGCTTTACCCGTTATCGGTCGATAGTTTTTGAATTTAAATATGTAAGGCTGCTGTTCCCATATAGTAAATGATCGATTTTTTAGCACAAATACAGGCTCAGCCTTACCTCTAAACCAAGATTCATCAATGCTAGGAAATAAATCAAATACATCTTTGTCTTTAACAGCACTGGGCAGCAAGCCCGAATGGTTTTCCATAAAGCCGTTCCAAACACACACTCGATAGTCTCTGTCTAAAACGACTAAGCCAACATCTACCGTGTTAAACATATCCATCAACCAATGGATTTCATTCATATCAAAATCGGATGCAGGCATAATTCTAATCTTCTAATAAGTATGCGACTTTGTATCTCAACGTCTTCAGAGAGTCTTCTGTGAACAATAACATCAAATCGCAGTTAATATTATGGTGTTCAATTCCGTAGCTAATTTCAATTGCTAATGTCCTTTGCCACCTTGATTTGTTGGCTTTAACCAACTCCGAAACTTCACAATGCTGGCCAAGTACAACTGGGTGACCTTGGCTAAATGGCATATCAAGCTGTTTTGAAAGGCCTGTTAATATTGCCCCAATCAAAATATTGCTTATATCCATCAACAATTCGAGCTCAACCTTTTGATTTAGCTCACCGTCGTACTTCATTAATGAAGCAATTTCTTTAAAGCTGGAGTCGTTTAGTAACAGTAAAGCCTCACCAGAGACACCACCACCGATAAAGCCTTGGCATACACCAGAGGTCGACGCGTTAGCATCTATGGCTTGCAAAGCCATGTGTAATTCATTAACTTCAAGAACGTTGACATTGGGGATAGGTAGCTCAACAAAAACATTAAGCAATCTAGCCAATAAATCACCAGCTTGCCCCATGGCAACGTTCGCTATTTCTTGATAAATATCACGAAGTTCAGGTTCTACTTGTTCACCGAGCTTATGCACTAAGCTTTCGCGAATAGCCTTGTCCTTAATGCCATGCTGAGTAATGATTTCGTCAAGTTTATCCGCATCACAAGGCTTGCGGATAAAATCAATCGCGCCTAGCTCCATAACTCGTTGGTGAGCATTTGGTTGAATATCCCCAGATACCACAACAGTTAGCACATTGAGATCTTGTTCTTGTATCGCTTGCAGCACCTCATAGCCATCCATATGGGGCATATTCAAATCTAAAAAAAGTATTTCCGGTGAGATCTGTTTAATTTTTTCAATACAATCCAATCCATGTTCTGCAAATTCAACTTTAATATCCCAGTCATCCGGCAAAGAGCGCGCGAGCTGCCTTCTTGCAAGTTTTGAGTCATCACAGATTAGGACGGGTGTAGACATAAAAGCCCTCTATTTATCGGGTGCACTACCCAAAATTCTAATTATAGTTATCAAACAGCAGTGTTTAGATTAAATATGTTAATCAATGCATGATTAATTTACAATCCAAAATACTACCAAAGCTTGGTTATATAAAATCAGTATAATACACTGTCGTGAATTGCGAAAAATTTAAAAAGGAATACGTTATGCGTAGAGTCCCCTTTATTACAACAGCTCTATTCGCTTTTAGCTGTTTTTCAGTAAGTGCCACGCTTGATGAGAATCAACTAGATAAGGGTAAGGTCACTGCGGGTGGCAAGCCTGTTACTTTACTTGGCTCTGGCGTTGCAATTGGTGATCAAGCGCCAAACTTTAAGGTTGTGAATGCAGACTTCACCCCTGTCTCTTTGTCAGAGTTTGAGGGAAAAGCGGTATTGATCAGCGTAGTACCTAGTTTAGACACTGGCATTTGCAGTCTACAAACAAAGTACTTTAATGAAAAAGTTGCAAGTGAGTATCCAAATATTGCAATGCTCACAATAAGTACTGACTTACCATTTGCTCAAAAGCGATTTTGCAAGCAAGAAGGCGTAGACAAAGTTCAAACTCTGTCGGACGCGGTTTGGCGTAACTTTGGTGAACAATACGGCCTATTGATAAAAGATATGGGCTTATTGAGCAGAGCGGTGTTTATCTTAGATAAGAATCACAAAGTAAAATACAAACAGCTGATTAGCAATTTGGCGTCTGAACCAAACTATGAGGAAGTGATAGGTACATTGAAAACGCTTTAATTCAATTCAACGACGCCTAATATAAATAACAAAAAAGCACTCAATAGAGTGCTTTTTTAGTTGCTTTTAGTCAGCTACATTATTTGCTTAAATCTAGCATCAACTTATTCAAACGTGTAACAAATCCAACCGGGTCCTTTAAGCTACCACGTTCAGCTAATAGCGCTTGATCAAGGAGTACTTCAGACCACTGTGCAAACTTATCCTCATCTTGTTCATCATTGAGGTGTTTAACCAGCTGATGCTCTGGGTTAAGTTCAAATATTGGCTTACTCTCTGGCGCAGATTGACCAATAGACTCCATTAGCTTTTGCATTTGTGAGCTCATATCATGATCATCAACAACTACACACGCCGGAGAGTCTGTTAAACGGTGTGTGAAACGCACCTCTTTAACCTTATCACCTAATGATTCGGTAATACGCTCAACAAGGCCTGCAACTTCTTTTTCACTCTCTTCTTGTGCTTTTTTAGACTCTTCATCTTCTAGATTCCCTAAGTCTAAATCGCCACGTGTAATTGATTGGAACTGCTTACCATCGAACTCGGTAAGATGACCCATCATCCACTCATCTACACGATCTGACATAAGAAGTACTTCAATGCCTTTCTTGCGGAAGATTTCTAAGTGAGGAGAGCTCTTAGCTGTTGCAAAGCTGTCTGCAACTACATAATAAATCTTATCTTGACCCTCTTGCATACGCTCAACATACTGAGCCAGAGACACATTCTGTGTACTTTCATCCGTATGTGTGGAGCTAAAGCGAAGTAACTTAGCAATGGCCTCTTTGTTTGCAGCATCTTCTGCAGGGCCTTCTTTGATCACTTGACCAAACTCATTCCAGAAAGTTTGATATTCGTCTGCTTTATTCTTGCCCATTCTATCAAGCATTTTCAATACACGAGACGTACAGCCTTTGCGAATGGCTTGTGTGATCTTATTGTCTTGAAGAATTTCACGAGACACGTTAAGCGGAAGATCATTAGAGTCAAGTAAACCTTTAACGAATCTAAGGTAACTTGGCATAAATTGCTCAGCATCATCCATAATAAATACACGCTGAACGTATAATTTTAAACCTGTTTGACGGTCACGATTCCAAAGGTCAAATGGCGCTTTTTTAGGTATATAAAGTAAACTTGTGTACTCAGTTTTACCTTCTACCTTGTTATGTGCCCAAGTAAGTGGTTCTTCCCAGTCGTGACCGACATGCTTATAGAACTCTTTATATTCTTCTTCTGATACTTCTGACTTATCGCGAGTCCACAGCGCTGTCGCACGGTTGATTGCTTCCCACTCTCCAGGCTGTGCTTCTATTTTTTCTCCATCTGGACCTTCAGATTCAGGCACAGGCGCCTTAAACATCTCCACTGGGATAGAAATATGGTCTGAGTATTTAGTGATAATTGAGCGCAAGCGGAAGTCATCTAAGAACTCATTTTCATCTTCACGTAAGTGAAGCACAATTTCAGTACCACGGTCCGCTTTTTCAATTTCAGCAAGGCTGTACTCGCCTTCCCCTTTAGATTGCCATTCTACTGCAGATTGTTCACCCGCTTTTCGCGTACGAACAGTTACTTCATCAGCAACAATAAAAGCAGAGTAAAAACCAACACCGAATTGACCAATCAACTGGGAGTCTTTAGCCTGATCACCTGTTAAGTTTTGGAAAAATTCAGCGGTACCCGATTTTGCAATGGTACCCAAAGAATTAATTACTTCTTCGCGAGTCATCCCGATACCATTATCCGAGATAGTAACTGTATTTGCGTCTTTATCAGCACTCACTCTCACTTTTAATTCAGCATCGCCCTCATAAAGGTCACCGTTTTGAAGCGCTAAATAACGCAACTTATCTGCTGCATCAGAAGCATTCGACACTAATTCACGTAAGAAAATCTCTTTATTTGAGTATAAAGAGTGGATCATAAGACTTAATAGCTTACCTACATCTGTTCCAAACTGATGGTTTTCTTTGTTTTTAATATCAGACATCGACTATATCCTAATCTAATTGGCTCACAGGCTTTAACCTGGTAATCGTTTTATGAAAAGATATATTGTGATGAGACGTGGTATTTCAAGAGGGGGAGTTAAATTTTTTTATGAAGTTTTGTTTAGCTTTCTAAGATAGACGGTGACGCTGCTTTTGTACCGCACTCGCACAGAAGCGAGCGCCGTACACAGCTATATATGAGTCAGGGATATTATGCGCTTTTATGATTTTCAAAAGCGTCTGGTTGCACGTCACACTGCTCTAATAACATTAAAAAGTTTGGCTTACCAAATAACATCATAACATCAAGCAGTTGTGAAGCAGAAAGTTCAGTCTTACCCGATTCCCAATTAGAAATAGTCGCTTGATCAACCGGAGTAACAAGGCTCTTACCTAGCTGTGCTTGAGTCAAGTTCATATCTTGGCGCAATCTGCGTATCGTCATTTGAATATAACGTTTTGCGTCTTGTGTCTGGGCTCTGCGAGAGCGCTCATTTCTAGAGATTATACTCATAACATATCCATATTGTTTACATCAAAGTTCCGATATAAAACTCACTTATGGCTTATAGCACTTTTATATCAGAAAAAATGATTAAATTAACCCCGACCCAATTAGACAACTTATAACATTTGATGTAGGCTATCTGGGTCAACTGAGTAAATAATTGATCGGATTGGGTTATATGTCAACATCTTTTGCAACAAGACTGAAACAACTTCGTGTTTCCTTAGAGGAATCTCAAATAAGTTTTTCTGAAATATTAGATATACCTACAGCCTCTTATCGCAAGTATGAGAAAGGTGAACGTGAGCCTACGCTATCTGTAATCGAAAAGTTTTTTACCCATCCATTAACACAAAACCATGCATGCTGGTTAATAACGGGTGAGGAGCGACCCAATGCGGACACTTCCAATACCCAAATGACACCACCAGATGTAACCCAATCGTATAACAAAGACTTTGAATCAAAATTCATTCAGACAGCAAAAGAAAGCCTTTTATTTATCTGCCACTTAGGTTGGTTCAAAAGAGGGAAAGAAGTAAACTTTGAGAGTTGTGGAAAAATCTTACTGAGAGATTTAGAACCTTTTTTAGATAAAAATGCAGGTTCGCAACAAAAAAAGGTAAGTTAGCTTACTCACTAAACAATTAACTTGATATATCGCAGTGCTGATATATCGAATTGATCATTTAACAACTTTGAGCTTACCTTTTTCTGGTTTATCGTCTTTAGACTTTATTTGATAGTCCTTTGAGTCATCCCTAAACCCTTCAACACGCTTCAATGCTAGTTGAACAGCATCATGCTTCGTGGTGTCATTATCTAACTCAAGTGCTTTACCAAGGTCCATTACAATCTCATATGCCTCATCATAAAGCGCGTTAGGCACTTCTTCATCAACTTTTGGCTTGATAAAAATACCTCTTATTTTCTCTTCAAGCTTTGTTAAATTATGGCCATTTATAATAGCAGCCAGAATAAAACAAATAACGAGGCAATGTATCAAAAGAATAACGATAAGAAATGGCATACTAGTATTCCTTTGCGTACTTTCTTAGCATGTATATGTTAAAAGGATATTGCGCAACCAATAGTATTTGCGTGGTAAGCAATAAATATATCGCTATGTTGTAATATACATTGAACATACTGATGTCTAGATAACCATGGAGTGTAAGTTGCAGCGTTTTTATAATCATTGAAGTCAAAGACAAATAACAAGCATATCTAGCAACAGGTGAAAACGTACATTCTCTAATTGCGTGTAATAAAGTTAACGCAATGATGAACGACGCGTTACCACATGCCGAAATAAAGTAATAGATCTGTCTTCTGATCATTTTATCCATTTGTAATTCAAATAGATAATCAAGGAGATGCTGAAACAAAAGAAAACTAGCAACAGTAGCCAATGCAGTTAAAAAGCAAGAGTGTAATTCGTGATCAGACTTATTTTTTAAACTTTTATGTCTTGCAAAAAAAAGCTCCAACCAACGCTCTTTAAAAAGATAAAGAAAACTTATAACGACTAAAGAACCAACCCCCATTAGGGCTAGAACCAATATCTCTAAAAAATCATTCATAAAACCAAATTATCGTTTTTAAGTGCTAAGGTAATTACAAACAAAGTACTGCGAAAGATGAGTTGTGGCATTGTGGTTATGCGTTGCTATCAAAACCAGCACCTTCAGCTAAACCATGAAAAGATTTCTTTAAATAGTCGGGTTTAACCTCGATATTGCACAATGCACGTATTACTTTACTACCCATAAGTTGGCTTTCTTATCACTTGGTATTTTATGTTCTATGTCATTCAATGATTCAAGCTCATGCTTAGTATCCTGTTTTTGATCCCTGAATGCTTCCACACGCTTAAACACACTCTTTACTCCATTGTATTTGACCATATCATTGGTGCATTCCAATACAACAGCAAGATCATCAATTATCTCATAGGCTTGATGGTAATCCTTTTCTGATATTTCTTCTTCTTTAGGTGCCTTGTCTCGTACAATCACATTTTTTATTTTTCTTTCTAGAAAATTCAAACTGTGTCCTTTAATTATCACAGTTATACAAATAGCGATAACAAGAATATAAAGCAATGTAGCAGCGATGAGCATTATCACGATGAAAACCTTATTATATCTAGCTAGCTAAGGTAAAAGACTAAATTTGCTTGCTTTTTAAACTTTTAAGCAACCCGTAAAAATTAAAGCAAAAAAGTGAGTTTAAATAACAACGATTTAGACAAACCTAGTCAGTTAAAAACTATCAGTCATCCGATAATAAATTTCTCCATACCTAATTGCAACTTTTAATTTTACAACTTGTAAACAAACTTGTATGAGAGACTGTATTTAATACAACACAGGATAAAAGCTGGTCTACTGGCATAGTAAAGCAGCTTATAAAACGATGATCACAATAGCTTTCGACCAGAAAACGCATGCATCAACGTCATACCATCGACCAAATCTAGTTCTCCGCCTACTGGCATTCCATGAGCGATACGAGAAGCCTTCACATTGAAGTTGTTACACAGTTCAGCAATATAGTGCGCCGTAGCCTCACCTTCTACAGTTGGATTGGTCGCAAGAATAACTTCCTGAATTTGCCCATTTTGAAGGGTTTGTTGTAGTTTATCTAATCCTATTTCTTGCGGACCTATCCCATCTAACGGCGATAAATGACCCATTAGCACGAAGTACAAACCGGTATATTGCCCAGTTTGCTCAATCGCCAGGACGTCTGTTGGTGATTCCACTACACATAATAAGCCGGTATCCTGACGTTTAACGCTTTGACAAATATCACATACAGGTGTTTCAGAGAAGGTGCGACAAGACTCACAATGTCCAATGTCTTGCATTGCTTGAGTGAGGCAGCTACCTAATTGAGAACCACCGTCTCGGTCTCTTTCTAATAAATGAAAAGCGATACGCTGAGCAGACTTAGGACCAATACCAGGTAAGCATCTTAAAGCTTCAACTAAAGCGGCTAGTTTAGGTGATAACTGCATATTTCCTCTAATAGGTGGTAAACACACCAATTACTTTTATCTAAAACGCGATGATAAGGCATCGCGCGCTTGATTGAAAGGTATCGAGGTAGTGCTAACACCTAATGCCCAAAAATCATCTGATAGCGCCTATTATTTGCCCGTACTTAGCTTAGAAAGACTTTTTGACGAGTTAGACCTTAATAAAAATGCAACCAATACACCACTGACAAAACCAAATAAGTGACTTTCACTACTTACATTGTCTGAGAAATCAAATAAAGTTCCAATAAAATTGATGTTTGCGTAGTAAGTTGCCAAGGCCAACACAACTAAGCTCAGTACACTCAGCAGGTTTCGCTGAAAAAGCGCCACTCCCACTAAATAACCATAATACCCCATTACAACACCCGAAGCGCCTATATGATTACCACCAGCTGCAAACAGCCAAACAAATAAGCCCGTCAATAAAATAATACCTAAACTTGCAGTCTTAAAATTTGGTAACCGGCTAGCCAAATAGCCACAAATCAATAACCCAACTAGATTTCCACCTAGGTGTGACCAAGAATCATGAACAAAAGGCGCCGTAATGATACCAGTAAAGTGATATTGGCTGTGCGGAATGATACCTAACCTATCAACTGATAACCCAATTGTATCTATAAGCATTAGAGCAATCATAATCAAAGATGCATATACAACATATCTAAAATTAGGTGGGAACAGAAAATTCGAAAGGCGCATTACAAGTTGTCTTACTGTCTGATAGGTATGAAATAATAAAACAGCCTGCGGAATAAGTCTTCAAAATTAATAGCAAACACAAACTCCATCGAGAGTTTAGAAGGCAATAAACCTTAAACTGAACTCAGTCCCAGATGATGTATTCGTGCCTTCATAGATGTAAAAGGTCAAGATAAGTAAGCGCAGGTTAAACGCATAAAATTGGAGCTAGGAGGTTGACCCAAGCTAGGTCATCATGATTTCAAGAGATTACACTCTCAATCAAAACACAGAAATGAAATTGCGGCTCAACTAGATCTAGGGAAGTCCCAACATGACCACAGCCATACAGCCGCAATTTTAAAAAGGATTTTACCCCTTAGAATGGCATTTTAAACCCTGGTGGCATCTGCATTCCACCAGTTACATCAGACATGCGCTTTTGTGTCTCTTCGCCTACACGACGAACAGCATCATTTACCGCAGCGGCAAGTAGATCTTCAATCATGTCTTTGTCGTCTTCCATTAGGCTTTCATCAATTTCTACACGACGAACATTGTGGCTACCAAGCATAGTTACCTTCACAAGACCAGCACCAGCTTCACCAGTTACTTCTAAGCTTTTGATTTCTTCTTGGGCTTTTTCCATGCGCTCTTGCATTTGCTGAGCTTGCTTCATGATATTGCCCATTCCACCTTTAAACATAGTGTACTCTCTTACTTCAATAATTTAATTGGCTAAAAGATAAAGTCTATTGTACTCAATTACAATGCCTTTACCGATTTTTCGTTTACCACCGCATCAAATTCAGCCACCATTGTCTGGATAATAGGGTCTGAATTAACGGCATCAACAGCTTCTAAATATCGCTGTTGATCAATATCTTGCTGTATTAAGAATGGCGTAGATTGCACCTGCTCAACAAACTCCATTTGCAATTCTACTGGCTCACTTAATGTCAACGTAAATGACTGTTGCAATTTATCTCTGAGCATGGGCGAGTCTAAATGCTGTTGACTTTGCTCAGCCTTTAATACACACACATTGCCCTTTTTCTCGTACATTGCATGCAAAGCAAATTGCCTAACACGACCACTGAGGGCCATTTTCTCGATTAAATTTGCCCAGTCGTCTTTTTCATGAGCAAATTTCAAACTACTAATAGGGCTAGTAAAGTTCTCAGGCACAGGCATCTCAATCACATGCTCTTGCTCGTCAACTTTGGCAGGAGCCGGTGATAGCTGTTCCAGTAACTCTGGCGCTAACTTACTTTCGTCTTTTTTAAAGCGTTCTGATATTTCAGGCTTTTTAGTGAGCGCAGTTCCAGGTGCATGAGGCCTAGCAGAGATTGGAGCTTGATCCGGTACTCTGGAGTCCGCAACTGGCAAGTTGTTTGATGCCTGTTGTTCAGGTCGCTGATCGTGAGCAGGGACAGAAATAGCTTGAGTATCACGATTCGCCCTACTCGGCTTTTTTGGCGCTTCACTGCCCCCTAATAACTTCCCAGCACCGGATATCTGTCTATTTTGTAGAATTTTTGCAATAGCGGATTGCGCTTGGCCTTGTTTCTGAGCATAGAGTTGGCCTGACGTTGCATTGGCAGATGCTTGAGCGGTGTTTTCAGGCACGCTATCACTCGCCGTCATGGACTCGTTAAAACCCTGTGCCGTCGCTTGCGCCATAATGTCATTATATTGTTGCTCATATTCAGGCGGCGCAAAGTCTGCATTCATTGACACTCTTTGAGAAGCTGCTTCTGTAGACCTTTGCACTGATGCACTTTGTTGCGGTGCGTTGTTAATCGGCTCTGCCTGCGGCGCTTGCGCTGGCATAGCTTGCGGTGCATTGTGCATCGGCTCTGCCTGCGGTGCTTGTGCTGGCATAGCTTGCGGTGCATTGTGCATCGGCTCTGCCTGCGGTGCTTGTGCTGGCATAGCTTGCGGTGCATTGTGCATCTGCTCTGCCTGCGGTGCTTGTGCTGGCATAGCTTGCGGTGCGTTGTGTGTAGGTGCTGCCTGCAGCGCTTGCACTGGCTCAGCCTTATGCTGGGCCAAATGCGTTTCTGTTGCGCTATTTAATGTTTTTTTTTGGTTATTATTTAATATGTCACGCAATGCACCAGCTTTGGACTTTTTATCTTGCCCTTGATTTAGCGACGCTGCAGGAGCCGGTCCCACTTGAGAAAAGTCAGTACCTTCAAAGGCGAGCAATCTGAGCATCACCATTTCAAAGCCTAATTTAGCATCAGGTGCCCAGCTTAAATCTTTTTTTCCGCTCAATAACAGTTGATATAACAGCTGTGCTGTTTGTGGCGAAATTTGCTCGGCTAGTGTCTTTACTTGTTGCTGATCAAATTGGCCAACATGCGCAGCTTGCGGCACAAGTTGTGTCAATTGAACGATATGCAACAACGCAATGAGATCATCGATGACACTTACAAAGTTACCATTTTTCAATGCAATATTTTCGACTTCAGTCATCAAAGCACTACCGTCTTGGCACAGTATTGCACTCATCAATAACATCGCGTGCGCGCTGTCCATTAACCCCAACATCTGCTGCACTGCAGCTACTGTCAAATGGCCATTTGTTTGTGCAATGGCTTGATCTGTCAAACTTAAAGCATCACGCATACTGCCATCAGCAGCCTTTGCCAAGACACTTAACGCATCATCCTCAAACTGGAAATTTTCTTTTGGTAAAATCTTGGCCAACTGCTCAACAATTTGACCTTTCGCCATTGCATTTAAATTAAATTGTAAACAGCGAGATAAAATCGTTATTGGTAACTTTTGTGGATCCGTTGTGGCCAGTAAAAACTTAACATGCTCTGGAGGCTCTTCTAGCGTCTTGAGTAAAGCATTGAAGCTATGCTTAGACAACATGTGTACTTCGTCGATAAGATAGACTTTGTAACGCCCTCGCGTTGGCGCATATTGGACGTTATCCAATATCTCTCTCGTGTCTTCAACTTTTGTTCTGGATGCCGCATCAATCTCAATCAGATCAATGAATTTACCAGCCTCTATTTCTTCACAAGTACTACATTGCCCGCAAGGAGTAGACGATATACCTTCCTCACAATTCAAACTTTTAGCAAAGATCCTAGCAATAGTCGTTTTGCCTACACCGCGGGTGCCAGTAAACAAATAAGCATGATGTAACCTTTGCTCATTTAAGGCATTTATCAACGCCTGCTTTACATGTTCCTGCCCCATCATTTCATGAAATGATTGAGGCCGCCACTTTCTTGCTAAGACCTGATAGCTCATTAATACTACTCGCCGTCGAATTCTACTAATTTTAGAATATTAATACCCAGTGCGGCTACTCGCTCTTCACCACCCAATTCAGGTAATGAAATGACAAAAGCAGCATCAGTTGCTTTGCCACCCAATCGAGAGACTAGCTTAGCTGTCGCTTCAATCGTACCACCGGTTGCCAGTAAATCATCTACTAGTAATACTTTATCACCTTCAACCACGGCATCAGTGTGAAGCTCAAGAGTATCCTCTCCATATTCTAGCTGATAAGACTGGCTGATCACTTCTCTTGGCAATTTGCCAGGTTTACGCACAGGAATAAAAGGGATCCCAAGCGCTAACGCAAGCGGTGCACCAAAAATGAACCCGCGAGACTCAGTACCAATGATTTTATCAAATCCTTGGTCCTTATATGCTGCTACAAACGCATCCATCGTCGCTTGAAATGCTTCAGGGTTGGCAAGTAATGTAGTTACATCTCTAAACATGATGCCTGCTTTAGGATAATCAGGCACGGTTGCGATGCTATCTTTGATCAAAGACAAGTTTTGTTGTGTCATAATCGTTCGGTTATAAGGTTTATTATAGAAAGGAGATGATTATAACAAGAAAGGATCGACTTTAAACTGGAATGGACAAAAATCGACGAAAAAACGACTAAAGGTTCAATAAATGGGCCAAACTAGATGAATTAGTGACCCGCCCATTATTGTTGTTACCCTATGGCAATATTATTTAGAAGTTTAGCCACCTAAAGTAGCCCAACCTAGTATCGCATTTAAACACCCAACAACCACAAAAAGCACTATAAAAGCTAAAAAGTACTTTATATTAAATGGATCTTTACGTTCAGAATTAGACATGAGGGTTACCTTTTTAGAAGCCTTGAACCGATATAAGGAAAACAAGGCATTAGCACAAACACTCGCTATTTTAGTGTAAGTCACGCCCTCAATAAAGCTGAATTGTTCTTTTTATCAACAACAATCCCTAACGCAGTAAATTGCTGAAGTGTTTGCAATGCGCCAGCTGATAATTGCTCAGCACTAAACCCCGATATCTGCTGAGCTATTTGTGCACTTAACTGTAAAATACTGACTCCAGGATTTTGTTCGACACTCGCCAATAACAAACTCGTCATCGGGTTAAGTGCTATAAATTTCGTTTCTTCTTCATGGTCTCGGTACACAACAAAACCATAAGGTCCGCCTTCAGGCTCGGTCGGCTGGAAATCCGCTTGGATTTGATGAACTGGAAAGTTGTATTGGACGCATTGCGCAACACTTGAAAGATATAAGGGATCACTTTCCTCAATAAGTTCATCACGAACACGGTCATTCGGATTGCGCTTTAATATAGACACGTTGAGTTCTACCCACTCATAATGAGCCAATTCATACATAAAAGCGGGATCACTCTCTGATGGCTGATACGTATATTCTAAATAACGGAGAAACTCCAAGCTTATCTCTAAAAAGTATGGACTTTTGCACGAGTGTTGAGCAAAAAACTGCCTCACAAGACTGTGCCATTCACAATGACTGTATAGACTTTTCAATACTGGGAAAGCTGAAGCAATAAACCCCTCTATATTATTAAAAAATAACTCTCTATAAACCTTCATCCTCCGCTCTTCAACATCCGAGGGTTTTGCCGCATTATCAGGGTCTTTGATATGTGCTACAAATGAAGCCTGAACCTCTTGGAATGACATTAAGCTATCCCCTTTTGCGCATGTTGAAAGGAAGTTTGAGCGTGATGTATTTGCTGTACCTCTTCAAGCAACACCTCATAAGGCGGAATGTTGAAATCACGTTCTAATAGTGTTGGGAAAAGGCCATGAACTTCATAGGCTTTATGTAATAACTGCCAGACAGGATCACACACATCAGCTCCATGTGTATCAACGAGCAGGTCTTTATCCTCCTCATAGTGGCCAGCAATATGCCCATATGCAATACGTTTTGTAGGCAATGCGGATAAAAATGCGTGCGCATCGTATCCATGATTAATCGAATTTACATAGATATTATTAACATCCAAAAGTAAATCACAATCAGCCTCTTGCAATACTGCCAAAGTAAATTCAAGCTCGCTCATTTCTTGACCTGGCGCCGCATAATAAGACACATTCTCCACTGCAATGCGCCGTTCCAGCCGTTCTTGAACCTCAGCAATTCGTTTGGCGGTATGCATAACTGCCTCTTCAGTAAACGGAATGGGCATCAAATCATACATATGCCCATTACCCGAACAATAGCTGAGGTGCTCGCTGTAACACTTAATTTTATGCTGTTCAAAAAACACTTTTAAGTTAGCAATGAACTCCGTATCAAGTGCATCAGTAGAGCCAAGTGATAATGACAAACCATGACAAACAAAATTATGCTGTTCGGTCAGTTGCGCAAATTGCGCACCAAACTTCCCTCCCAGTGTCATCCAATTCTCTGGTGCAACTTCGTAAAAGTCGACCAAATTAGAGGGGTGTTGCAGTGCATCGTCTAACATCTCTCTGCGCAGACCCAAACCCACGTCGCCAAAAGCTTTATTCATTACCACTACCTTAGTTTTCTCTTTCTATATGACGCTAAACTTAGACTTAGTGGCTGCCACCACATTTACCTTCGCCGCACTTGCCTTCTTTATTTTTAGCGCTGCCACCACATTTACCTTCGCCGCACTTGCCTTCTTTACTTTTAGCGCCACCACATTTGCCTTCGCCGCATTTACCTTCTTTGCTTTTAGCGCCGCCACACTTGCCTTCGCCGCATTTACCTTCTTTGCTTTTAGCGCCGCCACACTTGCCTTCGCCACATTTACCTTCTTTATTTTTGGCATCACCGCCGCATTTACCTTCACCACATTTACCTTCGCTCGCATCCAGCTGATAGCCAGCTGTTAAAACTTCATAAGAAAACGGGTTTGCAGACGCCTCGCCAGAAGCTAAAGCCGCAGTGCTCGCAACTGCTGCACTCAAAGTTAGCGCTAGGGAATTTTTCTTTACTGTATTCATAATTATTTCTCTCAATCATTAATTCGGGTTCATTTAATAGACCCTATTACCTAAAAACAAATTTCAAAGTTTTTCTTTTTTGAGTGTAGAGCCACACTTCGTGGGTACTTAGAGTATGAGGAACAGATAAGATTTATATTAATAATTCGCTCCATCTCATATAGAATAGCCCGAATTTTACTTTGGTGCAGTACTGATGAAACTTATATTGGCCCCGATGGAGGGCGTTGTCGACTTTAAAATGCGTGAATTACTTACCGACCTTGGCGGATTTGACCTTTGCGTCACCGAGTTTGTGCGTGTTGTTGACCTAACCTTACCAAGAAGAGTTTTCATTCGATATTGTCCAGAGCTTCTCAACGGGGGACTAACTCGATCAGGCACCCCTGTCAGGATACAGTTATTAGGCCAAGTGCCCCATGTACTTGCTGCCAATGCTAGAAAAGCCGTTAAGCTCGGCTCGCATGGTATTGATTTAAATTTCGGCTGTCCTGCTAAAACCGTCAATAAAAGCAAAGGCGGTGCTGTACTACTTAAAGAGCCGGAACAAATTTATCAGATTATTAAAGCTGTTCGCGAGGCCGTTCCTGAAGAACATGTAGTCAGTGCCAAAATCCGATTAGGATTTGATGATGATGCTAACAGTAGTGAAATCGTTGATGCGGTTCAGAGCGCAGGGGCATCCAGCTTAGCCATTCACGCAAGAACTAAGCGGGATGGTTATCGGCCTCCAGCCTACTGGGAAAAAATCCCTCCCCTATTGGAAAGATTAACCATACCTGTTGTTGCTAATGGCGAGATTTGGCAAGTAGACGATGCGATCCGATGTCAGCAACAAAGTCAGTGTCAAGATCTGATGCTGGGTCGCGGCGCCCTTGCCACGCCTGATCTTGCAACAAAGATAAAAGCCCATGTGAAAGGTCAGGCATATAAACCATTAGAGTGGCAAGAAGTGGTTTATCATATCGTTAACTCCTCCATGCACCAGGATGAAAATGTCAGTGAAAAGTATTTTTCTGCCAGAACAAAGCAATGGCTTGGCTACTTAAAATTACAATACCCTCAAGCCCACGATTTATTCGAGGAAATTAAACGTCTAAAAGCAAAGTCAGACGTCGTTAATGTATTACAGAAATATGCAAAATCTCCGTCACTTGATTCAAATCATAACATCTAATTGACTCTGCAATAGATAATGGGCATTCAGAGGAGAACCTGCCCATGAATGAAAATCTACTAAAGCAATGCCAAGTAAAGTTGAGAGAGGAGCTTGTTCAGACGCGAGCAAGCTTTGTCCGAGATTTAAGAACAAATACGAACCCAGTCATTTTAGAACTTGCGAAGGAATTAGAAAGTACGTCTCCTTCAGACTGGATTGATAGCATTAATGAAAAAATATGTCCAAGCCAATTTCCCAGTTATCAGAGGCTAGTACAAATTGAAGCAGCATTATGCCAAATTGATATAGGCCAATTCGGATTTTGCTGCGACTGCGAAAAGGAAATTGAAGATGAACTGTTAGAACAAGATCCTGCGACACAAAGGTGTGCTCAATGTTGCCCAAACAAAGTACCTATAAATGCTTAAGTTGATCTAAATACGCAAGAATCGTAGCGGGATAAAATACAATACTTTTCAGTAACGCATAGGCTTGCGCTTCATCCAGGTTTAATCTTGTTTGTAACCTATGCATTGCTTGCTGCTGAGACCAAGAAAAAGCATGTACACCTAAGTCCACCTCTGCTATCACTGCAACAACATGTAGTAGATTTCTATCGGTCTGCTCCTTACACTGTTCGATTGTTTTACGAATATCGATAAAATGATCACGCCAATTAAGCCCCATAACATGTTCACAACCAACATCTAGTAACGCAAGCGCAGTAGGTAGTACAGACGAAGTAAGAAGCTGTTTATCAGTTGTGATCTCTTTCGGCGCACCTTCTATCACTGTGCTTAGTAAACGAGCCAAATCATGGGGAGAATTTACATCACTCGTATAATAATTTAATTTACTTTGATACCACTCGGACCCGTTAGGAAGCTGAGATAAACCAATCCCAGAGCGGACTCTATATTGCTGTAGAAACACAGTCAGTGCTTCTTTCTCATTGCTTTGATGTTTAGTTGTACCGAGATAGGCAAGCAACTGCGCCTTTTCAATTCTAGAAAGCAGTATGTTGCTCTCCCTCGCACTTGCTAGCCGCATTTGAGTGCGCTTAAGCCATGCATCGACTTGTTGGGGAGTAAAATACTTTAAGGCTTTCTCTACGATGTTAGCCTGCACCGGCCAACCTAAATATCGCTCTGGGTAACGCTGTTGGATTGTCAAATAAGTTAGGGTATTTTGATCATTGAGGGCTAACTGAGCCTTATCAAGTGAGTTCAATAACGCATTTCGTCGGGCTAAATATAACTCATCATAAGGCAAGATCTTTTCTATACTTGCGCTTGTACTGTTCAACATGAACCAATTGAGAGATTGGGTTCGCTCCTCAAATTGTTTCACATTAATCCGCACATCCGGCTCACCACAAGCGCCTAAAAATAGCACACTTGATAGTACAGCTATCATGCCACTAAGCCTCAACATATTATCTCCATAAATATCATGCTTTCTACATTAATAGGTAATCGATTGTTAACCTAGATCACGAGAACCATCAATGCCTTGTTTAAGATAAAGAGACGAGTCATGCCCCTTTGTGTACTACTCACCAACTTAGAATACGTGTAAATCTAGCCTGCAAGTGTACGCAAATCTATCAAAATAAACATGTTTTGAATCAAACTTTGGAGGGAGCAATAAAAAAGCCCCTTTCGGGGCTTTTAAATTAAAGACTGATGCCTTTACGCTGTGCTTTTTCTTTGATGAAAGATGCCCAGCTGCGAGCAAATCTACGAGTCTTAGGGTCTTCTTGAGCCTTAATAATCGCACGATATGCTTGCTTGTACTTTTCTTGATACAGATAAGCTTCTGCTAAGTCAGAGTAGATTGTACCCTTTTTCTTAGAGCCCAGCTCAAGCGCTTTGTTTAAGCGAACAACCGCGGCTGCGTATTGAAGGTCTTGCAGCAATAAGCTACCCGCCTTTCTATACAACTCCGGATCGTTTTCAAACTTAGCTGCTTCTTCGTAGTATTTCGCTGCTTTATCAATGTTCTTCGCTTGGTGGAAGTAACTTGCTACCGCAGTCACATTTTGCTTTGTGCGCTCAATGTGTTTGTTTTTAATCGCCTTTTCAAAGGTAATAGCTGCTTTGTAAGGGATATCATTCAAAGAATAGTAACTACCAAGAATCTTGTAGTGGTTCTCTTTTTCGAAATAGCCTTTTTCATATGCAATTTCCATCACAGTTTGACCTTTACGGTACTGCTCTGTTTGCATATAGAATGAACCTAGCTGAGTCCAAACTTGCTTATCTTCAGGGAAAATTTTAACAAGTGTTTCAGCAACACTAACTGCATTCTTATACTGTTTTAGTTCAAAATATGAACCAATTTTCAGCATGTAGTATGACTTGTTAGGTTCTTCAGTATTTAGGGCAATCGCTTGATCAGCAGGCTCAATTACATCAGCAAACTTTTTAAGTTCATAGTTTGCTTGTGCAATACGACCGTAAACTTTAGCGTCTTGTTCGCCGGTAAAGTCCATCCAGTCGTAATAAGATTTTTTAGCGCCTTCGTATTGCTCAGTACCTATTAATAGGTCACCAAGTAACTTCAGTAGATCTGCGTGATCTTTGAAGTTAAGTACATCAGGAGCTACTGCTTGACGAATATACTTGATAGCCGTTTTATACTCTTCTTTTTGAGCATAAAGGTTACCTAAGTAACGATTAACCGTGGCTTTATCAAAATCATCTGATGCATCGATTTCAAGAAGTAAAGTGATCGCTTCATCAACTTTATCTTCGTTGTAAAGGTCAAATGCTTTAATAACCTTTTTACCAACACGCTCACCCATGACTTTTGTCTTCGCATTTTTGCGCTCTTCGATCTTTGCTGGATCTGGTGCTGCAAATGCTGCGGTGCTTAAAGCACCGCCAGCTAGCGACATCATCAGAGCAAGAGCTGTTGCTTTTGACATCTGCTTCATATCTTACTCCTTAGTCCTGGTTAAGGTTGAAATCAAGTTGAACCTGAATGCCATATTGTTTTTCTGGTTTACCATCAACAATCTTTGGTCTGTACTTCCACTTACGAAGTGCACGTTGCGCTTCACGGTTGAAAATACGCTTTGGTTCAGCTGCGATAACTTTAATATCTTCTACACCACCTAGCTCATTGATTGTAAATTCAAGCTGTACCCAGCCTTCTTTACCATCACGCGCTGCTTGCGGTGGGTATTTAGGTTCAATACGAACGATAGGTGTTGCATCACCATCACGACCGAATTCACCCGGGCCACTTAGACCACCTGCCGTACCACCAATACTGATGCTAGGCATGTTAAAACCGATTGCACCAGCAGCAGGGTTTGATGTCTCTGGCTGTGGCGGCTGCGGCTTAGGCGGCTGCTTTGGCGGTGGAGGAGGTGGAGGCGGTACACGCTTCCTCTCCTGCACGTCTGATTCAGGCGGATTCGACATAATCTCGACTATGATCTCTTCTTTCTGATTGTCTGCCCTTTCAGCTCCACCGGAGATAAGGTAAGACATGAAGAAGAATAAGCCGAAAGTTACTGCCCCACCTGCTAGAAGTGAAAACAGAAATCGAATCATTACTTAGCTCCAGCTATTGAAATCTTCAGTCCGTCATCAGTTGCCTTGATTTGGTCCATTACCTTCACAACAACACCGTGTTTAGCGCCTTTATCCGCTTGGATAATGACAGTTTCAGTTTGTTGTTCAGCTAAAAGGTTTTCAAGGTTAGCGCTTACACGCTCAACATCGACTTGACGCTTGTCCATCCAAATCTCGCCGTTTTCACGGATAGCGATAAAGATGTTTGCATTTTTCTTAGTTTGAGCCTGTGCAGCTTTTGGCTTTTTAACTTCAATGCCTGCCTCTTTAACAAAAGAGGTAGTTACGATGAAGAAGATCAACATGATGAATACGATGTCAAGCATCGGCGTCATATCAACTGCCGCTTCTTCTTCTTCACGAAAACGCTGTTTACGTGCCATATTTATATCTCTCTCTAGTGATGTGGCAAACTATCGATAAGTTTTTCTTTAGCCATTTTTGCTCTCGCCTCAAGACGAGTGCTAAAGAATACACCTGATAGTGCCGCAACCATTCCAGCCATTGTTGGTATCGTTGCCATTGAAATGCCTGACGCCATCAAACGCGGGTTACCAGTACCTTGTGTAGCCATGGTTTCAAATACTGAAATCATACCTGTTACTGTACCTAGTAGACCGATTAATGGACACATTGCAACCAATGTCTTGATAATCAACATACGCTCATCTAATTTTTCAGACGCTTCAGAAACCCATGCTTCACGGATTCTGTGTGCGTACCAAGATGTAGTATCTTGGCGGGCATCCCATCTAGCTACAATCCCCTTATGCATTCTAGGGAACTCAACTAATAGGAACCAATAGCGCTCAATCATTAATACCCACATAAGAAAGAGTGCCATTGCGACAACGAATAGTACGTCGCCGCCTGTAGCAACAAAATCCCTGATAGATTCCCACGTCTCCACCAGGACTAGCATTATGCTTTCTCCTTCTCCGCGTGCGCAGCAACGATACCCGCGCTTTGCTCGTCAAGAATGTGTAGGATTGATTTACTACGACCAGCCACAATAGCGTGAAGTAGGATTAATGGTAGCGCAGCAATTAGACCAAGTGCTGTAGTAACAAGTGCTAGAGAGATGTTACCTGCCATGATCTTCGGATCACCAGTACCGAATAGAGTGATTGATTCGAACGTCAAGATCATACCAACAACCGTACCTAGTAGACCTAGTAGTGGTGCGATAGCTGCAAGGATCTTGATGATGTTGATACCAGCTTCAATGCGAGGCGTTTCACGTAGAATTGCTTCGTCAAGTTTAAGCTCAAGGTTCTCAACGTCTTGGTTCTTGTTGTCATGGTACACTTTCAAGATACGGCCAAGTGGGTTGTTGTCACTTGGGTTGTTAGCGTTCTTGATTTGAGATTTGATTTTCGCACCAACAAGCATTAGGTCAACAAAACGAACCAATGCAATAAGCGCACCTAGTGCTAGTAATGCAGTGATGATGTAACCTACTGTGTCACCTTGGTGCCAACGCTCTTCAACACTCGCTTTTTGCGTGTTTAGGCGAAGGATAGCACCACGAGTTGGGTCAACTACGAAAGGTACGTAACCAGTTGCAGGTGTATTAAGAAGGTCGCCGATAGTCGCAACAACGTTAGAAGCAGGCTGCTTACCTAGAGGAACAATTGCTTTGTTCTCTACGTCGTATACAACATAACCGTCTTGAGTGATTAGGTTGAAGTTACCGATACGAGTAACTGGCTTAACATTGATGTCACCGCTTAGCTCAGCTACTTCAGCTTCGAAAGTAGATGTCTTTGCAGATTCAGTCATTTCAGTTTGGAATGCAATCCAAAGCTCTTCTAGTTCACGTGTAGTTGGTAGCTCTTTAGCAGCTGCTAGAGAACGAAGTACTTCAGCACGTCCCGGCTTTTCAGCACTTACGATTGACGCTTCGATTGAACCGATAGCATCTGCCGCTGAACGACGTACAACACCGAACATCTCACCAAGAGTACCCTGTGCATTTACTAGCTCAGTTTCTTTCTCAGCAAGTGTAACTTCGTTTTGCTTGAATTGTTTGTTAAGACGCTCACCACGTGCTTTTTCAGCAGCTAGGTCACGCTTAGCTTTGTTAAGAAGAGCTTGCTTGTCAGCGCGCTCAGACAAGAACTCTTGCTCACGAGCTTTGTTAATTTTACCTTCAGAAATACGGTTCTGTTTAACTTGCTCAAGGATCTTATCTAGTGCTTCCGTGTTTGCATGTGCATTCAACGCGGCACCAGCAGAAACTGTTAATGCTGCAGCAACTGCAAAACCTTTAAATAGTTTCTTCATGTTTTATTACTCCGCGCCAAAAATAGGAAGTTTAACTAGTTCAGGGGCAGCCTGACCACGTGCGATACGGATCATGTCTTTAACAGGCTTAAGGTACTCTTCACCTAGCGCTTGCCACTGCTTTGCAGTGTTGTCCCAAACCCATGCATTCTTTTGATCGAATGATTGAGCAACGTATGCAATACGACCTAAACGTGCGAAGTCAACGTTGATATTTTTACCGTTGATTTCCAGTGAACCTTGAGATGCAGTCATTGCAGTACCATACGCAGTTTCAACTGTGTATGCTTCAAGCACCTGACGGTATTTCTCTGAAGTGGTTACTTTTGCGTTAGAAAGTGTTTCGCGAAGTCTTTCAACACGCTCTAAACGCTTTTCTGTATCAAACGGGACGTCCGCTTTGATGAATTGCTCGAGTGTATCAATCATGCGATACATCAAAGGCACAACGTCTTGCTTAGTTTTATCAACTGTTGCGATCTGACGCTCTAGAGACTCAATATTTGCATTTTGATCCGCTACCAAACGTGCAACGTGGTCGTTGTATACTTTTAGAAGCTCTGTTTCATCTACAGTCGTGCGATAATCGGCAATCATTTCGATTGACTGACCGTAAATTTTATCAACTTTTTCTTGAGACTTTTGAGCAGCCTTTTGAGTTTGCTGACCTACTTTCTGTATGTCATTCAAAGGATCTGCCATCACATTGCTGCTTGCAAAAGCTGCGGCGCCAAATAACGCTGAAGCTACAAGACTCTTTCTGATTTTAACAGACATAGTTCCCAACCAATTAAGTAATGTTACTTTTATAATTTTTGCACTCTACTAGAGAAGAGTACCCCGGATACCTTTTTAGAAGTATCAACCGTGCAATAATGCTAAATGCATTTGCCCATGTCAACTTCATGTTCAAAACTAATTTTGCTACAGTGCTACTAATAAATTGAAATAAAACATTGCATTAACAACAAAACAAAGAAAAAAAACTTAAATCACTTACTTTTCATACACAAAGCAACTTAATTAACAATTTATTACAGTTAAAAATTAACCAACTATCGCTTCGTAATGTATCTAAATATACAAGATTGGCTTTAAATTTCATTGCTTTAGAATATTTTTGACGCAAAAAAGAATTGCATATAACACAATATTATCAACTAATAAAACTTTTTTTACGCTGTAAATACGCACATAATGCAATGATCTGAGCAGAAAACTCATTCAAAAACAGTGATAAATGATAACCATCAAGCAGTCCATGGTGTACCTCTATAGATACAGATAATCTATTTTCTTCTTTATTAAATTTACCAAAAACCACTTTAGGTATGCCTAAATTATCTCCAGAGTGCCGAGCATGCTTAAATCCATATACCTCAAACCAAGGTAAAATGGATACATATACTTGATCGACAGCGCCACTTTGTGACAAGAAATCTTCGTTCAGCAATGACTGCGTTAAGCCTTTTTGCTTTTTAGTATTGTTTTTTGTAACAAACTCATCAATTGATTCAGCGTTATCTAATAAAATAAATCTGAAGGTTTTATCACTGGCTAAAAAAGTACTACTAATTGCTACTTCATTCAATTCTACTGGCTTACCCTCAACGATGCGATAGCGCATAAAATCACACACTTGAAGTGCTCTACTCAAACAATAAAGGTAGCAATCAGAAAAAGGCAAACCCACCGCCGTAGAGTCTGTATATAAAGAATGGGTGTCAATTGATGTAACAACATTAAAATTTGGGTCTTCAAAGTGCTGATAAAATTTAAAATGTTCAGCACGCTCCCAAGTGGAGAGGTTTATTTCTTTCATAGAACAACAACAAAAAAAGGGCGATATACGCCCTTCATTATAGCCTTAATAGGATTCTATCAAAGACCATTTTCTATGATTTCTTGTGCAAGCTCATCAGCAATGATGTGCGTTGACTTTTGTTCTTCGTCAGAACGTCTAAAAATTTCAGTTAACGTATCGTAAATACCTTCAACGTGCTTAGTAGAAAGCGCTTCGTCATAACCCTCAGGCTTAGTTTCGTAGTATACGTTGATGATACCACCGGCATTGATTACGTAATCCGGCGCGTACAATACACCTTTTTCACGAAGTACGTCGCCATGCCTAGGTTCAGCTAGCTGATTGTTTGCACAACCTGCAATGATAGAAGCTTTGATACGTGGGATCGTTTCATCATTCACTGTCGCACCCAGTGCACAAGGCGCATAAACATCAACATCTAAGTCATAGATTTCATCGATTGCGACCGCTGTTGCACCAAAGTCATTGACAACACGTGCCACTGACTCTTCATTGATATCAGTCACAAATAACTCTGCACCCGCTTCATGTAAATGCTTACATAGTGTGTATGCAACCGCACCTAAACCTTGGACAGATACTTTTACACCAGATAAATCTTGGTGACCAAACTTATGTTGGTAGGCTGCTTTAATACCTAGAAATGTACCTAATGCAGTAAATGGCGACGGGTTACCGCTTTTTCCTTCGAGGCCTAATACATAGTTGGTCTCTTTGTGCATCACCATCACATCACCTGTTGTGATATTGACGTCTTCAGCAGAGTAATAGCTTCCACCTAACCTTTCTAAGTGCTTACCAAATGCTCTAAAAAGCGCTTCAGACTTAACCGTTTTTGCATCACCAATAATTACTGATTTACCACCACCAAATGGCAAACGTGCAACGGCATTCTTGTAAGTCATACCTTTTGATAAACGTAATACGTCATAAACTGCATCTTGATCTTCTGCATAGTCCCACAGACGACAACCACCTACAGCTGGACCTAGTTTGGTACTATGGACTGCGATAATCGCTTTTAAGCCCGACTCTTTATCTGAACAAAACACAACTTGCTCATGGTTATCAAATTCAACTTGGTTAAATACAGCCACTTTGATTATTCTCCGATTTTTGTCTGACCTTGTCAGATAGCGCTGAAATTGCGCCTGACTCTATCATTAACTATTTAGGCAATCCAGCAAATGAGATGATCTAAGCTAACACACGCATCAGAGCGCATAAACAATCCACACAATATCAAAATAAAGATTAAAAGATTTATTTAAAGGCAAAATAAAAACATGATTAATTAAAAATATCTTTATTTTTTATAGTATCTGTTTACGTAAACGTAAAGCTAAGTGCGCTTGTAAGTATAAATTTACATTTTGAAGATTACAAAGATATTACCCATAAAGGTTACAGCTCAAAAAACACTCACACCTTCATTTCAGTAACGCTTTAACAGCAGTCTGTACAAAATAAGGACAAAAAAAACGGACCCTTAAGAGTCCGTATTTTTTATTCTTTATATCAGTTAGCTTAACTTCGCATCAAGCTCTTCTATCTTTGCTTTCCAAATAGCAGGACCTTGTGTATGCGCATTGGCACCTTCACTATCGACTGCAACCGTTACTGGCATATCCTCTACTTCAAACTCGTAAATTGCTTCCATACCTAAATCTTCAAAAGCAACAACACGAGACTTCTTAATCGCTTTTGCAACTAAGTATGCCGCACCACCTACTGCCATTAGATAAACGGCTTTATTCTGCTTAATTGATTCAACCGTAGCAGGACCACGCTCCGCCTTACCAATCATACCTACAAGGCCTGTTTTTTCTAACATCAAGTCGGTAAATTTATCCATACGTGTTGACGTAGTTGGGCCTGCAGGACCTACTACTTCATCACCCACTGCATCAACAGGACCAACGTAGTAAATAAATTTATTGGTAAAGTCGACACCTTCCGGTAAGCCTTCTCCAGAATTAATCATTTCTTGTAGACGCTTATGGGCAGCATCACGACCCGTTAAAATTTTACCGGATAGCAATACAGTTTCACCCATCTTCCAATCTTGGATGTCATCTTTAGTCAATGTATCTAAATTCACGCGACGCGTGTCTTCGCCCACTTCCCACGTTACTTCTGGCCAATCTTCTAATTTTGGCGCTTTAAGATCTGCAGGACCAGACCCATCAAGCGTGAAATGTACGTGACGAGTAGCCGCACAGTTCGGGATCATCACAACTGGCTTTGATGCAGCATGCGTAGGCGCAGTTTTAATTTTCACATCAACAACGGTTGTCAAACCACCAAGACCTTGTGCACCAATACCTAACTTGTTTGCTCTTTCAAAAATTTCTAAGCGTAGCTTTTCTTCCGCAGTCTCGGCGCCACGCTCTTGAAGATCATGAATATCCACTGGGTCCATCAAAGATTCTTTCGCTAAAACAGCTGCTTTTTCAGCAGTACCGCCAATACCAATCCCGATCATGCCTGGTGGACACCAACCAGCACCCATTGTTGGTAATGTCTTTTCAACCCACGCAGCAACATCATCAGACGGGTTTAGCATCGCCATCTTAGTTTTGTTTTCAGAACCGCCCCCTTTAGCTGCTATCATTACTTCGACTTCAGCACCCGGCACTAAGTCTACATGTACAACCGATGGTGTGTTGTCTTTGGTGTTTTTACGACTACCAGCTGGATCTGCAACGATTGAAGCACGAAGTGGGTTATCTGGGTTTGTGTATGCGCGGCGAGTACCTTCGTCAACCATCTGCTGTACGGTTAAATCGGTTTTATCCCACTTAACATCCATACCTACTTTAACGAAGCATGTCACAATACCGGTATCTTGACACAATGGACGCTTGCCTTCTGCTGACATGCGTGAATTTATTAAGATCTGTGCAATGGCATCTTTAGCTGCCTTGCTTTGCTCATTGTTGTAAGCTTTTTCTAGCGCTTGTACAAAATCAAGTGGATGGTAGAAAGAAATATATTGTAACGCATCTTCAATGCTATCAATAAAGTCTTGTTGACGGATAATACTCATGACGGTTCCTTTAGTAACCATTATCTTTATACAAATGGTGTGTTCTTGGTAAGTCGAAAAATGTTCACTCCACCACACAACTCAAGTTAAGCGCAAAATGATTTTATGCCCCCATTTTGCCAAAACTCAGGAGATTGTTATTGTGATTATGAGTTATCACTTCTCGACTCTATAGATTCATTTCTAATTATGATAACCTCCTCGCCCGTTTCGGGCTAGTTTTCAGGGTCAAGTAAATGATAAATGCACAGAATAAATGCATTGCCGTTGACATTTCACTCTCTACAGTTGAAGTTTTCGAGAAAATTTCAGCGCAACAATATGCTATTCTTCTAGATTCCAGTGACGCCACACATGAAAATAGTCGTTTCGATATTATTAGTTATGCACCGGCGCATGTACTAGAAGCCAAAAACGGACATGTTTTTTTAGATGGCCTCGTTCAAAAACACAGTGTTTTTCAAATTTTACATCAAGAATTAGAAAAACTTTGCGCTGCACGAAATGAGGGGATACCTTTTTGTGGCGGTTGGCTCGGTTATTTTGGCTATGACTTAGGGCGCTACATCGAGTCAATACCGCAAAATGCTGAAGCAGACATTCCATTGCCAGATACGGTTGTTGGATTATACCTTGATGCTTTAATTTTCGATAACAAACATGAGCAGTGGTATTACGTATCTCAACCGAATGTTGATCGCCTTGATGACTACCTTCAGCTCATAGAGACATCGAGTGCTAAGTCACACCAGTTTGAATTACAAAGCGATTGGCAATCCAATATGACTGAACAACAATACCACACCAAGTTTCAGCGTATCCAAGATTATTTGCGTTCGGGGGATTGTTACCAAATCAATCTCGCGCAGCGTTTTAGTACCACCTACCAAGGCTCTCCTTGGGCTGCGTACAAAAAGCTGAGACAACAAAACAGAGCCCCCTTTTCTGCTTATTATAATTTAGGTGAAAATAAGGCGATTGTTTCGGTGTCGCCTGAACGTTTTATCTCCGTTCGTCAAAGACAAGTTGAAACCAAACCAATCAAAGGCACGCTGCCACGCCTATCAGATATCGGAGCAGACCAACATCAGGCTGAAACGTTACAAACTAGCAGTAAAGACCGTGCCGAAAATGTCATGATTGTAGATTTATTACGTAACGACTTGGGTAAAGTTGCTAAACCAGGATCTGTCAGCGTTCCTAAGCTATTTGCAATAGAGAGCTTCCCTGCAGTACATCATTTAGTAAGTACTGTCACGAGTGAGTTAGCAGAGGGCTGCAGTGCTGTAGATCAATTGGAAGCTGCATTTCCAGGTGGCTCAATCACCGGCGCACCAAAAATCAGAGCGATGGAAATCATAGAAGAGCTTGAACCACATCGCAGAAGTGCGTACTGTGGTTCTATGGGTTATCTCAGTGCTTGCGGCGATATGGATACTTCT
This sequence comes from Pseudoalteromonas luteoviolacea CPMOR-1, assembly GCF_001625685.1. Taxonomy (GTDB): domain Bacteria; phylum Pseudomonadota; class Gammaproteobacteria; order Enterobacterales; family Alteromonadaceae; genus Pseudoalteromonas; species Pseudoalteromonas luteoviolacea_K. The sequence continues at coordinate 14,670 of NZ_AUYC01000016.1, read as the reverse complement.
ATCACTATCCGTACATTAGTGTGCGAAAACAACCGCATTCATTGTTGGGCTGGCGGTGGTATTGTCGCCGACTCGCAAGTAGACGCTGAGTATCAAGAAACGTATCACAAGGTCAATAAGATTTTACCTGTATTGCAATGAAGCTTGAACACGTAATCAGTCGTTTTAGACTCTCTCCACTTTCTGCTTCCCGCTGTGCAACACAGGGAGTAGAAAGTGCAGTATTGGTCCCACTCATTGACATAGACAATGGCGCGCACATATTGTTGTGTAAACGACACGCCAAATTAAGGTCGCATCCGAGTCAAATATGTTTTCCGGGTGGAAAAGTGGAACACGGTGATCACTCCGCCGTTGACACAGCCTTAAGAGAAACCTTTGAGGAAATCAGTTTAAGTCGCTCCCATATTAGTGCACTGGGGCAACTTCCAATCCATAACACCTTGAGCGGATTTCATATTACTCCCATTGTTGCAAGAGTTCAGAAATATGCAACTTGGGAACATCAAAGTAATGAAGTAGACAGTGTATTTACCATCCCTTTAAGTGCCCTTATGGACCCTATTCAGTGGCAAAGCTACCCATGTCGATATCGTGGCAAGCCCATAAATATCAACGGATTCATGACTTCCCATGGTCTTTTATGGGGCGCGACGGCAAGCATTATAAAAAAATTAACTAGCACACTCTCTTAATCTCATTACATTTGTCAATTTTCCATCCAATAACGGGTTACTTCTGCAATAATTAACGTTATTATGTGCGCCCGTTCAGAGGCAATGATGAGTAAATTTTATGATTAGTGCATTCGATATGTTTAGCATCGGTATTGGGCCATCGTCTTCCCATACTGTTGGTCCAATGCGCGCTTCGCGTCTTTTTGTCAAAGATTTACAAGATAGTAAATTAATTGATGACGTCACTTCTGTAAAAGTTGAACTGTTTGGTTCCCTTGGGCAAACAGGTATTGGCCATGGCTCAGGTAAAGCTGTGATATTAGGTCTTGCTGGTCACGATCCTGAAACGATCGATGCTGACCTTGTTCCCGAAATACTCGAAAAAATTGAACAAGAACAAGTGATATACCTAGACCAGCAGCACAAAGCTGATTTTCCGAAACAAGGCGCGGTTGTTTTTCATCGCCGTAAAACATTACCTAAGCACTCTAATGCCATGGAAATCCAAGCTTATAAGGATGATGAGCTCATACATAGTCAAATTTACTATTCAATTGGTGGTGGCTTCATTGTAACCGACCAAGATTTTGAAGCTGAAAAACAAGCAGCGATTGATATACGTGAACAAAACCCAGCGCCTTATTTATTTGATACCGCAGAAGAGCTACTTCAAATTTGTAAAGAAACAGGATTAAGTGTTTCTGCATTGATGATGGCGAATGAAAAAACACTGCGCAGTGAAACTGAGATCAAAAATGAGCTCTTTAATATCTGGCAAGTAATGAAAGCGTGTATCGAGCGCGGTATGCGTACCGAGGGGATCCTTCCTGGTGGTTTAAAGGTAAAGCGTCGAGCACCTAGCTTATATTTGAAGCTGAATGTAGAAAATAGTAACGATCCGCTTCGTGCTATGGACTGGGTCGACCTGTTCGCATTGGCTGTCAATGAAGAGAATGCAGCTGGCGGTCGCGTTGTAACAGCGCCGACTAATGGCGCAGCAGGCATTTTACCTTCCGTACTTATGTATTATCACACATTCATCAAAGAGGTCGATGTGGAGATTGCAACTAAGTACCTACTCACAGCAGCAGCCATCGGTATTCTTTATAAAAAGAATGCCTCTATTTCAGGTGCCGAAGTAGGATGTCAGGGCGAAGTGGGTGTTGCATGCTCGATGGCAGCAGGCGCATTAACTGAAATTATGGGTGGTAACGTCGTCCATGTTGAAAATGCTGCCGAGATTGGTATGGAACATAACTTAGGACTAACCTGCGATCCTGTCGGTGGACTTGTGCAAGTGCCATGTATAGAACGAAATGCCATGGGCGCTGTAAAAGCGATTAATGCATCAAGGCTTGCATTAAGAGGAACCGGAGAACAAAAAGTATCGCTCGATAAAGTAATCAAAACCATGCTCGACACTGGTAATGACATGAAAACCAAATACAAAGAGACGGCCCGTGGCGGTCTGGCTGTAAATATTATCGAGTGTTAAAACAAAAAACCCAACACATGTTGGGTTTTCTACTTCAACCGCGTAAAACGGTTTTTACTTCACTGGCAGTGTCACATTTGAAAATAGCGCGTCTACATCATCTTGATTTCTCATCAAGCTCGCTTTTTCAACCACATCTTTCGTTAAATGTGGAGCAAATCGCTCTATGAAATCATACATGTAGCCACGTAAGAAGCTGCCTTTTCTAAAACCAATTTTAGTTGTACTTGCCTCAAACAAATGACTCGCATCAATACATACCAAGTCTTTATCAGCAATGTCATCAACTGCCATCGTCGCCAGCACGCCTACACCTAAGCCCAACCTGACATAGGTTTTAATGACATCAGCATCCGTCGCAGTAAACACAATATGCGGCTCGAGACCATGTGCATTGAACGCTTTGTCCAACTCTGAACGACCAGTAAAGCCAAACACATAAGTGATCAATGGATATTTCGCAACATCTTGCACAGTGATGTTCTTACCCAGCTGTGCCAACGGATGATCTTTAGTAACGACAATACTTCTATTCCAGTGATAGCATGGCAGCATAATTAGGTCGCCATATAAATGCAATGCTTCCGTTGCAATCGCAAAATCTGCATCCCCTCTGGCCGCAGCATCAGAAATTTGCTGAGGCGTGCCTTGATGCATATGTAATGATACAGCAGGGTATTTTTGCATAAACCCTTGAATGACTGGCGGCAAAGCATAACGTGCTTGCGTGTGCGTGGTCGCTATATTTAACTTACCTTGATCAGGTAATGTATGTTCATTTGCAACCGCTTTTATCCCTTCTACTTTTGAAAGGATCTCTCTGGCAATATTGATTATTTCATTACCGGCACTGGTGACATGAGTTAGGTGCTTACCACTACGACCAAATATCTGCACACCCAATTCATCTTCTAGCATACGTACTTGTTTTGAAATACCTGGCTGGGAAGTATATAAACTCTCAGCAGTGGCAGATACATTCAAATTATGATTAAGTACTTCAACTATGTATTTCAATTGTTGTAGTTTCATAACATTGTTTATTTTTTTAGTTGTTATCCAATAAAAGACTTGGTTTACGCTGAACGCCGAGTCGGATCTTTTGTAAGACTAGCATAGTTATTGGCAGCCTGATAGTTATTGTAACATTTACGCAATCATATAAGAAAAACTAATTAGAAACGTCTATACTGAAAAATGGTGTATTCAAATTCATTTACATACACCTTGTTATTAAAACTATCCAATATACAATTGTTTGATGTAATATAAAAAATTATCGCCTTGGGTAGTTTTCGTAGAGAATCGGGTATGTTTGTTTACATAATAGTATTGTTGATTGTTGCTTTGGTTATAATTGCAGTTTGGGTTAGTGCAATTCAACAGCACAAAGAAAAACAAGAAGCAGAAAGACGCAAAGAGCTAGCAAAACAAAAACGCATCATTGAAGAGTCAGAAGATGTTCTGGTCAATAGTGCGAATATACCTATGTCTGGCGCAATGCTTCAGGTCATACAAAAAAGAGTACATAATGCACTGGCGACTATGGTTGAACTCTCACCTACTTCTCGAGAGTTAAAAAACCGTCTTCATGAGTCAAACGAACGAATGAACTCTGAACCAGCTAACCTGAGTGACAGTGACAATGTCGCTTTACCTGACAACGATAAACAGCTGATTGCCCTAGTACAAGGCATTAAAAAACTTCGTCAGCTTCTTCGTTCAGAGCACAGTAAAGGAAAAGTTGATACACAAGTTTTCGTCAAAGAAGATCGCCGATTGGAAAAAATTCAGTTAAGGATCAATGTAGAAAGTCAAATCAAACGCGGCCTATCTGCAAAAACAGCCAATATGGTTGGCTCAGCAAGACAATATTTCGAAAAAGCCTACGCAACTATTATGGCTGTCACTTACAGTGATGAATACGTTACAGAAAAGAAGAACCAGCTGGAAAGCTACCTGAACGAAATCAGTACCGAGCTTAAGGCCTCTAACGCATCAGCAGTTAAGAAAAAAGCAGAGAAAGAAAAGGACGATTTAGATGTCCTTTTCGCACCAAAAAAGAAATGGTGATCAGCTGATTGCAAATTTAACAATGAATAATATCGTCAGTACCCAAACACTGATAGATATCTCTTCTTTTTTATTACATGCCAATTTGACCGCGGTATAAGCGATAAACCCTAACGCAATACCATGTGCTATTGAAAACGTGAGTGGTGTCATTAATAGGACAACACTCACAGGAATCGCATCTGTCATATCATCCCAATTTACCAACTTCAAATTTTGTAACATGAGTACGGATACATAGAGGATTGCACCAGCAGTTGCGTATGCTGGTACCATTTTGGCCAATGGCGCAAAGAACATCATAAGCAAAAAGCAACAACCAACTACAACTGCAGTTAGGCCAGTACGCCCACCAACTGAAACACCTGATACCGATTCAATGTAGGAAGTCGTAGTAGAGGTCCCTAAAAATGACCCAGCCACTGTAGCTGAGCTATCTGCTGACAGTGCTCGCCCCAACCTTGGCATATTACCTTTGTCGTCAGCAATGCCCGCTTTTTGCGTCACAGCCACCAGCGTGCCACTGGTATCGAACAAATCAACAAATAAAAATGCAAATACCACACTCAACATCGATATTTCTAAAGCACCAGCAATGTCTAGCTGCCCAAATGTGGGTTCAATACTAGGCGGTGCAGAAACAATCCCCTGATACTCCACTAATCCCAATGCCCAAGCAATGACCGTAACCAATAATATGCTTATCAATACCCCGCTTTTCCATTCTCGATACATCAATGCTGTAATAACAAACAAACTAAAAATTGCCAATAAAGGGCCTGGACTGGTGATATCACCTAACTGTACAAGCGTTGCAGGACTCGCCACAATTATGCCTGCATTTTTAAGGGCTATCAGTGCCAAAAATGCACCTATACCGGTAGCGATAGCACGCTTTAACACCACAGGGATAGCTTGTATGACCCACTCTCTCACTTTAAAGAGGCTTAACAATAAAAATAAACACCCAGACAAGAACACAGCCCCAAGCGCAGTTTGCCAACTATGGCCCATACCTAAAACAACTCCATAGGTAAAAAATGCGTTTAAGCCCATACCTGGTGCCAATGCCAGCGGATAATTAGCAATAAAGCCCATGATAAAACAACCAATTGCGGCAGCCAGGCAGGTAGCAACAAATGCCGCACCGTGATCTATTCCTGCTTCAGCAAGCATTGCTGGGTTAACAAATACAATATAAACCATGGTGATAAATGTTGTGAGTCCCGCTACAACTTCGGTTTTTACATCCGTGTGTAGCGACTTGAGCGAAAATAATTTTTCTAGCATGTCTTTGTATTTTAAATGGAAACGAGGGCCGCGATTTTACCATAAATCATGCCCTTTAACGGACAAATAAAGTAAAAATCAGCTACAATGAAGACTAAGTTGTAATAAGTGAAGTGAGTATGAAAAGCAATCTATCAACAAAAGCGCACAGTGGTGACCTAGAGCAACAACTACTCAATGTGCTCGAGTTTGTGACTCAAGAGCCTGACCCCAAACACAGCTGGCCAAATGCACAAGAACCCGAGCAAGCTTATAAAAAAGGCCTTTATTACATCAAAGAAAAACAATATCCATTGGCTGCCAAGTGGATGAGACTCGCAGCTATGTCAGGAGATAATAAAGCCCAATTCTATTTAGGCCTGCTATTTATCAAAGGGCAAGGGGTGCCTAAAAGTGTTTTTCACGGTGTCGCATGGTTAAGTCTTGCCCAGAGCCAAGGTAATAATGCTGCGCAAAGTACGCTAAATGAAGTCCGCCCACACTTAACAACGAAGCGTTATATAGATGCTCAGTGTTATGCCGCAACATTATTCGAACAAATCCATCAGCAAATGCATTTTGGCGCAGATAAATAACTTTCTATGGCCCCTTGAATGAAAAAAGAACAAAAAATCATCAAATAAAGCTTGATTAAAACCACTGTATGAAATACTGTATATATACTGTATAAAGAATCAGTGGTCTAATCATGTTGCACATTTCAACGAACGTTAACTCTCAGCTAAAGAGCATTAATCAATATGATAGTTTTAATGTTTTGGACGCAGACGACGTACAAAGCACAAATGATATGCTATTAAAAGTTTTATACCAATGTAATGCTATCGCTGGCTGGACATTATTAATTGCCCCCGACCATGCGGTAAATAAAACCATGCTAGACAGCTATGGCATCAATATAAATAAGCTACTAGTGCTCAAACAGCGAGATCTGATAAACTTAGAGCATACTTTGGACCGCGCGTTGTCTAATGGTAATTTTGCAGCTGTAATTACATGGCCAGGGGTTTTGTCTCAAAAGCAAATAGAGCACAGGAGCCTTTCCTGCTCAAAAACCGCACTGTATTGCTTTAAAGGCGCTGCACATTTACCAATGTCAAAACTTGCGCACTAATCATATAGGTCATTTATGTGTTTTTGTGGTAACACACAAACCTTTGAGCAATGCTGTAAGCCTTTTATTTCAGGTCAGTCAACACCCATAAATTCTGAGCAATTAATGCGCTCTCGTTTTAGTGCATATTGCACTCAAGAGGGCCAATATATTTTAGACACCTATGCATCACAAACCCGAAGTGAGCACACAGTTAAAGATATATTGGCATTTTCCCAACAAGTATCATTTGTCAAATTAGACGTAATTACGACAGATGAAGACATACAATATCAATATGTAGAATTTAAAGCATATTATGTCGAGGGCACACAACTTAGTACCTTGCACGAACGTTCAAGGTTTATTAAAGAAGATAATCAGTGGCTATACCTCGATGGTGAGCTTTTCCCTGCTGAATGCAAAAAAGTAAGCCGTAACGATCCTTGTCCGTGCTTAAGTGGGAAAAAGTTTAAAAAGTGCCACGGGTAGTAAACAAAACTAGGTGGTTTAATTTAGTCTTGGTCGAGCTGCCTAAGTATTTTTATTTCCTAAACAGCAATATTAAGCTGAGACTGCATGTCACCACTTGCTAGCTGATCGTAAAATGCAGCTGCATCAATCTCTTTATCTTTCACATCAACTTCAGGGTGTTTTTGGCGATACAATTTCGCTCTCACTGCGGGTTCAAGGTTCTCTACGACGTGTAGAGGGATATGGGACTTATCATCACGAATATGAAACGGCTCTGGATCTAAGCACTCATTGAGCTTTATATCTTCCAATCCGCCATCTTTTACAAAATACCGATTGTATTGCCCTATTGAAAAGTCAAATTCTTCTGGCGCAAGAGGCTGTTTAGGACCCACTTGAAGCGCTTTACGTAATGCTTCTTCAGACTTATCAGCCTCATCAATAGTACTACGAGGTAAATCAAACTGGCTAAAATCCAACACATCTTGAGATAATGCAGATAACAATAGCGCAAAGTCACCTCTTCTCGATTCATGAACACTTATACTCAACGCATTACCGAGTTGAGCCTCCTTGAGTAACAATTGTTCTATCTGCATGGATTTTCGCCAAAAAATTCTAAATCTGAAAATTTATCGGCATTTTTTGAAAAAACTTTAGGACATTTCTTTACTTCGTCAAAAACTTTGTTATTATCAGCGCCGTTGTTGAGGAGGGGTTCCCGAGCGGCCAAAGGGATCAGACTGTAAATCTGACGGCTCAGCCTTCGCTGGTTCGAATCCAGCTCCCTCCACCATCAACGACAAAGTACAATTGGAGGGGTTCCCGAGCGGCCAAAGGGATCAGACTGTAAATCTGACGGCTCAGCCTTCGCTGGTTCGAATCCAGCTCCCTCCACCACTTTGTACTTATAAAATCTGTTATGGAGGGGTTCCCGAGCGGCCAAAGGGATCAGACTGTAAATCTGACGGCTCAGCCTTCGCTGGTTCGAATCCAGCTCCCTCCACCACTTCCTTATTTATTTCCAGATATATTTTTATTAATACCCTACTGAATTATTTTAATTTGTTCTTTGAGATAATTTTTCGCTTTTTTAAACTCCGGGTAATAACGACGCACAATATCCCAAAAAGCTTGGTTATGAGCCATGACATGATAATGTGCTAACTCATGCACAATAACATAGTCAATCACCCATTTCGGCGCACAGGCTAGCGCACAGTTGAATGCTAATACCCCTTTGCTAGACAAACTTCCCCATCGCCTCTTATAAAACCGTACTTTTAATATTTTATATTTTGAGCCCATGATGGATCCAAAGTAAGGCAGTCGCTCTTCTAAATAACTTATTAACTCCCCCGTCAATAACTCATTAATTTCACTAATTAGCTCCTTTCTCTGAGCCGTTGAAAGCGACTTGAGGTGTATGCAGTTATTTTGATGGTCGATAAAATTCATTGTTGCACTAAAATTGAGCGCATACGGTTTCCCATAGATATTGATACACTCTAGCTGCTGCTCACTCATGTGTTCTTGCTTCTCAGCCACAAGTTGTTGCTTTTGTTCAACCCACGCTTGCTTACTCAGTAACCAGCCGTTTAGCCATTTTTTACAAATACCATAAGGAGCATGGACAACGACCCCTTGCGGCTTAACACTGATCGCAACCGTTTTTCTACGGTGGCTCAATTTGAGTTGGTAATTGAAATTCATAGTAAATTTATTGCTTTTTCATCTATCAATCAAAATTGCTGCTAATCTTTATACTTATTACGGAAAAAACAGGCTGCCATGACTAGTAAACCTAAGTGTCAGTACATATCTCCCGATGGACACAAATGCCAAGAAATCGACATGGGCTCTGGATATTGCTTTTGGCACGATGCTAAGTTTGATAAAAGTGGATTAGAGCTATCACATAAACTCGAACGTTATGCCAAAAAAGGAGGGTTACTGCAAGGTCTCGAACTCAAAAGAGCAAATCTGGAAGGTCTTAACCTCGTGAAGTTTAACGATCATAATGGCTACGATTTATCCTATGGTAATTTCTACAGAGCAAACTTGCATGGCGCTCACCTTTTTAACAGTACAATTCGCAATGCATCACTAATGAAAGCAGATTTAAGAGACGCGAATTTGCATTGCTGTAAAATTGAAAACACCAATATCTTAGGCGTAAAGCTTAATGCCACCAGAATAGATAACCTTGTGTTGGGAGATAAACTACTTCAAGAAAGTCAGGCGATTGAAGCAACAAAACAAAAAAATAACGAAGAGGCGCAGGACCTATACTTACAGAGCGAAGAGATCTATCGACTGCTCAGAAAAGGCGCTGAACAGCAAGGGCTTTTCGAGATGGCTGGTAAGTACACTTACAGCGAGTTACGAATGCGACATGCGCAGTATCCCAAATACTCGAAAAAAAGACTCGTCTCAAGCTTTATTGATATGTTGTGTGGTTATGGAGAGAAGCCGGAAAACGTCATCCGCTTTAGTCTGGGCATGATTTTATTATGCGCACTATGTTATTTCATGCTCGGCATAAATTACAATGGTGATGTGATCCAGTTTGCTGCGGATGCACCTATAAAACAGAACTTGCAGTCCATGCTCAATTGCTTCTACTTTAGTGTAGTGACTTTTACTACCCTAGGCTATGGCGACATTACCCCCGTAGGCATAACGCGCCTCATAGCAACCATAGAGGCCTTTATAGGCAGCTTCTCTCTAGCTCTGTTTGTCGTGGTCTTTGTGAAGAGGATGACAAGGTAACTGGCTTAGCCAAGCGAGATTTCACGGCCTAATTCTTTTAGAAACAAACGCATAAATTCAGTGCGTCGCTTTGCTTCTTGCTTAGCAGACATCGTGTGCATTTGAGATTCGATGTGTAACAGCTTCACGAAGAAGTGATCTATCGTATAATTTTTGTCATCCGGCTCTCTTGTTGAACAAAAAGGGTCATCCGTGTGATACAGATGTCTCGCAATTGCACCACCCACTTTCATACAACGGCTCACACCAATCGCCCCCAACGCATCCATTCGGTCTGCATCTTGCACAATTTTAGCTTCTAATGTCGTTGGCGGCACATTCGCACTAAAGCTATGTGCAACAATCGCATGATGGATCCCCTCTAATTTTTCTTGGGGATAACCAATTTCAATCAAAAACCTTTCAGCTTTATCGGCAGCCATTTTTGAGGCCTGTGCACGATCAGGGTGGTTTTTGGCAACTGCGACACAATCATGTAACCAAGCAGCTGGAATAACAATGTCTAAATCTGCATGTTCTGCCACGGCCAATTCCTTAGCCGTTTTTACCACTCTTTGTATGTGAGAAAGGTCGTGTGCAGTATCGGCAAAAGGTGTATCTAGCATAAACTCCTTAAATGCTTCCTCAAACTGTTTCATATTTTCCATCATTTTTACTTAAACCTTATGCTTTACATTGTATGTTGGAACCCCCTTCACTAAAATGACAGGATTCTACTTAGTAAGGAATTTATATGTCTTGCGCGCTGTATTTACAACCCGGCCGAGAAAAATCTCTTAAAAGAAAACACCCTTGGATATTCTCTAAAGCAATTAAAAAAATCAAAGGTAAACCCGGACTCGGAGATATTGTCAAAATCTACAGTCATGATGGCCAATACTTAGCAACAGCAGCATACAGCCCAAGCTCTCAGATAAGAGCAAGGATCTGGAGCTTTGATGAAACTGAGCAAATTGATCAAGCTTTTTTCAAACGTCGTTTGGCCCGAGCATTTGCCGTACGTGAGTACGCTATTTCTGAAGGCGGATTAACCGGTTTTAGGCTTTCTGCAGCCGAGTCTGATGGCTTGCCGGGTATTACAATTGATAAATTCGATAATTATTTAGTATGTCAGTTACTAAGTGCGGGTGCAGAACGACACAAAGGTGAGATCGTTGCGGCATTACGCGAACTCTTTCCAGATTGCCATGTATACGAACGCTCAGACGTAGACGTACGTAAAAAAGAAGGCCTTGAGAAAATCACCGGGGTTTTACATGGTGAAGCACCCACTGAACCCGTTCTCATCGAAGAAAACGGTCTAAAGCTGGAAGTCGATATTATCGGCGGTCATAAAACAGGATTCTATTTAGATCAGCGAGATAGTCGCGCAGCACTTGAACGCTTTTCTAACGGTAAAAGTGTACTAAACTGTTTTTGCTACACTGGCACATTCAGCTTATATGCACTCAGAGGCGGATGTGATGAAGTCATCAATGTCGATGTATCTCAGCCCGCTCTAGATACGGCTAAACGGAATGTTGAGCACAATAACCTCGATTTAAGTAAAGTCGATTTTGTCAAAAAAGATGTATTCAAGTTACTTCGTGAATACCGAGATGAAGGACGCCAATTTGATACCATCGTCATGGATCCACCTAAGTTTGCTGAGAGCAAAGCCCAGTTAACAGGGGCATGTCGAGGCTACAAGGATATTAATATGCTTGCGATGCAACTGTTAAGGCCAGGTGGTACCTTACTGACTTTCTCATGCTCAGGGTTAATGGATCAAAACCTATTCCAAAAAGTCGTCGCAGATGCAGCGCTGGATGCGGGTAAAGATCTGATGATAATGGAGAGACTAAATCAAGCAGCTGATCACCCTATTGCTGGCTTCTACCCTGAAGGGTTTTATCTCAAAGGTCTTATTTGTAAAGTATATTAAAATAAAGGGAGCCTCTGCTCCCTTTATTTTCTAACTTAGAAGCTACCTGTTAAAGTAACACCTGAATACGTATTATAGCCACGTAACATGATGTGATAGGTCGCTGCACCACCGCTATTAGTGAGCGTGCAAGTTTCAGCATTACCATTACGGTATGGTCTACAGTCATATGTCGAAGTTGTTGGTGCTTGACCTTTTCTTACATACAGGTCTGCATCGCCAGTACCACCTGAGATCTCTACGCTAAGTGTTGAGTTTGCAGGTACGTCAATTGTGTACGCAACTTCACTACCTGAAGCACCAGATAGCCCAGTTACAGGCACCCCATTTTCAAGACAATTCGCACCACAGCCGCCATTACCACTTGAGGTCGCAGCAACTAGACTTGCGCCTGAGTATGCTGAATAGCCGTGCAGCATGACATACCAATCCCCAGCCGCTGGATTGTTGATAGTACAGACTTCATCGTTACCATTTTTATAAGGGCGACATGTATAACTGCTCTGAGTTGCTTTCTGGCCCTGTTGAACATACAAATCCGCATCACCAGTTCCACCTGATAACGTCACAGTTAATGTATCTTTACCTGCAGGCACCTTGAATAAATAGTGTGTCTCACTGCCAGATGCACCGCTTGCACCGACCGCAACGCCATCATCTAGTTCAGGGATCGTTGGTGGTGGAGGTGGAGGCGTGCTATCAGCAAGTGAAAACAATAACTCATTCGGAGACCCAGATTTTGCATCACTCACTTTATCTTTTGAGCTGCGTGAACTTAATAGTGTATCAATTTGGCTTGGCGTTAGACTTGGATTTTCATCAAGATACAAAGCAACCACACCTGCTACATGAGGTGCAGCCATTGACGTACCACTGATGGTGTTTGTTGCCGAATCTGAGTTATACCAAGCTGATTTAATGCTAGATCCTGGCGCGTAAATATCCAAGCAATTTCCATAGTTTGAAAAGCTAGAACGGGCATCTGAACTTGTTGTTGAGCCAACAGTAACAGCATCAGCTGCTCGTGCAGGAGAGTAATTACATGCACTACTGTTGTCGTTACCCGCAGCAACAACAAATGTAACGCCTGAAGCAACAGCCGCATTTACCGCGTCATCAACTGCTTGAGATACACCACCACCCAAACTCATATTCGCCACAGAGGGACCAGAGGCATTATTCTTCACCCAGTTAATACCTGAGATCACACCTGAGTATGAGCCTGACCCATTACAACCTAGTACACGTACCCCTACTACATTTACATTCTTGGCAACACCATATGCCCCACCACCAATAGTGCCTGCTACGTGCGTACCATGACCATTACAATCACTAGAGTCCGCATCATTATCTACAAAGTCATAACCATGGCTTGCACGACCACCAAACTCAGCATGAGTAATCCGCACACCCGTATCGATAACATATGCGGTTACGCCACTACCATCAAAATCATAGTGATAGTTACTATTAAGCGGTAAGTTTCTCTGATCGACTCTATCCAAGCCCCAAATTGCGTTGCCTTGGTCGGCACTCGCATCAACCATAGGTGTAACCGTCACCATTTGGTCTTGCTCAATGTAGTCAATACTCGGATTATTTAATAATTCTTGTACTTGTTGCTTCGAAGCACTAACGACAACACCATTTAAAACACCTTCGAAATGCTTCGAAACTTGCACATTATGCTTGGAGGTCAAAGCTTGTGCCTGACTTTTTGCATAACTAGAAATAGCATCACTGCTCGAAGCATTCATTACGGTTGGCGTTTTGAAGACAACAATATATTGATCCTCAATCGCATTACTTTGATCTACAGTCATCAGCTGTGCTTGTGCTAAACAGCTTCCTGAAAGACCTGCCAAGACCGCAAATGTTAGTGTGTTTAATTTACGCATACTTGTTCCTTTATTATGTCATTTGGTTAATTTCCATACAAAATGTAGCTCAAATGTAGAAATAATAAACAATTTATTTAACTTAAAGTTAACCAAAAACACCATCATACGTAAGGTATTATTTACAATAGAAAGTTTTATTCATTAATATCAAATCCTAAACAAACTTAATTCAACTTGAGTCATTGTAATGAATTATTCACTTATCGTGAGGTATAAATATATGAAGTTTAAGCATGATTTTCATATGCTTAAGTGATTATTTTATAGCCTAAAAATGAGAGTTTTTACCTTTATACTTGTAGCAATAATGCACAAAACAAGTACCAAGTCTAACTAATAAGTTTTTCAATAAAATTTTCTATGATTTTATTTCACAATGGAAAATGACTTTGTTGGTAAATCGCTCTAATTACTACCTATGAAGGTACGCAAGGTGATTAACGTGCAGAATGTAACGACAGCGAACGCAGTGAGTACGCCCTTTTTACACAAGGTGAAATTAGCCGGTTTAACCGAACAAAATCAATATACTACTATCAATCTATAGCAGGTTCTCTCTATGTCATTCCGGACTTGCTCCGGAAACCATATATTAGGCAAAAAGAAATGGACCCTGAAACGATATATGGACTCCACCACATCTCACATACAGTGTAATGTGGTGCCGACCAAAACAAAGGAGTCCATATACGAGTTCAGGATGACGTATTTAAACCGTGACGCAGCACCCAACCTTTCCGTCACCCTGAACTTGCTTCAGGGTCTAAAGTTCAAAGTCTTAACGACAGTGAACAAAGCGAGTGCGCTCTTTTTGCGCAAGGTGATTAACGTGCAAAATGTAACGATAACGAGCGAAGCGAGTACGTTCAATTTGCGCAAGGTGAAGTGAGCCGGTTTAACCGCTGCTAAGGGACTGTCTTCAAAAGAAGAAAGACTTAAAACGGTGAAGGTTGCTCCCTTCACCTTGC